>CAVYCT010000001.1:0-217154 GCA_963766945.1 uncultured Actinomycetota bacterium
GTCACCAAGACGTCGATATCGTTGAGCGACGCATGTTGGCCAGGCTTTCGCGGCCGAATTTGCTTGTGTCAACCAGGAATACCCGCTGTCGGGCGGCGGCCAGCATCGCGTGCTTCACCAGCGCCTCGTCAGCGTCCGGTGTGGTCAGACCCCGGTCGAGGGAGAACGCGTTGGTGCCGAGGAACGCCACGTCGACGTTGATCTCGCTGAGGGCGGCGACGGTCAGGGGGCCCACCGCGGCCGCCGTCTCAGGCCTCAGCCGACCACCGAGGCTGACGACGGCGATGCCCCGCTGCAGCAGCGTCGATGCCAGCGGAAGCGCGTTCGTGTAGACCATGAGATCGCGATCGGCGGGCAGCAGTTGGGCCAACCGCAACGTGGTAGACCCCGCGTCGAGGAGAAGCGTGCCGCCGTCCGGTACGAAGCGCAGCGCGTGGTTGGCGATGGCGGTTTTCTTCTCGGCGTGTTCGGTGCGGGCGGTGACTGCGGGCTCCTCGTTCTGGCGCCGGCTGGGGACGGCGCCACCGTGCACCCGGCGCAGCAGTCCACGCGCCTCGAGCTGAGCCAGGTCCTTGCGAATGCTCTCGGCACTGACGCCGAAGTGCTTTGCCAGGCCGGCACTTTCGACGCGGCGCTGGGTGACCAGCAAGCGCAGTACCTCGGCGTGCCGTTCGTCTGCGAACCATGTCCGCCCGGCGAGATCACTGTGCGCCCAGGTGTTCATGCGGTCCGATCGCGCCTGCCGCCCGCGCGGCGAGTGTCGCCGCGCCGAGCGTGCCTGCCTCGTCGAGGTTGGAGACCTCGAGGCCACGGAAGCGGGCACGCTTGGCGCGCATGACTTCTGCGCTGTGCCGCCACCCGCCGGTGACTACCACGCGTACCGCGGGTCCGACGACGTCGTCCATCGCGCGGTGCAGTGCCATCGCTTGGTCGGCGGCGGCGGCGACCACCGCCTTCCACACTTCGCCGGGTCCGACTCCGCCCGTGATGCCAGCAAGAGTGAGCGCGTCGCCGCCGAGGCCCCCGACGACGACCCGGCCTCGCGGCGCCTGCTCGGCGGCGGCGTCAAGCGTTGCCAGCTCGTCGGTGCTCACCCCGAGCATCTCGAGCACACGGTTCTGCGCCAGCCCGCCCTCGGTGCCGCCGAGCAGCGTCCAATGGCCGGGTTCGATGCTCGGATCCGTCGTGATACCCGCAGCGGCCAACCGGGCCGCTTCGGAACGGTCCGGCACGCGGGACACGGTGCGCACCAATGCTTCTGCGGTACCCGACGAGTCGAGTTCATGGCCCGCTCCGTCGGCACGCGCGCCGAGTGCCGACGCCTGGTGGTCGTGTCCCGCGAGGGTGAGCAACGCACCCTTAACAGCGGGTCCACCTCGTCGGAGGTGATCCGGCCAACCGGTGCGCCCGCCGCAACCAGCGGCGGCATCAATTCGCGGGTGGCTCCGGACCACGCCAACGCGTCGTCCCACCAATCATGCGTAGCGATGTCGAGCCACCCGGTTCGCCCGGCCAGCGACAGCTCGAGCACGGCATCCCCGCCGAGGCGTCGCACCACCCAGCCGCCGACGTCGAAACGCATCGTCGCGGCGCGGGCGGAGGGAAGGTGCTCGCGCAGCCAGCGGTGCTTCGTCAGCGAGAACTGGCCGCGCGCAGGCTTTCCCGCGATGCCGCCGAACGCCTCGGTACCGAGCTTCGCGACGAGATCGGCGACTTCGTCGCCGTCGCGGTCGTCATGCCAAGCGATCACCGGCGCCAGCGGCCGCTCGCGGGCGTCGGTGAGGACGCCGGACTCCCCCATGCAGGTGATGCCGACTGCGGCGATCGGCTGTCGCGCCGCTGCGGCGGCTTCGCTCAGCGCGTCAGCGCGCTGCACCACAGGGCCTCCGCGTCGGTCTGAGTGCCCTGCGGGCCGACATCCCAACCGTCGCCACGCGCCCGATGCCCAGCGCGGCGCCGTCCTCGCCGTAGACGACGGCCTTGCTGGACGTCGTGCCGACGTCGAGACCCGCGAAAGCGGCCATCCACCCTCCGATCACAGGCATTGCCAATTGGGTTTACATGGATATGGTTGCGTCTAATTGGGAACACGTCAAGTAGGAGCAACATGCCGCTGGTCACCACCGCCTCGCTCGTCGACGACGCCAGGTGCGAGCGGACAGGCGTCGCGGCCTTCAACGTCGATCACACTCGAGCACGCCGAGGGCATCGTGATCGGCGCGCACGGGCCGGCCGGCCCGTGATCCTGCAGGTCAGCGAGAACACCGTGAAATTCCACGGCGGCCGGCTCCGGCCGCTGGCCGCCGCGCTGGCCGCGCTGGCATCGGAGGCGGCGATCCCGGTCAGCCTGCACCTCGATCATGTGCAGACGGCCGACCTGTGGCTCGCCGCCGCGGCGCGGGCTACTCCTCCGTCATGGTCGACGCCGGCGCGCTGCCGTTCGAGCAGAACGTCGCCGATCACCGCCGAGGCCGCGCGAGGACTGCACGAACAGGGCCTCGCGGTGGAGGCCGAACTCGGATACGTCGGCGGCAAGGAGCACCCAGGCGTGAGCGCGCACGCGCCCGGGGTCCGCACCGAC
The DNA here is from genome assembly GCA_963766945.1 of uncultured Actinomycetota bacterium. Taxonomy (GTDB): domain Bacteria; phylum Actinomycetota; class Actinomycetes; order Mycobacteriales; family Mycobacteriaceae; genus Mycobacterium. The sequence continues at coordinate 2,582 of CAVYCT010000001.1, forward strand.
CCCCGGCAGGCGGCCGAGTTCGTCGGCGCGACAGGCGTGGACGCGCTCGCCGTCGCCGTCGGCAGCTCACACGCCATGACCAGCCGGACCGCCGAACTCGACCTCGACCTGATCGGCGCACTGCGGGACGCGGTTCCGGTTCCGCTTGTCCTGCACGGCTCCTCGGGCGTCCCGGACGACACGCTGCGGGCCGCCGTGCGGGCCGGCATCGTCAAGGTCAACATCGGTACCGCGCTCAACGTCGCCTATAGCGCCGCGCTGAGGGACACGCTCACCGGCGGGGTCGACCCCCGCGCACCGCTGAGCGCCGCCCGCGACGCGGTCGCTGACGCGGTGTCACACCTGATCGAAGTTCTCGGCGCCGGTTAGCAGTTCGACTTGTACGCCGCCGCGCCGCCTTCGCCGTCGAGATTGTCCTTGCGTGATGATCGTGAAGCCGGTCTGCACCTTCTTGGTGTTCTCGCCGCCCTCCAGCGCCGTCACCGCCTCGTCGACACCGAACTTGCCGATGAGCCCGGGATCCTGCGCGACGAGCGCCTGGACGGTGCCTTCCCGCAGCGCCTGCATCTGATTGGGACCGGCGTCGAATCCGACGACCTGTACCTGGCCGCTCTTGCCGGCCTGCCGCACTCCGGTGGCCGAACCCTCGGCCGAGAACAGGTTGGTGGCGAAGACGCCGACGAGATCCGGGTCCTTCTGCAGCTGCGCGCCGATCAGCTGCGCGGCGGTCGCCGGATCGTTGTGGCTGTATTGGACGCCGACGTACTGGAACTTGCTGTCGCCCTTGACCGCGTCCTCGAAACCCTTGGCGCGGGCGTCGGTCGTCGAGACACCGGGATCGATGTTCATCACCATGACCTTGCCGCCCTCGGGGCGCAGCTTCTTGATCGCCTCGAAGGCCGCCCGGCCGCCACCCTCGTTGTCGCTGGCGATCTGTGACACCGCGTACGACGGGTCATCGGTCGTGGTGTCCACGAGGACGACCTTGATTCCCGCCGCGGCCGCCTGTTGGAGCGGCTGCTGCATGGCCTTGACGTCGGTGGGGGCGACGAGCAGCGCATCCGGCTTCGCGGCCACGATCGAGTCGAGGATCGGCTTCTGCAGCGTCGGGTCGAACTTCTGCGGTCCCTGCGTCGAGACCTTCACACCCAGCTTCGCCGCCTCGTCCTGGGCACCGCACTGCATCGTGATGTAGAACTGGTCGCCGGTCACCCCCTGCAGCAACGCAATGTTGTATTCCTTGCTGGCCTTGGCTGGTGCGGTCACGGTCGTCGCGGCAGCTTCCTGCGCGTTGCCGTTGCGGCGCCTCGCTCTCACCTCGCCGACTGCGGTTTCGACGACGTGCAGGACGACAGTGCAAGAACCACGGTCCCCAACGTTCCCGCGACCAGCATTGCTCGCTTACGGTTCACTGGCGTTCCTTTCTTTGCGACTTACTGCGTTTGATGAAGTTCCTGGAGCGCGCACCCCGCTGTGCGGCGGCGCGCCGGGACTGGTCGACGTAGACGGCCGCGATGAGCACCGTGCCCACCGCAACGCCCTGCCAGAACGGCTGCACGCCGATGATGACGAACCCGGACTGCAGCACCGCGGGGATGAACAGGCCGACGACGGTGCCGAAGATGCTGCCTTCGCCGCCGAAGATGGACGTGCCTCCGATCACCACCGCGGCGATCACGTTGAGGTTGGTCAGCGACTGCCCCGCGATCGTGGTGGTGCCGAACTGCGCCAGGGTGAGGATCGCACCGATGCCTGCGAGGGTGCCCGCGAACGCGTAGACGAGCACCAGGTGCCGTGTCACCTTGATGCCGGTGCGGCGGGCCGCCTCCTCGTTCGAGCCGATCGCGAAGGTGTAGAGGCCGAATCTGGTCTTGTGCAACAGGATTCCACCGAGCACCACGATCACCAGCGCCACGAACGGCAGGCCGGGAATGCCCAATACCTTGGTGTAGACGCTGAAATCGGTCAGCTCACTGGGCACCGACCGGATGTCGATGCCGCCGGTGAGCACCTGCGCAAGGCCAAGCGCGACCGAGAGAGTGCCGAGGGTGACGATCAGCGCGGGCACCTTGGCCACGGCCACCAATACACCGTTCACGATCCCCCACGCCATACCGCCCAGGATCGCGACGACAAGACCCACCGCGGCGACCCCTGGGCCCGTACCGCCCATCGCCTCCATCACCTTCGCCGACACCACCGACGCGAACACCAGCACCGAACCGACCGACAGGTCGATGCCCGAGGTGATGATCACGAAGGTCATCCCGACGCCGAGCACGGCCCAGACCGCGACGTTCTGGGAGATCAGCGAGAAGTTCCCGGTGGAAAGGAAGCGGTCCCCGGCAAGGACGGCGAAGCACAGGCAGATGACGATCAGGACGCCGAGAATCCAGAATGCCTGAAGCCCCGCGACACGTTTGAGGAGCGACCGTGCCGGGTCCATATCGTCGGCGCCGGAGACGACCGCTTTCTCGTTCGCGACGGTACTCATGCGGCGCCTTCCCGCGAGTCCAGCGCACCCGTCATCGCACCGACGAGTTCCTCGACGGTGCTCTGTTGTCCCGGGTAGGTGGCGACCCGCTTGCCGAGACGCAACACCTGGATTCGGTCACACACGTCGAGCACATGCGGCATCGAATGACTGATGAACACCACCGCGATGCCCTTGTCCCTGACCCGCTTGATCGACTCGAGCACGTTCTTGGTCTGCACGACTCCCAGGGCCGCGGTCGGCTCATCGAGAATCAGCACCTTGTTCGCCCACGCCATCGCCCTTGCGATGGCGATTCCCTGCCGCTGGCCGCCGGACATCGAACGAACCGGTGAGGCAAGCGATTTCACCGTCGCCCCCAGTTCGGCGAACGACTCCGTCGCGCTGCGGCGCATCGCCTTCTCGTCCATGAACCCCAGATGGCCGAGGATCCCTTTGCGCGGAATCTCCCTGCCGAGGAAGACGTTCTGAACCGGGTTGAGATGTGGTGCAAGGGCCAGGTCCTGGTACACGACCTCGATGCCGAGTTCTTCCGCGTGCCGTGGGCCGGACAGTTGGACCCGGTTGCCCTCGAAGTAGATGTCGCCGTCGTCGAGGTCGAGGTTGCCCGACAGCGCCTTGATGAGCGTCGACTTTCCTGCCCCGTTGTCGCCGATCGAGGCCGACGACCTCGCCGGGGTTCACGTCGAAGTCGGCGCCGTCCAGCGCGCGGACGTGGCCGAAGCTGCGCGAGAGACCACGCGCCTCCAGGATTGCGGTCATGACGTGCCCTTCCGGGTGTTCGGCGTGCGTTGCGGTGGCCAGGAGTCACCAGGCCGGCAGACCAGCAGACGGACGTCGCCGCTCGACGTGCCACGGACCGGACGATGCGGGCACGACAAGCGTGTTGCCCGCGGCCACAGCGACGGGCTCGCCGTACGTCGGTTTCAGTGAGGCCCGTGCCGGAGATCACCACCGCGACGGCGAAGCCCGGGGCGACAACGGCGTCTCTGGCAAGCAGATCCATGCGGAAGTAATCCGTTGCCGCTTCGGGCAGCGCCGGGGTCAATCGGATGTGCCGATGTGCGCGTGACGCATCAAGTGATCGACGTCGGCGAGCGCGGCGGGGTCGACTGCCGACAGCGCGACATCACGGTCGAGGCCGAGGAAGATCTCGTCGTCGGAGGCGGTGGTGTTGACCCGTTCCAACAGAATCGACTGATCGGTCGGTTCCTGAGCCTCCACGAGCAGCACGCCCCGTCCGATCGCGTGCGGGGTGCCGCCGGGGACCAGTACACCGTCACCGGGCCGCACTGGTATTCGATGCATCAGCGCGAGCATCGCCTCGGTGTCCTGCGCGTCGACCAGGGCCGAGAGCCGTTCGGGCTCAACCTCTTCGCGCCACCCCACCCAGACTGCGGCATCGTCGGCGGCCTGCAGGATGTACCAGGCCTCGGTCTTGCCGTACGGGCACCCGAGATGCCGGCACGCGAAGTCCCGGGTGGGATGGACGTGCACGGGTAACCGTTGCCCGGCGTCCAGCAATTTGACCAGTATGCCGGTGTCGCCGGGTTCGCCGTCGATGCGCCCGAGCCAGCCCTCGGGGTCGTCCGAGACCGCATCCCGCAGAAGACCGCCGTCGGCGAGCCGGGCGGGACCGAGATTCGGTTCGCCGAACCGGGCGACGGTGGCCCCGACCCATTCCTCGGGAGATGACTCACCGATCGGCGGAAGGCCGCGCCAGGCGGCCAACGCCGGCCCGCCCCGGTACCAGTGCGACACCACGTTCGGAGGCAGGAGCTGCGGTTGCGCAGACACTGGTTCGGCGCCTCCCGTCCTGTTGCCTGCGTCACGTTGCGGTTGTCCTGTGCCGGACAGTACGCCACGTTTCCGGATATGTCACCGGTGTCAGAGAAATGACCGTCGCGGTCTGACATCGGTGACATACTGGCCGCTGATCGAGCGAGGAGGGAACCGTCGATGGCCACGATGCGCGACGTCGCCCACCGCGCGGGCGTGAGCGCCAAGACGGTCTCGCGAGTGGTCAACAACGACCGCTATGTCTCCGCCGATGTGCGTGAACGCGTCGAGCGGGCGATCGACGAACTGCAGTACGTGCCCAACATGCTGGCCGTCACCTTCCGTGCCGGGCGTGACGCCGCCATCGGCGTCGCGGTGCCGGGTGTAGCAGATCCCTTCTTCGCCAGCATCATCGACGCGGTCGAGCGCGAAGCCAGCAAACGCGGCGCCGCAGTGATCCTCACCAGCGTCGGCTGGGAGACGTCGCACGAACAGCGATCCATCGAGGCGGTGTTGAAGCGGCAGGTGGCGGGGATGATCATCTGCCCGGTCGGCAAGGACATGTCCTATCTGCGGCCGTGGCAGACGCGCACGCCGCTGGTGTTCGTCGACCGCGAGCCGCAACAATTGACCGCGGACACCGTGGTGCAGGACGACGTCGGCGGCGGGCGCGATGGAACTCGTCACCTGATAGCGCACGGGCACCGCAGCATCGCCTTCATAGGTGACGACACGTTCACGGGACTGCTGCGGCTCAAGGGCTGGCAGCAGGCTCTGGACGAGGCGGGCCTGCCACACCACCATGTCCACATCGGTGCGCACGACATCCCCACGCTGACAACGGCGTTGCGCAGGGTGCTCGCGGCCCCCGACCCGCCGAGCGCGGTGTTCTCCTCCAACGCACGCTTCACCATTGCACTCATCTCGGCCTTGCAGTTGTTGCGCCGCAAAGACATCGGACTGCTCGGGTTCGGCGACTTCCCGACAGCAGCCGCTCTCAAGCCCGCGATCACCGTGATCCATCAGGACGGCGACGCGATGGGACGCTTCGCGGCCGAGCGACTCTTCGCCCGGCTCGACGAGCCCGACCGGCGGCTACGGCGACGAACCGTGCTACCGGTGTCGCTGGTGACGCGCACGTCGTGCGCGATACCCGGTGAGAAGGTGCGCGCGGGCCACGATTAGACCGACGTGACGATCGTCGGCCGCTCCGGCGCTCCCCCGTCGAGCAGCGACATCACCGCGTCGATGTCGAGGTGGCCTGCGAGCAGATCGGCCATGGTGTCGAGTTGGGCGTCGCGGCGCGCGCCGACATCGACGTCGTCGGCGACCACGAATTCGTCCCTGCCCGCGGCCGCGGCGACGTCGGTCAGCCATTGCCGCCGGATGTGGTCGTTGTCCAGCAGCCCGTGCCAATGGGTGCCGTGGATCATGGCACGCCGGATTCCCAGCGAGATGCCCGAATCGCACCAGTCGTCTTCGGTCGACCGGGTGAGCCGTCCGTGATGAATTTCGTAGCCGCGCAAGGGCGCCTCGTGGTGGCGCAACACCTTGTCGGCGCCGAACTCGATGTCCGCGTCGAGCAGACCAAGGCCCGCCACCGCGCCTGCCCCGGACTCCACCGTGTCGTCGATGCGACTGCAGAGCATCTGGAAGCCACCACAGACGCCGAGCACCGGCTTCCCAAGCCTCGCGTGGGCGGCGATGCCGTCGGCCAGGCCTCGCTCACGCAGCCAGGCCAGGTCCGACACGGTGGCCTTGCTACCGGGTAGCACGACGACGTCGGCATCGGCCAGGTCCGCCGGGTCGCTGATCCAGCGCACCAGCACGCCCGGCTCACACGCGAGGGCCTCGACGTCGGTCGAGTTGGAGATGCGCGGCAACCGGATCGCCGCCACCCGAAGCCACTGGTGCCCGCGCGGTGGTTGTGGATCGCCGACCACGCGGTTTGCGAGCACGGAGACCGAGTCCTCGGTGTCGAGCCACAGTCCGTCGGCGTAGGGAATGACGCCGTAGGTGGGCCGCCCGGTCAGGTTCTGCAACTGGGTCAGGCCAGGCGCCAGCAGCGTGGGGTCGCCGCGGAACTTGTTGATCACGAACCCGCAGATGAGCTGTTGGTCGGCCGGTTCGAGCACCGCGACCGTCCCGTACAGGTGCGCCAGCAGCCCGCCACGGTCGATGTCGCCGACCACGATCACCGGCAGGTTCGCCGCACGCGCCAATCCCATGTTGGCGAGATCGGTTGTGCGCAGGTTGATCTCGGCGGGTGAGCCGGCGCCCTCGCAGATGACGGCGTCGAATTCGGTTCTCAGTTGGCGTAATTCGTCGGCCACCACAGCGGCGAGGCGATCACGGTGGGTGAAGTAATCCTTGGCACGGACGGTGTCGACGACGTGGCCGCGCACCACCAGCTGCGAGGTGCGGTCACTGCCGGGCTTGAGCAGTATCGGATTGAACCGGGTGTGGGGTGCCAGCCCCGCGGCGCGCGCCTGCGTCGCCTGTGCCCGGCCGATCTCACCGCCGTCGACGGTGACGGCGGAGTTGTTGGACATGTTCTGCGCCTTGAACGGCGCGACGCGAATGCCTTTGCGGGCCAACAAGCGGCACAGCCCGGCGACGACCATGGATTTCCCGGCGTCGGAGGTGGTGCCGGCAACCAGTAGCGCCCCCGCGATGGTCACACCTGCGTCAGGATCTCGGCGCCGTCATCGGTGACCACCAGGGTGTGCTCGAACTGGGCCGTCCACTTCTTGTCCTTGGTCGCGACCGTCCAGCCGTCATCCCAGATCTCGTAGTCCAATGAGCCGAGATTGATCATCGGCTCGATGGTGAACGTCATTCCCGGCTCCAGCACCGTCTGCACGGCGGGCTGGTCGTAGTGCAGCACCACCAGACCGTTGTGGAAGGTGGTGCCGATGCCATGGCCGGTGAAATCACGAACCACGTTGTAGCCGAACCGGTTTGCGTACGCTTCGATGACGCGGCCGACGACGGACAGTGCACGTCCGGGTTTGACGGCCTTGATCGCACGCATCGTCGCCTCGTGGGTGCGCTCGACGAGCAGCCGGTGCTCCTCGGACACGTCACCCGCGAGGAACGTGGCGTTGGTGTCACCGTGAACGCCGTCGATGTAGGCGGTGACGTCGATGTTGACGATGTCGCCGTCCTCCACCACCGTCGAATCGGGGATGCCGTGGCAGATGATCTCGTTCAGCGATGTGCAGCACGACTTGGGGTAGCCCTTGTAGCCCAGGGTCGACGGGTAGGCGCCGTGATCGACCATGTACTCGTGGGCGATGCGGTCGAGCTCATCGGTGCTCACCCCGGGCGCGACGGCCTTGCCTGCCTCGGCGAGCGCTCCCGCCGCGATCCGGCCCGCGACGCGCATCTTCTCGATCACGTCGGCTGTCTGCACCCACGGTTCGCTGCCCTCACGCGCGGTCTCCCTGCCCACGTACTCGGGCCGGGCGATCGGGCGGGGCACCGGCAGCGTCGGTGACACCTCGCCGGGACGTAGAGCGGTGCGAACAGACATGGCGCCAGAATAGTCGGACCTGGCCGACACAATGGAGCCATGTCCAGTCCGATTCTGCTCCCGCGTGCGCGTCGACGAGGTAGACCAGCATTTCGCCACCACGTTCGCCGAACAATTCGCCGATACCTGGCGCACCCCCGACCTGGCCAAGCACGAGGCGCTGTGGAGCGACGACATCGTGCTGACTCAGCCGATGATGGGCACCCTGCGCGGCAAGCAGGCCTGCCGGGAGTCGTTTCAGCGGCTGTTCGCGCTGGTGCCCGATCTGCACGCCGACGTTCATCGTGTCGGCCACGGCAGCCACGAGGTGTTCATCGAGTTCACGTTGAGCGGAACCTACGGCGGCAAGCCGATCGCGTGGGACGCGGTCGACCGGTTCACGTTCACCAACGGCCTGATCGCCGAACGGGTTTCGTATTTCGACTCCGTACCGCTGGTCGGTAAACTGGTCGGCCGCCCCGCCGGGTGGGAACGGCTGGTCCGCATCGGTTCGCAGCTGTTCAAGCGCTAGCGGCTTATCAGGGCATCCGCAGAAGACGCGGTAGTTGACTGGCCAGCCAGGGGCGACGGCCCCAGGCCACCAACTGCCCGCGCAATATCGCCGGCAACCGGCTCTGTCGCCCGAACGAAACGAGCAGGAAGGCGACGGGATCCACTGAAATATGACAGTCGACCCGTTCAGTCGGCTCGGAAGTGACCTCGAGTCGGCCGTCGTGCACCCAGACCGCGAACGGGCGACCGCCACGAACTCGCAGGTCGATCGTTGCCCGCATGTCGCCGGCTTCGGCGGCATCGAAATACTCGGGCAACATCGCTGTGCCCCCAATCAGGACGAGCCGGGCCGCGTCGGCGGGAATCGCCCACGGCGTGCCGAGCCCCCGGGCCAGGTCATAACCGTGGATCAGCAGTTCGCCCAACATCACACAGGTGAACGTCGGGAGCGCCAGATCGCCCTCGATGCCGTGAACCGGACCACCGGCAGGCCAGCTTTTCGTCGTGGTCAGGAACTCGTTCACCGCGGCTTCGGCGAGCTCGCCGCCGCGGGCGACCTGATTGCGGTCGAAGGCCGCAATCTCGGCGGCGTTCAGCACCGTCATCCGCTCGGCAGCCGACATGCGCTCGGTCCCGGGAGCGTAGGTATCCCACATGTCCCCGGGTGTGATCTCGCCACTGGCCAATCGAGCAAAGGATCTCGTTTCGGAGGCGACGTGTGCGACAGCGTCACCGACAGTCCACGTCATACCGGGGATGGTCCGCGAACTGTCGAACTCATCAGCGAGCAGAACGGCGATGCGATGCGCGGCCGCGGCCAACGCGACTCGAGCCTCTTCGAGGTCGACGACTAGATCCCCCATAGCCCTTCGGATCGTACGGTCACTCCGGCGTCAATCCAGGCGAACTCTCAACTGTCAGCTGCTGCGTTTCAACCAAAAGGATTTGCGCGGCCCGCGGATATCCACCGAACCGCACACCACCTTGCCGGTCAGCACGACGTGCGGCGTGCCCTCGGCAGGAGCGTCCCTGCGGTGGTCATGGGCGGTGCCCACCACCACCTCGACGTCGTCGATCGACGCGCTTGCGCCGGCGGGCAGCCGCATGTCCAGTCCGCCGAACTTCATGTCGAGTTCGACGACGATCATCGGGCCCGCGAACCTGGCCCTGGTCAGGTCGAGCTCGATCGGATCCCATCCGGCGGTGCAGCGCCAGCCGCGTCGGCACGGTCCACTCACCCTGGCGTCGCAGCGAACCGAGCACCCCGCGCAACTCCACCCGGTCGGCGGCCGAGGTGACGATCGCACCCGGCCCGGGCAGGTCGCCGACGAGCGCGTCGAGGTCGGAATGCAGCCGGGCCCGTCGACACCAGCGCCGAACGTTCCTCGAACTCGTCGATGTCGATCAGCCCGAGGGCGACGGCATTGTGCAGCCGCCGCAACGTCCCGTTGCGGTCCGCATCCGAGACGCGCATCGCGTCGTGATTGATCTCTGTCATGCCGGTTCAACGGTACCGCCGTGTAAAGAAGTCGTTCGAATCGGCGTCGACCGACCGAACACCCGTCACTATTGGCGTCGTGGGCACCCTTGATGACGCCATCGCCGAGGAACTGGCCAAGGGCGGCAGGCTCGAGTCACGCAGTGGCGCTCACGCTGTCATCGTCTACGGCGCGGGCAACGTCTTCGTGCACATCACCTTCGCCGCCCTTACCTTCGTCGTGTCGTTCTTTTTCGTGTTCCCGTGGATCGTCTGGGCGAACACCATCCGTAAGCGCCGAGTGACGCTGGACGTCGACCTGCAGGGCAATATCATTCGCGGTCGCTGACGAACTCACGCCAGATAGTCCGGCGGCAGCTCGTCGAACATGCCCTTGAGCATCCGCACCGCATACTCCGACGACCCGCCCCCAACGATCAACGCGGCGAACGCCATATCGCCGCGATAGCCGGCGAACCACGAATGCGATCCGCCCGCGAACTCAGCCTCACCGGTCTTGCCGCGCACGTCGCCCGACCCCTGCAGGTCCTTGGCGGTGCCGTTGGTCACCACCAACCGCATCATCGGGCGCAGGCCGTCGAGCATCTTCTCGCTGATCGGCGTCTGGTCGCCGGTCACCGTCGTCTGACGGCCCTCGATCAGTTGCGGCACAGGCGTTTTCCCGGCCGCAACGGTAGCCGCGGCCAACGCCATGCCGAACGGGCTCACCACGACCTTGCCCTGCCCGAAGCCGTCCTCGGTGCGCTCGGCAAGGTCGACGGTCGGCGGCACCGATCCGGTGACGGTGGTCAGGCCCTCGATCTGATAGTCCGCACCGATGCCGTATTTGGCCGCCGCCGTGTTCAGCCCGCGCGGCGGCATCCGGCTCGCGAGTTCGGCGAACGTGGTGTTGCACGAACTGGCGAACGCCCTCGACATCGGGACGGTGCCGAGGTCGAACCCGCCGTAGTTCGGAATGGTGCGGTGGCCGATGTCCATCACGCCCGGGCAGGGCAGCATCGTGTTCGGCGTGGCCATGTCTCGTTCGATCGCGGCCCCCGCCGTGATCATCTTGAATGTCGATCCGGGTGGGTACAGGCCGGTCAGTGCGACAGGTCCCTGCGAGTCGGCGGCGCCGTTCTGCGCGACGGCCAGGATCTCGCCGGTGGACGGTTTGATCGCCACGATCATCGCCTGATTGCCTGCGCCGTTGACGGCGTGCTGGGCGGCGTTCTGCACCGCCCGGTCCAGGCTGATCGTCACCGACGGCGCGGGCGCGCCCGGCACCTCGTTGAGCACATCGACGTCGACGCCGTTCTGATTGACGCTGACCACCCGCCAGCCGGCCTGGCCGTCGAGTTCGTCGACCACGGCCTTCTTGACCTCGCCGACGATGGCCGGAGCGAAGGTGTCGTCGGTCGGCAGCAACTCGGCCTGGGCAGTGACGACCACTCCGGGCAGATTCGCGATGGCCGGGGCCACCAGGTCGTGGTCGGACTGCCGCAGCGTGATCAGGCTCAGGGGCTGCTTCGATGAGCTGGCCTGCTCGGCGAGGCGCTGGGGATCCAGCGTGTTGTCGAACGGCCGCAGCGCGTCGACGACGGCGCGGGCGGTCGACATCAGCGCCGCGCCCGCTGCCGTGGCGTCCAGCGAGAAGCCGTACAGATATCCGGGCACCAGCACGTCGGTGCCGCCGCGCTCGTTCACCGATGCCCGCCGCGGCGGATCGGCGCGCAGCGCGAACGTCTGGTGCTCACCGAGTTTGGGGTGCAGCCCGGTCGTGCTCCAGCGCACCTCCCAGCGGCCCTCGTCGCGGATCATGTTCAGCTGTCCGTCGTAGGTCCACGTCCGGTTCTTGGGCAGGTGCCAGGTGTAGCGGTAGGTGATGCTGCCGGTGTCCTCGGCGTACTTGGATCCCAGGATCTGTGCGTCCAGCCGGCTCGCCTGCAGCCCCGCCCACGCATCGTTGAGCGCCTGCCGCGCCTCGGCCGGTTTATCGCTCAGCGCGGCGGCGGCGCCGGTGTCGCCCTTCGCGAGCGCGGCGAAGAAGTTCTGCGCCGCCGGTTCGGGTCCGTCGGGTTTGGGCGTGCATGCCGAGAGGACCCCGACGGAGACGATCATCGCCACGACTGTCAGCAGCGCCGAAACACGTGATACTGAAGTTGCCATTGAGGCAGATGTTACGAATCCGAGACCTCAATATCGCGGAGGCGCACCGAGTTCTGCCCCACGGTCGTGATTTCGCGCGGGAACAGCCCTGCGGCAGAACTCGCGCGCACGCCGCTAGGCCCCGGCGGCAGGCGCCCGGACCACCAGCGGAGCCGCCGGGAAGTAAGCGGCCATCTCCGAGCGCGACTTGCGCAGCGCGACGGTGCCGTAGCCCGACTTCCGGTAGTCGGGGTGGATCCATATCCGTACGTTGACCTCACCGCCGACCAGGTCACCGAACACCATGCCGATCTTCTTCGACCCGTGGATCGCCACCAGCCACGCCGCATCCTCGGCTGCGACGCGCTGCAGCCCCGCGCGGATCTCGTCGTCGAGATCCCCAGCGGGTGCACCCGACCCGTCGCCCGCCTCGCGCATGTCACCGGTGCGTGCGGAGAAGATGTCGCGATCCGCTTCGGCGGAGAAGGGACGCAGCACCAGGCTGTCGACCGAGCGGGCCGGATCACCCATGGTGAAGCTGAGCTGATTGTTCAGATCCTCGAGCTCGGCAGCGATCCGGCGCCGCGCGACCTTTGTGAGCCGGTCGAACGACAGCCCCAGCACCGCTTCGGCGGCCGTTGTCGACGTACCGAGATGCGTTGCGATCGCCTCGACCGCGGCGTCATAATCCTCGGCCTTCACGATGACGTCGAGAAGTTCATGGCGCCGTTCGAGCGCGCGCAACAGCGTGTCGGTGATTTCTCTACGCGCAACCCGCGGGTCCTCGTCGGTCATGGCCCGAGCGTAACGTTCACAGCCCGGCCAGGTCGCGAATCCCCCTGCCGACCAACATCGCTCCGACGACGAAGAACAGCACCATCATCACGGCCTGCTCGTTGGACAGCAGCCACGTTTTGACGCCTGCGATCTTGCGCTCGGCGGCCTGCCCGCCCGCGAGAAAAGCCAGCAACGGCACGGTCACCGACACCGTTGACACCAGGACGAACCCGGCGGCCACGAGTACCGCCGTCGCGATCGGCGTCTTCGCGCTCGCGATGTCCACACCGGCCAACAGCCCCAACGCCAGACACGACGGGTCGACGACACAGACCAACACACCCATCCCGACCGCGCTTCCGAAGTTGAGCCCGTCCACGTGCTTCGCGATCGGACTGGGTTTCTCCGGCTCGTTGCGCTTGAGCCAGCCCCGAGCGCCCAGCCCGAGCAATGCGACACCGATGACGATCCTGGCGATCGAGACGGCGGGCGCAGGGTGGCCGCGGTGACCGAACGACGGGTCGCCGATGAGCGAGAAGATCACCAGCGTCAGCGCGATGATCGCCGAGAGGCCGACGAGTCGCCCGATGACGAAACCGACACCGTTTGAACGCGCGTCGTTGGAAACGAGGATCAGTACGAGCGCGATGATGGGCAACGGCCCGCACGCGAGCGCGACGGCCAGTGGAAAGAGCTCGCCGATCGCGTTGCCCATGTCACGCCTCACTGCCGGAGTGTCGTTTGCTGGGCAATCGTCGCACGAGCGCGACGACGATCGGCGGACGTCGGCGAAACACGTTGTGCCGCGTCCTCAATCGGTGTCGTCGGGGTTATGCCGGATGAAGGCTGACGCCGATACCCGAATAGCGCACCATGCCCGTCACGACGTCGATGTCGTCCTTGTTGGTGAGGCGATTGACGTTGGCGGCGTGGTGGCCGTGCGGTATCGACACCGCGCCGCGGCGGATCGAGCCATCGACCTTCGCGATCCCGGTCAGTTCCCCGGTGGCGCTTCGAACGATGACCCGCTCGCCGCTGACGACACCCGCGGCGGCGCCATCGTCAGGGTGGATGAGGATGTCGGGACCCTCACCGAGAAAGTCGAGCTGGCCGTTGAGCTTCTTGCGCTGCCTGCGCGGCACCATCACCAGCGCGGGCGGTGGCTCGAGGGCCGTCAACTGGTCGACCAACAACTGCGGCGCCAACCGCCAGCCGCCCATCCGCCCGATGTGGTCGTCGACCCACGCCGCGGGTAGCTCCCGCTCGGCCTCGGCCCAGCCGGTGGCCGCCACCTCATCAAAGGGCGTCCGGGCACCCGACAGCAGCACGGCGAGCACGTCGTCGTCGGTGCTGCTGTCCGGGTTTCCGAGATTGTCGAGGTTGTAGCCGAGCCGCCTGCCGAGTTCGGCGAACACCCACCACATCGATCGCCGCTCCCCGACCGGTTCGACTGCGGCGGCGGTGTACTGCACGGACACCCGCGAACTCAGGATGTCGTGCAGGGTGATGTCGGGCCGTTCCAGCGGGTCCTTGGTGGGCAGCACATGGGTGGCCAACTGCGTGGTCTCGTTGTTGATGATCTCGGTGGTGGCCAGCACTTCGAGGCTCTGCAGCGCCGGGATCAGCTTGCCCGTCTCGGGGAAGCTGGTGACCAGACTGCCGCCGACGTTGATGAGGGCGCGAATGTTGCCCGCGGCGATCTCGTCGGGCAGCACCGCGCACGGCCATTCGTTGATGAATGCCTGGGCCTCCGGCCTGCTGCTCGGGCCGGGACCGAACGCCCCCTCCGGCGGAGTTATCGGCAGCAGATCGCCGAAAGCCTCGAGCTGGTAAGCGAATCCGGGGTGAAACCATGTCCCGCCCGGCCGATTCATCGCACCGGTGAGAATCATCAGCACCCACGCGAGCCACTGGGTGACGTTGCCCCGGTCTGCGGTCATGGTGACGCCGACGCCGGTCTCGATCGCCACACAGTCCGCCGCGCGCACCGCCGCGCACAGCCGGGTCAGCTCACTCTCGGCCACATCGGCGAGTGCGGCAGTGTGCTCGAGCGGTGAAGGGCTCGACCGCGGCGCGAAGCGCATCGATATCCTGAACGGGCACATCGGTTTTCATCCCGTCGCGAAGGATCTCGCGCACCAGGTAGGCCAGCACGGCGTGGTCGGTGCTGGGCCGTGGCGCCAGATGGCCGGTGGCCAGTCGCGCGGTCTCGGTGCGCCGCGGGTCGATCACCCACACCTGTCCACGTTTGGCGATGTCGCGCACCGTCCCCGTCGGGTTGGGCATGGAGATCGCGTGGCCATGGGAGACAACGGGATTGACACCGACGAGCATGAGGAAGTCGGCGTTGTCGAGGTCGGTGCGGCCGGACAGGCCCATGAATCCGCCCACCAGATCCGAGACCAACGGTTTGGCCGTGCCGTCGATGGTCAGCGGACTGAACTTGGCGGGGGTGCCGATCGCCGCGTGCAGCGCCTCGGCCATCCGGAACCCCGCGCTCTCCATGGTGCTGAAGTAGAAGGCGACCGACGCGGGTCCGTGTCGGTCGATGATGTCCTTCAGGCGGGCGCCCAGATCATCCAGGCAGGCGTCCCATGTGGTGTCCTCCAGCCGGCCGTCGATGCGCATCTGTGGTCGTTCGAGACGATCCGGGTGATGGTGCAGCTGCGGCAGTGCGCGGCCTTTCGCGCAGGTGTAGCCGCGTGAGAACGGGTGGTCCTGGTCGCCGCGAACGCGCAGCACCTGGTCACCGTCGACGTCGACGAGAATGCCGCAGACCGAGGTGCAGACGCGGCAGAAGCTACGGACCGTTTCCATGTGCGGAAACGTACTCTCGCGAACAGAGAAGCGTGATCGCGTTTCCGAGAATGCCTATGCAGTTTCGAGAATGGCATTTCCCGGCGGGCGCGACGGCAGCCCGGTCGAGACGCTGAGACGGTCGGTCAGTCGAGCAGAACGGTGGCGAAGGTGCCCACCTGGGTGAAGCCGATGCGGGCGTAGGTGGCCCGCGCGACGGTGTTGAAGCTGTTGACATACAGGCTGGCGGTGCGACCGCTGCGCACGACCGCCGCCGCCAACGTCGCGGTGCCCGCGGTGCCAAGGCCGTGGCCGCGCCGGTCGGGATGCACCCACACGCCCTGGATCTGGCCGACCGCCGGCGACTGGGATCCGACCTCGGCCTTGAACACCACCTGGCCGCGCTCGAAGCGGGCCCACGCGCGGCCCGCGGCG
The DNA here is from genome assembly GCA_963766945.1 of uncultured Actinomycetota bacterium. Classification (GTDB taxonomy): domain Bacteria; phylum Actinomycetota; class Actinomycetes; order Mycobacteriales; family Mycobacteriaceae; genus Mycobacterium. The sequence goes on from CAVYCT010000001.1 coordinate 18,515, forward strand.
ATCAATCCGGCCACGCGGCGCCGGTAACCACGGCCGCCGTCGCCGATCCGCGGGTCGATGCCGACCTCGCCGATGAACATGTCGATGGCCGCGACCAGGTACGCGTCGAGTTCGTCGGCGCGAACCGGGCGCACAGCCGGATCGGTGGCACACAGCGGCGCCGTGCTCAACGCCATCAGCGGCTGATGCTCACGCACGTCGCGCGCCACGCCCCAGGCGTGTTCCAGCCGTTGCCACATCGGCAGCACCAACTCGGCGCGCCCCACCAACGACGAGCAGCGTCGCGCCGTGCTCATCGCCTTGTCGGCGAACGCGTGCAGATCGCTTGACTCACCGCGCAACGGGATCAGGTTCGGGCCGGCGTAACAGAGCGATTCGTTCGGCATCCTGCCGCGTCCACAGCTCGCCGCCGATCGCCGACGGTTCGATGCCGTACTCGGCAACCCGGGAGGCGACCATGCAGGTGCCGACGGGATCCTCGTCGAGCACCCGGCGCACCGCGCCGACGTCGCGCACCACCGAAACTCGTCGCTCGTCGACGCGACGAAACAGCGGCGGTGCCGACATGGAGGCTCTTTCTAACGCGATCCCGCTCACAGGGGTCACCATCAGCTTACGGTCACAATCGGTGAACCGCTCGCATCCCCGGATCCCGATTCGGTGCCGATCGCTGCGCCCATCTCTTCGGCGATTCGCATCGCCTCTTCGATCAGCGTCTCCACGATCTGCGCCTCGGGCACCGTCTTGATCACCTCGCCCTTGACGAAGATCTGGCCCTTGCCGTTGCCGGACGCGACGCCGAGGTCTGCCTCGCGGGCCTCGCCGGGACCGTTGACGACACAGCCCATGACGGCGACGCGCAGCGGAACCTCCATGCCCTCCAGTCCGGCGCTGACTTCGTTGGCCAAGGTGTAGACGTCGACCTGGGCGCGGCCGCACGACGGGCACGACACGATCTCCAGCCCACGCGGGCGCAGGTTCAGCGACTCGAGGATCTGGGTGCCGACCTTGACTTCTTCGATCGGCGGGGCGGACAGCGACACGCGGATCGTGTCGCCGATCCCTCTCGACAGCAGCGCGCCGAACGCGACGGCGGACTTGATCGTGCCCTGGAACGCCGGTCCGGCTTCGGTGACGCCGAGATGCAGCGGGTAGTCGCACTTCGAGGCCAGTAGCTCGTAGGCGGCGACCATCACCACGGGATCGTTGTGCTTGACGCTGATCTTGATGTCGCCGAAGCCGTGCTCCTCGAACAGCGACGCCTCCCACAGCGCGGAGTCGACGAGCGCCTCGGGAGTGGCCTTGCCGTACTTCTCCATGAACCGCTTGTCCAGCGAGCCGGCGTTCACGCCGATGCGGATCGGGATGCCCGCGGCGCCCGCGGCCTTCGCGACTTCGGCGACCCGGCCGTCAAACTCCTTGATATTCCCGGGATTAACGCGAACCGCGGCGCAGCCGGCGTCGATCGCGGCGAAGATGTACTTCGGCTGGAAGTGGATGTCGGCGATCACCGGGATCTGGCTGTGCTTGGCGATCTCGCGCAGCGCGTCGGCGTCTTCCTGCCGCGGGCAGGCAACGCGAACGATGTCACAGCCGGTGGCGGTCAGTTCGGCGATCTGCTGCAGCGTCGCGTTGACGTCGTGGGTCTTGGTCGTCGTCATCGACTGCACCGCGACCGGATGGTCGCTGCCGACGCCGACGTCGCCGACCATCAGCTGGCGGGTCTTGCGCCGTGGCGCCAATACGGGCGGCGGGGGTGTCGGCAATCCGAGGCCGACGGAGGTCATGGCATCTCCTATTGGCTGTGCTGATTTACTGAAACAGCCTGATCGGGTTGACCAGGTCAGCGGTCACGGTCAGCAGCATGTAGCCGACCACCACAACCAAGACTACGTAGGTGGCGGGCATCAGCTTGAGGTAGTTGACGGGCGCCGCGGCCACCATGCCGCGTGCCGACCGAAGCATATTGCGGATCTTCTCGAACACCGCAATCGCGATGTGGCCGCCGTCGAACGGCAGCAGCGGGACCAGGTTGATCGCGCCGAGCACGAAGTTCAGCTGGGCCAGGAAGAACCAGAATGCGACCCACAGTCCGGCCTTCGCGGTGTCGCCGCCGATGATGCTGGCGCCCACGACGCTGATCGGCGTCTCGGGGTCGCGTTCGCCGCCGCCGATGGAGTGCACCAGCGCGCCGACCTTGGTCGGGATCTTCGCCAGCGACTTGCCGATCTCGACGCCGAGGTCCCCGGTGAATGCGAACGTGGCGGGCACCGCCGACAGCGGGTTGTACTGCGTCGGGAGGAACTGCGCGGCGCTGATGCCCACGGTGCCGACGTTGGTCGGTGCGCTGTCGTCCTCCTTGGCCCACCGCTGGGCCTGGGTGACGTCGACGACCGTGGTGAACTCGTTGCCGTCGCGCTGCACGGTGAACTGGGTCGGCCCGTGGAGCTTGCGCACCGCGTCGACCATCTCGTCGAAGTCGCCGACCGGTGTGTCGCCGACCTTGACGACGACGTCGCCCGCCTGGATGCCCGCGGCGGCCGCAGGCGAGGGCGCCTGGCAGTCGCCCAGCTTGCCCTTGGTGACTTCCGACTTCACACAAGAGGTTTCGCCGACGATCGCGGTGGTCGGCTGATGCAGGTTCGGCAGCCCCCAGATGACGGCGATGCCGTAGATCAGGATCAGCCCGACGACGAAGTTCATGCCGGGGCCCGCCGCCAGCACGGCGACGCGCTTCCACGTCTTCTGCTTGTACATGGCGTACGGCTGGTCCTCGGGCGCGATCTCGTCGACCGACGTCATGCCCGCGATGTCGCAGAAGCCGCCCAACGGGACGGCCTTCACGCCGTACTCCGTATGGCCCAGCCTGTTGGGCCTGCGGGTGGACCACAGCGTGGGGCCGAAGCCGACGAAGTAGCGGCGCACCTTCATGCCGGTGGCGCGCGCCACCCACATGTGGCCGCATTCGTGCAGGGCCACGGAGATGAGGATGCACAACGCGAACGCGATGATGCCGACGACGAACATCATTTGGTGACTAGTCCTTTTCTTGAATGCTCCTGCTCGACTGCGCGCTTTGCCCGGTCGCGGGCCCAGCCTTGCGCATCGAGTACGTCCTCCACGGTAGCGGGTTCGGCGGCCCACTGGTCGGCAGCGCGCAGCACCTCGTCGATCGTTCGCACGATCGCCGGGAAGCCGATGCGCCCGTCGAGGAAGGCGGCCGCGGCTTCCTCGTTTGCCGCGTTGTAGACCGCGGTCAGGCAGCCACCGCTCTTGCCGGCGTGGCGGGCGAGGTCGACGGCCGGGAAGACCTCGGCGTCCAGCGGCTCGAACTCCCAGGTCGAAGCGGTGCGGAAGTCGCACGCGAGGGCGGCCGCGGAGACCCGGGCCGGCCAGCCCAGCGCCAGCGCGATCGGCAGCTTCATGTCCGGCGGGCTGGCCTGGGCCAGCGTCGAGCCGTCGGTGAACGTGACCATCGAGTGCACGATCGACTGCGGGTGCACGACCACGTCGATGCGGTCGTAGTCGATGCCGAACAGCAGGTGCGTTTCGATCAGTTCCAGGCCCTTGTTCACCAGCGACGCCGAGTTCAGCGTGTTCATCGGGCCCATCGACCAGGTGGGATGCGCCCCGGCCTGCTCGGGCGTGACGTGTTCGAGCTTGCTCGGCGGTCCAGCCGCGGAACGGTCCGCCCGACGCGGTGAGCACGATCTTGGCGACCTCGTCGGGGGTGCCGCCGCGCAGGCATTGCGCCATCGCCGAGTGCTCGGAGTCGACCGGCACGATCTGGCCGGGCGCGGCCGCCTTGAGTACCAGCGGACCACCGGCGACCAGCGATTCCTTGTTGGCCAGCGCGAGCCGGGCGCCGGAGGCCAGCGCGGCCAGGGTGGGTTTGAGGCCCAGCGCGCCGACGAGCGCGTTGAGCACCACATCGGCCTCGGTGTTCTCCACCAGGCGGGTGACGGCATCGGGTCCGGCATAGGTGACGTCGCCGACCCGTGCGGCCGCGGTGTCGTCGGCGACGGCGATGTTGGCCACGCCCGTCTCGGCCCGCTGCCGGGCCAGCAGATCCGGATTGCCGCCGCCCGCGGCCAGCCCGACCACCTCGAAGCGGTCCGGGTTGGCGGCGATGACCTCCAGCGCCTGGGTGCCGATCGATCCGGTGCTGCCGAGGATCAGCACGCGCAGCCTGTTGCTCACCGCCCTATTGTGCCGCTCACGGGTTGCCGTTGGCCGCCGCCGCTGCGAACTACCGCTCGATCGGCACGGATACCGGCGGAACCTCCATCTTCTCGGGCACCTTCTTCTTGCAGTACGGCAGACGGCCGATGACGGGCAGCTCGCCGCCGAACACGGAGCAGAAGCTGATCGGGGCGGTCTTCTGCTCGGCAGGCGCCGCGTCGGCGGTCGCCGCCGACCCCAGCGTGATGGCTGCGATCGACGTCGAAAGCATCGCGGCGACGATCGCCTTTCGGGTGACTACGTTGATCTTCATAAGCGTTCCTTTCAGGTGAGCCCACGGACCTGTGTCCCTGGTTGGTCGAGACCACGCTCCCGCTTCCGCTCTCCTGAACCATCGGGAATTTCTCCCCATGTTTTGTCCGCGAAGACCGCGCCGTGAATGTGACGTAACTGTGACGTACGCCATCCGGATGGCCGATCGTGCCGAATCCCCCATGTGAAACCGAGGACGACGGCTGTCGTCCGTGACATGGATGGGGCAGTCATGAAAACAGTTCACCGGAAAGCGGTCGCGGCGGTCGGACTTGCCGCGGCCGCGATTCTCGGCGTCTCGGCGTGTTCGAGCGATACGTCGACGGAGGCTTCGAGCAGCAGTTCCTCAACCGCCAGTTCGTCCTCGGCCGAGGCGATGACCTCAGCGGCCCCCGCGACCACGGCGATGGCCGATCCCGCCGCCGATCTCGTCGGCGCCGGCTGCGCGACCTACGCCGAGCAGGTGCCCAGTGGTCCGGGTTCGGTCACGGGCATGGCCCAGGATCCGGTGGCCGTCGCGGCATCGAACAACCCGATGCTCAAGACGCTGACGTCGGCGCTGTCGGGCAAGCTCAACCCGAACGTGAATCTCGTCGAGACCCTGAACAGCAATCCGGGGCTGACGGTGTTCGCGCCGACCGATGACGCGTTCGCCAAGATCGACCCGGCGACCATCGAGAAGCTCAAGACCGATTCGGATCTGCTGACCAGCATCCTGACCTACCACGTGGTCGAGGGGCAGGCCAGCCCCGCCGCGGTCGCCGGCGACCACAAGACGCTCCAGGGCGGGTCGGTCGACGGTGACCGGCGCCGGTGCCCGACCTGAAGGTCAACGACGCCGGCCTGGTGTGCGGTGGCGTCAAGACCGCCAACGCGACCGTCTACATGATCGACACGGTGTTGATGCCGCCCGCCAGCTGATCTGCACGCGCATCCAAGAACCCTCCATACCTCAAAAACTGAAAGTCGAGATCTGATGAACATCAAGCGCAAGACCACCAACACCCTCGTCGGGGCCTCGCTGGCCACCATGGCCGCGGCGGGTCTGCTCGCCTCGTCTGCCGGCGTCGCCCAGGCCGATCCCGTCGGGCCCGGCTGTGCGGCGTACGCGGCACAGAACCCGACCGGCCCCGGCTCGGTGATGGGCATGGCTCAGGACCCCGTCGCGGTGGCCGCGTCCAACAACCCGATGCTCAAGACGCTGACCGCGGCGGTGTCCGGCCAGCTCAATCCCGACGTGAATCTCGTCGACACACTCAACGGCGGCGAGTTCACCGTGTTCGCCCCGGTTGACGCGCGTTCGCCAAGATCCCGGCGCCGACGATCGACGGCCTGAAGACCGACTCGAAGACGCTGACCAGCATCCTGACCTACCACGTGGTGCCGGGCCGGCTCAGTCCCGAACAGGTCGACGGAACCCACAAGACGGTGGAGGGCGGCGACTGTGACGGTGACGGGCTCCGGCGACGGCATGAAGGTCAACGACGCGTCGGTGATCTGCGGCGGAGTGCAGACGGCCAACGCGACGGTGTACCTGATCGACACGGTGCTGATGCCGCCGGCCGATCCGGCGATGTAGCAATCGGCGAAGCACGTACCCCGCGAGGAGGCGGTCCGGCTCACGTGCCGGGCCGCCTCTTTGCGTTGCGCTCCGACTCATTACGCAGATCAATGACGCTGCCGCACACTGTCGATCCGAACCGATCTAGGCTCCGAAGTACCAGACATGACGACACTGATCGCAATCGGCTTCATCGGCGGGCTGATCACCGGCATCTCGCCGTGCATCCTGCCGGTGCTGCCGGTCATCTTCTTCTCCGGCACCCAAAGCAGCCGGCCACGCAGCCGGACACCGAGGATCAGGCGGCGCGGTCGCCACGAAGGTCCGGCCGCGAGCGCGCCTGTCGGAGACATTGCGGCCCTACCGCGTGATCGCCGGCCTGGTGCTGAGCTTCAGCGTCGTCACCCTGCTCGGTTCGGCGCTGCTGTCGCTGCTGCACCTGCCGCAGGACGCGATCCGCTGGGTTGCGCTCGTCGCGCTGGTGGCCATCGGACTCGGGTTGATCTTCCCGCAGTTCGAGGCGCTGCTGGAGAAGCCGTTCTCGCGGCTGCCGCAGAAGCAGTTCGGTTCCGGCCGAAGCGGTTTCGGGCTCGGCCTGGCGCTGGGCGTGCTGTACGTGCCCGTGCGCGGGCCCGGTGCTGGCCGCCATCGTCGTCGCGGGCGCCACCGGAACCATCGGGCTGCACACGGTCGCGCTGACGCTGTCCTTCGCGGTCGGCGCCGCGCTGCCGCTGCTGTTCTTCGCGCTGGCCGGGCAGCGGGTGGCCGAGCGCGTCGCCGCGTTCCGGCGCGAGCAGCGCGAGATCCGCATCGTCGCAGGGGTCGTGACGATCCTGCTGGCCGTCGCGCTGGTGTTCAACCTGCCCGCCGTCCTGCAGCGCGCGATCCCCGACTACACAGCCGCATTGCAGGAACAGGTCGGCGGCGAAGACCAACTGCGCGAAAGCTCAACCTCGGCGGTCTCGTCAACGACCAGAACGCCGAACTGTCGAACTGCTCCAACGGCGGAGCCGAGCTGGAGAGCTGCGGGACTGCGCCTGACATCACGGGCATCACGAAGTGGCTCAACACCCCCGGAATGGGGCGCCGATCGACCTGAAGTCGTTGCGCGGCAAGGTCGTACTCATCGACTTCTGGGCGTACTCCTGCATCAACTGCCAGCGCGCCATCCCCCACGTCGTCGGTTGGTATGACGCCTACAAGGACAAGGGGTTCGAGGTCATCGGCGTCCACACGCCCGAGTACGCGTTCGAGAAGGTCGAGTCGAATGTGGCCAGCGGCGCGAAGGACCTCGGCATCACCTACCCGATCGCCATGGACAACGGGTTCTCGACGTGGACGAACTACCGCAACCGCTACTGGCCCGCCGAGTATCTCATCGACCAGCAGGGCACGGTGCGGCACATCAAGTTCGGCGAGGGTGACTACGACACCACTGAAAACCTTATCCGGCAACTGCTTTCGCAGGGTGACGCGAGTCTTCCCGCCGGCCATCGACGCGCCGGACACCACGCCGACGTCCGCAACGACACCCGAGACGTATTTCAGTGTCGGCAAGGTGGTCAACTACGCGCGGCGAGGGCGGCTACCAGGAGGGCACCCGCACCTTCGCGCTGCCGAAGCAACTGGCCGACGACAGCTTCGCGCTACGCGGCACGTGGGCACTGGACTACCAGGGCGCCACGGCTACGAACGACGACAACGCCATCGCGCTGAACTACCACGCCCACAACGTCTACCTCGTGGTCGGCGGCACGGGCACGGTGACGGTGACGAGGGACGGCGCGACGACGACCATTCCGGTCAGCGGACCCCCCAATATGCGTCAGATCGTCGCGGACGACGAGGACGGCGCAGGCAGTCTGCAGGTCTCGCTGTCCAAGGGGCTGCAGGCGTTCTCGTTCACCTACGGCTGACGCGGTCGAAGCGTTCAGGCGGCCCGGAAGGTCATGGCGTCACCGTTCATGCAGTAACGCAGCCCGGTGGGTTGCGGACCGTCGTCGAACACGTGGCCGAGGTGTCCACCACAACGCCGGCAGAGCACCTCGGTGCGCGTCATGCCGATGCTGTCGTCGGAACGCTCGATCACGGCGTTGTCGAGCGGCTGCCAGAAGCTCGGCCACCCCGTGCCGCTGTCGAACTTGGTGTCGGACGAGAACAGGTCGAGCGCACATCCGGCGCACGCGAAGACGCCATGCCGGTGTTCGTCGTTGAGTGGACTGCTGTAGGGCGTCTCGGTGCCTGCGTTCCGCAGCACGTCGTACTGCTCGGCCGTCAGCAGTTGCTTCCACTCGGCGTCGGAATGCGTGACCTCGTAGTTGACGTCGGGAGCCGCCGTTGCTGCACGCGTGCACGCGCCTGCGGTGAGAATCGCGACGGAGGTCACGCCCGCAGTCACCAGGAATCCACGTCTCGTCAAGTCCATTGCACCCGGTCCAGTCGCTCGATCGATTCTGAATCCAAACATAGTCCAACCGCACCCTAAATCGTTGCGGCTGAGGCGCTGTCACAGTTCTGTAAGGACCACATCGGCCAAATGTCTCTAGGCTTGAGGGCGTGTCGGTGAAAATGCGTGGGCCCGTGATGCTGGTCGCTGTCCTCACTCTGGCGGTCATGATGTCCGCGGCGTGCTCCAGTCTGGGTGGGTCGCCGCGCGCTGCGGCCGTCGCGACCATTCCCGCCCCCGCCGTCGACGAGCCCGCGGCCAAACCGGGCACCAGCGAGACGGCGGTGCTCGCTGGCGGCTGTTTCTGGGGCGTCCAGGGCGTATTCCAGCACGTGAAGGGCGTATCGCAGGCGGTGTCCGGCTATGCGGGCGGCCAGGCGTCGACCGCCCACTACGAGACGGTGGGAACCGGCACCACGGGTCATGCCGAGTCCGTTCGCATCACGTACGACCCCACTCAGGTGACTTTCGGTCAGCTGCTTCACATCTTCTTCTCGGTCGTTCACGACCCGACGGAGAAGGATCGGCAGGGCCCCGACGTGGGACCCCAGTACCGATCGGCGATTTTTCCTCAGAACGATGAGCAACGACGGATCGCCGACGCGTACATCGCTCAGCTCGACAAGGCCGAGGTATTCGACGCGCCGGTCGTCACGCGCACCGACGCGGATTCGGGTTTCTTCCCGGCCGAGGACTACCACCAGGACTACATGGACCTGAACCCGACGGCGCCCTACATCACCGCTAACGACATGCCGAAGCTCGACGGTCTCAAGCAGACGTTCCCGGCCCTTTACCGCGAGCAACCCGTTCTGGTTGCGGCGCACGCCAGCTGAAATTCGGCCTCAACGGTTGACGGCCGACGGGTCGACCGTCGCCTCGATCTTCAGAATGAGGTTGTCGCGGATCGTGAAGACGAGAACGGCGAACAGTCGCCGATCGGCGAAGGCCATCAGCACCGGCTGGCCCGCAGGGCCGCTGACCAGAGTGGCGCCGCGCCCGAGATAGCGCAGCAGGTTCACGGCGACGTCCGCGGCGCCGTGGTTGATTTGCGGTGGCGGGGCGCCCTCGCCGAGAACAGTCCCGACGCCCCACACCGTGGGATCCAGGACGGCGGTCAGCGCCTGCAGGTCGCCGTTAGCGCATGCGGTGATGAACTTCTCGGCGACCAACTGATGCTCGACGTCGCTGACTTCGGCTAGCCGAGGCGAGGCGTCGGAGAATTTCCCGCGGGCTCTTCGCGCCAGCTGCCTGCACGTGCCGACCGGCCTGCCCACCGTCTCCGCGATGTCGTCGAACGGCATCCCGAAGATGTCATGGAGCACGAATGCCACCCGCTCGCCGGGACTCAGCCGTTGCAGCACGTCCAGCAGCGCCGTACGAACCTCGTCGTCGAGGGTGACCCGGTCGGCCGGCTCGAGCTCGGCTGATCTGGCGGTCTCGAGCGCACCGGAGGTCGTCCGCCTGTTCGTGTCGCATGCGGGCCGAGCGCAACCGGTCGAGGCAGAGCCGCCCGGCAACGACGGTCAACCAGGCACGGGTGTCGTCGATCTTCGCGGCCTCGGCCGAGGCCAGCCGCAGAAACGCCTCCTGCACGACGTCCTCGGCCTCCCCGACGTCACCGAGCATCTGGTAGGCCAGGTTCACCAGGTATGGCCGATGACTGCGCCACGCTGCGTCGACCGACCGTGCAGTGCTCATGCCTTTAGGACGAATCGGGGCCGCGAAAAGTTACCGGTTCGGAGCATGTAACTTTTCCGCGCGCCGCGTCGTCCTTGCTCCATGAACGCAATTCTCGTCACGGGTGCCACCGGCAACGTCGGCCGCCCGCTTGTCACACAACTCGTCAACGCAGGCGTGCAGGTTCGCGCCGTCACCCGCCGCACGGGCGCCGTGTTTCCCGCCGGGGTCGAGGTGGTGTCCTCGGCCGAAGACGGGCTGGCCGGCGCGTCGGCGGTGTTCCTCAACTCCCGAGCGCTCGGCGATGAGCTCGCCTCCGTGGTGAAATCCGCACGGCTGGCCGGAGTCACCCGCCTCGTCGCGCTGTCGGCGATCAACGCCGACGACGACTTCTCCCGGCAGCCGTCACGCTTTCGCGGTGACCGCAACCGAGAGGTCGAACAGCTCGCATCCGACTCCGGTCTGGAGTGGGTGAGCCTGCGCCCCACGGTGTTCGTCACCAACTTCTTCGGCATGTGGGCACCCCAGATTCAGGCGGGCGACGTGGTCGCGGGCCCGTACGCGACGGCCGTCGACGGCGCCGATCGCAGACAGCGACATCTCGGCGGTCGCCGCGCACGCGTTGCTCACCGATGAGCTTGTCGGCCAGAGGATTCCGTTGACGGGACCACAGGCGCTGACCAACGCCGAACTGGTCGAAGTCATCGGTACCGTTCTCGACCGTCGCACTGCGGTATCAGGAGGTCCCCGCAGAGGTGGTGCGTCAGCGGTTCGTCGCGTTGGGTTTCTCCGACGAATTCGCCGACGCCTACATCGCGATGTTGTCGGCGACGGTCGACAAGCCGGCGCTGGTCACCAACGAGGTCGCGAAGATCCTCGGCCGTCCCGCCGATTCCTTCGCCGACGCGGTGTCGGCTCATCGCGATCTGTTCACGAATCACTGAGGGAGACAACCATGTCCGAACTTCGTCCACCGCGTTACCTCAAGCCGATGAACCGGGTGGTGAGGGCCATCCAGAAGCTGGGCATACCGGCCGGGCCGTCACAGATACTGACGGTGCCCGGGCGGAAGTCGGGCAAGCCGCGCAGCACCCCGATGACGCCGTTCGTTCACGACGGCGGCCTCTACACCGTCGCCGGCTATCCGGGCGCCGACTGGGCGGCCAATGCGCGTGCCGCCGGCGCGGGGACGCTGACCCGCGGCCGCAGATCACGACGGGTCAAGATCGTCGAACTCGGGTCCGAGGAGGCCCGCCCGGTGCTGCGCAGTTTCGCCGTAGAAGTGCCGGTCGGCGTGGGCTTCGCGAAGCGGTCTGGACTGGTGCGTGAGGGCACCCCGGACGAATTCGAAGCCCTGGCAGGCCGGCTCGCGGTGTTCCGCTTCGACCCCGAGGGTTAGGCGGCGGCCGGTCCCGTGGCCCGCTGCACGACGACATCACCGGACGCCGTGCGCGCGTGCACGATCAGCGTTTCGTCGCCGTCGGCGGGTCCGGCCGACGGCGACAGCGTGTTGCGCACCGTGCCCGACCTGGTGCGCAGATCCAGTTGCGCCGCAGTGCCTTCCGAGATGCCGATGCCGACCTCACCGCTGGCGGTCTGCACGGAGATGTTGCCCTTCACTGCGGCGGCCACGGTGACGGCACCCGACGCGGTCTGGGCGTTGAGGCTGCCCTCGAGTCGGCCGACGGTCAGAGAGCCGCTGGCGCCGCGGAACTTCACGTCGCCGCACAGGTCTCCGAAGTCGGCGTCGCCGGAGGCGGTCGACACGGAGGCGGAGTCGCTGGCGCGGCGAACGGTGATATCGCCGGATGCCGTGTCCGCCTTGATGTTTCCCTGAACCGATTCGACGGTCAGGTCACCGCTGGCGGATGCCAGCTTGCAGTCGGCGTACTCACCGTCGGCGATGACGTTCGCGGAGGCTACCGAGGCCTGCAGGCGAGACCCGGCCGGCAGGGCGACGTCGACGATGACCGCTCCCCGGCGGGGGAAGGCGAACCCGCGGTTGCTCAATACTGCGAGGGTGCCGTTGTTGAAGTCGACGCGCACCTGTTCGGCGGCCTTGACGTCGTGCGCGGACGATTCGTCGCGGGGCCGCACCGCGACCACGGTGTCGGGCCGATCGGTGGCGACAACCCGCACTGAACCTGCGGAGATCTCCACGGTCGCCGTAATGGGTTGCGGGGTATCGAAAGTGGGCATGGCTTCTCCTTTTTCTTGTCCGATGTGTTTGTTCGTTGTTCTTGTTCGTTGCCGGTCAGCGGACCCATCCGCTGAATTGTTTGTCGGAATCGCCGCGGCCGCGTCGACCGCCGCCGAGCGCTGCGGTCACCGCGCGGACGAGCCACGCGTTCACCGACAGGCCCTCGCCACGGGCGGCCGCGTCCACGCGGGGCCGCAACTGCTCGGGCAACCGCAGCGTCACCCGCCATGTGCCGCCGTCGTCGACGTCGCTTGGCGCGACCCGCGGCGGGTCGGGAATCTCCGCCGCGCCGCCGTCGACGGTGAACTCCGGATCCCGCCCGCGCAGCCGAACGTCCACAGAGGCGGGGGCGAGCTCACGGGTGATCTGCTCGGCCGCCTCCGACAGCGCCTCCAGCAGGGCAAGCCGGATGGCCGAGTCCAGCGGCGCGGTCAGCCTGTCGGCCAACGCTTGCGCGTCCGGGCCGCCGGCGGACGCCGCGACACTCAGTTCGTGGCGTACGGCGTCGACATACGGCTGTAGATCCATGGTGTCATGGTGACACCATAGTGACGTCAGCGCAACATCAATCTGATGTCACGACGATTATCCGGCCGCCAGCTGCGCCAATAGCCCGTGCATGTCGAGCTGGCCGTGGTGCGCGACGAGCGTGTCGCCCTGAAAACGGTCGATATTGATCCCAGCGACCGAAACCTTGGCGCCCGTCGGTGCGAACCCGCGAAATTCGCCGGTGTGGGTGCCGGTGAAGCGGCATCGCGAGATGCCGTGGGAGCCGTCGATGAGGATCTCCTCGATGACGTGATGGCCATCCGGAAAGCCCTGAGTGAACTCGTCGAAATGAGCCCGCCACTCGGCCCAGCCGTGAGGCGCGCCGCTGCCGATCTCGGCGACGAACCGAGACGAGACCAACTCCTCCACGGCCGACCAGTCCCGTCGGTCCACCGCCCCGTACAGGCACTCGACCAGCTCCCGAACGCCGTCCCCTCCCATGCTCATGCCTCGGCTCCCCCTCGTCCCCTGCCCTGCGGGCGTGGGCCCACCGGTCCTCGCTCCGCTGCGATCCTCACTCGCGCGCACCTTCGGGTGCTCATGCCCGCACCTTAGCGATGATGTCCTCGGCGAACTGCTCGATCGGTCTCCGGAGCCCCTCGACATCGCTCGGCGCCGATTCCGTCCCCAGCCATGGCCTGCACATCACGGCGGTGATACCGATGTCCTCGGCCCGCTTGTACAGATCCGGCGACGGTGGTTCCAGCAGTGCCAATATGACGTCGAATGGCTCACTCTCCCGGCCATATTCGCGCCGCAACTCCGTGAGCCTGTTCACGTAGCCAACCGCGTCATCCCAGGCGTAGGCGTAGCCGACCCAGCCGTCGCACAGTCGTGCCGCGCGCCGCAATGCCGCCTCGGACTCACCTCCGCACAGGATCGGCACCGGCTTGTCCGGATGGGGTTCGATCATCATCTCGGGCACCTGGTAGTACTGCCCACTCCACGACACCCAGCCGCCACGCCACAGCGCGCGCAGTGCCTGGATCATCTCGGTGAGTCTCTTGCCGCGGGTGTTGAAGTCCTGGCCCATCAGCTCGTACTCCTCGCGCATCCAGCCGACACCCGCCGCCAGCGACACCCGCCCCTCCGAAATCACCGAGGCGGTCGCGACCTGCTTGGCGACCTCCAGCAATGGGCGCGAAGGTGCGACATAGACGGCGTTGGAGAAGCGCAGCCTGCTCGTCACCGCCGCCATCGCCCCGATCTGCACCCAGCAGTCGGGCCACGCCGTCTCCGGTGCCCAGCCCGGCTTTCCGCTCGGCGAGTCCGGGTAGGGAGACGACAGCTCTCGTGGATAGATCATGTGATCCGAGCACAGGATGCCGTCGTAGCCGGCCTCGTCGAGCATCCGCGCCACCGGGAGAATTTCTGACGTCTTCATGAACGCTGTGCCAGACCAGAACTGCATCTAGTTTCTCTACCGTGAAATTCGGGCAGCATCAATGGCATGCCCACTTTGCTGTGGTTCCGGCGCGATCTGCGACTTCACGACCTGCCGCCATTGCTTGACGCTGCAGGCGCCGACGGCGACGTACTCGCCTGCTACGTCCTGGACCCCCGGCTCAAGGCGTCGTCGGGGCCGCGTCGGCTGCAGTATCTCTACGACGCACTGCGAGACCTGCGCGACAGCCTCGACGGCCGCCTGCAGGTGACCCGGGGCCGTCCAGAGAAGCGAATTCCAGCGCTGGCCAAGGCGATCGGCGCAACATCGGTGCACGTGTCCGCGGACTACTCGCCGTTCGGCCGACGCCGCGACGACGCGGTTCGCGACGCGCTCGGTGATGTGCCGCTGGAGGAGTCGGGATCGCCCTACCTGGTATCGCCCGGCCGGGTCACCAAGGACGACGGCACGCCCTACAAGGTCTTCACCCCCTTCTACGGCGCGTGGCGCAAGCACGGCTGGCGGCCGCCGGCGTCCTCCGGCCCGAAATCGGCGCAATGGATAGATCCCAAAGAGGTCCCCGGCGGCGTGACCATTCCCGACGCCGGGGTCGAGCTGGAGTTGCCCGCCGGGGAAACCGCAGCCAGGCGTCAGTGGAAGAAGTTTGTTCGGGACGGACTCGCCGACTACGACGAGGACCGCAACAGGCCCGACCTCGACAGCACCAGCCGGATGTCGGCGCACCTGAAGTTCGGCACCATCCACCCACGCACGATGGCCGCCGACCTCGGCAAGGGCACGGGCGCTGCGGCCTATCTGCGCGAGCTCGCGTTCCGCGACTTCTACGCCGCGGTGCTCAATGAGTGGCCCGACAGCGCATGGTGGAACTGGAACAAGTCGTTCGACAAGATTGAGGTCGACAAGGGCAAGCACGCCCTGGCGCTGTTCGACGCATGGAAGGCCGGCCGCACCGGGTTCCCCGATCGTCGACGCGGGGATGCGCCAGTTGGCCCAGACCGGCTTCATGCACAACCGGGTGCGCATGATCGTGGCGTCGTTTCTCGTCAAGGATCTGCACCTGCCGTGGCAGTGGGGTGCGCGATGGTTCCTCGAGCAGTTGGTCGACGGAGACATGGCCAACAACCAGCACGGCTGGCAGTGGGCCGCCGGTTGCGGCACCGACGCCGCACCGTACTTCCGGGTGTTCAACCCGACCACACAGGGCGAGAAGTTCGACCCCAACGGCGATTACGTGCGGCGCTGGGTTCCCGAGCTCCGACGACGACGACTATCCCGACCCGATCGTCGAGCACAAGGCCGAACGCGCCGAGGCGCTGCGCCGCTACGGTGCGATCACTTGACGATCTGTCCGCCGTCGACGGGCAGCGCCACCCCGGTCACGTGCCGGCCCGATGCGCCGCACAGATACACCATCGTGTCGCTGATGACCTCCGGCTCCACCGGCGGGACGGGTCGCAGCGGCTGCTGCGACGCACTGAAACCAGGGTGTTCGGCGGACCACGCCGCCATCGCCTCGTTGTAGATCATCGGCGTCGCCACACCGCCCGGATGTACCGTGTTGACACGAATGTTCTTCTCGGCCAACGCGATCGCGAAGTGCCGCATCAATCCGATGACAGCCGTGTTTGGCGGCGGTGTATCCCGCTGCGCCGTGGCTGGCGGTGCCGAAGTCGACAGTGACGGGTTTGAACCCCGCCGCCGAGCTGGTGATGACGATGGCGCCGCCGTCGCCGTGCGCGAGCATCGCGGGCAGCGCCGCGACGATGGTGAAGTACACACCGTTGACCATCACGTTGACCGCGTCGACGAACGCCGCGATCTCGCTGCCTGCTTCCCCTGCGGCGGGCAGAATCCCCGCGTTGGCAAGCACATAGTCGATCCGGCCGAACTCGGTCGACACCCTTGGCTACGACGGCTTCGAGCCGGTCGAGATCGCGGACGTCTGCCTGTTCGGCCACGATCCGGCGTCCGGTCTTCTCCACCAGCTTCACCGTCTCGTCGAGATCCTCCGGCGTCGCCATCGGGTACGCGACGCTGTCGATCTGGCCACACAGATCCAGGGCGATGATGTCCGCGCCCTCCTCCGCAAACCGAACAGCGTGCGAGCGGCCCTGTCCCCTGGCCGCTCCGGTGATGAACGCGACCTTCCCGTCGAACTGCGATGCCATGACGGATGACCCTACGGGCGCGTGTAGTACCCGGGAAAGGCACGTATGCCAGAATGTCGGCAGTTGTCAGCCCACCGTGAGGAGCAGCCGTGGCCACCACCGAGGTCGAGCGACACACCGGCAGCGTGTTCCGACGTCGAGGATGTGCCGTCCGCGGAGTGGGGCTGGTCCAAGGAGAACTACCGGGTGATTCACATCGGTGGCATCGTCGCCGCGATCTTCCTGCTGTGCATGCTGCGCGGCAACCACGTCGGTCACGTCGAGGACGTTTTCCTGGTCGTGTTCGCCGCGCTCATCCTCGTCGCGGTCGGACGCGACTGGTGGCTGCGCCGCCGCGGCTGGATCCGCTAGACGGCTGGATCCGCTAGACGGCGTAAAGCGGTCGAAACGACTCCGTTCCGAGGTTGAACAGGGTCTCGGTTGGGCTGATCGAACTCTGCGGCGCGGCCGCGGCACCGAGGGCAAGGGCCTTGAAGGCTCGCGCAGCCGAGCTCAGCTTGTGCTCGACCCGGTCCCCCTCGCGGCCGAACCCGGACGGCCAGTCCCGCCCCCACACGGTGACGTCGGCGACGCGCCGCTTCAAGATGTTGACCACGTGCCCGCGGACCCGCTCGTCGGTCGGCGAGCACCTGGGCACTGATCGCGAGCGTGCCGCCGTATGACACGGCCCGCACCACGTCCGACAACTCCCCGTCGACACCGAGCGCCGTGGCGCCGAGGATCGTCAACGGCCGCGCATCCTGGGCGTCGGCGAGAACCACATTGACGTCCCAGCCTGCCCTCGCGCGGTCGCACAACCATCCGCCTGCCGACCCCACGACGTCGACCATGCTGGAAGCGACGACGGTCAGCCGGTAGCGCGAAGCGTGGGTGTTATTCGATTCGTCCAGCGGCAATGGCACCCAATGAGCGTGACACTTTAAGGATGATCTGTAAAGGGTGAGTTTTGCGTTCCGTCATCCCGACGCCGCGGCCAGCGGCATGGTGGACCCCACCGTCGTCAACTCGGCGGGCAGCCCGGCCGCCTTCCGGATCTCGAGGAACGCGTCGATCATCGCGTCGGTGGCCTCGTGGGCGTCGTCGAGTGTGCGGTCGTCGGTCAGCACCGAGATGGCGAGCTGGTCGACGTAACTCCACACGGTGATGTTCAGGCCGCTGCCCGCGACGATCGGTCCCACCGAGTAGATCTCACTGACAGTGGCGCCCTCGATATCGCCCCGCTCGCGAGGCCCCGGCACATTCGAGACGGTCAGGTTCATGACGCTGGCCGACTCGACTCGCCTGGCCTGCCTGCGAAAGATCCCCGGCGCGAAAGCGGGCGGCAGGTACGACAGCCACGCGGGCAACACCGTCGGCCCGAGCAACTGGTGGTTCTCCTTGGCGATACCGGTGGCCAGCGCAGTCAGCCGCACCCGCTCCAACGGATCGTCGATGTGCACGGGCAATGACGGTGTCATGTAGGTGAACTCGTTGCCCGCCAACCGCTCCGGCGAGGTGTTGTAACTGACCGGCACTCCGGCGATCAGCGGCGAATCGGCCCGGCCGTCGTAGCGCAACAGCAGCCGGCGCAGCGCACCGGCGGCCGTCGCCAACACGATGTCGTTGAGCGTGACGCCGAGGTGCTTGCCGGTCTCCTTCACATCCGCCAGCGCCAGCGGCGCCGTGGCGAACCGGCGCCCCGGCGTGACCACGTGATTGAGGAAGCACTGCGGGGGCGCGAAGTTGCGGGCCAGATCCGGATGGGCGCCGCGTTCCTTGGCCCGCCGCCGGACTCGCGTTACGCCGGTGGCGGTTTCGCGCACCAGCCGTGGCAGCTTTCGGATCAGACCGACGTGGTCGCGGCCTGCCGCCTTGAGCAGGCTTGCGCCGGGTGCGCGCGGAATCCGAGGCGTCGGGAACGTGCATGGTCGCCGAAGGCTCGTGCGGCTCCATCGCCTGCGCCATCTGGTTGGCCGATGCGACGCCGTCGGCAAGCACGTGATGAACCTTGTGGATGATCGCGATCCGGTTATCGGCAAGCCCGTCGACGACGTACATCTGCCACAGCGGGCGACGGCGGTCCAGCGGCGTGCCTGCGATCTCGCCGATCAGCTCGTCGAGTTCACGGCGCCCGCCCGGGGCGGCCACACGAGCCTGATGAACGTGGTAGTCCAGATCGATGTCGTCGTTTTCCACCCACATCGGGTGATGGAGCTTGAGCGGGATGTCGACGAGCTGATAGCGAAGCGGCGTCAAGCGCCATCAACCGCGGATACGCCACGCGTCGGAAGAGGTCGAAGTCGAAACCGTCGACACCCGACACGTCGAGCACGCCGATCTTCAGGGTGTGCATGTGGATCTCGGGCGTCTCGCTGTACAACATCAGGGCGTCCACGCCGTTGAGTCGCTTCATATCCCGCCCCGTTCGCCACTGCTCGCCCTTGTGCCCCCATTGCACCCCTTCTTCGCCCCGGTCATGCGACTTCGGCAAAGAAGTGACGCTCGGCGAAGAATTTGTAAAGCTGGTGACATGAGCCTCGTCGCCGGCCGTGGTCCCCTGAGCAAGGACCCCGCGGGATGGTTCTCGCCCGGCCGCTGCCCGGCGACATCGTCTTTGTCGAACCCCATCCGCGACGCGTCCAGGCGCTCCGTGGCGGTCGCATGATGATCGACACCGAGCGGGCGTTGTTGGTGCACCGGCGCGACAGCCCGCTGAGCTATGCCTTCCCGGCCGAAGAAGTCGGCGACCTTCCGAGCGAGCCCGTGGCCGAGGCCCCGGGATTCGTCAGCGTGCCGTGGGATGCCGTCGACACGTGGCTCGAGGAAGGCCGCCGACTCGTCCACTACCCGCCGAACCCGTACCACCGCGTCGACTGCAGGCCGACGAACCGCGGGCTGCGCGTCACCGTCGCGGGCACCGTTCTGGTGGACACCGCCGAGACGATCATCGTGTTCGAAACGTCGGTCGAGCCGCGCCTGTATGTCGCGCCGTCATTGGTGCGCACGGACGCACTGCGACGGTCGGCGAACGAGCACCTACTGCAACTACAAGGGTCACGCGACGTACTGGTCGGCGGTGATCGGCGACGCCGTCATACCGGACGTGGCGTGGAGCTACCAGGATCCGCCGCCCGAAACCCTGCCCATCAAGGGATATTTCAGCTTCGACTCAGCGCGTTCCGAGGTTGTGGCGGAACTGCCGAAGTCCAGCGCCACCGACTGCGGCTGCGAGGTATGACCCGCGTCACAAGCGCCCGCGCGACCATCGCTCCCTACGGTTTCGTCACCGTAGGTTACGGTTGCGTACGCTTTCCCGCTCGGCGACACTGCATTTAGGGCTTGTCAGAGTTGAAGGGAAAAGCGTTGGGGCACTACATCGCCAATGTTCGCGATATCGAGTTCAACCTCTTTGAGGTGCTGGGCCTGGGTCATGTACTGGACACCGGAGCCTACGGCGATCTCGATGTCGATACCGTGCGCACGATGCTCGACGAGGTCGCCAGGCTGGCCGAGGGTCCGGTCGCCGAATCCTTCGTCGACGCCGACCGCGATCCCCCGGTGTTCGATCCGGAACGACACACCATCACCGTGTCCCCCGAACTGGCGAAGTCGGTCCAGGCGGTCAAGGACGCCGAGTGGTGGCGCATCGGCCTCGCCGAGGGCATCGGCGGGGTGCCCGCGCCTGCGCCGCTGGCATGGGCAATCTACGAGATGCTCATGTGCGCCAATCCGTCGGCGGCGTTCCTGTGGGGACTTGGCTCGGCGATGGCCCACGCTCTCTACGCGGAGGGAAATGAGCAGCAGAAGCGCTGGGCAGCACAGGGTTTGGAACGAGGCTGGGCGGCCACGATGGTGTTGACCGAGCCCGACGCCGGCTCCGATGTGGGAGCGGCCCGCGCCAAGGCGATCGCCCAACCCGACGGCACGTGGCACATCGAAGGCGTGAAGCGGTTCATCTCCGGCGGCGACGTCGCAGACACCGCCGAGAACATCTTCCACCTCGTGCTCGCCCGGCCCGAGGGCGCCGGACCCGGCACCAAGGGGCTGAGCCTGTTCTACGTGCCGAACTACCACTTCGACCCCGACACGCTCGAACTCGGCTCCCGCAACGGGGTTTTCACCACCGGCCTGGAGCACAAGATGGGCTTGAAGTCCTCGCCGACGTGCGAGCTGAGCTTCGGCCTGCACGGGGTGCCCGCGGTCGGCTACCTCGTCGGCGACGTACACAACGGCATCGCGCAGATGTTCACCGTGATCGAGCACGCGCGCATGACGATCGGCGTCAAGTCATCGGGCACACTGTCGACGGGTTACCTCAACGCGCTGGCCTACGCCAAGGAGCGCGTGCAGGGCGCCGACATGACGCAGATGACCGACAAGACGGCGCCGCGCGTCACGATCATCAATCACCCTGACGTGCGGCGGAGCCTGATGACCCAGAAGGCGTACGCCGAAGGTCTGCGAGCGCTGTACATGTACGCGGCGGCACACCAGAACGACGATGTGGCCGAGCATGTTTCGGGAGCCGACCCCGCCATGGCGCACCGGGTCGACGATCTGCTGCTGCCCATCGTCAAGGGCGTCGGCTCGGAACGAGCATACGAGAACCTGACGGAGTCGCTGCAGACGCTCGGCGGTTCCGGGTTCCTGCAGGACTACCCGATCGAGCAGTACATCCGCGATTCCAAGATCGACTCGCTCTACGAGGGCACCACCGCGATCCAGGCGTTGGACTTCATCTTCCGCAAGATCTTCCGCGACAACGGTGCGGCGTTGACACACGTTGCGTCGCAGATCAGTAAGACGATCGACGGCTGCGACGCGGTGTTGAAGACGCAGGCCGACCAGCTGCGAAACGCGCTCGAGGACGTCCAGGCGATGACGGCCGCGCTGACCGGCTATCTGATGGGCGCATCCGAACGGCCGACGGAGATCTACAAGATCGGCCTCGTGTCGGTGCGCTTCCTGCTCGCGGTCGGAGACCTGATCATCGGCTGGCGGCTGCTGGCGCAGGCGCAGGTGGCCCACGCGGCGCTCGACGCCGCGCCGTCGGCCGGCGACGAGGCCTTCTATCAGGGCAAGATCGCCACCGCGGAGTTCTTCGCCTCACACATGCTGCCGAACATCACCGTGGTTCGCGGCATCGTCGAACCGTCGACGACGACATCATGAGCGTGCCCGAGGAAGCGTTCTGAGCAGCGAGTTGAGCAGCTGTATTCGCGCACCCTGTCAGCCGCTCAGCGCGCCGCGCTGATCACCGACTTGCCGAAGCGCTCGATCGTCTCCAGCACGTGCGCCAGGCTGTCGCCCGGCAGCCCGACCTGCACCCACGTCACGCCAACCGCCGCAAGCTTTTCCAGACCGGACAGGTATGCGTCGGCGATTGAAGTCGTCGCTGCCCGGGTTGCCGCCGTCGGCGTTGGTGAACGTGATGTCGATCTTCGAGAAGTCTCGGCCGGCCTCGTCGAACCGGCGCCGCAGATCGTCGACGCCCGCGGCCAGGCCGTCGGCGTCCATCACCGCCGTGCGCGCCGTCTGCGCCAGCATGGCGGGCGCCGGGAACGGGCACCAGCCGTCGCCGTACCGGTTACGACGCGCTTGCGAGCCGCGGCGGTGTTGCCACCGATCCAGATCGGCGGATGCGGATCGCTCACCGGCCTCGGGTGGGCGGTGATGCCCTTGGCGCTGAAATGCCGCCCCTCATAGGAGAAGTCGTCGGTGGTCCAGATCCCCCGGATCACCTCCAACGCCTCCTCGAACAGCGCGGCCCGTTCGTCGAAGTCCACACCAAGCGCGGTGAACTCCCGCTTGAGATAGCCCACGCCGACCCCGAGCGTGAACCGCCCGTCGGAAAGCAGGTCGAGCGTCGCGCCCGCCTTCGCCACCACGAACGGGTTGCGGTACGGCAGCACCACGATGTTCGGGATCAGCCGCAGCGTGGTGGTCCGCGCGGCCGCGTATCCCATCGCCACGAACGGGTCCACCGCGTCGTGCCCGCCGGACTCCAGCCACCGCTGCGACGGTGCAGGATGATCGGTGAACCCGAATCCGTCAAAGCCCGCCGCCTCGGCGGCCGACGCGACCGTGGCGATGCCGGATCCCGTCACCAGCTCCCGGTTATAGGGATGGCTGTGCATCGGGTGGGTGAACGTGAACCGCATGTGGGGTGCTCCAGTCCAGAACAAGCTTCTCGATTTCTGAGAATGTCGTTACCATGCGAACCACGGAAAGTACAGGGTTCACGCCGCAGGAGGGTCACCGGGGATGAGCGAGATGACGGTCGTCCCCGACCGACATGGCCCCTTCACCGACACCCTCGACCTCGAGAACATCACCGCTTACGCCTCTGCCACCGGTGACCACACCCCCACCGTGCGCGACGGCCTCGCCGTGCCTGCGGTGTTCCCGGTGATCGTGGTGTTCGCCGCGCAGGAAGCCGCCAGGGCCGACCTCCCCGAAGCGGCGTGGCGCCACGTCCGTGGCGGCGTGCACGGCGAGCACGACATCGTGCTGCATCGGCCACTGGTGCCCGGTGAACGGTTGGACACGTGGTCACAGATCTCGGCGGTGCGGACAACCCGGGCAGGCACACAAGTCGTGATGCACTTCGAGCAGATCGACGCCGACGGTGAGGTCGCCGTCGAACAGTGGTGGACGATGGTGCTGCTCGGACTGCAGGACCTCGCGGATCTGGGAGCGATGCCCGCCGATCATCGGTTTCCCGACGACGCGCGCACCAACCCACTCGGATCCGTCACCCATCACATCGACAAGGACCTGGCACATCGGTACGCGGAGGTGTCCGGCGACTGGGCGGCACATCACTTCGACATCGACGTGGCAAGGGCGGCCGGATTCGATTTCGTCTTCACGCACGGACTGTGCACGATGGCGATCTGCACCCACCGCCTGCTCGACCTGTTGGGTGTCGACGATCCGGGCAGGGTTCGGCGGGTGGCTGTGCGGTTCGCGTCGCCGACGCCGCTCGACTCCGACCTGACGGTCAACGCCTTTGGCATTTACTGAGCATTCGGTCGCCTTCGAAGCCGCCGCCAACGGCACGACGACCATCACTCACGGAAGATTGGAACTGCGCGCATGAGCAAGCCCGAGATCGGTGTCTATCTGCCTCAGATGGGCTTCACCTACGAGCAGATCCTGCATCGCACACTGCGCTGCGAGCAGCTCGGCATCGACTCGGTGTGGCTCTACGACCACCTCTACGGGCCGGGAGCGCCCGAGTACCCTCGATGGAGGCGTGGACCCTGGCCACCGCACTGCTCAGCCGCACCGAGCGCATCCAGGTCGGACATATGGTGCTGTGCAACCAATTCCGTCATCCGGCAGTGCTGGCCAAGATGGCCACGACGCTCGACCAGATCTCCGCGGGCCGGCTGCAACTCGGGCTCGGCAGCGGATCCATCGAGGACGAGCACACCCGCGTCGGGCTGGACTGGGGAACGTTCTCCGAGCGTTCGGAGCGGCTGGGCGAGACACTGCAGATCCTGCATCAGGCGTTCGCGAACGAGGTGATCGATTTCACCGGTAAGCATTTCACCGTCAAGGACATGCCGATCAAGCCCGGACCGGTCCAGCAGCCCCGGCCACCGATCGTCGTGGGCGGGGTCGGCGAGAAGTACACGCTGCCGTTGGTCGCGCGCTACGCCGATGTGTGGAACGTGCCCACGTACGCGCTCGGCGAATTCGATCACAAGCTGTCGGTTCTGCGCTCGATCTGTGACGAGGTGGGCCGGGATCCATCGACCATCGTGCTGTCGATCGAGGCGGTGATGGCGTTGGCCCCGGACGACGCGTCGCTGCCCGCGGTCCGCCAACTCGCCGAGAAGCGTTTCGGGGTACCCGCATTCGGGCTCGAGGAGGGTGGCCTGATCGGCACGCCGCCCGCGATCGTCGACCGCCTTCACGAGCTGATCGAGCTCGGTTTCGGCCAGATCGTGTTGTTCACCCACGACCGCGGATCCGACGAGACGCTCGAATTGCTCGCCTCCGAGGTGATCGCGCGACTCTAGGTCGGCTGCTTGACCGGCGGTGCGTAGGCGGGCCGGCCCAGCCCCAGCGCGTGCTGGGCGATCATGTTGCGGAACACCTCGAGGGTTCCGCCGTATACGCCGGTCGGTCCGGCCAACCGGAAGATGTACTCCGCCGCTCCGTCGTCGGCGGAAGCGTCGGTGCCGACGGGCAGCGCGGACGCGGTGCCCAGGATGTCCATCAAGTCCGGCGACACGTCGCGCATGGTCTGCGCGATCGCGACCCGGCCGAACATCTCCGGAGTGCTCATCGCGGCTTCCATACGCGCGATGCTGCGTCCGAGCCGGTATCTCACCGCGTCGTCGTCCGGCGGCCACCGAGCGCGACCTTGTCGACGGCCTCCGCCAACAACAACAGGTGTTCGGTCATCGCCGCGAGCTTCTGCAGGCCATCGTCCTCGCGTTCGACCGTGCCGTGCTCGTCGTTGAGCGCGTCCCGCAACACCCCCCATCCGCCGTTGACCTCGCCAAGGCGGTACTTGTCATCGATGCGCACGTCGCTGTAGTAGGTGATGTTGGTGCGGTCGCCGTCCACCGTGCGGATCGGTTGGATCTCGACACCGGGGGTGTTCAGTGGCACCAGAAACATGGTCAGGCTCTGGTGTTTCGGCGCATCGGGGTCGGTGTTGGTGATCAGGTAGACGTACTGCGGCGTTGTGCGCATTCGACGTGAACATCTTGGAGCCGTTGATGATCCAGCCGTCACCGTCGCGCACCGCGCGCGTCTTGCACGTCGCGACGTCTGAGCCCCCCTCGGGTTCGGTGTAGCCAAGGCACAAGCGGAAGTGACCGGACAGCACCTTCGGCAGCACCTCTGCCTTCAGCTCGGGGGAACCGAACTGCTCGACCGCCCGCGCGACCATCGCCGTCGTGCCCCAGTGAAACCACGGCGTGTGCATCCGACCGACCTCGAGGTTCCAGATGCGCCTGCGCACCCGGTTGAACCCGCCGTCGGCTTCGTCCTTGAAATCGGCGGCCAGGTAGCCGGCTTCGCCGAGCGCCAGGTGCACGCCCTCATCGAAGTTCTCGCCGGTCTCCCGGTCGCGCGCGATGACCTCGTCGGTCACGATGGTTTTCAGGAATGCGCGCAGGTCATCCCGGAACGCCCGATCGTCGTCGGACAGTTCGACGCGCGAGAAGTCCATCTATCCGCCTTCGGAAGTCGCGAGGGTATGCTGCAGTGACACTCACTGAGCGTGACATTTATTGATCGATCTGTAAAGTCACCGCGATTGGCGAAGGATCAGCATATGTGCGGCGGGTTGGGGGTCGGTGCTCGGGCCAGCTTCTTCGCGCCCGCGATGGTCGTCGCGATATCGCCTTTCTCGATCATTGCCGCAGTGATCCTCGTGCTTGCACACCGACCGTCCCGGGCCCAACGGGTTGGCGTTCCTTGCGGGCAGACTGATCGCGCTGGCCGCCGTCACCGCCGTGTTCATGCAGGCTCCGCGGATGCTCGGCCGGCTTCGATCGGCCGATGTCGCCATGGGTTCTGATCAGCCATCGGCGCAGTCCTGCTCGTGCTCGGCGTGTGGGTCTGGGCCAGGCGCGAACGGATGACCGAAGAGCCGCGATGGCTGCAGCCGCATCAGCAGGATCACCCCGTCGGCGCCGCGGTGATCGGTGTACTCCTCGTGTTGACCAATCCGAAGATGTTGGCGGCGAACGCGGCCGCCGGGTTGTTGATCGGCACCGCGGGGTCTGGGTGTCGGCCGGCGCGGGGGCGCCGTCGCTGTACTACTCCGCCGTGGCCAGCTCCACGGTCGCCGTTCCGGTATTCGCCTATGTGGCGGTCGGTGCGCGCGCCGACGCGCACCTCACGCGACTCAAGGAATGGCTGCATCGACGAAGCGGCCTCGTCACGCGCAGTCATCCTCGTCGCGGTCGGGATCGCATTGCTCCTGCCTGGCATCCGTCGAACTCGCGCGCGTGACGACTTTCGACGCCATTCGTAGAAGGGCAGTTGACGTCATGGGCATCGTCACGACAAGTTCGGAGACCGCTTTCAGCCAGTCGCCGGAGACGATCTACGACTTCGTGACCAACCCCGCGAACTGGACCAAGACCTATCCGGGCGGCCCCGACATCCGCAACCTGCCCGACCATCTGCCCCTGCGGGTCGGCGACACCTGGGACGAGGCTCACCCGGATCCCGAGAAGGACCGCGTCTTCACCTGGCAGCTTGCGATCGCCGTGCGCCCCAGCCTGTTCGTGTTCAGCTCGGTCGGCCGCCTGGGCCACGACAGCGCGGGCAACGGCGGCCTCGAAGGACGCATGACGATCCAGTACCACTTCACCCGGCCCGGCGACGGGCTCACGCTGTTCACCGGACGATGACGATCGAGGCCTACAAGCACGCGCCCCTGTCCGACGGCTTCTTCCGCATGGTCAATCCGGCCCACATCGACGCCTACCACGCCGCCGTCGCCCGGGAGTTAGTCCGCCTGAAGGCCTGTCACCGTGCGCTCGCCGCAGCGCCGCACCCTGAAGCTCGAACAGCTGCTGGCTGATCTCCCAGTCGGGCAGCAGCGAGTCGAACCCGTGGCACGTGCCGGGGAACACGTGCAGCTCGGTGGCGACGCCGGCCCACATCAGGCGCAGCGCGTAGTCGACCGCTTCGTCGCGAAGCGGATCGAGCTCCGAACAGGTGATCAATGCGCTGGCCACACTGGATAACTCGGCGATGCGGCCGGGCGCCGCATCGGCGGGGACGGGCATCGCCGCCGCAGGTAGTGACGCCACATCTGCTCGACCGCGGGGCCGTCGAATCCCGGCGTCGCGGTGAACTCGTCCTTCGACGGCATCGGTCGGTCGTCGAGCACCGGTTGGTGCAGCATCTGGAACACCACCGGCGGCGCCGAGCCGTCGGCGGCGCGCTGCGCAAGACGCGCGGCCAGCGCTGCGCCGGCACTGCTCCCCGCGACGGCCAAGCCGGCCGGTGTCGACACCCAGCGCCGCGCCGTTGGCCGCAACCCAGTTCAGCACGGTCATCGCGTCGTCGAGCGCGGCCGGGTACGGATGTTCCGGCGCCAGCCGGTAGTCGACGGACACCACCGTGCAGCGTCCGCGCCTGGCGAACTCGACACATTGGCGGTGATCGGTGTCGAGGTTGCCGAGCACGAAAGCACCGGCGTGGCAATAGATCACCGCGGGTGCCGGCGACGCGCCGCCACGGTAGATGCGCACCGGGATCGATCCCGCCTCGCGGTTCTCGAATTCGACGCCGACGGTGTCGACGTCGCGCGACGCTTCGGCGCGGCGCTGGTTCAGTGAATCACGCACGACGCCAAGCACGTTCGCCGACAGGTCGGTCCGTGCCGATGCGAGATGCCGCAGCGCCGGATCGAGCCGGTCGGCGAAGTTCGTCGTCCGGTCGCATCCACCGAGGCACTCACCGGCTCGCCGCTGTCTGCGATTCGGCGCGCGACCAGCCGGCAGCCAGCGTCGGCGGCTCGAAGCGCGTAGTCGGCCGGCCTGAAGCGACGGGTCATGCTCCAGAACGCCCGC
Organism: uncultured Actinomycetota bacterium; assembly: GCA_963766945.1. Lineage (GTDB taxonomy): Bacteria > Actinomycetota > Actinomycetes > Mycobacteriales > Mycobacteriaceae > Mycobacterium. The sequence continues at coordinate 46,552 of CAVYCT010000001.1, forward strand.
GCGCTGCGCGGCCACTGGGTGACGACCCGGCCGTTGGGGGCGCGAAAGTAGTTGCTGCACCGGGTCAGCCACACCGTGCCCTGCCATCCATTCGTCGATCTCTGGCGATGAAGTCGGCCATCGCCTCCGGCCGCACCGCGACATAGGACTTGCGCCTGCGCCGCATGTACTTCAGCGCCCGCACGATGTAGCGGGCCTGCGCCTCGAGCATGAAGATCACGCTGTTGGAGCCGACGTTGGTGTTCGGTCCGTAGAGCATGAAGAAGTTCGGGAAGCCGGGGACCGCCATCCCGAGATACGCGTACGCACCGTCGCGCCCACTTCTCCCGCAGCGTCTTCCCGCCCTCGCCGACGACGTCGATCTGCCCCAGGTAGTCGGCGGCGGCGTAGCCCGTCGCGCACAACACCACGTCGACGTCGAGCTCGAGTACCGTCCTCGGTGACCAACGAGCGGGCCCGCAGCGACCTCGCGGGGCTCGACACCACTTCGACGTGCGGTTGGGTCAACGTCTGCAGATACTCCGACGCGAACACCAGCCGCTTGCAGCCGAACGGATGATCCGGAGTCAGCTTGCGGCGCAACTCTTCATCGTCGACCGTCGCCTCGAGCGTCCGCATCGCGATGCCCCTGAACTCCTGCGTCTTGTCGCTGCCGTGCTCGATCACGCCGATGTTCGACTCGCTGCGCAGCCACAGCCGGGTTCGATAGATCTTCTTGGCGAGTGGAACGTGCGCGAAGACCCACTTCTCCCGATCGGTGTACGGCCGGTCCGGCTTCGGCAGGATCCACGTCGGCGAACGCTGCACCGAGTACACCTTCTTGGCGACCTTGGCGACCTCGGGAATCAGCTGCGACGCCGTCGAACCGGTTCCCAGAACAGCCACCCGTGCGTCCGTGAGGTCGACGGAGTGGTCCCAGCGCGCGGTGTGCATCACAGTTCCGGTGAACGGCTCCTCCTCGACGAGGTCGGGCATCACCGGCTGGGTGAACAGGCCCACCGCCGAGACCACGACGTCGAAGGTGTACGTGTCGCCGCCCGCCGCCGTCAGCCGCCATGCGTTCGGTATCGGCATCCCATCTCGCCGAGACGATTTCGGTGCGCAACTTCAGGTTCGGGGCCAGCTGGTAGCGCTGCGCGCACCGCTCGAAGTACTCGAGGATCTCCGGCTGCCCCGACCACAGCCGCGACCACTTCGCGTTCAGGTCGAACGAATACGAGTACAGGTGCGACTTCACGTCGCAGGCCAGGCCCGGGTAGGTGTTGATCCGCCAGGTTCCGCCGACGCCGTCCTCGCGGTCGAAGATGGTGAAGTCCCGAAAGCCGGCCTTTCGCAGGAAGATCCCCAGCGCGAGCCCGCCCGGGCCGGCGCCGATGATTCCCACCGAGAGCTGTTTGGCCATCTGGCTCATCCGATCTTCAGAGTCTGGCCGCCGTCGATGACGAGTTCGGATCCGGTGATGAACGACGCCTGGTCGGAGACCAGGAAAGCCACCGCGTCGGCGATCTCGCTCGGCTTGCCCAGCGGGCCCTTCTCGGCGAGGCGTGCCCGCGCCGCCGCGTCGAGCATCGGTGTCTCCACCGGTCCGGGGAACACGGCGTTGACCCGGATGCCCGGCGCGAGTTCCGCCGCGGCGATCTGGGTGAGCCCCCGCAGCGCCCACTTCGACGAGCCGTAGGCGGCGTGGTTGGGGAACGGCCGAATGGCCCCGGTGCTGCACGTGTTCACGATCGCGGCGCCCTCGGCCCGCGTCAGGTGTTCGAGCACCGCCTGGATGCCCAGGAACGGCCCGAGACAGTTGAACCGCCAACTCTTCTCGAACCCGTCGGGTGTCTCGTCGGACAGCGAAGCACGATGCAGCACGCCGGCGTTGTTGACCAACGTGGTCAACGAGCCGAACCGGTCGACCACTTGCGTCACCGCGGCATCCCATTGCTCGGCCGACGTCACGTCCAGCTCAACGTCGATGACTCCGTCGCCGAACGCGTCCACAACCGCTTTGAGCTCGTCGAGCCGCACGTCACAGGCGGCAACCCGAAAGCCGTCGCGAGTGCAACCTCTTCACGATCGCCGCGCCCTGTCCGCGGGCCGCGCCGGTCACCAGCGCCACCCGGTCCGCCGATGTCACTGCGCCTCCTTGAGGTGTTCGGCCGCGCCGCGCCGCAGCGCCTGGGACTCCGAGGTGAGGGTGATCATCCGGAAGCCCAGCTCGGCCATGGCCTTTCCGACCTTGCCCGTCCCGGCATGGATGCCGGTGACCAGGCCAGCCGCCGAGGCGGTGGCCTGGATACGCCCCATCGCGTCCAGGACAGCCGGCTCGGTCCACGCCTGCGCCGGAGCGTAGCCCAGCGAGATCGCCAGATCGGCGGGTCCGACGTAGACGCCGGCTAGCCCTGGGACGGCGCAGATCTCGTCGAGCGCCGCAAGCCCTCGCGCCGTCTCGATCATCGCGAACACGCTGGTCCTCGCTTCCTGCGCGGCCGGGTCGTGACCGAGGCTGGCCCGCAGCGGCCCGAAGCTGCGCACGCCAGCCGGTGCGTAGCGCGTGGCGGCCACCGCGGCGGCCGCCTGCTCGGCCGATTCGATCATCGCGATGATCACCGCGTCGGCGCCGGCGTCGAGGACCCGACCGATCGGCGCGGGATCGGCGGACGGCAGCCGGACGGCGGTGGCGATCGGCACATGCTCCAGCCGCCGCAACAGCAGTGCGACGTCGGCGTCGTCGAGATAGCCGTGCTGGACGTCGAACCCGACGTAGTCGTACCCGGCCGCGGCGAATTCCTCCGGGCCGATGATCGTGGGCCCGACCACCCAGCCGCCCCACACCTGCGGCTTGGCGGCGAGCGCTTCCTGCAGTCTGCTCGTCATTCGACGATCGCGATCTTGACGCGTTCGGGCGTCGGACGGCAGGCCAGGTCGAACGCCGCCTGCACCTCGTCGACGCCGAAGGTGTGCGTGACGTAGGCGGCCAGCAGCTCGGGATGTTCACGCGCGAACTCGTTGGCGGCGGACAGGACCCGGCGCCGGTCGAGTGTCACACCGGATTTCAGCGTCAGGTTGTTGCGCAGCATGGTGCGCATGCTGATCGGGTAGCTGTCGTCGTCGGGTACGCCGAAGTAGAAGACCGTGCCGCCGAAGCCGCCGCCTCGATCGCATGGCCGAGCGTGGCGACCTGGTGCCCGACGGCCTCGATCACGATGTCCGGCTTGTCGTTGGACTCGAGGTGGCTCACCCACCGGTCGCTGGTGGCGCGGACGATGGTGTCGACTCCGAATTCCTTGGCGATCGCGTCGCGGTCGACCGGGTCGACGCCGGTGACATGGCGGGCACCCAAAGCCTTTGCCGCATAGGAGAACAGCAGCCCGATCGACCCCTGCCCGATGACGGCGACGTGTCGGCCCTTGAGCTTTGGCAGCTGCTCGAGCGCGTACAGCACGCAGGCCAGCGGTTGCAGCGCCACGGCGTGTTGCGGGCGTCAGCGCCGGATCGTATGGCGCCAAGTCCATCACCGTCGGCGACCACGTGTTCCATCAGGCCGTCGAAGCCCGACGCCCAGCCGACGACGCGGTCGCCCACTCCGTGGCTTGCGATGCCGGCTGGCGATCACCTCGCCGACGACCTCGTGGATCGGAAAGCCCGCCATCTCGGCGGCGCTGCGGCCGGTGTCGCCGGTGATCTTTCCGCGCACTCCCCTGAAACGGGGGCAGGTCGCTGCCGCACACTCCTGCGGCGATGAACCGCAGCAGCACCTGGCGGTCGCCGAGGGCGTCGGGCGTCTTGTCGGGAATGTCCAGCCGTTCAAAGGTGTACGGCGCGACGAGCCGGTATGCCCACATGTCAGACGCCCTCCACCTGGCACTCCACGGGAACATTGTTCCAGCCCCACTGGAAGCTCGACGGCGGCCGCGATGCGGCCTCGGTCGACGATCCGGTAGTCGGGCACCCGCTTGAGCCATTCGGTCACCATGATGGCGATCTCGAGACGGGCCAGGTGCACACCGAGGCAGAAGTGCTGCCCACGGCCGAATGCCAGCAGGCGCTCGATGGGCCGGTTCCAGATGAACTCGTCCGGGTCGGGGTACTCCCGTTCGTCGCGGTTGGCCGACGCGAGCAGCGTGATGATCCGCTGTCCCGGGTTCGATCGTGGTGTCGTGAATCGGTGAACGGCTTGCGCAGCGTGCGCGCGAACCACTGCGCGGGAGCGCAGTACCGGATCATCTCCTCGCGCGCGACGGGCACATTCGCGTCGAGATCCGCACGCACGGCGGCCATCTGGTCGGGGCGCCGACCCAACTCCCACAGTCCGTGCGCGACGATCTTCGGCACGGTTTCCGTGCCGCCGATGAAGACGCCGAGCATCTGGACGGCGGCCTCCATGTCGGACAGCGCCGAACCGTCGGGCAACCGGTAGCCGATGAGGTTGTCGACGATCGGCAGCGCAGCGCCGGACGCGTCGGCGCGCCTGCGCTCGACGATCGGGATCAGATACTCCAGATAACCGGGTCGCGCATTGGCCACCTCGACGCCGCTGCCGGGCTCGGCCAGGCTTCCCGCGTTGACCGTCGCCAACACATCCGGCGCCAGATCGACTGGCAGGCCGACCAATTCGCACACCACCGAGGCGGCGACGATGCCGCCGTAATCCTGGGTCAGGTCGAATGTGCCGCGCGGCAGCAGCTCGTCGAGCCGCTCGTTGGCCAGGGTCCGGATCCGGTCGGCCAGCGTGGAGACGGACTTCGGCCGGAACTGACTCGACGTGCAACGCCGGACCCCGTCGTAGATCGGGGCGTCGAAGTTCGCGTGGAACGGCATCGGATGCAGCGGCGGATCGGGCACCGGGCCGTCGTTGTGCTGCGCCAGAACCGTTGCGGCGGGCAGCGTTCCCTCGGATGCGACGAACGTGCCGTCGTTGATCTCCAGCACCCGCCAGATGTCGTCGAACCGCGACAGCGCGTAGGTGTCCCACTTCTCGATGTAGTACACGGGATGCTCGTCGCGCAGCACCCGGTAGTACGACGGCGGATCGGCCATCACCGCCGGGTCGAACGGATCGTAGGAGAAGCCCTTGCATCACAGGCATGTTCATTGCAGCGGCGACGGCGGCAGGGCCTGCAGGATCGAGTCTTCCCAGCCGTCGCGCAACGCGGGCGCGACGCTCATCCAGGTGACGATCTCGGCGGGCGGGCTGTCCTTCCAGGACGGGTAGTGGTTGGCGAAGCAGTCCCAGTCGCCGTCCAGCGCCCAGTAGTGGATGACCTCGTTGAACCGGAAGGTCGTGATGAACGAGCCGAGCCAGCGCTTGCCGGTCCGCTCCGACCACGGCACGTAGAGGCGCTCGAGCTCGCGGATGTAGTCGTCCTGGCGGCCGGGTTTGGTCTGCATGATCTCCTGGATCACCAGGCCGGCCGAGAAGTCGGACTCCCGCAGCTGCGCGAGCGTCTTGTTGCTCTTGCCCGCGTACATGATCCGGCCCTCACCGGAGGCGCCGATCTCGGCCAGGAACGTCGACCATTTCGCCGCCGCCTCCTCGTGGCTGCCGCCGCGGGCCTGCGCCCTGCCGATGCGCGCGTAGTCGGCGAACGCGTCGATCTCCCAGATGATCGTCACCTGCGGCCAGTGCCCGTTGTACGGGGTCGTCTCCCAGATCGCGAACAGCCGCGCGCCGAGTTCCTCCATCATCGGGTGGTAGACGTCGCTGAACGCTGAAGTGAATTGGTCGCTGCGCCCCGCGCCCAGCGCGATCGTCTCGTGCAGATAGAGAAGCGTGTGGCCGTAGTACTTCTTCATGACCAGCACCTGGTTGACAGTGGCACCCTGCGAGCGTGACACTTATGGCGTGATTTGTAAAGGTGCCTTCGAGCCGACGACGCTGGCCGACGGTTTCTGCTTCGGCGAGGGTCCTCGCTGGTTCGAGGGACTGCTGTGGTTCTCCGACATGCTGGGCGAGGCGGTGCACACGGTCAACCTGCAGGGCGACATGACCACGGTCGCCGTTGGCCGGCCACGCGCCGTCCGGGCTGGGGTTTCGGCCCGACGGGTCGCTGCTGATCGTCGTCCACCGAGAACCGGCAGGTGCTGCGCTACGACGGCGAAACCGTCACCACTCTCGCCGATCTCTCCGACACCGTGCCCGCGAACCTCGGCGACATGGTCGTCGACGACCGCGGGACGTGCCTATGTCGGATCGCAGGCCGTCGAGGGCGGCGTCATCGTGCGGGTGGACCCCGACGACACAGCGACCGTCGTGGCCGAGGACCTCGACTTCCCGAACGGAATGGTGATCACGCCGGACCGCTCGACGCTGATCGTCGCCGAGTCGGTCGGCCGGAGGCTGACGGCGTTCACCATCGCGCCGACGGGGCGCTGACCGATCGCCGGAGTCTTCGCCGAGGGCCTGGACGGGCCGCCCGACGGCATCTGCCTCGACGCCGAGGGCGGCATCTGGACGTCGATGACGCTGGCCCACCAGTTCGAGCGAATCATCGAGGGGGGCACCGTCACCGACCGGATCGACATGGGCGACCGCACCGCGATCGCCTGCGCGCTCGGCGGGCCCGAGCGGCGCACGCTGTTCCTGCTGTCCAGCACGGACGCCTACCCGCAGCGGCTGGTCGGCACCAAGTTGTCGCGCCTCGATGCGGTGACCGTCGACGTGCCGGGAGCGGGTCTTCCGTGAGCGACTCCTACTACGAACTGGTCGACGCCGGCGACGCGCTCGGCGAGAAGTTCGCAGCGACCGACCTGGTGCGCAGCACGTGGTCGGCGGCGATTCAACACGGGGCGCCGCCCTCGGCGCTGCTGGTTCGCGCCCTCGAGCGCTGTGAGGCCCGCGACGACACCCGGCTGAGCCGGGTGATGATCGACCTGCTGGGCGGCGTTCCCGCCGAGGGCGACCTGTGGGTGCGCTCGCGAATCGAGCGCTCCGGCAAGCAGATCGAGTTGGTCAGCGCCGAAATGCTGGCACCGGGCAAGGACGGCGAGCCGCGGCCGGTGGCCAGGGCCAGCGGGTGGCGGCTGGCGACCATCGACACCGCCGAGCTGGTCCATGCGCCCGCTCCGCCGCTGCGTCCCGCTGGCCGAGGCCAAAAGCCGTGACCTGAAGAAGGACTGGGACCCCAACTACGTGCACAGCCTGGATTGGCGATGGCTGACCATGCCGATGAGCGAGGGACCCGGCGAGTCCTGGATCAATCCGGAGGTCGACCTCGTCAAGGGCGAGACCATGACACCGCTGGAGCGGCTGTTCGCGGTGGCCGACTGCGCCAACGGCATCGGCACGAAGCTCGACATCCGGAAGTGGACCTTCATGAACACCGACCTCGTCGTGCACGTGCACCGGATCCCCGAGGGCGAATGGATCGGCATCCGCGCGGAAACCAACTACGGCCCTGACGGCATCGGCACCACGGTCGGCACACTGTTCGACGAGAGCGGAGCCGTCGGGGCGATCCAGGAGTCGGTGCTGGTCCGTCCGATGCCGAAGTTCGACTAGCTGACGCAGCCGCCGGTGGCGACGGGCGTTGTACCGTCGACCGTGACCGCCTCTGTGAAGACCCGCTCGCCCGTCAACGCGAAACTGGTGTCGGGATCTTCGACTGCCGCGCCGAACGAAATGCCGAGCACCCGGCCGTTCACGTCGATGAGCGGTCCACCGGAATCGCCTTGCTGCACTCTGCCGCTGATGACGTAGACCTCGCGACTGACTGTCGTGGTGCGATAGATGTCCGGGCCGTTGAGTTCGATGACCTCCCGGATCCGGGCCGGGCTGGCTTCAAAAGGCCCGCCGCCCGGGTAGCCCAGAATCAGGGCGTCGGTACCGTTCGGCGCCGCGCCCTCGGCGATCGACAACGCCGGCGCCTGCAGGCCGGGCACATCCAGCACCGAGATGTCGGTGTTGGGGTCGTAGGCCACCACATGCGCGGCGCGCTCCTCATCGCCGACGGAGACGGTGATGCCGTCGGCATCGGCGCCTGCGACGACGTGCGCGCTCGTCATCACCCGACCGGGCAGAAAGACCACGCCGCTGCCCTCCAGGATCTTCTCGCAGGCGTGCACCACGCTGTGGATCTTGACGACGCTGCGCGCGGCCTGCGCCACGATCGGGTGGTCCGCCAGGCCGGGGTCGGGTGCCTCGGACGAGGCGACCGGAGCCTCGCTGTAGGGCACTCGCGCGACGTCGGTACTGCGCACGAATCGTTTGCACGACGCCACAACCGGACAACGGCAGCGCCACGGCGAGCAGAACAGCCGCGGGCCATGTTCGCCTCATTGCCAGAACAATAGATGTATAGGCGAGTCCGAAGGACCCGGTGGTCACTAATCGACGAGCCGCAGAGCCGAGACGGGGCACTGCGTGACGGCCTGCTCCATCCGGTCACGGTCGGACGCCGGCCGCTCGTCGTCGCTGATCGCCACGATGCCGTCGTCGCCGCACCTCGAACACGTCCTCGGCGATCGACTCGCAGATCCCGTGCCCTGTGCACTTGTCGAGGTCGACTTCGACGCGCATGTGTGTTCCTATCGGACGAGGGCCGGCAGGCGTTTGACGCCGTGGACGAAGTTGCTGTACAGCAGGTCGGGTTCGCCGAACTCGATTGTCGGCAGGCGAGTCAGCAACTCTCGGAACAGGTTTCGCAGCTCGGTCTTGGCGAGCTGATTACCCAGGCAGAAGTGCGGCCCGCCGCCGCCGAAGCCCAGATGCGGATTCGGTGACCGCCCGAGATCGAATTCGCCTGGGTCATCGAAGGCGGTCTCGTCACGGTTCGCCGAGCAGTAGAACAGCCCGACCTTGTCGCCGGCCCGACCGGCTGCCCGTTGATTTCGGTGTCCTCGGTCGCGAAGCGCGCGAACTGCATGACCGGAGACGCCCACCGGACGAATTCCTCGACGGCGGGGCCGATTCGGTTGTCGAAGTCCGTCCATCAGCCAGTCCGTTGCGCGGGATTGTCCACCAACGCCATCATCGCGTGCGTCGTGGTCTGCTTGATGTGTCGTTACCGGCCGAGGCCAGCAGGATCAGAAACGCGCCGACCTCCTCGTCGGTGAGCCGGTGCCCGTCGACTTCGGCGTTGACGATGCTCGTCATCAGGTCATCGCCGGGATTGTTGCGCCGGAACTGCGCCAGCTCCACTCCGGTGCTGTGCAGCAACATGATCTGCTGCGCGGGGTCCGCCGCCCGCTCTTCGGTCGTGCTGTACTCCTCATCGCTCATGCCGAAGAGCTTTTCCGCGGCGTAGGCGACCGCGGGCTGGTCGGCGCTCGGCACGCCGAGCATGTCCATGATCGTCAGCATCGGCAGCCGCGCCGAGCAGGCGGAGACGAAGTCGATATCGCCCGCGCCGACGAGATCGTCGACGATGCTCACCGCGTTCCCGTGGATCTGTTCCTCGATCTGGCGCACGTTTCGCGGCGTGAACGCCGAGCTGATCAGCCGCCGGTAGGTGGTGTGCTGCGGCGGATCCATCGAGAGGAAGAACGAGGCGAACCGCTGGATCTCCGCCGGCATCGGGTTGAGTGCCACCCCATCGGCGGACGTGAACAACTCGGGATGCTGGCTGACGAACGCGATGTCGGCACGCCGCGTCAGCGCCCAGAACCCCGGCTCCTCGATTCCGAACATCGAGTCGAACGGGCGATGCCAAGTCAGGCCCTCCCCTGCGCGCAACTGGGCGAAGTTTCATCACGGACGGCGAAGGGCTGGCTCCAGAAATCATGCGACGTGATGTCGAACCGGCTGTGTTCACGTGGCTGCACCGCTGCGGCTGTCACCGACTCAGCGTGACACTTCGCCAAAAATTTGTAAAGCTATGGCGATGCAGGAAGCGGTGGCCGACGCCGACAACTCGACGCGTCAGCGAATACTGGCCGCGACCGCGGAGGTTCTCGGCCGCAACGGGATGACGAAGCTCAGCCTGTCCGAGGTCGCGGCGCAGGCCGGGGTGTCGCGGCCCACGCTCTATCGCTGGTTCGCCTCCAAGAGAGACCTGCTCGACGCATTCGTGGTGTGGGAGCGGCAGTACTACGAGCGTGCGGTGGCCGAGGCGACGGCAGACCTCCCGGCCTGCGAGAGGCTCGACGCGGCGCTGCGCGTCATCGTCGAATACCAGCAGTCCTATCCGGGGCTGCGCATGATCGACATCGAACCCGCGCAGGTCATCAAGCGGCTCTCCCGGGTAATACCGCTGATGCGACAACGGCTCGAGCGCCTCGCGCAAGGGCCCGATCCAGCGCTCGCGGTGGCAACGGCGGTGCGCGTGGCGGTTTCGCACTATCTGGTCCGCAGCGACGATGACGCGGAGTTCCTGGAGCAGCTTCGGCACGCCGCGCGCGTCAAGCACCACGCGCCGGAAGGCACGCCGTGACCATCCCCGCAAGCGTCGACGAACTCACGCCTGAATGGTTCACCGAAATTCTGGCCGCCCGTGTCGACCAGGTCGAGGTTCTCGATGCCCATTCGGGCACCACCGGGCGCGCCCGTATCGGGCTGACGGGGGCATCCGATCTGCCCGATACGGTCTTCGTCAAGCTGCAGCCGTTCGTCGAAGAGCAACGCAAGTTCCTCCGGCGGATCGGCCTGGGAGTCGCGGAGGCGCGGCTGTACGCGGCGGTCGGCAACGAACTTCCGGTACGGGCGCCGCGGGTGTGGCACGCCGACCACGACGCCGCCGACGGGGCGTTCGTGATGGTGCTCGAAGACCTCGAAGCCTCGGGTTGCCGCTTCCCCGCCCCGACCGACGACGACATTCTCGACGTCGCCGCTTCGGCGATGGACGAGCTCGCAACGCTGCACGCCGCCTACCGGCACCGCGATCTGGCATGGCTGCGAACCCCATCGGGGATGAAGAGCAAGCCCGAGGACGCCGAGACGGCCGCTCGCCGTGCACAGTTCATCGTGTCAGCGCTGGATCAGTTCGCCGACGACATGCCGCCCGCATTCCGCCGGATCGGTGAGCTCTACGCGACCCGGTCGTTGGACATTATCGCGTTGTTCAACGAGGGCGATCGCACCCTGATCCACGGGGACACGCACAGCGGCAATCTGTTCGTCGATGCCGGGCGCACCGGCTTCTACGACTGGGCCGTCGCCGGTCGCGCGCCAGGTGTTCGCGACGTCGCCTATTTCCTGTGCAATTCACTGCCTGTGGCGACCCGCAGGTCCGAGGAGCGGACACTCTTGGACCGTTACCTCACCCAGCTCGCCAAATGCGGTGTCTCGCTGGATGGACACACGGCCCACGAGCAGTACCGGCTGTTCTCGGTGTACTCGTGGATCGCCGCCGCGTCGACCGCCGCGATGGGCTCCCGGTGGCAACCGATCGAGGTGTCGCGCGTCGCGATGGTCAGCACGACGACCGCCATCACCGATCTCGACGCGGTGGGCCTCCTCGAGGCGCGACTCTAGCGCGCCGACCGCACCTCCTGCCGTAGGCATTCAACATGAAGCGCTCGTCGTCGCTGACCCCCGTGTCGAACAGACTCGAGCCGATGAGGTTGATCACCGCGATCTGTAAAGGTCGAGTTCGGCAAGGACGTCCGCGGTGTGTTCGCCGATGTCCGGCGCAGCCGAGCGGGGCGCCCATGGCGTGCCGTGGAAGTCCGCAGGCGTTGCGACCATCGGCACCGTGCCGTCTCCGTCCGGCACGTAGACGATGCCGCCCGCGGCGTGGAACTGATCGTCGGCCACGATGTCTTCGAGCGGAGTTGATCGGCGCCCAGAAGAAATCCGGTTCGGCCGCAAAGGCTTTCGCCCACTCGTCGAGCGGCTTGGCCGCGAAGATCTCGTCGAGCTCGGCGATGAGCTGCCCGGCGTTGACGGCGCGGGCGTACGGCGTGTCGAAGCGAGGGTCGGTCAACCAGTCGGGCCGTCCGACGGCGCGGCACAGCGGCGGCCAGTGGCGGCCCGCCTCCAGGCCCACGATCCAGAATCGCCGCCCGTCGCCCGCCGTGTAGTTGTTCATGCACGGGTTGCCCATCGACTCCCGCTGCCCGATCGCGATGGAGTGCCCGGTCATCAGGAACGTGTTGAGGTCGAAGCTCACGGTGTAGGCGCCCTGCCGGTAGAGCGACGTGCTGACCAGCTGACCCTTGCCGGTCCGCGCGCGGGCGACCAGCGCCGCGCACACCGCCGCCGCCAGGGTCATACCCGCCGCGTGGTCGCCCATGCCGCCCCGCTGAAACGGGGGTGTGTCGCCCGGCCGGGTGAGCAGATGCGCCAGCCCCGCCCTGGCCCAGAACGCGGCGACGTCGTAGGCCGCACGGTCGGCGTCGGGCCCGCTCTCGCCGTATCCGGTGATCAATCCGTAGACGAGTCGCGGATTGTGCGCGGCCACCGCTTCGAAATCCAGACCCATTCGCGCGAGCGCGGCGGGCCGGACGTTGGTGAGGAAAACATCGGCGCCACTGAGCAACTCACGCGTTGTCGCCCGCCCCTCCTCGGCTGTCACGTCGAGCACGATGCTGCGCTTACCGCGGTTGTCCATCTCGAACGGCGGACTCGTGCCGTCCTCGATGCCGAGCATCTTGCCGAACATGCGCGCCGGGTCACCGGTCGGCGGCTCGATCTTGATGACGTCGGCGCCCCAGTCGGCGAGCACTCCGCCCGCGGCGGGCCCCGCCACCCAGACGCCGAGTTCGACGACCTTGACGCCCTCCAACGGTCCGGCCATACACATCCTTCCGAAACGCCTTACAAATCTCGGCAAATTTGTAAACTGACGAGGTGGATCAGGTTACTTCGGTGGTAGGCCTGGCGGCGCATCTGGGCCGCGGAGTACAACGTATCGCCACCGATGCGGTCGTCGGCCGCCTTCGGTCGCTCCCCCGCACGATCGGCGACCTGGACGCCGCCTACCTGTCGGAGATCATGGGGCAAAGCGTGACCTCGGTGTCGGTGATCGGCGGCGATGCGGGCACGACGTCGCGCGCCCGGCTGGCCCTCACCGGCGACGGACTGCCCGGACTCGGTGTTCGTCAAGATGGCCGCCGAGACCGTCGCAACCCGGCTGATGGGTGAGCTCGGCCGTCTCGCCGAGACCGAAACCCGCTTCTACAGCCAGCTGTCGCAGCAACTGACCGGCGTCCCGAAGTCCTACGGGTCGGCTTTCGACTCGCTGACGGGGCGCTTCGTGCTGGTGCTGGAGGACCTGGCGGCCGAGGGGTGCCAGTTCCCCGACACGCTGCATCCGCTGGACGTGGACCAGGCGAGCCTGATCGTCGAGCTGCTGGCGAAACTGCACGCGAAGATTCTGGGGACGCGTGCCCGACTGGGCGTACACGGCGTCGGGCGACAGCGCGGCGCTGCTCGTCGGTCCGCTGCTCAAGACCTCCGCCCGCCGGATCGACGAGAAATCCGACATCCCGGTCGAGAAGGGCCGCTTCATCGTCGACAACTACCTCGCGGTCGCACGGCTCATCGATGAAGGGCCCCACACGGTCATGCACGGCGACGCCCATCCGGGCAACGTCTACTTCCGCAACGGCGAGGCGGGACTGCTGGACTGGCAGGCGATGCGGCGCGGCCACCCCGGCCGCGAGCTGGCATACACACTGGTCACCAGCATGACCACCGCAGATCGCCAGGCCCACCAACGCGAACTGCTCGACCACTACCGTGGTGCGCTCGCGGCCGCGGGCGGGCCCGAGCTGGACCGCGACGATCTGTGGGATCGCTACCGCAAGGGCGCGCTTTACCCCTATGTGGCGGCGCTGATCACCGCGGGTATGGGCGGCATGCAGGCCGAGAACATCGCGCTGCAGGGTTTGCGCCTGGGCGTCGCGGCCCTCGAGGACCTGGACACGGTCGCACTGCTGGAGAAGTCGCTGTGAGTGACCAATTACCATCATGGAACGCAAACGATTGAGGGCCGCCACGTGAACGAACCACTGCGCGATGCATCCGGACACGTCGAAGACACCTCGACCAGGCATCGGATTCTCGTGGCGACGGCCGAAGTGCTGGCCCGCAGCGGGCAGACGAAGCTGAGCCTCTCGGAGGTGGCGCTGCAGGCGGGGGTCTCGCGGCCGACGCTGTACCGCTGGTTCGCGTCCAAGGGCGAATTGCTCGACGCGTTCGGCGTCTACGAGACCGAGATGTTCGACACCGGCATCAGCCGGGCCACAGCGGGACTGCGAGGAACGGAGAAACTCGACGCCGCGCTGCGGTTCATCGTGGAGTACCAGCAGTCGTACTCCGGTGTGCGATTGGTCGACATCGAGCCCGAGGTCGTCATCACCCAACTGGCCAGGGTCATCCCGGTGATGCGTGCGCGCCTTCAGAAGTTGCTGACAGGGCCGAACGGAGCGGTCAAGGCGGCCACCGCAATTCGTGTCGCCGTGTCGCACTACATCGTCCGCAGCGATGACGACGACCAGTTCCTTGCGCAGCTTCGCCATGCCGCGGGGATCAAGCAGAACGCGTGATATTTCGGCCATGAGCGACGAGGAGGACATCGCCCGACTGCTGTACCGGTACGCCCGGCGGTCGACACCAAGGACTGGGACCTGTACCGCTCGGTGTTCACCGACGACGCCCACATCGACTACGCCGGTTCGACCATCCCGCCGGGCACGCGCGACGAGGTCGCCGACCATGCTGAGCCGAGCATTCGCCACAATTCCGTGGAGCATGCACTACATCACCAACATCGAAGCCGACGTCGACGGCGACGCCGCCACGGTGCGGGCGATGTTCTACAACCCCATGCAGCTGCCGGGAATGACCGAGATGTCCTGCTGCGGCGGGTATTACCACCATGAACTGGTGCGGACTCCCGCCGGGTGGCTCAGCCGTCACCTCCACGAGGACAACGTGTGGTTCGTCAATCGCCCGACGCCGGCAACCTAGCCTTCGGCCGCCAATTGCCCACAGGCGGCGGCGATTTCACGCCCACGCGTATCGCGCACCGTGCATGACACGCCCCGCTCGCGGACCCGCCTGACGAATTCACGTTCGGCCGGCTTGGGGCTGGCGTCCCACTCGCTGCCCGGCGTCGGGTTCAGCGGGATGACATTCACGTGCACCAGCGGCCCCAGTGCGCCGTGCAGCCGCTTGCCCAACAGGTCTGCCCGCCACGGCTGGTCGTTGATGTCACGGATCAGCGCGTATTCGATCGAGACTCGCCGGCCGGTCACGTCGGCGTAATACCGTGCCGCATCGAGAGCTTCGGAAACGTTCCAGCGGTTGTTCACCGGCACCAGTGTGTCGCGCAGTTCGTCGTCGGGCGCGTGCAGCGACAGCGCCAGCGTCACACCGAGACGTTCGTCGGCCAGCTTGCGAATCGCCGGCGCCAGCCCGACGGTCGACACCGTCACCGAGCGCGCCGAGATACCGAAGCCGTTCGGTGGCGCGGCGGTGATGCGGCGCACCGCGGCGAGCACGCGGTTGTAGTTGGCCAACGGTTCGCCCATGCCCATGAAGACGATGTTGGACAACCTGCCACTGCGCGCGATCGTATCCCCGTCTCTATCGCGCAATTCCACCGCGGCGGCCCGCACCTGCTCCAGGATCTCGGCGGTCGACAGGTTGCGCGTCAACCCACCCTGGCCCGTCGCGCAGAACGGGCACGCCATGCCGCAGCCGGCCTGCGACGAGATGCACACCGTGTTGCGCTGCGGATAGCGCATCAATACCGACTCGAAGGTCGTGCCGTCGACGGCGCGCCAAAGCATCTTGCGGGTCTCGCCTGCATCGCATTCGATTTCCCGCACCGCGTCGAGCAACTTCGGAAACAGTGCGTCGGCGACCTGGCCGCGCATGGCGGCGGGCAGATCGGTCATCTCGTGCGGGTCGGCGATCAGGCGGCCGTAGTACTGGTTGGCCAGTTGCTTGCCGCGAAATGCGGGCAGCCCGAGATCCTCGACGGCGGCCGATCGGGAGTCCTCATCGAGGTCGGCGAAATGACGCGGCGGCATCGCGCGTCGCGGCGGATCGAACACGAGCGGCAAGGCCGCGGGAGAGTCAGTCATGAGCTGCTGCCAGTATCCCATCCTTTGGACGGCCGAAATTAATTCGCCAACTCGTGCGTTGGTCGCAACGATGACTGCCATGGCCCACCCCACGATGCCCCTGCGCGCCGCGGTGCCGTTGACGTTCTTCTACGCACTCGGCTATCCGATTGGGGCGCTTGCGGTTTCGGTGATGTCACCGATGGCGGTTCTGGTGTTCCGCTTTGGGTTGGCGGCGGCGATCCTGGCCGTCTGGGCGCGTTTGTCGAAAGTGAGCTGGCCCACAGGTCGCACGCTCATCCACGTGCTGATCAGCGGTCTTCTCGCCCAGGGCGTGCTCTTTACCTGCCTGTACCTCGCGCTGATGCACGGGGCTCCTGCCGTGCTCGGCGCGGTCATCATCTCGATGAACCCCGTCGTCACCGCACTTCTGGCGGCGATGTTCCTCGGCGAGGGCCTGACCTGGATGCGTGTCGGCGCCCTCGCGCTCGGGGTGATCGCGGTTCTCGTGTCCTGCGCGGGCCGGCTGCTGGCGGTCGGCGGGCTCGACCCTGCGGTTCTGCTGATCCTCGTCTCGTTGTTCAGCGTGGCTGCGGGTGGCGTCTACCAGCAGAAGTTCTGCACCGGCGTCGATTTCCGGGCGACCGCGGCATTGCAGAACGCGGCGTGCATCGTCCCGGTCGTCGCGCTGGCTGCCGTGATGCCGTGGACGGTGACCGACCCGTGGAAAGCGGCGGGCGCCATCGCCGCCGTCGTGTTGCTCAACGCGGTGCTGTCGATGACGCTGTACGTCCGCGGGGTCAACGAGTACGGCGCCGCGACGGTGGCGATGCTGTTCGCGGTGATCCCCGCAGTCGCGGGCGTCCTCTCATGGGCGATGCTCGGCCAGCGGCCCGATGCCGGGATCGCGGTGGGTCTGGTGGTGGGCGCGGCCGCGTGCTGGCTCAACGTGCGGGGCTCACGCAAGCAGCGTCAAGAGGTGACATCGCCGACGGCGGCCATCATGCGTGCGAGCTCGCCTGCGGTATCGGGCCCGGCCGGCTGATAGACGAGTTCGGTCACCCCGCCCGCCTCGTATTCGGCGAGGCCGATCGCGCAACTGCGATGCGGTGCCGCTGAAGGTGAACTGCGGCAGCAGGTCCGCAGCGAGCGATACCGCCTCCTCGTCGACCGCCGTGAGCCGCACGAGGTGGCCCTCGTGGGTGACGAGGTGTCGTTCGGCGGGCGCAATCGTCTCGATCGCGGCAACCCATTCGCTGTCCGCCCGGCATGGCGGCGACAGCCTCGGCCCCCATCCGTTCGTACAGTGCGTGGAACACGACGGCCAGCCCATGTCCGGCCCTGGCGACGACGGACTCGCTGTGCAGATCCTCGCCGTCATCGAGGACGGTGCCGAACTGCAGAAGCGAATACGGCCGGCCCGCCGCGGCGGGATTCGGCACACCCGCGGCGAACACGCCGTCGCCCACCCGCTCCGCGACGGCCGTCCCCTTCGGGCCGTCGGCACCGATCAACACCTCGACCTCGACGGGCCGGTCGGCGACGAAGCCGTCGGTGTGCAGCATGCGGATCGCGGCGTCCTCCCACTGAACGGTCTCGCCGCGGAGCAGTCCCCGCAGCGCGGTCACGTACTCCTCGACGAACGCCCACTTCAACGGCCGCTTCCCGAGCGTGTAACGACCGGTGAAGCCCGATCCGATCGCCACGGCCACCCGGCCGGGCGCAAGAGCGGCCAGGGTGGCGATGGCTGCGGCGTTGGTCATCGGATGACGAAGGCTCGGCACGAGAACGCCGGGCCCCAGCCCGATCGTCGATGTGCGCTCGGCCGACAATGCCAGCGCCATCCATACGTCCGACGTGATCGCGGGCGAGTCGTAGAGCCACGCCCTGTGGTAGCCCAGACGCTCTGCCTCCGCAACGAGTTTCGGAGATTCGGCATTGGTGACCAACGCGCACGAGAGCAACATGTGCGGGAACGTTACCGGCCGAACCTGCCGATCTCACGCCAGCAGCGTCAGCACGATCCAGCCGGCGACGGCCGACGGCAGCATCGCGTCGATCCGGTCCATCACTCCCCCGTGACCGGGCAGGAGCCTGCCCATGTCCTTGATGCCGAGGTCACGTTTGACCTGCGACTCGACCAGGTCGCCGAGCACCCCGGTGATCACCAGCATCAGGCCCAGCGGCACGCCGACCCACCACGGCTTGTCGAGCAGGAACGTCACTATGAGCACCGCGGCGGTGATGCCGAAGACCAGCGACCCGCCGAACCCCTCCCACGATTTCTTCGGGCTGATCGCGGGCACCATGAGGTGCTTACCGAACAACACTCCCGCGACGTAGCCGCCGATGTCGGCGAACACAACCGTCGCGATGACCGTGAATGTTCGGCTGCCGCCGTGGTCCTGGAAGATCAACAGCGCGCTGAAACTGGCGAACAGCGGCACCCACGTCGCGAGCAGCACGGTTGCCGAAATGTCGCGCAGATAGTTCTCCGGCTGCTCGCGAAGGCCTTGTCCCGACCAGTCGCCACACCATGCAGACGACGATCGTGCCCGCATAGGCACCCGCCACCCCCGCCGGGCCGTAGGGCCACGTCAGCCAGATCATGGCCTGCCCGCCGACCAGGAGCGGGATGACGGGCAGGGCGTAACCGGCCTCCCTCAGCCTGCGGCAGACCTCATGGGTGGCGACCGGGATGGCCACCGCGAGCACAGGCAGCCACCACTTGGGCGCGAACAACAGAATCCCGATCGCGAGCGCGCCGAGCACGGCGCCAACGGCGATCGCGGCAGGCAGATCACGGCCGGCCCGCGACGACTTCTTGGGCGGCTCGTCGACCGGGGTATCTGTCACGGGACTCACCTGCGGATCGGCCATCAGACCTCCAGCAGTTCGCCTTCTTTGTGTTTGACCAGATCGTCGATCTGGGTCGTGTACGTGTGGGTGGTCTTGTCGAGATCCTTCTCGGCCCGCGCCACCTCGTCCTCGCCTGCCTCGCCGTCCTTCTTGATGCGGTGCAGCTCCTCCATCGCCTTGCGACGGATGTTGCGCACCGAGACCCGCGCGTCCTCGCCCTTGGACTTGGCCTGCTTGACGAGGTCGCGGCGACGCTCCTCGGTCAGTTGCGGGATGGCGACCCGGATGATGTTGCCGTCGTTGGTGGGGTTGACGCCGAGGTCGGAGTTGCGGATCGCGTCCTCGATGCTGCGCAGCTGGTTGGCCTCGTACGGCTTGATGACGACCATCCGCGGCTCGGGAACGTTGATGCTCGACAGCTGCGTGATCGGCGTGGCCGAACCGTAGTAGTCGACGTTGACGCGGGCGAACATGCCGGGGTTGGCGCGGCCGGTGCGGATGGACGACAGGTCGTCACGCGCCACCGACACGGCCTTCTCCATCTTCTCTTCGGCGTCGAAGAGGGTTTCGTCGATCACGGTGCTCTCCTAATGCGTACTCCTCGCGTGCGCGACCTTATGACGTACTCCTCACGTGCGCATCCCGTCACGTGGTGACCAGTGTTCCGATCTTCTCACCCGCGACCGCCCGGGCGATATTGCCGTCGGTGAGGAGATTGAACACCAGGATCGGCATGCCGTTGTCCATGCAGAGGCTGAACGCGGTCGCGTCGGCGACCTTGAGGCCCCGGTCGATGACCTCGCGGTGGCTGATCGCGGTGAGCAGCTCGGCGTCCGGGTTCTCCCTGGGGTCGGCGGTGAAGACTCCGTCGACGGCCTTGGCCATCAGGACGACTTCGGCGCCGATCTCCAGGGCGCGCTGCGCTGCGGTGGTGTCGGTGGAGAAGTAGGGCAGCCCCATGCCTGCGCCGAAGATCACCACGCGACCCTTCTCCAGGTGTCTGCGCGCCCGAAGCGGAATGTAGGGCTCGGCCACCTGGCCCATCGTGATCGCGGTCTGCACGCGGGTCTGAATGCCTTCCTTTTCCAGGAAGTCCTGCAGGGCAAGGCTGTTCATGACGGTGCCGAGCATGCCCATGTAGTCGCTGCGGGTGCGCTCCATGCCGCGCTGTTGTAGCTGCGCGCCGCGGAAGAAGTTGCCGCCGCCGATGACGACGGCAACCTGCACGCCACTGCGGACTACTTCCGCGATTTGTCGGGCCACCTGGTGGACGACGTCGGGATCCAGGCCCACTTCCCCGCCGCCGAACATCTCGCCGCCGAGCTTGAGCAGCACGCGGGAGTACATCGGCCGGATCGGTGAAGCGTTCGGGGAAACGGGGTCGGCACCGTTGGGGCTGGTTGGCTCCGCCATCCCACTCCTTCGGGGGTCCTCGCTGAGATTCCCCTAATCCTGCCTCATGGCGGCCGCGCGGCCGCTACGGGGTCGGAGTCGGCGGGTTAGCCAGGCAAATGTGCGGTCAACAGGAATGCGGGCACCGATTTGCGACCCTTGGGTTCGTCGCGGACGTCGGTCACCGGGAAGTGCTCCTCGAACCCCTCCGGAAACACGCCGTGGATGCGCGCGGGCCTGATCTCGTCGATCTCCCAGTACTTCGAGACGATGCCCCGCAGTTCATCCTCGGTGACGGGGTTGGCGGGACCGTCGGGCATGCCCGCCTCGTCGAACACCAGCACGAAGTACGACGCGCCGGGCGCGGCGGCACGCACGATGGACCGCTGGTATCCCTCACGCAGCTCGACAGGCATCGAATGGAACAGAGTCGAGTCGACGATGGTGGTGAACTGGCCGTCGTGGCCGTCGAAGTCACTGATGTCGGCGACCTCGAAGGTGGCGTTGTTCAGGCCGCGCTTGGCCGCCTCGGCCCTGGCCAGCTCGATCGCGGTGGGTGACTGATCCAGCCCGACCGTGGTGAAACCGCGCTCGGCCAGGAACAGCGAAATCGCGGCCTCGCCGCAGCCGGCGTCGAGCACGTCGCCGCGAAACTTGCCCTGCTCGATCAATTCGGCGAGCTCAGGCTGCGGCTCCCCGATGCTCCACGGCGGACGGGCACCGCCCATCTCCTCGGCCTCGCCCTTGTAGGCGCTTTCGAACATCTCGCTCTGTGATTGAGTCATGAAAACGGTATATCAACCTAGTTGATATGTGTCAAGATGGTTGATATGGACGATGTGCTCGAGGACCAACCGCTGGGCTATCTGCTGTGGCGGGTGGCCAACGCGTTGCGGGCAGAGGTAACCGCGGCCGCCCTGGATCCGCTGGGAGTGGCGTTCCCGCAGTACATCTGCATGCGGACGCTGGCGAAGTTTCCCGGGCGGTCCAACGCCGACCTGGCCCGATCCACGAACGTCACGCCTCAGGCGATGAACATGGTGCTGCGCGGGCTCGAGGACCGCGGGCTCGTCACCCGGCCGGCGACCGTCGCCTCCGGGCGATCGCTGCCTGCCCAGTTGACGCGCGAGGGCCAGGAACTACTCAAGCGCACGGACGCGGGTGTCCGCTCGGCCGAACGGAAGCTGATGGCGCACCTGACCGCTGAGCAGCGAAAAGAGTTCAGACGGATCCTCGTTTCGCTCGGCACCGACTAAGGCGTCCGTCACGGGTAAGAATGTCCCGGTGAAGATCGTTCTGGCGCCGGACTCGTTCAAGGAATCGATGACCGCGATGCAGGCCGTCGCCGCCATGCGTGCGGGTGTGCAGGCGGTGCTGCCCGACGCCGAATGCGTGGGCGTTCCGATGGCCGACGGCGGCGAGGGCACCGTCGATGCGGTTGTGGACGCGCTATATGGCGAGCGGGTCGGCGTGGAGGTGTCCGACGCGCTCGGCAGGACGGTGACGGCACAATACGGCTACGTCCCGCTGCGGCAGCTGGCCGTGATCGAGATGGCCGCGGCGTCGGGGCTGGAACTGATTCCACGCGATCAGCGAGATGTTCTGCGGACCAGCACTTTCGGCGTCGGACAACTCATTCGGCACGCATTGGACCGCGGTGCGGAGGAGTTCGTCATCGGCCTTGGCGGATCGGCCACGAATGACGGCGGCGCGGGCATGCTCGCCGCTCTCGGCGCGGTGTTGGCAGACGCCGATGGGAACCCGCTTCCCCCGGGCGGCGCCGCATTGGAACGCCTCGATCGCATCGACGTGTCCGGTCTGGATCCACGTCTGCGCGACGCCCGCATCCACGTCGCCTCCGATGTCACGGCACCGCTGCTGGGCCCGACGGGCGCCAGCGCGGTGTTCGGACCGCAGAAGGGCGCCACCGCAGCGGATGTGAAGCGCCTCGACGCATCGCTCGCGCGGCTGGCCACGGTCACTCGCGCGACGCTGGGCATCGCGCACCCGGACCATCCGGGTACGGGTGCCGCCGGCGGCCTGGGCTTCGCCCTTCTCGACTTTCTCGGCGCAGTACTCAAACCCGGTGTCGAAGAGATCGCCGAAACCGTCGGCCTCGAGCGGCACGTGAAGGACGCCGATTGGGTGTTCACCGGCGAGGGCAGCGTCGACGCTCAAACCGTCATGGGCAAAACACCTTTCGGAGTCGCGCAGGTCGCGGCGCGCAGCGGTGCCCGCGTGGTGATCTTCGCCGGCCGGGTCGGCGCGGATGCGTCGGTGCTGCTGGAGCACGGGGTGGACCGGCTCGTCGCGATCACCGCCGAGGGCACGCCGATCGAGCAGGCGCTGCGCGACGGCCCGGCCGCGCTGGAGCGGGCCACCGCCGATGTCTGCCGGGAGATCGCCGGCTAGCGGTCAGAGCCCTGGATTCTTGCCCAGGGATGCGCCTCTTCGAGTTCGTATGACAATTCCAGAAGCGTTCGCTCACGTCCGGGGGCTGCCGAGAACATCATGCCGATCGGCACGCCAGATGCGGTTTGGGCCAGCGGCAGCGATATCGCAGGGTCGCCCGTCGCGTTCTGGAGAGGCGTGAACGCCAGCCAGTCGGAAAGTCGCTCGATGATCTGCTCGTAGGTGTTGGTCGGGTCGAAGTGCCCGATCGGAGGAGGCGGGTCGGGCAGCGTCGGTGTCAGCACCACGTCGTAGGTCTTGAACAACTGCGCTGTGCGCCTGCGCACCGCGGACAGCCGGGCGATCGCCAGCGGTACCCGATGCAGGTTGCGGCGTGCATGGCGCTCGAAACCGAGTGTCTGGTTGTCGAGCTTCGCGCGGTCGAAGCTTTCGCCGAACATGCGCTTGCCGTCATGGACCAACGCGAAGCCCAGCAGCGCGTAGTACAACACGAAATCATCGGCGAAAGTCTTTGGCACGGGCGGAGTGTCGACATGCTGGACGCGGTGGCCCAGCTCTTCCAGAAGTGCGGCCGTCTTCAGCGTCAGCTCGCGGACCTCCGGACTGGAGTCCCGGTACAGCGAGCTGGTGATCACGGCGACCGTCATCCGTTCGGTACCGGCTTGCGTGACATCACCGATCGGCGGCAGTTTGGGATTGCGCCAAATCCGTTCGGCCTCACGGTAGAACGCCGCGGTGTCACGCACCGAACGGGTCAGCACGCCGTTGTGGACGACCTTCAGCGGCATCTTGCTGACGTCCTTGTCGAGCGGTAGGCGCCCGCGGGTGGGCTTCAGGCCCACTAATCCGGTGCAGGACGCCGGGATACGGATCGAGCCGCCGCCGTCCATCGCATGCGCGATGGGCACGACACCCGCCGCGACGAAAACCGCTGAGCCCGCCGATGATCCGCCGGAGGTGAGCTCGAGATTCCACGGGTTGCGGCACGGGGCCGATCCGCGCATGCTCGGCCGCGGCGCAGAAACCGAACTCCGACATCTGCGACTTGCCGAGCGGCACAAGGCCGGTGGCAAGAAAGAGCTTCGCGAATTCGCCATCGGCGGGCAGAGGCACGTGGATCCCACGCATCGGTGCCCTGCATGGTCGGCATGCCCGCGACGGCGACGTTGTCCTTGATGAACGACGGCACTCCGTCGAAGTAGCCGCCGTACGGGCGCGAGGCCGCTGCGCGCACCCGTGCGCGGTCGAACGCCTCGTACGCCAGACCGTTCAGCGCCGGGTTGACGGCCTCGGTGCGTGCGATGGCCGCCTCGACAAGCTCGGCCGCGGACACCTTGCCCGCCCGCAGGGCTTCGACGAGACCGACGGCATCAAGGTCGCCGAGGGCGTCGTCGCCGAAGGCATGCACACGCGTCATGCAGAGACGGTACCAATTCGTACCGCCGCTGCACGAGGGCTATGCCTGGCCGACCTCGAAGCGCACGAACCGGGTCACGGTCACGCCTGCGTCGTCGAGAAGCTGCTTGACCGTCTTCTTGTTGTCGGACACCGACGGCTGATCCAGCAGCACGACATCCTTGTAGAAACCGGTCACGCGGCCTTCGACGATCTTGGGCAGCGCCTGCTCGGGCTTGCCCTCTTCCTTGGCGGTCTCCTCGGCGATGCGGCGCTCACTGGCGACGATGTCCTCCGGCACATCCTCGCGCGTGAGGTACTTGGCCTTCAGCGCGGCGATCTGCAGGGCGACGGCGTGGGCAGCCTCGCTGTTGCTGCCGGTGTATTCGACCATGCACGCCGACGGCAGGCGGCAGGTCGGTCGCCCGCTTGTGCAGGTAGGTCTCGACCGTGCCGTCGAAGTAGGCGACGCGGCGCAGCTCGAGCTTCTCGCCGATCTTGGCCGACAGATCCGCGATGACCTGCTCGACCGTGCTGTCGCCCGCTTTCGCGGCCTTGAGGCTGTCGACATCGGTGGCCTTGGCCGACGCGGCGGCCGCGACGATCTGATCGGCCGCCGTCTGGAAGTCGGCACTCTTGGCGACGAAGTCGGTCTCGGAGTTCAGCTCGATCAGCGCGCCGTCCTTGGCCGCCACCAGACCTTCGGCGGTCGCGCGCTCGGCGCGCTTGCCGATGTCCTTGGCGCCCTTGATGCGCAGCAGCTCGACGGCCTTGTCGAAGTCGCCATCGGCCTCGACGAGCGCGTTCTTGCTGTCGAGCATGCCGGCGCCGGTCAGATCGCGAAGTCGCTTGACGTCGGCAGCGGTGTAGTTCGCCATGTCAGCCTTTCCCTATGGGGTCGTTGGGGGCTTCGGTTCGGTTTGGAGGTCGGCCTCGGCCGTGCCCGGCGCCGCACCGTCGGCGGTCGGGGATGCGGTCGCGGTGGCGCTGGCCAGCAGCTCCTGCTCCCACTCGGCGAGCGGCTCGGCGCCGCCTTCCGCCGGCTTGTCGCCGTCACGACCGACGTTGGCGCGCGCCTGCAGACCCTCGGCGACCGCGGAGGCGATCACCTTGGTGAGCAGGGCCGCGGACCGGATCGCGTCGTCGTTGCCCGGGATCGGGTAGTCGACGAGGTCGGGGTCGCAGTTGGTGTCCAGGATCGCGATGATCGGGATGTTCAGCTTGCGAGCCTCTGCGACGGCGAGGTGCTCCTTGTTGGTGTCGACGACCCAGATCGCCGACGGCACCTTCTGCATGTCGCGGATACCGCCGAGGCTGCGCTCGAGCTTGTTCTTCTCGCGGGTCAGCATCAGGATTTCCTTCTTGGTGCGACCCTCGAAGCCACCGGTCTGCTCCATCGCCTCGAGCTCCTTGAGGCGCTGCAGCCGCTTGTGCACGGTGGAGAAGTTGGTGAGCATGCCGCCCAGCCAGCGCTGGTTCACGTACGGCATGCCGACGCGGGTGGACTCTTCGGCGATGGACTCCTGCGCCTGCTTCTTGGTGCCGACGAACATGATCGTCCCGCCGTGCGCGACCGTCTCCTTGACGAACTCGTACGCCTTGTCGATGTAGGTCAGCGTCTGCTGCAGATCGATGATGTAGATGCCGTTGCGGTCGGTGAAGATGAACCGCTTCATCTTGGGATTCCAGCGACGGGTCTGATGCCCGAAGTGGGTGCCGCTGTCAAGCAGCTGCTTCATGGTTACAACAGCCATGATTGGCCATGTCCTCTTGTTGTCGGTTGACGCCCGGCGTCGGGTGATGCCGGGCCCTGGTGCCTGCTGGAGTGCCGAACCCGGCCGAAGACGGGACCGACGGCATCCGGATACGACCTTGAAAAACCGGGTCGTGGTGCAGACACGCGAAGTCAGCCCGCTCAAGCGAGCTGCGGGTAGGAGTTTACACGCTGTTGGAGGGTGCTTTTTCCACACCGACCTGGTCATCCACAGATCGGCGCGCAGCCCTGGCTTCAACCGGCCGCGGTGCGGTGAGCTGGGCGTATGCGATGGATCGCGCTGGCGGTGGCGGCGCTCGTCTGGGCGTCACCCGCGGCGGCCGACGGTGAACGCCTGGAATGGCCGCTGCGGCCGCGGCCAGATGTTGTGCGAATGTTCGACGCCCCGTCGCCGAACTGGAACCGCGGCCATCGGGGTGTCGACCTGGCGGGAACAGCTGGTCAGCGGGTCTATGCGGCCGCCCCGGGCACCGTGGTCTTCGCCGGTGAGCTGGCGGGCCGGCCGCTGGTGTCGATCGCCCATCCGGGCGGGCTGCGGACGAGCTACGAGCCGGTCCGGCCGGATGTGCGGGTCGGCCAGCGGGTCAGCGTCGGCGCGGTGCTCGGTGAGCTCGAGGCCGGCCACCCCGGCTGCGCGGTGCAGGCGTGCCTGCACTGGGGAGCGATGTGGGGTCCGGCGGCCAACGCCGACTACGTCGACCCGCTCGGTCTGGTGGCAGGCACGCCGATCCGCCTCAAGCCCCTGCGACCATAACCGCGAGCGCATGCGCGCAAGGCATACCGTCGTAGTCATGGCCACCGATGCCCATCGCTCGCGTGCCGATGCGGTTCGGCCTGACCACCGCGCTGCCCGCGCCTGGCAGGTGAGGCTCGAGAGTTCGCGCGAGCGGTGGAGGCGGCCGGGTTCGACGTGCTGACCATTCCCGACCACCTCGTCGCGTCGGTATCACCGTTCGCGGGCGCGACTGCGGCAGCGCTGGTCACCCGCCACCTGCACGTCGGAACTCTGGTTCTCAACAACGACTTTCGCCATCCCGTCGACACGGCGAGGGAAAGCGCGGGCGTCGCGACGCTGACCGATGGCCGGTTCGAACTCGGCACTCGGCGCAGGCCACATGAAGTCGGAATACGACGCTGCGGGCATCCATTCGATCGACGGCGGCGTGCGGGTCTCGCGACTGGAGGAATCGGCGCAGCTGATCCGCGCTCTGCTCGACGGTGAGGCGGTCGACGTCGACGGTGCGCACTACCGCGTGCACGCAGATGCGGGCACCCTGGTCGCGCCTCCGCCACCCGGGTGCCAATGCTCATCGGCGGCAACGGCACTCGCGTCCTACAGTTGGCCGGGCAGCTCGCGGACATCGTCGGGCTCGCCGGAATCAGCCACAACCGCAACGCGACGCGGGTACGGCTCGACACATTTCGATTCGACGGGTCTCGAGGACCGGATCGCGGTCGTACGCGAGGCCGCGGGCGAGCGGTTCGAGGAGATCGAGCTGAACGCGCTGATCCAGGCCGTGGTCTACACCGACGACCGGGAGGCGGCCGCAGCCGAACTGGCAGCCGCGTTCGGCGGCGATCGGCCCGAACGAGTTGCTGGATTCACCATTCGTATTGCTCGGCACGCGACGAGCAGATGGCACGAGACATTCACCGCTCGCCAACAGCGGTTCGGGGTCAGCTACTGGACGGTATTCGACGAATTCGCGGACGGGCATCAGCGATGCCGGATATCGCGAGAGTGATCGGTCTGCTGCGGGTTTAGCCTCGACTCGGCTCTGTCCGTAGCCTGGATAGCAATGAGCATTGCGCCCGAAAGCACGGTTGTTCTGGGCAACCGATTCGCCACCGAGCTGCCCGAGCTGGCGGTGCGCTGGCAGGCCGAATCGACTCCGGAGCCGCGGCTGCTCGTCCTCAACGAGCCGCTGGCCGCCGAACTCGGCCTCGACGCGCGAGTGGCTGCGCAGCCCCGACGGGTTGGGTGTGCTGGTCGGCAACGCGGGTGCCCGAGGGCGCCGAGCCGGTCGCCCAGGGCTATGCCGGCCACCAGTTCGGCGGCTGGGTGCCCCGCCTCGGCGACGGTCGCGCACTGCTGCTCGGCGAACTCGTCGACACCGACGGGCCGACTGCGCGACCTGCACCTCAAGGGATCGGGGCGCACGCCGTTCGCTCGCGGCGGCGACGGCCTGGCAGCCGTCGGCCCGATGCTGCGCGAGTACGTCGTCAGCGAAGCGATGCACGCCCTCGGCATCCCGACCACGCGCTCGCTGTCGGTGGTCGCCACTGGACGCCAGTGCAACGCGAGACCATGCTCGACGGAGCCGTCCTGGCGCGCGTCGCAGCGAGTCACTTGCGCGTGGGCAGCTTCCAATACGTCTCGGCTGCAGGCGAACTCGATGTCCTGCGGCGCCTCGCCGACCACGCGATCGCCAGGCACTACCCCGCAGCCGCCGAGGCCGACAATCCGTACCTCGCGCTACTCGACTCGGTCATCGCCGCTCAGGCCGAGCTGGTGGCCCGATGGATGCTGGTCGGGTTCGTCCACGGGGTGATGAACACCGACAACATGACGATCTCGGGCGAGACGATCGACTACGGGCCGTGTGCGTTCATGGACGCCTTCGATCCCGACGACGGTGTTCAGCTCGATCGACTCGTGGGGCCGCTACGCCTACGGCAACCAGCCGGCGATGGCCGGGTGGAACCTTTCCTGCCTCGCCGGAGCACTGCTGCCGCTGATCGCCGACGAACAGGATCGCGGCAATCGCGCTCGTCACAGCGTCCCTGCAGAAGTTCGCGCTGCTGTACGCGCCGCCTGGACTGCGGGCATGCGCGAGAAGCTCGGGCTCGGCGAGGACGTCGACGACAACGGCCGTCGGGAGGCTCGCCGACGAATTGCTCGACACACCTCGAAGGCGACCGCGCGGACTACACCTCGTTCTTCCGTGCGCTGAGCCAGGCGGCCCGCGGCGATACCGAACCGACGCGACGTTTCTTCGCCGACAGCGCTGGCATCGACGCCTGGATGAGCCAGTGGCGCGCGCTACGAGCCGGATGCCGACGCCATGGAGCGCGTCAACCCGATCTACATCCCGCGCAATCATCTGGTCGAGGAGTCTCTTGCCGCCGCAACGGCGGGTGACATGGGTCCGTTCGACCGACTGCTGGATGCGATCGCATCGCCGTATGAGGAGCGGGCCGGATTCGAGCGCTACGCCGAGCCCGCTCCGGACGACTTCGGGCGCTGCTTCCAGACCTTCTGCGGCACCTGACTTCGGCGCGCGCAGTCACGCTCAGCGTGACAGCACGCCGAAATCGCAACTAGGCGCGCGGGTGGGCCTGGTCGTGCACCGCGCGCAGGCGCGCCACCGTGACGTGCGTGTAGAGCTGGGTGGTGGCCAGCGTCGAATGGCCGAGCAGTTCCTGCACGACGCGCAGATCCGCCCCGCCCTCGAGCAGGTGGGTGGCGGCACTGTGCCGCAGCCCGTGCGGACCCATGTCCGGCGCGCCGTCGACGGCCGCGACCGTCTGGTGCACGACCGTGCGGGCCTGCCGCGGGTCGAGCCGGCGGCCGCGGGCGCCGAGCAGCAGCGCCGGACCCGAGTCCGCGGTGGCCAATGCGGGCCGGCCGTCGGTCAGCCACGCCGTAAGCACCGTCTGCGCGGGCTCGCCGAACGGCACGGTGCGCTGCTTGTTGCCCTTTCCCAGCACCCGCAGCAGCCGCCGCGGAGTGTCGACATCGTCGATGTCCAGTCCGCACAGCTCGCTGACGCGGATACCCGTGGCGTACAACAGTTCGACGATCAGCTGGTCGCGCAGGGCAAGTGGATCACCTTGCTGTGCACCTGATTTCGCGGCGGCCATCGCGTCGAGCGCCTGGTCTTGACGCAACACTGCCGGCAGTGTGCGACGCGCCTTGGGGACCTGCAGCCGGGTGGCCGGGTCGCTTGCCATCAGTCCGCGCCGCGCCGCCCAGGCGGTGAACGTCTTGACCGCGGAGGTGCGCCGCGCCAACGTCGTGCGGGCCGCGCCGTCGGCGGACTGCGCCGCGAGCCACGATCGCAGGATCGGCAGGCTCAGGTTGTTCAGCGCGGCGTCGGGCACCCGTTGGCCGAGGAAGTCGAACAGCGACCGCAGATCCCCGAGGTAGGCGCGCCGGGTGTGGTCGGAGCGGCCGCGCTCGAGCGCGAGGTACTCGTCGAACTCCTCGAGAACCGCCTCCACTACCCCACCGTCGCAGACGAGCGGCCCGCGCCTCAGGTGACGCGCCGCAATGTCTCAGGCGTGAGTTCCTTCAGGGAGCGGTAGCCGTCGACGGCCATGGTCAGGTCGGCTTCGGCCAGCAGCGAGCGCAGCACGTGCACGATCCCGTCGACGCCGCCGAGCGCCAGCCCGTAGGCGTACGGCCGGCCGATGCCGACCGCGGTCGGCGCCCAGCGCGAGCGCCTTCACGATGTCGGCGCCGCTGCGGATGCCCGAGTCGAACAGCACCGGCAACCCGTCGGCGGCCTCGACGACGTCGGGCAGACAGTCGATGGCGGGAATGCCGCCGTTGGCCTGGCGGCCGCCGTGGTTGCGAGCAGTAGATGCGCGTCCACGCCGCCGTCCTTGGCGCGCCGCGCGTCGTCGGGATGGCAGATGCCCTTGACGATCAGCGGCAGCTTGGTCAGCGACCGCAGCCACGGCAGGTCGTCCCAGGTGAGCGGATTTCCGAAGATCTGAATCCACTGCATGATCGGCGGCCTGCGGGTTCTCCTCCGGCGTCTGCGCCAGGCTCGCGCGGAACACCGGATCGCTGGTGTAGTTGGCCAGGCAGTGCCCGCGCAGGAACGGGAAGTTCGACGTCGTCAGGTCGCGGGGCCGCCAGCCCGGAATCCAGGTGTCCAGGGTCACGACGATGCCCTTGAATCCCGCCGCCTCGGCGCGATGGACGAAGCTGGCCGCCAGCTCGCGGTCGGTCGGGGTGTAGAGCTGGAAAAAGCCTGGGGTGTCGCCCAATTCGGCGGCCACGTCCTCCATCGGATCGGCCGACATCGTCGACGCGATCATCGGCACGCCGGTGCGCGCCGCGGCCCGCGCGGTCGCCAGGTCGCCGTGCCCGTCCTGCGCGCACAGCGCCGATGACGCCGACCGGCGCCATCATCGCCGGCGACGGCAGCGTCAGCCCGAACAGCTCGACCGACAGGTCGCGCTCGCTGGCGCCGACGAACATCCGCGGCATCAGGCCCCAGCTGCTCGAAGGCCGTCGACGTTGACCCGCTGGGTGCGTTCGTCGCCTGCGCCGCCGGCGACGTAGGACCAGATCGACGGCGACATCGCGGCTTGTGCCTTGGCCTCCAGCTCGGCGAATGACATGGGCAGTGTGCGGCAGAACGCCCGACAGGCCCTGAAGGTAGATCTCCAGTTGGTAATCGCCGAAAGCCATGGACTCAGCCTGCCAGTCAGGCGTTGGCTTCCGCCTCCACTTCGGCGAGTTCGCGCTTCCACTGCCGGAAGGTCTCCTCGGTGCGGCCGCGCCGCCAGTATCCAGAGATCGACGACGCCCATTTCGCGTCGACGCCGCGTTCCTTGCGGATGTAGGGCCGCAGGTTGTGCATGACGGTCTGGGCTTCGCCGTGGATGAAGACCTGGACCTGGCCGGGCAACCACGACGCGCCCTTCACCGCCGCGATCAGCGGCGCGTTGTCGCCGGCCTGGTCCTCGGGCACCAGGTCGGCGCGTCCGCCGCGGTAGATCCAGTTCACGTCGACGCCTGGGGGTGCGGCCAGTTCGATCTCATCGTCGGGACCGCCGACCTCGATGAAAACCTGGCCAATAGCGTTGTCGGGCAACGCTTCCAGCGCGGCACCGATCGCCGGGACGGCCGCCTCGTCGCCGGCGAACAGATGCCAGTCCGCCGCCGGATCCGGTGCGTAAGCGCCGCTCGGGCCCATCAGGTACGCCGGTTGGCCCGGGGTGGCCGCGATGGCCCATGGCCCCGCCACTCCGTGTTCGCCGTGCACGACGAAGTCGATCGCGATCTCCCGTCGTTCGGCGTCGACGCGTCGCACGGTGTAGGTGCGCACGTCGGGCCGTTGCTCGGTGGGCAGATCGTTGAAGCTGTCGAGCGTCAGCGGCTGCGGCAGCGCGCCGACGTCGGTCCCGTCGGGGACGAACACGAGCTTGACGTAGGCGTCGGTGAAGTCGTTGGGCGTGAACGTGTCGAAGCCCGCCCCGCCCAGCACCACGCGCACGAGATGCGGTGTCAGTTGCTCGGTACGCACCACCTCGAAGGTGTGTATCGGACGGCCTGCCACATTGCCTCCTACCTCGTTGAACAGCGACACCGACTATACGAGCGCCCGCTGAGCGATGGTCGCCTACCGATGTCTGGCCAGCTTCCAGCGGCCGTGCTCATGTACCACCAGACCAGCGACTTCCAGCATCGCCAGCGGGCCAAGGACGCCGGTGGGCGGCAGCCCGGAGGCGACCGCGATTTCGTCGGCCGTCCGCTCGCCGCGGGCGGGCAGAGCGTCGTACGCCCCCTGGAAGGGATTCGTAATCATCGTTCTCCTCATTGCCGGGTGGCCGGGTTGGCTGAGCCAACCCGGCCGTCCGCCACCTAGCCCGCGGATCCCCGAAGCCTCAGCTGGTTGTCCATGCAGGCTTGCTCGACCCGCGCACCACCAGTACCGGGTCTCGCCAGGAGGGCTTGGTTTCGGAGAACTGCACCGGTGGGGCCAGTCGGACCAGTTCGCCGTAGGGGGTTTGCGCGGTGATCGTGTCTGGCGCCAGGAGTTGGTGCTGCTCGCCGGTGGGGACCGGGGCATCCTTGTCGAATGTGCCGAGGGACATGAACCACATCGCGCAGCGGGCCAGGTTGACCCGCACATGGTAGCTGCCGCCCTCCTTGGCCCGGCGGATCAGCGCGGCCTGGATGCCCGCGGCGCCGATGTAGCCGGCGATGAAGTCGTTCATCACGTGGGTCGGCGGGAACTTCGGCTGTTCCGGGGTTCCCTCTTCGGTGGCGAACCCGGTGACGCACAGGGCTTCCATGTCGAACCCGGCCCGGTTGGCCCACGGCCCCTCGTGGCTGAAGGCCTTGTCCGAGGCGTAGATGATGCCGGGGCGGCGGGCGGCCAGTTCCTCGGGCGACAGACCCAGGTCCGCAATCTTGCGGCCGCGATAGTTCTCGACGAACACGTCGGCGTCGGCGGCCAGTTCGTAGGCCTTCTGTCGGGCCTCGGGCTGCTTGAGATCCAGCCACGCCGAGGACGTGAACCCGGCGCAGGGATCTTGTGCAAAGCCCTCGTGCTCAAACTCTTCGGGGTGGGCGATCTGCAGCACCTCGGCGCCGTGCTCGGCCAGCGTGCGGGCCATGACGTTGCCGGCGATTACGTGCGTGGCGGCCAGCACCCGCAGCCCCGACAGCGGGCGCGCCGCCGGCGTGAACGGCTCGGGGTCACTGTCGCCGATCTTGATGATTTCCACCAACGGCTTGTCGGCCAGATACTTGCCCTGAGGGTGGGCCGCCCACTCTTCGGCCGTACGGATCAGAGCGAAGACGAGCCCCTTGTCGGCGGCCGCCTTGTCGAGTTCCTCGCTATCCCACTTGGACACGGCCTTGGCGATGCTGTCCTTGTCCGGCGAGCACCCCAGGAACGTGCACATGCTGTGCAGCAAGCCCGGGTAGGCCCCCGTCGGCAGGAAGAACCGACCGTCCTTGGTCCGGTACAGGTCGAAATTCATCGGGTTACCGATCCCAAATGGCACCTGGTAGGGGTAGCCGTTGACCGTGGGCATGAATTTGTACCCGGGGTTGATGCCGTGGATTGCCTTGCGCAGGTCAAGGGTCAGGTCCTGGCCGCGGCCAGTGCGCTGGCGCCAGATGTCGGCAATCCCGGCCGCCGCGGCCATGATCGGGATACTGATGGATGCCCCGAGCCGGTGCACGCTCGGGAAGATCGGGTCTTCGCCGACGAAGGTGATTTCGCCGCCGGTGTCTTCGGGCGACAGTCCGAGCTCGTGCATCACGGAGCGGAACTCCGCGTTGATGTCGAAGCCTGTAGAAACCTTGAGCGTGTCTAATGCTGTGACCGGTCATGATGATGGTTCTCCTTTGTGGTAGATGGACCGCAGAACGGGTCACATCTCCGTTGATGTGTCGCCGAAAGTTTCCCTTCGACAAGGGATTTCACTGGTTGTATCCGCTGATTGGTTAACTGCGGTAGCTATCCGCCCGGCCTCTACGATCGGCAGGAGCGCACTTTCAAGTCTTGGAATTCCTCCGGACGGACGGCAGCGTGACCGAAGTGATCGTGATATTGGCGGGGACAGTCTTACGATCAGGTGGTGGCGACGAGGGCCAATGGGTTGGGCGACTACCTGCGGACGCGGCGCGAGCAGCTTCGTCCCGACGACGTCGGGCTAGTGCCCGGCGCGCGACGCCGCGTCCCGGGGTTGCGTCGCGAGGAGGTGGCGACGCTGGCCGGCATTAGCTCGGCCTACTACCTGCGCCTCGAACAGGGCCGTGACACCCATCCATCCGGACAGGTCGTGGAGGCCCTCGCCCAGGCACTGCGGCTCGACCGCAAAGCGACCGAATACCTGCAGCAGCTGGCGAGCTCGACCGGCAGCCGCCCCCTCAGTCCACCGTGCAGACAGTCACGCAACGCCTGCGCCAACTGATCGATCAGATTCCCCTTCCGGCGATGGTGTGCAACAGATACCTGGATGTGCTGGCCGCCAATGCATACGCCCGCGCGTTAACGCCGGGAGCCACACCCGGCCGCAACCGCATGTGCTCGGTCTTCCTCGACCCCGCCTCGCGGGAGCGGTTCGTCAACTGGGACGAGCTAACCGATATCGCGGTGTGCGAGTTTCGCGAAACCGCGGGCGATTTGAACGATCCTCGGGTGCGTGCCCTGCTCGACGAGCTCTCAGCCGGCAGTGAACGCTTTCGTGAGCTATGGGCGCGCGGGGACGTCGGCCACTCAACAGGCATCGTCCACTCGCGTCACCCGGAGATGGGTGACCTTTTTCTCCATCGGACCCGGCTCGTCGTCCCGCACTCGGGCGGGCAGCTGCTGCTGATGTATCACGCCGAACCTGGCAGCGAGTCAGCCAAAGCGCTACAGAAACTTCAATCCCTAGGCAGCTGATTCCCCGAGTACGGATCGCTTGGGGACGAATTGAGATTCCTCCCCATCTGAACCATCATTGCCGTGCCGGAGCCGATGAGAGTCTAGGCAAGCGTGGTCGCCCATCTTCCTGCACACCGCCGGCGAGCAGTCCGCGGGGCCGACGGCGGATGAACCAGGCCAGGGTCCGGCTCGTTGGCATTGTGGCTCAACGCGCGGGGACCGAGGGCCCACAGCACCAGAGGCTCATGTGCCTGCGGCCGCAACCGGTCGGCCACCCACCGAACGCGGCGAACGCCAGCACTGGCCATTCGTCGTCGTCTGCGGTGACCAGTCACCTGCTAGTCCAGCCAGAGTATCCAAGTCTTCTGCAGCACAGTCGATCTCGCGCCTAGCCACGACATGAGGGACGAGGCGGTCGTCGAGCTCGCCGCCGCGTACCCGATCAGCGACCTCGGCGGGGGCCGACCCGCGCTATCAACTTCTCAAGTTCCACACGCGGCCGGTTCGGCCCACCTGCGAGAGATACGCCCAGGCCCGCGATCTCGTCGGTCATCGCGGACCCCCGCTCTGCCGGAAACTCAACGCAGGGTCGAGTCTTCCCGCACCGGTTACGAGCGCCCGCTGAGCGATGGTCGTCTACCGATGTCTGGTCAGCTTCCAGCGGCCGTGCTCATGTACCACCAGACCAGCGACTTCCAGCATCGCCAGCGGGCCGAGGACCCCGGTGGGCGGCAGGCCGGAGGCGACCGCGATTTCGTCGGCCGTCCGCGCGCCGCGGGCGGGCAGCGCGTCGTACACCCGCTTGTCGGCGTCGGCCAGCCCGTCAAGCGGTGAGGTCGGGCGCTGTTCGTCCGGCGCGAGTTCGCCGACGTGTCCGATCAGTTCGATGACGTCCGCGGCCCGGGTGACCAGGTTGGCCTCGCCCCGCAGCAGGGCGTGGCATCCGACCGACGCCGACGACGTGACGGGGCCCGGGCACCGCGCAGACGGCGCGCCCCAGCGCTCGGGCCCACGCCGCGGTGTTCGCGGCACCGCTGCGTGCGCCGGCCTCGACGACCACGGTCGCCCCCGCCAGCGCGGCGACCAGCCGGTTGCGGGTCAGGAACCGATGCCGGGCCGGGCGGACTCCGGGTGGATACTCGCTGACCAGCAACCCCTCTTCGGCGATCCGGCGCAACAGCGACGCGTGTCCCGCCGGGTACGGCACATCGATGCCGCCGGCGAGCACCGCGACCGTGAGCCCGTCGGCGGCCAGCGCGGCGCGGTGTGCCGCCCCGTCGATGCCGAACGCGCCGCCGGAGACCACCGCGGCGTCCCGCCCGACCAGACCGGCGGCGAGATCCGCAGCCACATATTCGCCGTACGCGGTGGCGGCTCTGGTGCCGACGATGGCCGCCGCGCGATCGGCGACGTCGTCGAGGCGGCCGGGCCCGACAACCCACAGCACCATCGGTTTGTGAGCCTGTGCCCGCATCCGGTCCGTTACTCCCGTGAACGACGTGAACGCCAACGCCGGCCATTCGTCGTCGTCTTCGGTGACCAGACGGCCGCCCATCCGGGACAATTCGTCTAGATCCTGTGCAGCGCAGTCGAATTGGCGTCGCGCTTCGACACGGGCAGCGACCTGGTCACCGACCCTGCCATGCACTATCCGGTCAGCGGCCTCCGCCGCGCCCGACTCGCCTCGCCAATGCGCTCAATTCCGGGCACGGCGGCTCGGCCACCCGCGAGAGATAGGCCCACGCTCGGGCGAGTTCGTCGGTCATCGCGCACCTCCGCCCTGCCGGAAGCTCAGCGCTCTCGCGACGTCCTCCACCGCGGGCGAGGTGCGGCCGGCGAGATCGCACAGAGTCCACGCGACCCGCAGGGTCCGATCGAAGCCACGAACGCTGATCAGGCCACGATCGAGTGCGGCGCGAAGCGGTTCCATCGCGGCAGGCGCAAGCCGGAATTTGCGTCGCAGCAGGGCACCACTGACCTCGGCGTTGGTGCGGATGCCGTGCGGCCGCCACCGCTCGATGGCCGTCTGGCGCGCCGCGGCCACCCGCTCGCGGACGACCGCCGTGGACTCGCCTTCCTGCTGGGTGAAGGCGCCGGCACGCTCGGAGTGCATCTCGACGCGCAGATCCACGCGGTCGACCAGCGGGCCCGACAACTTGCCGAGATAGCGCCGCTTGACCTGTCCCGGGCATATGCAGTCGCGAGGATCGGCAGGCGCACACGGACACGGGTTGGCGGCAAGCACCAACTGAAACCGGGCCGGGTATCGCGCAACGCCGTCGCGCCGGGCAAGCCGAATCTCACCGTCCTCCAACGGAGTTCGCAACGCTTCGAGCACGCTGACGCCGATCTCGGCGTATTCGTCGAGGAACAACACACCGCGGTGCGCACGACTGATCGCACCTGGCCGGGCCATCCCGCTGCCGCCGCCCACCAGCGCGGCGACGGTCGATGTGTGGTGCGGCGCCACGAACGGGGGCCGCGTGATCAGCGGCGTGTCGCCCGACAGCAGGCCGGCGACGGAATGGATCGCGGTCACCTCCAGCGACTCGCTCTCGGTCAGCGGCGGCAGCAGACCCGGAAGCCGTTGCGCCAGCATGGTTTTGCCGACACCCGGCGGGCCTGTCAGCATCAGATTGTGCGCACCCGCCGCCGCGACCTCGACGGCGAAGCGGGCATGCGTCTGGCCGACCACGTCGGCCAGGTCGACCGATGGCTCCGGCGCCGATGGCGGGGCGTCGATCCTGCTCTCGAGTGGCGACTTGCCCTCGATCCACGACTTGCAGTTGGCCCAGTGTCCGCGCGCCCCACACGTCGATGCCGTCGACGAGGCTGGCCTCGGCCAGGTTGTCGACCGGCACCACCACCGCCGGCCAGCCCTCGCGCTTGGCCGCCAGCACCGCGGGCAGCACACCCTTGACGGGCCGGACCCGTCCGTCGAGCGCCAATTCACCCAGCAGCACAGTCTTTTCCAGGCGTTCCCACTCCGACTTGGTCTGCGCCGACAGCACCGACAGCGCCAAGGCCAGGTCGTACACCGAGCCCATCTTCGGCAGCGTGGCCGGTGAAAGTGCCAGCGTCAGCCGCGCCATCGGCCAGTCGTTGCCGCAGTTGGTGATCGCCGCGCGGACCCGGTCGCGCGACTCCTGCAGTGCGGCGTCGGCCAGTCCGACCAGATGCACACCCGGCAGGCCCGAGGTGATGTCGGCCTCGATCTCCACGATCTCGTCCGTCGAGCCCACGAACCGCCACCGAAAACGCCCGGCCAAGCGCCATCAACCCACCCCCTGCAGATGGGTGATCTCCGGTGTCGGTTGCCGTCCGATCCGCACGCCGACGACGTCGATGCGCACCTGCCGACCAACTGTCGTCCTGCGCCGCCAGCCACAGCCCGGCGAGCCGTCGCAGCCGGCGCACCTTCTGCGGTGTGACCGCCTGCGCGACGCCGCCGAATCGGTCGCTGGTGCGGGTCTTCACCTCGACGAACACCACGGTCCGCGCCGCGTCGTCGGCCGCGATCACGTCGAGCTCGCCGTACCGGCACCGCCAGTTGCGGGTCAGCACCCGCAGCCCCAGCGACATCAGGTGCTCGACGGCGAGCTGCTCTCCCAGCGCGCCGATCTCGGCACGGGTCATCGAAGTCATGCCGACACCGTGCAATTCGCCTCCGACAATCGGTGGCCGTCCGCGCACGCTCATCCCCAACCGCGAACTCATCCACAACCCGCGCAGCCGCAGTGTTTCGCCGACGTCAAAAAGCGGGTACATGTCGACATGACCGACAACTCGTTACAGCGCGTCGCGGACAAGGCAACCGACAACGACGCATTCGAGTACACGGCCCGCGCCGGGTTCGCCGTCAGCGGCGTGCTTCACCTGCTCGTCGCCTTCATCATCGATGCGCCTCGCGTTCGGCTCCGGCGGCAACGCGGATCAGTCCGGGGCCTTGGGCACGCTCGCCCGCCAACCCGGCGGCGCAGTCATGCTCTGGGTCGCCGCCGTCGGGCTGGTCGCGCTGGGCCTGTGGCGCGTCGGCGAAGCGATCGTCGGCTCGAAACCCGGCGAGGGATCTGGAGCGCACAACGACGACACCCCGGCCTGGAAGCGCGCCAAGTCGCTCGGGCTGGCGATCGTCAACTTCGCGATCGCCTTGTCCGCCGCGCGCTTCGCGATGGGCAGCGGCCAGTCGAGCGGTCAGCAGAACGCCGGGCTGTCCGCCCAGCTGATGCAGTTCCGGGTGGGGCAAGGCACTGCTCATACTCGTCGGCCTGGGGGTCGCGGCCGTGGGCGGTTACCACGTCTACAAAGGCGCCTCGAAGAAGTTCATGAAGGATCTGCGGGTATCCGGCGGGACCGGTGTCACCGCTGTCGGCGTCGCCGGTTACGTGGCCAAGGGCCTCGTGCTCGGCGGCGCGGGTCTGCTCGTCATCATCGCGACGTTGCAGGCCGATCCGTCAAAGGCCGCGGGCCTGGATGCCGCAGTCAAGACCCTTGGCCAGGCGCCGTTCGGCAAGTTTCTGCTGATCCTCGCCGCGCTCGGCATCGCCGCCTTCGGCGCCTACAGCTTCGTGCGGAGCCGGTACGGCCGGATGTAGCCGCCCTATCCGCAACCCGCTACTGGAATGACTCGACCAAGGCGGCGAGTTGCCCTGGGGACGACCGAGACGCCGCACTGATTGCGCAGGTCCGTCAGCGGTTGGGCGATGCCCTTCAAATCCAGGAACTCTCCGGGGTGCGACAGAAAGTAGGCCGACACGTTCGCCTTCGCCTCGTCGCTGGGTTGCGAACCCGCCGCGGTCAGCACCTCGTCGGCGCCGGGATGCGCGGCAAGATAGGGGCCTGCCTCGGACAACACTCCGCTGGCCGTAGTGGCGAGCCCGCTTGCCGTGCACTCCGGCGCGGCGTTCGCGGTTGGCGGCGCGACCGTGGTCGCCGCGACCCCAGCGATCACACACGCGGCAAGGGCGCCGAGCAGCCCGCGGCGCATCGCAGATTCAGACGTTGTCATTTCGTTCGTCCCCTCGGTGTTGGTTGCGACGGGCCAGTTGGTGCACAGAACTGCCAGGCCACGCTCCTGAGAGTCTTACATGCTCGCGCCCGCGGCTGGCCTGCCAAAGACATCAGCGGTCCGCGTCCACGCTACCCACTACCTCCCCTGCCAGCGGATTCACAGCTGAGTTACGGGATCCGGATCCGACAGGCGCACCGTTTGCGAACCCGGCTACAGGTATGTTCATTTAGGTAACCCTCGCCTAAAGCGCGCGGTACGAAAGGATCTTCTGGATGCGACCACGTTGGAGCCGGATCGCTCGCCGTCGTCTCAACGGTTGCCATCGTGGCCGGTGCGACCGCCTGCTCGAGCTCCGGCGACAGCGACGAGCTGCTGATCTACAACGCTCAGCACGAGTCGCTGACCAAGGAGTGGATCGACGCGTTCACCAAGGAGACCGGCATCAAGGTGACCTACCGCCAGGGCGGTGACACCGAGCTCGGCAACCAGCTGATCGCCGAGGGAGACGCCTCGCCCGCCGATGTGTTCCTGACCGAGAACTCCCCCGCCATGGCCGCGGTGGAGAAAGCCGGCCTCTTCGCCGATCTGGACGCCGACACCCTCAAACAGGTTCCCGCGCAATACCGTCCGTCCACCGGCAAGTGGACCGGCGTCGCTGCGCGCAGCACCGTCTTCGTCTACAACAAGGCCAAGCTGCAGCCCGACCAACTGCCGAAGTCGATGATGGACCTGGAGACGCCCGCGTGGAAGGGCCGCTGGGGCGGCGCGCCGGCGAAGGCGGACTTCCAGGCCATCGTCGCGGCCTACCTTCAGCTCAAGGGCGAGCCGGCCACCGCCCAGTGGCTGGCAGGGATGAAGACCAACGCGGTCATCTACAACGACAACATCGCCACCATGAAGGCCGTCAACGCCGGCGAGGTCGACGGCGGCATCATCTACCACTACTACTGGTTCCGCGATCAGGCGAATACCAAAGAGGGCAGCGGCAATACGGCGCTGCACTACTTCAAGAACCAGGATCCCGGCGCCTTCGTCAGCCTGTCCGGCGGCGGAGTGCTCAAGTCGAGCAAGAAGCAGCAGGAAGCCCAGCAGTTCATCAAGTTCGTCACCGGCAAGGCCGGCCAGGAGGTGCTCGAGAACGGCACCTCGTTCGAGTACCCGGTGGCCAGCGGCGTGCCTGCCAACACCGCCCTGCCGCCGCTGGATTCTCTGCAGGCTCCCGCGGTGGACCCGTCGACGCTGGATGCCCAGAAGGTCGCGGATCTGATGACGAAGGCGGGCTTGTTGTAGGTGGTCGCTCCCCCGCTCGGCCGTGCGATGATCAGACCCTGCCGGTTCCCGCGGCAAAGGTTTCGCGGTCGGAGGCGCCCGTCCGGCCCGGTCCGCTGGTCTCCGCCATGGTCGCGATACTGGTGGCCGCCACCTGCATCCCCCTCGGCTACGTGGCCTGGGGGTCCGTGTCGGTCGGATGGACGCGTGCCTATGAACTGGTCGTCCGGCCGAGGGTCGGCGAATTGCTGTTCAACACCGTCGCGCTGGTCATCGTCACGGTGCCGCTGTGTGTGGTGATCGGTGTCGGAGTTGCCTGGCTGGTGGAGCGCACCGACCTGCCTGGCCGCGCATTCTGGCGCCCGCTTTTCGTTGCACCACTTGCTATTCCGGCGTTCGTCAACAGCTACGCCTGGGTCGGCGCGATTCCGTCCCTGCACGGGCTGTGGGCGGGTGTCCTGATCACCACGCTGTCCTATTTCCCGTTCATGTACCTGCCCGCTGCGGCGACACTGCGCCGGCTCGATCCCGCCGTCGAGGAAACGGCCCGCACACTGGGATCCGATTCGGCCGCTGTCTTCTTCCGTGTCGTGCTGCCGCAGCTGCGGCTGGCGATCCTCGGCGGCGGATTGTTGATCGGCGTGCATCTGCTCGCCGAATTCGGCGCCTTCGCAATGGTGCGATTCGACACCTTCACCGTCGCGATCTTCCAGCAGTTCCAGGTCACCTTCGACGGCGCGGCAGGCAGCATGCTGGCCGGCGTGCTCGTGCTGCTCTGCCTGGCTCTGCTGATCGCCGAGGCGGCGGCGCGCGGCAACGCGAGGTACGCCCGGATCGGCTCGGGAGCCCAACGCGCCGCGACACCGGTTCACTTGGGCCACAGTGCAATACCGGCCTCCGCCGCGCTGGCCGCGTTGGTCATGTTGGCTCTCGGGGTGCCGGTGTGGACGATTCTGCGGTGGCTGTGGATCGGCGGTGCCGACGTGTGGGCGCTCGACGACATCGGCACCGCACTCATCCAAACCATCGGTCTGGCGTCGATGGCCGCGGTCCTGACGACGGTGCTGGCCTTTCCGGTCGCGTGGGTGGCCGTGCGGTCCAGCGGCGTGCTGGCCCGTGTGGTGGAGGGCGCCAACTACGTCACCAGTTCGCTGCCCGGCATCGTCACCGCGCTCGCACTCGTCACCGTCACCATCCACGCCGCGCGACCGCTGTACCAGAGCGTCGCACTGATCGTATTCGCCTATGTTCTGTTGTTCATGCCGCGCGCGCTGGTCAACGTCCGCGCCGGGCTGGCCCAGGTGCCGGTGAGCCTGGAGGAGGCGTCCCGGTCGCTGGGCAGCTCGCCGTCGGCGACCTTCTTCCGCGTCACCCTGCGCCTCACCGCACCCGCCGCCGCCGCCGGCGCCTCGCTGGTATTCGTCGCGGTGGCAACGGAGTTGACGGCGACCTTGCTGCTCGCGCCAACCGGCACCCGGACATTGTCGATGCTGTTCTGGTCGTACAGCAGCGAGCTCGACTACGCGGCCGCAGCGCCGTACGCACTCGTGCTGGTGCTGCTGGCCATTCCCGTTGACCGTGCTGCTGTTCCGCCAGTCGACGAAGGTGGCCGCGCTGTGACCGCACCCCTTCTCGACATCCGCGGACTCGCGAAGTCGTTCAACGGCCACACGGTGCTCGCCGACATCGACCTGCACCTGGACGAGGGCAGCACGACGGCGGTGGTCGGCTCCTCGGGCTGCGGCAAGACCACACTGCTGCGGCTGATCGCCGGGTTCGAGACGCCGGACGCCGGAACCATCACTATCGGCGGCCGGCAGGTGGCGAGCGCACAGAGCGCTGTGGCGCCACATCGTCGCAGTGTCGGCTACGTCGCGCAGGACGGCGCGCTGTTCCCGCACCTGACGGTCGGACAGAACATCGCATACGGGCTTCGGGGCACCGACCGTGCGAAGGTGCGACGGCGGGTCGACGAACTGCTCGAAACCGTCTCCCTGGACGGGTCATACGTCTCGCGCCGCCCGCATCAGCTCTCCGGCGGCCAGCAGCAGCGCGTCGCGCTGGCCCGGGCGCTGGCCCGTCAGCCGGTGCTGATGCTGCTCGACGAACCGTTCAGCGCCCTGGACACGGGACTGCGGGCATCCACCCGAAAGGCGGTGGCCCGCCTGCTCACCGATGCCGGCGTGACCACGCTGCTGGTGACCCACGACCAGGAAGAGGCGCTGTCGATCGCGGATCAGGTCGCGGTGATGCGCGACGGTCACTTCACCCAGGTCGGCTCACCGCAGCACGTGTACCGGCAGCCCAACGACCGCTTTACAGCCGAGTTTCTCGGCGACTGCATCGCCGTGCCGTGTGTCGTGTCATCCGGTGTCGCCGACTGCGTGCTCGGGCGGGTGCCCGTGCAGGCCGACGATGGACCCGCCACGCTGCTGCTGCGACCCGAACAGCTTGTGGCGACGGTGGTTTCGGACAGCGGCCAACTGGACGGCGTCGGCACCGTGCTGGCCGTCGAGTTCCTCGGTCACGATGTGCTGTTGACCATCGATCCCGCAGGTGACGGCGACCCGGTCATCGTGCGCCAGCACAGCCTTGCGCCTCCGCCGATCGACGCGAAGGTGCGAATCGAGGTCGTCGGCAACGGCGTCGTGCTCACATGAGCGCGCTCATCGAATGCCTGCGGGGCCACGGCGAACGCGTCGCGGTACTGACCGACACCGAGCAATTGACCTACGACGAACTCGCCGACCGGGTCGCCGACGCCGCGCATACCTTCGGCGGGGCACGTCGCCTGGTGCTGCTCGAGACCCGCAACGACATCTCGACGCTGGTGCACTATCTGGGCGCCTTGGCCGCAGGCACGTGGTGCTGCCGGTCCCGGCCGGCCGCGATCACAGCGGCTTGGAGCAGACCTACCAACCCGACGTCGTGATCGACGGTCACGGCGTCCACCACCGCCACCGCGGCGGCCGCCAGCTGCACGACGACCTCGCGCTTCTGCTGTCGACGTCGGGCAGCACGGGTTCACCGAAACTGGTGCGGCTCTCGCACGAGAACCTGATCGCCAACGCCGCCGTCATCGCCGAGTACCTCGGTATCCGCGAAACAGACAGGGCGGCAACAACACTGCCGATGTCGTACTGCTACGGCCTGTCGGTGATTCACAGCCACCTGTTGGTCGGCGCGGGATTGATCCTCACCGAGCACTCGGTCGTCGACGACGAGTTCTGGGAGCTCTTCCGCAGGCACCGCGGCACCGCGTTCGCCGGGGTGCCCTACACCTTCGAACTGCTCGAGCGCGCCGGCTTCGACACCATCGATCTGCCCGATCTGCGCTACGTCACGCAGGCCGGCGGCAGGATGCCACCCGAGCGCGTCCGCCGGTTCGCCGAACTCGGCGAACGCAAGGGCTTTGACCTGTTCGTGATGTACGGGGCGACCGAGGCGACGGCCCGAATGGCTTACCTGCCACCGGAACTCGCGCTGTCGCGGCCCACCGCGATCGGCCGTGCCGATACCCGGCGGGTCGTTCACGATCGAGCCGATCGAAGGGTGGTCCGACGACGACGTCGGCGAGCTGGTCTACCGGGGCCCCAACGTGATGATGGGCTACGCGCATGAGGTT
Organism: uncultured Actinomycetota bacterium; assembly: GCA_963766945.1. Lineage (GTDB taxonomy): Bacteria > Actinomycetota > Actinomycetes > Mycobacteriales > Mycobacteriaceae > Mycobacterium. The sequence continues at coordinate 91,353 of CAVYCT010000001.1, forward strand.
GCCGACCTCGCGCTGGGTAAGACCGTCGAGACGCTGCGCACCGGCGACATCGCCCGGCGCGCCCCCGACGGCCTCTTCGAGGTGGTCGGCCGCAGCAGCCGCTTCGTCAAGATGTTCGGCCTGCGCATCGACCTGCAGCGAGTCGAGGCCGAACTGCGTACACAAGGGCGTGACGGCGTTCTGCACCAACGATGACGACCGATTGCTGGTCGCGGCGGCAGGCAGGCACGACGAGCGCGACGTGCAACGTGCGGCCGCCGAAATCGCCGGCGTTCCCGTCGGCGCCGTGCGCGCCGTCACCGTCGACGAGTTGCCGCTGCTCTCGTCGGGAAAGCCCGACTATCAGACCGTGCGCCGGCTGGCACGCGCCACCGAAGCGCACGAAGCCGGACGACCTGCGCGAACTGTTCGCCGACGTGTTGCAGATCGATCCCGGCGGCGATCGACCCCGACGCGAGCTTCGTCGACCTCGGCGGAAATTCGCTGTCGTACGTCGACGATGACCGTGCGCTTGGAACGCACGATCGGCCAGCTGCCACAGGACTGGCAGCGGATGACGCTGCGGCAGCTGGAGAGCATCTCGAAGCCGCGCGCGCCGCGGGTGGGCGGCGACGCTGGAGACCAGCGTGGCCTTGCGCGCCGCGGCGATCGTGCTCATCGTCGGATCGCACGCCGAGCTGTTCGAGACTGTGGGGCGGCGCGCACCTGCTGCTGGGCATCGCCGGATACAACTTCGGCCGGTTCTGCCTGACGCCGGTGCCGCGTACCGACCGGGTGCGCCATCTGCGTAACACGATCGCGTGGATCGCGGTGCCGTCGCTGCTGTGGGTCGCGGTCGCGCTGCTGCTCACCCGCGACTACACGTGGACCAATCTGCTGCTGGCCAACAAGTTCCTCGGCCCGCACGACAGCATGACCGCGGGTCGATTGTGGTTCGTCGAGGTACTGGTGTGGACACTCGTCGCGCTGGCCCTCGTGTTCTGGCTGCCGGTCATGGACCGCGTGGAACGTCGATTCCCGTTCGCGGTCGCCGCCGCCTTCCTCGCGATCGGTCTGGCGCTGCGCTACGACATCCTCGCGCATGCACCTCGGCCGAGGGCGCGTGGTTCACGATGCTGGCGTTCTGGTTCTTCGCGATCGGTTGGGCCGCGTCGAAGGCGTCGACGACACTGCAGCGGATCGTCGTGACGGTCGTGCTCGCCGTCAGCCTGCACGGGTATTTCGACACCACGCTGCGTGAGGCCATCGTGCTTGGCGGCCTGGTGCTGCTCATCTGGCTGCCGACGATCCGGTGCCCGTCGGCGTTGACCGTCCTGGCGGGCGTGCTGGCGGAGGCCTCGCTGTACACCTACCTGGTGCACTACCAGGTGTACGCGTTGTTCGACGGCCATCCCGCGCTCGGGGTCGTCGCGTCGATCGCGGTCGGGGTGCTGCTCACCTATCTGGTGACGGTGCTGCGCAGGCGGATGCGCGGACGCTTCGGCTCGGTCCGTCCGAATGCGTCATCGCGAAGCGCTAACCTCAGCCGCACCTGAAATCTCCTGTGTCACTTTAGTTTCAAGTGTCACATTTGCGGATTGCGCTGTCGGACCATCGAACTAATGTTCGAACTATGGATTCTGGTCGGGTTCGCGAGGCAGTGGCCGCTCTGCGGCACGCGTACGCCGAGCTTGCCGGCGCGCCGATAGACGGCTTGACCCATCGCGAACTGCTCTCCATGTCGAGCGAACTGGAGGAATTGTCCCGTCAGCTGCCCACCCAGTCGCACCGCATCCTGAACCGGGTGGCGGCCGAGGCCTCGCCGACGGAGTTCGGTGCCACGAACCTGCCAAATCTACTGAGGGACCTATTGCGGATCTCAGGAGCTGAAGCCAGACAGCGATTGGCCGACGCCGGACAGTTGGGGCCACGCACCGCCCTGTCGGGTGAGCCGCTTTCACCGGTGCTGGCGCGGACAGCAGTCGCGCAAGCCGACGGTGCGATCGGCGCCGAGCACATCCGGATCATTCGCACGTTCATGGACAAATTGCCGCTATGGGTCGATGTGACCACTCGCGAACAATCAGAGGCCACCCTGGTTCGCTCGGCGACGGGGTTGGACCCGGATGCATTGCGTAAGTGCGCCGGCCGTTTGATGGCCCTGATCGATCAGGATGGCCCGCTGCCCGACGACGCCGAGCGGGCGCGGCGCCGCCACTTCACCATGGGCAGGCAAGGTCCCGACGGTACGAGCCCGGCCAGCGCAAATCTGGACCCGCAGGCCCGCGCGACGTTCGAAGCCATCTTCGCCAAATTGGCGGCCCCCGGCATGTGCAATCCCGACGACGAAACGCCGTGCGTGTCCGGGACGCCTTCGCAGGAGCAGATCGACAACGACACCCGCTCAGTCGGTCAGCGACAACACGATGCGCTCACCGCCATCGGCCGAAGCGTTCTGTCCTCGGGTGAGTTGGGTTGCCACAACGGATTACCCGTCACGGTCATCGTGTCGACGACACTCAGCGAGCTGGAATCAGGACTCGGTTCGGCAGTCACCGGCGGCGGCAGCCTGCTGCCGATGTCGGATGTGATCCGGATGGCCTCCCATGCGCATCACTACCTGGCGATCTATGCAGACGAGTGCCGCGCTGTGCCCTTGTACTTCGGGCGATCCAAACGCATCGCCTCCGCAGGCCAACGTCTGGTGCTTCACTCACGCGATCGGGGATGCACATTTCCGGGCTGTCCACGTGCCCGGCTACGGAAGCCAGGTCCATCACATTCGAGGCTGGGCCAAGGAACGGCGAATCCAACATCGACGAGGAAGTGCTTGGCCTGCGGACCACACAACAGGCTCGCCGAGAACGGGTGGCAGGTAAAGATCCGCAAAGACGGTACCGTCGAATGGATCCCGCCAGCCTGAACTCGATGCCGGGCGCGCCCGCACCAACATCTACCACCATCCTCAACGGATGCTCGCAGATCCGGATGACGACGAACCCGGATGTTGCTAATCGGCGCGCGGTTCCCGCTCTGCGATAAGGCCTTCCTGTGCCAGCGTGGCGGCGATGACGCCGTCGTGGCGGATCAGGCTGGCCGGTGACGACACCACGGCCTCGCGCGGCGGCCGGCGAGCGTGGACTCCAGCAGATTCCACTGATCGGCGCGCACCGGCCGGTGGAACCAGATCGACGAATCGGTGGTGCCGCTGCGGTGTGTGCGGGCCGTCATCGAATGGCCGTGCACCTGCAGCGCCGGGTCGATCATGTAGACGTCGGTGACGTACGCCGCGACCAGCGTGTGCACCAGCGGGTCGTCGGGAAGCGCAACCGTTGCCCGCCACCACAGTCGCCGACGAACTCATCACCGGTCCCCTCGTCGGAGATCCTGATGTCGAGTTCGTCCAGCGGCATCGACGGCGCCGGGCCTATCGGTCCGGTCTGCGCAAGGGTGTCCGGATCGTGCGGCATCGACGCGCGCTTACCGTGTTCGGGGCCGGGCAGCTCGGCGGCGAACGACACGGTGGCCGTCGTCAGCAGGCGCCCGCCCTGGTGGGAGTCGACGCGCCGCGCGGCCGCCGTCCGGCCGTCGAAAACCCTTGTCACGGTGTACTCGACGACGTCGCCGGCCTCGCCGCCGCGCAGGAACTGCAGATGCATGTTGGTCGGCGGCCGGTCGGGATCGACGGTGCGGCAAGCGGCGGCGAGGCTCTGCGCGACGAATTGCCCTCCGTAGGAACGCTTTCCGTCGGGACCGCTGGCCGGTCCGATCCACGTGTCCTCGCCGGCACCCTGCTCCAGCGCAAGCAGCCGCAGCAACGCGCTCATGCGACGGTGCCCGATTCGACGAGCCGGTTTGATCTCGTCCGGGCTCAGGCTCAGCCATTCCGCCAGTACCGCGCCGGTGTCGTCGCCCAGCGCGGGCGCCGCCACCGCCGGCGGGTAGACGCCATCGATCGACATCGGCAGCCCTGGCGCGAGGTATTCGCCGATCCGGGGTTGGTTCGAGCGGCGCTGAACATCGGATTGGCGGTGACCCGCTCGTCGGAGGCCGTCTCGGCGAACGTCCGATACCGCTCCCACAGCACGGAACTCGCCGACAGCGCGGCCGCGATCTCGGTCGCGGTGTGTTGCGAAAACCACTCGTTGAACAATCCCGACAGGGCTTCGCGGTGGGTGTACCTCTGTCCTTCGTCGGTGAAATCCGCGCCGAGTGTTTCGGCCAGTCGCGGCAACGGCTTTCGTAGTTCCGGTGAGTTCGGTCAGGTCACGGAAATGCCGTCCCGTGAGTGCGACGATCATGAACGAGGCACCGTCGCTGCTGGTGAAGTCCTGCCCGTACTGGCCGTACACCGAGTTGCCGATGCGCTCGCGCGCGGTGCCGTTGATCATCGCCTCGGTGAAGAAGCTGAGGTTGCCCGCGGTCGCCAGCGCCACGTTCTCCAGCGGGATGCTGATCTGCTGGCCCTGCCCGGTGGCGTCGCGGTGCCGCAGTGCGGTGACCACTGCCAGCGCCGTGTAGACACCGCAGGCGACGTCCCACGCCGGCAGCACATGGTTGACCGGGGTCGCAAGCCCGGCGGGGCCCGTCACCGTCGGAAATCCGATGGCCGCGTTGACCGTGTAGTCCACGCCGGTTCCGCCGTCGGCGCGGCCGGACACCTCGACGTGAATGAGGTCGGGCCGCAGCCGGGTCAGGGTGTCATAGGAATGCCAATCCCGCCCGGCCACATTCGTGATCAGCACGCCGCTGTCGGCGATCAGCCGCTGCACCACGTCCTGGCCCTCGGCTGAGCGCATGTCGGCGGCGACAGACCGCTTGCCCTTGTTCAGCCCCGCCCAGTAGATGCTCTCGCCGTCGCCGGTGAGCGGCCAGCGGCGGTAGTCGGCGGCGCCGCCGATCGGGTCGACCCGGATCACCTCCGCGCCGAGCTGTCCCAGCGTCATCCCGGCCAGCGGCACGGCGACGAAGCTGGAGATCTCGACGATCTTCACCCCCGCCAGCGGCCGGGTGACGTCGGGTGTGCCGGTCATCCGGCCAAGTCTAGGTTCCGACTTCGGGAGCAACCTGATGCGCCGACGCTGTCGATGTCAGCCGCGGGCGAGCTTGATCGCCGCAGCCTCAATGGTGTCCTCCGACAGCAGCACGTGAAGCGCCGCGTCACCGAGTCGGGATGAAGCTGTCCCTGCTCGCGACCCGCTCCACCCTGCCCGCGAAGCCGTGTTCCAGCAGGGTGGCCAGCACGCCCTCGCCGACTCCCCCGGTGTCGCGGGTCTCGTCGACGATCAGCACCCGTCCGGTGACGCCGGCTTCCCGAATCATGTCGTCCACGGGCAGCGGCGCCAGCCACCTCAGGTCGACGACGCGGGCGCGGATCTCCTGCGACTCGAGTCGGCGGGCCACCCGCAGGCTCATCCGGAGCCCGTTGCCGAACGTCAGGATGGTCAGGTCGGTGCCGTCGCCGTAGGTACGCGCCCGACCGATCGGCACCCCGGCCTGCGGGTACGGGGCGAGCCAGCCGTCGTCGCCGTCGTCGTGCAGATCGCGGGTGTGGTAGAGCGCGATCGGCTCGAGGAAGACGCACACCACGCCCGCCTCCCTGGCCGCCGCGACGCAGGTGTGCAGCATCGCGGCGGCGTCGTCGGGCCGCGCAGGCGACGCGATCACGACACCGGGGATGTCGCGCATCGCCGCGATCGAGTTGTCGTTGTGGAAGTGACCGCCGAAGCCCTTCTGGTATCCGTAGCCGGCGACGCGGACCACCATCGGATTGCGGTACTGCCGGTTGGAGAAGAACTGCAGTGTCGCGCCCTCGCCGCGAATCTGGTCCGCGGCGTTGTGAAAGTAGGCGAGGTACTGGATTTCGGGAATCGGCAGCAGTCCCGATACCCCGGCGCCGAGCGCGAGGCCGAGGATCGACTGCTCGTCGAGCAGCGTGTCGAACACCCGCGCCGAGCTGGTCTTGGCGAGCAGTCCGCGGGTGACGCCGTACACCCCTCCCTTGCGGGCGACGTCCTCGCCGAAGATCATCGCCTCCGGGTAGCGATCCAGAATGTCGTGCAGCGCACGGTTGATCGCGAGTGCGACGGTGATCGGCGCGTCCGGCTCACCCGACCTGACCGACGCTGCCAGTGATCCGGGACACGGCGGCGCAGCTCGTCGGGCAGCGCTGCAGCGGGTGCATCACTGCCTGCGCGCTGTCGAGTTGCGCGAGCTCGCTGACCTGCTCGGCGAGCTCGATGACGTTGGCGCGCTTGGCCTCATAGCGGTCCAGCACGTCCGCGGGCGTCAGCACACCCTGCGCGATCAACAGCTTTGCGGTACACAACACCGGATCCCGGTCATAATCCGCGGCGATCTCCTCGGGCGGCGATATGCCGGCTCGTAATCAGAGCCGGCATGCCCCATCAGCCGCACCATGCGCAGATGCAGGAACGCCGGGCGCCGATGGGTTCGCACCCACGCCGCCGCCGCTGCGGTCGGCATCGAAGGTCGCGGCCAGATCGGATCCGTCGGCCGTCGAAATACGCCAAGCCGTCGCGGTTTCCGTAGGTCCGCTCGATCCAGCCCCGCGGTGTCTTGACGCTGATGCCGATCCCGTTGTCCTCGCACACGAACAGCAACGGCATCGGCACACCCTGATACGCCGAATGCAGCGCGGTATTGATCGCGCCCACCGCGGTGGAGTGGTTCACCGACGCGTCGCCGAAGCTGCACACGGTGAGGGCGTCGTCGGGCCACGCGCATGTCACGCCGAGCTTCTTGGCGCGCGCGATGGAGAACGCGACCCCGACGGCGCGAGGCAGGTGCGATGCGATGGTCGAGGTCTGCGGAATGATGTGCAGGTCGTGACGGCCGAACACCTTGTGCCGGCCGCCGGCGATCGGCTCCTCGGTTGCCGCCACCAAGCCGAGCAGCACATCGCGCAGCGGCTCGCGACTGTCGACCAGGGCGGCGCGCGCCAGGAAGAAGGCGCCGGACCGATAGTGCAGCAGCGCCGGGTCGGTGGGCCGCAGCGCGGCGGCGACGGCGGCGTTGCCTTCGTGCCCGGACGATCCGATGGTGTAGTAGCCCTTGCCCTTCGACCTCAGGTACCGCGCGGCCAAATCGAGGTGGCGGCTGCCAAGCGCAACATCGAAAAGCGCCATGCACACCCGCGTCGTCAGCGATGAGCCGTCCCGGATCGGGTTCGTCGTCCTCGCGTCGGCGCGCCGACCCGCTCATCGCCGAGATGGTCGCGGTGAAGTACTCGTCGAGCGGCTCGGCCACTGGTCTCCTGCGTTAAGGGCTGATTGTCGTGCGGGCCAACGCGTTTCGCACAAACGCCACGATCTGCGCCGCGTCGGTCGCGTCGGGGTCCTGGTCGGGGTCATAGATGGCGAGGCTGCCGCCCACACAGTGCACGGGCGAACCGAACAGCGAGACGACCAGATCGGTGAGCTGGTCCCACGTCAGACCGCCGGGCTCGTCCTCGACACCGGGCAGACCCTGCGCCGGGAACTCGACGGGATCGAGTACGTCGAGATCGATGTGCAGCCACCACCGGTCGACGTGACCGCCGAGGTGCTCGATCGCACGGCGTCCGGTGCCCGCCGGGTCGTCGGCAACCTCGGCCAGCGGTGCCACCCAGACCCCACAGTCGGCGAGCGTGCCGACGTTGAAGCGCCGCCGCCACGCGTCGTCTCTCGGTCCGAGCACGGTCAGATGCTCGGGCCGCAGCGCCGGCAGCCGGTCCGCGAGCTCGCCGGTCAGCGAGCGCCCGGTCACGCCGAGGAGCAGACCGATCTCGGTGTTGGCCGCTTCGCCGTCCTCGGAGACGTCCAGCGGCATGGTGTCCTCGTGCCCGTCGATGAACACCAGCCCGACGTCGCCGACGTGATCGCGCAGGCCGGTGACGATGCCCAGCAGCGTCGAGCAGTCACCGCCGTAGATGAACGGAAACCGCCCCGCCGCCACCGCGGACCCCACCCGGGCGTTGAGCGCGCCGGTCATCGCCAGCAGTGCGGTTTCGTTGATCAGGCTGGTGGAGGTGCCGCGGGCAGGATCCGGGGCGGGGAGGTCAAGGCAGTCGTGGTCGACCACATGGTGGTGGTCGAACGCGTCGCGCAGTCCCGCGTCGTGCAGCACACGCGCGGCGCGGGTCTGGTTGCCCGGACGGCCGTAGCCGTCGAACGGGACCCCGATCAACTCGATATCGGCCATCTCAGTCACCCCTCGATGACCACGGCCGACTGTCTGTCGGCAGGCACGATCACACGAGCTCTACGACTTCGGCGATGGAGGGAAGCACGCGGCTGGGCCGGAACGGGTAACGCTCGATGTCCGCGACCGCCGTCGATCCGGTCAGCACCAGGATCGTCTCCAACCCGGCCTCGATGCCCGCGACGACGTCGGTGTCCATCCGATCGCCGACCATGACGGTGTTCTCCGAATGCGCCTCGATCCGGTTCAGCGCACTTCGGAACATCATTGGGTTCGGCTTGCCGACGAAATATGGTTCGCGGCCGGTGGCTTTCGTGATCATGGCGGCGACGGAACCGGTCGCAGGCATCGGGCCCTCTGCCGACGGCCCCGTGACGTCGGGGTTGGTGGCGATGAACCGCGCCCCGCCCGCGATCAGGCGAATGGCCTTGGTGATCGCCGTGAATGAATACGTCCGGGTCTCGCCGAGCACCACGAAGTCGGGGTCCGTATCGGTCAGCGTGTAGCCCATCTCGTGCAATGGGGTGGTCAGGCCGGCCTCGCCGATGACGTAGGCCGACCCCCCGGGCAGCTGGTCGGACAGGAACGTCGCGGTCGCCAGGCCCGAGGTCCAGATCGAGGCCTCGGGCACGCTCAGACCCGAGCGCAGGAGCCGGGCGGACAGATCGCGCGGCGTGAAGATCGAGTTGTTCGTCAGGACGAGGAACGGCCGCTCTCGATCGACCAGTCGCGCCAGGAACTCGGCGGCGCCCGGCAGGGCGTGTTCCTCGCGCACGAGCACGCCGTCCATGTCGGTGAGCCAGCACTGCCGTGTGGAACGCATCCGTTCAGTCTGTCAGCCGGACATCAACCCGGCGCAGCGTTCTAGCCCATCGGCATGGCGGGCATCGCCACGTCGCATCGGTCACGGAAGTCCGGCGCGGCCTGGCGGACGGCCTTGAGCTCATCGCGCACCTGAGGGTTGGCGTCGAAGTAGACCTGGATGGCGTCCGACATCTCATCCCTGGACTTGCCCTTGAGGCTGGTGAAGAAGTCGTTCACCCCCGGATGGGTGTACAGGTAGTTCGCCGTGCCGATGGAGACCCCGCCCATGGTGCCGGCCAGGTCGGCGGCCGTGCAGTTCGGCGGATCGGCCGCAGCGGTTGCCGCGGTACCGAAAAGCATTGCCCCGGCGATCATGCCGGCGCCGATAACGCTACGTGAAAACATTTCAGGCTCCTTGCTCGGATAGCGGCTGGAATATGACATGCTCAGCCGCGACCGATACCTCCGCCGCCCCCGCCGGGCCGCCTCCAGGCCGCCGCCGGACGGCCGGGACGACCAGGACTGAGATCGATGTCGATGCCCCAGTCGTCGTTGCAATACCAAGGGTCGGCACAGTAACCGGGGTAGACCGGCCCCTGCACCGGGGCGGGGCTGCCGCCGGTCACCGTGCCCTGGGCGCACACGGTCGCATAGCCGGCGTTGTTGCAATCCGCCGACGCGGACGGCGCGGTGAGGACCACCGCACCAGGAAACACCGCGGCCGAAACCAGCCCCAGGATCACATAACGCCCGATTACTCTCACGTCTCCCCCTCTTTCGCGAAATGAAAGGACCCGTATGCCGGGACAATACGACGGCAGCCAACACCTCAACGGGTTATCGCCGAATTCGTTTGCCGGCTAGTTCCGGAGGGAAAATATCATGCTTGCCTAACCTCATGTGGCCGTCTGGGGGTCCAGCTGACCTCCGGCCAGACAGCGGAGGTCATCGGCGCCACGAATCCGTCGGAAAACGATGCGGGCCAACGAATTAGTGCTAGCGTCCGCCTCATCCGGTTCAAGAAGGGGGGCGGATATGTCTGACCGCGATCAAAATTGGTCGAAACCGGCCGCAATGGCGATTCCCAAAGAGGGGTATTTCGAACTCGAGCGAGGGCGATACGGCCCGATCTTTCCCAGGACGCCGGCCTGCTACGGCTTCTCGATCATCGCGAAGGTCAAGCCCGGTCGCGAGGAGCCGATCCGCGCGTACGGCAAGACGATCGAGGAGACGATCGCGGCCAGTCCGGAGTGCGCTCGCGCCGCTGCGGCTGCACTACCTGCGCTGGGTGCTCTTCGACATCGGCTCCGGCCTGCACTTCATGTACCAGGGCATCTTCGACACCGACTTCGACAAGTACACCGAGGACGCCGTCGAGCTGTTCGCGCAGACCGGCATCAACACGGTCTTCAACAACCTCGAAGGCTTCCCCGAGGACTGGAAGGAGAACCCGGAGGCGTTCATGAAGTTCGTCCGCGAGCACCAGTGCCCGAGCTTCCTCGAATACGGCGAGTATCCCTACGTGACGCGCCGACGAGATCAAGAAGGCGCTCGCGCTGAAGGCGGCCTTCTCGGACATGCTCGACCAGATGCAGTAGACGCGCAGGCGCGCGGATTCATGCTGGAGCTCGACGACATTCAGCACATCCTGCTGACGCGCACGCCCGCGCTCGCCGGGCGCTACGAGTTTCTGACCTTCGACACACCCGAGGGCGGACGAGCCTGGCTCGCGGCGCTGATCGACTTGTCGCAGTCGGCCGCCGACGCACAAGCCACCATGGACGACAGCCGCCGCTGGGTCACGTGGCGTTCACCTGGAACGGGCTGCGGGCGCTCGGCGTCGACGAGGAGTCGCTGGCCACCTTCCCCGACGAATTCCGCCAGGGCATGGCCGCCCGGGCGGAGATCCTCGGCGACACGGGCAGCAATCATCCCGACAACTGGGTCGGCGGCCTGGCAGGCGACGACTTCCACGCCATCGTGATCCTGTTCGCCCGCGACGACGAGCAGAGCCGGATGTCGCATCGAGAATCACGACGCGTTGCTCGCACGCACCGACGGGCGTCCGAAGCGCTGTCGTCCCTGGACCTCGAACGCCTCGCCGCCGTTCGACTACGCGCACGACCACTTCGGCTACCGCGACCGGCTGTCGCAGCCGGTCATCGAGGGCACGGGCGAGGAGCCGACGCCCGGCTCGGGCGCGCCGCTGAAGGCCGGCGAGTTCATCCTCGGCTACCCCGACGAGGACGGCCCGGTCGCGCACCTGCCGCAGCCCGAGGTCCTGTCGCGCAACGGCAGCTACTGGCCTACCGCCGCCTGCGAGGAGCACGTCGGCGCGTTCCGCGACTTCCTGCCGCGAGCAACGCCGAGACCGCCGACGAGCAGGAGCTGATCGCGGCGAAGCTCATGGGACGCTGGCGCAGCGGCGCGCCGCTGGTGCTGGCGCCGGACAAGGACGACCCGGAGCTCGGCGCGGATCCGCAGCGGAACAACGACTTCAACTACAAGGAAGTGGACCCGCACGGCTATGCGCTGCCCGTTGGGCTCGCACATCCGCCGCATGAACCCGCGCGACACCGCGCGCGAACATGAACCGCCGCAGGATGATCCGCCGCGGCGGCACCTACGGGCCGCGCACTGCCCGAGGACGCGCCGGACGACGGCGTGGAGCGCGGCATCGCCGCGTTCATCGATCTGCGCCGAGCCTGAGTCCGCCAGTTCGAGTTCGCGCAGAACGTGTGGGTCAACGATCCAAGACGTTCCACGAGCTCGGCAACGAGCGCGACCCGATCATCGGCACTCAGGACGGCACGTTCGACTTCACGATCCCCAAGCGGCCGATCCGCAAGGAGCATCAAGGGCTGCCGGCCTTCACCACCGTCCGCGGCGGCGCCTACTTCTTCCTGCCCGGCATCAACGCGCTGCGCTACCTCATGACGCTCGGCAAGCGAATAGGACGACCTCATGACCATGCCGACCGCAGCCGCGCACCTACAACCAGATCCACGTTCCGCGCAACACACGCCGGGCGCAGGCGCCGGTTCAGCATCTACTGGACGTGGAGCTATCCGTGGGAGGCCAACCGCGACCCCACCGAGATGGACAATCGCTTCTCGACCATGACCGAGGTCCGCCGGGTGGCCTGGCCCAGCTACGAGACGCCCGAGTACGATCGGCCGCACTTCCTGCAGGGCATCGCCGGCACCCTCGAGCTGTTCCACCGCTCGACGCTGGCGTTCCAGCAGCTCGTGGGCGAGGCGACCGGGCATCCCGTCGCCGTGTACCAGCGCATCGACCAGGCGGGGTACAAGCTGCCGATCGACGAGCGGGTCCTCGCCGACACCGACACGCTGATGGTGTTCGGCCTCGACCACCTGGTCTCCGAGCAGGAGGCGGCGCCGGAGGAGATCGAGGCGATCCGCGAGTGGCTGCAACGCGAGGGCACCTGCCTGCTGCTGGCGCCGCACCACGATGTCGGCGTTCACCGACGACTTCCAGCAGCGGCAGATGGAATACGAGCATCACGGCGATCCGCTCGTGCCGCGCCAGCAGCGCTTCGGCCAGTACACGCGCTCGCTGATGAAGGGGCTCGACGTGCCCGTGCACAACCAGTGGGGCCTGCGGCCCGCCGTCGTCGAGGGCACCAAGCAGATCGCGCCGCTGACCGGCTTCCGCGATCTCGATGCGGCGAGGCTGCTCGACAACGTGACCACGTTCAACTTCCACCCGCACCTGCCGCACTACGAACTGACCGCACCGGAAAGCGAGCACCGTACGCGTACTCGGCCGCCAGCGCGTCGACCCGAACCGCCCGCATCCGTTCACCGCCGCGGGCAACACCGAGTTCAACGCGTTGCTCTGGATGCCCCCGACGGACAGCGCGCCGGCGACATCGTGCTGGTCGACTCGACCCACTTCACCACGCTGTTCGGCGGCACCGACAGCCTGCGCAACCTGTGGCACAACCTCGCCACCATGAAATAGCGCGACGACCGGTTCATCAACCCCGGTCCATACTGCGCCGTCGCGGCCTAATGTCGGACTATCCGACGAGGAGCGAGGTGCGCGCATGACTGATCGCCCGGTTCGAGCCAGACGGCCCGCGAAAGCCACCAAAAAGAAAGCCGCCAAGAAAGCTGCCACGAAGAAGGCCGCCACGCCCAGATCCGCTCCCGTGAAGCGCGCCACCGCTCGCGCCGCCAAGGCCGCCAAACCCAAAGAGGTCAGTGTCGGCACCGACGCGGCCTTCGCCCCCGGTTACAGCGAAGCCGCGGCGAGCGCTGAAGAACATCTCCGAGGTGCGGCACTTCTTCCGCACCAACGACGTGCCGATCCTGTTCTTCGGCGCCACCCCGTTCAACCTGCTCGGCCTGGACCGCTGGGTGCGCAACTTCTCCTACGTCACCTACTACGACGCATGGGACGGCGCGCATCCCGCGGGTGTTCACTCCGGAGAACAAGCCCTACCAGGAATTCGAGAGTGGCGAGGAGATCAACAACTGGCTGCTGACCAACCCCGAGGTGCGCGCCTACATCAAGGCGGCCACTCCCCGCGGTGTGCGGCCCAAGGTCGCGATGGTCTTCTTCGACAGCGAAACCGAGGACATCTGCAAGGAACTCGGCTACGACCTCATCCTGCCTCCGGCGAGTCTGCGCCAGCACCTGGACTCGAAGATCGTCACGACGCAGCTGGGCAACGAGGCGGGCGCACCGAGCGTGCCCAATGTGCTGACACGGGTCGACGACTGGGCCGGCCTGCGGCGGTGGCCGAAAAGGCGGGCCTCGGCGACGAACTCGTCGTGCAAACGCCTTACGGCGACTCGGGCAAGACCACCTTCTTCATCTCGTCTGAGGCCGACTGGCGCAAGCACAGCGCCGACATCGTCGGCCAGGAGATCAAGGTGATGCGCCGGATCAACAACCGCCCGGTGGCCGTCGAGGCGGTGCTCACCCGGTGCGGGACGATCGTCGGGCCGTTCATGTCGGAGCTGATCGGTTACAAGAGGCTCACCCCGTCGCGCGGCGGTTGGTGTGGCAACGAGATGTTCCCCGAGGTGCTCATCGGTGAAAGCCGGCACACTGCAACGGGATTGGTACGACGGCTCGGCGACCGGCTGGCCAAGGAGGGGTATCGCGGATTCTTCGAGGTCGACGTGCTCGTCGACACCGACACCAGCGAGGTCTACCTGGGCGAACTCAACCCGCGGATCAGCGGGGCGTCGTCGATCACCAACGTGACCGCGGGCGCCTATGCCGACATCCCGCTGTTCCTGTTTCACATCCTCGAGTACATGGGCGTCGACTTCGAGCTCGACGTCGACGAGATCAACGAGCGGTGGGAGGAGCTGGCCTCCGCCGACGTGTGGAGCCAGATGGTGATGAAGGAGACCGACGACATCGTGCAGAGGCTGACCGCCACGCCGCGCACCGGTCAGTACTCGCTCGACGCCAGCGGCGCCCTGGTGTTCCGCCGACCGGCGCTGGACTGGCACCAGCTGCAGAACGAGTCGGAGGCCTTCTTCCTGCGCATCTACGGTCCCGGCGACTACCGCTGGAAGGGTGCCGACCTCGGCGTGATCGTGACGAAGGGTCGCCTACAGGTGGACTCGGGCTCGGGCTCAACGGCCGGCTCCGCCGGCGGTGGCAAAACCTCGCTGACCATCCGCGCGCGCCACCTCATCGACTCGGTCCGGTCCGAATACGCAGGTACGCCGATTACCGAACCCGCCGCCACGCCGACGAATGTGGGTGTCAAGACGGGCTGAGCTCACCCGGCGGGCGGGAGAGATTTCGGGGAGCCGGGCGGCAGACATTACAGTCGTCGCCATGGTGCTGGGAGGCGACACCGGCCGCGTGCCGACCGAGGTGACGCTGGACAACTGGCAGTCGGCCTCGCATCTGCACTGGACCTTTCAGCACGTCGCAGAAATCCTCCCGACGGCCGTGATCTCGCGAGGTGTCGGGCCCGTCGCCGAACTGCCGGCCGCGCCGGGCGATGTGACAGCGCTCTCTGAAGTCCCGCTGTACGACAAGACGAACGGTCGACGCACCACGGTCGGCGACGTGATGGCCGCCACGGCGACCGACGGCTGGATCGTCACCCATCGCGGCAGGCTGCTCGCCGAGCAGTACTACGGCGGCATGACCGCCGACACCTCCCATCTGCTGATGTCGGTGAGCAAGTCGTTGGTCGGAATGGTGGTCGGTGCCCTGGTCGGCACAGGCGCACTCGATGTCGACGCCGAGCTGAGCACCTACGTGCCGGCGTTGGCGAACTCGGGATATGCCGGCGCGACGGTGCGTCACCTGCTCGACATGCGCTCAGGCATCGCGTTTTCCGAGGACTACTTGAATCCGATGGCCGAAGTGCGGCTCCTGGAGCAGGCGATCGGATGGGCACCTCGCACGGTGCCGGACCTTCCGACCACCATGTACGACTACCTGCTCACGCTGCGGCAGGCCTCACCGCACGGCGGGCCGTTCCACTACCGCTCCTGCGAGACGGACGTCCTGGGCTGGATCTGTGAAGCGGCGAGCGGGTTGCGCATGCCGGAGCTGATGTCGGCGCTGTTGTGGAGCAAGCTCGGTGCCGACAACGACGCGACGATCGGCGTCGACCCGGTCGGCACGGGCATGTTCGACGGCGGCATCAACACATGCCTGCGCGACCTGGTCCGGTTCGGCTCGCTGTTCCTCAATGGCGGCACGTCGTTGACCGGCGAGCAGGTGGCGCCTCTGTCGTGGATCGCGGACACGTTCGCAGGCGGCGTCGACTCGCGAGCGGCGTTCGCCTCGAGCCCCGACGACAACCGCATGCCGGGTGGGATGTACCGCAATCAGTGCTGGTTCCCGAAGCGCGGGAACAATGTGTTGCTGTGCTTGGGGATTCACGGCCAGATGATCTACGTCAACCGTGCCGCGGGCCTCGTCGCTGCCAAACTGTCGAGCTGGCCGCTCCCCCAGGACGCCACCAAGCTGTTTCCGACCATCGCCGCGTTCGACGAGATCGCTAACCAGCTTTCGTGAGTGCACCTAGCCGGTCTTGACGGGCAGCCGCGCCCAACCCCGCACACTGGATGTCCTCGCGCGGCTCGCGTTGTCGTAGTCGACCTCCCAGTCGGTCCATCGCTTGAGGACCTCTTCGAACGCGATTCGCCCCTCGAGGCGCGCCAACGCCGAGCCGAGGCAGAAGTGGAGTCCCTGGCCGAAGCTCAAATGTCCGCCCGTGCGGTGGATGTCGTAGCGATCGGGATCGGTGAAGTGTGTATTCGTCGCGATTGGCCGACCCGTTCAGCAACAGCATGTAGGAACCCTCGGCCACCGTGCGCCCGTAGAGTTCGACGTCACGGGCGACGTATCGCGCCTGCACAGGAGATGGCGGCTCGTATCGCAGTGTCTCCTCTACCGCCGCCAGGGATCAGCGATGGATCCGCGGCGAGTTCGTGTCGTTGATCCGGGTGTTCGCCGAGCAGTTGTCCCATGAATCCGATGAGCCGGGCGGTGGTTTCGTTGCCCGCACCGGCGATCATCGCGGTATAGGCGAGCACTTCGGTGCGTTCGAGCGGGCGCCTGCCGCCGTCCGGCTCCTCCACTTCTGCGTTGAGCAGCTCTGTCATCAAGTCGTCCGAGGGATGCTTCGCCCTCCACTCGATGTACTCGGCGAACATCGCGATCGCCTCCTCGAAGACCTTGGGACTGACATCACTGGCCTCCTCCGCGACCGTGATGCTCTTGTCGTTGAGGTCGCGGATCTGCTGCTGGCCCTCCTCGGGAATGCCCAACAGATAGCCGATCGTGCGCATCGGCATGAACGCGCCGAGGTCGGCGACGAAGTCGAACCCGTCCGCGTCACGAAGTGGATCCAGTGCGCGCGAACAGAAGTCACGCACCAGGTCTTCCACGGCCTCGCATTCGCCGCGGGGTGAAGACCCGCGAGAGCAGGCGGCGGTGCAGATCGTGCAGCGGTGGATCCTCGAACAGCAGGATTCCCGGCGGTACTTCGATTCCGCTGAACAAGATGTCGGCGGTCGTGCCCCGTCCCGACCGATACGTCTCCCAATCGGGCAGCGCCGCGGCCACGTCGTCATAGCGGCTCAACGCGTAGAAGTTGTACTTGTCGTTGTAGTACAGCGGAGCCTCTGCCCGCATCCGCTGCCACACCGGATACGGATCGTCATCGATTCCGAAATCGAAGGGGTCGTAGTACAACTCGACAGTTTGTTGACTCGTTCACTCTTGCCTATCTGGGTTGGTTGGGTACTCCCGGGAACAGCTGCCCCGATGGGTCCCGACGTGACATAGCCGTTCAGCTTGGTCACGAGGTGGGGCGCGAAGACCGCGCCGTAGAGCAGGTTTCCGATGACGATGACCGCGACGATGGACACGATCGCCGATTGGACACGGGTCTTCGACATCTTGTCGGACGAACATCTCGATGACGTTGCGGCCTTGCGAATCCGTCCGGCCGAGAAGGTAGGTGAAGACCATCATCTGCATGCCCATCGCGATGGCGTCATAGATCGGGTACTGGTGCAGAGTCCCCTCGAAGAGTCCCAGTCCGGGGATCACGTAGGCGTAGTGGAAGACGCCGAGCCGGGCGCCAACGCCCGCATTGAAAATCAGAGCCCAGCAGAAGCCGACGACGAGTCCGACCGTCAGCAGCGTGGTGGGCCGGCGCAAGTTGAACCTCTCGCTCACCCACCGCCCCAGCGCGGCGCCGATCACGGCGGGCAGCACGAAGTAGCGAGACGTAGCCGAGCGGCACCGACGACGGCAGCCCGCCCCAGGTCATGTTCAACGGCCACCACGACGGCATGCGTGGAAGTGCCGGCGGGAACTGCGCGTACATCGCCCAGTCGTACGGCGCCTCGATCCACGAGAACGACATCGCCGAGATGCACAGAAGTAGAAGCGGATGCAGGCGGCGACGGCGAATGCTCAGATACACACCGATGGCGATGAAGAGACAGGCCGCTGCCCCAGCCGAAGATGACGGATGCCGTCAGCAACGGTGTCAGTTCGGTGTTCATCGATCGCGCTCTTCGGTCGCCGTCTGTTCTTCGCGCAAGCGCTCATCACCCGCGGGTCCCCGTGCTTCGGGGTCGAAATAGATCACCAGTCCGAATATCAGGATGATCAGCCCGAACAGGGTGCCGAGCATGATGAGTTGGCCCACGGCCACGTCCCTTCCGATACGATCACGATCTTAATAGTGGACACTATTCTAAGATGTGAGTCAAGGACCGCTATCGTGAATGCGGTCAGCCGCCGAGCGCGGTCCGAGGAGTGAGTACCCCTGCCCCAGCGAAGTCCGGCCAAGAAGCAGAGCCCCAAGAAGCAGGCGGAGGTCCAGGCGACCCGCCGGCCCCGCGGCGAGCCGCGACGACTGCTCCTGGACGCCGCCCGCGATCTTGTTCGCCCGCCAGGACTACCGGAGCACGACGACGCGTGAAATCGCCGAGGCGGCCGGAGTCAGCGAGTATCTGCTGTTCCGCAACTTCGGGTCGAAGGCCGGATTGTTCCGAGAAGCGCTCGTGCTGCCGTTCACGAACTTCGTCGACGATTTCGGCAAGACGTGGCAGGCCGTCGTCCCCGAGGAAACCGACGAGGAGGAGTTGTCCCGGCATTTCGTCGGTCAGCTCTACGACGTTCTCGTCGAACATCGGGGCCTTCTGCTGACGCTCGTCGCGTCGGATGGGCTCAGCGAGGAGGAGATCGACGGAGCCGGGATCGCCGACATCAGGCGAGCGCTCACGGTGCTCAGCCGAATCAGCGCCGAGGGCATCCAGATCCGCGGGATGCGATCCAGCCAACCGGACCTACCTGCGCACTCGACGGTGGCGATGATCGTCGGCATGGTCGCGATGCGTTCCACATTCTTCGGTAGCAAGCCGCCATCGCGAGAGGCGATCGTCGACGAACTCGTCCAGGCGATCCTGCACGGCTACCTGCACCGCGGCGACTAGCGCCCGCTACTGAGGACCGTTGGGCCATTTCAGGAACGAACCCGCATCGACCCGGATGTGCTGACCGGTGATGTAGCGGCTTTCCTCGCTGGCGAGAAACACCCCGAGGTTGGCGATGTCCTCTGGCTCGACGTACGGGATCGGCATGGCATTGAAGTAGGCGAATGCGGGCTCGGCATCCTCGCGGGTCGGCTTCTTACCTTCTGCGGTCATGTCGGGCCGGAACACGCTGTAGATGCCGTCATTCTGCAGCAGGTGCGTGTTGACGTTGGTGGGGTGCATGGCGTTGATCCGAATCATCTTGGGCGCGAACACCATGGACATCTGTTCGACGTAGTCGATGAGCACCCGCTTACTCCAGCCGTAGCCGCCGCCGCCGGGGCCCATCATCGGATTGTCGCTGGTGCCCTTGATCATGCCCGCGGTCGAACCCGTGATGATCACCGAAGCGCCGTCGGGCAGATGCGGTATCGTGACCGCGACGGTGTTCATCACACCCAGCAGGTCGACGTCGGTGGCGTCGACGAAGTGCAACGGGTCGAACTCCTTGCCGAATGCCATCGGCAGGATGCCCGCATTCGCCACCACGATGTCGAGCTTGCCGAGGTCGGCAATGCCCGACTCCAGCGCGTCGCGCAGTTCGTGGCGCTCGCGGACATCGGCGACCTTGGCGTGTACGCGCCTGCCGAGTTCTTTGATGGATCGTTCTGTCTCTGAGAGGTCTTCTGGCGTCGCGAGCGGGTACGGGTTCGAGTCGATGTTCCGGCAGATGTCGACGACGATGATGTCGGCACCCTCCTTGGCCATCGCGAGGGCGTGCGCGCGTCCCTGACCGCGCGCCCCGCCGGTGATGAATGCGACCTTGCCTTCGAGCCGTCCGGCCATGCGTCACCCACAGTTCCACGTGAGCGCAAGCGGATCCTGCGCTCGAACAATGACCGAAAACCTATGAGATGACGGCGGCGTAAGCAATAGCGAGCGGGACAAAAGTTAGGTTTCGCGAGGGAGCGGAGGTCATCGCTATGAGCCGCCGACGATCTCGAAGATCGCCGCGGCGGAAGTCACGGCCTTGTCACCGTTGCCCTCGTCGTGCAGGAGCATGCGCACACCAACCTTGCCCGATCCGCCCGTGTGCGCGGTGCCCTCGACACGGAACGGACCGACCTTGCCACGCGACATGAACATCACATGCCAGCTGACGACCTGAAGCTTCCTGGTACCCACCGCGTCGGCGGCAAGGTCGATCGCCGCGGTTTCGAGGACCACGTGTTGTGGACCGATGTGCAACGCGGCGTCCGGTGAAGCGAGCTCGAGACTGAGCGCGGGCAGCATCCAATGGCCGTCCGTCCGCTTGGAGGCGCCGAATGCCTCCCACAGCGGCGGAAGATCAGGCGAGTCCTCGATGATCAGCTCGGTGCCCGAAACATCCATCTTGTCAAGGCCTTCGGGCGGCGTGCCGATGATCGCGCCCTGGCCCTCATTGAAGGCGATCACCCGGTCCGGGTTGTCGGCATCGACGATCTTGCAGCGGCCGTAGCCCATCATCCGGCCCTGATGGATGTTCCCGACTCGACGATCGCGACTTCGTGACGTCGTAGCCGGGGTCGACGATCTGCACCGAGGCGATCACCGGGTTGGGCACTGCCACCATGTCGGTCTGGCAGCCTTCCGGAGAGGATATCGCCAACGGCGCCACCATGATTCCGCCCGCTTCGTTTCGCATATCGCGGCGGATGATGACGGTGTCGTCGGTCTCGCCGATATTCATCGAGCCGTGGTTGCGGCCGATGTACCGGTAGCTCAGCAGCCCGGTCCACCGGCGGTACAACTCGTCGCGGTACGCGTCGGCGATCGTCCATCAACTCCCGGATATCCCGCAATTGTTCACTCAATGCGTCTACCTCTGCTTGTTTCGCCGTACCTGGTTGAAGGGCACGCCGCGGTCGGCGGCCTGCTCGCGCGGAAAGTTCAGCACCCGCTCACCGATGACGTTGCGCGCCATCTCGGCCGTGCCGCCGCCGATGTTCGCGATCTGACGACCGAGATAGCGGATACCGATCGCGAGCAGTTCGGGATCATCGTCGACGACGGCGGCCGTGGCCGGCGATCTCGTGGGCGGCGTCGGTCTCCACATTGTGGGCTTCGGCCATGAAAGCTCTGATGATCGAACCCGCGGCTGGCGGCAGTCGGCCGTCGAGCACGGCGCGGTAGACGTACTCGCTCAGATTCTCCTTACCGATGCGGTGTACAAGCGCGCGACCCGTCGATGCCCACGAATCCGCGGATCGTCGTCCCGGCCGGTCTTTCGACCAGTCGGAGGAAGTCGATCTGAAGGTCGTCGGCCGCGGCGACGCCGCCCCGCTGGTGAACTCGGAGCCGTCGCCCATGGTGCGGCGCTCGTGGTACAGCTGGCGTGAGGCGACTTCCCAGCCCTTTCCCGGCTCGCCGACCACGGCGTCGTCACCCAGCTCGACATCGTCGAAGAACTCCTCGCAGAACTCCTCGGTGCCGTCGACCTGCTTGATCCGGTTCATGGTGATGCCGGGTGCGCGGAGGGGCATCAGGAACATGGTCAGCCCCTCGTGTTTGGGGACCTCCCAGTTGGTGCGGGCCAGGCAGAGGCCGTAGTCCGCCGCGAACGCGCCGGTGCTCCAGGTCTTCGCGCCGTTGACCACCCAGCGGTCGCCGCGGCGGTCGGCGCGGGTGATGACGCCCGCGAGGTCCGAGCCGCCGCTGGGTTCGGAGAGCAGCTGAACGAGGACTTCGTCACCACGCAGCGCGGCGCCGATGTGGCTGCGCTTCTGCTCGTCGCTGCCCATGTCGAGGATCGTCGCGCAGCAGATCGCAAAAGACGGGATGTTGAGGAGTATCGGCATCTCGTAGCCGACGGTCTCGGCGTCGAAGGCCAACTTGTAGTCGTAGTCCAGACCGAGTCCGCCGTACTCGCGCGGGAAGCAGATTCCCGCGAAGCCCCCGTCATAGAGCCGACGTTGAAGCCCACGGGCTCGCTGCCACGTCGTTTCCGAATCACGTTCGAGCACAAGCGGATTGGCCGGGTCGAGCCTCGGCATGTTGTCGGCCAGCCACGAAGCGGCGCTGGCGCGGAACTCCGCAACGGATTCGGTGCTCACGCGCCTCCCGACGACGGATATAGACGATCGTATAGGCAGTGCTGTACGACTGTACAGCAGCGCGGGGCCATGGGCACGCCCTTGCGAGAGTCACTGCCCAACGCACTCGACGGCGAAGCGATGGTCTGGGGCGTGAAGCGCGTATTCGACTCGCCTCCAACCACTTGCCGCGGAGTCACCGAGTTCTGCGCGAGCAGACGCATAGTGTCACTTTTTGGCGGCTTGACGCGACACTCTGCGCCTGCTCGCGGGCTCTGGGGCCGGCTCGCGGGTGCTAGCCGACGGGTGTGAACGTGATGTGTAGTTCGGAAAGACCACGCATGATGAACGTCGGCTCGTACGAGTACCGGCGATCGTCGGCGGGGCCGTGGTGCTCCTCGGACACCGTGATGTCGGCCATCCGATCGAGGATCCTGCTCAGAGAGATCCGGCCCTCGGCCCGCGCCAGCGGTGCGCCGGGGCAGGAGTGCGCCCCGCGGATGAACGCGATCTGCTCGCGCACGTTCGGCCGGTCGGGGCTGAAGGTGTTGGGATCGGCGAACTTTCGCTCGTCGCGGTTGCAGGCACCCGGCAGCACCATGACGGTCGTGCCCGCGGGAACCTTGACGTCGCCGACGGTGGTCGTGGTGCGGGCCATCCGGAAGTGCGATTTGACCGGGCTCTCCATCCGCAGGGTCTCCTCGAGGAACGCGGGGATCTTGCTGCGGTCCTCGCGCAGGCCCTTTTCGAACTCCGGGTTCTCCCCGATGATCCGTACCGCTGAGCTGACCAGCTTGGTCGTCGTCTCGGTTCCGGCGGCGAACAGGAACGTCGACAGGTTCATGACGTCCTCGATCTCGGGCGTCGAGCCGTCTTCATACTTCGCCGCCGCCAACTCGGTCAGCACGTCGTCGCGCGGCTCGCGCCTGCGGTCCTCGATGTAGGCGTAGAACTTGTCGTTCAGCCACTGCAGCGGGTTGTGCGAGGTGGGTGCCTCCTTGCCCAACTCCCCAACCGTCTCGAGTGCGAAGGCCGCCTTGAACTCGTCGTGATCCTCAGCAGGCACGCCGAGGAGATCGGCGATCACAAGTAGCGAGAAGGGCTTTGCGTAATCGGCAAGGAATTCGCACTTCCCCCGTTCGATGAACGTGTCGAGCTGCTGGTCGGCCAGCCGCCACATGAACTCTTCGTTCTCCTTGAGCCGCTTCGGCGTGATCAGCTTGTTCATCAGGCCGCGGGTGCGGGTGTGCAGCGGCGGATCCTGCGACGTGATGTGTTCGGCCATCGGCACGGCGCCGCGGTGCTCTTCGATCAACTCCGAGACATCGTCGTGCCCGTCGGGTCCGAAGGGCATACCGGAGAACGGGCCCGCGACCGAGACGCACGACGAGAACGCGGGGTCCTTGTAGACCGCCAACGCTTCGTCGTAGCCCGTCACGGCCAGTACGTTGAACGGGGTCGCCTGCGCCACCGGGCATTTCGACCGGAGATGGTCGAAATACGGGTAGGGATCGGGAACGAGGGATTCGTCGGTGAAGAAATCCACTGTCTCGAAGTCGGTCAAGACGCACTCCTGGTCGGCGGGTCGAAGAGCACCGGTAGCGACGTCGGCGAGCGAAAAACCATGCCACGGATGTGCGGGTCGTCGCCGTCCGGATCCAGCCGCAGATTGGGCAGCCGGTCCAGCAGAAGGTTGATCGCGGTGCGCATCTCGAGGCGCGCCAAATGCATGCCGAGACAGACGTGCACCCCGTGTCCCCAACTGATGGGCACCTTCGCCTGCCGGAAGATGTCGAAGCGGTCGGGGTCGGGATACCGGTCCTCCTGCCGGTTGGCGGCGCCGAGCATCGGCATCACCGAACATCCCTGCGGGATCGGCACCCCGCCGAGTTCGGTGTCACGCGTCGCGACCCTGGTGATGTTGAGCAGCGGTGCGTCCCAGCGCACCCCTTCCTCGATGGCCTGCGGTATCAGCGACCGGTCGGCGCGGATCGCGTCGAGCTGATCGGGGTTGGTCAGCAGGCCGTAAAGCAGGTTGCCAAGCGATCGGTACGTCGTCTCAACTCCCGCGGGGAGCAGGAGTCGGATGAACGAGTAGATGTCCTCGTCGTCGAGCTTGTGCCCGTCGATCTCGGCCGCCGCGAGACTGCTGATCAGGTCCTCGCGTGGATCTGCCCTGCGGGATTGCAGGATCGGGCTGAAATAGTCGACCAGCGCCTTCGACGCCGCCAGGCCGCGTTCCGGGTTGACGGTGAAGCTCAGCATCGAGATCGACCAGCGCTGGAACTGCGGGAAGTCCTTCTCCGGCAGGCCGAGCAGCGCGGCGATGATGCGGGTCGGGTACGGGAAGGTGAACGTCTTGACCAAGTCGGTCTTGCCTTCTGCGGCGAACGTGTCGATCAGTTCGTTGCCGATGCGCCCGACGATCTCGTCTTCCCAGCGCGCCAGCGCCTTCTGGGTGAACGCCTTGGTCACCAGCGACCGGAGCCTGCCGTGTACGGGTTCGTCCATGCCGAGCATCACCCCGTGGCCGAGCACGTCACCGAAGATCTGGATCACGGCGTTCGACGAGAACGTCTCGTTGTCACGCAGCATCTGTTGGATGTCCTCGTGGCGGTACACGATGAAGACGGGCTTGCCCTCCTCGCCCGGCATCGCCGACATATCGATGCGCTGGATCGGCGTCTCGTGTCGCTGTTTGGCCAACTCGGGGTACGGGTCGCGGACATTGCCCGAGACGACGTCGTCGAACGCCCCGAAGTCCTCGAGGTCGTCGAACAGTTCTGACATGCTGCTCCTACTCAAGTGAGCCGGGTAGGCCACGGATTTCACTTCGGTGTACTGGTCGAATCCGGCGATTCCGTTCTGGCGGCCGACGCCGCTGGCCTTATAGCCGCCGAACGGCGTGTCCGCGCCGTAGCCCGCCGTGCCGTTGAGCCCGATGAAGCCGGCACGCAGCCGCTTGGCCACCGCAAGCGCGTGATCGACAGAACCCGCCATGACGTTGCCCGCCAGCCCGTACGGGCTGTCGTTGGCGATCCGCACGGCGTCGTCCTCGTCGTCGAACGGAATCACCACGAGCACCGGCCCGAAGATCTCCTCCTGGGCGATGGTCATCGAGTTGTCGACATCGGCGAAAAGTGTTGGCTTGACGAAGAATCCCTTGTCCAGACCCTCGGGCGCCTCGGGGCCGCCGACCACCAGGCGAGCGCCCTCCTCGACACCCTTCTCGATGTAGCCCCTGATCCGGCTGCGCTGCCGATCGGAAATGACGGGACCGCACAAGGTGCCTGCGTCCTGCGGGTCCCCTGGCGCGATGCCCTCATACATGGCCTTGAGGATCTCGATGCCCTCGTCGTAACGCGATCGCGGCAGCAACAGCCGGGTCGGCATCGCGCAACCCTGGCCCGCATGCATGCAGGGCGCGATGCCCATCATGCAGCCCAGCGCGAAATCGGCGTCCTCCAAAACGATTGTCGCCGACTTGCCGCCCAGTTCGAGAAAGAGGCGCTTCATCGTCGCGGCGCCCTTCTCCATGATCCGCTTGCCGACGACCGTCGAACCGGTGAAGGAGATCAGGTCCACCTTCGGCGACAGCGTGAGCTCCTCGCCGACGAAGTGGTCCGACGCGGTGACCACGCTGATCACCCCGGCCGGAATGTCGGTCTTCTCCGCGATCAACCGGCCCAGACGCGTGGCGTTGTAGGGCGTGTTCGGCGCCGGCTTCAGCACCATGGTGTTGCCCGTCGCCAGCGCCTGGCCGATCTTCTGGATCGACACCTCGAACGGGAAGTTCCACGGCACGATCGCGCCGACGACACCGACGGGTTCGCGCCACACCGTGCGGGTGGTGTTCACGCCGGTCAGCGACACCATCGCGTCACCGAGCGATGTCTCCCAGGGGTATTCGTCGATCAACTTGGCCGGGTAACGCAGGCCGTCAGCGAGCGGGGCGTCCAACTGTGCGCCGTGGGTGACCGCGCGTGGACACCCCACCTCGAGGATCAGTTCCTCGCGCAGTTCCTCCTGCTCGGCCTCGATCGCGTCCTGCAGTTGCAGCAGGCAGCGTTGCCGCAACGCGTGATTGGTCGACCAGTCCGTGTCGTCGAACGCACGGCGCGCCGCGTCGATGGCGCGGTGCATATCGTCCTTCGACGCGTCGGCGACCTCGCCAAGCGTCTCCTCGGTGGCGGGGTTGATATTGGTGAAGGTGCCGGCCTCACCGTCGACGAGCTTGCCGTCGATCATCATCTTCGTCTCGAACCGGACGTCAGCCATGGTTCTCGCTCTCCTGCGTCGGGGGGTCTGGTGCTCCCATGGTTGCCGCAGGGGTGCCGCGCAGAGCGCCGAATCGCGGGATCCCCATCATCAGCCGAGTCATCTGGTGCATGGCCGCATCCGGCAGCAGCCGATCAGCGATCAACAACATCCGCGCGTCGGGGCCGACCGAACGTCGGACGAACGGCGCCGAACCCTCGAGCGCCTTCGCCAGTCCGACGGCGAATCTGTCCGGCGCTTTGGCGACGCTCTTCATCATGGCCCGCCCGCGCTTGTCTATCGTGCGGTGGTGGCGGGCATACGGCCCGTCGAGGTCGCGGTTGTCCGTCGTGCCCGCGTCCGTGATGATCTCGGTGTCGTATGTCCCGGTGACCAAGATCGTGACGCCGATACCGAACGGGGCGACCTCGCCTGCCGTCGCTTCACCCCACCGTTCGAGGGCACCCTTGACCGCCGAATACGGTGCGGTAGAGGGCATTCCGCGCACCCCACCTGCGCTGGACACGAGGATGATGCGGCCTCGCCCGGCTTTGCGCATCGAAGGCAGGAGCGCCTTGGTGAGCGCGACCGGACCGAAGATGTTGGTTGCGAACATCCGCTCCCACAGGCTCATCGGTGCCTCTTCGAGCATCCCGGCAGCGGAGATCCCGGCGTTGTGCACCAAGCCGTAGGGCGCGCCGACCGCCTCCTCGATCGATTTCGCGGCGGCGGTGACCGATGCGGCATCGGTGAGGTCGAGCTGCACGCCGATCAGTCGCGGATCGTCTCTCGCGCGCCCCGGTCGCGTCGCGCAGGCGTTGCATGCCCGCGTCCACCGACCGCATCGCCGCGACAACACGCCAGCCGCTTCGGTACAGGTGCGAAGCCGAGGCGAATCCGAGGCCCCTTGAGGCGCCGGTGATGACGACAGAGCGCCCCGCCCTTCGGGCGGGAGGTGCCCCCACTTCGCGCGAGCGCTCATCGCCCTTCGTGCAGTCTTTCTCGACGCACACCGGTCACTCTTCGAGCCCAACTCGACGTCGGGGCGACCATCCGGCAGGCCCTGCTGCCAGGTGGACCACTTACCGACCGAGTACGGTCCCTCGGCACCGTTCTCCTCGTAATACCCCTGCGGGTCATACACTTTGGCCTCGGGATACGGCCACGGGCAGGCGACCGAGGTGGCCAACCCGCTGGCCTTGATCGCCCAGAACCACCCGCCGTAGGCGAAGTACGACACGTTGATGATCGCGAACATCACCAGGAACGTGCCCAGCACGGGCTTCGTCGGGAACAGCTTGGCTTTCGCGGCGAGCTTCTCCGCCACCGACTTCCCCGTGTCGTCGCGGTAGACGAGGATCGCGGCAGGAATCATCACGAAGGTCACCGACAACGACTCCCAGATCAGCGGGAACTGGAAGGTGCTGCCAGCGAACAACGTTCCGAATGGAATCGACTGCGAGTAGATGTACAGCCCCGTACGCACCAGGCTGATCTCCAGGATCGCGTCGAAGATGAAGCCGATCACCAGCACCAGCGCACCGAGGCTGATCAGTGGGTGCCGGGTGACGAACGCTTGCGGACCGCGCTTGGCCTGCATCTTGCGAAGAATCCAGATCGCCGGGAAGTACGGGCCGAAGTAGAACGTCACGTACCCGAACACGATCCAGGGTTCAACGGTCGGCGACATCATGATCAGAGGCCAGGATTCCGGCCAGTGCAACAGCGCCGGGTTGTACACCGCGTACGGCGACCAGTTCATGATCGGGTCCTGCCATACGATCAGCGTCGTGACCAGGACCATCATCAGCACCGGACTGCCGGGGTTTTTCCGCCAGCCACGGATGAAGACGATGGTCAGCACCACGACCATGATCAAGGCGCCGACCTGCGGAATGACCTGCCAGTGATCGAATCCCGTCAGGAACCCGACCGGACGCGGGCCGCCCCTCGACGTTCGGGTTGGCCACGCGCGGGTCGACGTCCGTCCGCGCGACGGCGGCGAACAACCCGAGGAAGCCGAGCCACGCGAAAAGGGCGATCACCCGCCCCCAGTTCGGGCCGGTGCGCGCGGGGGCCGGTGAATCGGCCTCGGTGTCGAGCGGTTTGGAATCCTGAGTTGTCATCGAATCAGCCTTCCTCTCCGAAGCGATCGACCAGATGTGAGTTGACGCCGTCGGCATCAAGCGTGCGGGCGACCAGATAGCCCGGAACCCATCCATGCGCGACGGGTCCACTTTCCAAGGGACACACGGGTTCCGGGCGCACCGGACGCGGCGGGCATCATCTTCACCCGCTCCAGCGCTTCCTTGACCCCGCGCGGGCTCAGCGGATGCGCATCGGTGAACGCGCGCACCAGGGTGGCGGCGACGTCACGATTGACCACCGTCACGCAGAACTCGGGACGACTGCCGTCGTACTTCGTCGGCGTACTGGTCGAGGAAGCTCTGTCCGATCGGGTTGCCCTCGTCGTACTGATCGACCCCGATCCAGCCCATGAACGCGTTCCACATGATCGGGTTGACCCACGCGTTCTGGAAGGCCGTGGTGGTGAATCGCGGCGGGTCCCAGCCGACGGCTCTCCAGCGCCGGGTTGATGAAGACGATCCCGAATCCGAAGCCCAGGTGCACGATCGCCTCGGCCTTCGCCTCGTGCAGGGTCTGCACGGCCGCGTTGATGTCCTGCGCGGTCTGGGCGATCTCGACCTCCGCGACGATCCGAATGCCTTTGCGGCGGCACGCGCGTTCGCAGGTTCTTCAGATAGCTCTCGCCGATGAGGCTCTGCTCGACCAGGACGCCGATCTCGGTCAGCCCGCGCTTGGCGACGAGGTCCGCCAAGAAGATCGGCTCATCGGTCATCGAGCCCTGGGGGAAGGCGAAGGTCCATTCGCCGAGCCAGTCGTCGGTGCCGGTCACGCTGATGGCGGGCACCTTGAAGCGTTCCTCGATCGCCTCGCGCACCGGCACGCAGTTGTCGGTGATGTTCGGACCGAACACCACCAGACAGCCTTCATCGACGAGTTCGCCGTAGGCGTCGATCACCGCCTTCACCGAACCCTTGGGCAGTCCCTCCACCTCGCGGTAGATCATCTGCACGGGCCGATCCATCAGGCCCTGCTCCACCGCCTCTTCGAAGACCAGGTCGAAGGTTTGAGTGAAGGAGGCGAACAGATCCTCCGGAAACCCGGGTGGCAGGGTGAAGTCCATCAGGTAGCCGACCTTGATCGGCTCTGCGGTGCTTTCGTACGACATGCAACCTCCGTTGGTGTGCGATGCGTCAGTCAGTGGGTGATTGGTCGGCGAGGTACACGTCGATCATTTCGACAAGACCGCGCGTCACGGTCGAGTCGTCGGTGAGCGGTCCGGCGATGGCGGCGCGGGCGGCGTCGCGGGCACTCAGCCCCTCGGCGATCAGTTGGCCGGCTGCGATCAGCACGCGCGTAGACGCCACCTCACGCAATCCGCCGGTCTCCAATCGCCGGATCGCCTGGCCGAGCCGAACGAGTTCGGCGGCGCGTTCGTGGCCGATGCCTGCTTCGTTGACGAGAATCTTCTCCTCGACATCCGGTGTGGGGAAACCGAAGTCGATGGCGACCATCCGCTGACGCGTCGAGTCCTTGAGGTCCTTCAGGATGCTCTGATAACCGGGGTTGTAGGAGACCACCAGGCAGAAGCCGGGGGCCGCGTCGAGCGTCTCCCCCAGCCGCTCGATGGGCAGCTGCCGCCGATGATCGGACAACGGATGAAGAACTACCGTGGTGTCTTGCCGTGCCTCCACCACCTCGTCGAGATAACAGATGGCGCCCTCGCGCACCGCGCGGGTCAAGGGGCCGTCGACCCACTCGGTGTCGCCGCCGCGCAAAAGGAATCGGCCGACGAGGTCGGCGGTGGTCAGGTCGTCGTGGCAGGACACCGTGATCAGCGGCCGGTCCAGGTCGTATGCCATCGCCTCCACGAACCGCGTCTTACCGCACCCGGTCGGCCCTTTCAGCACGACGGCGAGCCCCTGCCGGTAGGCGGCCGTGAACACCTGCTCCTCGTTGGCCACTGGCACGTAGTACGGCCGCGGTGGCTTCACCGGCATCGTGTCCTTTCTCGGCATCGCTTTCGAGCACCCTAGCGCGGAACAGATGTTTGGTTCAAGCCTCGGCTTGCTAGGCCACCTTGCGACGCAGGTCTGCGGTGCGCAACGCGGCGCGGAAGAGCGGTCCGACGACGTCGGCGAGCTGTCTGGGCTTGGGTATCGACGCATGCGCCGCGCTTCCGAAGACCCTGCCCAGCTCCCCGGCATCGGTGCTCGCACCGATCGTCAGGCACAGGCAGCCGATGCCCTGCCTGCGGGCCTCACCGAGCGCCCGCCGCGCGTCGGCTGCTCCATAGACACGTTCGTATCCGTGGTCGTAGGCGAGGCCGTCGGACAGCACGACGAGCAGCCGCCGGGACGTGCCGGCTTTCTCCGAGATCACCGCCGTGCCGTGCCGGATGGCGGCGCCCAGCCGCGAATACGCGCCAGGGGTCAGGCTGCCCAGGCGCTGCATCACCAACGCGTCCAGGTTTTCGTCGAAGCGCTTCACGGGAAGCATGTGCACGGCGGAGCGACCCTGCGACTGATAGGCGTACAGCGCGACGCGATCACCGAGGTCGTGCAGCGCGACGGTCAGCGCCGCGGCAGCTTCCCGCTGCTGCTCGTGCACGGTTCTTCCCGAAAGTGCCTGCCTCGGAAGATGATCCCGAGATATCGAGCAGAACCAATACCGCCAGGTCGCGCCGCCGCCGCAGATTGTCCAGGTAAACGGCCTCGTCGGGCGCCGACCCGGCAAGCATCTCTACCCGCGCCTCGACCGCGGCGTCGACGTCGATGTCGTCACCCTGCGTCTGGCGGTGACAGCGATCGAGCCCGATCCCGAGCCGAGTCAGAGGGCGCCGCAGGGCGTGCACATCGGGTCGCTCGAATGTATGTGAGAGGTCGTGGGGCGGATCGGACTCGTTGACCGTGCACCAGTCATGCCGGTAGCGCTTGCGATGCACGTCCCATTCCGGGTATTTCCTGCCCTCACCCTCATCGACATCGTCGACTTCGGAAGCCGCCGTCGACGTCGACGTGACAACTCCCGCGCCCCGAATGCCGTCGCGTGTTCGGTGTGTCGGTGTGTCGGCCCCCGGCGAGCCCGCCGTCGCCGAGCTGGCGCACCCTGCGCAACATGCGTTGCAGCAGTTTTCCTATCGCCCCACCGCCGCCGACCGGGCTGGAGAACGGGTCCCCGCCATCGGAGTCGTCCGCGTCGTCGTCATCGTCGAGTTCGGACAACTCCTTGGCGATTTACGCATTGGATCGTGGCACGCCGTCGGGGTCCGACTGCTGTGCACTCGCGTGCGCTGCCAATAGGTTACGAGCCTTGATCACGCCGAAGCTTGCGGGCGGATCGGCGACCTTCGAGCGATCGGCCAGTGCCAGCGATGCGGCAGGGCCATCGACACGGCGGGCCAGATCCAGGTCGATCATCGACCGAACCGGGTACGGCAGCAGTTCCTCGTTCACCGCCAGCGCACGGTTGCCCTCGACGGCGAGGTACTTGCGCGCCAGTGTCGGCCGCCGGACAAGATTGCGGACGAAGTTCGGCTCGAGGCCACCACCGGCGAGCAGCGACGCCTGTACCGTCACCGATTCGAGCTGTCTGCGCGCGCTCTCGTCACGCGTCGATGAAGACGGTGATCCCATCGGTCCACGCCGGCTCGCCCGGGCGCTCCGGACGCCACTGCCACCGTGCGGCCTGCCAGCGCGGATGCCAGCAGGCCCAGCCGCTGCGGACCGTCAGCGTCATCGCTCGCCGGGTCCTGCAACAGTCACCTCATTCGTTGACCAAATATCTGTTCCAACGTAGAGTCCGGCACCACTGACAGTCAATTGGCGGAGGGCAACATGATCGACTTCACGGGCCAGGTTGCCGTTGTCACGGGTGCCGGCCGCGGGCTCGGCCGCCTTTACGCCATCGAATTGGCAAGGCGCGGAGCCTCGGTGGTGGTCAACGACCTCGGCGGATCCATGCACGGCGACGGCGCCGACGCATCAGTTGCCGACCAGGTCGTCGAGGAGATCACCGCAGCCGGCGGGGCGGCCGTGGCTTCACACGACTCGGTCGACAGCCCGGAAGGCGGCGAAGCGATCGTCCGCACGGCCGTCGACCAGTTCGGACGCCTGGACGCGGTGGTGAGCAACGCGGGAATCTTCAACAGCATCGCGTTCGACGAACTGACAGCCGACGACTGGCGCCGCATGCTGCGCGTGCACCTGGATGGCGGGTTCTACTTGGCACAGCCGGCGTATCGGGTGATGAAGGCACAGGGATACGGCCGCTTCGTATTCATCTCCTCATCGGCAGGCATGTTCGGCCAGCATCTGGAGGCTCACTACGCCGCGGCCAAGGCCGGCCTGGTCGGGTTGACGAATGTCATCGCACTCGAGGGCGAACCACACGGGATTCTCGCCAACACCGTGCTGCCCACCGGCTTCTCCAGGATGGTCACCGAGACGGTCAACGACCCGAAAGTTCTTGAGGAGACCGGCTTTTTCAAGGCAATCCGGCCCGAGCTCGTCACTCCGATCGTGGTGTTTCTGGCCAGCCGGGCGTGCGATTTCAGCCACCGCAACTATTCGGCCGCCGGCGGCCGCTTCGCCCGGGTGTTCGTCGGGCTGGCCGAGGGGTGGCTGGCAGAACCCGGCAGCAGCCCGACGGCCGACGACGTCGCAAGCCACCTCGCCGAGATCTCGGCGATCGAACCGTTCACGGTTCCCGGCTCGATCTACGAGGAGGTCTTCGCCGTAACCGAGCAGGCTGGGCATCACCGTCTGACCGTCTCTCGACCCGATTGACCAAATATCTGTTCCGGGATTATCGTCGGCGCGGGGCGGCCAACACAAGAGCGCGCCATGAAGGACAGCGGCATGGACATCGATGGGCTCCTGACGACCACGCGATCTGCGCGAAAGTCGCTTGACCTGGACGCACCGGTGGATCGGGAGACGATCGCGGACTGCCTTCGGGTCGGGATGCAGGCTGCCAACGGGTCCAACCAGCAGAGCTGGAAATGGCTGGCCGTCATCGACGAATCGTTACGGGGCAAACTCGCCGCGCTCTACCGTGACGCCTACCTGGAACGGGTCGGTGGCCAGCTGATCGCCGACCTCCTACCCGCGGACATGCCCGGCGCCAAGATCATGTCGTCGACCGAATGGCTCGTCGAGAACATGGCGAAGGTGCCTCTGCTCGTAATCCCCTGCTACGAGCCATATATCCCGCGCACCGATGGGGACGAGTCCTTCTATCAGGCGACGTTGTACGGCTCGATCTTCCCCGCCGTGTGGAACTTCGCGCTAGCGCTGCACGCCCGCGGCTACGGGACATGCGTGACGACACTTCATCTGGCACACGAGCAGGCCGTCCGAGAATTGCTCGGTATTCCAGAGACCTACGTGCAGGGCTGCCTGCTGCCCGTCGGTCGACTGCGGGCGGGCGTGACTTTTCGCCCGGCGGCCCGCAGACCGATAGACGAAGTGGTCGCCGTCGACACCTGGGAGGGCGCGTCGCTGTGAACGCCAGACTGCAGGAGCTATGCGACCGCGCCGACATCCTCGACTGCATGTACCGGTACGCACGCGGAATGGACCGGCTGGATCGTGCACTGCTGAAGTCCGCCTATCACGAGGACGCGGTCGACGATCACGTCGGATTCGTCGGCCCGGTGGACGATTTCATCGACTGGGCCTTCGCCTACCACGCATCACAGACACGGCACCAGCACTATCTGATGAACCATACGGTCGACATCGACGGCGACGAAGCCCACTCGGAGACTTATTACATGTTCGTCGGTACAGACCGCGATGCCGACAAGCCGCTCATCGTCTCCGGCGGCCGATATGTCGACCGCCTCGCACGCCGCTACAACCGGTGGGCCATCGCCGCACGGGTCTGTTTGGTCGAGTGGCAGAGCGAGGCGGGATCGCTGTTACCTCCGGAGGCAATCGCGTTCCTCGATACGGTCCAGACGGTGTCGCGCGAGTCATCTGACACTTCATACGACCGCCCGCTGAACGTCAC
Organism: uncultured Actinomycetota bacterium; assembly: GCA_963766945.1. Lineage (GTDB taxonomy): Bacteria > Actinomycetota > Actinomycetes > Mycobacteriales > Mycobacteriaceae > Mycobacterium. Next base: position 125,770 of record CAVYCT010000001.1, read on the forward strand.
TCGCGTGGCAGCGAGCCCTTGATCCGGACGCCGCGCGGCCCGTCTACCGGCGCATTCGGCGCGTCGGAGGACCCTGCGCGAAGCCACCCTTCTGGTAGCGTTAACCAAACGTTGGGTCGGGAAAACCGGTGATAGGAGCCAGGAACGGTGGCGGTGTCGTGGAGCGTCCGCAAGTGACGCCCAAGCATGCCGGCCACGGCTACGACGACGGCACGCGGCGCACCGAGATCCTCCAGACCGCCGCCCTGTTGATCGCAACGTCTGGTCTGCGTACGTCGCTGCAGGAGATCGCCGACGCCGCGGGGATTCTGCCCGGAAGCCTGTATCACCATTTCGAATCGAAGGAAGCCATCCTCGTCGAGCTGCTCCGGCGCTATCACGCCGACCTGGATCGCATCGCCGAAGACGCCCAGAGCCGGTTGGACGATTCGGCATCGCTTTCCGCGTTCGACCGGATCGTGGATCTGGGCGCAGCGATCGCGCAGTGTGCCGTCACCCATCGCGCCGCGCTTCAGATGACGTTCTACGAGGGTCCCACGCGAACCCGGAGCTGGCCGCCCTTGCCCAGCAGCGCCCGACGGCGATCCTTGACGCAATGGTGCAGACCCTTCGCGCCGCGAGATGGAGCGGCTATCTGCGGCCCGATGTCGACCTCCCCATTCTCGCCGACCGGATCGTTCAAACGATGCTGCAGGTCGGTCTGGACGTGATCCGGCACAGCTCCGGCGCGGACAAGGTGGCCACGCTGCTGTGCCGCATCCTGCTGGAGGGTTTGGCCACCCGCCCGCCCACCGACGCCGACCTCGACCTTTCGGCCGCGTTCGTCGCCGCCGACGAAGTCGTACAGTCATGGACCGACGACACCGAGGCCGCGCCCAACGACAAGGCAGCTCATGTCCGTGCGGTGGCGCGAGCCGAGTTCGGCCGCAAGGGATATGAGGCCACCACGGTCCGAGACATCGCGTCGGCGGCCGGAATGGGCACTGGCACGGTGTACCGGTTGATCGGTTCGAAGGACGAACTGCTGGCTTCCATCATGCAGTCGTTCGGCGAGAAGGTCGCGTTGGGTTGGACGAATGTGCTGCGGTCCGATTCATCGCCCGTCGAGAAGCTCGATGCGCTGTCCTGGGTGAACACCAACGTGTTGGACCGCTTCGGCGACGAATTCCGGATACAGCTGGCGTGGATGCGCCAATCGCCGCCGGATACCCCCAACCCGGGCTGGATGTTCACCAAGCGGATTCGGCAGATGAAATCGCTTCTGGCCGAAGGCATCAAGTCCGGCGAGATCACGATCGACAGCCCGTCGAACGAAATGCTCGCGCGCTGCGTCATCGGTGTCGGCTGGTTTCCCGAGAACATCGTTCGCGAGGTGGGGACCCGCTCGGCGCTGATCTACGCACGCGACACCACGCTGCGTGGAGTGGTGAACCGCGAAAGCTAGGTGCGCCGCGAGCGCCTAGCCGACAGCGACCGGCAGCTTTCCCCATCCCCGCACGCTCGAGGTATGCGCCATCGCCGCATTGTCGTAGTCGACCTGCCACTCGGGCCAGCGCTTGAGGATCTCCTCGAGCGCGACCCGTGCCTGCATTCGCGCCAGTGCCGAACCGAGACAGAAGTGCAGGCCCTGGCCGAAGGACAGATGGCCGCCGCTGCGATGAATGTCGAATCGTTCCCCATCGGGGAAATGCCGTTCGTCCCGGTTGGCGGAACCGTTGAGCAACAACATCACCGAGCCCTCGGGAATCTTTTCGCCGCGGCATTCGGTGTCGTGTGCGACATACCGGGCCTGCACGGGTGACGGCGCCTCGTACCGCAAAACCTCCTCGATGGCCCGCGGGATCAGGGAGAAGTCCTCGACCAGTTCTCGCCGTTGGTCGGGATGTTCGCACAGCAGCTGCCCGATGAAACCGATCAGTCGCGTCGTCGTCTCGTTGCCCGCGCCTGCGATCATGCTGGTGTAGGTCATCACCTCGGTACGGGTCAGCGGCCGAAGTACGCCGTCTTCCTCGATCTCGGCATTCAACAGTTGCGTCATCAGGTCGTCGGACGGATGGTCGGCGCGCCAGTCGATGTACTCGGCGAACAGTTGGTAGGCGTTCTCGAACGCGCCCGCAGTGACCGTCTTGAAGTTGCCGTCCTTAGTCCAAGGGCTCGCCCGGTCCTGTCCCGGATCTGCTCCTGATCCCCTTCCGGGATGCCGAGCAGGTAGCCGATGGTGCGCATCGGGATCTGCGCACCGAGATCCTCGATGAAGTCGAAGCGGCCCGAGCCGACCAACGGGTCCAGCGCCCGCACGCAGTACTGGCGCGTCAGCGGCTCGATCGCCTCCATCCGGCGAGGGGTGAAAACCTTTGAGAGCACACGCCTGTGCAGGTCGTGAATGGGAGGATCCTCGAACAGGATCACGCCGGGCGGAACCTCGAGACCACTCATGATCACATCAATCGTGGTCCCGCGCCCCGAACGGTATGTCTGGAAGTTCGGAAGTTCTCGCGTCACGTCCTCATAGCGACTCAGCGCGTAGAAGTTGAACTTCTCGTTGTAGTAAAGCGGCGCCTCGTCGCGTAACCGCTTCCAGCTCGGATACGGATCGTCATCGATCGCGAAATCGAAAGGGTCGTAGTACACCTCGACCGCGCCGGCACCGGTCACTGTCGCGTCCCCTTTGCCGACATCAAGTCGTTGAATGCATCGGTGAGGCCGTCGGCCTCGGAAGGCTCGCGTGGCGGCGCCCGTGGATTCGGGCACCACCTCGTCACCGACGCGCTTCAGATACGGCCACGCGATGTCCGGCGGCAGGCCGCCGCACAGCGGCGACAGGTTGAGCATTCCACCCGCCCGCACGATGTCGATCGCCTCCCCCACGCGCATGATGCGGTGCGACGTGAACCGCTCTCGCAGTTCGGTGACGTTGCGGGCGGCCGAAATTCCTGCCGACGTGTCATTGTCCGGGTTCCATTCCGCATAGCCGCGGGCGTCGTGGAGCAGATACTCGCCGAGCTCTTCCCATGCCGCATCGACGTCGTCGGCGACGAACGTGACTGACGGTGTTTCGGCCTCTGGAAGTAATGCGGCCCCCGGCTGATGTCCGTGTTCGTGGCATGCGGCCTCGTAGGCCTCCCGCATGCCGGGCACACTCCCGTTCGCCAACAGGCCAAGCCCGTATCGCCCGGCCCGGCGGGCCGCGGCCAGGCTTGCGCCGCCCCACATCAACGCAGGCCCGCCGGGCGTCAGCGGCGGTGGCGTCACCTTGATCCGACGACCCGATGCGACGACCACGTCACCCGTTAACAGCGCGCGGAGGAGCCCGAGTTTCTCGTCGGCGAGCTTCCCGCGCATCGCGCGGTCCAGTCCGAAGTGCTCGAATTCCTCGGGCCGGTAGCCGATGCCGAAGACATAAGACGTGCGGCCCTTGCTGATGATGTCCAGAACGGCAATGCTTTCGGCGAGCCGAACGGGTTCGTAGAACGGCAGTATCACCACCAGGCTCAGCAACAGACGCTCGGTGCGGGCCGCGATCGCCGACGCCAGGATCAGCGGTGACGGGAGATAGCCGTCTTCTGAGCCGTGGTGCTCGCACAGCACTGCCGCGAGGCAGCCGTGCTGTTCCGCCCATTCGCACATGTCGATGGCCGACGCGTACAGGTCGGTCGTCGCCGCGCCGATCACCGGTGCCCGCATGTCGAACCGGATCGAGAACAACTCGGGCCTCCGTAACCTAATATTTGTCCCGGTCACGCTACGGACAGGCGCATAACAGTGTCAACGGCCGACGCGGCCGATCAGTATCGGCAGCCCTGGGCCCTGGAGCTCGTGCACCAGCGCCGTGCGTCCGCATGCGATCATCATCAAGGCGCGCACCGGGCCGCGCACCTCGTCGCCACTTCCCCAGGATCGACCGACGTCGTCGCCTTGCAGCGTGATTCCGCGGAGGCGCCCGCGTGGGACGAAGCCCAACGCTCGGCGGCTTGTCAAGAAGTCGAGCGCAAGCGCAACTCGCTCCGGATTCGGTTCGAAGGGAACCCCGAGCGGTATCTTCATGTCTCCGCTGTGCACAAGCACGTCGGCAAGTCCGGACAGCGGCCCCGTGATCGGCGGACTCAGTTCACGGTCGGCGCCGCACCGCATGGCGGCTGGCAAGCTGGCGGCCGGCCACCTGGCGCGCTTGCGGGCCAACTCGTCTATCGCGCGATGGATTCCGCCGCCGCGCAACGCAGTCCATTGGAAGGACCAGAAGCTGTCGTCGAAAACACTGACCAGATGTGCCGCGACGGTCTTCACGTCCCATCCCACACACAGACTCGGGGTCGCCAACTGCGAGGCATCCAGGCTGTCGATCAGTGCAGCGACGCCTCTGCGCTCGTCTGCAACGGCGCCGAATACCTGCCGCCTGTCAACGCGCACAGCAAGTCGCCTCAAGCTCAGTCGAATGCGTGACGGGGCAAGGTATTCGGCATGTCGAGTGAGCTGAGCAAGCCCGCAGGCGCTTCGACCACGTAGGGAATCGCGTTGACGACCCGCATCGCGGTCGCGGCCATCGCGGCGTGGCCTGCGCCGTGCCCTTCGGCCGCGCCGAGGTTCATTGCGCAATGGATGTCGGGATCGCCCTCGATATCGACGCGGTAGGTGGCATCGAACTCCGATGTCAGCCAATCGGGCGCCACGTCGCGCGCCATCCGGATGATGTGTTCGATCACGATGGCTTCGCGACCGTTCACCACGCCGGCGGCCCTGGTGCTTACCGCCCCGCACGTACCCGCGGGGATGGTTCCGAACGCGACCTCGATGTCCCTGTCGGTGGTGCGCCGGTCAAGCGATCCCCGCACTTCGGACACCTCGACGCCGAGACCGGCCGCCATCAGATAGATCGGTGCCTTCCAAGCCATTTCGATGAAGCCCGGAGTCTTGAGCATCGGTTCGAAGTCGAGGGGGCGTCCGAAACCCATACCGTCCATCATCACGTCCGCCACCGGGTAGTGGTCGTTCAGCGCCACCTCGGTGACCTTGATGCATTCGATCTTCTTGGATTGGGTCGCCAGCAGCAGCGCCAGTTGATCCGATCCGAAACCCGGGAAGATCCCGGACGCATAGAACGACACATTCCCGGCCTTCGCCGCCGCCTCGAGTTGATCACGCCATTCCGGCGAGTAGTACGCAGGCGGAAAGACCAGGCTGGTCGACGACGTCGAGACGACATTGATACCCGCCTCGAGCAGCCGCAGGTAATCGGGCACCGCACCCGCGTCGCGTTCGGGTCCGCTCGCGGCGTACACCACGCAATCGGGCTTCAGCGCGATGAGCGCATCGGCGTCGTTGGTGGCCGCCACCCCCATCGCGTCGCCGCCCGCCAATTCGCCCGCATCCCTGCCGACCTTCTCGTCGGAATGCACCCAGACGCCCACCAGCTCGAGGTCCGGTCTGCGCCGGATCGGCGTCGATGGCAATGGATCCGACGCCGCCGGTGGACCAAACCACCGTGCGCAGCGGTCTTGTCACGAGAACTCCTCACTCCTGGGGGTCATGCGCGCTCGGCCGCCATCACGGCGCGTTCGAGGTACGGCCATGCCAACGCGGGCGGGACGCCACCGCACAGCGGAAGTAGCGGAAGCGGTTTCCCGTTGCGGATGTAGGCGGCGGCCTCATCGATCGTGAAGATTCGGTACGGACCCTCCGCCGCGCGCAGCGCCGCCACGCTGTCGGCGCGGGAGATGCTGGCCACCGAGTCGTCGCCGTGCCGGTACGACGCCGCCGTCACCGCGTCGTGAAGGAGGTACTGTCCGAGCTCGTCCCACGCGGTATCGACATCGTCGGCGACGAAAACCGTGGTTGGCGCGCCCGGATCGGGAAACTGGATCGACGCCCGGCTCGTATCCGTTGGCCCGGCACTCCGATTCGTAGAACTCCTTGAGCTCGGGTGACGCGGTCTGCGAGATGAACCCCAGCCCGTACCTCGCCGCCCGTCGAGCCGCCGCCTTGCTGCCGCCCGCGATGAGCATGTACGGACCACCCGCCGTCGCGGTCGAGGGCGTCACATGGATCCGTCGCCCGTCATGGTCGACGGGCTCACCCGCCCAGCAGCCGCCGCAACAACGCGAGGGACGCGTCGGCGACCTTGCCCCGCTCGTGAATGTCGATCCCGAAATGCTCGTATTCCTCTGCGCGGTGGCCGATGCCGAAGGCATACGAGACGCGGCCCTTGCTGATGATGTCCAGGACACTGATTTCCTCGGCGAGCCGGACTGGATCCCAGAACGTGATGGGCACGGCGGCCAACAGGATGGCCAGTTGCTTGGTGCGGGCGGCGATCGCAGACGCGAGAAGGAGCGGAACCGGCAGGTGTCCGTCCTCGGCGCCGTGGTGCTCGGACAACACGGCGATGACGGCGCCGCGCGTCTCTGCCCACGAGCACATGTCGATCGCCGCGGCGTAGAGGTCTACCGCGGGCGCAGCGCCTTCGGGCGCGCGCATGTCGAACCGCAGGGTGAACATCAACGCCGCATCCGGGACGGGGTGGTCACGCCGACCGACTCTAACCTAAATTTTGTTCTGTTTCGGTTTTAATAGTGAATACTATTCACAGCCTCGCCCCCGCAGATATATTCCTACTGCGAGGCAGTCTGGATGGCGCTATCCAATTGGAGGAGTGATGGCAGAAGGCCGGAGCCGCAGCGGCGGCGACATCGGTGGCAAGCACCGTGTTGTGGTCTGGTCGACGGGCGGCATCGGATCGATCGCGATCCGCGCGATTCACCAACGTCGCGAATCTGGATCTCGTCGGGGTGTGGGTGCACTCACCGGACAAGGACGGCAAGGACGCAGGCGAACTCGCCAACGGCGACCCGATCGGCCTGGCAGTCACCACCGATGCGGATGCCCTGATCGCGCTCAAACCCGACTGCGTGATCTACGCCGCCAGCGGACCCGAGCGTGACGCGCTGGCGGTCCCCGATTACGTCAAGCTGCTCAGCGCGGGCATCAATGTCGTCACGACGAGCACCACGCGGCTGGTAAACCCGCATGCCTACGAGCCGGCCGAGTGGCGCGACCAACTGGTCGCCGCCGCGAAGGAAGGCCAGGTGTCGCTGTATGCGTCGGGCATCGAACCCGGCTTCGCCGCCGACTACCTGCCGTTGGTGCTGACGACGCAGTCGTCCCAGATCGAGAAGATCCACGCGTATGAGATCGGGATGTACGACGACTACGGGGTGCCCGACATCATGAGCGACGCAATGGGGTTCGGCCGTCCCGCTCGAATACGAGCCATGGATCGCGATGCCGGGCGCCATCGCCGGTGAGTGGCAGGGCCAGATCCGGATGGTCGCCGACGCACTCGGCGTCGAGGTGACCGAGATTCGTGAGACATTCGATCGCGCGGTGACGGAGCGGACCCTGGAGGTCGCGATGGGCACCGTCGAGGCCGGAACGTGCGGTGCGCTGCGGATGCAGGCGATCGGCGTGGTCGACGGACGCGAGGCCATCATCATCGAACACGTCACCAGACTGGCTCCCGACGTCGCCCCGGATTGGCCGACGCTACCCAACTCCCTCGGCTACCGCGTCGTGATCACAGGCACTCCGGACATCGACTGCACGATCGATGCCACGCTTCGGGATCGTAAGAAGGCAGGTATCGAGGGAATGACGTCGGGCGCGGGCGCCATGGTCGCGACGGCGATGCGCGTCGTGAACGCGGTGCCGTATGTCGTTGCCGCGCAACCAGGTTTGCTCAGCTCGGTCGACTTGCCGCTCACGATTCCGAAGGGGGCCTTCAACCCACAGGGGTGAGCTTCACGGGCATCGTGACGTTCAGCCACTTGTTGTATCCACATGCGCCGCTGGGGCCGATGGTGATATCTCTGCCCACGTATGTGTTGTTCGGCGGATAGGCAGGCCAGAAGGTGAAGGTCTGCTCACCCGGGTTGGCGGTGCCGTCGATACAGGGCTCCCAGTTATCCACAGTGTGGCGCACTCTCCACAGTCCGCTCGAGTACTTCAGGTCCCCACTCCAGCCCTGATCGCTGGTCACCTGCCCGGTGCAGTCTTGAAATGTCGCGCACGTAGAAGAGATGGTCCACGTCTGGGTGACGCTGGCCTCGTCGTGGAAGGACTGATTGGTTTGCGCCAGCATGCCGTCGGAGAACACCGTGAACGTACCGTTGATCGCCACCTCATCGGCTGCATGGGCAAGGGGCGCAACGCATGTGGCGCCCACCGTGATAACGATGGCCACCGCGGAAATACGCATCATGGTCCCGCCTCGAGCATCAAGTCCTGCCACGTCTTCGGTGGGTCGACGAGATCGGTCTGACGGGCGATCTGGCCGTCGGGAGTGGCGTACTCGCCGGTTTGTGGGTCGTAGTGCGCGATCGCGACGGACGGGCCCGGCCCGGAAGTGCTGGGGTCGAAAGCACTTGGTGTGGCAGGGGCCGTCGCCGCCGGGAATTGGTGGCGGGACTTCCGCACCGGGCGGCGGCGGACCCTCCGCAGGCACAATCCCCGGTGGAATGCCCGGCGGCAGTGGGACGGGTGCCACCTGCCGGGGGTGGCGCCGCCCCCGGCGGCCAGTGGCGGAATCGCCGCCCCCGGATGCCGGGGCAGTGGCGTGCCCTCTACCGGCGCGAAGATGTTCTGCTGATAATCCAGGCGATCATCCGGCGGGATGCCCTGCGAGATCAAGTTGGGATCGATGGGCCTCGGCCCGAGGGTGTGCTGTCGCATCGCCAGCGGCTCGTAGGGCTTGTCGCTGTCGCACAACTCGACTGTGGGTGCGCGCTTGCCGGGCACGCCCATGCAGGGAGCGTTGCGTGCGCCACGCACGACGATCGGCGAGTCCTGTGGCAGTTTGCAATACAGCCCGTCCGGCGTGTCCATCTCGGTCAGGTCGGCCGGAGATCGCCACTGCGACGGCGGCAGGAACCCGACCGTGCACGGCGGCGGATCTTCGATCGATATCCGGAAGTCGCCCAACGGAATACCCACCGGGTTGTTCTCCGGCGCAGACGATTGGATGAAGGCGACGAGCGGCGGAAGCAACACCAGAACCTGTTCGAGTGAGGGACGGTACGTCACAGCCACCTGACCGAAGGTGGTCATGTTCGCCAACAAAACCGGAAGAGTCGGCTTGATCTGCTCGAACAGCCGCGAGACCTCGTTCGCCGCGTCGGGACCCTGCTGCAGGAGATTGCGCACCTGCGGATCGTCGTCGACCACCTGGCCGGTGATGCCGGCCAGGCTGTGCGCCCACAACCGCAACGCGTCCGTCGTTTCCGCCTGCGAATCAAGAAGCGGCCGAGAGTCTTCGACGAGTGTCGTGGTGCGGTCCGCCACCTTGTTCAGGTCGGCGCGCAATCGTCGACGACGAGTCGGTCAACGAGCCGAGGTCGTAGCCTGCGCCGTTGAAGGCCTTGAACGACTCGTCGAGGAGCTGACTCAACTTGTCCTTCGGAATCGTCTTCATCAGCGTGCTGAGCTGATCGAGCATCGGGCTGACTTGTTGCGGGATCTTGGTGTCGCGCACCGGGATCACGGAGCCGTCCTGCAGAAAGGGCGGCGAGTCGGTCCGCGGCAGCAGCTCGACGTACTGCTCACCGATCGCGGAGACGCTGCGCACCTCAGCCACAAGGTCGGCCGGAATCTTGGGCGAGGTACCGAGTGAAAGGGTCGCGGTGGCCTCCGACCGCGACACATCCATCTCGGTCACCTTGCCCACCTGGACGCCACGGTATGTCACATTCGCGAACCGATACAGACCGCCCGACGCGGGCAGCTTCAGCTCGACGTTGATCCTCCCGATCCCCAATAATGTCGGCGCCTGCATGTATGCGAACACCATCACCACCACGCCGATGATCGACGCGATCGTGAAGATCACCAGCTGTATCCGGACGAAGCGGGTCAGCATCAGCCACCACCCCCGGGCTCCCAGGGCGCCGGTGCGGCATTCGGAATCGGGCCGAACGGAAGCGATGTGCCGACGCCCAACGGGAACTTCGTGTAGTACGCGTCGTACCCGGCATCACCCGGCGCGGGGATCAACGAAGCACGGTCCTGTCCCAGCCGTGTGCCGAGCAGAAGTCCGCGTTTGATTCTGGCGTTGGTGAGATCGACGTCGACGAACAGATTGACGTAGTCACCGCGGACGCCGCGGTCGATGATGTTCTGCGTCAGCGGGAAGGTCGGGACATAGGCAAGCGCGGTGTCGATCTCTGGCCCAACGTCGGCAAGCGCTTTGATCGTGGGTTCGAGATTCTTCAGGTTGCGCACCAGATCGGCCTGGGTGTCGTTGATGACCCCGGAGACGGTGTTGCTGAACTTGCCGAGCTCTTCCAGCGCCGTTGTGAGCCGTGGCCGCTCCTTGAGCAGGACATCAAGCGCAGGCGGGATCTTGTTCAACGCGCGGGTGAGCACCGCCTGTTGGCTCCCGAGCCTTTCCGAGAAGCGGTTCAGCTCATCGATGGTCGCGATGATGCTGTCGCGCTGCTGGTTCAGCGTGCCGACGAAGGTGTCGAGCCGAGTGATCAGATCGCGCACAGCGTCCTGCCGTCCAGACAGGGCGAGGTTGAAGTTGTGCACGATATCGCCGATTTGCCCCAGTCCCCCGCCATTGACGACGGCCGCCAATGACGACAGAGTCTGTTCGGTCGACGGATAGGTCGACGAGTCATTGAGACCGATCGTCGAGCCCGGCGCCAGACGACCGCTGGGTGCTTGTCCCGGCGGCGGATCGAGTGCCACGTGCATGGAGCCCAGGAGGCTGGTCTGGCCGACCGTGGCCACCGCATTAGCAGGGACGGCGACGTCTGGCTTGATCGAGACCTCCAGGTCGATATGCCAGCCGTGCAGCGTCATCTCGCCGACGCTGCCGACGACGACGTCGTCGATCAGCACCGGTGAATTCGACTCCAGCGTACCGATATTCGCAAGTTCGACGTGATACACCGCCGCGTCCGGGCCGCGACCGACGGCTCCCGGCAGCGGCAGCGAGTTCACACCTTGGAAGGCACATCCCGTCACGGTGAGCATCACCGCAGACCCGGTCGCCAACAGCCTGCGCCCGATCATGGCGGAGTCCCATCGACTGGCGGCGGTGGGACCGCCGGAGCGTCGCCTGGCGGTGGCGGCTGCTCGGCAGGCAGCAACATGTCCTGCAATGTCGGTGGCCCCGGCGCAGCGGGGGGCGGCGGTGCCGCCGGAGGTCCTGGCGGCGGTCCGAATCCCGGCGGTGGCGGCACGTCGCCCGCGCCGGTGAAAGCCGATACTGCGGGCGGAGTTTCGGGAAAGCCCTGCGGCGTCCAGGCCCCAGGCATCATGCTCGGGCTCGGTGTACCTCAGCATGTACGGGGGTGGGTTGGACGTCAGGAACGGGTTCACCGGAAGCGGGAGATTGTTGAGACTCACCGTCTTCAGTCCCGGGCCGAGGTACTGCTCGCACAGCTTGGCGGATTCCGGGGAGGTGATGTTCCCGAGCGCGCCCATCATGCCGCAGACGAACCAGATCGGATTGGTCAGGTTGCTGAACACGAATACGCCGCTCGCCGCACCCGTCCGCGGATCGAACATGTTGTAGGCGTTGGCGATCGAGTGTGGGGCGATGTGGAGGACGTTCTCCAGCGCCATGCGGTGATCGGCGAGGTTCTGCAGCACGTCCGACAATCGCGCAAGCTGCTCGGATGTCTTGTCCCGGGTGCCGTGGACGAAGCGGGTCGTCTCGCCGACGACGTCGGACAAGTTCTTCAGCGCGGCGTCGAGGTCCGACCTGCTGTTGTCGACCACGCTCGTCAAGGTCGCGAACCTGTCCTGGAACTGCACGAGTTGTTCGTTGCTGTCGCGCAGCGCGCTGACGAAGATCTGCAGATTGGTGATCGTGTCGACGATGTTGCCACTGCCGTCAGCGAGGATCCGGCCAACCCCGGACAACTGGGCCAGCGTTTGGCGCAGCTTATCGCCGTTTCCGTCCAGCGCATTGGCGGCACTGTCGATGAAGTGGCCCACCGAGCCGGTCGACATACCCTTGTCCGGGCCCAATTCCGTTGCCAGCCGCATCAATTGCTCTTTGACTTCGTTCCACTCGACCGGGACGGCCGTGCGCTCGACCGGAATCACCGCGCCGTCGGCCATGGTCGGTCCCGACTCGTAGGCGGGCGCGAGTTGGACATAGCGGGCCGAAACCAGGTTCTGGGCGACGATCACCGCCTTGGCGTCGGCGGGCACCGGAATACCGGCATCGACGTCGAGGACCATCTTGGCCTGCGTGCCGACCGGCTGAATCGATGCGATGGTGCCTACTTTGACGCCGGCGATGCGGACCTCGTCGCCGGGGTAGATCGCGGTCGCGGTGGTGAAGTAGGCGGTGACCGACTTCGGCCCGAAGAACTTTTGTTGAATGACGACGGCGACACCGCCGACGAGCAGCACGACCAAGGCCGCGACGAGCCCGCGTTTGAGTGTCCGGTTCCGGGTCATCGTGGCGGACCCCACTGTTCGCCGGGTCCGGGTATTCCGTTGTACGGGAACGGAAGCTCTGCGCGAGGGCCTGCATTGTCGGGCGGCTGGCCGGCATTGACGCCTCTGCGGAACCCGAACGCGTAATCGATGAAGGGCTGCAGGAGCTGAGCGGGTAGAAGGTTCGGGACGAACGCCTGGTAGTAGGGCCCGTTGCCGATCGTCTCGCCGAGGGTGGTCTGAAATTTCGCCAAGCCTGGGAGGGCTTTCGCGATGTTGTCACGGTTCTTCTGCAGGACCGCGGTCACACTGTTGAGCTTGTCCAGCGTCGGCGCGAGTTCCTGCTCGTTGTCACCGATCACACCGGACAGCTGCTTGGACAATGCCGACGTGTACACCAACAGCTCGACGATCTCGCGGCGACGATCGGACAGCACGGCGACCAGATCGTTGGCGTTGAGAATCAGGGTGTTCACCTGTTGGCTGCGGTCCGAGAGGATCTTGGTGACATCGGCGCCGTCCTTGAACAGTTCGCCCAGCGTGTCGTCGCGGTCGTTGATCGCCTGCGAAAGCCGGGTCAGACCGTCGAACGTCGGACCCAGCTGCGGCGCAACCTGATCCAGCGTCGCTGACAGGGTGTCCAGAGACTGATTCAGAGAACTCGTGTCGGTATCCGCGGTGTTGCTCGTCAGCTCGCTGACCGCCTCCGTCAGCGAGTACGGAGAGGACGTGCGCGACACCGGGATCACGTCCATCGGGTGCATCGTGCCGCTGCCCGCCGATTCGAGTGTCAGTACGCGTTCTCCGAGGAGTGTCCCGTGCGCACATGCGCGGTGGTGTCGGACCCGAGTGGAACCGAACCGTCGATGGTGAACGTCACCAAGGCGTTGCGCCCCTGCAGCCCCACGTTCGACACGGTTCCGACCTTGATTCCGGAGATGACCACGTCGTTGCCCGCTATGACACCGCCGGCGTCGGCGAACTGGGCCTGGTACCGAATTGCCGTCGCCCAGGACACCAGCCGTTCGGGGGCGAGCCCGACCCCAATGATGAGCACGGCCAGTGAGAAGCCAAGGAAGCCGGCTCTAATAAGCCGCATTCCACGGTATTTCAGCATTAGGGTTCGGAACACCTCCCCCCGTCCTGCCTGATCCAGGGGAACACCGCAGTGCGGCCCTGGAGGTCGGTGACCCGAAACTTCAGTTCGCAGATGTAGTAGTTGAAGAAACTGCCGTAGGACCCGGTACGGATCAGCTTGTGATAGTTCTCGGGCGCTTCCTGAATCGAGGCGTCGATTCGATCCTTCTGATTGTCGAGGTTGGCGGCCAACCGGCTGAGCTGGTCGACGGTGCCCGCGAGAGGCGCTCGGGCGTCGGTCAGCAGGCCGGCCACCGACGCGGTGCCGTCGCTGAGCGACTCGATCGCCTCGCCGATCGGATCCTTCTCCGCGGCGAGTTGGGTTACCAGCTTCTCCAGCCGGTCAATGGTCCCGGAGAACTTGTCGCCCTCCTTGGTCAGCGTGGCGAGCAGGGTGCGCAGGTTGTCGATCAGCGCCTGGATCGTCTGGCTGTGCTCGGCCAGGGCCGTCGTGAATCCCGAGGTGTTGGAGAGCAACGACTGAAGGGTGCCGCCCTGTCCCTGGAAGACCTGGATCAGCGACGCCGACAGCGCATTGACATCTTGCGGATTCAGGCCTCGGATAACAGGTTTGAGCCCGCCCAGCAGTAGGTCGAGGTCCAGAGCCGATTCTGTGCGCTCCTTCGGGATTTGGGAGCCGGGCGGCAGAGGAGTGCCGTCCTGCCCTTCGATCAACTCCAGATAGCGGTCACCGATGAGGTTGAGATAGCGCACCGCGGCGTGGCGAACCGGTGGTGAGCCGGACGTTGGGGTCGGCGTCGAATTTGACGAGCGCGGTCTTGTCCGACTGCAACTTGACGCTCGTCACCGTCCCGACGCGCATTCCCCCGACGCGCACCGACTGCCCGGTCTTGAGTCGGGACGCGTCGGCGAACACGGCCGAGTAGTCCTTCGTCGAGCCGGTCTGGTACTGCCCGAAAATGAAGAACAAGCACGTAGTAAGAATCACCATCACCAGGGCGAAGATCCCGAACTTGATGAGCGTCGGGCGCAGCGAGCCCCTCATCCGGGTTGCCCGATCTGCGCCGAATTGCGCGGCGGCCCAGAGGTCTCGGTGTCGCCGAACATGATCTGCTTCATGAGATCGTAATTGAGGATGACGCCGGGGTACGTGCGTCGCCAGGGATTCGTCCCGGTGTCGGCGACGACGTAGGGCGGGACGGCCTCGAATGGCAGGTGCGGCAGGCCGGTGCACTGCGGACCACCCGTGGCGCCGGCCTTGGGCAGATCCTGCGGATACCTGTAGGGCACTTGGCCCCACAGGAAGCCGGCCATCACGTGCACGCCCGGCTCTCTCAGGGGAGGACGCGACGACGCGTCGAGCATGCCGGAGAGTGCGCACCACAGCGCCTGGTTGTACTCATTCAGAAGATCGGTCGTCGGAACCAGCAGATGCAACACGTTGGTCAGCGACTGTCGGTTGTCGCCGAGCACCTGGTTGCCGACGTCGGCCAACCCGATCACGCTCAGGAGTGCGGCGTCGAGGTTGTCCTGTTGGTCGACCAGCGTGTCGCTCAGAGTGGCAGCGTGATCGGCGATCGCGACGAAATCAGGCGCCGCATCCGCGTACGCACGCAGCACGTCGGGGGCGACCTCCAGGTCGTGACTGAGCGCGGGCAGACTCGGTTCGAGCTTGGCCAGATATGCATCCAAGTCCACCAGCGTCTGCCCGAACTTCTCGCCCCGCCCCGAGGTCGCCGCGGCGATCGCACCAAGGGTTTCGTTGAGCTTGGCCGGTTCGATCGACGACAGCACCGAGGTCAACTGCTCGAAGACAGTGTTCACCTCGACCATCACGTGATGGGCGTCGACGACCTGACCGGCGCGCAACGATTCCGGCGATGGGTCGTCGGGGAAAAGAAACTGAACCTGCTTGGCACCGAACACCGTCGGCGACGCGATATCGACTAGCGCATTGGCCGGTATCGCATTCAGCCGGGACTTATCCATCGCCAAGTGCAGGGCGGCTTCGCCGTTGGCCAGCTCTTCGATCGATGCGACCTTGCCGACTTGGACGCCGCGGACCAGAACCTTCGCGTCGGGATTCATCACCAGGCCGGCCCGGCTGGAAATCACCGTCACCGGAACGCTGTCGCTATAGCCACCGCGGAACAGGAACGCCGCCACCGCGAACACCGCCACAATCAGTGCGACTGTGGCGAGGCCGATCAGCGGGCGCAGCAGATGCCGCGTCATCGATCGCCTACGCGACGGCACAGGGGACACACGGAAGTGCGTCCCGCCGCTCGGTATGACAAGCCGGTCCCACCCCCAGCGCGCGTTCGACGACGGTGCAGGACTCTACGCGGGAACATATGTTTGGGTCAATGATTCCGTTGCGAGCATCGCGACTGCCTTGTGTTCGGTGGTGTCTTCACTCCCCTTGGACAACCAGATTGTGTTTGCTGTGCAAGGCTCTCACACAGTTCAGCCCAGTTCAAGTGCCAATATTGAGACAAATATGAGTTTTCTGTCCAGACATTGGAACGCCGCTGCGGTTTGCGTCATCCCAGGCAGCTTCGGGCGCCGAAAACCACCGTTTCGGAGCAAAAGTTAGGTTACGAACGTCATGAACCGATAAGCCGGAGACACGAACGCGGCAACATTTCCTTCGGCTTCGCGCTTTCCTCGGCCTGCGTCAATGATGGCCCCGAACCGCCCGCTATATGGCCAAAATTGCAATCTTTACTAAAATAGAGACTGCCGGTTCAATAAGTCGCGCCCCCCGTGAGCTGCATCGGAAGAGCCTGGACCGATCGGCCGCCACCCGCGTGCGGAGCGATTCTTCGAGAATCGGTCCCCGGTGGTCTACTCAGGCAGCCGCAGTTCGGGCTTCTCCACCTCTTCGATGTTGACGTCCTTGAAGGTGATCACTCGGACCTGCTTCACGAACCGGGCGGGCCGGTACATGTCCCACACCCAGGCGTCGGACAGTCGCAATTCGAAGTAGACCTCGCCCTCGGAGTTACGCGGCAGCAGTTCGACGCTGTTGGCCAGGTAAAAGCGTCGTTCGGTCTCGACGACGTAGCTGAACTGCCCGACGATGTCCTTGTATTCGCGGTACAGCGAGAGCTCCATCTCGGTTTCGTACTTCTCGAGATCTTCGGCACTCATCCGCTCAGCTGTCCTTCATGTTCTTCTGGTCCATCTGGTCCCAATCTTCCTCTACCCGATCTGGCTCTGCTGCTCGGGTTCCATGTCGAGATCGCCTTCTGGTACCAGCTCGCCGTCCACAGTCACCAACCGGCGCACATTGATGAAGGAATACCGATGCTGGATGCAAGGCCCAAGCTCTGCAAGCGCCGCGCTGTGCGCAGGCGTGCTGTACCCCTTGTGCTCGGCGAAGCCGTAGCCCGGATGCTCGGCTTCCATCTTGACCATCAGCCTGTCACGGCTGACCTTGGCCAGCACGCTGGCCGCCGCGATGCACGCCGCGGCGGCGTCACCCCCGACCACCGGCAGCGACGGCATCGGCAGGCCCGGCACCCGGAACCCGTCGGACAGCACGTAGCCGGGCCGCACCGCCAGGCCCGCCACGGCGCGCCGCATGCCCTCGATGTTGGCCACGTGCACCCCGCGGCGATCCACCTCGGCCGACGGGATGAACACCACGTGGTAGGCCAGCGCGTACCGCCGGATCACCGGAAACAGCCGCTCGCGTTCCTTCACGTTGAGCTTCTTGGAATCGTCGAGCGCCGCGAGGCTCTCGAGCCGGTTCGGACCCAGCACACATGCCGCAACCACAAGTGGTCCCGCGCATGCGCCGCGGCCCACCTCGTCGACGCCCGCCACCGGGCCCAGTCCACCCCGATACAGCGCAGACTCAAGGGTGCGCAGGCCCGAGGACTTCCGAATCACGGTTCGCGGAGGCCATGTCGCCGGCAAGCTGCAACTCCTATTGGGTCTGCGGGTCCACGCTGTTTACGCCACCCCACCGCGACGGCGGCCAGGCAATGAACCGTGCCTTTCCGATCACATTGTCCACCGGAATCGTGCCTGCCGCCGGATCACCCGTGCACAACAGGCCGCGCTGCGCGTCAGTGGCCAGATTGGTGCAATGTGCGCGCGAATCCGCGGAATGGGTGCGGTTGTCGCCCATCACCCACAGCTTGTCGTCGGGAACTTTGACCGGGCCGAACTCATTGCCCAGGCAGGGGTAGACCGTTTCATTGGCCATCATCGTTTCGGGGTCGAGGTACGGCTCGTCCAGGCGTTTGCCGTTCACCGTCAGCCCGGTGTTCGCCCGGCACTCCACCGTCTGCCCGCCCACCGCAATGACGCGCTTCACGAGGTCGTTCTCATCCGGTGGAACGAACCCGATGAACGACAGCACATTCTGCATCCACCGCACGGCGGTGTTGTCCGAGCGGATCGACTTGTAACTGATGTTCCAGTTCGGCGGTCCCTTGAACACCACGACGTCGCCCGGCTCGGGCGACGAGAACCGGTAGGTCAGCTTGTCCACCATGATCCGGTCGCCGGTGCAGCCCGCGCAGCCGTGCAGGGTGGGTTCCATCGACTCCGACGGGATCAGATACGGCCGGGCGACGAACGTCAGCATGACGTAGTAGAGGACGAGCGCGATCGCGATGAGCACCACGGTCTCGGAGGTGAGCACCGTGATGAACACCCGCTTGGCGCTCCACTCCTTGCGCGGTTCCTGCGCAGGGGACTCGCCGTCGGGACGTTCGGCGGCCTCAGGAGCTGCGTCGGCGTCGGCCTCGTCGCGGGATTCGGTCACGGGTTCACACTAGCCAGCGCGCAACCGAGAACGCGTCTGCACGACGTCGGCCAAGACGCTGGCTCAGCGCTTCTCCTTGATCTTGGCCTTCTTGCCGCGCAGCTCGCGCAAGTAGTACAGCTTCGCGCGGCGCACGTCACCGCGCGTGACGACGTCGATGTGGTCGATGTTGGGTGAGTGGACCGGGAAGGTCCGCTCCACGCCAACGCCGTAGCTCTCCTTGCGCACCGTGAAGGTCTCGCGGATGCCGCCGCCCTGCCTGCGCAGCACGACGCCCTTGAAGACCTGGATGCGTTCCTTGGAGCCCTCGATGACCTTCACATGCACGTTGATGGTGTCGCCGGGGCTGAAGGCCGGGATGTCGTCGCGCAGCGACGACTGATCGACGAAGTCCAGCGTGTTCATCGGTGACACTTCCTTGCTGTTGGCGGCCGCGGGCGTACCTGTCGTGGTATGACCACAACTTGACGCAGCCGAGCCGGTCTATCGGGCGTATCGGGGTGTATCTCGCAGCGGGCGGAGCTAGCGGTCCCCCTGGTCCTGCACAGACAACTGCTCAATTGTGCCAGATGGCCCCAATCCAGTGAAATCCGCCGTCAGAGCCCGAAACGCGAAGCGCACCTAACGACGCGCGTCGGGGGCCGGACCGTTAGGCTGACCTCACGGGTGAGGGCGATGCGGCAGCCCGATTCCGGTTCCCGAAGACCTTCGAGGGAGGGCCATGCGACGGCGGCCGTCGAGGCTGGTCACGGCGGTGGCAGCCGTCATCGTTTCCGTGCCCGTTGTCGCAAGTTGCGAGGCCAAGGTGTACGGCACGCCGCCGGAGCCGGCCGGGTCACCACTCATCGTCGTCGCCCCGCAGGGCAGCATGGCGCCGCTGCCGGAAGCCCCGCCCGACGAACCCGCCGCAACGTTCAACGGCCTCGCAGGCCGAGCCAAACAGGCCACCGCCGACGCCGCAAAGGCGGGCGCCGACATCACAAGCGTCGTGCTGGACCGCAACACCGGGCAGACCGTCTCCAACGGCAACAACGAGCAGATGCCGATCGCCTCGGTGGTGAAGCTGTTCATCGCGGACGACCTACTGCTGCAGGAAGCGAAGGGACAGACCCAGCTCTCGCCGTCGGACCGCGCGGCGCTGGACACCATGCTGCGTTCCTCGGACGACAGCGCGGCCGAGGTCTTCTGGAACCGCAGCGGCGGCAGTGCGATCGTTACGCGCGTCACCTCGCGCTACGGGTTGGGTGCGACGAAGACGCCCTACAACGGGCGCTGGTTCAACACGCTGAGCACGCCGGCTGACATCGTCCATTACTACGACATGCTGCTGTCGGGCGCCGGCGGTCTACCGCAGGAGCGGGCCAGCATCATTCTCTCCAACCTGGCGGCGTCGACTCCGATGGCGATCGACGGCACCCAGCCGGGCGGCGTATACCCGCAGCGATTCGGCATCCCCGAAGGGCTCTACGCCGAACCGGTCGCGGTCAAGCAGGGCTGGATGTGCTGCTGGAACGGCGGCAACTGGATGCACATGTCGACCGGCGTGATCGGGCCGGATCGTCGCTATGTCATGGCGATCGGCTCGATGCAGACCACCGATGCCGACACGGCGCGCAAGACCATCACCCAGGTCGTCAAGACCATGTTCCCCGGCGGACGCATCTAGCTCCGACGTCCAACGAAAGGCGGGGGTCAACGATGACCGACGCGAATCGGTCCGGCACCGCGTTCAACGTCTCGCGCCGCGCCGTGCTCGGCGGGCTGGGCCTTGGCGTCGCCGCGATGACGACCGCATCACCCGCGCAGGCGCGGCTCGACGCGGGCTACGAGGCGATGCTGATGAAGTGCATCGACCCGCGCTTCACGACCAATACCTGGAATTACATGACGGGGCGGGGCTGGCAGAACAACTACAGCGAGTTCGCCTTCGCCGGTGGCCCGGTCGGCGTGGTCGCGCCCGTCTTCGCGAACTGGCAGGAAACGTTCTGGCAGAACCTCCAAATCTCGGTGGACTTGCACTGGGTCACGCGCGTCGTCGGCATGACGCATCGCGATTGTGGCGCCGCCGCGGTCGCGTACGGCGATCGGGTCAAGACGGACTGGGACTACGAAACCGAGGTGTTGTCCAGCGCGCTGCGAACATTTCGGACCGGCGTGCAGCAACGCGAGCCGGGATGCTCGTCGAACTCGGCATCATGGACGTCGACGGCAACGTCGAGTCGGTCGACTGACGCCGGCTCAGTCCAGCAGGTCCGGACGGCGGTCGCGAGTTCGCTGCAGGCCCTGTTCCCGGCGCCAAGTCGCGATTCTCGCGTGGTCGCCGGATAGCAGGACCTCCGGCACATCGAGCCCGCGCCAGCTCGCAGGCCTGGTGTAACTCGGACCCTCCAGCAATCCATCGGAATGCGAATCGTATTGGTGTGACTCGGGATTCCCGAGCACATCGGGCATCAGTCGCATGACGGCTTCGATCATGACCACCGCCGCCGACTCGCCGCCGGGCAGCACGTAGTCGCCGATCGACACCTCCTCGACGCGCATCCGACCTGCCGCATCGTCAACGACGCGTTGGTCGATGCCTTCGTATCGGCCGCAGGCGAACACCAGGTGTTTCTCGGCGCTCCACCGCTCGGCGTCGCCCTGGGTGAACAGCCGGCCCGCCGGCGTCGGCACCACGAGAAGTGTTTCTTCCGAGCATATTTCGTCCAGTGCCGCACCCCACACCGGAGCCTTCATCACCATGCCCGGGCCGCCGCCATACGGCGCGTCATCGACCGACTTGTGCACATCGTGGGTCCACCGCCGCAGATCGTGCACGTCGAAGGTGACGATCCCCGCGTCAATCGCTTTGCCCGGTAACGACTGCCGCAATGGAGAGAGATACTCCGGAAAGATCGTCACCACATCTATTCGTAGGGCGGTGCGCATCACTCACTCCAGCTCCAGCAGTCCGTCGGGCGGGTCGATCTCGATGACCTCGTCCGCAAGCGACACCGACGTCACGATGGCGCTGACGAACGGCACGAGCACTTCGCGATCCTCGGTGCGCACCGAGAGCAGTTCGCCCGCCGCCGTGTGCAGCACCTCGGCGACGGTGCCCACCTGTTCGCCGGCGGTCGTGCGCACTTGCAGTCCCTCGAGCTGATGGTCGTAGAACTCGTCGGGATCCTCGATGGGCGGCAGATCCTCCGAGTCGACGAGAAACAGGATGCCCCTCAGCGCGTCGGCCCCATCGCGGTCGGCCACGCCGTCGAGCCGCACAAGCAGCCTGCCGCTGTGCTCGCGTGCGGAGTCGATCACGTAGCGGCGTTCAGGCCCACCCCTTGGGGGCCTGCCACGCAGCGATATCCCGGGTGCGAAGCGGATGTCGGGTTCATCGGTGCGAACATCCACGACGACCTCGCCGGTCACGCCGTGCGCCTTGACGACCCGCCCGACAACCAGGTCCATGCTTATTCGACCGCTACTGGTCGGTGTCCACCACGTCGACACGGATCCCACGGCCACCGATGCCGGCCACCAGCGTGCGCAACGCGGTCGCGGTGCGGCCGCCACGGCCGATGACCTTGCCGAGGTCGTCGGGGTGCACGTGCACCTCGACGGTGCGTCCGCGACGGTTGGTCACCATGTCGACACGGACGTCGTCGGGATTGTCCACGATCCCACGGACCAGGTGTTCGACCGCGTCGACGACAACAGAGCTCACGTCGGTCAGCTCTCGGACGACTCGGCCGAGTCGGTCTGCTCGGCGGTGGTGGCGTCTGCGCCCTCGGCCGCGGGCTCAGACTCGTCCTTGACGGGCGCGGCCTCTGCCGTCTCCGCAGGTGCGGCCTCGGCAGGCGCGGCCTCGGCGGTCGCGTCGTCAGCCTTCGCGGCGGCCTTCTTGGCGGGCGCCTTCTTCTTCTTGGGCTGGGTGGCCTCGCCGGACGGCGCGCCATCGGCGTCGGCCAGGGCGGCGTTGAACAGGTCCAGCTTGCTGGTCTTGGGCTCCTTGACCTTCAGCGTGCCCTCGGCACCGGGCAGGCCCTTGAACTTCTGCCAGTCACCGGTGATCTTCAGCAGCTGCAGCACGGGTTCGGTGGGCTGGGCGCCCACGCCGAGCCAGTACTGCGCGCGCTCCGAGTCGATCTCGATGAGGCTCGGCTCTTCCTTCGGGTGATAACGGCCGATGACCTCGATCGAGCGGCCGTCGCGGCGGGTGCGCGCGTCTGCGACGGCGATGCGGTACTGGGGATTGCGGATCTTGCCAAGCCGAGTGAGCTTGATCTTGACAGCCATGGTTAAGCGACTTCTCCTGTGATTGCCACGCTGCAATTCAGCGATGCGGGCGGATTTGCCTGCACCCGGTTTTGCCTTACGTGTGTGACCGCCATACAGCCGTGGTCGCGGGGCAGACAGCCGCCCATTGTGCCAGAACGGCCCCTACCGGGGAAAATCGGACGTCGCGACCGGTAGACCAGCCTTTACAAGATATGGCAATAGTGTCACGCTCACCGGCATGGACGCCGCCGAAACACTGCTCGAGATCGAGTCGATCAAGCAATTGAAGGCCCGCTACTGCCGGTTTCTGGACACCAAGGACTGGGACGCTTGGCGCGCGATCTTCAGCGACGACTTCCGCAGCGACACGTCCCCGGCGGGCGGCAAGCTGATCGTCGGCGCCGACGAGTTCGTGGCGTTCGTGCGCAAGAACCTGGAGAAGCAGCCGACGGTGCATCAGGTGCACGCACCCGAGATCGAGCTGACGTCACCGACGACCGCACGCGGCGTCTGGGCGCTCAACGACGTCGTCCGGCTGGCATTCGGGCTGAACCTCGACGGCTACGGCCACTACCACGAGACGTACGAGAAGGTCGACGGCCGGTGGCTCATCACGAGTTCGACGCTGACTCGGCTGCGGACGGACTTCTTCAATCCTCTGGTCTCCGTGCGTATCTCGGACCGGGTCAGCCGGGCCGCGGCGAAGCTGGCGCGCTAGAGCAGCTTGTCGAAGCACTTCTCCTCGACGCGCTTGTTCATCCGCCAGCCGTCGGCGGTGCGTACGAACTCGTCGACGTACCACAGCCCGCAGAACATGATCTGGTTCTTGTCCCCTGCGAACACCATCGGGTTGAAGCAGAAGGTCCGCGACGACGCGGTGTCGCCGTCGACGTGCACGTCGAAGTTGCCGAGCATATGGGCGTGCGCCTGGAAGATTTTCGGCAACGTCTCCGCCAGCCACGCCTTCACCTCGGGAAAGCGGCCGTCGATCCCGCCCATCGCCCGATAGTCGATGTAGGCGTCCGAGGTGAACACGAGATCGAGATCGTCGAATTGTCGGCGGTCAATGGCCGTCGAGTAGTCGATCAGCAGCTGCTGTATCTCGAACCGGTCCGAAATCTCCTCCAGGCTCAGCATGGGTGTTGATTCAACACCGCGCCAAGGTGCACTCAGGCGCGAGGGTTAGGGTGTGCATTCCATGGGGAGATTCGTCGCGGTGATCACCGCCTGCCTGAGTTTGGTCCTGCTGTCCGTGGCGCCGGTCGCTTCGGCTGAACCGGACATCCAGCCCGCCGGCGCCGTGTCCCCTTTCGACGGTCCCGCTCCGGCGTGGATCGTCGCCGACATGGACACCGGCCAGGTGCTGGCCGGGCGGGACATGGACATTGCTCACCCGCCGGCGAGCACCATCAAGACGCTGCTGGCGCTGACCGCGCTCGACGAGCTGCCGAGTCTGGACGCGACCGTCGTCGGCACCGAGGCCGACACTCACGTCGAGTGCAGCTGTGCCGGCATCGAACCGGGTCGCACGTACACCGCCCGCCAGCTTTTGGACGCCATGCTGCTGATGTCGGGCAACGACGCGGCCACTGCGCTGGCCGACGCGATCGGCGGCTACGACACGGCAGTGGCGAAGATGAACGCCAAGGCCGCGTCCATCGGCGCGGTCAACACGCACGCGGCGACGCCGTCGGGACTGGACGGTCCTGCGGGGTCCGGATTCACCACGCCCCGCGACCTGGCGATCATCTTCCGCGCCGCGATGGCCAATCCGACATTCGCGCAGACCATCGCGCAACCGACGGTGATGTTCCCGACCAAGACCGGTGAAGAGCCGTTGTTCAACGATGACCAGTTGCTGCACCGCTACCCCGGCACGCTCGGCGGCAAGACCGGTTTCACCGACGCCGCCAGGAAGACGTTCGTCGCCGCCGCCGACCGCGGCGGTCGCCGGCTGGTGATCGCGATGATGTATGGCCTGATCAAGGAGGGCGGTCCGACCTACTGGGACCAGGCCGCCGGGCTGCTGGACTGGGGATTCGCTCAAGGTCCCAACGCCAACATCGGGGCGCTGTAGAACGCAAAGTTGCTGAATCGCAACACATCCGAGACCGTGACGGGGAACGCGCCGGATACGCTCGGCGGCCATGCGAAAGGTGCTGGCCGCGTTGGCTATTACGCTGAGCGCGGCCACAATCGTCGCTCCCCCGGCACCCGCTCAGCCCGCAGTCGAGCCCGCCGGGGCCGTTGCGCTACCCGACGGGCCTGCGCAGGCGTGGCTGCTCGCCGACCTGGACACCGGCCGAATCCTGGCCTCCCGCAACCCATATGAGCCGCACGCCCCGGCAAGCACCATCAAGCCATTGCTGGCGATGGTGGTGCTGGACAATCTGCGGCCCAACACGTTCGCCCGCGCCAACCAGTCCCACACCCAGGTCGAGTGCTCCTGTGTGGGGTTGAAGCCCGGCCAGCCGTACACAACGCAACAGCTGCTGGAGGCGCTGCTGATGGTGTCGGGCAACGACGCCGCGAACATGCTTGCCGACATGCTCGGCGGACAACGCGTCGCGGTCGCGGCGATGAACCGCAAGGCGGCCGCCCTCGGCGCCCGCGCCACGAGGGCCTCGTCGCCGTCCGGTCTCGACGGGCCGGGGTGGGAAACAACCACCACTCCCCACGATCTGGCCGTCATCTACCGTGCGGCCCTGACCTATCCGCTGATCGCCCAGATCTTCCAGGAGCGGACCGCACAGTTTCCCGGCAAGACGATCACCAGCCAGAACGAATTGCTGACCCGCTATCCCGGCACGCTCGCAGGCAAGACCGGGTTCACCAACCTCGCCCACCACACGTTCGTCGCCGCCGCCCAGCGCGGCAATCGCCGACTCGTGGCGGTGGAGATGTATGGCGACGGTGATCTGTACGGCCAGGCGATCAGCCTGTTCGACTGGGGCTTCGGCCGACGGCAGCTCCCGCGAAGTGGCGATGTCGCGCCAAGTCGCGAGCGCGTGCCCGACACGCCGCGCAGGTTCACTCACAGCGCTAGAAGGCGACGCCGCGCAGGATCACCAGATCCGGATTGTTGACGACGCCGGCGCCACCGCCTCGGGTCTTCTGCGTAGCACACCAGGTCGGCGGATGCGCCGTGCTCGATGCTCGGCCTGCCCAGCCACTCGCGGGCACTCCAGCACGCCGCGCCCAACGCGTCGGTGGCGCTCATGCCGATGCCCGTGAGCGCGTCGATCTCGTCGGCGATCCGGCCGTGGGCCACCATGCTGCCCGCGTCGGTGCCCGCATAGATCGGCACGCCTGCCTCACGCGCGGCGGCGAAGCGTGCATTACTCCGCTCGTAGAGGTCACGCATGTGCGCGGCGTAGGTCGGGAACTTCGATGCCGAATCGGCGATGCCCGGGAAGTTCTCGATGTTGATCAGCGTCGGCACCAGCGCGGTGCCGTGCTCGACCATCAGCTCGATGGTGTCGTCGGTCAGCCCGGTGCCGTGTTCGATGCAGTCGATCCCCGCATTGATCAGCCCCGGCAGCGCGTCCTCGCTGAAGACGTGCGCGGTGACCCGGGCGCCGTTGTCGTGGGCCGCGTCGATCGCCGCCTTGAGCACGCCGTCTGACCACAGCGGTGCCAGGTCGCCGACCTCGCGGTCGATCCAGTCGCCGACGAGCTTCACCCAGCCGTCGCCCCAGCGTGCCTGCTCGGCCACGGCGTCGGGCAGTTGCGACTCGTCTTCCATTTCGATCGCGAAGCCGCGCTGGTATCGCTTCGGGCGGGCCAGGTGCCTGCCGTGCCGGATGATGCGCGGGAGATCGTCGCGGTCGTCGAGGCTGCGGGTGTCGATCGGCGAACCGCAATCGCGCAGCAGCAGCGCACCGACACCACGCTCGGTCTCGGCCTGGGTGATGCACTCGTCGAGATCGTCGATCGGACCGTGCTCGCCGAGCCCGACATGGCAGTGCGCGTCGACCAGGCCGGGCAGAATCCAGCCGCCGTCGAATACGGTCTGCGCCCCGCTGACCGGCTCCGCGCTCAGTACGCCGTCGACGATCCACCACTCCACCGGCTGTTCATCGGGCAGCCCAAGCCCGCGGATGTGAAGGATCGGGTGCGGCATCCTACTTCTGGCCCGGGAACTTCAGCTTCGACAGATCGATGTCGGCGAGACCGGGCGGCAGCTCGTCGAGGCCCTTGGGCATGTCGGACAGATCCGGGAAGCCGGCGGGCATGCCTGCGCCGAGCGGGTTGCGCACCTTCGGCTGCGTCGGGCCCCGCCCGGATTTCTTGCCCTTCTTCTTGTTCTTCGCGGCCTTGCGGCTGGATCCCTTGCGGCCGAACGGCATTCCCATCTGACCGGCCATCGACGACATCATCTTGCGAGCCTCGAAGAACCGATCGACAAGCTGATTGACCTCACCGACGTTCACCCCCGACCCGTTGGCGATGCGCAGCCGGCGCGAGCCGTTGATGATCTTGGGGTCCGCCCGCTCCTCGGGCGTCATGCCCCGGATGATCGCCTGCAGGCGGTCGAGCGATTTGTCATCGACGGCCGCGAGCGCGTCCTTCATCTGGCCTGCGCCGGGCAGCATGCCCAGCAGGTTGCCGATCGGGCCCATCTTGCGGATCGCCAGCATCTGCTCGAGGAAGTCCTCCAGCGTCAGCTCGCCACTGCCGATCTTGGCGGCGGCTTCCTCGGCCTTCTGGGCGTCGAATACCTGCTCGGCCTGCTCGATGAGGCTCAGCACGTCGCCCATACCGAGGATCCGGCTGGCCATCCGGTCGGGGTGGAAGACGTCGAAGTCCTCGAGCTTCTCCCCGGTGGAGGCGAACAGGATCGGCACTCCGGTGATCTCGCGCACCGACAGCGCTGCGCCGCCGCGGGCGTCACCATCGAGCTTGGTCAGCACCACGCCGGTGAATCCGACGCCCTCGCGGAACGCCTCTGCCGTGGTCACCGCGTCCTGGCCGATCATCGCGTCGAGCACGAAGATCACTTCGTCGGGATCCACGGCATCGCGGATCGCGGCGGCCTGGCCCATCAGCTCGTCGTCGATGCCGAGCCGGCCGGCGGTGTCGACGATGACGACGTCGTGGTGCCTGTTCTTGGCCTCCTGCAGGCCCGCAGCTGCCACCGCGACGGGATCACCCGGCGCTGAGTCGTCGGACCCTTCGACGGTCCCGGCATGGGGCGCGAATACGTCGACACCGGCGCGCTGTCCGACGATCTGAAGCTGGTTGACGGCACCGGGGCGCTGCAGGTCGCAGGCCACCAACAGCGGCGTATTGCCTTGATCACGAAGCCATTTCGCGAGCTTGCCTGCGAGTGTGGTCTTACCGGAGCCCTGCAGGCCCGCCAGCATGATCACCGTCGGCGGAGTCTTGGCGAACGCCAGCCTGCGCGTTTCGCCGCCGAGGATGGCGACCAGTTCGTCGTTGACGATCTTGACGACCTGCTGGGCGGGGTTGAGCGCGCCGGAGACTTCGACGCCCTTGGCCCGGTCCTTGATGCGGGTCACGAAGTCGCGCACGACGGGCAGCGACACGTCGGCTTCCAGCAGTGCCAGCCTGATCTCGCGCGTGGTCGCGTCGATATCGGCGTCGGTCAACCGGCCCTTGCCGCGCAGACCCGCCAGCGCACCGGTCAACCGGTCGGAAAGCGATTCAAACACGCCGCCCAGCCTAACTGGCTTCGGAGGCCGGCTTCGCAGGTGCGGGTGCCGGTAGCACCGCGTACAGGTCGCGTTCGATCTCGGCGCGCACGTCGGCGGATACCGAGGCAGGCCCTGAATCGCCGCCTCCGGCGACCGGACCTGAATCGCCGCCTCCGGCGACGGTAATGCCGAAGACGTCGACCACCGACGAACCCAGGGTGGTCACCTTCGCCCACGCGATATCCACGCCGTCGCGTTCGAACACCGCCGTCAGCCTCGCCAGCAGGCCGGCCCGGTCGGTACTGCGAATCTGCACGACCAGCTCGCCGAGGTCTGCGCCGTCCGACCACAGAATCCGCGGCGGTGCCGGCGCAGGGTTGATCGGCACGGCGTCTCGCACTTCCCCGGCACGGGCGGTCCCGTACTGCGCCGTCTCACGGTCGCGTTTGTCCAACGACCCATGGACGTCCAGGTCCCCTTCGAGGGCAAGAATGAACTGCTGGCGCAACAGCTCGGCGGCCGGTGGCGAGCCGAAGTGCGGTGAGACGACGAACGTGTTGATCGCCGAGCCCTCGTGGCCGTTCACCGATGCGGAGTGCACCCGCAGCGAGTTCAGCGCCAGCACGCCGGCGGCCTTGGAGAGCAACCCACGCCGGTCGGGTGCGATCATCGTGACGTTGTAGATGTGCGGGCTGTCGCCGGGGGTCAGCTCGATATGCACGCCCATATCGGCGGCAAGCGAAAGATGGCGGGGGTCAACAGGATCGGGATGGGGTAACGGCTCGCCGGCCATCACCAGCCGACATCGGCGCACGAGGTCGCCGATCAGTGAGGCCTTCCAGTCGCCCCACACGCCGGGACCGGTGGCCAGCGAGTCCGCTTCGGCCAGGACATGCAGCAGCTCCAGCAGCACGAGGTCGCCGCCGAGTGCGTCGACCACTGCCGCAATGGTGTTGGGGTCCTGCAGGTCGCGCCGCGTCGCAGTGTGCGGCAGCAACAGATGATGCCGCACCACCTTTGACAGGATGTCGACATCCGACGGCCACAACCCCAGTCGGGTGCCGATCTGGGTGGCGAGCTCGGCGCCCATCACGCTGTGGTCGCCGCCGCGGCCTTTGCCGATGTCGTGGCACAGGGCGCCCAACACCAGAAGATCGGGGCGCGAGACCCGGGTGGTGAATGCGCTTGACCGCGATACGGTTTCGACGAGGTGGCGGTCGACGGTCCAAATGTGCACGATGTCGCGCGGCGGCAGGTCTCGCACCGCACCCCACTCCGGGAACAGCCGCCCCCACAAGCCGGTTCGGTCCAGCGCCTCGATGGTGGCCACCGCCGCGGGGCCGGCGGCCAGCATCACCAGCAGGTCGTTGAGGGCTTGGCGCGGCCACGGCGTTCGCAGCTCCGGTGCGGTTTCGGCCAGGCGCGACAGCGTGGACGCCGCCATCGGCAGTCCGGTGGCGGCAGAGGCGGCCGCCACGCGCAGGATCAGGCCGGGATCACGCTCGGGGCGGGCGTCGCGGGCAAGGATCACTTCACCCGCGAATTCGATGACGCCTTCGTCGAGAGGCCGGCGGGTGGGGCGCCGGAAGGCCGCAAGACCGCGACGGGGCAGGGCGTTGGCCGCGGTGCGCACGCCGGCGTCGACATAGAAACTGATGGTTCTGGCCGCGTCGGAAAGCGTGCGGGCCAAGTCGAATCTGTCCCCGATCTGCAGGGCGGCGCCGATCTCGTCGGCATGTTGGGCCAGCAGAAGTTCCCGGCCGCGCCCGGACACCCGGTGCAGTTCGGTGCGGACGTTGAGCAGCGCGAGGTGCGCCTCGCCGAGGGTTTCGGTAGGCGACGCCGACGAGCGGTTCGGATAGACATCGGCCAGTTGCGCGATGGCCAGCGCGTTGAGAAGTTGCACGTCGCGCAGGCCGCCACGGCCGCACTTGAGGTCCGGTTCTGCGCGATGGGCGATCTGACCACTTCGTTCCCAACGCGCGCGCGTGTGTTCGACGAGTTCGTCGAAACGCGAAGCAATTCCGGTGCGCCATTGCCTGCGCGCTCCGCTAATCAGTAGCGATGACAGGTCGGCATCGCCTGCGATGTGTCGCGCTTCGAGCATCGCCAGCCCGGCCGAGATGTCCTCACCGGCGACCTTCACCGCCTCCGGCACCGTGCGCACGCTGTGGTCGATACGAATGTTGGCGTCCCACAACGGATACCACAACAACTCTGCAACCTGACCGACCACGTCGTGCGGCATGTTGTCATGCAACAGTGTCAAGTCGAGGTCGGAGTACGGCACCAGTTCGCCGCGGCCAAGACCACCCGTCGCGACGATGGCGAAGCCGCTGGTGGGCGTGATGCCGATCTCGGTAGCCTTTGTGGTGAGCCAGAACTCGTGCAGATCCAGTAACGCGTGCCGCAGTGCGCCCGAATCGAGTTGTCGGGCACCACCAGTGAGCAGCTGTTCAGCTGCGGCCTTCAGATCCGTCGCCGGACGTGACGAGCCCGCCGCCGGGGCCACCCATCGGGGGGCTCCGGCGGCGGGATCTGTTGTCTTCTCTGTCATTTCGTGTCCTCCCCCGGCTTTACCAGTTAACGCTCACGGTGCACGGCCGGGAGACGACCTTTCATCACTTCAGGCGGCTCAAAGGGCGTCGGCCCCCCGCTCACCGGTGCGGACACGGACGACGGTGTCAACGGGGCTGACCCACACCTTGCCGTCGCCGATCTTTCCGGTGCGCGCGGCCTGGACGATGACATCCACCACTTTGTCCACTGCAGAATCGTCGACCACGACCTCCACACGGACCTTCGGCACAAAGTCGACGGAGTACTCCGCACCGCGGTACACCTCGGTGTGGCCCTTCTGTCGCCCGTAGCCCTGAACCTCACTGACGGTCATTCCGAGAATTCCCGTCTGCTCGAGGCCCGTCTTGACGTCTTCGAGCGTGAACGGCTTGATAATCGCAGTAATGAGCTTCATATCCCCTTATTCCTCTCCGCCGTGACGTCCGAGCACTGAGCCGCTTCCGGCCGTCGCGAAGTCGTATGCGGATTCCGCATGCTCGGCCTCATCGACACCCGTCGCCTCATCTTCGTCACTAAGTCGCAGCCCCACGGTGTACTTGACTATCAAAGCCAAGATAGTGCTTGCAATCGCGCAATAACCCAGAACCGCACCAGCGCCGACGGCCTGTCGCCATAGCTGGTCGAATCCGCCGCCGTAGAACAGACCGGCCACACCGTTGTACGACTCCGGCGCCGCAACCAAACCGATCAGCAGCGTGCCGGTGAGACCACCGACCAGGTGCACACCGACAACGTCGAGCGAGTCGTCGTATCCCAGTTTGTATTTCAGGCCGACGGCCAGCGCGCACAAGACGCCCGCAACCACACCGATGACGAGCGCGCCGACCACGTTCACGGCACCGCACGACGGGGTGATGGCCACCAGGCCTGCGACGATGCCCGAGGCAGCGCCCAGTGATGTCGCCTTGCCGTCACGAATGCGCTCCGTGAGCAGCCAGGCAAGCATGGCCGCCGCGGTTGCCACCGTGGTGGTGACCATGGTCGAGCCGGCCGTGCCATTGGAGGAGGTCGCCGAACCCGCATTGAAGCCGTACCAGCCGAACCACAGCAGACCGGCGCCGAGCATGACGAACGGCAGGTTGTGCGGCCGCATCGGAGTCGTCGGCCATCCCTTGCGCTTACCGAGAATGAGGACAAGGACCAGCGCCGCGGTGCCCGCGTTGATGTGCACCGCGGTACCACCCGCGAAGTCGATCGCCCCGAGTTTGTTGGCGATCCAGCCGCCTGTCTCGGCGGTGCCACCGTCGAAGGAGAACACCCAGTGCGCGATCGGGAAGTAGACGATGGTCGCCCACAGCGCCGAGAACAGCAGCCAGCCACCGAACTTGATGCGGTCGGCGACCGCGCCGGAGATCAGCGCGACCGTGATGATCGCGAACATCAGCTGGAAGGCAACGAAAACGGTGGCCGGGAACGTGAACACCAAGGGGATCTGCACCGCTGCGGCGGCTTCGACTCCGGCACCCGGATCCGCGATCACCTCTGCAGCGGCGTTACCGCCGATGAGGCCCTTCAGGCCGAAGAACTGCGTCGGGTCGCCGAACAGATTCGATACGTCGTTGCCGAAGGCCAGCGAGTAGCCGTAGAGCACCCACAACACCGTCACGACACCCATTGCGCTGACGCTCATCATGACCATGTTGAGCACGCTCTTCGCGCGGACCATGCCGCCGTAGAAGAAGGCCAGGCCGGGCGTCATCAGTAGCACCATGGCGGAGCTGACTAGCATCCATGCGGTATCCCCTGTGTCAGGTATACCGAGGGTCGGGAATCCATCCACTCGCAGTTTCCTCCTTCGACACGCCACGGCCGCAACGATTTACGACCGTCGACTTGGTCCAAGACTTTGCTGAGTGGTTGTTTCGTCTAAGACGCCGTGATGTTTCGCTCGTGTGAACGGATGCGCGGGTGACGTTTCGCGGGTGTTACGTCATGCGGTTTTCGCGCGATGCGCGTTAACCGAGCAGCGCATCGACGAACGCCGCGGGCTCGAACGGCGCGAGATCGTCGGGTCCCTCGCCCAGTCCGACGAGCTTGACCGGCACCCCGAGTTCCTGCTGCACGCGGAACACGATCCCGCCCTTGGCCGTGCCGTCGAGTTTGGTGAGCACGACACCGGTGATCTCCACGACTTCGGCGAACACCCTGGCTTGCGGAAGCCCGTTCTGGCCGATCGTGGCGTCGAGCACCAACAGCACCTCGTCGACCTCGGCGCGCTTGCTCACCACGCGCTTGACCTTGCCGAGTTCGTCCATCAGGCCGGTCTTGGTGTGCAGGCGTCCGGCGGTGTCGATGACGACGACGTCCGCGCCGGACTCGATGCCGCTGTCCACGGCGTCGAACGCCACGGACGCCGGGTCGGCCCCCTCGGCGCCACGCACCACTTGCGCACCCACCCGGGAGGCCCAGGACTCCAGTTGGTCCGCCGCGGCGGCGCGGAAGGTGTCGGCCGCACCGAGCACGACGCGACGGCCGTCGGCGACCAGCACGCGCGCCAGCTTCCCGACTGTCGTCGTCTTGCCGGTGCCGTTCACTCCGACCACCAGCAGCACCGACGGCTTCTCGGCGTGCGGCAGCGCCTTGATCGACCGGTCCAGGTCGGGTCGCAGCTCCTCGATGAGGACTTCGCGCAGCACCGTCCGCGCGTCGGCCTCGGTGCGCACGTTGCTGCTGGCCATGCGGGACCGAAGCGACGTGACGATCGATTCGGTGACGACCGGGCCCAGATCGGCGATCAGCAGGGTGTCCTCGACGGCTTCCCAGGAATCCTCGTCGAGGTCGCCGCCGCCGAGCAGGCCGAGCATGCTTCGGCCCAGGGCGTTCTGTGACTTGGCGAGCCGTCCGCGCAGCCGCTCCAGCCGGCCGTCGGCGGGCGCGATGTCGTCGATATGCGGGCGCGGTGGGCGCCTTCACCTCGATATCAGCCGGGTGCGGAGGGCTCGGCGACCTCTGCGGGTGGTTCGGGCAGTCGCACGTCGGCGATCGGCCGCTTCGGCGCGTCCCGCGGGATGGTGGCATCATCGCCGACGGCGGGAAGGCCGCTGGTGTCGATGCGTTCTACCGGCTCAGCGGGCGCTGACGTGGAGAAGGTGATCCCCGAAGTGGCGGTATATCCACCGGAACGATCGACGGGAGTGGCAGTGTCTGCAGAGGAAAGGCTGATCCGTCGACGCCGGTACCGCACCAGGCCGACGACCAGGGCAACCACGAGCAGAACGGCGATGACCGCGATCGCGATCCACAGACCTAGAATCCGTCACGACGCCATTGTGTCAGTGGTGACGAGCCGATGACTCCTGCCCCCGGCGGGTCCGGTGCCCACATGGAGAACCGCAAACGGCGCCACATCGACGTGTGTCTGACCGAGGCCGTCGAGTACCAGACGGTGACGACGGGGCTGGAGCGCTATCGCCTGCCCTATAACGCGCTGACCCAGACCGACCTCGGCAGCGTCGACCTCTCCACCGAGTTCCTCGGATCGAGTTTGCGGGCGCCGGTGCTGATCGGGTCGATGA
This sequence comes from uncultured Actinomycetota bacterium, assembly GCA_963766945.1. Taxonomy (GTDB): domain Bacteria; phylum Actinomycetota; class Actinomycetes; order Mycobacteriales; family Mycobacteriaceae; genus Mycobacterium. Next base: position 160,104 of record CAVYCT010000001.1, read on the forward strand.
CGGGTGGGGCCGAGCTGTCGGGCACGATCAACCGGAACCTGGCCTCGGCCGCCCAACAACTCGGGGTCGGCATGATGCTGGGGTCGCAGCGCATCATGGTGGATACCCCGTCGGCATCGACGAGCTTCGACGTTCGCGATGTCGCTCCCGACGTGCTGCTCATCGGAAACATCGGCCTGACCCAGCTCAACGCAACGACAGTCGGCGACATTGCCAAGGCGCTCGACGTCGTCGGCGCGAATGCTCTTGCAGTGCATACCAATCCGCTGCAGGAGGCAATGCAGCACGAGGGCGACACCGACTTCTCCGGCTCGATAACGCGCCTGCGCGACACCGCACAGTCGATCGGCTATCCGGTGATGCTGAAAGAGGTCGGCCACGGGATCGGAGCCTCGGCGGCCGCGGAACTGGTGGGCTGCCCGATCGCAGCCGTCGACGTCGCCGGCGCCGGCGGCACATCGTGGGCGCGCGTCGAACAGTTCGTCCGCTATCGCGGAGTGCGCTACCCGGCGCTGGCCGAATGGGGCATCCCGACCGCACAGGCACTGGTGGAGGTCCGGCAGACGCTTCCCGGCGTGCCGATCGTCGCCTCCGGCGGGATCCGGACCGGCATGGACGCCGCCAAGGCGCTGGCACTGGGCGCCCATGCGGTGGCGATCGCGCGTCCGCTGTTGGCGCCGGCGATCGAATCGCCTGCGGCAGTGGTGGATTGGCTACAGCGGTTCATCGACGAGTTGCTGATCTGCCTTCACGGCTGCGGCGCGGCCGACCTGGCCGAACTGCGCCAGCGGGGCGTGACCGAAATCCGCTGACTCTTGCACTCGCTTCTGCTACTACTGTATGTAGTAGTAGCAAGGAGGCTGCGTGGACACCGCCAAGTCGAAGCCCTACCCACCGGGCGAGGCGCTGTTGGCCGCCTACCGGGCTCGCGGGCCGGTGATACCCGCCGGAATCGGCGGCCACGGATACACATTTCTGCTGGGGGCTGAGGCCAACAAGTTCGTATTCGCCAACTCCGAGGCCTTCAGCTGGGCCGAGACCTTTGAGATCCTCGTTCCCACCGACGGCCGGACGGCGCTGATCGTCAGCGACGGACCGCAGCACCGTAAGCGGCGCGGCGCGGTGGCGCCCGCCCTGCACCACCGCAAGGTCGGCGACTACGTCCAGACGATGGTGGCCAACATCGACGCCGTCATCGACACCTGGCGCCAGGGACAACGACTCGACGTCTGTCCCCCATTGCGCTCGGTGATCCGCCGCAATATCGCGGAGTCTCTGTACGGGTCGCGCATGGCTGCCCACGCCGACACCCTCGGCGAGTATCTCCAGCCGCTGCTGGATCTGACACACGAACCGCCGCAGATGCTGCGGCTCAGGCAGCGCCTCCACGCGCCGTCATGGCGGCGTGCCCGCGCAGCCCAGGCTCGCGTCGACGACCTTGTCTATGCCGAGATGGCCGATGCGCGCCGCAATCCCCGGCCAGACGACCATCTGCTGACCGCGCTGATCGACTTCCGAGACGACGATGGTCAGTCGTTGAGCGACACCGAGATTCGCGACCTGGTCGTGTCCTTGATCGCCGACGGCTACGAGACCGCGAGCGGCGCGATGGCCTGGGCGGTCCACGCACTGTTGACCGTTCCGGGTGCCTGGGAGGCCGCCACCGACGAGGTCGCTCGCGTGCTCGGCCGTCGCGCACCGTCCGCAGCGGATGTGAACGCGCTGACGTATCTGAACGGAGTCGTGCACGAGACGCTGAGGCTCTATACGCCCGGGGTGATCTCGGCGCGAAAGGTCAAGCGGGACCTGGACTTCGACGGCCACCGCATCCAGGCCGGCCGTATGCTGATCTTCAGCCCCTATGTCACACACCGGATTCCGCAGATCTGGCCGCGGCCTCGGGAGTTCAGACCGGAGCGCTGGGATCCCGCGTCACCGGACTACCGGCGACCCGGCCCGCATGAGTTCATCCCGTTCAGCGGTGGCCAGCACCGGTGCATCGGGTCGGTGCTGGCTACCACGGAGATGACGGTGATACTGGCCCGGCTGATCGCCAGAACCACGCTGACGTTGCCTCCACAGCGGATCCGCGCACGCAATTTCGCCGCGCTGCGGCCGCTGCCGGGACTGACCGTCGACGTGGCTGCGATTTCGGCGCGCTGATAGACGCTGAGCGCACGTTTACGCGCCGAAATCGCTAGTTCGCGGAGGCGGCGCCGACCAATTCCTGTCCGCGCATGCGCTGGCTGATCACCGCGGTGATGCCGTCGTCACGCATGGTCACGCCGTAGAGCGCGTCGGCGATCTCCATCGTCGGCTTCTGGTGGGTGATCACGAGAAGCTGCGACTGGCTGCGCAACTGCTCGAAGAGGCCGAGCAGCCGGCGCAGGTTGACATCGTCAAGCGCGGCCTCCACCTCGTCCATCACGTAGAACGGCGACGGCCTGGCGCGGAAGATCGCCACCAGCATCGCGACCGCGGTCAGCGACTTCTCGCCGCCGGACAGCAGCGACAGCCGCTTGATCTTCTTGCCCGGCGGGCGTGCCTCGACCTCGATGCCGGTGGTGAGCATGTCGTCGGGATTGGTCAGCAGCAGGCGACCCTCGCCACCGGGGAACAACGCCGAGAACACCGCCGAGAACTCGCGTTCCACGTCGGCGTACGCCTCGGCGAATACCTGCAGGATCCGAGCGTCCACGTCGTCGATCACGTCGAGCAGGTCCTTGCGTGCCCCCTTGACGTCCTCGAGCTGTGTGGACAGGAAGTTGTAGCGCTCCTCCAGCGCGGCGAACTCCTCCAGCGCCAGCGGATTGACGCGGCCCAGCTCGTTGAGTTCGCGCTCGGCCTTCTTGGCGCGACGCTCCTGGGTGGGCCGGTCGAACGGCATCGGCGCGGGTGCGGTCACCTGTTCGCCACGTTCACGCGCCTGCTCGTACTCGGCCATCTCCAATTCCGACGGCGGCAGGGCGACATCGGGCCCGTACTCGGCGATCAAGTCGGAGGCGGCCATCCCGAACTGCTCGAGAACATGCTCCTGGAGCTGCTCGATGCGAAGTGCCGCTTGGGCTTTGGCTACTTCGTCACGATGAAGCGCGTCGGTGAGCCCATGGATCTTGGCGTTCAGCTCGCTGACCTCTTCGCGGTTCTTCGCCAACGCGGCCGCCCGGTGCTGACGCTCGGCGGCGACCTCATCGCGAGCCCGCGAGGACACCACGACCGCGGCGCTGAGGCGCTCCGCGACCAGGCGCCCGGACTCCGCAACCGCCCCCGCGACCTGCGCGGCGACCTCGCGAGCCTCCCGGGCGCGCTTGGCGCGCAACCTGGCCTCACGTTCGGCCGCGGCGGCCCGGCGCAGCGAATCCGCCTGTCCACGAACGGCATTGGCGCGCTCTTCGGCGGTGCGCACGGTCAGCCGCGCCTCCACCTCTGCGGCGCGGGCGGCTTCGGCGGCCGTCATCGACTCCTGCCGGTTGACAGGCTCGGATTCGAACGTGTGCTCCCGCTGGGCGTTGTGCAGCCGCTGCTCGAGTCCGGAGAGTTCCTCCACGGTCTGGGCGCGGCCGGCCTCCAACTCGTTGCGCTGCTGGATCAGTCGCTGCCACTCGTCATCGGTGGCACGCGCGTCCTGGCCGAGCCTGCCGAGCTGCTCGTAGATGGCCGAAATGGCGGCGTCGGACTCGTTGAGCGCGGCCAGCGCCTGCTCGGCAGCATCCTGACGGCTTGTCTGCTCAGCCAGCGCGCCGGCCAGCGCGGCCGCCAATTCGCCTGTCTGCCTTTCGGCCTCGGCAAGTTCCTGGCGCGCCTTCTCGACCTCCGACGTGATCTCCAGCGTGCTCGGTTTGCGGTCGGACCCGCCGCTCACCCATCCCGCGCCGACGAGATCGCCGTCGGCGGTGACCGCACGCAGTTGCGGGCGGGCCGCCACCAGATCCATCGCGGCGGACAGGTCGCGGACCACCGCGACGCCCGACAGCATTGCGGTGATCGCGCCTTGCAGCCGGTGCGGCGCGTCGACCAGATCGACCGCCCATAGCGCGCCGACCGGCGGCGCCTCCGAGGGTGCGGCGGTGTGATGGGGCCAGTCGCCGAGGACGATGGCCGCGCGGCCGCCGTCAGATGCCTTGAGTGCGGCCACTGCCGCGCGCGCGGCAGGAAGGTTCTCGGCTGCGACGGCGTCGGCGGCGGCACCCAGTACCGCGGCGACGGCCGCCTCGTAACCCGGCCGCACCTTCAGCAGATTGGCGATCGAGCCGAAAAGCCCTGCGCCGCCGTGGTTCCGCTGTAGCCATGCGGCGCCATCCTTGCGGTCAAGGCCGACGGACAGCGCTTCGATGCGAGCACGCAGCGAGGCCACCTGGCGCTCGGAGTTGCGCTCTGCGGCCTGCAGTTCCGCAACGCGTTCGTCGGCCAGCCGCAGCGCCGTCACCGTGCGGTCGTGATGCTCGTCGAGACCCAACTCGCCGGCGTCGAGCTCACCGATCCGGCTCTGTATGGTCTCGAACTCCACCTGCGTCTGTTGGGCCTTGGCCGCCGCCTCGTCAATGCCGCCGGTGAGCCGCGCGACCGTTTCGTCGATGGACTCGACGCGGGTGCGCATGGTGTCCACCTGCCCCGCCAGCCGGGCCAGACCTTCGCGACGGTCGGCCTCCGCGCGTACGGCGGCCACGTGGGCGCGTTCGGCTTCGGCCGCGATTTGTTCGCGCTCGGAGAGTTCGGCGCGGGCACCCTCCAGCCTGGTCCGAGACTGCTCCAGCTCGTCGAGGAGCTGTCGCTCCTGGGCGGCCACCTCGTCGGCCTGCGCATCCAGGGCGTCGGGGTCGGGGCCGGTGGACGCTTCCGGCTCGGTGTCGAGATGCTGGGCGCGCTCGCTGGCGATACGCACCGTCGCGCTCACCCGTTCGGCAAGGGCCGACAGCGAAAACCAGGTCTGCTGGGCGGCTTCGGCCCGCTCGCTGAGGCTGCCGACCGCCGATTCGTGGGCGTCCAGTTCGAGGGTCTTCGCCTCGAGCCGGGTGGTCAGTTCGTCGTGCTCGCGCCGAAGCGTCGTCTCGGCCTGGTTGGTGTTCTCGAACTCCGCGGTGCGAGTGACCAGATCATCGGCGGCCAGCCGGAGTCGGGCGTCGCGCAGGTCGGCCTGGATCGTCTGCGCGCGACGGGCCATCTCGGCTTGGCGGCCGAGCGGCTTGAGCTGACGACGCAGTTCGGTCGTCAGGTCGGTCAGCCGGGCCAGGTTGGCCGACATCGCGTCGAGCTTGCGGACCGCCTTTTCCTTGCGCTTGCGGTGCTTGAGCACGCCCGCGGCTTCCTCGATGAACGCCCGCCGGTCCTCAGGGCGGGATTCGAGGATCTCGGCGAGCTTGCCCTGCCCGACGATGACGTGCATCTCACGGCCGATGCCGGAGTCGGAGAGCAGTTCCTGCACATCCATCAAACGGCAACTGGTGCCGTTGATTTCGTACTCGCTGCCACCGTCGCGGAACATCCGCCGGGTGATCGACACCTCGGAGTATTCGATCGGCAGCGAGTTGTCGGAGTTGTCGATCGTGACGGTGACCTCCGCGCGGCCGAGCGGAGGCCGCGACGATGTGCCGGCGAAAATGACGTCTTCCATCTTTCCGCCGCGCAGGGTCTTGACGCCCTGTTCGCCCATCACCCAGGTGAGGGCGTCGACCACGTTCGACTTGCCCGACCCATTGGGACCGACGACGCATGTGATGCCTGGCTCGAAGCGCAGAGTCGTCGGCGAAGCAAACGACTTGAAGCCCTTCAGGGTCAGACTCTTGAGGTGCACGACGTGCCACACTACCGTCGCGCAGGCTAACGCTCGGTGAACCCCGAGAGGGTGTCGCGTACTTCTGACCATTCGGCGATGACGTTGTCGACACGACCTGGCGTGTCGCCGCCCTGCAGCAGGTCAAGAAGCTTTTCGCAGGCCTCCCGTTGACCCTGCGCGACCACCTGAACGCGGCCATCGGGCCTGTTCGACGCGAATCCGGTCAGCCCGAGCTCCAGTGCGCGTGACCGGGTCCACCAGCGGAAGCCCACCCCCTGGACGTTGCCGTGCACCCATGCTGTCAGCCGTACCTCAGCTAACTCCTGCACCATTGGCCTCAAACGTCACTTCCGTACCGGATTTCAGCGTCCGCCCCACGGTGCAGACCTGATCGATCGCCCGCTCGACGACCGTGAGTACCCGAGCCACCTCGTCCTCAGACAGCGCCGAAAGGTCCAGCTCCATGTGCTCTTCGAGAAGTGGGTAGCGCTCCTGCTCTCGATCGGCAGGGCCGGACACCTTGATGGTGGTCTTGTAGTCGTCGCCGAGTCGGCGCCGCAGCGGCGCATCGCTGGACATCCCGCTGCAGGCCGCCAGCGCGATCTTCATCAGCTCGCCGGGCGTGAAGACACCCTCGACGTCTTCGCTGCCGACGAGCACCTCGGCGCCGCGCGTGCTGCGCCCGGTGTACCGGCGCACACCGGTGCGCTCAACCCACAGTTCGGTCATGGTTCTCCTTCTACCCCACTACCGGCGAAATGGAATTCCCGGTCGTTAAGAGCGCGCGCTAGCAGCCTGGAATTCCATTTCGGCGAAATCAATCCCGGCGGACCCGCGGTTTTGGTTGGCAGCGTGGGCAATAGAACGACGAGCGGTTCATGAACTTCTCCCGTCGCATCACCGCACCGCAGCGCCGGCACGGTTCGCCCTCGCGGCCGTAGGCGTCCAGCGACCGCTCGAAGTAGCCGGACTCGCCGTTGACGTTGACGTAAAGCGAGTCGAACGACGTGCCGCCCTGCCCGAGCGCCTCGGTCATCACCTCGGCCGCCGCGTCGAGCACCTCGCCCAGTTGCTTGCGGGTCAACGACGACGCGAGCCGTGCACCGTTGGTCTTCGCGCGCCACAGCGCCTCGTCGGCATAGATGTTGCCGATGCCGGACACCACCGTCTGGTCCAGCAGTTGGCGCTTGATCTCGGAATGCTTGCGCCGCAACACCGTAACGACGCCGTCGCGATTGAACTCGGGATCCAGCGGATCGCGCGCGAGGTGTGCGACGGGGACGGGCACCTCGGAGCCGTCGACGGTGACCACGTCGGCGAGCATCCAGCCGCCGAACGTGCGCTGATCCACGAAGGACAGGGCGGTGCCGTCGTCGAGCAGTGCGGCGATGCGAAGGTGATCCTCTCGCTGGAGCGGTCCGAGCAGCATCTGGCCGCTCATCCCCAGATGAACGACCAGGGCCGAGGCGTCGTCCAGCGTCAGCCACAGATACTTCCCGCGCCGACCCGTCCCGGTGACGCGCGCACCCAGCAGGCGCGCGGTCAGATCGGCGGGGCCCGCCTCGTGGCGGCGCACCGCGCGCGGATGATGTACGCGCACCGCGCTGATGGTCTTGTCGACGACATGCGCGGCCAACCCCCGCCGGACGACCTCGACTTCGGGAAGCTCAGGCATCTACATCAGAAGCGGGGGCGAGCGCGTTCCACGCCGCCGCGGCCGCCTTGAGTTCGGCCTCTTTCTTGGTGCGGCCGACACCCCTGCCGTATTCGACGTCGGCGACGACGACCGTCGCGGTGAATTCCTTGTCGTGGTCGGGACCGGTCGACGTCACCAGATACGACGGGGCGCCCATACCGCGCGCCGCAGTCAACTCCTGCAGGCTGCTCTTCCAGTCCAGCCCGGCGCCCAGCGTCGGAGCGGTGTCGAGCAGCCCGGCGAACAGTCGCAGAATCACCTCTCGCACAACTGTGGAACCGTGCTCCAAATATATTGCGCCAAGCAGAGATTCGACACCATCGGCAAGGATGCTGGACTTGTCCGCGCCACCGGAATGCTCCTCGCCCTTGCCGAGCAGCAGGTAGGCGCCCAGCCCGTCGTCGGACAGATGACGACCCACCTCGGCCAGCGCCTGGGTGTTGACGATGCTGGCCCGCAGCTTGGCCAGGTCTCCTTCGGACCGATCGGGATGGCGGTGGTAGAGCTCTTCGGTGATGGTCAGCCCGAGCACTGCGTCGCCGAGGAACTCCAGGCGTTCGTTGGTCGGCACGCCGCCGTTCTCGTAGGAGTAACTGCGGTGGGTCAGCGCCATGGTGAACAACTCATCGGGCAGGTCGACGCCGAGCGCCTTGAGCAGCGCAGCCCGGTCAGTCACGAGCGTCGTCATCCAGCAAGCCCGCCAGCTTGGCCCACCGCGGATCGATCTGCTCGTGATGGTGTTCCGGCCCGGCCGTCGCCAACGGCACGCCGCACTCCGGGCACAACCCGACACAGTCCGGGCCGCACAGCGGCGCGAAGGGCAGCGCCAACACGACCGCGTCGATGATCGGCTGCTCGAGGTCGATGGTGTCGTTCACCACGCGACCGAGCTCGTCGGATTCCGTGGTCGCATCGGTGGTGCTGTCCGGATAGGCGAAAAGCTCGGTCAGGTCGATCTCCACGTCACCGGTCGCCGGGGTCAGGCAGCGCGCGCATTCACCCGAGGTCGGGGCGGACACCGTACCGGTGACCAGCACGCCCTCCGAAACGGACTCGAGCCGAAGATCCAGATTCAGCGGCGCGCCTTCGTCGATCCCGATCAAGTCCAGCCCGATCCGCAACGGGCTGGGCACTGTCTCGGTGAGGGTCAGCATCGACCCGGGCCGTCGGCCCAATCGGACGATATTGATCACCAGGGGCGATCGCTTGGCGCGGCGCGCTGCCGAGTTCACATGCGTCGCCATAAATGTCCATGTTACGGCGACGGCCGCAGCGGGCTACCGGGCTGCATAGTCGTGGGTGCCCGCGGCCGTGCGGAGCTGGTGTCGGCCGCGACCCACCGAACGCAGGGTCCCGTTGAGGAACTCCTCGAACTCGGCCAGCTTGCTGTCGACATAGATGTCGCACTCACCGCGCAGCCTGTCGGCCTCGGCGTGGGCGGAGTCGATGAGACGGGTGGCCTCGGACGTCGCGGTCTGGACGATCTCCGTCTGCGCGACCAGCCGCTGCTGCTCCTTGATGCCTTCCTGCACGGCCTTCTCGTAGGCGAGATTGCCGTTCTCGATGAGCCGATCGGCCTCGGTCTTGGCGCGTCCGGTGCTGGCCTCGTACTCGCGCTTCGAGGTGGCGGCGAGGCGGATCGCCTCTTCGCGGGCCTCCCCGACCATCCGCTCGCTGTGCTGACGGGCCTCGGCGACCATCCGGTCGGCCTGCGCCTTGGCATCGGCCAGCAGCCGGTCGGCCTCGGCGCGGGAGTGGTTGATCAGCGAATCGGCCTCGGTCGTCGCCGTTCCCACCATCGAGTCCGAATGCTCCTTGGCCTCACGCAACAGCCCGTCGCGGGCGTCGAGGACATCCTGCGCGTCATCGAGTTCGCCGGGTATCGCGTCCTTGATGTCGTCGATCAGCTCGAGGACATCACCGCGGGGCACCACGCAGCCCGCCGTCATCGGCACGCCGCGCGCTTCTTCCACAATCGCGCCCAACTCGTCGAGCGCTTCAAAAACTCGGTACACGGCAACACCCTCCAGGCGTAGTTGACAGTTACCAGTGTGCCTGGTGTTACGCCTGTGACTCAGCTTCCGCGCCGGTGTGTCGCTTTCCCGGCTGTTCTTGCTGTGTCACCGCTTCCCCAGGCCCGCAACTCCCGTCTGAATTGCTACGCGAACATTATGTCAACACGCTGCGGCGATGGCCCGCCGCCGATGGCGAGCAAACACAAAATCGCCCGCCACACGACGTGGCGGGCGATTTTGCGTCGATCAGCACATTTCGCTGCAATTACGACACTGCCTTCTGGAGCAGGTCACGCGCCCGATCCAGCATCGACGCGAACGGGCCGGCAGCAAAGTTGAGCTTGGCCGACTCGACACCCGCGTGCGGGCGGGTGGGCGCGATGGCCTCCGCGGCCAGCACGGCCTTGGCCATCCGCTCGCGGTCGTCGGCGTTGAGATCGCGCTCCAGCTTGGTGAACTCCTCGGTCTCCTCGTGCTCGGCGTGGTCGATCACGACGTCGCGGAACAGCTTCGAACTCGTCGATGAACTCCTGCGAGCCGATGTCCATCGCCTCCAGCTTCGAGAGCGTGTTCCTTGGCCTCGTGCTCCTCCTTGAGGCGCGCGTCGACAATGATGTCGCCGCCCTCGACCTCGTGGCGCACCCGCGGGTGAACCACCATCTCCTCGGCGGTCTCGTGCACCGCCAGCAGCTTGCGAAGCTCGATGAACGCCGTCTCGCGGGCCTTCGGATCGGATGCGCCGAGCACTTCGTCGAACATGTCCTTGATCAGGTTGTGCTGATCCGTGAGGAACTTCACGACGTCGTCGGTCGACTGAACAAATGTTTCAACCACAGCAATAACCTCCGCTGTTTTCGTGGGTTTGGTGAGGGCGCAAAGGGCTGAGCGCCACATCAATGCGTACCCGTTGACGCAGGTGTTAACCCTTGAGCTTGGCCTGCAGCCTGGCGTTGACGGGTGCGGGCAGCAACTCGGAGACGTCGCCGCCGAACATCGCGACCTCTTTCGCCAGCGACGACGACACGAACGAATACTTCGGCGTGGTGGCGACGAAGAAGGTGTCGACGCCGGCGATGTGCTTGTTCATCTGCGCCATCTGCAGCTCGTATTCGAAATCGGTGCCCGGTGCGCAGGCCCTTGACGATCGCCGTCAGGCCGCGGGCCTTGACGAAGTCGACCACCAACCCCTCGCCGGACTCGACGCGCACGTTCGCCAGGTGCTTGGTGGATTCCTCGATCATCTCGATGCGCTCGTCCAGGCTGAACATGCCCTTCTTGTTCGGGTTGACCAGCACCGCAACGACGACCTCGTCGAATTGGGCGGCCGCGCGCTCGAGGATGTCGACATGGCCGAGGGTCACCGGGTCGAAGGAGCCCGGGCATACCGCGCCGCTCATGGTTGACGACGCTACAGGGGACCTAAGCCCCGTTCGGCCAGTTCGAGCCGGGTGTCGCCGTAGTCGCGCGCCGGCCAGACATGCCAACCGTCCGGCCACCGCAACGGCGGGCCGGACGTCGGGCGTTCGACGACGACCACCGTGCCGGGCGCCGTCCACCCGCCGTCGGACAAGGCGGAGAGCACCCCCTCGATGTCGGCCACGTCGACGTCGTAGGGCGGATCGGCCAACACCAGATCCACCGGCTGCGGACTGCCCGACGCCAGCACCGAGGCCACCGAACCGCGCCGCACGGTCGCGCCCACCACGCCGAGGTCCGCGATGTTGCGGGCGATGACGCCCGCCGCCCGCGCGTCGGATTCCACGAAAACCGCCGACGCCGCTCCCCTGGACAGCGCCTCCAGACCCAGCGCCCCCGAGCCGGCGTACAGATCGAGGACCGACACTCCCCCGAGGTCGACGCGGGCCGTCAACACGTTGAACAGCGATTCGCGAACCCGGTCGGTTGTGGGGCGGGTTCCGGTGCGCGGCACCGTGATTCGCCGCCCGCCGAGCGCGCCTGCGACGATGCGGGTCAGTTGACCACCACCAGGAGGTCACCGCCCTCGACCTGTGCCGTGGCCGATACGGCCACCCGGCCGACCTTGCCGGCCTTCGGTGCGGTGATCGCCGCCTCCATCTTCATCGCTTCGATGGTGGCGATGGTCTGGCCGGCCTCGACCTCGTCATCGACGGCGACGTTGACGGTCACGACGCCCGCGAAGGGCGCAGCGACGTGATCCGGGTTGGCCCGGTCGGCCTTTTCGGCGGCCGGTATTTCACTGGCGATGCCGCGGTCACGCACCACCACGGGCCGAAGTTGGCCGTTGAAGATGCACATCACGGTACGCATGCCGCGTTCGTCCGGATCGGAGATCGCCTCCAGCCCGATCAACAGCTCCACCCCGCGTTCCAGCTTGACGCGGTGCTCCTCGCCATGTCGCAGGCCGTAGAAGAATTGGTTGGCCGACAGGCTCGAGGTGTCGCCGTACAGTTCGCGATGGGCTTCGAATTCCTTTGTCGGCCCTGCGAATAGCAACCGGTTCAACGTGGCCTGTCGCTTCACGCCCGACTGCGCGAGCAGCGACTCGTCCTCGGAGCTCAGCGCCGTCACTGGGCTTGGCAGGCGCGCGTCCCGCAAGCGCCTTGCTGCGCAACGGTTCCGGCCAGCCTCCCGGTGGATCTCCGAGTTCGCCGCGCAGGAAGCCGATGACGGAATCGGGAATGTCGAATCGTGCTGGGTCCGAGGCGAATTCGTCAGCGCTGACGCCCGCACCGAATAGAGCGAGCGCAAGATCGCCGACGACCTTCGACGACGGCGTCACCTTCACCAGCCTGCCCAGGATGCGGTCGGCCGCCGCGTAGTTGGCCTCGATCTCCTCGAACCGGTCGCCGAATCCCAGCGCGATCGCCTGCTGCCGCAGGTTGCGACAGCTGACCGCCGGGGATCTCGTGCGTGTAGACCCTGCCTGTCGGGGTTGGCGGGCCGGACGCCGCAACATCAAAGGGCGCGTACACCTTCCGCAGCGCCTCCCAGTACGGCTCCAGGTCGCATACCGCAGGCAGCGACAGGCCGGTGTCGTACTCGGTGTGCGCGGCCGCGGCGACGATCGAGCTCAGCGCGGGCTGGCTCGTGGTGCCCGCCAGCGGTGCGGCCGCACCGTCGACCGCGTTGGCGCCGGCCTGCCACGCGGCCAGGTAGGTGGCGAGTTGCCCGCCGGGAGTGTCGTGGGTGTGCACGTGCACCGGCAGGTCGAACCGGCTCCGCAGTGCTCCGACCAAAGCCGCTGCCGCAGCGGGCCGCAACAGGCCGGCCATGTCCTTGATCGCCAATACGTGGGCGCCGGCATCGACGATCTGCTCGGCCAACTTGAGGTAGTAGTCCAGTGTGTACAGGTTCTCGGCCGGGTCGGCCAGGTCGCCTGTGTAACTCATCGCGACTTCGGCGATCGATGTGCCGGTCTCGCGCACCGCATCGATCGCCGGCCGCATCGAGTCGACGTTGTTGAGCGCATCGAAGATCCGGTAGATGTCGATGCCTGTGGCGGTCGCCTCATCGATGAACGCGCTTGTGACGCTTTCCGGGTACGGCGTGTAGCCGACGGTATTCCGTCCGCGCAGCAGCATCTGCAGGCAGACGTTCGGCACCGCTTCCCGTAATGCGGCCAGCCGCTCCCACGGGTCTTCTTTCAAAAACCGAAGCGCCACATCATAAGTCGCGCCGCCCCAGCATTCGATCGACAGAAGCTGCGGCGTCATCCGGGCGATGTACGGGGCAACCATGAGTAGGCCGGTGGTCCGCAACCGGGTCGCCAGCAAGGACTGGTGTGCGTCGCGGAACGTCGTGTCCGTGACGCCGACCGCCTTGGCGTCGCGCATCCAGCGCGCGAACCCCTCCGGGCCAAGTTCGGTCAGCCGCTGCTTCGATCCCGGCGGCGGCGGCGCGGAGAGGTCGATGTCGGGCAGCTTGTCTTGCGGATAGACGGTCGAGGGCCGCGGCCCGTGTGGCTGGTTGACCGTGACGTCGGCGAGGTAGTTGAGGATCTTCGTGCCGCGGTCGGCGGGTGTGTTCGCCGTCAGTAGATACGGCCGGTCGTCGATGAACGACGTGGTGACCCTGCCCGCCCGAAAATCCGGGTCGTTGACGACGGACATCAGGAACGGGATGTTCGTCGACACACCGCGGATGCGGAACTCGGCCAGCGCCCTGCGCGCCCGCGCGACCGCCGCGGCGAAGTCGCGCCCGCGGCACGTCAGCTTGACGAGCAGCGAGTCGAAGTGCGCGCCGATCTCGGCACCCAAATGCGTTGCGCCGTCGAGTCGGATGCCCGCGCCCCCTGGCGTCCGATAGCTGGTGATGCGGCCGGTGTCGGGGCGGAACCCGTTCGCGGGGTCCTCGGTGGTGATCCGGCACTGCATCGCCGCGCCGCGCACGACCAGCGTCTCCTGCCGCAGCCCGATGTCCTCGAGCGACTCTCCGTCGGCGATGCGCATCTGGCTTGCGACCAGGTCGACGTCGGTGATCTCCTCGGTGACGGTGTGCTCGACTTGGATGCGCGGATTCATCTCGATGAACACGTAGTGGCCGCGCTCGTCGAGCAGGAACTCCACCGTGCCCGCATAGGTGTAGTCGATGTGGCGCGCGAACGCCACCGCGTCAGCGCACATCTGGTCGCGTAGCTCTGTGGAAAGGTTTGGCGCAGGCGCTAATTCGACGACCTTCTGGTGTCGGCGCTGAACGCTGCAGTCGCGTTCGAAAAGGTGCATCACGTTGCCGTGCTTGTCCGCCAGGATCTGCACCTCGATGTGGCGCGGGTTGAGCACCGCCTGCTCCAGGTAGACCATCGGGTCTCCGAAGGCCGATTCGGCCTCTCGGCTGGCGGCTTCGATGGCCTCGGGCAGCGCCGCCGGATCGGTGACGCGACGCATGCCGCGTCCGCCGCCGCCCGAGACGGCCTTGACGAAGAGCGGGAACTCCATCGTCTCCGCGGCGGCCGTCAGCTCGTCGACCGAGGCCGACGGCGCCGAGGAGGTCAGAACCGGCAGACCTGCATCGCGGGCGGCGGCGATGGCACGGGACTTGTTACCGGTCAGCTCCAGGATTTCCGCACTCGGGCCGATGAACGTGATCCCCGCATTGGCGCACGCCTCGGCCAACTCCGGATTCTCCGACAGGAAACCGTATCCGGGATATACGGCGTCGGCACCGGCGTGCTGCGCGACGCGGATGATCTCGTCGACCGAGAGGTACGCGCGCACCGGATGGCCGACATCGCCGATCTGGTAGGACTCGTCGGCCTTCAGCCGGTGCTGGGAGTTGCGGTCTTCGTGCGCGTAGACCGCGACGGTCGTGATGCCCATCTCATAGGCGGCCCGGAAGGCGCGGATCGCGATCTCACCGCGGTTGGCCACCAAGACCTTGGAAATCACGGTCGCCTCCTCCTGCTCACCGATCGCCTGCCGCTGCGACTAAGGGTATTCGCCGCGTCACCAGGGGCTGATCGGAGGCCTTCGACTACGACATCAGTCCGGGTCGCGGCCGAGCAGATCTCTGATCGAGGTCTGCGGATTGAGCATGGCCTCCGGGAACACAACCGTGATCGCGTCGGCGGGACATGCCTGCTCGCACAGCCCGCAGTACCAGCATTCGTCGGGGTATTGGATGACCGGCAGTTCATTTGACCGCGGCGCCTTGATGATGATGTCCCCTGGGCAGACGTAATCGCAGATCATGCAGCGTATACAGGTGTCCGGGTCGATCCGAATGGGGTTGTGTGGTCCCGGCGCGACCGCCCCGCTGTCGGCTGTCTCGATGCTCATCGACCGACCCTCCCAGCCGTTTCGACAGGCCCGCCTTCGATCAAGTAGTCGATTCGAGTCCCGCCATCCGGGTCACGCCTGACGACAATGGCCTTCTTCCACGACACATCGTCGGTTTCGGGGAAATCGAGGCGCCGATGCGCGGCGCCCGATCGACTTTCAGTGCGATGCAATGCCGCCTCGGTCATGATTTCGGCGGCTTGCCGAATGTTCTTGGACTCGAGGGTGCGCATCAAGGCGTGAAAGGAATCGGCCCCGAGGTGGGGCTCATGCGAGGCGAGCTCGCGCAGTCGGGCCAGGCCGTGCCGCATGCCCCTGTCGGACCGTCGCATCCCGACGAAATCCGTGACGATGTGGCGGACTTGATTCTCGAAGTCCTTCCAGCCCCCGTCCCCGTCGGCGACCAGGGGCTGCTCCATCCGTGCCAGTGCCGTGTCGACGGAAGTCTCGTCGAGGACCACGTCGGTGGTCACCATCGCGCGCTCGACGGCGCCACGGCCGGCGATCGCGCCCATCGCCGCGGCGGCCGAGATGCCTCCGCTCACCATTGAGCAGTCACCGCCGGCGAACAGACCGGTGATGTTCGACTCCCCCGACGTGTCGACGACCAGTCCGCTGCCACGGAAATATGACCCGCCGCGCCGGATGGACATCTCCGACAGCCCGATCGGCAACAACTCCCTGCGAATATCCAGATGGCGCTGGCGAAAATAGCCCGGCAGGGTGTAGCGGTCGACCCCCAGCGTGCGGACAAAGTTGTCCAGCGACTCCTGCGGGAGATGCCTGATGTCGACGTAGATGGGCTCGTTGCCGGCGAGAACCTCTTCGATGACGCCGTTCACGAGAATTGTTCGACGGGCCTTCTCACCTTTCGGGTCGTACTTGAACATGAAGCGCTCGCCGTGGCGGTTGACGAAATACGCCCCTTGTCCCGCATACGAATTGGTCCCTTGCGTCGAGAAGCCCAGCGGCGTGAGCGTGGCTTCGACCAGTTCCATGTTCACCAGCAGGGCACCGCTGCGGAAGGCCATCGCGTGGCCGTCGCCGGTGTTGTACGGGAAATGCCAACTGTCGAAGGCCATCCCGGAGATGTTGCGCGAGATCCGGTTGATGTCTCCGGTCGAGACGACGACGCTCTTGGCACGGATCAGATAACGCTCGCCCGTCCGGCAGTTGAAGCCCACCGCCCCGGCCACCCGGCCACCCCTCTTGTCCATCACGATGTCGGTGATCATCGTGCGCGGCAGGAACTTTGCTCCGTGGCCGACCGTGTAGCGGCCCAGCTGGTACTTGAACTTGCTGCCGTCGAAATTCAGGTGGTAATCGCCGGGCAGCCCGAATGCACGCGTCCGGAAGTATTCTCCGGTGGCCGGGTCGGTGAAGTCGATGCCGATATCGACCAACCGCGCAAACACCTGCGGCAACTCGTGCACCGCGCGCTCGGCGACGTCGAGGTCGCTGAGGCCGTCGGTCATGCCGGGGACGAACATCATCAGATGGTTCGGGGTGTCCCACTCCTCGCCGGCATTGAGCGGCGTCATGAACTGGTCGACGCCACCGGCAACGCTGCCCGCCCGCTCCAAGAACTTCGCCTTGTCGGCGACGAGGACTTCGGCCCCCGCATCGCGCGCCTGGATGGCCGCCAGACACCCCGCGACCCCCCCGCCGATGATGAGGATCTCCGTGTCCAGCCGAGTCGGCTCGGCCGTGGGCCACGCCACCTTGTCCATCAAGCCTCCGGAAGTCCTGAACAATTTCTGCAAACGTATGCATTTGAAGCTACTGGCCCGCTCGATCGGCTGTCAAGCAGCTCTGTACCGAACGACGGACTAAACCGGCCGGGTGGACTCTCGCACCTGCAGCGTCGTCGGGAGCAGCACCCTGGCCGGCTTCGCCGCTGGATCGTCGAGGAGGTTGAGCATCAGGCGAGCGGTCTCCCGGCCGATGTCGTACTTCGGCACGCGGATGCTCGTCAACGGTGGACTGAAATCGTCGCACCAGCGCGACCCGTTGTACCCCACCACGGAAATGTCATCGGGGACCTTCAGACCCTTCGCGCGAAGGGCCCGGTAGCAGCCCAGCGCGACCATGTCGCTGGCGGCGACGATCGCGGTGAATTCGACGTCCCGGTCCAACAGCTCGGCCGTCGCCAGCGCGCCGTAATCCTTGGTGAACCACGGCGCAAAGACGATCAGCTGCGGGTCGGCCGCCAGGCCAAGGCTGGCCATCCATGCCAGGAAATACTGATAGCGGTTGAAGCCCGTGGAAACCTCGGTGGCGGCACCGACGAAGGCAATGTGCTTGTGGCCCTGCTCGACAAGGTGCCTGACAGCCAGCCCGATGCCCTGGTGATCATCGCCCGCGACCATGGACAGCGGTGAATCGTCGACGGTGCGGTTGACGAGCACAACCGGGATCCCCGAGTTCGCCAGATCGTCGAGGAAGGGGTATTTGCGCAGGGCCGTCGCCAGGACCAATCCATCGACCCGCCGTTGCATGAACACGTCGATCAGGTGCTCTTCGCGCTTCAGATCCTGGTCGGTGTTGCCGATGATCATCACGTAGCCGCTGTCACTCAGCCCGTCCTCGATGCCGCGCATGATCGGCGGAAAAAGCGGGTTTCCGAGGTCGGGAAGCAGCATGCCGATCGTCATCGACTTCTGGTCTTTGAGCCCACGCGCGAACGGATTCGCCCGGTACCCGAGAGCCTCGGCGGCTCGCCAGTACCCGTTTGAGGGTCTCGGCCTTGACCATGCTTTGGGTCTCTGGACGCAGCGCCCTCGAAACGGTCGAAATGTCGAGTTGCGCGGCGCTGGCGACCTCACGAATGGTCGGGCGGCGCGGGCGATCGACGTTGGCCACAGCGCTACCTCCCCTCGCTGAGCAAATCGTTAACTCGCCCGGATTTTAGGCCACGGGCCGTCAACCAGAGCACTTCGGCGACGCCGAGTCCGCTGGCAATCGCGGACCGACTCGCCCGCCGAAGAGGCGCACGGCGTTGTCATAGACGATGTTGGCCACGTCGGCGCGTCGATCCCTGCCATCGCGCGCACCGCGTCGACCGGCGCGGGTTCGCCCATCTCGAACGGATAGTCGCTGCCCATCACCACTTGGTCCGCGCCCACTGTTCTCGCCAGATAGTCCAGGGCCGCCGGGGAATGCACCACCGAATCGAAGTACATCGTGCGCAGCCACTCACTGGGAGGTGCGCTCAGATGGGCCGCGCAGCCGCGCACGTTGTCGCGAAATGCGCGATCCCACCTGCCGACCTGATAGGGCGCGAAACCACCTCCGTGCACGAAACACAACTGCAATCGCGGATGCCGCTCGACGACTCCGCCGAACACGAGATGCCCGATGGCCACGGTCGATTCGGCAGGATTGCCGACCAGGTTGCCGAGGAGATGCCGCTCGACCGCGCGTCCCGCAAGCGAATGAAGTGGATGCACGAGCAGCGCGCAACCGAGCTCCTCGGCCGTGCTCCAGACTGGCTCGAAGGCTGGATCGTCCAGGTCGCGCCAACCTGGTCGCGTTGCGATCTCGGCTCCGACCATTCCCAATTCGGTGACACAGTGGCGGAGTTCGTCGGCGGCGGCTCTCGCGTTGCGCATCGGCAGATTGGCCAGGGCGAGAAACCGGTGCGGGTGGTCGGCCACGACCGCGGCCATCGCTTCGTTGAATGCCCGTGCGAAGGTCGGCGAATCGTCGACCTGTAGCTCACAAGCCGAAAGCTGCATCCACGGCGACAGGACCTGAACGTCGACGCCTGCCCGATTCATCGCCTCCAGCCGCCTGTCCACGTCGACAACACCGGCGGGCACCGGCACCGGCCGCCCGGTGCCGATGGAAACCCAATGCCTGTCACCGTCCCAGTGGCTGCTCGCGCCGAAGCGGCGCCCGGCTTTGGCGAGTACCGCAAGGAAGGCCGTGGGGACGCAGTGCGCATGGACATCGATGGTCTGCAAGAGAACTCCCGATGGGTCGATGACAAAAACGTAGTCGACAGTGTTGACCAATACAAACGTTTGGCGTTAGTTTTCTCAAGACCGCCATCGAAGGAGGCAACGTGACCGGACCGCTCGTCGCGATCCTGGGCACCCGGTACCGGGATTTCTCGATCGAAGAGGCGGTTCTCGCCCCGCTGGGCGCAGCGTTTGTCAGCGATTTCGGCGGCACACCCGAGGCGATCATCGAGACCGCGAAGTCCGCCGACGTCGTGCTCGCCGGTTCGGCGCCGAAGTTCGACGAAGACGTCATGAGATCGCTGCAATGTGTGGGCATCGTGCGGTACGGAGTGGGAACCGACTCGATAGATCTCGACGCCGCGCGGCGCCTCGGCATCGCGGTTGCGCGGGTATCGGACTACGGGACCGAGGCGGTCGCCTTCCATGCGGTGGCCACCGCCGCCACCCTGGTCCGTCGGATTCCGCAAGCGGACCGCAGCATTCGCAGCGGGCACTGGGGATTTGCCGACCTGCGGCCGCTGCACACACCGAGCACGCTTTCGGCCGGCATCGTCGGCTTCGGACGAATCGGCAGACAAGTGGCCAAATACCTTGACGGGCTGGGATTTTCCGTGTGCGCATACGACGAGTACGTGGATCTCGGCGAGGAGACCGCGGTGCGCGCTGTTGGACTGGACGACCTTCTCGCCAACTGCGACCTGACACTTCTGCACGCCCCCGGCAACCAAGACGGGACACCACTGCTCAACCGCGAGCGACTCGCCTTGATGCGGCCCGGCAGTGTCCTGGTGAACACCGCGCGTGGGTCGCTGGTGGATCTCACGGCCCTCGTCGAGGGACTGCGCGAGGGTCGGCCGGCGCTGGCAGCGCTCGACGTGTTCCCCACCGAGCCATTGGACATCTCGATCTTCGCCGGGGTCGAGGACCAGGTGCTGTTGACGCCTCATATGGCTTGGTACACAGAGGAATCAGAGGCAGATATGCGTCGCAAGGCTGCCGATGAGGCGGCACGGCTGCTGCGCGGGCAGCCGTTGCGCGATCCCGTTGTCGAACCCACAGCACGGAAGGCGGTTTTGTGAGCAACGACCTCGCCAGAATGACCAGCCCCGAAGCGGCAGTCGCGTTGGAGCGCTCGAAGACCGTCGTGCTGCCGATCGGCAGTATCGAACAGCACGGTCCCCATCTGCCCAACGGAACCGACATCATGGCCGCCGAACTCATCGCCGAAGAGATCGCCGAGCGGCTCGACGCGGTGTATGCGCCGTTCTGTCCGTACGGGGTCACCCCGATCCACGCCGGACATCCCGGTTCGGTGACGCTGCGGCGCGAAACCTTCGAGGCCGTGCTGACGGACGTGTGCACCGAGTTGATCAAGGCCGGTGCGCAGACGGTCATTCTGGTCAACTGGCACGAAGGCAACATCGCCTCGATGAACGCCGTCGCGACCGATCTGCAGGATCGCTTCGGTGTGACATTCATTGCCGCCCAGGCCTGCTACACCGCTCAGCGGCTCTATCGAGGCGAAGGTGGTGAGCTCACCCACGGCGGCGGCATCGAGACACTGGCGGTGCTGGCCTACGACGAGACCTTGGTCAAGATCGAACGCGCCGGTGAGCCGACCCGCCCGCCCGGCGCATTCGAGATGGACGAGATGCGGCGCTCGCCTGAGGTTTACGGGTTCATCACCGACGTCACCGAACTGGCGACCGACGGATGGTACGGCAACCCACGCTGGGCGAGCGTGGACCGTTCCAAGGATTTCACCCATGTGGTTGCGAGCGGCGTGCTCGCCGGCATCGAAGTGGTGATGAACGCGCGTGGCATCCGCGCCGCCGCCCAACCGAAGGAGACATCATGACCGGTACGGAGCGGGCCTCCACGAGCGACCATGAGACAAAGTGAGGCTGGCGCCTGTGGGCCTCGGTAGATGGGCGCGGGTGCTCGCTCGAGGCGCGCAGCGCGGCGACAAGGTCGAGCTGTACAGCTGCTTCAGCCGTGACGCCGCCAAACGCGAAGCCTTCCAAGCGGAGTTCGGAATCGCCCGCAGCGCCACCAGCTATGAGGAGTTACTCGCCGATCCGGCGCTGGAAGGCGTCATGATCACCACGCCCAACGACACCCACAAAGACCTGATCGTCCAGGCGCTGGAAGCCGGCAAGGCCGTGTACACCGATAAACCGATCGCGCATACGCTCGAAGACGCCAACGAGATCGCGGCGGCGGTGCGTGCAGCCGGCGCGGTGTTCGCGGTGGGTCACAGCTCGCGACGACTGTCGGGGCACCGAGAGATGAAGCGCTGGATTTCGGACGGCCGGATCGGCGAGATCTCGTTGGCCGAGGCGAACTTCTCCAACGAGCGCGGCCTCGAACTCACACCGCAGACGTGGCGGTTCTACGCCGACAAGAGCCCGGGCGGGGCGTTCATCCAACTCGGTGTGCACCACGCCGACACGTTGCAGTTTCTCCTCGGCCCGGTCAAGAACGTGACCGCCCACGCGCGCAAGCTGTTCACCGCCGCTGAAGTCCCCGATGCGATCATGGCCATCCTGGAGTTCGAGAGCGGAGCGCTGGGCTATATCGGCACGGGCTGGGCCTCCCCCGGCGTGTACCGGATGAATCTCCTTGGCACCAAGGCGAATCTGATGTACGACCTGGACTTCACGCACTGGGATGAATCACATCTCGCCGACGACTGGTCGACCCTGAATTCGCAGTTCTACGGCGAGTCGCAGCGGCAGGCGGTCGAACTGCCCCGCACCGACATGTTCCGCGAACAGCTGGAGGAGTTCGGCCTGGCCGCCCGCGGACAGGCGACGGTCGAAGTCGGAGCAGACGAGGCGGTGCGTGCCCTGGCCGTCGTGCGGGCCGTGATCGAATCGTCGAAACGCAACGGCGAAGCCGTCGCCGTGCAGGACGTCATCGCGGATGCCCAGGTGGCTCCCGCCATCCCGTAACCGCCCCATCTGCGTCAGGAGAAGGCCGGTGCCCGTCATCCGCTCCGACATGCTCCGGTTCGTCGACCTGCCAGGTCGGCGATCGGCCGACCCCGTGCCCGATGATCATGGCGGCCAGTACAGCGTCCGCATCGTCAACGTGGCGCCGGGTCCGCGCAATCCGCATCGTCACCCCGCCAGCGACGAAGTGACGTACGTGGCGTCGGGCCGGGGCGTGGCGTGGGAGGGTGACGAGAGCAACGGCGTGAAGCCGGGTGATCTACTCGTCGTACCCCGCGGCGTGCCACACGCCACCGTCGCCCACGGCGATGCCGGCCTCGTGCTGGTGTGCTTCTTTCCCACGCCGGATCTCACCTCGAACCTCGAGGAGCTGGCCGGACCGCTACGCCGTTGAGCCGCTGAAGATTTCGGCGGCTGTGGCCGCGTCGTCCTCCGGGCCCGCCATCGTCGTGGTCAGCGTGCCCAATCCGCCGATGGCCACCTCAACGACATCGCCAGGGCGCAGGAACCGTGGCGGCGTCATGGCCATTCCGACTCCCGGCGGCGTCCCAGTGGCGATGCAGTCGCCGGGTTCGAGCGTGATCGTCTGACTGATGATGCTGATCAGCTCCGCGACGTCGAAGACCATCTCGCTGGTGTTCGACTGCTGCACCACCTCGCCGTTGAGCCGGCACGAAATGTCGAGTCCTTGTGGATTGGGCACCTCGTCGGCCGTCACCAGTGCCGGCCCCATCGGCAGGAATGCGTCGATCGCCTTTCCCCGCGTCCACTGTCCGCCCGTGCGCTGCAGGTCGCGCGCCGAGAGATCATTCATGCACAGGTATCCGGCGACGTAGTCGAGAGCACGGTCGCGCGGCACCCGGCGTGCCCGGTGGCCGATGACCACGCCGAGTTCTGCCTCCCAATCCGCCTCGGACACCACCGCCGGGATCGCGACGGTCGCACCGTCCCCGACCACGGAATTGGCGAATTTGGCGAACAGTATCGGTTCCGTCGGGATCGGCTTCCCGGTCTCGGCCGCATGGTCGCGGTAGTTCAGCCCGACACAGATGATCTTGCCGGGCCGGGGAATCGCGGCGACGAGCGTCACGTCCTCGAGATCGCGCGGCGCTCCTTCGGACGGTTTGTGTGCACCGGACAGGTATTCGGTGATGTCTGGTCCCATCGGCACGACCACACCGCCTTCGAGCCGACCGAACCCGCCGACGTACGACACCAGCTGCATGACAATCCTTCGATCGCGTTGAGGTGGCGGGAAATCCCAGGGGTGCGCGCTACAGGTTTCCCGGGTCCGGCTTGAGGCCCTGCTTCTCCTGGGCCTCGGTGAGGCATGAAAAGTCGGCGTGCTCTTTCCAGTTGAATCCCGCAGGCACGTTGCCGTTGTCGATCATGTCCTTGTTCCATTGTTCGAACGACTCGAGCGAAGCGCCCCCGTCGAGTGCGAGCTGGTGGCCCATTTCGTCGGGCCATTCGGCTATTTCGGCCTCACTCGGGTCGAGGCCTTTCCCGCGGACCGTTGCCAACACGTCTTGCTGGTTGTCGACGAAGCCCTCGCCTGCCGACACGTACTGCAGCGCCTGGAGCCGTCCGAGGACGTAGGCACAGACCTCGGGCCGGTGATCCTTGAGCGTCTCGGAGCGAACCACCCAGGTCTCCTGCGGTACCTCGCTGTATTCCTTGACGATCATCTGGCCGCCCGCCGCCTCCAGTGGCGTCATGTGGCGCGGCTGGAGCACCGCTACATCGATTTGTCCGGCAAGCAGCGCAGCAAGGCGATCGTCAGAGCCGCCGGATATCGACACGAACTGCATCGATTTCGGGTCGACCCCGCGCTCCTGGAGGATCTTCTCGGCGACCTTCACGTTCCGGTCGCCAACCGGACCGCCACTGATCTTCAGCCCCGCAAGGTTATTGGGATCGACACCCTTGCGGATTCCCAGCCACCAGGCCTCGGTGTCCTTGATGACGCCGATGATTGTCAGGGGCACGCTGCCTTCGGCAATCGCAGCCCAGATCGCGTCGCTTTCGCCCTGCGCAACCCACACGTCGCCACCGATGAGCGCCGCCATGTACTCGTCGGACGCGGTCACCTGCGCGGGCTGCGTGAATCCCAGCTCCGGCCAGTACTTCTCGTCGGCCACCATCCAGGTCATCTGATTCATGAAGTCGTCGTTGTCGTAGGACATCCTGACCTGCGTGTACTTCTCGCCGGATGCATTGTCGCCGCCGGAACCTGAGCAGCCCGACAGCACAAGGCCTGTGACTGCAGCGAGCACCGTCAACGTTCGTATTGAACCCGTATTCACTTTCAAACCTCCGCGCTGAATGTTCGAATGACAAGAGCAGCAGAGGCATTGGCCCCTGCAATTGAGTCCGGCCGGATCATTCCGGCGCCTTGCGCCACTCCATGACCTTTCGCTCGACGAACTGAGTGACACCCACCATCGCTACGCAAAAGAGCAGGAAGACCAGCAACATGGCATACACACGAGAACTGTTGAATGTCTTCTGCGCGAGGGTGATGATGTAGCCGATACCGTTGGTACTGGTGAAGAGCTCACCGATGAACAGCCCAAGCAGTCCTCTGGACACTCCCATCCGCACACCCGTGGCGATGAAGGGCACGGTCGCAGGCATGACGACAGACTTGAACAACTGAAACCGACTGGCCCCGAACGAACGCGCCGCCGTCAGCAGGCTGTTGTCGACGGTCTTGACACCCTCCATGATCACCACGAGCGTCGCAGGGACAGCCGACAGCACGATGATCGTGACGCGCGAGGCGTCGTTGATGCCCACCCACAACAGAATCAGTGGCATCAACACAATGCGCGGCATGGTGTAGAGCGCCCATACGTAAGTGCCAAGCGCTCTGTCCAGTAAGGGAATTCCACCGATCAGGAGTCCGGCAGGCACGGCGATCGCGATCGAGATCGCCATGCCCACCAGATACACGACGAGACTGATCGTCAGATTGCTCCAGAGGATCCCTTCCCTGCTCATCTCGACGAGCTCACCGAACACGGCGGTGGCCGACGGAAGATACAGCCGAGGGACGCCGCTGTACGTGGCGACAAGCTGCCAGATCACGAAGAACGCAGTGAGATTGAGGACACCGAATACGACGCGCTGACGGCGTGTGAACACTCGCCGCGTGCGCCGCCGCGGTAGCGACTTGCGGAACACGCCCGGCACGAGCGTCCTGCGGCCGGCGACGGTTGCGGTCACAGAACGACCTCCTCGCGCCACCGGCTGGCCAGCACCTCGAGGTATCGCGATGCCGAAACCAGAAGTAGCGCAAGCGATATCGCGAGGAGAATGAAGGCGAACCCGCGTGCGGTATCGAAGGTGCGCATGGATGCCCGAACCTCACCGCCGATGCTTCCGCGAGTGCCCACGAGTAGCTCAACCGACACCAGGCCGACGAAGCCGCGCGAGATGGCGTTGCGCACGCCGCTGGCGATGAACGGCAGTGAGCACGGCGCGATCACCTTATAGAACACCGCGAACCGACCGCCGCCGAACGCTCGCGCCGCCCGTACCAGGCCGGCATCGACCGTCTGCACGCCGTCCTTGCAACTGAGGCATAGCGGAACCGACGCCGACAAAAAGACCATCAAGATCCTGGTGGTGTCACTCAGCCCCGTCATCAGAACCAGCAGCGGCGCGAACGCGACGTTGGGGAGCGCGAAGAAGCCCCACAGGTAAGGCGAGGTGAAGAGGTCTGCCACAGGCGACATCCCGATCGCCAAGCCGATGGGGATCGCGACCAGCGCGAGAGTCATCCCGATGGCCAGCGGGGTCGCGCTGCCCCACAATGCTTCGCCCACCGATCCGTCCCGTAAGGCTTCGACGAACGCCTTCCACACCGGCCCCGGTCCGGGCAGCACGATGTCGGACGGCCGGAAGATCACAATCGCCAGCTGCCACACCGCGATGAAGGCAATCAGGCTGATTAACCCGGGAAGGCGTTTGCGCAGCAGCTTGGACCACGGCGAGGGCCTGTCGGTGCGCTCGACGGTGTTGGCCTCACGGACGATCGTCGCCACCTCACACGCCGCCCGCCGCCGGGAGCGAGAGCCGGTCCCAGATCCGCTCGCGCAGCTCCTGAAACGCCGGCAGCTTGCGACTCTCGCGACCACGCGGCCGCGCGATATCGACCTCGATGATTTCGCGGATCGTGCCAGGGCGGCTCGTCACCACGGCAATTCGGTCGGCCAGTGTGATGGCCTCGTCGACACTGTGGGTGATGAACAAGATCGCCTGGCCAGTCTCCGCGACGATGCGGGCGAGCTCGTCCTGCATGACTTCACGGGTCATTGCGTCGACGGCCGCGAACGGCTCGTCCATGAGCAGAAGACGCGGCTCGGTGACCAATGCCCGCGCCAGACCTACGCGCTGCCGCATTCCACCGGATAGCTCACGCGGATAAGCCTTTTCGAACCCCGACAAGCCGACCATCTTGATGTAGTGCGCGACTTTTTCCTTCGTTTCGGAGTCGACGCGCCCCTGGAGTTCCAGACCGAAACGGACGTTCGCTTCGGTTGTGCGCCATGGCATCAGCGCATAGTCCTGAAAAACCACGGCGCGGTCGGTCTCCGGCCCGCGGACCGGCTTGCCCATCACCGAGATCTCCCCGGCAACAGGAAACGTAAGACCTGCCACGACATTGAGGAACGTGCTCTTGCCGCATCCGCTCGGACCGACGATGGCGACGAATTCCCCCTCATCGATGTGAAGACTGAAGTCCTTCAGCGCAATCAGCGTGTCCTTCTCACGCAACCTGTCGTAGGTCACCGAGACGTTGTGCGCCTCGACTGCGGGTTTACGCCTCGTCATCGGCTCGATCCCTCGGCCTTCCACCGTGCGGCGTCCTTCCGTCCGTCTCCGATGTGATCCGGATCTCACTACAAACGTTTGCTCTATAACAGTCGTTATTCGCGCCGGTTGTCAAGGAAAAAATTTGCCTAATCAAAAGCATCGCTCGCCGGCTTCGGCGCATGACATCCTGATGGGCTGGTGGCGCCGTCAACGCCGGATTGCCGCACGGAACGCTCCTGTTCGTCGACCATCTACAAACGTTTGCTATTCGTTGCCACGTGGCCTGCTGTCGTGGCCACCGGCCGTCAGGCGCTGCGGTACAACTTCGTGAGGGTGAATTCGCGATGTCCCAGCGACTCGGCAGCCGTCAGGCGTCCATTGATCGTTCGCTCGACCAGCTCGATCAGCGCCTCTCCGGCCTCCTCGACCGACTGGCCCGCGGTGAGCATCGCGGAGCAGTCGACATCGATGTGGTCCGGCATTGTCGCGGCAGTCTTGGGATTGGCCGTGATCTTGACGACCGGTTGGACCGGATTTCCGATCACGTTTCCCTGACCGGTCGGAAAGAGGTTGACGACGCCGCCTCCCGCCGCCATCAACGTGACACACTCCGCCGCTGCCGAGGATGTGTCCATGAAATGGAGGCCGCTTGTGGTGGGCGCCTCCGCAGGCGCAAGCGCACCGACGATCGGCGCCGTACCGGTCTTGACGATGTTGCCCATCGCCTTCTCCTCGATCGTCGACAGGCCGCCGGCGATATTGCCCTGCGTGGGTTGCGAACCCAGCAGATTGGCACCCGTTGCTTCGATCATTTCGATGTAGCCGTCGTAGAAGGACTGGAAGCGCCCGCGCACCTCATCATTGACACAGCGTTCGGCGATGAGGTGCTCACCGCCGGTGAGTTCGCTCGTCTCCCCGAAGATCATCGTTCCGCCATCGGCGACCCACCTGTCGCTGAGGTAAGCCGTGATGCGGCACGAGCCGAGACCGGTGGTGGTATCGGATTCGCCGTCCTTGGTCGTCAGCAAGATGTCGGAGCGCTCGACGGGCTCGCGGACATGCTCACTCGCATCCCGCAGGAACTGCTGGGCCACTCGGCCCGCGCGCTCGATGACCTTCAGATCGCCAAGGCCTTCAATCCAGAAGCCCTCGACCGGCTTGCCCGTCTTCGCGATGCCCTCGACAACGAGCGAGGTCCAGTTCGGCTCGATGCCGATGACGACTACCGCCGCGACATTGGGGTTGGAGCCGATGCCGATCAACGTACGGAACGTCAGGTCGAGGTCCTCGCCGAACTGCAGCCGGCCAAATGCGTGCGGAAGCGCGAGCGTCCCGGGAATCACCGAGGCGACCCCTTCGGCGGCGGCGTTTGACAAGTCGTCCACCGGGAGGATGGCGACATGGTTTCGAGTGCCGACGGCGCCGTTCGCGCGGCGGAATCCGTTCAGGCGATGCTGTTTTGCCACCGAGCGCTCCTCACGTTGTGAATGTGGACGTAGTCGCCCGTGGAGATGTCGGCACTGGCGATCGCGGTGCGCACGCCGTATTCGATGACGTCTTCGCCCGAGGCGACGTCCCGCAACGCGACCTTGTGGCCGAGGGGAATCTCCGATTTCGTCTCGACATCGAGTGCTGCTGAGCCATCGAGAAACTCAACGCGTCCCGGTCCCTTCGGCACATCCAGTACCGCCACAGCGACGTAGTCGCCGCTCTTGTGGGCGAGGAACGAGGGTCTCACAGCCATCCGTCCGCCTCTCTTAGTGATAAGTGGTCTGACCTCTCAGACCCGAACGCTAGCCCCGCTACCGATCGGTGTCAACAAACCTTTGCATTTTGTATAGACAGACGTGGGAGGCATATTTGATTCCGGCTTCAGGCGCGGCTGGATTGCTTTGAAAAGCGGCTGTGAAGCACTGAATCCGCCTAGAGGTCAGTCCACTGAGAATGACTGTCGCGTAGTCTTGCGGCACGTCGCCCGCCGGTGGCATCAAGCGCGATGGAGAAGCAGATGGCCGTCGATGACACGTTCAGGGCGTGGCAACCGATCGGACAGGGCAC
Source organism: uncultured Actinomycetota bacterium (assembly GCA_963766945.1). GTDB lineage: Bacteria > Actinomycetota > Actinomycetes > Mycobacteriales > Mycobacteriaceae > Mycobacterium. The sequence continues at coordinate 189,142 of CAVYCT010000001.1, forward strand.
CCTGAACGAACGAATACGAACAGAGATCCTGCGCGTGTTGGAGACGCGCCGGCTGTCCCCCGGCGACCGCCTCCCGCCCGAGCGTGAGCTGGCGGCCAATCTGAAGGTAAGCCGTCCGTCGGTGCGCGAGGCGGTGAAATCGCTACAGGCCGAGGGCAGGCTGATCGTCAAACACGGCCAAGGTGTCTTCGTCGCCGAGCCCTCCGCCCAGAAGGCCTTCCGGGAATCGATGGCGCATCTCGACGCCAGCCTTTCGGAGATGTTCGCAATGCGAGAGGTCCTGGAAGTACCCGCGGCTCGCTGGGCCGCTCAGCGTCAGGACCCGAGTGGAATCGCCGCCGTGCAAAAGGCATTTGGCGACCTTGACGAGGCGGTGCGGGAACGGCCCCGCGACTTCGAGAAGCTCCAACATCTCGACGCGACGTTTCACCTGCGCATTGTGCAAGCAACGGGAAATCGGTTACTCGAGCAGTGTCAGGGCGTGCTCAACGCACTGCTGATGACCGGCCTGAGGACCACGCTGGAGATCGAGGGCAGGCTCGAACAGTCGTGGCAGGAACATCACGCCATTCTCATCGCACTCAATGCGGGCGACCCCGCAGCGGCGGCCCGAGCGGCGCAGACGCACGTGCGCAATGTCCGAAAGGCCGCCAACCGCCGCATCGCCGACGTGTCCCCCTACTTTGACGCCCCCACCGACTAACGAAGGAGGCTGCCCTTCGGTGATCCCGCCCGGACGGCGCCTAGACGAGAGTGGACCAGTAGTCCCAGAAGCGCACCAGGATCAACAGGATCAGCGCGGTGAACCACAGCGCCACCAGCGACCACCGCCACGTGTAGAGCAGACGGACCACGCCGTTGGACGGCGCCACGACGATCGAGGACACCACAACCAGCAGTGGAATGGTCACCGCCCACACCCCCATGCAGTACGGGCACAGCGCACCGATGCGGTACAGGCTCTGGAAGATCAGCCAGTGCACGAACGCCGTGCCCAACAGGGTGCCGATGGCCAGGCCGGCCCAGTACCACCGCGGCAGTGTCACGTTGGCGAGCGCGAGCACACCGGTCACGAGGACAACGGTGAAAGCGACGATGCCGATCAGCGGGTTGGGGAAGCCGAACGCCGATGCCTGCGGGGTGATCATCACCGAGCCGCACGACAGCACCGGGTTGAGGCTGCACGACGGCACGTAGTCGGGGTTGATCAGGATCTCGATCTTCTCGACGGTGAGCGTGAACGCGGCGACCAGGCCCACCACCCCGGCGAGAAGTACCCACACCGCGCTGGCCCGCCGGACCGGCAGACCCCTCGGCTGTGCCGAGTCGGTATCGCCGGGCTCGACGGCACCGGGCGCGGTGACGGTCATGGCGCCGGCGCGGGCGACGGCGGAAGCGCGGGCGTGGGCTCAGGCGCGGGCGGCGGCGGACCGGCGTCCAGTGCGGGCACGTTGCCGACGATCTCCTCGATCTTGGCGATCAACGCCTCGGGAGTCGTTGGGCTGTAATCCTGCCCGTTGATGCGGATGGTCGGCGTCGAGTTGACGTTCGTCGCCTTGGCCAGCCCCTTGGCCATCTCCGTGTAGCGATCGCCCTTGATGCAATCTGGGACACCGCCTCCTGCGCCGGCCTGGCGCGCGACCTCGGTCAGCCTGGCGTTGTCGGGGAACGGACCGACGCCTTCCTCCGGCTGCTGCGCGTACAGCGCGGCATGGAATCGCCGGAACGCATCGGTCGACTCGTCGGCAACGCAGTAGGCGGCATTGCTGGCGCGCGTCGAGTAGCCGTCACCCTGACGATCGAGGATGGAGACCATGTAGTAGTCGGCCGCCACCGCGCCCGAGTCGATCAGCTTGTTGACGGTCGGTCCGATGGTCTTCTCGAAGTTGCCGCACGCAGGGCACAGGAAGTCCTCGTAGAGCGAAATCACGGCCTTCGGGTCCGAGGTGCCCTCCTTGGTGATCACGTTGCTCGACGCCACCCGGATCGACTTGGCCTCGCCCGACGCCGGCTTCTTGTCGGCCCCCATCACGATGTAGAGCACCAGCCCGACGGCGAAGATCACCACGATCGCGGTGAGTCCGATCTGGACCGCCAGGTTGCGCTTGCGATCCGCTGCCTTCAGGTCGTATTTCGGTTGCCGTTTCCCTTTGGTCGCCACGCGACAAGAGTACCGGCGCGCTTTCGCCCGCCGGTTACGTGCGGGCCAGATGGGCCCGCAGGGCCGAGATCGCCTCCGCCATCGCGGCGGTGCTGCCGCCACCGATGCGGGAAGAAGTTGGCGAAGCCGTGGACCAGCGAACCGAACTCCCGGTAGTCGACGGTCACGCCTGCGTCGCGCATGGCCTGCGGCGTACTGCCTGCCTTCGTCGCGCAGGGGGTCGAATCCGGCCGTCAGCACCAGCGCGGGCGGCAGCCCGGAGAAATCGGTCGGCGAGCAACGGGGAGACCCGGGGGTCGGCGGCGTCGACCTGTGCGCCGTCCAGGTAGTGCTCGCGGAACCACACGAGGTCGCGCTTGGTCAGGAAGAACCCGGAGGCGAACAGGTTCTGCGACCGCGTCTCGTCGCGGTAGTTGACGACGGGGTAGAACAGCAGCCTGCAAGGCGGGCAGTTGCACGCCCTCGTCGCGTGCCCGCAGCGCCACCAGCGCCGCGTGGTTGCCGCCGGCGCTGTCGCCCCCGACCGCCACCCGGTGGGGATCCGCCCTCAATTCCGCGGCATGCTCGAGCGCCCACTGAAACGCGGCGAACGCGTCGTCGGTGCCTGCGGGCGCCTTGTGCTCAGGGGCGAGTCGATAGTCGACCGACAGCACATGCAGGCCGCCCTCGCGGCAGATCTGCCGGCACACATCGTCGTGGGTATCGAGGTCACCGATGACCTGGCCGCCGCCGTGGTAGAAGACCAGCAGCGGTTGCCCGTCGCCGTCGGCCGGCCGGTAATGCCGCGCCCGGATGGCCCCAGCGGGCCCCGGGTATGGAGAGATTCGTCACCGCGGCCACGGGAATGTTCTGTGTGTAGCCGGCGGCGACGATCGACAGCAGGGCCCGCGCGGTCGCGACGTCCGGGCTCATCGCCAACCCCTCGATGCCCACTGCTTTCTGACCCGTGAGCATCAACTGCAGGGTCGTATCCAGGGTGTTGCCGTCGATCGTGACCGTTCGCCCGCCCAGCAGCAGGCGTTTGACGCGGTCGGGAATGTGGGGCAGGCCGCGCATGGTCACGCCGGCCAAGGGCGTGACGATGCCGATACTTGGCGTCCATCTGCGGTGCGGCCGCCGGCGCCTCCGCTGGCAGACTCGAAGTCATGGCATCTCCCTTGATCACGCTGAACGACGGTAGTTCGATCCCCCAGGTCGGACTCGGTGTTTGGCAGACCCCGCCGGAAGACACCGAACGGGCGGCAGCGGCCGCGCTCGAGGCGGGGTACCGGCATATCGACACCGCCGCCGCGTACGGCAACGAACGAGGCGTCGGCCAGGCGGTCGCGAACTCCGGTCTTCCCCGCGAGGACGTCTTCATCACCACCAAGCTGTGGAACGCCGATCAGGGCTACGACAACACGCTGAAGGCGTTCGATGCGAGCATGGCGCGCCTTGGTGTCGATTACCTCGATCTCTACCTCATTCACTGGCCCATGCCCTCGAGGAACACCTTCGTCGACACCTTCAAGGCGTTTTCACGGCTGCGCGACGAGCGCCGCATTCGCTCGATCGGCGTCAGCAATTTCGAGCCGGAGCACCTGCGAATCCTGGTGGACGCCACCGGAATTGTTCCCGCTGTCAACCAGGTCGAGTTGCATCCGATGCTTCAGCAGCAGGAGCCTTCGTGAAGCGCACTCTCAGCTGGGCATCGCCACCGAGGCGTGGAGCCCGCTCGGACAGGGCTCGCTGTTGAGCAATCCCACCGTCACCGCGGTTGCGGAACGCCACGGAAAAACTCCCGCACAGGTACTGATTAGGTGGCATATGCAACTCGGCAATATAGTCATCCCGAAATCGGTGACCCCCGAGCGAATTGTGAGTAACTTCGACGTGTTCGATCTTGAACTGAGCGAGCAGGACATGACGTCCATCTCATCGCTCGGCGACGGCACTCGACTGGGTCCCGACCCACGGACATACGACTTCACAGGGTAGGTGAAATGACCCCTTCTGATGCGAAGGCGGCTGCGATTCCCACCGTCAATCTCAACGACGGAAACGCCATTCCGGTTCTTGGTCTCGGCGTCGGCGAGCTGTCCGACTCCGAAACCGAACAGTCGGTGTCGGCAGCGCTGGAGGCGGGTTACCGGCTGATCGACACCGCTGCCGCCTACGGAAACGAGGCCGCGGTGGGTCGCGCGATTGCCGCGTCAGGCGTACCGCGCGAGGAGCTGTTCGTCACCACGAAACTGGCCACGCCGGATCTCGGCTTCCAATCCGCCCAGGACGCGATCAGGGCCAGCCTGTCCAGGCTCGGTCTGGACTACGTCGACCTCTACCTCATCCACTGGCCGGCCGGCGAGCAGGGCAAGTACGTCGACAGCTGGGGCGGGCTGATGAAGCGGAAGGAGATGGGCGACACCAAGTCGATCGGTGTGGCCAACTTTCACGCCGAGCATCTCTCGGACATCATCGAGCTGTCGTTCTTCACTCCGGCGATCAATCAGATCGAGTTGCACCCGCTGCTGAACCAGTCCGAACTGCGCGCCGTGAACGCAGAACACGGCATTGTCACCGAGGCCTACGGCCCGTTGGGAATCGGCAACCTGTTGGACAACGCGACGATCGGTTCGGTCGCGCAGGCGCACGGCAAGACGCCGGCCCAGGTGTTGATCCGGTGGAGCCTGCAACTGGGCAACGTCGTGATCCCGCGCTCGTCGTCACCCGAGCGGATCAAGTCGAACCTCGAGGTGTTCGACTTCGAGCTCACCGAGGACGAGATGGCCACGCTGAACGGGCTCGACGACGGCACCCGCTTCCGCCCGGATCCGGAAACCTACACGGGCACATAGCTATTGTTCTTGCGGGCGGCCGGCTACGTCTTTCAAGGGCTACGTCGAGGCACGAACGATGAGCCGCGTGATGTCCGCTGGCAGCGGCGGCGAAGGCGCCGGATAACCCAATTCGGTGAGCAGCGCGGCGATAGCGGCATCCGCGACCGCGATGGGATTGAACTCGACGGTGGTCAGCGGCGGCGAGCTGATGGCGCCCATCGGCGCGGCGTCGACCCCGATCACGGCCAGATCGTCCGGGCAGCGCAACCCCGCCTCGCGAATGCCGTAGAGGACGAGGCACGCAATGTCATCGCTTTGTGCACACACTGCAGTAACGCCCGCTCGTACCCACTCATCCACCACGGCGGTGACGTTTTCGAGGGTGACCTCACCAACGCGGATCGGCGGAAGGTCTCGGGCCTGCGCCGCGCGCACTATGCCGTCGAGCCAGTAATCACCGAGCGCGCGCCATCTGGCGAGCCCCGTATGGGCGAAGGCAATCCGTTCGTGACCACGTGAGACCAGGTGCGCGATCCGAATCTCACCGACTGACACCGGCGGATGGCCCAGCGCAGGCAGCGTCCCGATCTCGATGTGCGGAATGGAGGCGGCGTCGATCGCACGGACGACCTCACGCCGGAGGGGAAAAAGACTGGTGACTGCGACGGGATTGATGTTCTCGATCGCGTCGACAACGTGGTGGTCGTCTTCCGTCTCGAAGATCTGCATTTGCAGCAAGCCAATGCGGGCCAGCTCCGTTGTCATCCTGCTGCCGGCCTGCAGTGGCATCTCGCCCACCGCGACTCGCGGCACGACATACAGCACGGCACCGCTCTTTCCGCTTGCGAGGTTGCGCGCAGCGAGGTTGGGCCGATAACCCAGCTGCTGGGCGGCGCGATAGACGGCCTCCCGCGTGCCAAGAGAGATCTTTCGGCCCTCGGCGTTGTTGAGCACATAGCTGACCGTCGCTGTCGACACGCTCGCCAGGCGGGCGACGTCGGCGGTGGTAGGCCGGCCAACCTTGTCTCCGCTCGATGCGTCGCGCCTCGGACCGCCCATGCCACATGGTGACACGGCGCCGATTGTCACTGCATCACCGTGCGTCAGGGAAGGTCGAGCAGCTCTTCGTAGAAGCCGCCGTAGCGTCGTGCCCGATCGACGAGGTGAACCTCCAGAATCCAGTGACACAGGTTGCCCGCGCGGTCCGTTCGCCGCATCGGCTTCGTCGACCCCGGTGCGATGTAGGACTCGATGTCATCGCCGTGGATATTCTCGTGGGGAAACTCGCCGACCAGGTGCCCTGCGATGACGCCACCGAAGTCCCAGCCGAAGTCACGGCTGACCGCGGCCACGTAGTCGAAAAGCTCCTCGCCCGTGACGTCCGCGGATCTTTGGAAGTAATCGCGCCCCGCCTGCCAGACCTTGGGCAGGTCGTCGCACAGGGCGGATTTACGGGCGTCGTTCCCCAGGACGTAGGTGCGGCCGAAATCGGCCTCCCACTCCTGGAATATCGGCCCGAAGTCGAGGAACACGATGTCATCGTCGGTGATTCGGCGGTCGGGCGGATTCGTGCGTGCGGTCTCGAGGGTGTTCTCCCCCGACCGCACGATCCGTTTGTGCCAGTGCCGGGTGATGCCGAACATGCTCGCGGCGAGATCGCGGATCTCGTCCGAAAGCGCCCGCTCACCGATGCCGGCGCGGACCAACCCCCGCTCGGTCACCTCGACGAAGAGTTTCGCCGCCATGTCCTGAGCCTCGAGGAGCCGGGCCGCGCGAGAGGATTCCTCAACCGCAACGCCTTCCACGACATCGATGCTATCGCCGTCGCCGGTGGTCGTCGTCGCGCATCAGCCGACCGGGCACGTCGCGGCCGCGTCGCGCAGCACCGCCGCCGAGGGCGCGTCGACCGGCAGCGCGTAACCGCGGAGCACCGCGATGAACTGCATCGCGTACTGGCATCCGAACACCGCGTTCGGTGGCATCCACACGGCCGGTTCGTGATCGCCCTTGTCCTGGTTGGCCTGACCCGCGACGGCCAACAGGTTCGCGGGATCGTTGGCGAATCGAGCCGCAGCTCGTCGGTCCAGTTACGTGCACCCAGGTCCCACGCCAGCGCGAGTGGAACGATGTGGTCGATCTGCACGGACGCGCCGACCTGATTGCCGCGCATGAACGCGACGACTGCATTGGTATACGGGTCGTGCAGCGTGCCGGTGGCGACGGCGTTGGGACACCGCTTGATTGAGACATATGTCTTGTCGACGAGGTCACGGTCGAGGATGTCGTTGCGGGTGTCGCAGCCGTTGTGGCCGCCGGGAGCCGGCGTTGTCGTCGGTCCAGGCTGTCCCCGAAAGCATCCCGTCGATAGTCGAATCCGCGGATGCGCACCGGCACTTCGCGCGATGCCTGCGAGCACGTCGACGCCGGGTGCGACGGTGGGGATGTCAGCCTGGGCGATGAACTGGCGCGCGGTGTCGACGACATCGTGACCTGGACCGCGACGATGACTGCGACCGCGACGATCGCCAACAGCCATGGCAAACCGCCTGCGGCTCATGCCTTTTCCAGATACTCGACACGGTCGGTGTCGACGAACGGCGCTGCCAGCATCGCCATTCCCGGATCGCTCCGGAGCCGCCTCGTAGCAGCGATTCGCAGAGCTCGCGCGCGGCCAGAATGACGTCGAGATGCTCGAACAGCGACAAGAAACCGCAGCGTGATGGGCTGCCCGGACTGGGTGAATCCCAACACATCTCCCTCGCGGCGCTCCACCAGATCGAGGTCGGCGAGTTTGAAACCGTCGAGCGTCGAGGCGACGGCCTTCAGGCGTTCGCCCGCCTTCGACGCCTCAGGCAGTCTGGTGACCAGCAGGCACAGGCTTGGATGTTCGCCACGGCCGATGCGGCCCCGGAGCTGGTGCAGCTGGCTGATGCCGAACCGGTCGGCGTCCATCACCAGCATCACCGTCGCGTTGGGCACGTCGACACCGACCTCGATCACGGTGGTGCAGACCAGCACATCGATCTCGGCCGTCGCGGAACGCGGCCATCACCGCATCCTTCTCGTCGGCGGGCAGCCGGCCGTGCATGAGCCCGATCCGCAGTCCGGACAGCGGGCCGCGCCGCAGTCGGTCGAACAGTTCGACGACCGTGGTCGGGGGCGGGCCGCCCGTCCTTGTCGTCGGCGCTTGTCGTCTCTCGTCGATGCGGGATGCGACGACATAGGCCTGCCTGCCGTCGCCGACCTCCTCGATGATGCGCTGCCACGCCCGTTCCAGCCAGGCCGGCTTCTCCTCGAGGAAGATGGTGTTGGTGGCGATCGGTTGGCGGCCCCGCGGCAGTTCCCGCAGCGTCGACGTCTCCAGGTCGCCGTAGAGGGTGAGCGCGACGGTCCGCGGGATCGGCGTCGCGGTCATCACGAGCAGATGCGGTGTGACGCCCTCGGGTGCCTTGGCCCGCAGCCGGTCTCGCTGTTCCACCCCGAACCGGTGCTGCTCGTCGACGACGACCATGCCGAGGCGGTGGAATTCGACGGACTCCTGCAGCAGCGCGTGCGTGCCGATGACGATGCCCGCTTCGCCACTGGCGACCTCATCGCGTACACGCGCTTCTGCTGGGGCGACATGGATCCGGTCAACAGCGCGATCCGCGTCGCACCGTCGGCACCGCCGAGTTGGCCCGCCATCGCCAGCGGCCCCAGAACATCGCGGACCGAGCGGGCATGTTGGGCGGCAAGGACTTCCGTCGGGGCCAGCAGCGCACACTGATAGCCCGCGTCGACCATCTGCAGCATCGCCAGCACCGAGACGATGGTCTTGCCGGAGCCCACCTCGCCCTGCAGCATGCGGTTCATCGGGCGGCTGGCGGCAAGCTCGCCGGAGAGCACGTCGAGGACATGCTTTTGGCCGTCGGTCAATTCGAACGGCAACTGCCGGCGCATCGTCGCGACGAGACCGTCGTCCCGAAGCGGCGCGACGGGACCGGACTCGCTCAGCTCGCTGAACCGCCGCCCCACCAACGCCCATTGCAAACCAATCGCTTCGTCATAGGTCAGACGCGCGATCGCGGCGTCGCGTTCCGCGGCCTTCTCTGCGATGTGTATCGCCCGCAGCGCCTGGTCCTCGCCGATCAGATTATGTTCCCGCAGAAAGGATTCCGGCAGCGGATCCTCGATGGGGTCGAGCACGTCGAGTGCCTGACGCACACACGCGTAGATCTCCCAGCTCTGCACCTTCTTATTGGCGGGGTAGATCGGGAAGAAGTCCCGCTCGAACGCGGCCAACATATCGTCGCCGGTGGCCCCCGATGCCTCCGCGATCGTCCTGAGCGCTTCGCTTCCCGTCATCTTGCCGCTCGCATGCAGTACGAGAAACGCGGGATGGGTCAGCTGCATCGTGCCCTTGAAATAGCCGACCTCGCCGGAGAGCATCACCCGCAAGCCCTCTTTCAACGACTTCTTGAGGAACTTCACGTTGAAGAAGGTCGCCGTCACCTTTGGCCGCCGGTGGCCCAGCGTGACGACCAGGTACTCCCGCTTCGGCTGGCGGTTCGTCCACTTCACTTCCGCTTTGGTGATGACGTCGACGAACGTGACGTGCTCGCCTTCCTCGGGTTCCTCCCCCTCGCTCAGCACCGTCATGCCGTCGCTGTACTTGCGCGGGTAGTGGCGCAACAGATCGTTGACCGTGCGGATGCCGAAGTGTTCCTCCAGCGGCCCGGCGGCCTTCTTGCCGAGGACGTAGTCCAGCCGGTCGTTCAGCGCGGCCACGGCTACTCGACCCCGATCAGCAGGGCGTCGCCGCGGTGGTCGGTGTGATAGGTCACCAACTCGGCGCCGAGGTGTTCACGGTGGACGTGCTCGCGCAAGGCCTCGCCGACGTCGGGGTCGACACCGGCACCCGTGAGCACGGTCACCAGCTCGCCGCCTGCGACCAGCAAGAGGTCGATCAGGCCCGCCGCCGGCCGCGGTGACGTTCTCGCCGACGATCAGCACCTCATCGCCCGCGATGCCCAGCCCGTCCCCCGGCTTACACATGCCCGCCCACGTGAGCGCCTCCTCGGTGGCGAGCCGCACCGACCCGTGCCGCGCGGACGCCGCGGCGCGGGCCATGGTGTAGCCGTCGTCGACGGCTTGGCGCTCCGCGTCGTGGACGGCCAGCGCGGCCAGCCCCTGCACCATCGATGCCGCGGGCACCGGCACCACGTCGATGCCCCAGCCGATCGCGGCGGTGCATCCCGCGACGAGTTCCTCGGCCGCGACATAGCCGTTCGGCAACACCATGATCTGCGCCGCGCCGGCCATTACCAGCGCATGCAGCAGCTGCTTGGCGCGCACCGGCTCGTCCGCGTCCGGCCTGCAGCACATGTGCGCCCTCGCCGGCGAACAGTTCTTCCGCGCCCGCGCCGTCGACAACCGCCAGCACCGCCCGCTCCGACACCCACCCGCCGGCCGGCCGCGCACCCGCCGCGCCGGTGAGCGAGGTGATCTGAATGCGGCTGGGCGTGCCGACGGACAGGGCCGCCTCGACGGCGGCGCCGGCGTCGTCGGCGTGCACGTGGACCGAGTACTGGCCGCCCGCGCCGCGCCGACGCCGCGATGGCCACCGATTCGCCGAGCCGGTCGAGGCTGCGGCGCAGCGTCTCCACGCCGGCCGCGTCACAACCACTCAGCAGGTACATCACCTCGAACTGTGGCGCGGCGGCGGTGGTGCTGGGCACGGCGTCGGCCACGCGGCGGCGACGGCACGTACTCTGCCGCGGCGCGTCGCATGCCCGGTCAACGTGGGGCTCATCGCGTCCAGCAGTACCAGCAGCCCGCGGCCGCCGGCGTCCACCACGCCGGCCTCGGCCAGCACATCGAGCTGCCCGGTGGTCTTGTCGAGCGAGACGGCCGCGGCGTCGGCGGCCGCGACCACCACGTCGGCGAGGTCGGCGCCGTCGGCGGCGGCATCGCTCGGCGGCGCCTGCCGCGTCCTGCAGCACCGAGACGATCGTGCCGGGGACAGCCTCGCCCATCGACGTGGCGGCCAGGCCGACCGCATGCCGCAGGGCGGCCCCGAACAGGGCCCCGTCGATATCGGCCAGCGCCCCGCCGCGATCGGCCGGCCGCGGCGGCGGTGACGTCGGCGAGGCCGCGCAGGATCTGCGACAGGATGACACCCGAGTTGCCCCGCGCGCCCTGCAAGGCGCCGCGGGCCAGCGCGGCTGCCACCTGTGCGACGTCGTCGCCGCGGGGACTGCGCGTCGGCCTGCGCCCACGCCGAACGCATGGTGAACAGCATGTTTGTGCCCGGTATCGGCATCGGCGACCGGGAAAACATTGAGCCGGTTGATCTCGTCGGTGTGGGTGATGAGGTCGCCGACCGCGGTGTGGGCCCAGTCCCGCAGGGTCGGAGGCGTCCAGCCGCCGAGCCGACATGCCCCACCTCCAACCCGCACTGGCGGCGCCCCGCAGACTCGAGGTGTCGCCGTGGGCGTCAGCCTAGCCATTGTCGCTGACAACGCGTCGGCAACGTTCGCGCCGGTCGACGGCGCGAACGGGCGCGTTCGCGTAGGTCCAGGGGCACGCTTTTGGCGATTCCCTGCGGCGTGCCGGTATCCTGGTCAGGTTGTCGGGTCACCCGCCTGCGGTTGCTTGGCCCCCAAGTACTGATCCGAGGAGTTCGATATGGCTGCCGTGTGCGATATCTGCGGGAAGGGCCCCGGCTTCGGCAAGTCGGTGTCGCACTCCCATCGCCGTACCAACCGCCGGTGGGATCCCAACATCCAGACCGTGCACGCCGTGACCCGCCCGGGCGGCAACAAGAAGCGGATCAACGTGTGCACCTCGTGCATCAAGGCCGGCAAGGTCACGCGCGGCTGACTCGCGCTAAGGCAGCCGCCAGTCGATAGGGTCGGCGCCCATCTTCTCGAGTAGCTCGTTGGCCCGGCTGAACGGCCGCGAGCCGAAGAAACCCCGCGACGCCGACAGCGGCGACGGATGCGGCGATTCGATCGCCACGCAGTCGGGCCCGTCGAGCATCGGCTTCAGCGTCGAGGCGTCGCGGCCCCACAGCACCGCCACCATGGGCTGCTTGCGCGCCACCAGCGCCCGGATCGCACATTCGGTGACGGCTTCCCAGCCTTTGCCTCGATGCGACGCGGGAGTGCCGGGGCGGACGGTGAGGACCCTGTTCAGCAGCATCACCCCGCGCTCGGCCCACGGCGACAGGTCGCCGGTGGACGGGGCGGGATACCCGAGATCACTGCCGTACTCGGTGAAGATGTTGTCCAGACTGCGCGGCAACGGCCGCACCTCGGGCGCAACCGAAAAACTGAGGCCCACGGCATGCCCCGGTGTCGGATACGGATCCTGGCCGACGATGAGTACTCGAACCCGATCCAGCGGGAAAGTGAAGGCGCGCAGCACATTCTGGCCCGCGGGCAGGTAGGCGTTGCCCGCTGCGAGCTCCGCCCGCAGAAATTCCCCCATCTGCGCGACCTGAGGCGCCACGGGTTCCAGCGCGCGGGCCCAGCCCTCGTCGATGAGTTCATTGAGCGGTCGCGCGGTCATTTCAACCCTTCGATCAGCAACACCACGGTGTCGGCGCCTGCGTGGCGGTCCTCGGAGATCTCCTGGTATTCAGGCGATTCCGCCCATGCGCGAAACGCCGCTTCGTCGGGGAACGACATCAGTACCACCTTGTCGCGGTCATAGGCGGCCCGGTCCGTGAACTCAGCTCAGCGATGGCGTACACGGTCACGGTTCGTCACCCTAGCTAGTCGAATGACTGCCAACCCGGATTGCCCTCCCAGTGCGTGCCGTCGACCGACACCCGCGCAGACCCGTCGAGCACCCGCCCGATCACCCGCCAGCCGTCGGGCGGCGCACCTGGGAACGTCGCGACCAAAGCATGGTCCTCTCCACCGCCGAGCACCCACGTCAATGCGTCGGCGCCCACGGCAGCGGCCGCGCCCGCCACCGCGTCGCGGTCGGCGATCAGCGCCGCGGTCGAGACGTCGATGACCACGCCGGACGCCTCTGCCAAGTGTCCGAGGTCGGCCAGCAGTCCATCGGACACATCGGTCATCGCGGTGGCACCGCGCGTCAACGGCCAGCCGACCCTGGCCATACGGCGGCTCGGGCACCAGGTGCCGGCGGCGCAACTCGTCGAAGTCCTGAATATCGTTCTGCCACAGCGCATATCCGGCGGCGGATCGACCCAATTCGCCGACGACGGCCACTGCGTCGCCGGCCTTGGCGCCTCCGCGGCGCACTGGTTCATGGCCGTCCAGGTCGCCCAGCACGGTCACCGAGATGACCCACTGCGGCGCGCTCACCAGATCACCGCCGACGATCCCTGCGCCAAACACCTGCGCCTCGTGCCACATTCCGTCGGCCAGAGCCAACACCTGCTCCGCGGGAGTGTCACCGGGCGCGCCGAATGCGACGACGAACGCGGTGGTCCGCGCACCCATCGCCTCGATGTCGGCCGCGTTCTGCGCGATCGCCTTGCGGCCGACGTCGTGCGGCGTGGACCAATCGAGGCGGAAATGCCGGCCCTCGACGAGCATGTCGGTGGAAACCACCGTCTTCCCGCCGCCTACCGACACCACCGCCGCATCGTCGCCAGGTCCCAGCGCGACAGCCTCGGGCTGATCGCGGCCAGCCACCAGTCGGTCGATGACGCCGAACTCGCCAAGCCCGGCCAGGCTCTCGGCCGGGTCGTCGGTCGTCATGACACCTCCTTCGTGGCCTGAACGCGGCTCGGACCTGCGGCGCGTACGCCCCTTCGGCGTGGAGTCTATGCAGCGGGGAGCCCGGCCTTAGAGTTTGGCCGTGGATTCCGAGCCCCGTGACGGCCCGCCGCGGGCATTGATGATCGCTGCGATCGTGGTGGCGGTCGGGGCCGTCATCGCGATCCTGGTCGTCGCGGCACTTCGGGAGCAACCCGCCAAAGATCAACCTGTCGCGATCGCCTCGGTCCCCGCGCCGAAGGCCGACAGCACGGAATGCCGTGCGCTGGCCGAGGTGCTGCCCGACCAGTTGGGCGACTTCCGCCGAGCACCCGCTGCCGATCCGGCACCCCCGGGCGCGGCGGCATGGCGCGCGTCTGAAGACGGCGAGCCCGTCGTTCTACGTTGCGGCGTGGAGAGGCCCGCCGAGTTCGTCGTCGGTAGCCCAGTCCAGGTTGTGGATGCGGTGCTTGGTTTCGGGTGGGCGAAGCAGGGGTGGGCAATGACCCCGTGGGCGATCAGGGACGCAGCACGTGGTTCGCGGTCGACCGGCCGGTGTACGTGGCGCTGACCCTGCCCGAGGGTTCCGGGCCGACGCCGATTCAGGAGATCTCTCGGGTTATCGCGAAGTCTTTGTCTGCCAAGGCGGTTGACCCTGCGCCGGTGCGCTAGCGCAGTCCCGTGCCGCGCCGCAGCGCCGTTTCGACCATGGTGGCCAACAGGGTCGGATAGTCGATGCCGCTGGCGGCCCACATCCGTGGATACATCGATATCGTGGTGAAGCCGGGCATCGTGTTGATTTCGTTGATGACCGGCCCGTCCTCGGTGAGGAAGAAGTCGACGCGGGCCAGGCCTTGTCCGTCGATGGCCTGGAACGCACGAATCGCCAACTCGCGCACTTGATCTGCGACGCCGTCGTCGACCTTGGCGGGCACGTCAAGTTCCGCGGCGTCCTCGAGATACTTCGTCGCGAAATCGTAGAACGCGTCTTCGCGGCCACGCACGCCAGCCACCCGGATCTCGCCGACCGTGCTGGCCTCGATCCGCCCATCGGGGAATTCCAGTACACCGCACTCTAATTCGCGACCCGACACCGCCGCTTCGACGATCACCTTCGGATCGTGGCGGCGCGCCAGCGCGATCGCCTCGGGGAGCTGATCCCAAGCCGTCACCCTGCTGATTCCGATCGACGATCCACCGCGCGCGGGTTTGACGAACGCGGGCAGCCCTAGCCGTTCGCGGTCATCGAGGTCCACACTCTCGTCCCGCGGCCGCAGCACGACGTGATCGCCGATCGGCAGCCCCTCGGCGACGAGCAGCTTCTTGGTGAACTCCTTGTCCATCCCGGCCGCGCTGGCCAGCACGCCCGCTCCGACGTAGGGCACACCGGCCAGCTCGAGCAATCCCTGGATCGTGCCGTCCTCGCCATAGGGACCGTGCAGAACCGGGAACACCACATCGACGGCGGCCAGCAGTTCGCCCGCCCCGCCCGACAGCGACAGCAGTTGTCCGCTGCGGCCCGGATCGGCGGCAAGGGCAAGTTCGGTGCCCGAGGCCGCAAGCACCTCCGGCAGCCGGCCGTCGGTGATGGCCAGCGTGTCCGGCTCGGCATCGGTGAGCACCCATGACCCGCCGGGCGTGATGCCGACAGCGACCACCTCGAAGCGGTCAGGATCGAGGTTGCGAAGGATGCTGCCGGCGGAGACACACGAAATCGCATGTTCAGAGCTGCGACCGCCGTATATGACGGCGACGCGCACCGGCCGACCGGGGCCGGGCTCACGGGGGGCAGTCACAACCTAGAGAGGCTACAGTCATCTCCGAACTGCGCAGGACCGGCGTAAGCCGGGGTTACGCCAACGCCTGCTCGAAGTCGGCGATCAGATCGTCGGTGTCCTCAATCCCCAGCGAGATGCGGGCGAAGCCGTCGCTGACCGGATCACCCCAGCGGGCCCGGCGGTCCACCGACGAGTGAATTCCGCCGAAGCTGGTCGACGCGACCAGCAGCGCACTGCGTTCCACCAGCGCATGCACCGCCGCGGAGTCTTCGAGTTCGACGGCGACCAACCCGCCGAAGCGCCTCATCTGCAGGGTGGCGATCTGATGAGACGGATCGCCGGGTAGGCCGGGATAGCGCACCGACCGCACCGCCGGATGGGCGCGCAGCATCAACGCCAACGCCTGCGCGTTATGGCATTGCCTTTCGAACCGCAAGCCCGCGCTGCCGAGGCTGCGCAGTACCAGCCACGCCTCGAACGCTCCGAGAATCGGCCCGGCGAGCAGGCGGTCCTGGGCCACCGCGGCCATCAGATCGGGGTGACTGCCCGCGGCGTAGCCCGCGACGAGATCGCTGTGACCCGACAGCGCTTTGGTGGCACTGGCGACCACGATGTCGGCGCCCAGCGACAGCGGTTGCTGGCCCAGCGGTGTCGCAGTGGTGTTGTCGACCACGAGGGTGCAGCCTCTGGCACGGCAGTCCATCGCCAGCCGGTGCAGGTCGACGACGTCCAGCCCGGGATTGACCGGGGTCTCCGCAAGCACCACGTCGGCATCCGACGATGCTGCACACATGTCGGCGCACGGCGCTTCCACGACCGTGACTCCTAGCGGCGCAAGATAATCCTTGGCATATCGGCGCACCTGATAGTACCCGTCAGCGGGGACCACCAGCTTCTTGCCTGGCGTGGCCAGCACCCGCAGCACGGAGGTGATAGCCGCCATGCCGGAGCCGAACGTCAGCGCCGTCGCCGCGCCCTCGAGTTCGGCGAGGGCCGACTCCAGTTGCCGCCATGTCGGATTCGAGCTGCGGCCATAGTTGTCCAGTGGTTCGGTTTCGTCGGGTGACAGATGATACGTCGATGCGGGCACGGGGGGCGACGCGACTGGTTGTCCCGGAACCGGCTCCGACCCAACGGCTTTGACGCTGCGGGTGGAATCGCCATACCGGCCGTCCATCGTGTTACTCCGACTTCGTGCTTCGCCCGAGCAGCAGTGCGACTGCTTCGTCGACCGACAAGCCCTTGTGGCAGACCCGATACACGGCGTCGGTGAGCGGCATTTCGACGTCGTAGCTGTCCGCCAGCGCCAGCACCGATTGGCACGACGCCACCCCCTCGGCGACGTGGCCGCCCGTCGCGCGCATCGCCGAATCCATTGTGCCGCCCAGCCCGAGGCGTTCGCCGAACGAGCGGTTGCGGGAGCGCGGCGACGTGCAGGTGGCGACCAGGTCGCCGACGCCGGCGAGTCCGGCAAGCGTTGCCGGCTTGGCGCCCAAGGCGATTCCGAGCCGCATGATCTCGGCGAGCCCGCGCGTGATGATGGCGGCGGCGGTGTTCTCCCCCAGCCCTACCCCTGCGGCCATCCCGGACGCCAGGGCGATGACGTTCTTGCACGCACCGCCGACCTCCGCGCCGATGACGTCCGCGTTGGTGTAGGGCCGGAAGTATCCCGTCGACAGTGCGCGTTGCAACGCGACGGCGCGGCCCGAGTCGGTGCATGCAACGACGGTGGCGGCCGGTTGTTCGTCGACGATCTCACTGGCCAGATTCGGGCCGCTGACCACCGCCACACGCGCGGGGTCGGCCCCGGTGACTTGCGCGATCACCTGGCTCATCCGCATCAGCGTGTCCAACTCGACGCCCTTGGCGAGGCTGACCAGCGTGACATCCGTACCGACCAGGCCGACCCAGCGCTCGAGGTTGGCGCGCAATGTCTGTGCGGGCACCGCCAGCAGGACGGTGCAGGCACCGGTGAGGGCCTCGGCCGGGTCGCTGGTGGCACGGATCGACTTCGGCAGCTCGGTCTCGTCAAGATAAGAGGTGTTGCGATGGGTGTCATTGATCTCATCGGCCAGTTCGGGGCGACGGGCCCACAGCCGGACGTCGCTGCCCGCGTCTGCCAAGACCTTGGCCAGTGCCGACCCCCACGCACCGGCCCCCATCACCGCCGCCTCGACCACGTCTTCACCCTAGCCTGGCGCGGCGGGCTGGCAGGATGGCGTTTATGGGTGGGTCATCGGAGGCCGACATCGGACTCGTGATCGCCGTCAAACGGCTGGCCGCCGCCAAGACGAGACTGGCTCCGGTCTTCTCGGCGGCCACCCGCGGAAACGTGGTGCTGGCGATGTTGATCGACACCATCACCGCGGCCTCGGCGGTCTCGGCGGTGCGCGCGATCACCGTCGTCACGCCCGACGACGTCGCCGGCGACGCCGCGCCGAGAACTCGGCGCACGAGTCGTGCACCGATCCGACCCCGGACGGCCACCGCAACCCACTGAACAACGCCATCGCCGCCGCAGAAGCGGCGATACGCGATGAGACACCGAATATCGTTGTTCTGCAAGGTGATTTACCGTCACTGCAACCGCAGGAGCTCGCGGAGGCGATCGCCGCCGCCCGCGCGTACCGGCGCAGTTTCGTCGGCGACCGGCACGGCACCGGCACCTCCGCGTTGATGGCCTTCGGCGTGGCGCTCGATCCGCAGTTCGGTCCTGATTCGGCTCAGCGCCATGGCCATTCGGGGGCCATCGAGCTGACCGGCGCCTGGCCCGGCCTGCGCTGCGACATCGACACACCCGATGATCTGCTGGTCGCCCGTCGACTCGGTGTCGGTGCGGCAACTGCGCAGGCCATCGGGGGATCCAGGTGAACAGCTGATAACAGGATGGGTCATCGCAGTGGCAGGACGACCAGTCGATAGGGAATCATCAGTGCAGATGACAGAAGCCGAAGCCCAGATCCGACCTGGGGAATCGGAGTCGGTCACGCGGCCGGCCGCGCCGGATTCGGCCGATTCACGCCCCCGGGGCGCCGCCGGCGGCGACGTCGCCTGCGATCGACAACGCACTGCCCGAGGATCGCTATCTCAACCGCGAGCTGAGCTGGCTGGACTTCAATGCGCGGGTGCTGGCGCTCGCCGCCGACACGTCCCTTCCGCTGCTGGAGCGGGCGAAGTTCCTCGCGATCTTCGCGTCGAACCTCGACGAGTTCTACATGGTCCGGGTGGCGGGGCTGAAACGCCGCGATGAGATGGGCCTGTCCGTGCGCTCGGCCGACGGGCTGACGCCCCGCGAGCAGCTGCGCCGGATCAACGAGCGCACCCAGCAGATCGCGAGCAGGCACGCGCACGTGTTCCTCGATTCGGTGCGGCCTGCGCTCAGCCGACGAGGGCATCGTGATCGTGACGTGGTCGCGAACTCGACGATGACGAACGCTCGAGACTGTCGAACTACTTCCACGAGCAAGTGTTCCCGGTGCTGACGCCGCTTGCGGTCGATCCCGCCCACCCGTTCCCATTCGTGAGCGGGCTGAGCCTGAACCTCGCAGTCACCGTCAAACAACCCGACGACGGCGGCCAGCACTTCGCCCGAGTCAAGGTGCCCGACAACGTCGAACCGTTTCGTGGAGCTCTCGCCGCGCGAAGGTTCCTCCGACGTCGTGCGGTTCCTGCCGATGGAGGAGCTGATCGCCGCCTTCCTGCCGGTGCTGTTCCCCGGCTTGGAGATCGTCGAGCACCACGCATTCCGCATCACGCGCAATGCGGATTTCGAAGTCGAAGAGGACCGCGACGAAGACTTGCTGCAGGCGCTGGAGCGAGAGCTGGCCCGACGCACGGTTCGGGTCCCCGGTTCGTCTGGAAGTTTCCGACGACATGACCGAGAGCATGCTCGAGTTGCTGCTGCGCGAACTCGATGTCGACACAGGAGATGTCATCGATGTGCCCGGCCTTCTCGACCTGTCGTCGTTGTGGCAGATCTACGACTTGGATCGCCCGGCGTTGAAGGATCGGCCATTCGTGCCCGCCACGCCGCCGGCGTTCGGCGAGCGCGAGACTCCAAAGAGCATTTTCGCGACATTGCGCGACGGCGACGTGCTGGTGCATCACCCCTACGATTCGTTCTCCACCACGGTGCAACGGTTCATCGAACAGGCCGCCGCCGATCCCAACGTGCTGGCGATCAAGCAGACCCTGTACCGCACTTCGGGTGATTCGCCGATCGTCAACTCGCTGATCGACGCCGCCGCGGCGGGCAAGCAGGTCGTTGCCCTCGTCGAGATCAAGGCGCGGTTCGACGAGCAGGCCAACATCAAATGGGCCCGCGCACTGGAACGGGCGGGCGTACACGTCGTGTACGGGTTGGTCGGATTGAAGACGCACTGCAAGACCGCGTTGGTGGTGCGCCGCGAAGGTTCGATGATCCGGCGCTACTGCCATATCGGCACCGGCAACTACAACAGCAAGACCGCGCGACTCTACGAGGACGTCGGCCTCTTGACCGCCGACCCGGATATCGGTGCGGACCTCACCGACCTGTTCAACTCATTGACCGGCTACTCGCGCAAGGACTCCTACCGCAACCTGCTGGTGGCTCCGCGCGGTGTGCGCAAGGGAATCATCGAGCGGATCGAACGTGAAATCGCGGCCAAAGCAAGACGGCGCGGACGCGGGTATCCGCATCAAGGCCAACGCGCTTGGTCGACGAGCAGGTAATCGATGCGCTCTACCGGGCATCACAGGCCGGTGTGCGCGTAGAGGTGGTGGTGCGCGGCATCTGCGCGTTGCGTCCCGGCGTGGCCGGGTACTCCGACAACATCGCCGTGCGCTCGATTCTCGGCCGCTTCCTCGAACACTCGCGCATTATTCACTTCCGCGCCATCGACGAGTTCTGGATCGGCAGCGCCGACATGATGCATCGTAATCTCGACCGACGAGTCGAAGTGATGGCTCAGGTCAAGGATCCGAGGCTGACGCGCTGAACTCAACGACGTCTTCGAATCCGCCCTTGACCCCGCCACGCGATGCTGGCAGTTGGGCATGGACGGTAAATGGACGGCGTCCCCACAGGAGGGTCAGACGGTGCGCGACCACCAGGTGTCGTTGATGGAACAACGCCGGCACCCCTGAGATCCGTCAGCGGTTGGGCTTTCAGGCTCCTAATGACCACCAGGAGTTGAGGTGCCGAAGGAGATCCCACCCAAGACCGCCGGCGAGCAAGGCCGTTCTTGCAGCCGGCGCGGTGCTGTGGCGATCCAGCGGTGACGGCTCAGCACCGGAGGTCGCCATCATCCACCGTCCCCGCTACGACGATTGGTCGCTGCCGAAGGGCAAGGTCGATCCGGGCGAAACCGAACCCGTCACCGCCGTGCGTGAGGTGGCCGAGGAGACCGGCCACGACTCGTGTCTCGGACGCCGACTTGCGCGCCGTCAGTTATCCCGTCGAGCAAGGACTCAAGAAAGTGCGGTACTGGGCGGCGCGCAGCACCGGCGGCGAATTCACGCCGAACGACGAAGTCGACGAGCTCAAATGGCTGCCCGCTCCGCAGGCGATGAAAGAACTCGGCTATCCGGATGATCGAAAGATATTGCGCCGTTTCACGAAACTGCCCGTCGATACCAAGACAGTGCTGATCGTCCGGCACGGCACCGCGGGCAGCAAGTCGCGCTACAAGGGCGACGACCGAAACCGTCCGCTGGACAAGCACGGCCGCGCTCAGGCCGAGTCACTCGTCGGGCAACTGCTCGCGTTCGGCGCCAACGTGGTGCATTCCGCCGACAGGGCGCGCTGCCGGCAGACCATCGGACCACTGGCCGAGGAGCTGGGTGTGACCATCCACGACGAGCCACTTCTGACCGAGGAGGCGTATGCCGATGACCGCAAGGCCGCGCGACATCGCTTTCTCGAAATCGCCGCGTCCGACGGCACCCCGGTGATCTGCACACAGGGCAAGGTGATTCCGGACCTGATCGACTGGTGGTGTGAACGCGACGGCGTGCAAGCCGGACAAATCGCGCAACCGCAAGGGCAGCACGTGGGTGATGTCGTTATTCGACGGGCATTTGGTGGCCGCCGAGCACATCGGCAGCCCGCTTGCCCTGTCAAGAAGTAAATGAGTCGCTGACGCACGCCGATAGTCGGCCGGTCTAGAAACACTCGATACACGCAGACACGCCGCGGGTCGCAATGACCCACGGCGTGTCCGATGCAGAACTTACCTGCGGCCCTTCTTGGCCGGCGAACGACGCACGGCCTTCTTGGCCGGGCTGCGCTTCGCGGCAGCCTTCTTGCCTGCGGCCTTCGCACTGCCTTCTTGGCAGCGACGGTGCGGGCAGCCTTCTTGCCTGCGGCCTTGCGCACTGCCTTCTTGGCGGCGGTCTTGCTGCACTGCCTTCTTGGCTGCGGCCTTGCGAACGGTCTTCTTCACTGCGGCCTTGCGAACGGTCTTCTTGGCGGCGGCCTTGCGACAGCCTTCTTCACAGCGGCCTTGCGCACTAGCCTTCTTCGCAGCGGCCTTGCGCACGGCTTCTTGGCTGCGGCCTTCCGGGCCGTACCGGTTCCACTTCCACGCTTCACTGCAGGTCCTTCCGCCGGGAGGCGCTGTGCGCCAGAGACAACCGCTTTGAACTGAGCGCCGGGCCGGAATGCCGGCACGGACGTTGGCTTCACTTTCACTGTCTCGCCGGTGCGCGGATTACGCGCTACCCGGGCTGCGCGACGGCGCTGCTCGAAAACGCCGAAACCGGTAATGGTGACGCTGTCACCCTTATGCACCGCACGCACGATTGTGTCGACGACATTCTCTACCGCATCGGTAGCCGAGCGACGGTCTGTGTCGAGCTTCTTCGTGAGTACGTCGATCAGCTCTGCTTTGTTCATGCAAAACCTCCACACCAGTGGTCCACCTTGGACCGACAAGAGGACACGGTAATACGACTTAGCACTGATTTCCAAGTGCCACGCGCAATTTCATGTGTTGCTAGAACCATTTTCCGCAATCCGGTTGCCGCGCATGGTCGCTGGCAGGGGTCTCGGAAGAGCGGCTTGACGAGCCGAATTTTCCGTCGCTGCGAACCTATTCGGGCGGTCGACAGAATGCGCGGTTTCCACTCGGGCCGACGCGCTTCATAAGACTCGATTGCATCGAGTTTCCGCAGCGTAAGGCCTATATCGTCGAGACCTTCGATCAGTCGCCAGGCGGTGTAATCGTCAATCTTGAACGGCACCATGACCGTTCCCGCGACCACGTTCCGATCTTGAAGGTTCACAGTGATTTCCATGCCCGGATGCTCCTCGATGAGCTTCCACAGGAGCTCCACATCATCTTGGGCAACTTCTGCCGCCAAAAGTCCCGCCTTGCCCGCGTTGCCGCGAAAAATATCGCCGAAGCGAGACGAGATGACGACGCGGAAGCCGTAGTCCATGAGTGCCCACACCGCATGTTCGCGCGACGAACCGGTGCCGAAATCGGGGCCCGCCACCAACACCGAACCTTTGTCGAACGGGGCCAAGTTGAGCACGAACGACGGGTCTGAACGCCACGCCGCGAACAAGCCATCCTCGAAACCCGTTCGGGTGACCCGCTTCAAATAGACGGCGGGGATGATTTGGTCGGTGTCGACATTGGATCGCCGCAGCGGCACGCCGATGCCGGTGTGGGTGCGAAATGCTTCCATGACTGTCTCCTATTACTGAGTCAGGTCGGCGGGCGAGGACAGCGTGCCCCGAATGGCGGTGGCGGCGGCGACCGCGGGTGACACCAAATGTGTGCGCCCGCCCTTGCCCTGGCGGCCTTCGAAGTTGCGGTTGGACGTCGACGCGCAGCGCTGGCCCGGCGAGAGTTGATCTGGATTCATTCCAAGGCACATCGAGCAGCCGGCCTGCCGCCACTCCGCGCCGGCGGCGGTGAAGATCTCGCCGAGGCCTTCCGACTCGGCCTGCGCGCGCACTCGCATCGAGCCGGGCACGACCAGCATCCGCACGCCATCGGCGACCTTGCGGCCGCGCAACACGTCGGCGACCACGCGCAGATCCTCGATGCGCCCGTTCGTGCAGGAGCCGACGAAGACGGTGTCGACGGCGATGTCACGCATCGCTGTGCCGGGCCGAAGATCCATGTACACCAACGCTTTTTCGGCCGATTGGCGTTCGCCGTCGTCGAACATCAACTCAGGGTCGGGCACCGAACCCGACAACGGCACGCCCTGCCCGGGGTTGGTGCCCCAGGTGACGAACGGACTC
Organism: uncultured Actinomycetota bacterium; assembly: GCA_963766945.1. GTDB lineage: Bacteria > Actinomycetota > Actinomycetes > Mycobacteriales > Mycobacteriaceae > Mycobacterium. The sequence goes on from CAVYCT010000001.1 coordinate 212,850, forward strand.
AAGGTCGAGGCGTCGATGTAGACCTCGGTGTCGAACTCAGCGCCCTCGTCGGTGCGCAGCGCGCTCCACGCCGCGACCGCGGCATCCCAGTCGGCGCCCTGCGGTGCGTGCGGACGGCCACGCAGGAATTCGAACGTCGTTTCGTCGGGTGCGACCATGCCCGCACGCGCACCGGCCTCGATGCTCATGTTGCAGATCGTCATGCGGCCTTCCATCGACAGCGATTCGATGGCGCTGCCGCGGTATTCGATGACGTGGCCCTGTCCGCCGCCGGTGCCGATCTTCGCGATCACCGCCAGGATGATGTCCTTCGCGCTGACACCGGCGGGCAGGCGACCGTCGACGTTGACCGCCATCGTCTTGAACGGGCGCAGCGGCAGGGTCTGCGTTGCAAGCACGTGCTCGACCTCCGAGGTACCGATGCCCATCGCAAGCGCACCGAACGCACCGTGCGTCGAGGTGTGGCTGTCGCCGCAGACCACCGTCATGCCGGGCTGGGTCAGTCCCAACTGCGGCCCGATGATGTGCACGATGCCTTGTTCGGCGTCGCCCATCGGATGCAGCCGAATGCCGAACTCTTCACAGTTGCGCCGAAGCGTCTCGACCTGAGTGCGCGAGACCGGATCGGCGATCGGCTTGTCGATGTCGACCGTCGGCACGTTGTGGTCCTCGGTGGCGATGGTCAGATCGGGCCTGCGCACCGTGCGTCCGGCCAGGCGCAGCCCGTCGAACGCCTGCGGACTGGTGACCTCGTGCACGAGATGCAGGTCGATGTAGATCAGGTCGGGCTCGCGCGCGGCGCCCTCGCCCTCAGCCCAGTGGTGACGACGTGGTCGGCCCACACTTTCTCTGCCATCGTGCGCGGCTTGGCTGTGGTGGACATCTTGACTATCTCACAATCTGGGACGCTAGTATCTCCTTGTGAGACAGGATAGCGGCATCGGCGTGCTGGACAAAGCGGTGGGTGTGCTGCATGCGGTGGCCGACTCGCCGTGCGGGCTGGCGGAACTGTGCGAGCGCACCGGCCTCCCCCGCGCCACCGCACACCGACTGGCCGCCGGCCTGGAAACCCACCGGCTGCTGACGCCGCAACGGCGACGGCCAGATGGCGGCTCGGTCCGGCGCTGACCGAACTGGCCGGCCAGGTCAACGATCCGTTGTTGGCCGCGGGCGCGGTGGTGTTGCCGCGGCTGCGGGAGATCACCGGTGAGAGCGTGCAGCTCTACCGTCGCGAAGGCACGTCACGCATCTGTGTGGCGGCATTGGAACCGCCTGCCGGGCTTCGCGATACGGTGCCGGTCGGCACGAGGCTGCCGATGACGGCCGGGTCCGGGGCCAAAGTGCTGCTGGCCTATGCGGACGCCGCGACGCAACAGGCGGTGCTGCCCGCGGCGAAGTTCACCGACCGCACGCTGGCCGAAGTGCGCAAGCGCGGTTGGGCGCAGAGCGCCGCGGAACGCGAACCCGGCGTGGCCAGTGTCTCGGCGCCCGTGCGCGACGGCCGCGGCACGGTGATCGCGGCGGTGTCGGTGTCCGGGCCGATCGACCGAATGGGCCGGCGCCCCGGTGCACGCTGGGCCGCGGATCTGTTGGCGGCCGCCGACGCGCTCGCGCGACGGCTTTGATGTGTGGTGATCAAGCTCAAGCGCTTGTGTTGTGACCAAGCTAATCGCCTCGGGCACACGAGCAAGCTCGCGGCCTCTCGGCTCAATCGCTTGTACCCCCGATGGGATTCGAACCCACGCTACCGCCGTGAGAGGGCGGCGTCCTAGGCCGCTAGACGACGGGGGCCAGAACCTTTCCGAAGGGTCAGCATAGCCCAGGACGATAATGCCGAACCTAATTCCATGCAATGGCTGGGGTACCAGGACTCGAACCTAGAATGGCGGTACCAGAAACCGCTGTGTTGCCAATTACACCATACCCCATTGGCTGCCCGTAACCGCAGGTCACAGGCCATTTTTCGGCCCGATCGGCGACTGCGGATCTCATCGGATCCTGCCGCACGTTGTATCGGGCCGACGTGCAGACTACCAAAGATTCGCGACCGCCTTCTCACGCCTCGGCCGCGGCGGCGCCGCATGATCGCGGCCCGCTCGCAGCCGGCGCAGGCTGCGGTCGCGGCCCAGCAGTTCGAGCGACTCGAACAGCGGCGGGCTGACCGACGCGCCGGTGGCGGCGACGCGAATCGGGCCGAACGCCTTGCGCGGTTTGAGCGCCAGATCTTCCAACAGCGAGGTCTTCAGCGCGCCCTCGATGTCAGGTGTCGTCCACTGTCCGACCTGCTCGAGCGCGCCGAGCGCGGCGTCCAGACCGGGGCGGCGTCCGGACCGCAGCTCCTTGGCCGCGGACTTCTCGTCGAGCGCGAACTCGCCGTCGTTGAGGAACTTCAGCAGGTCCCATGCGTCGCCGAGCACGACGATGCGGGTTTGCACCAGCCCGGCCGCCTCGGCGAATTGCGTGTCGTCGAGGCCGGTCTCGTGGCCGTGCTCGGCGAAATACGCCGCCAGCCGCGCGGTGAAGTCGTCCTCGCTCAGCAGCCGGATGTGTTCGGCGTTGAGCGCGTCGGCCTTCTTCTGGTCGAACCGCGCGGGGTTGGAGTTGACGTCGACGACGTCGAACGCCGCCACCATCTCGTCGAGACTGAACACATCATGATCGTCGGCGATGCCCCAGCCGAGCAACGCCAGGTAGTTCAGCAGGCCTTCGGGGATGAAGCCGCGTTCGCGGTGCAGGAACAGGTTCGACTGCGGGTCGCGCTTGGACAGCTTCTTGTTGCCGTCCCCGAGAACACTTGGCAGGTGTGCGAACTCCGGTACGCGTTCGGCCACACCGATCCGGATCAGCGCCTGATACAGCGCGATCTGGCGTGGCGTTGACGGCAGCAGATCCTCGCCGCGCAGCACGTGGGTGATTTTCATCAGCGCGTCGTCGACCGGATTGACCAAGGTGTACAGCGGATCTCCGCTTGCCGCGGGTCAGCGCGAAATCGGGCACCGTGCCGGCCGCGAACGTCGTCTCGCCGCGGACGAGGTCGTGCCAGGTGATGTCCTCGTCGGGCATCCGCAGCCGAAGCACCGGCCTGCGGCCGTCGGCGACGAACGCCGCGCGCTGCGCGTCGGTGAGCTCGCGGTCGAAGTTGTCGTAGCCCAGCTTGGGATTTCGGCCCGCCGCGACGTGTCGTGCCTCGACTTCCTCGGCGGTGGAGAACGCCTCGTAGGCCTCCCCCGCCTCGAGCAGTCGCCGCACCACGTCGCGATAGATCTCGCCACGCTCGGACTGCCGGTACGGCGCGTACGGGCCCGCCGATGTCGGGACCCTCGTCCTAGTTCAGCCCCAGCCAGCTCAACGCATCGAGCAGCGCGAGATAGCTTTCCTCGCTGTCGCGTTGCGGCGTCGGTGTCCTCGAGCCGGAAGACGAACGTCCCGCCGGTGTGCCGGGCATAGGCCCAGTTGAACAATGCGGTCCGGATCAGGCCGACATGCGGGGTGCCGGTCGGCGACGGGCAGAACCGAACCCGAACGTCGTCACTGCAGTCATGACTTGCCTTTGCGAACAACGGGATTGGTCAATGTCCCGATGCCTTCGATGGTGATGCTGACGGTGTCGCCGTCCTCGATCGGGCCGACGCCCTCGGGTGTGCCGGTCAGGATCAGATCGCCGGGCAGCAGCGTCATCACCGCCGAGATCCACTCCACGATGGCGCCGACATCGTGAATCATCAGCGACGTCCGACTGCGCTGCTTGACATCGCCGTTGACCTCGGTGCGCAACTCGAGATCGGCGGGATCGAGGTCGGTGACGATCCACGGTCCGATCGGGCAGAAGGTGTCGTGGCCCTTGGCCCGCGTCCATTGGCCGTCCTTCTTCTGCTGGTCGCGCGCCGACACGTCGTTGCCGATCGTGTAGCCCAGGATGTTCTCGGCGGCACGCGCGGCGGGGACGTCTTTGCACGGCCGGCCGATGACCACCGCCAGTTCGCCCTCGAAGTGCACCGGGATTGGCGTCGGCAGGCAGCTGGATGGGCACGTTCGGGCCGACGATCGCGGTGTTGGGCTTCATGAAGATCACCGGATCGGCGAACGTCGCCACCGCCCATCTCCGCGACGTGCGCGGCGTAGTTCTTGCCGATGCACACCACCTTGCTGGCCAGGATCGGCGCCAGCAGTCGCACGTCGGCCAGCGGCCACTGCCGTCCGGTGAAGGTCGGGGTGCCGAACGGATGTTCGGCGATTTCCTTGCGCGACCGCCTGGTTCGGGTCGTCGGGCGGGCCCTCGATGCTGACGAAGGCGACCCCGTCGCG
>CAVYCT010000002.1:0-17740 GCA_963766945.1 uncultured Actinomycetota bacterium
GCGTACCTCGCGGCCGAGACGGGTGAAACGCTCCGGTTCCCGATCACCGACCTCGATGGCTTCACGCCCCAGGTCGCCCAGGGGACCTGGGTCCCGGCGTCACACATGCCAGCGTGACGATGACCGACCTGTCCGGCCGCGTTCTCGTTGAACGGCCCAAGCTGCGACGTCGACACCGAAGAAGTTGATGTTCTCATCGTGGGCAGTGGTGCCGCCGGCGCGACCTTCGCACGCAGCATCCGCAAGCATCTGCGCCGCGCGAAGATCCTCATGGTTGACACTGGCGGCCAGCTGACTGAAACCCCCGGGTCAAACCTTAAGAATCACAGTGAAATACGGAGCTGTGCAGGACACTTCAGAGTCCACGGACGCGCCTACATCGCGACGAGCACCCGAGCCTGAACCGGACTCAGCAGATCGCCAGGGGCACCTCCAGCCTCGCAAGGCGGGGAACGCATCTGCTCCGTCCGGAGTCCAGTTCGCTTCCAGGCGCAGCGATGTCGACCAACGTGGGCGGCATGGCCGCGCACTGGACGTGCGCCACACCACGTCCTTCGCGCGCCGAGCAGATGCCCTTCCTGTCGGAGAGTCAATGGCGTCACCACTTGCAGGCCGCGGAGCGCATCCTCCACGTGACAACCAATGCGTTTCCGGAAGATGCCGAAAACGAGCAGATTTTCAGAGGCCTGTCCCGGGCGTTCGATCAATTGCTACCGCGTGACCGAAGAGTCCAACCCATGCCCCTTGCGTGCAGGGTGAAACCAGACGGCAGCGTGCATTGGACGGGGGTCGACACCATACTCGGCCCGCTTGTCGACGAACTGAGCGGAGCAGAACCTGATTTCGTGCTTAACCCAAACCCTCTGTACCGAGTGCATTTCGAAGACGGCATGGTTGCCGGCGCATCGTTGAAGGACCTTGCGACCGGCGCATGTTCTGAAGTCAAATCGCAGGTGGTGGTCGTCACCGCAGACGCGCTACGGACCCCACAGCTGCTGTGGGCATCTGGAGTACGTCCGTGGGCGCTCGGTCGGTACTTCAACGACCAACCGCAAGTCCTCTCAGCGGTACGTCTACGTGCCTCGAATTCCGACGCGATCATGTCCCAGCCGGGAACCGTACGTTCGCCCGCGGCGTCGGGAGTCTTCTGGGTGCCTTATTCGGAAAATGCGCATCCATTTCACGGCCAGGTGATGTCTTTCGATATGTCCTCGGTCCAAGCGACAGATCTGGTGGATGGCCCCGTGGGACGCATCGTCGCCTTGAGTTGGTATTGCCCGAAGGACATCCGCAGCGACGACAGCCTGGAGTTCCGAGACGACGTTGCTGACCAATGGGGAATGCCCCAGATCGCCATTCATCAGACGCTCACGGATATCGACCTGGCTAGAGTGCAAGGCGCTCGCCATCTCCAGATGACGGCAGCCGATGAATTAGGGGAGTTCGTCGACGGTCGAGAGCCTGAAATTCTGCCGGCAGGTAGCTCGCTTCACTACCAGGGAAGCGTTCGCATGGGTGCGGTTGACGACGGCACATCAGTTTGCGGGCCCGATTCGCAGGTTTGGGGTGTACCTGGACTCTATGTCGGCGGTAACGGCGTCATCGCGACCCCGATCGCTTGCAATCCGACGCTGACAAGCCTCGCGATGGCGATCAGAGCGTCTGAGTCGATCGCCGGTCAGCTCGAAAGGGCTGGTGCGGTCTCATGATGCGCCGTCAAACCACTCCCGGAATCTCCGGAGAGTGTCTCTACCCCCGGTCGAGCTGACAGGAACCGCCGGCGCGGCCCGTAGACAGGCAATGATCACCACCAAAGGTTCTGCGATTCGCCACTCATCCTGACCGTGTATACGGTCGGATCCGCAAAGCCGTTGCGACACAATCACCCGGGTGAATCGGCGACACGGGCGATGACAACTCATCCCGATTCCAGACAGGGTAGGCCCATGGCAGCATCGGTTGGCCACCCAGCAGACAGTGGCTCGCTGCTGGCTTCGCGCGGCTCAGATTTTAGCGCGCGGTTCGTCAACGACGTGCTGCTACCGACAGCGGCGCTGCCAATATGCCGAAAAATCCCGGTCCGCGCTGGAACACCAACAAGATCGCGCTGGTGCAGCGATGGCTCGACAAGGGCTCTCCCCTGTAGCCGCGCGCCCCGGCAAAGATCCGCGTGTTCAAAAGTTCGGGCCTTCGATTCAGCCGCCACCTGGCGGTGTCAACTGCAACCAGATAGGAGAGAACAAATGGGCATCAACACCTTTCGTGAGGTCGTCGATATCCTCGACGCAGCAGTCAGTGGTCCAGGAACTGAGGTGGGTCCCCCACACCACGCCTTCTGGCGCGATATCACTCGGGATGAGTTCGTCGCTACGAAGGTGCTCGGACAACCGATCCTGGTTCTCGGTGACGGAGCGAACTCGAATTTGATCTTGTCTTTGAAAGGCCAGCCGCCGTTCGGCTCCAGTCCTGAAGCGGAGTTTCCTCGCATGCCAGTTGGTTTCGACCCAGTGCCGGACGACTCCATACGTTCGATTGAGCTGTGGATCAACGACGGCTGCCCCGACGGTTCGGACGCCGCCGAAACTGCATAGCAGGCCGCCGAACCTGGATTACACGTAACTCCGCCCCATCGGGCCGTGCCGTTGGCAGCTATCAGGGACTGGGCAAAGAGCAACGGCTATGTCGTGTCAGACAGGGCGCACATTCCAATCGACGTGCGGGAGGCATTTGATCGTGCGCAAGCCAGCGACCAATGAGGCGAAACGACCCGAATCGTTGTGCGGGGCAGTCGCAGACACGTTGTTAGGCCGCACGATGGAGGTCCAGCCCCGGACCGGATGTGCCGATTCCGTGCGGAACCGGGAAGTCTCAGGGTGCAGCACTGCGGCCCGAGTCCACTATCCCTGACGGCCCCGAGGTTTCTCCCTATGAGGTGTGCGGTCGGTAGTCCGACCGATTCGATACGAAAGAGTGCCACAGCTACTGCTGGAAGGCCTCCAGAAAGGCACCAGTCGACCCTACGGCCGACGAAAATGCCTTCGGTGCGTCAGAGTGGCCGCGAGCACCCAAAGTCGCTCTGAGAGTCCATGATTCGCGTCCGTCATGCGGCCAGTAGTTGTGACCGAGCGAGCTGTCAGTGATCGCCATTCAGCGATTGTGTGGTCGCCCATTGGCGTACCGGGAAGCCACCTTCAGCGGGCCAGTCCTAATCGTGCTCCTGGAGGCAGGGGAAGGTGGTCAGCACGCCCGCCGACCGGGACGGCGTCTTCAGAGGTTCAGCCGCGCTATGAAGATCTCCTCGTCGTTCAACATCGGAGGACATCCCTTCTAGCCGGAGTTGTCCCGTGTGCCATTTTCGATCTGGCCACCGCCGAGAATCCAATCGTGTGAGATCGGGATAAGACTGGCACGAAACAGAGTATTTCGATCACGGTCCGACGCAAGCGGTTGCACGGTTCACTGGTGTCAAGAGCCGGATGGCGGTAAGTACGTCGAACGCGCCCGACACGCTCCTGCGGGCAGCGTTGGACGGCGCCAGCCTTCGTCCAGATTGACGATGGTCGGGTCCCAGGACAGCGCCAGCGCCTCGCCGCGCTGTCGCGGATGACCACCCCCGAGCCGCTTGCTGCGCAGGTGGACGCGCCCAATCGGTTGCGGTGGCTGATCAGACAAGCGGTCAAGACGATCGACGCCGGTATCGGTTTCGGCAGTTTCGCCGCCTTGCTCACTGACGACGATCCTGACTTCACAAAGCTCTTCCGTCGGATCCTCGCCGAGAGGCGGGCCGGACTGGACTCGGTGATCGATGCGGGGAAGGCGGACGGGTCGTTTCGCGCCGATCTCGATGGAGCGACACTCGTCGACGCCATGGTGGGTGCGCACATCTACGAGCGCGCCCGCACGGGGCGGGTTGCGTCCGGATCGGAAACGCGTCTGTTCGATCTCTTCTGGCCAGCCGTGCAGAGACGGCCACGCTGAACGGGAGCCCGGCGCGGGTCACGCCATGGAGAACAGCTCTTGCATCACGATCACGCTCGCCACCCGCTGCAGACCGCCTTCCACCGCGATGCGTTGATCGTCCGGGCATTCGAGCAGCTGATCGAGCGCCGTGGAGACTTTCTTCATGTCGTAGATCGGCTGGTCCTTCGCGGCTTGCGACGCGAACGTATCCCGGTAGAAGGCGAGCATCGGGTCGTTCGTGTTGCGTGTCGGAGGCGTGGTGAACGGATGCTTCTGGCGGTCGTACACCTCGGGGATCAACACGTCCTTCGCCGCTTCACGCAGCACATGCTTTTCCCGAATGCCTTTGACTTTCATGTTCACCGGCACCCGCGCCGCGGCTTCGGCGACATGGTGGTCCAGGAACGGCACGCGCCCCTCGATGGAGTGCGCCATCTCCATCCGATCGGCCAGATAGTTCAGAATGAAATTCGGCAACACCGTCTTGGCATTGACATAGAGCATCTGATTCAGGCGGTCGCGGCCGGCGACGCGTTGCGCAATCGGCAAGCGATCCAGCGCGGACACCAGCGGCTGAAACTCCCGAACGGATACCGGGAGATCATCGCGGAACAACGGGGCCACGATATTGGCCTGGGCCGCAACGAAGTTGAGCGTTGCCGGCAGCCAGCCGAGCCTGCGCTCCACTGCCTGCATCTCCGGGCTGCCGACCTGCTCCGGCATCAACAACGCCCGAGTCGCCGCATTGGCGCCGAGCATCTCATCGAGCAGCGCCGATTTCTCGCCGGCACTCAACGCCGCGTTGTCATTCAGCGCGTCGACCCGGAAGAACGGATAGCCTCCCAGCATTTCGTCGGCGCCTTCGCCGGTGAACACCACCTTGATGCCCGCGGCTCGCACGGCACGGCTGAGCAGATACTTGGCGACGCCGTGGCCGTTGAACATCTGCGTTTCGGCATGCCAGATCGCATCCTTGAATGACTCGGCGATCTCCCGCCCAGTGATGGGAATTGGGTGATACGTCGCGCCGACGTGTTTGGCCTGAGCTTCAGCGATGCTGGCTTCGTCATAGAGCGCGTTGTCAAAGGTGAGCGTGAACGCGCGGATCGGCCGGTCCATCTCCTGCTGCGCGAGCCCGAGGACGGCGCACGAGTCGATGCCACCACTCAGATACGACGCGACCTCGACATCGGCGACCAGTCGTTGCCGCACGGAATCGCGCAGAGCCTCGCGGAATTCGTCGACGATCTCGGCGTCGCTTCGCGTGTCTGCCCGCATCTGCTCAGCAGTCGGGATCTCCCAATCCCAATACGGATAGATGCGAACATCGCCATCTCTGGCGATCGCATAGCAACCCGGCGGCACGGTACTGATCCCGGCGAATTCGGTTTTCTCGTGGGATCTGCCCATACCTCCGGTGGCGCCCTCGAGGTCCCACGCGGCCGGCACACCCAGCGCCAACAGTGCCTTGATCTCCGACGCGAAGAACACGTCGCCGTTCACCACTGCGTAGTAGAGCGGCTTGACCCCGAAGCGGTCGCGGATGCCGATCATCTGCCGTTGGCGTTCGTCGGCGATGACGATCGCGAACTCACCTCGCAGGAGCGTCGCGGCCTGCATGCCGCGCTCCCGATAGAGATGCACCGCGATTTCGCTGTCGCTCTCGGTGGAGAAGCGATAGCCGCTTCGCTCGCAGATGCTCGCGAAGTCTCGCGGTAACCGTAAAATTCGCCGTTCACCACCACATGCACCGCGCCATCCGGGCTGGTCATGGGCTGACTGCCGTTCCTCAAACCGATGATCGACAACCGCGTGTGTCCGAGCGTCCACTGCCCGTCACGCGACGTCCAGATGCCGGTGCCGTCCGGTCCGCGATGTTCCAAGAGCTTGAGCGCCGCATCGCACCGGTCACTCGAAAGGCCGTTGACGTGTCATCGCCGCGAATATCCCGCACATGCGTTGTGTCCTCCGACATCGATAGCTCCGTCTATGACAATCAACGCTGGGGTTCCGTTAAACCCATCCCTTTTCAAGATCGGGCTCCACCTAGCCAACGCCGCGGCCACGTCGTGTCGGAGCCGCCCGCTACCGTCGCCGCGTGCCTCTGCAAAACCGCGTCACTCCGCTGGGGGCGATCATCGCCACCGGCGCGCGAGGCACCTTCATGGGCAATCGCGGAATCCTGCACGACGACAGCAAGCGGTTGATCCGCAATACGCGAAACACCATGTGGCTGATCTGCCTGCTCGAGTTCAAGGGCCGCAGGCGCCCGCTGATGACGCCGGGCACCTATACCGAGCTGTTCTTCCTCGACGAAGCCGTCGCGCTGGCGGCGGGCCACCGACCCTGCGGGGAGTGCCGCCGCAAGCGCTACCGCGCCTACATCGACGCCGTGAATGCCGACAGCGCGACCCCGATCAACGGCGCCAAGGACCTGGACCGACAATTGAACGCGTCGCGGAAGGCGCCGCGCGTCAAGACCGAGATCGCGACACTGCCCGACGGTGTGTTCGTCTCTATCGGCGACAACGACTTTCGGCTCATCTGGAAGGGCGCTCTGCATCGTTGGTCGCCCGAGGGCTACACGGACTCCATCGCGATCTCCGATGCCGTCGTCACGGAGGCGACCGTGCTCACACCGGCGCTGTCGATCGCAGCGCTTCGCCACGGCTACCCGCTGGACGTCCACCCATCTGCGAATGATCTTGGTAGCGAAAGCTAATCAGCTCGGAACACAACTGTCATTCCCAGGAAACCATCCGTCATTCCCAGGAAACAAAGTGCTCCTAGCTTTGCCCAATGACTCAAGACGTCAGCAAGGAGCCCGTGGACGAGGTCGCCGTGGCCGACCTCGACACCATGACCGCCACCAAGGAAACCCTCGAGGATTACACGCTGCGGTTCGCCCCGCGCAGCTACCGCAAGTGGTCCACGCGTGTGGTCGGCATCTCCGCCCTCGGCGGCATCGCCTACCTCGCTGACTTCGCCATCGGCGCCAACATCGGCATCGCGTACGGCACCACCAACGCGCTGTGGGGCATCCTCATCTTCGCCGTCGTCGTGATGGCCACCGGCTTTCCCGTGGCCTACTACTCCGCCCGGTACAACATCGACCTCGACCTGGTCACCCGCGGTAGCGGTTTCGGCTACTACGGGTCGGTGGTCACCAACGTCATCTTCGCGACGTTCACGTTCATCTTCTTCGCGCTCGAGGGCTCGATCATGGCCCAGGGGCTCGAACTCGGCCTCGGCATACCGCTGTGGGTGGGCTACGCCGCGTCGACGCTGGTCATCTTCCCGCTGGTGATCTACGGGATGAAAGTGCTTTCCACACTGCAGGTTTGGACCACCCCGCTCTGGCTGATCCTGATGGTCGCGCCGTTCGTCTACCTCGTCGTGAGCCATCCGGAGTCGGTCGGCCAGTTCTTCGCCTACCAGGGCGAGAACGGCGTCCAGGGCTTCGACCTCGGTTCGACGCTGCTGGCCGCAGGCGTGTGCCTGTCGCTGATCGCCCAGATCGCCGAGCAGAACGACTACCTGCGCTTCATGCCGCCGAAAACCCCTGAGAACAAGCGCAGCTGGTGGACCTGGATGTTCCTGGCCGGCCCCGGCTGGGTGATCTTCGGCGCCATCAAGCAGATCGTCGGCCTGTTCCTCGCCGTCTACCTGATCGCGAACGTCGCCGACAGTGCGGGCATCGCCAACCAGCCGGTGCACCAGTTCCTGGAGATCTACCAGAACTTCCTGCCGCCGTGGCTGGCCATGACCCTGGCCGTCGTGCTCGTGGTGATCAGCCAGGTCAAGATCAACGTCACCAACGCCTACTCGGGGTCGCTGGCGTGGACCAACTCGTTCACCCGCGTCACCAAGACCTATCCGGGTCGACTGGTGTTCCTCGGCTTCAACCTGTTGATCGCGCTGATCCTGATGGAAGCCAACATGTTCGACTTCCTCAACACGATCCTCGGCTTCTACGCCAACTGCGGCATGGCGTGGGTCGTGGTGGTGGCCTCCGACATCGTGTTCAACAAGTACCTGCTGAAGCTCTCGCCGAAGCAGCCGGAGTTCCGCCGGGGCATGCTGTACGCGTTCAACCCCGTCGGCTTCGGGTCCATGCTGATCGCCGCGGGCGTGTCCGTGATCGCGTTCTTCGGCGGACTCGGCGAAGGCATCCGGCCGTACTCGCCGCTGGTGGCCATCGGGCTCGCGCTCGTCCTCCCGCCGATCTTCGCGATCGCCACCAAGGGCAAGTACTACCTGCGCCGCACCGACGACGGCATCGACCTGCCCATGTACGACGAGCACGGCAACCCGTCCGGCGAGCACCTCAAATGCCATGTCTGCCATCATGATTACGAACGGCCGGACATGATGAAGTGCGAGACCCACGACGCCCACGTCTGCTCGCTGTGCCTGAGCACCGACAAGGTCGCCGACCACGTCCTGCCCGCGCAGATCCAAACCGCGGGCTAGCCGACGCCGATACCGATCCCGCCCGTGAAGCCGCCCTGGTCGTCGTGGTTGGAGCACGCCACGTCGACGTAGACGGTGGTGAACGTGTCGGGGCCGGGCGGCTGATCGCCGGGGTTGTTGACGTTGGTGACCCAGCACTGGTCAAGCGGCTTGGTGTCGTAGCCCGTGGTCCAGTTGATGACGACGTTGTAGCCCTGGTCTTTCAGGTCGTCGATGACGGTGTCGGCCGATTGGGCATCGCCACCGGCGCAAGGGCTGTCGATGCGCCGGCCACCGCAATCACGACGAGCGCGACGGATCTCGGCTTCCGCCACATCGCGCCCTCCGATCGACTCAGGTCCCGGTTGTCTCCCTCCAGCATCCCTCACCGCCGAGCGCGCGACGCCATCTAGAGATTGTTGACCCAGGCAATGCGGGCCGTGGGAGCCCCGAGCGCCAGCGCGCCTTTGCCCGAATTTCGGCCGCGCCGACACCCCACCCTCGCCAAAGCCCACGGACTGGTGGAGTGTGTAGCTATGACCCCGCGCCACTACACTCCACCGCTCGGCTAAATGTGGCGATCCACGACCAGCTCCTCGCCGCCGTTGACGGACGACGTGGGATAGACGCCGCCGACCGGCTCTGCGAGGCCTGCGTGGTGAATCTCGACATCGACGCCGCTGCGATCTCGCTGATTTTCGACGGCGCGGCCACCGGCACCCTGGGCTCCAGTGGCCAGCCCGCCCGCATGTACGACGAGCTGCAGTTCACCCTCGGCGAGGGCCCCTGCCTGGACTCCATCACCCAGCGAACCCCCGTCTCCGCCGTCGACCTGGCAGACCCAGGCGAAACCCGCTGGCCCATGTTCGGGCCCGCACTGCTGAGCCACCACATCCGCGCCGTGTTCGCCATGCCCGTCATCGTCGCCGGCGAGTATGTCGGCGCGCTCGACCTCTTCCGCGCCGAACGTCGGCGCCCTTGACGACGCCAACGTCGCCGGCGCCATCGCCGCCTCCGAGATCGCCGGCATCCCGCTGCTCGACATCATCGACGGCGACCTGCGCGCCGCGGTCGACGAGCCCAACAGCAATGCCTGGGCGGAACTCAACGCCCTGTCCCGCGCCGAAGTCAGCCAAGCCACCGGCATGCTCGTCGCCCAACTCGAGGTCGATCCCGCCGAAGCCCTGATGCGCCTTCGCGCCCACGCCTACGCCACCGGTCGCAGCGCCACCGACGTCGCCCGCGACATCCTGGACCGCCGCTTGCGGTTGGACAGTGACAATGACAACAGGAGGGAATTGTGACTGACACCCCTCGTGAAACCCGCTGTCCTGAACGCGGTAGTGACCCTCGTCGACAGCCTTCTCGACGACTTCGACGTCGTCGATCTGCTCACCGAGCTCACCGAGCGCTGCGCCGATCTGCTCGATATCGCCTCGGCCGGTGTGCTTCTCGCCGATCCCCTCCAGCAACTGCGCCTGCTGGCCGCCACCTCCGAAGAGACCCGCCAACTCGAACTGTTCCAACTTCAGGCCGACGAAGGACCGTGCGTCGACTGCTACCGCACCGGCGTGCCCGTCTCCGTCGCCGACTTGGGCGCCGTCACCGACCGCTGGCCGAACTTCGTCACCGCCGCGCGCGACGCCGGGTTCTCCTCCGTGCACGCCCTGCCCATGCGCGCCGCAGGCACCACGCTCGGTGCGCTCGGCCTGTTCGGCCACGGGCCCGGCGCGCTCAACGACGCCGATCTGCTCGTCGGCCAGACGCTGGCCCACGTGGCCTGCGTGGCGATCCTTCAGGAACACGCCCCGACCCTGGCAAGTGTCATGACGCAATTGCGGTCCGCGATCGCCAGCCGCGTCATCGTCGAACAGGCCAAGGGCTTCCTGCGCGAGCGCCTCGACGTCTCCATCGAGGACGCCTTCGGCCTGATGCGCGCTTACGCACGCGCCAACAAGGAACATCTGACCGACGTGGCCCGTCGACTCATCACCGATCGCAGGGCACGGCCCGTCCTGCGTGGCTAGCATCGCCGAATTCAACGGGAGCTAACGTCGCCGCGCTCGCGCGCGCCGCACCGCCTCCTCGACCAGCCGCTCGGCCACCACGTACAACTTGATGTTCTCGGCCTGGCTCGTCTTGGTCAGCCGCTCGAAGGCCTCGTCAGTGCTCACGCCGGTGCGGCTGCGGATGATGCCGATCGCCTGGTCGATCACCGCGCGAGTCTCCAGCGCCCGCTGCAACTGTTTGGTGCGTTCCTGGGCGCTGGCCAACAACTGCGCGTTGTACACCGACACCGCCGCGGGCCCGGCGAACTGTGAGCCCAGCGCAACTGCATGCTCGGAGAATGTGTCTCGTTCGTACGCATAGGTGTTGATGGCGCCGACCACCTTCTCGCCGACCGTCAGCGGCAATGCCAACACCGAATGCACGCCCATCCGCGCCACCCGCCCGCCGAAATGCGGCCAGCGCCGGTCACTGCCCAGCGATCCGCTCATCGTGGGTCTGCGCGACTGCATGCACGTGATGCACGGACCCTCACCAAGATCGTTGTACTGGACAACGTCGATTTCCTGCACGAACTCGGTCGTGACCGCCCATGCCACCACGCCACCAGCGGGCGACACCAGCGTCACCCCGGAGCCATCGGCACCCGGAATCGCTCGTAGGGCGAATTCGGCGACATCGCCGAGGATTTCGCGCACCGTACGGGCATCGGCCACGATCGCGGTCACCCCATTCAGGGCAGCCGTCAGATCGAAGGCGTCGGCCTCCAGCTGCGCGTCGGACAGGTCGGGTTCCGGCGGCGTCTTGCGGCCCGGCTGGGCGTCGTAGTCGGACATGCTAAGGAGATAATCTACCCCCCGCAGGCCGAGTCAAACTCAGCTTACGAGCGACAACGCATGCGCCCGCCGCAGCTTTCCCGACGGCGTTTTCGGGATCATTCCCGGCTCCAGCACGACCACGTTTCGCGGTCGCACATTGACCTCGGCGAACACCTCGTGCGCGACCTGATGTTCGATACGACGCACCTCGGAGCGGTCACCGTGTTCTTTGGATTCAACTGCCACGGCGAACGTCTCGCGCGAGTGCCCCGCGTCCAGACGCACCGCGACCGCGCATCCCGGGCGAACTCCCGTCACCCGGGAGGCGGCGCGTTCGATATCGGTCGGGTAGATGTTGCGCCCCGCCATGATGATCACGTCCTTGAGCCGGCCGCACACCACCAGTTCGCCGACTCGGTCAGGTAGCCCAGGTCGCCGGTGTCATACCAACCCTGCGCGTCCTGCGCCGAGATGAACCCGCCCATCGTCGTGTAGCCCCTCGTCACCGGCTCGCCGCGGACCTCGATGACGCCGACGCCGCGGGCCGACATCACGCTGCCGTCCTCGTCGATGATGCGGGCCTCCAAGCCGTCCAGCGGCTGACCGAGCCGCACCAGCCGTCGAGTCCGGCCCTTGGTCGCCGGGACCGCGATGTGCAGCAACGCCAGCAGATCGGCGTCCACCTCGTCGGTGACCATGCCGCCCCCGCATTCGGAGAACGACAGCGCCACCGTCGTCTCGGCCATGCCGTACGCGGGAATGATCGCGTCCGGATTCAACCCGAACGGAATGCCTGCTTCACAAAGGTCTTCGACGTCGGCGGCGTCGACCTGCTCTGCGCCCGACAGCGCCCACCGCAGCGAAGACAGGTCGTACTCGCCGGGTTTGGCCTGCCTGCGCAATCGCTTGGCGAACAAGTTGTAAGCGAAGTTCGGCGCGGCCGTCATCGTGCCCTTGTACTTGTCAATCAGCTTGGCCCACAACAACGTATCCCGAAGGAAGTCCATCGGGGTGACCTTGATGAGCTCCACGCCGTAGTACATCGGCACCGTCAGATAGCCGGTCATGCCCATGTCGTGGAAGCACGGCAGCCAGCTCACGATCACGTCGGTCTCCGGGTCGACGTTCGCGCCGGCGAACATCGCCTCGGCGTTGGCGACGAAGTTCGAATGGGTGATCTGAACGGCCTTCGGAGATCCGGTCGAGCCGGAGGTCAACTGCAGGAACGCGACATCGTCTTCGCCGGTTTCGACGGGGGAGACCGGTTGGCCCTCGAGCAGGTCCTTGATGGTCAGCACATGCATGCCGATTTCCGAAAGCAGCGGTGCCGCAGGCATGAACGGGTCGGACACCACGACGACCTTCGCGTTGATCATCTGGATGACGCCGGTGGTTTCCTCGGCCCAGCGCTGCAGGTCGGTGCGCGGCGTCGGCTGATGCAGCATGGTCAGGCTGGCCCCGCGCATCCAAATGCCCTGGGCGGTCGGGGCGATCTCGACGGGTGCACCGGCGAGCACGGCGACCGCGTCGCCGTATCCCACACCGGCCGCGGCCAGTCCGCCCGCGATCCGCTTGGCCCGTTGGTGCACCTCGATCCAGGAGTGCCGGACGGGCGCATCGGGTTCCCCGGTGACCATGCCCTTATGGCTCCAACGGGCGCTGGCGTACATCTGCTCGGTGAATCTGCTCACGAAAATCCCCCTGACTGCGGCGCGACGGCGCCTCGGATCGGGCTGTAGACGGTTGGGACTGGCTCGAAATGATGCGCATTCATGCGGGCGGAGCCGCTGGAGCACGACTGGTGCCGACCCGATTCGCGGCCGACACTGACTTCGGGAGAGCGTGCACCCCTCTGGTACGCCCCAATTGGTCCGTCACTCCGGTCGAAGCGCGGGGCCGAGCGCTCTGACTGTACAGAGGTGCCAACAGTCGAGCGCCACAGCACGCTGATCCCCCTGCATAACGATTTACCTGCAGACAAGCGACTCCGTCGGCTCGCACAGCCCGTAAAATGGGCGGTTCGCGTCGGATCCGGCGGGGAAGTTCAGATCGCCACCGTGACGCTTCCGCAAGGCTGGGAAAGTCAACCGGGTCTGACGGTATCGCGTCGGTACTTGCTTTTGGTCCAATTGGGTGCGATTTTCGGGCATGTTCCCACTCCGTGACCTGGTAGCCGTGCTTTTCCGGCCAAATAATTGATTACCGCGGTGCCAAGACCAGGCCTCCCTGCATCGGCGCGGTGGCGGCAGGCGCGGGTGCGGCCGCAGGCGCGGGTACGGCCGCAGGTGCGGGAACGGCCGCAGGTGCAGGCTGGGGCGCGGGAACGGCCGCAGGGGCGGGCTGGCAGGCCCCGGGGCGGCTGCAGGCGCAGGCAGGGGCCCTGGCACAGCTCCGGGGACGGCTGCAGGCGCTGCCGGCGGGGGCGTCGTGAGGA
The DNA here is from genome assembly GCA_963766945.1 of uncultured Actinomycetota bacterium. GTDB lineage: Bacteria > Actinomycetota > Actinomycetes > Mycobacteriales > Mycobacteriaceae > Mycobacterium. The sequence continues at coordinate 13,672 of CAVYCT010000002.1, forward strand.
TGCGCACGATATCCGGCTTCATCGCCTGCAGCTGCGCACCCCAGTAACCCCAGCTGTGCGTCCCGTTCGGCGGGAAATTGAACACCGCATTGCGTCCGCCGGCGGCCTGGTACTTCTGCTGGAACTCCTTGTTCGTGCTCAGCGTGATGTTCTCGAGGTACTGCGCGCTGAACTGGACACCGAAGTCCCCGCTGCTGTCGAGGTCGCTCGTCGCGCCGTTGCCGCAGTAGACCCACATCGCCGTGCGGTTGGCCACCAGGCGGTTGATGTTGAGCATCGGGTCATTGCGTTGCCACAACGGATTGGTCGAGCGGTCCCCACATGTCGGAGGCCTTGTAGCCGCCGGCGTCCTTCATCGCGAAGCCGATCATGGTCGGCCACAATCCCTTCGACGGATTCAGGTAACCCGACAGCGACCCCGCGAAGCTGAACTGCTGCGGATACTACGCCGCCAGAATCAACGCCGCGCCGCCCGACATCGACAGTCCCACAACGGCATTGCCGCGCGGGTCCTGCTGCCTGTTCGTCGCCAGATACGACGGCAGCTCCCGCGTCAGGAACGTCTCCCACTTGTAGGTCAGCGTTCCGTTGGTGCCTTTCGCGGGCGCATACCAGTCGCTGTAGAAGCTGGACTGCCCGCCGACGGGCATCACCACCGACACCCCGGACTGGTAGAACCACTCGAACGCCGCGGTGTTGATGTCCCAGCCGTTGGCGTCGTCCTGGGCGCGAAGGCCGTCGAGCAGAAACACCGAATGCGGTCCGCCGCCCTGGAACTGGACCTGGATGTCGCGGCCCATCGACGGCGACGGGACACTCAGCATCTCGACCGGCAGGCCCTCCCGCGAGTACGCCGACGCCTGTGGCGCCGGACCGACGGCCGCAACCGCCGTCAGCGCAGAGGCCATCGTCACCGCCGTCGCGAACAGCGCGCCGACACGACGAATTCGATGCGACAACCCGACCACCACGGCGCGAAATTAACAGCCGCGACGCGGCAATCCCCGCTCCCGCGCGGGGGCGTGATCGGGTTGTTACCGATGTTGTGCGCCCTTGTCGCCGCTTGTCGCTCACTGGTGGGCACTTCGGTGCCCGGCCGCCGCTCGCGCGTAACCGTGCCAGGATGGATGCATGTCCGACGACACGATGGCCTCCGAGCGGGATTTCAACGAGAAGAACATCGACGAGTTCCGCCGCAACGGCGGCAAGGTCGGCGGACAGTTCGAAGGCTTCCCGCTGCTGTTGTTGACCTCTACCGGCGCGAAGAGCGGCGCGCAGCGCGTCAACCTCGTGGGCTACTTCGACATCGACGGAGAAGATCTACATCGTCGGCTCCGCGGCGGGTCGCGACGAGAGTCCCGCGTGGGTGTTCAACCTGCGCGCCGATCCCGACGTCTCGGTCGAAATCGGCTCGGACCCGCCGAGGAATGTCGTCGCCCAGGAACTGCCCCGAGACGAGCGCGACCGCGTCTACGCCCTCATCGTCGAGCGCGCTCCGGGGTTCGGTGAGTACGAGAAGCGCACCGACCGGGTCATCCCCGTCTTCGAACTGGTTCCCGCTGGCGGGTAATGCCTGCGTAGCCGGGTTTTCGTAACGATCAGTCGACGCGTTCCAGCAGACCGCGCGCGGCCCTCGTCGACCAGCCCACGGTCGCTGGTGATGAGGAACTCGTAACGCGGGTCGCTGTCGTGCCTTGCCAGGCTGGGGAGTTCGCGCGCGACCAACGCCCGGCACGTATCCGTGCCGAGCGCGACGATGATCCACTCCAGGCCCAGCGGATCGTTCGGGTGCAGCTCGACGCCGCGGACACCTCCGCCAAGATCGGCAGGCATGTCGCGGCCGAGAATGACCACCAGCGGAGACGTCGCCGCGATCTCCCGGTAGACCTCGAGCGCGCCGTGGGAGACGTCCTGGGCTCGCTGCAACGCCGCCAGCACGATCGGGTGATCGCGAGAGTTGCGCGCCTGCTCCTCGAAGTGGCGGACGAAGGCCGCGACGACGCGTCTGGGTGCAACCCGAAGGGGCTTGCGGTCATCCTCGGCAGCGGCGTGGGCAGAACCGCCCTCGCGATGCTCGATGCGCATCGGCGGAGGGGGGACGGCCGCGCGCTCCTGTCGACTCAGCGGGCGCCCATGGCCGAAGCGGAAACCCTGCGCGAGGTCGGCTCCCACCGCGAGCGCCTGCTCGAGATCTTCGTCTGTCTCGACGCCTTCGGCGATGATCGACGCCCCGGTGCGTTCGTGGTGGGCGAGGACACCGGTCAACGTGTTGGCTCTGTCGCGTTGTGCGATGTTCTGGATCATCGTCATATCGACCTTGATGATGTCGGGTTCGAGGATGTCGAGCACCGCGAGTGAATCCGGATGCGCGCCCACGTCGTCGATGGCGATCGCGATGCCGTCGTCGCGGATGGCCGCGACCTTCTCCAGGAGGGCCTGCGGATGCGAGAGCAGGTGGCGCTCGGTGAGTTCGAACGCCACCTGGAAGCGTTCACATGCTTCGTCCAGCGCCGGATAACTGGCCCGGGAGCGGTGTGCTGCAACGGGTTCGGTGTTGATCAGCAGCAGGCTGTCGCGCGGCAGATCGGAGTCGAGTGCGGCGTACACGGCGGCGTCGATGCATCGTTGGTCAAGAACTTCGGCCTGTCGCGTCGCGTTGGCGAACGAGAACACGTTGGTGGCCGTCATCGTGTCGGACATCGGCCATCGCGCCAGCGCCTCGTAACCGACCACCAGCTCTTCGGGCAACGACACCACCGGCTGAAAGACCGGCATCACTCCGAGACCGGCCGACGCGGCGTCCATGCCCTCGTCGGGCCTATACCCAACCTCGCCGACGACGCCGTCGTACGGGGCGGTGCCGGGATCCTGCCGCCGCGGGTCTTCGTCGGGTGGCGGCGGCACCAGGCGCGGGTGAAGTGTCACAGCGAACACGCCGTCCGGGGGTGGGTCGCCAGTGGAGCGACGCACAGCATCATCGCCACGCTCCCTTCGACGGCCCTCCGGTGTTGTGGTCGAGCGTATTCGGAAGTCAGCCGAAATCGTAGATTTCGCGAACGTGTCCCCTTTTGCTGCCTGTTCGTTATGCACCGCGTCACCCCCTCGCCCCTGATACCCAATTTGCGTGTGCGTAAACCCCTTTAAACACGTCACTTACCGATCCGACGCACCCATTCTGGTTAGTTTCGCTAATAGGCCGCCCGAATGTGCTGAGATACAGTAAGCAAATAAGCCTCACGATTCGCGAGGCCGACTGTGTGGGGATAGCCGGCAACGCCGTCGCAGGAAGGGCGGCAGCAGGTGGCATGGGTATGACCGATGTCAGCGCACGGGAGTGTCGGATGCCGCGGCACCGAACTTCGAGACCATCGTGGGTCAGCTCGACGAGGGCATCGTCGTGATGCGAGACGACGGCTACATCAAGTTCGCCAACCCGGCGGCCATGCACATCCTGGATCTGACCTGCTGATCTCGTTCGCCGACGTCACCGCACAGCACGTCACCGTCGAGAAGCTGATTCACCAGGCCAACCATGATCCGCTGACCGGGTTGCCGAACCGTGGATACGTGCTGCGCCGAATCACCGAGGCGCTCGCGGCGGGCGCCGGTCCACCGCTGCGTGCGGTGTTGTTCATCGACCTCGACGATCTGAAGACCACCAACGACACGTTGGGCCACGACGCCGGCGACGTCCTGCTGGGCGCCGCGGCGATGCGATTGGCGCAGACCGTCGGTGCGGGCGACGTCGTCGGGCGACACGGTCGGGACGAATTCGTCGCGCTGGTCTTCGGCGACGCAACGCATGACGAACTCAACGATCTGGTGGACCGGCTGCGGGTGCGCTCGCCGAACCCGTCGCCATCGTGGACACGACGACTCCGATCCGCGCCAGCGTCGGGCTCGTCGAGGTGGACCGCTGCGATCCGCGAACCGCGGACGAGATCCTGCGCGACGCGGACCGGGCGATGTATGCGGCCAAGTGGGCCGGCCGCCGCGACTGCCGTCGCGTCCATTCCTAGGAGCGGACCTCAGCGCAGATGCGCGACGAGCGCCTCGGTCACCTCTGCCG
>CAVYCT010000003.1:0-725681 GCA_963766945.1 uncultured Actinomycetota bacterium
GGTAGCCGACCGGCACTGTGGCGGCGCTCGTATCCTCGAAAAAGGGGCGAGCAATCAACCAGGAGGAACAGTGGCAGGACGTCCAGTCCACACGTTCGAAGTAGTGCGTACCGAGCAGGTGACGCCGCATCTCACGCGAGTCGTCTTCGGCGGTGACGGCTTTGACACCTTTACGCCGAACGACTCCACCGACGCCTACGTCAAGATCGTCTTCGTGCACGCCGGTATCGACGTCGCCGCCCTGCCGCAGCCGCTGACGCTGGACAGTTTCAAGACCCTGCCTCCTGAGCAGCAGCCGCCGGTCCGTACCTACACGGTCCGCCGCGTGGACGCCGAGCGCCGCGAGATCTCCATCGACTTCGTCGTGCACGGCGACCACGGTGTCGCCGGGCCGTGGGCAGTCGCGGCCAAACCCGGGCAACCGGCATACCTGATGGGACCAAGCGGCGGGTACGCGCCTGATCCCGCGGCAGATTGGCACCTGCTGGCCGGGGATGAGGCAGCTGTTCCGGCGATCAGCGTGGCGTTGGAAGCGTTGCCGGACAACGCTATCGGCCAGGTTTTCATCGAGGTGGCTGGCCCCGACGACGAGATCGAGCTGACCGCACCGCCGGGCGTGGACATCACCTGGATCTACCGCGGCGGACGTGCCGACCTGGTATCCGAGGACCAGGCCGGCGATCACGCGCCGCTGATCGAGGCCGTGAAGAGCGCGCAGTGGCTGCCCGGCCAGGTGCAGGTGTTCATCCACGGCGAGGCGCAGACCGTGATGCACAATCTGCGGCCCTACTTCCGCAAGGAGCGGGGCCTGGACGCCAAGTGGGCGTCGTCGATCTCGGGGTATTGGCGCCGCGGGCGCACCGAGGAGACCTTCCGGCAGTGGAAGGCGGAACTCGCGAAGGCGGAACAGGCCAACGCGTGACCGCCGCGACTGGCACGCTAGCCGCATGGCGTACAGCGATTACGAGCTCGAGATCTACTTCCAGGGCCTGTCCGGCGTCCTGCCGTCGCTCCCCATGTCGTTCGCGGAGCTGGAGGCCAAGGCGCAGGCGGCGATGTCCCCGTCGATGTGGTCATACGTCGCGGGCGGCGCCGGCGACGAACGGACCCAGCGTGTCAACGTCACCGCCTTCGACAACTGGGGGCTGATGCCCCGCATGTTCGTCGGCGCCGCCGAACGTGATCTGTCGGTGGAGTTCCTCGGACTGAGCCTGCCGTCGCCGGCGATGATGGCGCCCGTCGGCGTCATCGCCCTGTGCGCGCAGGACGGGCACGGCGACCTCGCCACGGCGCGCGCCGCCGCGCGCACGGGTGTCCCGATGATCGCCTCGACGATGTCCGCCGATCCGATGGAGGCCGTGGCCGCCGAATTGGGCGACACTCCAGGGTTTTTCCAGCTCTACACACCGAACGACCGCGATGTGGCCGCCAGCTTCGTGCAGCGCGCCGAGGCCGCCGGGTTCAAGGGCATCGTCGTGACACTGGACACCTGGATTCCCGGCTGGCGGCCACGCGACCTGTCGACGTCGAACTTCCCGTTCCTGCGCGGCCACTGCCTGGCGAACTACACCACCGATCCGGTGTTCCTCGACAGCCTGGCGCAGACGCCGGAGGAGAACCCGCAGGCCGCGATCATGAAGTGGATTTCGATCTTCGGGAATCCGCTGACGTGGGACGACCTGCCGTGGCTGCGCTCGCTGACCACGTTGCCGATCCTCGTCAAGGGCATCTGCCATCCCGACGACGCGCGGCGCGCGAAAGACGGTGGCGTCGATGCCATCTACTGCTCCAACCACGGCGGCCGCCAGGCCAACGGCGGGATACCGGCCATCGACTGCCTGCCCGGCGTCGTGGAAGCCGCCGACGGGATGCCGGTGCTGTTCGACTCGGGCATCCGCAGCGGCGTCGACATCGTCAAGGCGATTGCACTGGGAGCCTCGGCGGTCGCCATCGGCAGGCCGTACACCTACGGCCTCGCGCTCGGCGGGGAGGACGGCATCGTCCACGTGCTGCGGTCACTGCTCGCCGAAGCCGACCTGACGATGGCGGTCGACGGGTACCGGTCGCTGAAGGAACTGACTCCCGACACGTTGCGGCGCGTCACCTGAGTCGGGGAGTCGTTGTCTGCGACGGTTGACGGCGTGGAAGCGATCCTCGAGGAGTTCGACGAGTACCTCGCGCTGGAGCGCGGCCGCTCCGACCACACCCGTCGCGCGTATCTCGGTGATCTGCGGTCGCTGTTCGACTTCGTCGCCGACCGCGCACCCGACGCCGGGATCGCCGGGCTGACGCTGCCGATTCTGCGTTCGTGGCTGGCGGCGCTGGCGGCGGCGGGCGCGGCGAGGACGACGCTGGCCCGACGCACCTCCGCGGTCAAGACGTTCACCGCGTGGGCGGTGCGACGGGGTCTGATGGCGAGCGACCCGGCCGCACGCCTGCAGATGCCCAAGGCCCGCCGCACTCTGCCCGCAGTGCTGCGCCAGGACCAGGCGCTCGACGCCATGGCGGCGGCGAAATCCGGTGCACAGCAAGGAGATCCGCTCGCTCTGCGGGACCGGTTGATCGTCGAGCTGTTGTATGCCAGCGGCATCCGGGTCAGCGAGCTGTGCGGGCTGGACGTCGACGACGTCGACACGTCCCGGCGTCTGCTGCGGGTGCTGGGTAAGGGCAACAAGCAGCGCACGGTGCCGTTCGGCGAGCCCGCGCAGGCGGCGCTCACGCGCGTGGCTGTCCGACGGGCGTCCGGCGTTGGCGACCGCGGGCTCGGGTCCGGCGCTGCTGCTGGGCGCACGTGGCCGGCGGCTCGATCCGCGACAGGCGCGCACCGTCGTGCACCAGACGATGGCGGCGGTCGACGGCGCACCCGATATCGGCCCGCACGGCCTGCGGCACAGCGCCGCCACGCATCTGCTCGAGGGTGGCGCGGATCTGCGCGTCGTGCAGGAACTGCTCGGCCATTCGACGCTGGCCACCACGCAGCTCTACACCCATGTCACCGTCGCACGCCTGCGTGCGGTGCACGATCAGGCCCACCCCCGCGCCTGATCGCTACCCGCACGGGCTTCAGGCGGATCGGCGTGCTCGCCACGAGGCCGAGCGGATCCACGTAGTCGGCCCGCGACGCCGGACCCCACATCGCACCCCAGTGCAGACAGGCGGCTGCAGCGCAGCCGGCATGGCCGACCTGCAGTTCGCCGAGCATCGTGCCCGCGTCGACCCGCTGGCCGGCGCGCACCGACGCCACGACAGGTTCGTAGCTGGTGCGCAGCCCGCCAGGATGGGCGACCGACACCACGGGTCGACCAGCGAGCTCACCGGCGAACACCACGGTCCCGGAGCGCCGCCGCATACACCCGTTGACCTGGTGCTCCGGCGAGATCGACGCCACGGTGGCCGCGGCTTCCAGTCGGGTGACGGGGCGTCGAACGTTCGCATAACAGCTGGTCGGGGCCGCAGCGGCCAGTCCAGTCGCTCACCATCGGCGGAGGCCGGTGCCGCCAGGACAAGCGCCGCCGCGAACAGCGCTGATCCATCGCATAAGCCCAGCTCACCGCTTCGGTCGCCGCCACGCCAGCCGCCGGCCGCCATCTGTGGACCGCCAGGTCACTGTGGAAAAAGCACACCGCTTCTAGCGTGTAAACTCCTATCCGCAGCTCGCTTGCGCGGGCTGACTTCGCGTGTCTGCACATGACCCGGTTCCAACAAGGTCAAATCCGGATGCCGGCGGTCCCGTCTCACCGACGGGTCTGGCATCCCAGCAGGCACCAGGGCCTGGCATCACCCGACGCCGGACGGCAACCGACAACTGAAGGACATGGCCGAACCATGGCTGTTGTAACCATGAAGCAGCTGCTTGACAGCGGCACCCACTTCGGGCATCAGACCCGTCGCTGGAATCCCAAGATGAAGCGGTTCATCTTCACCGACCGCAACGGCATCTACATCATCGATCTGCAGCAGACGCTGACCTACATCGACAAGGCGTACGAGTTCGTGAAAGAGACTGTCGCCCATGGCGGCAGCATCATGTTCGTCGGCACCAAGAAGCAGGCGCAGGAATCGATCGCCGAAGAGGCGACCCGCGTCGGCATGCCGTACGTGAACCAGCGCTGGCTCGGCGGCATGCTCACCAACTTCTCCACCGTGCACAAGCGCCTGCAGCGCCTCAAGGAACTCGAGGCCATGGAGCAGACCGGTGGCTTCGAGGGTCGCACCAAGAAGGAAATCCTGATGCTGACCCGCGAGAAGAACAAGCTCGAGCGCAGCCTCGGCGGTATCCGGGACATGCAGAAGGTGCCTTCGGCGATCTGGGTCGTGGACACCAACAAGGAGCACCTCGCGGTCGCGGAGGCTCGCAAGCTGAACATCCCGATCATCGCGATCCTCGACACCAACTGCGATCCCGATCTCGTCGACTACCCGATTCCGGGCAACGACGACGCGATCCGCTCGGCCGCACTGCTGACCAAGGTGGTGGCCTCCGCGGTCGCCGAGGGTCTGCAGGCCCGTGCCGGCGCAGGCCGCGACGGTGACAAGGCCGAGGCCGAGGGCGCCGAGCCGCTCGCCGAGTGGGAGCAGGAGCTGCTCGCCGGCGCGACCGCGTCCACCGAGGCCGGCGGGGCCGACGCCGCCCCCGCCACCGAGACGCCCCAAGAGTCATAGGGAAAGGCTGATATGGCGAACTACACCGCTGCCGATGTGAAGCGACTTCGCGACCTCACCGGCGCCGGCATGCTCGACTCCAAGAACGCGCTGGTCGAAGCCGACGGTGACTTCGACAAGGCCGTCGAACTTCTTCGCATCAAGGGCGCCAAGGACATCGGCAAGCGCGCTGAGCGCGCGACCGCCGAGGGTCTCGTCGCCGCGAAGGACGGTGCGCTGATCGAGCTCAACTCCGAGACCGACTTCGTCGCGAAGAACGCCGAGTTCCAGTCTGTTGCCGACCAGATCGTGGCCGCCGCAGCCGCGGCAAAGGCAACCGACGTCGACGCGCTCAAGGCCGCGAAGGTCGGGGACACCACGGTCGAGCAGATCATCGCCGACCTGTCGGCGAAGATCGGCGAGAAGCTCGAACTGCGCCGCGTCGCCTACTTCGACGGCACCGTCGAGACGTATCTGCACAAGCGTGCCGCCGACCTGCCGCCCGCCGTGGGTGTGCTTGTCGAGTACACGGGCGATGACAAGAGCGCCGCGCACGCCGTCGCTCTGCAGATCGCGGCATTGAAGGCCAAGTACCTCACGCGTGAGGACGTTCCCGAGGACATCGTCGCCAACGAGCGACGCATCGCCGAGGAGACGGCCAAGGAAGAGGGCAAGCCCGAGCAGGCGCTGCCCAAGATCGTCGAGGGCCGGGTCACCGGTTTCTACAAGGACGTCGTGCTGCTGGATCAGCCGTCGGTGTCCGACAGCAAGAAGACCGTGAAGGCACTGCTCGACGAGGCCGGCGTGACCGTCACGCGGTTCGTGCGCTTCGAGGTCGGCCAGGCGTAACCACGCTCTCTCGCGAAGACCCCCGGGTTTCCTGGGGGTCTTTTGCGTTTCGCCCGCGGAAGCTGCCGCACATGGGTTCGCCGAGGTGGTACGACTTGGTACCGTCGCTGCATGACACGCATTCATGCCTTTGGCGACGACGCCCTGGGCGAGCTTGACGCCGTCGGCCTCGTCGAGGCCCTGCGGGCGGGAACCGTGTCGGCGGCGGAACTCATCGACGCGGCGATCGCCCGCACCGAGGCCGTCAACCCGGCGCTGAACGGTCTGGCGTTCGAGGCGTACGACCGGGCCCGGACCCGCGCGGCGGCGTCGCGGCCGCTTCGGCGGCTACTTCGACGGGGTGCCGTCGTTCATCAAGGACAACGTCGCCGTCGGGGGCTGGCCCACGATGCAGGGCACCGATGCGTGGGATCCGCGCCCCATGCCCGCGGACGGCGCGTTCGCGCGGGTGTTCCTCGGCACCGGGCTCGTGCCATTGGGCAAGACGCAGATGTCGGAGTTCGGTTTCAGTGCGTCGGCTGAGCATCCGCGCATCGGCCCGGTGCGCAACCCGTGGAACCCGGACTACACCGCAGGCGCATCGTCGTCGGGCTCCGCCGCGTTCGTCGCTGCCGGCGTCGTTCCGATCGCTCACGCCAACGACGGCGGCGGTTCGATCCGAATCCCGGCCGCCTGCAACGGCTTAGTCGGATTGAAGCCGACGCGTGGCCGCCTCCCGCTGGACAAGGAGACGGCCAAGATGCCGCTGCACCTCGTCGCCAACGGTGTGGTGTCGCGATCGGTGCGCGATACTGCCGCGTTCCTGCGTGAAGCCGAGCGCGTGTATCGCAACCCCAAGCTGGCACCTATCGGGGACGTGACGCAGGCCAGCAAGCAGCGACTTCGCATCGGCGTGTGCACGCAATCGATTTCGCGCGATTCGGCACCGGAGATCCGCGAGATGACCCTGAAGACAGCGGCCATGCTGGAGGAACTGGGCCATCGAGTCACCGAGATCGACAATCCCGTCCCCGCCCGCTTCAAGGACGACTTCCTGGTCTACTGGTCGTTTTTGGCGATGGCGGTGGTCCGCGGCGGCCGTCGCATGTTCGGACGCAGCTTCGACCGCACGCGCCTGGACAACATCACGCTCGGGCTGGACCGCAAGGCCGCCCGCAACCTGTACAAGCTTCCGCTGGCCATTCGCAGGCTGTCCGCGTCATACCGGATCACCGCCAGGCTGGGTGAGCAATACGACTCCGTGCTGATGCCTACGCTCGCCGAGGTCACACCACCGATCGGTCACCTCGACCCGATGCAGGACTTCGACACCGTGATGGAACGACTTGCCGATTGGGCGGCGTTCACCCCGCTGCAGAATGCGACCGGCGATCCTGCGATCTCGTTGCCGCTGGCGGAATCTTCTGCGGGCCTGCCGGTCGGCATGATGCTGTCGAGTCCGCGCGGCCACGAAGCCCGCCTGCTGGAATTGGCATACGAACTCGAAGAGGCGCACCCCTGGGCGAGAATCCAGTCATGACCCGCGACTACGTCCTCGATCAGGGCTTCGCCCAGGAGCGTCAGCGACTGTCCGGCATGGAGGCGCTCTGGGATCCGGGTAGCCAGGCGCTCATCGACGGTCTCGGCATCGGCCCGGGCTGGAAGTGTCTCGAGATCGGTGCGGGCGGGGGATCGCTCGTCGAGTGGATGGCAGGACGCGGCGCCCACGTCACTGCCGTCGACATCGACACCCGATTTGTCGATCACCTCGCAAGCGACTCGATTACGGTGCGCTGCATCGATATTCGGGACGGTGAGCTGCCCCAGGGCGAATTCGATCTGGTGCATTCGCGCTTGGTCCTCGAACATCTCACGGACCGCGTGGAGATCCTGGGCCAGTTGGCGAGGACGCTTCGTCCCGGCGGCTGGATGGTCATCGAGGACTACGACTGGAGCGCCTTCCGGTTCGACGACGGCGACGGCGGATTCGCCCACGTCACCGAGTCGCTCCTGGACTTCATGACCCAGGCCGGTTTTGAGCGCAACTACGGCGGAAGGGTCGTCGGCGACCTTGCCGATGCGGGGCTCACCGAGGTGCGCGGCGAGGGCCGCGTCCGCATTATCGACTCCGCCTCACCGGGTTTCGATTTCTTCCGGCTCACGTTCGAGAGCCTCCGCGGCAGTGTCGTCGACGCCGGATTGATCACCGCCGAGCAGGCCGAGGCGGCATCCGCCCGCTTCAACGAGGATCTCCGGCTGAGCACACCGCTGATGATGGCCGGGATCGGTCGCCGCGCTCCCTGACCTAGCCTGCGATCTCGCGGCATACGTCGGACGTGGCGCGCGTCAGCGACTCGGCACCTTCCCGCAGGGCCTGCTCGATCGGCGTGCCGTCGGCGGTGATCGCGACGAGCCGCTCCACCCCGTGCTCCAGCAACACCGAGGCGTCGGGGGCCACCCGGCCGGCAAAGATGACCACCCGCGCGCCGGTCCGCGACGCGGCCTGTGCGACACCGAAAGGTGTTTTGCCCATTACGGTTTGAGCGTCGACACTGCCTTCGCCGGTGAACACCCAGTCGGCGCCGCGAAGCTCCCGCTCGAGGCCGACGGTCTCGGCGACCTCGTCGACGCCCGGTCTACTCTCCGCGCCGAGGAATTCGACAAGTGCGAAGCCCAAACCACCGGCGGCACCCGCCCCCCGTCGTTGCGGGTTTGCCTTGCTGAGCGTCCGCGCGGTCACGGTGGCCAGTTGTGTCAGTGCGGATTCCAGAGTCTGGACATCGGCCGGTGTGGCGCCCTTTTGAGGCCCGAACACGGCGGAGGCACCGGTGGGTCCCAGAAGCGGTGCGGTGACGTCGGAGGCTACGTGGATTCGGGTATTGCGCAGCCGCGGGTCCAGACCGGAGGCGTCGATGCGGTCGAGGCTGACGCAGCGCGGCGCCGCCTGGTTCGAGCGGAGCGCCGATGCCGTCGACGAATGATGCGCCGAGCGCGGTGAGCATTCCGGCACCGCCGTCGTTGGTGGCCGATCCGCCGATTCCGATCAGGATCTCCTCGGCACCGCGGTCCAGCGCGGATGAGATGAGCTGTCCGACGCCGAAGGTACTGGCGCGCAGCACGTCTCGCTGGTCCGGGGGAATCAGTTCCAGGCCAGAGGCGGCCGCCATCTCGATGACGGCTAGTTGCCGAAGCGGGATGTAGCCGTAGCGCGCGGTGATGGTCCGGCCGAGCGGGTCGAAAACCTCGGCCTCGATGTGTTGGCCGTGCAGGGCGTCGACGACGGCGTCGACGGTGCCCTCGCCACCGTCGGCCATCGGAACACCGACGCATTCGGCATCGGGTATCACCGCGTGTACACCGGCACGCATCGCGGCGACCGCTTCGGTCGCAGTCATCGACTCCTTGAACGAGTCCGGAGCGAGAACGATCTTCATCCGGCCTAGTCTCGCAGAACCTAGTCCGAGCCGAGCGCAATGAGAACGCGCTTGAACTCCTGTCGTTGCTCGGCAGTCAATCCCGCCATCAGCTGGCGCTCGGCGGCCCGTACTCCCGTCTCCGTGCGCTTCAGCAGGTCCTCGCCCTCGCGCGTCAGCCGGGCCGGAAGTGACCGTCCCGACGTCACGCTTGCCGGCCGGGTGACCAGTCCGCGCTCCTCGAGCCGGCGCAACACCATGTTCATCGCCTGCGGGGTGACATTGGTGTATGCGGGCGAGATCCGCATTGGTCCGGTCCGGATACTTCGACAGGATCCGCAAGCAGATGTATTGCGGGAAGGCAAGTCCCATCGGATCCAGGACGGCAGCAGTGACCTCCGCGCGCAGTGCGTTCGCCACCCGGGACAGGAGATATCCCAGCGGCTGGTCCTCGAGCATGTCGTCCATATCAACCATCTTGACACATATCAATCAGATTGATATACCGGATTCATGACCCAACCCACGAATGAAATGTTCGAATCCGCGTACCGGGGCGAGGCGCCGGAGATGGCAGGAGCGAAGCCGCCGTGGAGCATCGGCGAACCGCAACCCGAGCTCGCGGCGCTGATCGAGCAGGGCAAGTTCACGGGCGACGTCCTCGATGCCGGTTGCGGAGAGGCCGCCATCTCGCTGTATCTGGCCGAAAAGGGGTCCACCACGGTCGGGCTGGATCAGTCGCCCACCGCGATCGAGCTGGCCAAGGCGGAGGCTGCCAAGCGCGGCCTGGACAACGCGACCTTCGAGGTCGCTGACATCAGCGATTTCGGCGGCTACGACGGCCGGTTCGACACGATCGTCGACTCGACCCTGTTCCACTCGATGCCGGTGGAGCTGCGTGAGGGCTACCAGCAGTCCATCGTGCGGGCCGCGGCACCAGGCGCGTCGTACTTCGTGCTGGTATTCGACAAGGCCGGGATGCCCGACGGCCCGGCCAACCCCGTCACCGAGGACGAACTGCGCGACGTCGTGTCCAAATACTGGACCATCGACGAGATCAGGCCGGCGCGGATCCACGGCGTCTTCCCGGAGGGCTTCGAGGAGTTCTTTCCGGTGATCGACGTGCGGGAAGAGCCAAAGGGCCGCAGGTCGGTGCCCGCCTTCCTGCTGACCGCACATTTGCCCGGCTAACCAGCGACGCGCCACCCCGCCTAAGGGCCGCAGAGCCGCCATGAGGCAGGATTAGGGGAATCTCAGCGAGGACCCCGAAGGAGTCGGATGGCGGAGCCAACCAGCCCCAACGGTGCCGACCCTGTTTCCTCTGGCGATACGCCGCTGCGGCCGGGGTACTCCCGCGTGCTCCTCAAGCTCGGTGGCGAGATGTTCGGCGGTGGCCAGGTGGGCCTGGACCCCGACGTCGTGCAGCAGGTGGCCCAACAGATAGCCGAAGTCGTTCGCAGCGGCGTGCAGGTTGCCGTCGTCATCGGCGGCGGCAACTTCTTCCGCGGAGCACAGCTACAGCAGCGTGGCATGGAGCGAACCCGCAGCGACTACATGGGCATGCTCGGCACCGTGATGAACAGCCTTGCGCTGCAGGATTTCCTGGAGAAGCAAGGGATCGCGACCCGCGTTCAGACCGCGATCACGATGGGTCAGGTCGCCGAGCCCTACATCCCCCTTCGCGCGCGCAGGCACCTGGAGAAGGGCCGCGTGGTCATCTTCGGCGCCGGCATGGGGCTGCCGTACTTCTCGACGGACACCACGGCTGCGCAGCGAGCGCTCGAGATCGGCGCCGAGGTGGTGCTGATGGCCAAGGCCGTCGACGGAGTGTTCACCGCCGATCCGCGAGTGCATCCCGACGCCGAGTTGCTGACCGCGATCAGCCACCGTGAGGTCATCGACCGCGGCCTGGCGGTCGCCGATGCGACCGCATTTAGCCTGTGCATGGACAATGGCATGCCGATCCTGGTGTTCAACCTGCTCACCGACGGCAATATCGCGCGTGCCGTCGCAGGTGAGAAGATCGGAACACTGGTCACCACCTAACAGTGGACGCGCCCGCGAGGAGCACGTCATGAGGAGAGCAACGTGATCGAGGAAACCCTCTTCGACGCCGAAGAGAAGATGGAGAAGGCGGTGTCGGTGGCGCGCGACGACCTGTCGTCGATCCGGACCGGCCGCGCCAATCCCGGCATGTTCTCCCGCGTCAACATGGACTACTACGGCTCGCCCACGCCGATCACGCAGCTGTCGAGCATCAACGTCCCCGAGCCGCGGCTGGTCGTGATCAAGCCCTACGAGTCCAATCAGCTGCGCAACATCGAGGATGCGATCCGCAACTCGGACCTCGGCCTGAACCCGACCAACGACGGCAACGTCATCCGGGTCTCCATCCCGCAGCTGACCGAGGAGCGTCGCCGGGATCTGGTCAAGCAAGCGAAGGCCAAGGGGGAGGACGCGCGCGTGTCGGTGCGCAACATCCGGCGCAAGGCGATGGAGGAGCTGCACCGCATCAAGAAGGACGGGGAGGCGGGCGAGGACGAGGTCAGCCGGGCCGAAAAGGATCTCGACAAGACCACCCACACCTACAGCAGCCAGATCGACGAATTGGTCAAGCACAAAGAAGGCGAGTTGCTGGAGGTCTAGTGACCGATCAGCACATGACTCCCGTGACAGATACGCCGGTCGACGAGCCGCCCAAGAAGACGTCCCGGGCCGGCCGTGATCTGCCCGCCGCCATCGGTGTGGGTGTCGTGCTCGGCGCGATCGCAATCGGCGTCCTGTTGTTCGCACCCATCGGATGGCTGCCGGTGCTCGCCGTGGCGATCCCGATCGCCACCTACGAGGTCGTTCGCCGGCTCGGGGAGGCCGGCTACGCGCTTCCCGTGATTCCACTCCTGGTCGGCGGCCAGGCCATGATCTGGCTGAGTTGGCCCTACGGCGTCGCGGGCACCCTTGGCGCCTACGGCGGAACGATCGTCGTGTGCATGGTGTGGCGACTGGTCGGGCAGGGGCTTCGCGAACAGCCGGTCAACTATCTGCGCGATATTTCGGCCACGGTCCTGCTGGCGACGTGGGTGCCGCTCTTCGCCAGTTTCAGTGCGCTGCTGATCTTCCAGGAAGACGGCGGCGTGCGGACGTTCATAGTGATCGTGACCGTCGTATTCGCCGACATCGGCGGTTATGTCGCCGGAGTGTTGTTCGGCAAGCACCTCATGGTGCCCGCGATCAGCCCGAAGAAATCGTGGGAGGGTCTCGGCGGCTCGCTGCTGTTCGGCGTCGCCGCGGCCGTGCTGTCGGTGACATTCTTGCTCGGCAAACCCGCGTGGGTCGGGGTACCGCTCGGACTGATGCTGGTCATCACGGGCGTGCTCGGCGACCTGGTCGAGTCGCAGGTCAAGCGCGACCTCGGGATCAAGGACATGGGCACGCTGCTACCCGGTCACGGGGGAGTCATGGACAGGATCGACGCGATGCTGCCCTCGGCGGTCGCCGGCTGGATCGTCCTCACGCTGCTGGCGTGATTCACAAAGTCCAACTGTAGATTTGGCGCACATGAAGCTGTCGTGCGCTTTGGTCACCAACGTCGAGTCGCCTGCGCTGGTCGCGGAGGCCGAACGCCTCGGCTACCACCGGGCCTGGCTCTACGACTCACCGGCGATCACATCGGATGTATGGATGGCATTGGCGTTGGCCGCCGAGCGCACGTCCACTATCGGACTCGGTCCCGGCGTGCTCGTGCCGAGCCTTCGCCACCCGATGACCAACGCCGCCGCGATCGCCACTCTGGCGGCCCTCGCGCCGGGCCGGGTGGCAGTCGCCGTCGGTTCGGGGTTCACCGGTCGGTACACGCTGGGAAAGCGGCCGCTGAAGTGGGCGGTCGTCGAGGAGTACGTGACGGCGCTGCGGGCGCTGCTTCGCGGAGAGACCGTCCAATGGGACGGTGCGCAGGTCCGCATGCTGCACACGGATGGGTTCGTGGCCGATCACCCCGTCGACGTCGAAGTGCTGATCGGAGCCGACGGCCCGAAGGGAACCGCGGTCGCCGAACGGGTGGGCGACGGCGTCTTCGCGGCCGGGGTGCCGAATCCAGCGGCAGCGGGACGGCCCTACTCGCTGCTCCAGTTCGGCACGGTCCTTCACGCCGAAGACGATCTGCACGCCGAAGAGGTCATCGCCAGGGCCGGCCACGGGCTGGCCGTCGTCTTCCACGCCCTGTACGAGCGCAACGGTGCAGAAGCCGTCGCCGCATTACCGGGCGGCGCCGAATGGGTGGCGGCGATCGACGCCATTCCGCAGGCCGAGCGTCACCTCGTCACCCACGAAGGCCACCTGGTGCGGCTCACTGCAGTCGACGAGCAGGCGGTGGCATTGGCGGCCGATCTGCTGCCGCAGTTCACCTTCACCGGGACGGCCGCGCAATTGCGTGAACGGGCCGCCGAGTACGAGGCGGGAGGCGTCACCGAGCTCGTGTATCAGCCCGCGGGGCCCGATGTCGTCGGCGAACTCGCCCGCATGGCGGCCGCGTTGGGCGACGTCACGGGGTCCTGACGCCCCTGGCGTTGAGCCTTGGGCTCCCAGCGTTAGCGAGGGAACAGGCTGCGGCACCGACGACGAGGCCAACGGCGATCCCGATATCGGGGCGTTCGCCGAGCATCACCCACGCCAGGACACCCGCCACCGCGGGGATCACCGCGAACAGCATCGCCACCGCGGCCGCGCCGTACTCGTTGATGCCGCGGACGTACAACGTCATGGACAGCACCGCGTTCAGCAGCACCACCGCCGCGACGGCGCCCGCGGCCTTCCACGGATCGGTGACTGTCCACGGCATCACCGCGGCCAGGGCGACGACCGGCAGGATGCAGGCGGCGTTCTGCAATGCCGCTGTCGCCCGGAAGTCCACGTCGGAGCAGAACTTCTGCTGATAGACGCCGCCGGCGGCCACGCTGAACAGCGAGACGAGGATGAGCAGGACCGCGGGATCGACCCCGCCGACCGCCGATCAGCCGTCCCGCGCAGGACGCGAGCACCGCCACCACCCCAAGCGCCAGCGCGACGATCCGCGTCCTGGTGAGCGCCTCGCCGAGGAACATCGCCGCCAGTACCGCCGTAACGACCGGATTCATGGAGATGATCACCGCACCGAGCACGGCGGGCGCGCCATGCATCAGCGCGACATACAGGCAGGTGAACAGCAGTCCTTGCGCAAGTAGGCCGCTGATCAACACATGCACCAGCGTGCGGCCTGTGGGCCAGCTCACCCGCGCAAATTTGGCCCACGTCGCCAGGATGGCAGCGGCCAGCCCAAACCGGAACACCAGCACCGCCATCGGTGACATCACCGAAACAGCAAGCGCGCCAACGGGATAGCCCAGTGCGTAGAAGAACGTCAACGCCGACGCCGATCCGAGCGGCATGGTCCTGGTGGGCATATGAACCATAGTTGCCGCCAACGCCTGAGTTCGCGAATTAATTTCAGGCGCTCACCAATGAGATACTGGCAAGAGCTCATGGCCATTTCTCTGCCTCTTGTTTTCGACGCTCCGCGACGTGCGATGCCGCCGCGTCACCTCGCCGACCTCGACGACGACGCGCGCACCGCCGCTGTCGCGGACCTTGGGCTGCCCGCATTTCGCGGTAAACAGCTGGCCAATCAGTACTACGGCACGGCTGATCGCCGACCCGCATCAGATGACCGACCTGCCTGCGAAGCTTCGCGATCAGATCGGGGATGCACTGTTTCCGAAGCTGCTCGACGCGGTGCGTGAGATCGAATGCGATGCGGGCGAGACCCGCAAGATGCTCTGGCGTGCGGTCGACGGTTCGACGTTCGAATCGGTGCTGATGCGCTACCCGCAGCGCAACACCGTGTGCATCTCGTCGCAGGCCGGCTGCGGCATGGCGTGCCCCTTCTGCGCGACGGGCCAGGGCGGGCTGCAGCGCAATCTGTCGACCGCGGAGATCCTCGAGCAGGTGCGTGCGGCGGCCGTCGAACTGCGCGATCGCGACGGCGACGGCATCGCCGAGCCCGCGCGCGGTGGCCGGCTGTCCAACATCGTCTTCATGGGTATGGGCGAGCCGCTGGCCAACTACAACCGCGTGCTCGCAGCGGTGCGTCGTATCACCGCACCGCCGCCCAATGGGTTCGGCATCTCGGCGCGTTCGGTCACCGTGTCGACGGTCGGCCTCGCCCCGGCGATCCGCAAGCTGGCCGACGAACGCCTCGGCGTGACGCTGGCGGTCTCGCTGCACGCGCCCGACGACGAGCTGCGCGACACACTGGTTCCGGTGAACAGTCGCTGGAAGGTCGCCGAAGTGCTCGACGCGGCAAGGTATTACGCGGACGCGACCGGGCGGCGGGTGTCGATCGAATACGCGCTCATCCGTGACGTCAACGACCAGCCTTGGCGGGCCGATCTTTTGGGCAAGCGGTTACACGGAGCGCTCGGACCGCTGGTGCACGTCAACCTCATCCCGCTGAACCCGACACCCGGTAGTGAATGGGACGCCAGCCCCAAAGCCGCCGAGCGCGAGTTCGTCAAGCGCGTGCGGGAGCGGGGAGTGTCATGCACGGTGCGTGACACTCGCGGCCGTGAAATTGCTGCCGCCTGCGGTCAATTGGCCGCCGAAGGCTGACCGGCCGGTTGACGAAATGCACGTTTTGCAGACGTCTACTCGAACTTCTGCTGCAGAACGTGCATTTCACGAACCGGGTTGGTTCACGAACCACACGTTCTCCTCACGGAGTCGACGGCTGCGCCACCCGTCGGCGGTACGTACCAGCTCGTGGTGGTAGTACCCGCCGCAAGAACTCATCTCCGCCATGCCGGGCAGCTGCATCGGGTTGTAGAACATCGCCCGCACCGTCGCGGTGTCGCCGGTGATCTCACTTTCGATGTTCGTGATGTAGTGCATGCTCCACGGGATCACGCCGAAATTCGCCGCGAACCAATCGACGACCTCATCGCGGCTCCCGACGATCGCGCCCGCCGAGGAATAGTCGATGTGGGCGTCGTCGGTGAACACCGACCGGTAGAGCTCCCAGTCCTTGGTGTCGACGGCGCGGGCGTATCGATAGAGCAGCCGGGCGATTTCGGCCTCATCGCCGACATCGCTCGGCCTGATTCACGCGCGCTGTCGGGCATGCCGATCGTCTTCGCCTCCAGGTACTCCTTGTAGCCCTCTTCGCCGTTGCGGTAGCCCAGCCCGCTCTGCTTGGTGCCGCCGAACGGACTGGTGATGCCGAAGTGGCTCTTGCCGTTGATGGTGACGTTGCCCGTCCGCATCCGCTTGGCCACGTCGAAGCGCCCGGTCCACGATCGCCGCCGCTGACCTCACCGGACAGGCCGTAGATCGAGTTGTTGGCGATCGCGATGGCCTCGTCGTCGCTCTCGTAGGGAATGACCGTCAGCACCGGGCCGAAGATTTCCTCCTGTGCCACTTGCGAATCCGGGTCGACATCGGCCAGCAGCGTGGGCTGCACGTAGTAGCCGGTCGGCAGATTCTCCGGGACACCGCCGCCGGTGACCAGCCGTGCGCCCGAGTCGATGCCGCTCTTGATCAGGCCGAGCACCTTCTGCCGCTGCGTCTCGCTGATCTGCGGGCCCTGCATGTTGCCCGGCGTCCACGGGTCGCCGACCGGGAAGCCTTCCATCATGGTCTTGAGCATCTCGATGCCTTCGTCATATCGGCTGCGGGGCAGCAGGATCCGGCTCGGCAGGATGCAGCTCTGCCCGGACATCACGCACGCCATCATCGCCGCCATCGGCAGCGCGGAATTGAAGTCGGCGTCGTCGAGCACGATGTGCGCGGATTTTCCGCCGAGCTCCAGCAGCGTCTTCTTCACCGTCGACGCGCCGGCGGCAAGGATCGCCCGGCCGGTCGCGGTGGACCCGGTGAACGTGATCATGTCTACCCGCGGATCGGCCGACAACGCCGCACCCACCTCGTTGGCGTTGGAGACCACGACGTTGAACACCCCGGCGGGGATGTCGGTCTCCTCGGCGACGATGCGGCCGACTCACTGCCCGACCACGGCGTGAGTTGCGCCGGCTTGAGGACGACGGTGTTGCCTGCCATCAACGCGGGAATCGTCTCGGCGACGTTGAGGTAGAACGGCACGTTCCACGGGGTGATCGCCCCGACCACGCCGACGGGTTCGTAGTGGATCTTGCGCCGCGCCGGGCCGAGCTGGGTCGGATGCACGCCGGTGTCGACCAGGTAGTCGAAGTTCTTTCCGTGCTCGGCCCAGTGCTTGACCTCTTCGATCGGACTCTCGATCTGGCTGCCCGACACCGTGACGGGGCAGCCGACCTCGGTGATGAGGATGCGGCGCAGCCGCTCCTTGTCCTTTTCCAGCGCGGCATGCAACTGGGTCAGGCAGTGGTAGCGGAACTCGAGGTCGCGCGCCCACTCGCCGCTGTCGAATGCCCGCCGCGCCGCTCCGACCGCGCGTTCCATGTCCGCGACCGTGCCGTCGGTCGCCTGGCCGGCCACCTCTTCGCTGGCGGGGTGAATCACGTCGAACTTCGCGCCGCTGCTTGTGTGTTGCAGTTCGCCGTCGATGAGCATCCGCTCTTCGCCGGCCAGCACTCCTGTTTCGTCCTGCACGCTGGTCATGCGCTCAGCATTACAAACTTCTGCGGAAGTGTCACCCCTTCCGGTGCCGGCGGCGAGTCGCGGAGCAGATCAGCCCGGCTGCTTGATGCCCGCCGCGTGCCGAAGTTGTGCCAGGAACTGGTCGTCGTCGTCGCTGCGCACGATGTAGTGCGAGATCGCGACGCGAATTGCCGTGGCCGCCTTGACCGCTCCGTTGGGCCCGGTCAACAGCTTCTCCAGGCGCGCCCGCATGATCGGCAGGATTCGTCCCAGCTGCCCGATGACGACCTCGGGTTCGATGTCGACCAGCCGCACACCGGAGTACGAGTGTTGGTAGGAGACGATGAACCGCAGCGCGGCGTCCAGTTTCTCGGTGCCACGCAGGCCCGCGGTCGCCTGGCTGATCCCGTTGTCGAACATCTCGCGTTCGTGAATGCCGAAAGCGTCGAGCAGTTCCTGCTTGGAGGCGAACCAGCGATACAGCGTGGGCCGGGAGACGCCGGCCTGCAGGGCGACCTCCGAGAGGCTGAGTTTGGTCTGTCCACTGCGGGCGAGCACTTCGGCGGTCGCGACGAGGATTCGGTGTCTGGTCGAGGTGTCCTCGGTGGCTCCGGATGGATCGCGCAGTGGTTCGTTCACTTCCTGGGCCTCAATCGTTTGGGTTCCATGATGGTAGTTCGTCGACTCACAGCGACTTCTTGAGGACGGCGACCGTGTCGAGATCGTCGAGCGCCGCGACCGCCCGCCTCAGTCCTTCCAACGCGATGCTCTCGTCCTGCATGCCACCCATCCCGGCGGTGATCAGCGCGGCGATGTACGCGTACAGCGCACCTTGCCGGTAGCGCTCCCACAGTTCGTCGCGGTCCAGGTCCGGTCCGCCGGCGGCGGCCAGCGCGTGGCGGTAGCCGTCGAGGATGTCGTGCTCGCAGGCCTGCCGGTCGGCGGTCGTCATGCTCGTGATCAGGGTGTAGGACAGTTCGCGGCCGGGGTGGCCGCGTCGCACGGCCTGCCAGTCCAGCAGGCCGGCCGCGCCGTTGCGGAAGTAGACGTTTCCGGGGTGGGCATCGCCATGCATGACCGTGTTCGGTGACTTGTCGATCAGCGCGCGCCACGGTGCGGTAGTTCTCGTCGATGAAGCGGCCCGTTGCCACGGGGATGTCGGTGCGCTCGGCGATCCGGCGTGCAGACAGCTTGAGCAGCGGCCCCACCATCACCGACGAGCTGTCGGCCGACGCCGAGTACACCCAGTCGGGGATTCGGCCCCAGAATGTCCCGTGCAGCCGCAGCCAGGAGTTCGACGATCAGATTCGCCCGATCCTTGTCGAGCGGATGAAGCGTGTCGGGGAACTCGCATTCGTCGGCGGGCAGGTCTTCCAGCACCAGCACGTAGCGGCCGGTCATCGAATCGAATGCGGACCCGTAGGACTTGGGCAGCCCGCTCAGTTCCGGTGACAGCTCCTTGTAGAACCGCGTCTCGGTCTCGGCGAGCCGGCCGACTTCACCCATCAGCCGGGTGGCGGCCGTTTCGGCGGCCATCTTGACGAACACCGAATCCGGGACGTCCTCGCCGGTGAGCGCGAGGCGGGCCCGGGACGATGTTCCCGCGTCACCTCCGATCACCGACATCGACGTCACCGTGCGCCCCATCAGTTTTGAGAGATAGGCGGCGTCGAGATCGTCTATGGTGCGGGGCAGCGATCGAACACGGCCGATGGCGGCGTCGGTGACGATACGTTGTACACCGCGCCCGAGATGCGATGCGAGGCCGACCACCGGCGCAACAGACTTCACCTCGCTAGTTTACAAACTTGCCCCGATTTGTAAAGCCACCTGGAAGGGATTCGATGGCCGGACCGTTGGAAGGCGTCAGGGTCGTCGAACTCGGCGTGTGGGTCGCGGGGCCGGCGGCCGGCGGGATCCTGGCGGACTGGGGTGCCGACGTCGTCAAGATCGAGCCCCCGGACGGCGATCCGGCGCGAATGTTCGGCCGGATGCTGGGCGTCGAGGATGGGTCGAGTCCGCCCTTCGAAATGGACAATCGCGGCAAGCGCAGCATCGTGCTCGACGTGACGACCGAGGACGGACGACAGACCGCGCGTGAGTTGTTAAGCGGCGCCGACGTTTTCCTCACCAACGTCAGGCCTGCCGCGCTGACGCGGGTGGGTCTGGACTTCGAGTCGGTCGCCGCGGGCAATCCGGCGCTGGTGTACGGGTTGATCACCGGCTACGGCGAGAGCGGCCCCGACGCCGACCGCGCGGCCTTTGACGTCGCCGCGTTCTGGGCCCGGTCCGGCCTGGCGCACCTGCTGACGCGCCCCGGTGACACCCCGCCGTTTCAGCGCGGCGGGATGGGTGACCACACGGCGGGCATGACGCTGGCCGCGGCGGTGTGCGCGGCGCTGGTCGCCCGCGGGCGGACCGGCAAGGGCCAGATGGTCAGCACGTCGCTGTACCGGCAGGGCGCCTACACCGTGAGCTTCGACCTCAACACGTTCCTGATGACGGGCAATCCCATCGCGATCGGCCAGCGCGAGTCGATGGGCAATCCGTGCATGAACAACTACGCCGCCGGCGACGGGCGACGGTTCTGGATCGTCGGCCTGCAGGCGGGTCGCCACTGGCCGCCGCTGTGTCGCGCCGTCGGCCGGACCGACTGGTTGACCGACCCCCGCTTCGATACGCCGCTGAACCGTGCCGTCAATGCGCGGGAATTGATCGCCGAACTCGACGAGATCTTCGCGACCAAGCCGCTGGCCGAGTGGGCGGAAATCTTTGCGGGCGAACCGGATTTCTTCTGGTCGCCGATCAACTCGCTCGAAGACGTTATCGGCGACGAGCAGTTCCACGCCGCCGGCGGCATCGTGACCGTGCCCGACGGGGAGGGCGGCGTCCCCATGGTCGCCTCGCCCGCGGACTTCCACGGCACGCCGTGGGAACCGCGCTCGTGCCGCACCGCGACTGGGGCAGCACACCGACGAGATCCTCGCCGAACTCAAGGAGCGTGGTGCTTGACCCGGGCGGCGTGCCGCAGCTGATTCAGGAAGTCGTCGTCATCGTCGCTGCGCACCACGTAGTGCGAAATCGCCACGCGCACAGCCGTTGACACCGCCAAGGCGGGATCGGGCCCCGACGCCAGCCGCTCGAGCCGCTGGCGCATCAGCGGAATGACCCGGGACAGCCGCTTGATGACCTGCGCCGGTTCGATGTCGATCATGCGTAGCCCCGGATAGGACTGCTGGTAATCGACGATCACCCGCAGCGCCGCATCGAGCTTTTCGCACGCGGGGAGATCGGCGGTCGCCTCGGAGACCGCATGCTCGTAGAACTGCCGCTCCCACACCACGAATGCTTCGAGCAGTTCCTTCTTGGAGGCGAACCACCGATAGAGCGTCGGCCGCGACACCCCGGCCTGCGCGGCGACCTCCGACAGGCTGAGCTTCGTCATGCCGTTGCGGCCGAGAACCTCCGCGGTGGCGGCGAGAATTCGCTGACGCGTCGAGCTGTCGACCTCAACCCAGGGTTCCGCCATCGTCATAGCTTTACAAATTTTTGGCGAAGTGTCACGCTTCATCTGTGACAGCCCCACCCGTGCAGGTACGTGAATACAGTCGGTTCGACATCACGTCGCGCGACTTCTGGAGTCGGACCTTCGACGGCCGAGACGAGATATTCGCCCAGCTCCGCGCCGGTGAAGGCCTCACCTGGCACCGGCCGTTCGACTCGCTGTTTCCGATGGAGGAGCCCGGATTCTGGGCTCTGACACGTCGTGCGGATATCGCCTATGTCAGCCAGCATCCCGAGCTGTTCACCTCTGCCCAAGGCGTCGCACTGAATCCAATGCCCGCTGAGATCCAACGGTTCGCGTCGTTCTTCCTGAGCATGGATCCGCCGCAGCACACCGTGTACCGGCGGTTGATCAGTTCGGCGTTCACACCCCGAAACGTTCGTCAGATCGAGGAGCAGATCCATCGCAACGCCATCGCGATCGTCGACGATCTCGTCGGGGCCGGGGATGTCGACTTCGTGGCAGCCTGTTCGGCGCGGCTGCCGATGCTGACGATCATGGACATGCTCGGCGTGCCGACAGCGGACCAGCCAGCGGTGGCGTATGCCGCCGAGAAGCTGTTCGGCATGAGCGACGATGAGTACGCCACTCCCGAGGAGCGGGCCGAAGACCCGATCGCGCAGATCACGCTGCTGTCGAACACGGGGGTCGAGTTGGCGCAGTTCCGGCGCAATAATCCCGCCGACGACCTGATGACCGGGATCGTCAATGCGGAGGTCGACGGTCATCGGCTGACCGACGAGGAGATCGGTGCTTTCCTGATCCTGTTGGCGTCCGCCGGAAACGACACCACCAAACAATCCACTACGCACGCGATGCTGGCATTGGCCGAGAACCCGGCCCAGCGGGAGTGGCTGATGGAGGACTTCGAGAACCGAATCTCTTCGGCCGTGGAGGAATTCGTCCGATGGTCCTCGCCGGTGCTTCAGTTCGCGCGCTTCGCGACCGAGGACACCGAGATCAACGGAGCGCCAGTGCAGGCGGGCGACAAAGTCGGTCTGTTCTACTGCTCGGCCAACAGGGATGAAGCGGCCTTCGCTGATCCCGGTGTCTTCGATCTGTCGCGTTCACCCAATCCGCACCTCGGTTTCGGCGGCGGCGGTCCACATTTCTGCCTCGGCAATCAGCTGGCCAAGGCCGAACTGCGAAACCTGTTCCGGGAGCTGCTGACTCGGTTGACCACCGTTGAGTTCGGCGAGCCCGACCTGCTCTACAGCAACTTCGTTCACGGCGTCAAACGCCTGCCTGCCTTCGTTCGATAGGAGTGACCATGAAGGTGGAAGTCGACCTGGACAAGTGCACTGGCCACGGAATCTGCGAATCGATCGCCGACGAGGTGTTCGAGGTGGCCGATGACGGCATCGTCGTGATCCACGACAACGAACGCCCCGAAACCGACCGCGACCGGATGCAGCAGGCCGTGACCCAATGTCCCGTGGCGGCTCTGCGCCTGACCGACTGAGGACACATCGCGGGCCTGCGTCTATCGTTTCGTCGATGAAGCCGATTCGCCTCGCGCTTGCGCTGATCGCCGCCACGCTGACGATCGGGGTGACCGGATGTGGCCAGGTCACGGAGACGATCGACAAGATCAGCCGGGTAGCAGAATCCGGCCCCCCGATGCCGATGGGCAAGGTTGACCCGCCCGATGCCTCGTTGGCGAACGACGCGGTCGTCGCCGACGCAGCGCACAGCGTCGTCAAGGTCAGTAGCACGTCGCTCGTGTGTCAGAAGATCTTGGAGGGCAGCGGCTTCGTGATCGCACCGGACCGCGTAATGAGCAATGCACACGTGGTGGCAGGCGCGGACAGCTTCACCGTCTTGCTCGACGGCAGGGAACACGACGCCACCGTGGTCGCCTTCGATCCCAACGCAGACATCTCCATCCTGGAGGTGCCCGGCCTGGCGGCGCCGCCACTGGACTTCGCCCACGGCACTGCGCTGACGGGCACCGACGCGGTGGTGTTGGGGTATCCCGGTGGGGGACCGTTCGTTGCCAACCCGGCGAGGGTCCGCGAGATCATCGAACTCACCGGTCCTGATATCTACCGTTCGACGTCCGTGCGACGCGAGGTGTACACCATCAGAGGCAAAGTGGGACATGGAGATTCCGGCGGACCTCTGATAGACCGGGACGGTCGGGTACTCGGCATGAACTTCGGTGCGGCGGCCGACGATCCCGAAACCGGCTTCGTACTCACCACAAGGCAGGTTTACCCGCACGCCGTCAATGCGGTCGCGTCGGAGCCGGTCCCAACCGGCGCATGCGTGACCTGACGTTCAGCGCCCCGGCATCGGTCGGACCAACACCGACTCCTGAATCGCACCGACCGCTCCGGACTCGTCGAACAGCGTGCCGATCGTGGTACCGATCCCGTCGGGCCCGTAGTTGGTCTCGGCGCGGATTCCGATCCACTCGCCCTCCGGAATCCGGTGCACATGCACGACCAGGTCGGTGTTCATGAACGTCCACCTCCGGATGTCGAGCTTGGTACCGATGCCATTGGCGTCGTCGGCGACCGCGAATAGGCGCTCCAACGCGGTCATGGACTCGCCGTTGACGAGGTCGACCTCCGGGCGGATCCAGGACTCGCCGGGACCGTCGCTCATCGGCTGGGTCAACCACCGCCAATCGAGGCTGTGCACGTAGTTACGATCCCAGTCCTTCTTCATGTCGCGGCTGCGCGCTTCGGCGAGCGGCCGCAGCGGCGGCGCAGACGTGCGAACCACCTCGGCGGTGTCGATCGTCTTCAGCCGCCACCCGCTCGCCCGAGCCACCGCTCGGGGCTCACCATCACGCCCGGGGGCCAGCATCTCGGCGCTGACCAACTCGATCTGCTTGCCGGAGCGTTCGATTCGAGACCGCACCCACAGATCGCCTTCGGCGGGAACCGCGCCCAACAAGTCGATCATCACGCGGCTCAGCCGGGTGTCATCGCGAACTTCGCACTTCTCGAGCGCGCGCACCAGCAGTGCGGAGACCGGCGCACCGTGCTGGATTTCGGCCGTCCATGTGCTGCGGACCAGATCGGTCGCGGCGAACTTCTCGCCAAGCGGGTCGGCACCATCGACCAGTTCGTAGTACGAGTCGCTCACGGCAGCCCGGCTCCCGGGATATCCACAGTCATCGCATCGAGGCGCGACGCCTTGGTCCCGATCAGCCGCTGCGGATAGGCATCAGTACTGGACAGCAGAAAAAGAGTGCGCCGCTCCGGCCCGCCCAGCATGCAGGCGATCGCGATGCGATCGCCCATCTCGATTCGGTCGGTGATGGTGCCGCCCGCCTCGATCCGCTCGAAGGTATGCGCCAGCGTCATCGCCACCCAGACCCCGCCGTCGGCGTCGAGGCAGATGCCATCGGGCGGTCCGTCTAGTCCTTCGGCGAAGATCCTTCGGTCCCTCAACGATCCGTCGGCCCCGATGCTGAACGCGGTCAGTCGCCTCCCGGTCGACTCCGCGACGATCAACGTCGTGCGGTCGGGCGTGATCACCATTCCGTTGGGGAAATCGAGGTTCTCGGCGACGATCGTGACGGACCCTTCTCGGTCATCGGGATCGACTCGCGCGATGACGCCGCCCTCGCGTGCCTGGGATCCGATGAATGCGCGTCCGGCGTTGTCGATGACCATGTCGCCCAGCGCCGCGGGCACGACGTCGGAGAGATCGGCGACCTGTTCGACGGTGTACCCGTCGTAGCTCAGCAACCGACGCTGCTCGCCGGAGACGATGAGTAGTGTCCCGTCGGGACGAAACCCGAGCCCGGAGGGGTGGTGGCCGGGCAGCGGGAGGGTGGTGAGGTCGCCATGAAGATTGACTGTGTGCACCGCCTCGCCAAGCATGTCGGAGAACCAGAGCAATCCCTCGAACCACCGCGGGCCCTCGCCGAAGCAGAAACCGTCGGTCAGTGTCATCAGCGTGTCGGCACCTTTACAAATCACGTCACAAGTGTCACGCTCGCAAGGTGCGACTGTCAACTAGGTACTGGGTGTGAAGAAGTTCTACGGCCACACGCTTCTCTATCTTCACGAGACGATTGCGCTGGGTGAGGGCCGAAGTGGGCAATTCACCGAGGTCTTCGGCGACGTCTACCACCCGATGATGGAGGACCTCGGCGCGCGCCTGTTCGCGATGTGGGAGACCACGCCGTACAACGGCCACTGGCCGCAGGTGACGATCATCTGGGAAATCGACGCGTTCTCGGACTACGCGCGCATCGGTAAGGCGCAGGCGCCGGGTGGCAGCCACACCGATGCGGCGACCCAATGGTCGATATTCCTGGCGGAGATCCGGGCGTCCGGTGAGGGCCGGATCATGTACGCAGGAAAGTTCAACAGGACGCTGACCCAGTTGAAGGAGGCGCAGTTCGGGGCGGGGCTGGTGATTCAGGAGATCATGCAGACCAAACCGGGCCGTCAGGACGACTACATCCGGGAACTCGAACGGCTCTATGTGCCGTGGTCGGAGAGCACCGGAAAGCGCTGGCTCGGTTCCTTCATCACCACCTTTCGCTTCAACGAGGTCATCCACTACTGGGCGTTGGACGGCGACTGGGACTGCTTCGAAAACCACTACCCGTCATGGAAAGACAGCCCGCCTGCTGAGATCGTTACCTGGATGAGCGTCGCGCCGGCGCTGCGCGACGGGTGGGAGGATTCGATATTGCAGGCGCTACCCCCGTCTCCGCTGCAATGAGTTCTCAAGCGACGCAGATGACGGCGAATTTCTCCTACGATCCGTTCGACCCCGCGGTGATGGCCGATCCGCCGTCGTACTACCGGGTGCTGCGGGACGAACATCCGGTGTACTACATCGACAAGTGGGACACCTATGCGTTGTCGCGCTTCGAAGACATCTGGCAGGTACTCGGGATCAACGACGGAACCTTCGTCGCGTCTGAGGGAACCCTCCCCGCGGCAACGGTTTTGGCAAAGCGAAACGACGGCCCGGTGGCCGATCCGCCGCTGCACCCATTGCCGTTCCACGCGAACTTCGACGCCCCGATCTACGACTCGGTTCGGCGCTGCACGTCTGGCCAGTTCCGGCCGAAATCCGCGGCCACACTGGCCGACCGGATCCGCACCATGGCCAACGAGCGGCTCGACGAACTGTTGCCGCGCGGCACGTTCGACCTGACCCAGGATTACGGCGGTATCGTCGCCGCCTCGGTGGTCTGCGAATTGGTCGGGCTGCCAGTTGATCTGGCGCCCGATGTACTGGCAACCGTCAACGCCGGCAGCCTGGCTCAGCCGGGCAGTGGGGTAGAGGTGGCCAACGCGCGGCCCGGTTATTTGGAGTACCTGGTGCCGGTCATCGAGCGCCGACGCGCCGGTGAGGGTGGTGAGCTGCCGATCGCAGACAACCTCATCGGCTACCGCCTTCCCGACGGTTCGGCCCTTTCCGATACGGAGGCAGCCGTGCAGATGCTCGGCGTCTTCATCGGTGGCACGGAAACCGTTCCCAAGATCGTCGCGCACGGACTCTGGGAGTTGGGCCTGCGGCCCGAGCAGATGACGGCCGTACGTTCTGATCTGGACGCCAACATTCCGGTCGTGCGCGAGGAGATGATCCGCTATTGCGCGCCCGCGCAATGGTTTGCGCGCACGCTGCGCAAGCCGTTCACGATCCACGGCACGACGATCAATCCCGGTCAGCGGATCATCACGCTGCTGGCATCGGCCAGCCGTGACGAGCGCGAGTATCCGGATCCCGACGAGTTCATCTGGGACCGTCGCATCGAGCGCCTGCTGGCGTTCGGTCGCGGGCAGCATTTCTGCCTGGGTGTGCACGTGGCCCGCCTAGAGATCGGCATCCTGGTGACGGAATGGCTCAAGCGGGTGCCGGACTGGCGGATCATCAGGGAGGGCGCCGCGCGGCCGCCATCCAGTTTCCAGTGGGGCTGGAACAATCCTGCCAGTGGAGGTGTGACATGTGGGCATACCGACTGGTCGCGCCCTACACCTTTGAGCGACTGGATGTTCCCGACAAGACTGCCGACGACCTCGACGAACGCCAGGTCCTGCTGCGCTTCATGGCCGCAGGTGTCTGCGGCAGCGACCTGCCACCGTTCCGCGGCGTGCGCGGCAAAATCGCCGGAGACACCGGGCTGAATGCGGCTGAGATGGTGGGCTTCCCGGTCCACGAAGTGGCCGGTGAGGTATTGGCCAGCCGTCACAGTGACCACCGGGTGGGCGACCGGGTCGTCGGATGGGCATCGGGCTTCGACGGCTTGATGGGGCTCGTGGTGGCCGATGGCGACGGCCTGGCGCCCTACGATCCGGCATTGAGCGCCCCGCATGCCGTAGCACTGCAACCGTTGGCCTGCGTTCTGTACGCCCTCGAACAGCTCGACGATATCAAGGGGCAACATGTCGCCGTCATCGGACAGGGCTCGATCGGGTTGTTGTTCTCTTATGCGGCAAAGGCTCTGGGCGCACGTCATGTGACCGGTGTCGACCCCGTCGATCGGGACGGCGTCGGTAAGGAGTTCGGCGTCGACACCATCATCCGCGCCACCAGCGACCGCTGGGTCAGTCATCTGGAGCTGAGCGACCGGCCCGACGTCGTGATCGAGGCCGTCGGCCACCAGGTCGCGACCCTTGGCCATGCCATAGACGCCGCGGCACCGGGTGGAACAGTGCTTTACTTCGGCGTGCCCGACGATGACAGCTATCCGATCAGTATGCGCGCCATGCTGCGCAAGAACCTGACGCTGAAATCTGGCGTGACGCTCGAGCGGCGACGAGTCCTCGATGATGCCAACGAGTTCGCCAAAAACCATCCGGAGCTGCTGGCCGCCTACGTCACCCACACCTTCGGTATCGACGAGGTGCAATCAGCGTTCGACTTGGCCTGCAGGCCGGCCCCGGAACGCGTGAAGATCGCGATCACCGCATGACCAGCCTGTTGCAGGAGGCGCTGGCGGAGAAGCCGCACGTCTGGGGCGGTTGGGTAGTGGGCCCCACGATCATCGGCCCCGAAGAGTTCGCTCGGGCAGGCTACGACTACGTCGGATTCGATGTCCAGCACGGCTATCTCGACGACGCTGACGTCGCACTCCTCTTGCGACGGCTGGAGCATGTGCCTATTGCGACCGCGGTGCGACTGCCATCGGCAGATCCCGCGCCGATCGGTCGCGTCCTCGATGCCGGTGCCGACGCGGTGATCATCGCGATGGTCGAATCGGCCGAAACCGCCGCCGCCGCAGTGGCTGCCACCCGGTACGTCCCCGCGGGGGTGCGCAGCTTCGGGCCGCTGCGTGCGAGCCTGGGAGTCGACCCCGCCGCGCATGAAGAACGGACCAGTGTTTTCGCGATGATCGAGACCGCGCGCGGATTGTCAGTACTCGACGAGATTTGTGTCGTTCCAGGACTGTCCGGCGTGTACGTCGGCCCGGCGGATCTGTCGATCTCACTGGGGCACGCCCCAGCGCAGGCGTGGACCGAACCGGTGGTACGCGAAGCCATGGAGCGAATCTGTGCGGGCGTGTCATCTGCCGGGCTGGTCGCCGGAATACATGCAGGATCGGGCAGCCACGGGAAGGCCATGGCCGAGTTGGGCTTTCGCATGATCACTTTGACCTCGGAATCGCAGGCGCTGCGGCGCGGTGCGGCTGCGCACCTCGAGGAGGCGCAGTGACGTCAAGCGCCCGCGTCGCCCTGGTGACCGGTGCGGCCCGCGGGCAGGGTGCGGCAATCGTCAAGCGATTGCACGCGGACGGCTTTCGGGTGGCTGCGTGCGACTTACGGGTGGATGAACTGAACGTCAGCGTGGATGGTTTGGGAGACGGTGTGCTCGCCGTCGAACTCGACGTGACATCCGTGCAGCAGTGGGACAGTGCGGTGCGGCAGACCGTCGAGGAACTCGGTTCACTGACCACGTTGGTCAACAATGCCGGTGTCCTGCACCGCGCGTCACTCGCCGAAGAGACACCGGCGGGGTTCGAGGGGAGCTGGCGAGTCAATTGCCTCGGGCCGTTCCTGGGAATCCAGGCCGCGCTCGAACACCTCCGGCAGGCCGACGGCGCCGCCATCGTCAACACGTGCAGCACGGGTGCGATCCGGGCATTCCCCACGCACGCGGCCTACGGGTCGTCGAAGTGGGCGCTACGTGGCCTCACTCAGATCGCGGCCGCGGAACTCGCAGCGTCGGGTATCCGCGTCAATGCGGTGCTGCCGGGGCCGGTCGAGACCCCGATGCTCGACGCGGCAACGCAGGCACGACTTGCCGAGAAGGGGCGGCTGGGCACGCCGATGGAGATCGCCGACGCAGTGGCGTTCCTGGTATCCGAGCATGCGTCGTTCATCACCGGTGCCGAACTCGTCGTCGACGGCGGCCAGTCTCTACAGATCGGGTGAACCAGATGGCCAAGTCTGTATCGGTGGGAATCATCGGCGCCGGCCCCGGCGGCCTGGCGCTGGGGATCTTCCTGAGAAGGAACGGCTTTCACGACTTCACGATCTTCGACCGGGAGGACGGTGTCGGCGGTACCTGGCGGATCAACACCTACCCGGGCCTTGCCTGCGATGTGAAGTCGCACCTGTACTCGTACTCGTTCGACCTCAACGCCCGATGGTCGCGCCTCTGGTCCGGGCAGCAGGAGATCCTGGGATATTTCGAGCGCTGCGCGCAGCGCTATCAACTTGGGCAGCATCTGAAGTTGAGCACCGAGATCACCTCGGCCCGGTGGGACGCCGAATCCAAGACGTGGCAATTGAGCACTACAAGCGGCGAGCAGCACACGTTCGACGTGGTGGTCTCGGCGATCGGCCTGTTCACCCAACCGGTACTTCCCGATCTCGCCGAGGAGGAGCCGTTCGCAGGAACGCTGATGCACACCGCACGCTGGGATCACTCCGTCGACCTGACGGATGCCCGGGTTGCCGTCCTGGGCACCGGATCGACGGCGGCGCAACTGATCCCCGAGGTCGCCAAGGTGGCCAAGAAGGTCTATTCGGTGCAACGCTCGCCGACCTGGGTTCTGCCGAAACCCGACCGCCCTTACACAGATCGCGAAAAGTGGCTGTTCGCGCACGTTCCGTTCGCCAAGAAGATCTACCGAACTCGGTTGTGGCTGCGCAGTGAGTCCAATATCGGCGTGATCGAGAACGGCAGCGACAAGACACACGAGTTCAAGGACATCGCGTTGCGCACCCTCGAAGCCACGGTGCCCAATGAAGAGTTGCGCCGCAGGCTGACTCCCGAGCACCCGTTCGGATGCAAGCGGCTGGTTTTCGCGACGGACTATCTGCAGACCCTGTCTCAACCGCACGTCGAGGTGGTGTCGAGCCCGGCCCGAGCGCTACGCGCCGGCTCGTTGGTGACCGCCGACGGCCGCCAACTCGACGTGGACGCGGTGCTGTGCGCGACAGGCTACGCCGCCGCGGACTATCTGGGTCAGATCGACGTCGTCGGAGAAGACTCCACCACGCTGCAGGAGACATGGCGTGATGGGGCTTATGCGTATCTGGGTATGGCGGTCCCCGGATTCCCCAACTTCTTCATGCTCTACGGCCCGAACACCAACGTCGGCTCCAACAGCGTCATCTTCATGCTGGAAGCGCAGGCCCACTACATCGTCCGCGCGCTGAAGTACATGCGGCGCAAACGCAAGACCTATGTCGCGGTGCGCAGCGCGACGATGACGGACTTCATCGCGAGAATCGACGAGTGGATGCAGGGCACCGTGTGGCTTACCCGGTGCAGCAACTACTTCCGTGCGCCCAACGGACGGGTCGTCACCCAATGGCCGCGAAGCGCCCGAGCGTTCTGGGGGATGACGCGTCGCTTCCGGCCCGCCGAGTACACCTTCGAACCTCCGGCGCGCCCGCCCGCCGTCCAGGTGGGGTCACACGCGACGGCGACCGGTTAGATCATGTCCGCCGACACCGACGTCGTACAACGGCTCGATCCCGCATTGCGCCACCTGGCAGCAGCCCAGAGCGATCTGTCGCCGAGCCTGCTCGGCGTCGTTCGCGACTCTCTCAACCAGCGCCGCGGCGAGACAGCGAAAGACGTCAATACCGCCGGGGTGGAGATCGAGCAGCGCGAGGTGGACTCGGTGCCGGTGCGGATCTATCGAGGCGCCGCCGCCCCTTCGCCGACGGTGATCTACTGCCATTCAGGGGCTTTCGTGCTGGGCAACCTCGACACTGATCATCGGCAGTGCGTCCAGTTCGCCAGGCAGGGCAGCTGCACAGTCTTCTCGGTCGACTATCGACTGGCCCCCGAACATCCGCACCCGGCAGCGCTTGAAGATGCGATGACGGTGCTGAACTGGGTGGCGGAGAACGCTTCTGAGCTTGGTGTGGACGCGGGTCGGCTCGCTGTCGCAGGCAGCAGCGCAGGTGCAGCACTGGCCGCTCGTCTGGCGCAGTGCGCCGCCGACGGAGCTGCGCCGTCCATCGTGTTCCAGTTGCTGCATCAACCCGTGCTCGACGACCGGCCTACGCCGTCGAAGGACGAATTCGTCGCGACCCCCGGATTCGACGGCCCTGCCGTCGAGCAGATGTGGCGGCACTACCTCGGTTATGGAGACTATGTCGGCGAAGGATCAGTCCCCGTCGATGCCGCGCCCGGTCGCATTCGCGAGTTATCCGGTGTCGCAAGCGCGTTGATCACCTGCTCGGAACTCGACCCGCTGCGCGACGAAGCCATGGACTACGCGCTGAGGCTCATGTGGGCAGGCGTCGCCACCGAACTGCACGTGTTCCCCGGCACCTGCCACGGGTTCGACTCGCTGCTGCCGGACTGGGAGACGAGCCAACGCCTGTTCGAGATGCAAGGGGCGGCGTTACGAAATGCCCTGTGGTGAGGGCTTACGCGCCCAACTCCCTGGCGACCGCGGCGTGGTACGCGTCGATGTGCGACGGGTTGACCATCCGGAAGAAGCCATCACTCAGCGGAGCGTGGCGATAGGCCTCGATGGTCATGGTCCTGCCGAAGAGAGTGACGCCATCGCCGGGTTGGGTGAAGCGGTACTCGATCGTCATCCGTCCCTCGAGCCCACCGTTGCCCTGACTGTCGTGTCCGAGGCGCCCGACGGAGCTGAAGACGAAAAGACTGGGCCGCACGGCCATCGCCAGCTGCCATGTGAAGACGCGGTCCTTCGCGGGATCGGGATGGGCCTCGTCCCAGGTGTCGCCGACCTGCAGCGGCAGCCGGACCGGCAGGTTGCGGATGTCCGGGCCACCCGGATACGTCTTGGTCCAGTTGGCAGGGTTGGTGACGAAGTCGTAGATCGCCTCGGATGACTGGCTGAACGCCGTCTCCGAGCTTGTGGTGACGATACCCACGGTCTTGCTCCTTCGGTTTACAGCTCGCTGATTCCCATGAACAGCAACGTGATTCCGACTGCCACGAGGATGAGGGCCGAGACGAGTCCGCTGCGCCGGTGCAGCCACTGCTTGAAACGAGTCAATTGGTCATCGGCCCGCGCACCGACTGCCATGTACGCGACCACCGGAACGGCGACCGTAGAACTGGCGACGGCCGAGTAGTACACGATCGCGCCACTCGCGCCCGCCACGCTGACGCCGCCTATGCCGATCAGCAGCCCGGCCGCCGCAGTGGCGGCCAGCATCTTCGGATTCCCCAGAACGAGGAACACCCCGATCGCCGCGGCGCCGACTGGGGTGAGCCGGCTGAACCGCGTGAGCCATGGCGGTTCGTCGGTCATCCGGTCCCGGCGTACCCACACCCATACACCGATCACCACGAGGATGCCGCCGAGAGCGATCAGTACCCGCGGCGAGACGGGCCGGTTGAGGCCGCCGATCAGCCGCGGAGCCTGCAGGAATGCGGCTGTCACCGCCGTGAGCGCAAGCACTCTGCCTGCGAGGAGCGCCACCCCGTTTGCGCGGGGCCGATCGGTGTGGAGCACGACGAAGATGGCGACGATGATCGAGAACGGCGATATCGCAACCACCATCGCCGGTGCCAGAAGCTGGCTCAAAACTGACCACATCAGGCATGACTTTACAGATCAAACAGAAAGTGTCACGCTCGGTGAGTGGACTTCTCCCGCGTCGAACTGTCCGCTGACGACCAGCGCTTTCAGGACGAGCTGCGGGCACTACTGAAGACCCTCGTCACCGATGAGGTCATCCGGCGAGACCGCGAGACCGGCGAGAACTTCGACGAAGGGGTTCACCTCGCCCTCGGCGAGGCGGGCTACCTGGCGGCCGAGTTCAACGACGAGACCGACGGTGGCTTCGGTCGCCTCCGTCGCCGGCTCTGGAATCTCGAGATCGGCCGGGCCCATACACCGTGGTTCCACTGGGGCACGACGGCGATGGTCGCACGGGCAGTGCGGGATTTCGGCTCGCCCGAACTCAAGGACGAGGTGATGGAGCGAGCCCTGTCGGGCCGGATCCGGATGTGCCTTGGCTACACCGAGCCGGACGGCGGATCCGACGTCGCGACCTGCAAGACGCGCGCGGTGCGCGACGGGGACGGCTGGATCATCAACGGCTCGAAGATGTTCACCTCCAACGCGCAGAACGCCTCCTACGTATTCCTGATCACCAACACCGATCCGTCCGCCCCGAAGCATCAGAGCCTGACCATGTTCCTGGTTCCGCTGGACTCGCCGGGTGTCGAGATCCAACCGCTGCGCACCGTCGACGGCGACCGCACCAACATCACGTACTACAGCGATGTGCGCGTTGACGACAGATACCGCCTCGGTGAGGTCAATGCCGGCTGGACCGTGCTGCGTGATGCGCTCAACGACGAGCACGGCACCATTGAGCGCGGCGCCGACGGTCTGCAGAAGGTGGCGGCCATGGCAGAGCACCTCGTGTTGCTCGCCGAGGCGATCGACAAGGTCGCGGCGCTGGGCGCAGACGACGATGCTGTGAGATATCGACTGGGTCGCGGCATCGCCCGAATGGAAGCGGCGATGAGCACGCCGGACATGTTCGGTCGCGTCGCCAACGCGCAGACCATGCGCGACGTGTCGGTGGAGCTGATGGACATTCAGGGGGCGGTCTCCACTCTTCCTGTCGACGCGCATGGCGCCCAGGCCGATGGGGGAGCCGAGTACGTCTTCCGGCTGGCCGGTCCTACGGGCATCTATGGCGGCACCCTCGAGGTGTTCCGCAACATGATCGCCCAGCATGCCCTTGGGCTCGGGCGCCCGGCTTACGCGCCGCCGGTGGCCAAGGCGAAGTAGGCACTGGCCGCGAAAGTGCGCTGAGGGCTGTTGTTCCGGGGGGACAACTACAGCCCTGTGTGCAATCTCGGCGATAGGAATCCCGCAGCGACTCGCGACACTAGAGCTTCGCGATGACCTCGGCGGCGAGCAGGTCGAGTGTCGCGTCGGATCCGCGGTCGTGGGTGAACAACACGATCTGGCCGAAGCCCAGTTCGATCAACTCGTGCAGGCGTTCGACGATCGCGGATGGCGTACCGACGAGGCCGCCCTCCTTGAGCCCGAATGCCGGTACACCGAAACGTTTCTCGGCTAGCTGCCGCACGCCGGGCAGCGATGTGTCGTCGCCGGCCAAGGCCATGACCGCCTCGATCGACATCACGATGGTCGACGGGTCGCG
Source organism: uncultured Actinomycetota bacterium (assembly GCA_963766945.1). Lineage (GTDB taxonomy): Bacteria > Actinomycetota > Actinomycetes > Mycobacteriales > Mycobacteriaceae > Mycobacterium. Next base: position 34,599 of record CAVYCT010000003.1, read on the forward strand.
GCCGACCTCGTCGCAGATCGACCGCAGCACCGAGATCTTGTGCTCGAGTTCACCCAACGCATACGTCGGGATGTTCCAGACATCGGCGTAGCGTGCGACCAACGGCAGCGTGTATTTCTCGCCGACCCCGCCCACGACGATCGGTGGCCGTGGCTGCTGCACCGGGCCGGGTTTGATCGGCATGTCCTTGACGATGAAATGCTTTCCGGTGAAATCGATCGACTCGTTGGCGAACGCCTGATGCAGGATCTGCAGCGTCTCGCCGAGGCGTTCGGACCGCTCGGCGAATGACCCCCACGCCAACCCGAGGCGGGAGTGTTCATCCTCGATGGAACCGCTGCCGATGCCGAGTGCCAGCCTGCCCGCAGAGATCTGATCGAGCGTCGTCGCCATCTTGGCCAGAACCGCGGGATGACGGAACTGGTTGCACAGCACCATGTGTCCGACCCGGATACGTTCGGTGCGGCTGAGCAGCGCGGTGGCCAGCGTCCACGCCTCCATGGACGGGTAGTCCGTCATTCCCGGCGCGTAGAGGTGGTCGTAGAGCCAGATCGAGTCGATGCCGAGTTGCTCGCAGCGCAGCGTGCGATGCAGCACCTGCTCGTAGGTGAAGCCCATCTGGGGCAGATAGACCCCGACCTCCGGCTTGATCATGACCGCAGCTCCAATCGTCCGTGGGTGATGGTCGTCGTACCGTTGGCCGCCGCCTCGAAGGCAAACGAATGCTCGCTGATGCCATAGGCATTGATGACCAGATCGCCATCCAGCGGAGTGGGAGATGCGAACCGCACGGCGACCCGCCGCACCCGGCCCGGGTCGTCGACGCCCAAGATACCGAGCACGCGGTGCGTGCAGATTGCCATCGTGCACAGTCCGTGCGTGAACACGAAGTCGAAACCCGCGGCGCGGGCCACCTCGATGTCGAAGTGATGGGCTGCCCAGTCTCCTGACAGCTCGGCGTAGCGACGTGTGATGTCCGCATCGATGTGTTGGCTGACGGTGCCGAGTGAGTGGGCCCGCGCCTCGTCCGGAAACTTGTGCTCGGCCGGTGTCATTCCGAGATCCGCCATACCCCGCAAGCCGAGCAGCATCATCGTCCACCACTGTTCGACGACGACAATGCCGTCCCGGTCCACCTGTTCGAACTGCATCACGACCTTGGTGCCGGCCGTTGTCGTCCGCACTGCTGAGATTCGTGACCAGGTCCGCAGCCGTTCACCGGGAATCAGCGGCCGGTGAAGCACGACGTCGTGCTCACCATGGACGCCTCCCGCGGGCGCCCCGGTACGCCGCCTCGGGTAGGTCCGCTCGCGCGGCTTCGTTCGGGGTGAACACCAGGATCACCGGAAACACCGCGGGCACAGCGAGTCCGCTCAGCACGGCGGGCGTCTGGTCGCCGGTGGCGTGCGCGTAGGCGGCGATCAGATCTCGGTCCAGACTGCCGTCGAACGGGCCGTGCCGGACGGAGGCCAGCGTCATCTCGCTCATCTCCAGTGACCCTTCTGCGACGCGAACCCTGTACTTTCCGTGGTTCGCATGGTAACGACATTCTCAGAAATCGAGAAGATTGTTCTAAGGCGGAGCACATACATGCGGTTCACGTTCACCCACCCGATGCACAGCCATCCCTACAACCCGGAGTTGGTGACCGGTTCGGGTATCGCCACCGTCGCGGCGGCAGCCGAGGCGGCCGGGTTTCACGGGTTCGGCTTCACCGATCATCCTGCGCCGTCGCAGCGGTGGTTGGAGTCGGGCGGACACGATGCGGTGGACCCGTTCGTGGCGATGGGCTACGCCGCCGCGCACACCACGACACTGCGGCTGATCCCGAATATCGTCGTGCTGCCGTATCGCAATCCGTTCGTGGTGGCGAAGGCGGGCGCGACGCTCGATCTGCTTTCCGAAGGGCGCTTCACCCTCGGGGTCGGCGTCGGCTACCTCAAGCGGGAGTTCACCGCGCTCGGCGTGGACTTCGAGGAACGCGCAGCGTTGTTCGAGGAAGCCCTGGAGGTGATCCGGGGTATCTGGACCACTGACGACTTCTCCTTCGAGGGCAGGCATTTCAGTGCCAAGGGAATCACCGCCCATCCGAGGCCGGTGAGTACACCGCATCCGCCGATCTGGATCGGTGGAAACACCTCGGCCGCGCGCAAGCGGGTCGTCAATCATGGTGACGGCTGGTGCCCGTTCCCCGCGCCGGCGATGTTGGCGCAGACCGCGCGCACCGCGGTGATGGATTCCGAGGTGCTGGCCGAGGGCGTCGAGGATCTGCGTCGCAGGTTCGACGCCGCGGGCAGGGATTTCACGGGCATCGACATCACGTTCACCAACGCCGACGGCGGCAGCCCCGGCAGCGACGAATTCAACGCCGACGCCTATCTCACCGGCCTGGAAAAGCTTGCGGCGGTGGGAGTCACGTGGGTGCAGGTCGGGCTGCCGGGCGACAATCTGGCGCACGTGCTGGAGACCATCGAACGTTTCGGAAGCTCGGTGATCAAGGCAGCGAGCTGAGCGCAAGGCCGATCCACCGGCGGCTGCGCGACGATGCGTCGCCGAAACTGAAGATATGCATGCTATTTCGCGTAAAGCACCTGCATAAGCTCAGTTTCGGCGCCGGGAACGGCTAGAAGGCCGCCTCGGACATGCGCATGATGTCGTCATCGATGCTCTCGACGATGTGGCGCACCGCCGTGATGTTGGGCAGCATGTTTGAGGCGAAGAAAGCCGCCGTAGCGATCTTGCCCTGATAGAAGGCCTCATCTTTCTGCGGTCCTGAGGCGAGGGCGGCGTGCGCCACGTCCGCCGCCACCAGCAATCGCCACGCGATCAGCAGATCACCGACGGCCAGGAGGAAGCGCACCGACGCGAGTCCGATCTTGTAGATCTCTGTCGGCTCCTCGGATGCCGCCAGCAGGTATCCGGTCAGCGTGGCCGCCATCGCCTGGACGTCCTCCAGGGCCATCCCCAGTGAATCAGCCGGCGCCCTCAGGGTCGCGTCACAACTCTCGATCGTCTTGGTGATCTGCGAAGTCACATGACTCAACGCCTCGCCGTTGTCGCGGAAGATCTTGCGGAAGATGAAATCGAGCGCCTGGATGGCGGTGGTGCCCTCGTAAAGGGAGTCGATCTTGGCGTCGCGGATGTACTGCTCGATCGGGTAGTCCTGCAGGTACCCCGAACCGCCGAGCGTCTGCAGCGATTCGGTCAGGAACTCGTAGGCCCGCTCCGAGCCGACGCCCTTGACTATGGGTAGCAACAGGTCGTCGATGCGGTGTGCCATCGCCGGGTCGGCACCCGAAACATGTTCGGCCACATCGTCGTTCTGGTGCGCCGCGGCGTACATGTAAAGCGCGCGAAGACCTTCGGCGTACGCCTTCTGGGTCATCAAGCTGCGTCGCACATCGGGATGATGGAGGATCGACACGCGTGGCGCGGTCTTGTCGGTCATCTGGGTCATGTCGGCGCCCTGGACGCGCTCCTTGGCGTACGCGAGTGCGTTGAGGTATCCGGTCGACAGGGTGCCGGCAGCCTTGACGCCGATGGTCATGCGGGCGTGCTCGATGACAGTGAACATCTGGGCGATGCCGTTGTGGACGTCCCCGACGAGATATCCGACCGCGGGCACACCGTGTACGCCGAAGCTCAGCTCGCACGTCGGCGACGACTTCAAACCCATCTTGTGCTCAAGTCCGGTCGCGAAAACTCCATTGCGAGAGCCGAGTTCGAGTGTTTCGGGATCGAAGAGATAGTTCGGCACGAAGAACAGGCTGAGCCCTTTGGTGCCGGGGCCGGCACCCTCGGGCCGTGCCAGCACCAGGTGGAAGATGTTCTCGGCGGTGTCGGCGACGTCGCCGCCCGAGATGAATCGCTTCACCCCTTCGATATGCCAGGTGCCGTCCGGCTGGGCGATCGCCTTCGCGCGGGCGGCGCCGACATCGGAGCCTGCGTCGGGCTCGGTCAACACCATGGTGGCCGTCCAGCCGCGTTCCAGAGCCTTTGCTGCCCATTGCTTTTGCTGCTCGTTGCCCTCTACATAGAGCGCGTTGGCCATCGTCGGACCGAGCGCCCACAGAAAAGCCGCCGACGAATTTGCGCACAACAGCATCTCCACCACGGACCATGCCAGCGGAGCGGGTGCGGGGATGCCGCCGATCTCCTCGGCGATGCCGATCCGCCACCAGTCCGCGGTCTTGATGGTTTGCACCGTTTTAGCCAGTTCCGCCGACACGCTGATGCTGTGGGTCTCGGGATCGAACACCGGAGGATGACGGTCGGCGTCGACGAACGATGCAGCGACCGGCCCTTCGGCCAGCTTGGCAACCTCCTCGAGCATCGTGCGCATCGTGTCGGCGTCGAGGTCCCCGTAGCCGCCGGCGTCGAGCACCTCGCCGAGGCGGAACACCTCGAAGAGGTTGAACTCGATGTCACGGACATTTGCGATGTAGTGCCCCACCGCTGTTCCCTTCGCCATGAAAAATCCATATGCAGTGTGGCTGACCGGGGAAAAAGTACGCAACCGTAACCTACGGTGACGCAACCGTAGGTAACGAGGTCACGATGCGGGCGGTGGTGCAGGTGATAGCTCGCGGTCGCAGCCGTCGGGGCTCAAGGCCGGGGCAGTTCCGCCGCAACCTCTACCTTGTCGGGGTCGAAGCTGAAATGTCCTCTGATGGGCAGGGTTTCGGGCAGCGGCTCCTCGTAACTCCAGGCAACATCATGGATGACGTCGCCGTGGACAACCGCGGACCAGTACGTCGCGTAGCCCTTGTAGTTGCAGTAACTGCTCGTCTCCGAGCGCTGGAGCAGGTCGGTACGCACTTGCGCGGGGGCGACGTAGAGACGCGGTTCAAGCGCCGTTTCGAAGACGATCACGGTGTCGGTGGTGTCGACCAGGACCTCGTCGCCCAGCGCGACGTGCAGTCTGCGGTCGGTCGGCCGGCAGTCGACGCGGTGATACGGATTCGGCGGGTAGTGGACGAGACGCCGGCCTTCCTCCACCCACGCCTCGACCGCATCCCACGGCACCTGGACGTACCCAGGAGCCTCCGCCACTGGCTGACCGGGCAGGTCCCCGATCTCGTCGACCGGGAACGCGTAGCTCAAAGGTCGGCCGGGCCGGTGCACCAACAACGCCCGCTCGGTGTCGATCACCGCGTGACCGTCTCGCAACGCCTGCACTCGTCGAGGGTGAGGTTCGACGAAGACGGTGCCAGCGGTCAGTGGCGGCGAGAACCATCCGGCAGGATCCGTGCTCAGCGGACCGCGCCCGGTGACGAGACTCATGACCCCAGCTTTACCAAAGCGTCGACGATCTTTGGCGAAGTGGTGTGACTTGGTCAACGAAGGAGTGTGATTGGGAGAGGCAACGGGTACGGCGACGGACGGGGTGAGTGGTGAAACGACTCAACGGCGTCGACGCCTTGATGCTTTACAGCGAGACGCCCGAGATTCACATGCACACGCTGAAGATCGGCGTGCTCGACGTGTCGGGTGTCGACGGCTTCAGCTTCGAGATGTTTCGGCAGGTGGCCTACCCGCGGTTGATGGCCCTCACGCCGCTGCGCTATCAGCTTGTTGACATTCCGATGAAGCTTCATCACCCGATGTGGGTGCAGAACGACGACATCGATCTCGACTATCACCTTCACCTGGTGCGGGTGCCCGAACCCGGTGGGCGCCGAGAACTCGATTCGTTGATCGGTGAGATCGCCAGTACTCCGCTGGACCGCGCCCGTCCGTTGTGGGAGATGTATCTCGTCGAGGGTTTGGCGGAAAACCGGGTCGCAATCGTTCACAAGGTTCACCACGTCCTCGCAGACGGCGTCGCGTCGGCGAACCAGATGGCGCAGGCAATGGAGCCGCACGACGCCGGGAATGTAGCGCCGCCGATCCCTGGATGACCTGTCCCGCACCCGCGGGCGTCTGCTGGTCGCCGCAGGGCGCGATCACGTGGGCCTGATCCGCAAGCTGCCACGGTTGGTGAGCGAGACTGCTGCGGGGGTCTCCCGGGTCCGTCGTCGGTCCAAGGAACGCGGCGTGCATCCGGACCTGGCCCGCAACTTCGCGCCGCCGCCGTGTTTTGTCAATCACGTGGTGACACCCGGACGGCGGTTCGCAACGGCGCCGCTGGCGTTGTCCGATGTGAAGGAGACGGCCAAGCACCTGGGCGTGACGTTGAACGACATCGTGTTGGCGACGGTGGCGGGCGCGCTGCGCCGCCTGCAGCTGCGATACGACGGAAAGGCCGATTCGCCGTTGCTCGCAGGCGTGCCGGTGAGCACCAACCCATCTCGAGAGCGATTGGCGGGCAACGAATTCACCTACATCACACCGTCGTTGCCGGTGCACATCGACGATCCGCTGGAGCGGGTGAGGCTGACCGCATTGTCCACGGCCATCGCCAAAGAGAATCACCAACTGCTCGGACCCGCGGTGCTGCCTGCATGGATGTCCTACCTTCCGCCGGCGATGGCGCCGGGAATATTCCGACGCCAGGCCAGGCGAGTCGAGTCGGCAAGCGTGTTCAATCTGACGGTGTCGAACGTGCCCGGGCCCCGCGAGCGCGGCTTCATCGAAGGCGGCATGGTCACCGAGATCTACTCGGTCGGACCGGTGGTCGCAGGCAGCGGGATGAATATCACCGTCTGGAGCTACGTCGACCAGCTCGCGATCTCCGTATTGACCGACGACGTCACCCTCGACGACCCTCACGAGGCAACCGACGCGATGATCGACGCGTTCGTCGAGATTCGCGAGGCGTCAGGCCTATCAGGCGAGCTGACGGCGGTTGGTGCCGCGATGCCAATGGCCGCGGCGGCGGGGTGACCTCCAGCTACGCGTACGATGAGCCGTCCCGCCGAAATGGTTTACAGATTTTCGGAATTCGTCATGTCGGCCAAAAAGTCGTCCTTTACAGATCCTCGAGAAAGTGTCACGCTTCGTAGGTGCCTCTGCCCCTCGACGAATCGAATCCCATCGGGAGCCGTCGCTATCAGCTGACTGTGGTTGCCGCGAGCATTGTCGACCTGGTCGGATCTGCAGGCGGATGGATGTGCGACAAGGCAAGAGCCGGGTGGGACGTCAGGGTGGTGCTGACCGACGACCAGCGACACGCGGCCGCTCGCCATCCTGGGTGCGTCGCCACTGGACGTCGACACAGAGCTGTCCGATGTGATGAAAATGGCCTCGCACGGCGGCGCGCTCGCGGTCAGCGCGGGCGTGACTCGCAGACGATCGAATCCGCGCAGGCGTGCTCGGGATCCTGAAGCGCGGACTGACCCAGGTGACGGTGTGGGGTCAGGACTGGCCGACCGAATTCAGCCGCAAGGCCAACCCCGTCGAGCACAGACTGAGTTCAGCCGCTCGCGCGTTCAAGGCGCATGCCCTGGGTGCGGCGACGGTGTCGAAGAGTCCGATCGCAGGAACCGAGACGCTGTTCAGCCTCGGCGCGGACGCGTTACGCCCGCTGCACTCCGTCTAGCGGATCCAGCCGCGGCGGCGCAGCCACCAGTCGCGACCGACCAGGACGAGGATCAGCGCGGCGAAGCCGATGAGGAACAAGTCCTCGACGTGGCCCGGGTGGTTGCCGTGCAACATGGCCAGCAGGAAGAGCGCCGCGACAATGCCGCCGATGTGGATCAGCTTGTGGTTCTCCTTGGACCAGCCCCATTCGGCGGACGGCACATCCTCGACGTCGACGCCCGGTGTGACGCTCGACCTCGGTGGTGGCCACGGCTGCTCCTCGGGGTGGGTGGACAACTGCCGACATTCTGGCATACGTGCCTGTCCGGGGTGATTCGCGCGCCCGTAGGGTCATGCGTCATGGCCAACCAGTTCGACGGAAAAGTCGCATTCATCACCGGCGCGGCGCGGGGTCAGGGTCGCGCCCACGCCGTGCGGTTCGCCGAAGAGGGGGCCGACATCATCGCGGTCGATCTGTGCGACCAGATGGACAGCGTGGCCTACCCGATGGCGACACCCGAGGATCTCGACGAGACGGTCAACCTGGTCGAGAAGACCGGGCGCCGCATCGTGGCCGAGCGCGGCCGACGTCCGCGATCTCGACCAGCTGAAGGCCGCGGTGGCCAACGGAGTCGCCGAATTCGGACGGATCGACTTCGTGCTCGCCAACGCGGGGATACTGCCGGCCGCGGGGGAGCAGGGCAGTCAGATCGGCGCGTTCGTCGATGCGGTGAACGTGATGCTCAACGGCGTCTACTTCACGATCGTGGCGGCGTTGCCCGCCATGTTGGCGCACGGGGACGGCGGCGCCATCGTGATCACCAGCTCGGCGGCGGGGTTCAGGCCGGTCACCGTCGATTTCGGCACGGCCAGCCACGGCGCAGCGGGATACACCGCCGCCAAGCACGGCGTCATCGGTGTGATGCGACACTTCGCAATAGCGTTGGCAGAGAAGAACATTCGTGTCAACACGGTGCATCCGGGCGGTGTGGCGACGCCGATGATCTACAACGAGGCGATGGCCGAGTGGTCCGCGGAACACCCGTCTTTCAGCCCGTCGCAGCAACCGCTGTTGGCCAACCCGCCGGTCGAGCCGGAGGTCATCAGCGACGCGATGGTCTATCTGTGCGGCCCGTCGGGTCGGTACATCACCGGGGTCGCGCTACCGGTCGACGGCGGGCAGATAATCAAGTGATCTTGCCGTAGCGGCGCAGGGCCTCGGCGCGCTCGGCCTTGTGATCGACGATCGGGTCCGGGATAGTCGTCATCGTCGACCTCGGGCACCCAGCGGCGCACGTAGTCGCCGTCGGGATCGAACTTTTCGCCCTGCGTGGTCGGGTTGAACACCCGGAAGTACGGCGCGGCGTCGGTGCCGCAGCCCGCCGCCCACTGCCAGCCGTGCTGGTTGCTGGCCATGTCGCCGTCGACGAGCTGGTCGAGGAACCAGCGCGCGCCCCACTGCCACGGCAGGTGCAGGTCCTTGACCAGAAACGACGCCACGATCATCCGCACCCGGTTGTGCATGAAGCCGGTCTCGGCCAGCTGGCGCATGCCGGCGTCGACGATCGGAAAGCCGGTGCGGCCGGCCTTCCACGCGTCGAACAGCGCGCGAGCATCCTCGTCCTCGTCGACCTGGATCTTGTCGAACGACTTGTTCCAGTTCCACCACGCGCTGTCGGGCCACTCGTAGAGCACCGCGGCGTAGAAGTCGCGGAAGGCCAGCTCGCGCAGGTAGGCCTGCGCGCCCGCGCCCCTGCCGAGGTCGGCCGCCATGGTGCGCGGGTGGATGGTGCCGAACTTCAGGTGCGCCGACATCCGGCTGGTGGCAGTCGAGGTCGGGCCGGTTGCGGTCCTCGGCGTAGTCGTCGAGTCGCGTTCTGCACGAACTTCTTCCACTGACGCCTGCGCCGCGCGCTCGCCGGCGGGCAGCTCCAGCTCGACGCCGACGATCGGGGATGTCCACCCCGCCGGGCACATCCGTCGGGATCGATCCACTGCGCGGATTTCGGGCCGGACGACGCCGGCGCCCGCCAGCCGTGCTTGCGCCACGCGGCGTAGAACGGGGTGAACACCTTGTAGGGCGTGCCGTCGTCCTTGGTGACCCGGCCGGGCGAGACCAGGTACGGCGATCCCGACGCCTCAAGCGGTACCGTCGCCCGAGTGCATCGCGAACCGCGTCGTCGCGCCGCCTGCCGAACGGCGAGTAGTCCGCGGACACGTGCACCGACGTGGCGCCGATCGCCTTGGCCAGTGCGGGAATTCGCTTCTCCGGACGGCCACGGGTCACGTGCAGCCGGCCGTCGAGGCTGTCGTCGCAGATCGCGCAGCGCGTCGTAGAGGTACTGCAGCCGGCGCGGCCCCGACGACGCCTTCAGCCGCGGGTCCAGCACGTAGCAGGCGAGCACCTCGCCGTCGGCGGCCGCCGCGTCGAGCAGCGGCGGGCAGGTCGTGCAGCCGCAGATCGCGCCGGAACCACAGCAGTGTGGGCATGCCATTGATGCTGCCCGAAATTCCCGGTAGAGAAACAGGATGCAGTTCTGGTCTGGCACGGCGTTCATGAAAACGTCAGAAATCGTCGCGGTGGCGCGGATGCTCGACGAGGCGGGCTTCGACGGGATGCTGTGCTCGGATCACATGATCTACCCGCGCGAGCTGTCCTCGCCGTACCCGGACTCGCCGAGCGGCAAGCCGCCGTGGGCGCCCGAAACGGCGTGGCCGGACTGCTGGGTGCAGATCGGCGCGATGGCCGCGGTGACCGAGCGGCTGCGGTTCTCCAACGCCGTCTACGTCGCGCCCGGCGCGTCCGCTGCTGGAGGTGGCCAAGCTGGTCGCGACCGCCTCGGTGATCTCGGACGGGCGGGTGTCGCTGGCGGCGGCGTCGGGTGGATGCGCGAGGAGTACGAGCTGATGGGTCAGGACTTCCGCACCCGCGGCAAGCGGCTCGACGAGATGATCCCGGCGCTGCGCGCGCTGTGGCGTGGCGGCTGGGTGTCCTGGAGCGGGGAGCACTACCAGGTGCCCGAGATGATGATCGAACCCCATCCCCCGCGCCGGTGCCGATCCTGTGCGGCGGCGAGTCCGATGCGGCGCTGCGGCGCGCGGCGCGACTGTGCGATGGCTGGGTCGGGTACGCGTACGGCTGGGACGACGCGGTCTCCTACGTGCGACAAGCTGACCAAGCTGCGGCGCGAATACGGCAGGGACAGCGAGCCGTTCGACATCATGCTGGCGCTGCTCGAACCGCCGTCGCCGGATCTGTACAAGCGGGCGGAGGACGCGGGCATCACCGCGGTGATGTGCGGTCCGTGGGTGGGCGGCAGAATCTGGCGCCGACGGCGATGTCGAGCGCTTCCGGGAACCGATCGAGCGGTTCGCCGAGAACATCATCGGAAAGGTGCGGTCATGAGCAATGGAGGCGACGAGGTCCGCGGTCTGGTGGAGTGCCTGTACTCGGCGATTGACCGACAGGACTGGTCGACGGTCGAGGCAGTGGTGTCGCCGCGGCTGGTCGTCGAAGTCGGCAGCTCGGTTCGGTCGGATGGGACGAGTGGCTCGGGCGAACCTGAGGAGTTCACTCATGGCATTTCCCGACGGTCGCCACGTCATCGAGGAGGTCCTCGTCGACGGTTCGCACGGCGTGTCCCGATGCCGGTTCGTCGGCACCCACACCGGCGAGTTCCGCGGGCATCGCGCCGACCGGCGCCAAGGTGTCGGTCGTCCGGGATCCACATCGACCGGTTCCAGGGCGACATGCTCGTCGCGCACCGCGGCCAGCTCGACATGCACGGGCTGTTCCAGCAGCTCGGAGGCGGTTAACCCGCAGTTGCGTCAAAGTGACACTTGCCATGACATCATAATGATGTCACCATGACACCATGGATTTGCAGCCGTACGTCGATGCGGTACGCCACGAACTGAACGTCGCGGCGGCCGCCGGGGGCCCCGACGCGCAAGCGCTGGCCGACCGGCTGACCGCCCACTGGAGTCGTCGATCCGGCTGGCGCTGCTCGAGGCGCTGTCCGAGGCGGCCGAGCAGATCACCCGAGAGCTCGCGCCCGGGCTCGGTCGAGGTGCGGCTGCGCGGGCGGGATCCGGAGTTCACCGTCGACGCCGGGAGCGGCGGAATTGCCCGACCCGCCGGCCTCCGCACCCGGCGACGTCGAAGACGACGGCGGCACCTGGCGGGTGACGCTGCGGCTGCCCGAGCAGTTGCGTCCCCGCGTGGATGCGGCCGCACGGGGCGAGGGGTTGTCGGTGAACGCGTGGCTCGTTCGCGCGGTCACCGCCGCGCTCGGCGGCGGCGCCGACGCCCGCGGCGATTCCGACAAGCACTTCAGCGGCTGGGTCCGCTGAGCGACAGACCAAGACAAAGGAGAAATGATGCCCACTTTCGATACCCCGCAACCGATTACGGCGACGGTGGAGATCGCCGCGGGAGCGGTCCGGCTCGTCGCCACCGACCGCACCGACACCGTCGTCGAGGTGCGGCCCCGCGACGAATCGCGGCCACACGACGTCAAGGCCGCCGAGCAGGTCCGCGTGGACTTCAGCAACGGCACATTGGCCGTGGCGAGCAACCGCGGCTTCTCCTTTCCTCGCCGGGGAGCGGTCGTCGTCGACGTCGCGCTGCCGTCCGGTCGCGGCTGCAGGCCTCCGTCGCCTCGGCGCAGCGTCACCGCCGACGGCGAGTACGCCGACTGCAAGCTGGCATCGGCCAGCGGCGACCTGGTCGCTGGAAGTCCGCGCCGGGAAAGGTGAAGGCCGACACCGCTTCCGGCGATATCACGGTCGCGCGGCGCCAAGGACTCGGCATCGGTGTCGACCGCGTCCGGCGACGTCACCGTCGGTGAACTCGGTGGCGACGTCAAGTTCCGGGCCGCCAGCGGTTCGTTGAGGGTCGGCAGGCTCGAGGGCGACCTCAACGCCCAGACCGCGTCGGGTGACGTCACCGTCGCGCCGCCGTCAGGGGCAGCATCTCCGTGCAGACCGGCAGCGGTGAGGTCGGCGTCGGCATCGCAGAAGGCACTGCGGCGCAACTGGATCTGCGCACCGGATCGGGTTCGGTGCGCAACAGCCTGCAGGCGGCGGACGGACCCGCCGACGGGGACGAGACGCTCGTCGTGCACGCGCGCACCGGCTCGGGTGACGTGGTGGTGCAGCGGGCGGCGGGCCCGGCGGCGGCCTAGTCCGCCGGGTCGAATCGGAACACGGCGAGCTCGCCGGCGAGCGCCTCGAATTCGTCCGGCGTGCCGTCGCGCACCAGACCCGACCGCTTCGCGAAGCCGACCCCGACGGGCACTTCGACCGCGAAGCTGCGCAGCACCGGTCCCGCATCCTCGGGGCTGAGCTCGACGATCTTGACGGGCCGCGACTTGCGGCCGCGGGTCAGGGTTCCCGTGCCTGCCGCGCGCGCGTTGGCCGCCCAGTCGGCACCGGGGTAGCCGGCGACGGTGTAGAGGCCGCCGTCGTGCTCGAACGGTGTCATCGGGGTGCTGCGCGGCTTGCCCGACTTGCGGCCCGGCACCGTGAGAATCTGCGACGGGCCCGCCGGGATGCCGAGCTTCTGGATCGCCTTGACGATCCGGTTCATCGGCTTGAGGTACCGAGGTGGACGAAGATCAGACATGCTTGTCTCCCTTAGTGATTCGTGAACAAGATGTCGGTGGGCGGACACTGCGTCGGCGAACGACACGGCGGGACGGCCGAGGATCTTCTCGACGTCATGGGTCACCAGCGCCGGCCTTTCGACCGTCGCCGCCAGAAGCGCGATGTAGGCATCGGCGAACTCGGCCGGAAACCCCATGGCCGACGAAGCGTTGCCGCACCAGCTCGGCGGGACCTCGCGGTAGGACAAGCGACGGCCGAGGACGCCGCCGATGACGTCGACAAGCTCGGTGTTCGTCAAGGCCTGCGGGCCGGTCAGCGGAACCTTCTGGCCGACAAGGTCATCGGTGAGCAGGGCGTGTGCGGCGACCGCGGAGATGTCGCGGTCGACGATCGGCGCGGTCGACGCCTGCCGCATACGGCGCCGGTGACCACGTCGCCCGCCCGGATCTGGGGTGCCCACATGCCGAAGAAGTTGGTGACGAACACCGTTGGGCGCAGGCTCACCCACTCGAGGCCGGAATCGACGGCGAGCTGCTCGACCTCCCTGTTGCGGTCGCCGCGGAAACGCGACGGCTGCCGGGAGAAGTCGTCGTCGGCGTTGATCGCCGACAGCGCGACGAGGCGCGTGACCCCGCGCGCGGCGCGCGGCTCGCACCACGACGGCGAGTTCGTCGCCGAGCGCGCGGGAGTTGAGGAACACCGCCGACGCCCCGGCGAGACCCGCGGCCGCCGACGTCACCACCTCGACCCCGGCGGGAAACCCGGCGTGTCCGGGATCGCGGGTGACCGCGCGGACCTCGCGCGCCTGCGTCGGCGAGTTGGGTGACAAGTGGGCGGCCGACATTGCCGGTGGCGCCCGTGACAAGAATTGCGTTCATGCGAGCAAGGACGACGCGGGGCCCGAGAAAGTTACACGCTGCGGTCCGGTAACTTTTCGTCGCCGCGCTTCGTCCTTGGATCATGAGCGGTTCACCGTCGGTCGACGCGGCATGGCGCAGCCATCGCCCCTACCTGGTGAATCTCGCCTATCAGATGCTCGGCGACGTCGGCGAGGCCGAGGACGTCGCGCAGGAGGCGTTCCTGCGGCTGGCGCGAACCGACCAGTCGGAGATCGACGACGTCCGCGCCTGGCTGACCGTCGTCGCCGGGCGTCTCTGCCTGGACCAGATGCGGTCGGCGCGCGTCCGCCACGAACAGCCCGACGAGTCGGGTGCGCTCGAAACCGCCGCCGTCGGCCGAGCCTCGAGCCGGCCGACCGGGTCACCCTCGACGACGAGGTCCGCACCGCGCTGCTGGAGGTGCTGCGACGGCTGAGCCCCGGTGAGCGGGTCGCGTTCGTGCTCCACGACGTCTTCCGGCTGCCGTTCGACGAGATCGCCGAGACGGTCGGCCGGCCGGTCGGCACGTGCAGGCAACTCGCCCGGCGAGCGCGGGCGAAGTTCTCCGACGCCTCGCCGCGGCTGGCCGACGTCAGCGACGTCGAACATCAGACTGGTCACCGAGAAGTTCATCACCGCGTGCGCCAACGGCGACCTGCAGGCGCTGACCGCGGTCCTGGATCCGACAGTGTGGGGCGTCGGCACGATCCTGGGCGACCGCGCCCCGCCGCCGCAGGTCAACCACGGGTCCGCAGGATGTCGGCGGTCAATCTGCTGCGCTACCTCGGGCAGCGGCGCGACGCTGGTCAGCGGACCGGCGGTCAGCCGGTGCTGCTGGCGTTCGCGGACCGTCGGCTGTTCGCCGTGCTGGTGCTCACGCTGCGGGACAACCTGCATCCTCAAGATCGAGGCAACGGTGGACCCGTCGGCCGCGATACCGCGATGAGCGTCGGAGGCTTTGTGGCGCAGAGGATCACGTGGACGGATGCACCAGGACCGGCTGATCGCGGTACAACTCCGGGAACAGCTGCCGCAGGTCGTCGAGCTTCGGCATATCGTTCGCGGCGATGTACGGCTCATCCGGATGGGAGTTCAGGTAGTCCTGGTGGTAGTCCTCGGCCGGGAAAAAAGCCCGCATCGATATCGGTACGGGTCACGATCGGTGCGTCGAAGACCTTCGCTTCGTTGAGCTGTGTGATGTAGGCGGCGGCGACTTCTTTCTGAACGTCGTTCTGCGGGAAGATCGCGGATCGATACTGTTCGCCGAAGTCGGGGCCTTGCCGGTTCAGCTCGGTCGGGTCGTGAACGGCGGAGAAGAAAATGTGCAGAAGCTGGCCGAAGCTCACCTGGCTGGGGTCATAGGTGATGCGGACGGACTCGGCGTGGCCTGTCGTACCCGTTCCCACCGTTTCATACTGCGCGGTCGATGCGTCACCGCCGGCATAGCCGGAGACCGCTTGTGACACGCCCTTCACGTGTTGAAAGACGCCCTGGACGCCCCAGAAGCAGCCGCCTGCCAGCACCGCGGTCTCGCTGGAGCCCGCGACGGGCGCGGGCTGGTCGACCGTCGGCCCGGGAATCGTCGTCGAGGCGCCGGCACGCGGGGACGGTCCGTGGTCGCCGGGCACGATGAACAGCGCAACAATCAGTGCCAGGAAAACGGTCAGGACTGCGAGTCCGCCCGTCCTGTTGGTCGACTTCATCCCACACCTCGTGCGTCGCAGGAACGAATCACGTCCAGTGCCCAGGTTAACCACGTCGTGGGATAAAGTTATTACTGAACTGTGACAATCCTTCTACCTCAACATCCTTGCGGATTAGGGTCGGGGAAGGGGAACCACTCGGGGAGGCGGACCAGATGGACGTGTCGAGACGGCGATTCCTGGTTGGCGCGGGTGTGGCCTCGGCTGTCGTTCTCACGGCGACCGCGTACGCGCGCCCGGCAATGGCAAGCCCGGGTGACTACGAGGTCACCCACACCGACGCCGAGTGGAGGGAATTGCTGACCAGCGATCAGTACGAGGTTCTGCGCCAGGCGGGTACCGAGGTGCCGTACAGCAGTCCGCTTAATGACGAACACGGGCAAGGCGTATTCAGCTGTGCCGGATGCGCGCAAGAGCTGTTCTCGTCCGACACAAAATTCGAGAGTGGCACCGGGTGGCCGAGCTTCTGGCGGCCGCTGGACGGAGCTGTGGTCGAAGACGCCGACAGCACTCTCGGTATGACGCGCACCGAGGTGCTCTGCCAACGCTGCGGTGGTCACCTTGGCCATGTGTTCGACGACGGCCCGCCACCCACCGGTCTTCGCTACTGCATGAACGGCGTCGCGATGACCTTCCTGCCGGCCTGATCGAGCGAATCGGTCACGCTCACTACCGCACCAAAGGGAAAGCAGCCCGGCATTGGGGGGTAGCGCGGGCTGCTTTCCTGATTCGGTCTGTGCCGCAGACTAATTCATTGGCGGCATCAGGACAGTGTCGATCATGTAGACCGTGGCGTTGGCCGTCTGCACTCCTCCGCAGACCACGGATGCGTCGTTGACCCGCAGGTCGTTGCCCATCCCGGCGACAGTCAGGTCGGCTCCCTGCACCGTCTTATGAGTGCCTGCTACCTGCGCAGGCGCGGTCTGTCCGGGCACCACGTGGTAGGTCAGGATGCTCGTCAGCAAGGGGGCGTCGGTCTTGAGCTTCTCGATGGTCGCGGCATCGATCTTGGCGAACGCAGCGTCGGTCGGAGCGAACACCGTGAACTGACCGCCGTTGAGCGTATCGACGAGGTTCACCTGCGGATTCAATTGGCCCGAAATGGCTTTGGTCAGAGTCGTCAGCATGGGATTGTTCGACGCAGCCACTGCCACGGGATCCATCGCCATGCCCTGCACGGAGCCCGGCCCGGTCGGGACCTGCTGCGCGTAGGCCGAACAACCCGTTCCCACCATCTCGGCCTGAGCGCTCGTCGCAGTGCCGAGGGATATTCCGACCGCGGCAATAGCTGCGAAGCCGACCCCCAAAGTCTTCTTGGCGTGCATGAATTCTCTTCCTTTCGTTGGGGGCGGCTGGTGCCACCACGTCTTTTCTTCGTTAGTTATTCGGAGCCGGTCGCGATGCGGATGGGTATCAGCCGTACGTGAACGAAAAGACTTGTAGACCAGGGGGTACTGCGACCTCGAGCTGCCCTTGCGCGACGTCGGGATCATCGACGATCTGGTGAAGTGTCGGAGGACCGCTGATGGGCACCGTGGAGGTTTTGCCGTTGCGGGAGACCGTCAATGTTCCTTCACCACCGGCGACGATGTACACGTCCTTGGCGTGGTAGTTCAGTGCGATGCCTGAGTTCGCATCCTGCGATGTCGCGCCCTGATAGTCGAGCACCCAGTTGCCGCGCAACGCAAAGCTGTCCTGCCGAAGTTGTTGTGGGTAACTGAAATTGGACGCTCCCTCGTCGTAAGCGCCAACTCCGGCGTAGTTCACGACCTTGCCGACGCTCAGGTACGTCTCGGGAGTCGTTTCTGTTTGTGGTGTCGTGTCGTCGGCGTCGACCGGCGGCGGCAGCTGCACGGACGGCTTGGCATCGGAGATCAACTGACGTATCAGGCGCTCGGTGGTGTCGTAGTCGCCCTCTCCGAACTTGATGTGACGCACGGTGCCTTCGGCGTCGATGAGGTACTTGGCCGGCCAGTACCGATTGCGATAGTTGGTCCACGTCGAGTAGCCGTTGTCGAGCGCTACGGGATACGTGATGCCCAGATCGCGTGCGCCAGAAGCCACGTTGCCCTCGACGCGTTCGAACGCGTACTCGGGCGTGTGCACGCCGATCACCTCGAACCCGAGGTCGCGATAGGTGTCGTACCAGTCGACGACGTGGGGAGCGGCGCGCTGACAGTTGATGCACGAATACGCCCAGAAATCGATGAGCACCACCTTGCCGCGCAACGATTTCAGGTCGACCGCCGAGCCGTTGGGCGTGTTCAGCCATGCAGTGATGTTCTTGATGTCCGGTGCGGTACCACAGCTTTCCAGCTCGGGAGCGCCGTTGGTGCAGTTCGCGAGTTCCCTGTTCTGGTCGTTGACTAGACCTGCCAGGTTGAGCTTCTCACGGATCTGCTCGTCGCCTCCCACACGTTCCTGCAGCGTGCCCGTGTAGTCAGGTATCGCGCGCTGCAGCACCGCAGGAATGTTGAAGGCCAACGCCACCGCCAGCAGGATCGTCACAATGCCTGCGGTAACACGGATTTCGCGCTGACGGCGCCGAAACGCCGCCACCCGCTCGGCGACGCGGCGACCGGCGAGGGCGAAGAAAAGCAGCGGAAGCGCCGCACCGACAGCGAACGACAGAGTCAACACGATCGTGGGGACGCCAATGGTGCCGGTTGCTCCCGCGATGACAATGGCCGCCAAGACTGGTCCCGCACACGGCACATACAGCACGCCCAACGCAAGCCCTAGCCCGAAACCGGAACTGCCAGAACCGAATTGCTTCTGCGGAAGCTTGGAGAACGGCTTCTCAAGAAGAGTCTCGAATTTCGGGAAGATCAACCCGATGCCGATCATCACCAACGCGATCAGTGCGACCCATCTGATGGCGTCCTGCGGCAGGTGCAGCAGCGACAGCAGTGCCGAACCCGCCAGTGTGACAACACTGAAACTCAACACCAGGCCGCCGATCACGCGGTACGGCCGCAGCCTGTCCGACAGCGTCGGCTTGGCCTCGACGGCGACGCCGCCTGCGGTACCGGTGGCGTCGCCACGGGTGCTCTGCGTACCCGAGAAGAAGATCACCGGCAGGACAGGCAGGATGCACGGCGAGATGCCGGTGATCAATCCCCCGAGAAATCCGATCAGTGCAAGCGTGAACATTGGAGTTCCTTGGACAGGGCGAGCTGGGCCCTATGTGACGCGGGGCCCAGCTCGCGGTGAGAAGTGGGGAAGTGGCCTAGCTGGCCGGAGGCATCAGGACCGTGTCGATCATGTAGACCGTCGCGTTGGCGGTCTGGACGCCGCCGCACACCAGGCCGGCGTCATTGACCTTCAGGTCAGGGCCGGCTCCGGTCACGTTCACCGAGCCGCCTTCGAGGGTTTTGTGGTCTCCGGCGACCGAAGTTGGAGCAGCCTGGCCCTCGACGACGTGGTAGGTCAGGATGCTGGTCAGCAGATCCGAATCGGTCTTGAGCGTCTCGAGCGTCGCGGGGTCGATCTTGGCGAAGGCGTCGTCGGTCGGCGCGAACACCGTCAACCCCGGATTGCTGTTCAGTGTGTCGACGAGGTTCACGTTCGGATTGAGCTGACCCGACAGCGCCTGGGTCAGCGTCTTGAGCATCGGGTTGTTGGACGCCGCCACCGCGACGGGATCGGCGGCCATGCCCGTCACCGATCCCGGCCCCGTCGGCACCTGCTCGGCGTACGCGGCGCACCCTGTTCCCACGAGGTTGGCAGCGGGATCGGCCATCGCGGTGGGCGATGGGGCTGCAGACGATGTCATCGTCTCCGCGGCGGCCGACGTGGTGGAGCCGGCCTCGGAGGACTCGGACGAACTGTCGTTGGAACACGAGACCGCACCGAAGATTGCGAGTGCGCTCAGACCAGCAGCGGCGACTGCCTTGCGGTGAACTGTTCTCATTGGTTTCCCATCCCTTGTCTCGGACGGCGGGTGGTGCCATCCTGCGGTTGACGAAGGGGATTCGATGTGACGTGGCGCACGGATGGATGAGCGCCGGCTCGGTCACATTTGCGTCACATTTGTCTCCGCTGATTGGGAGACTCCCGGCGGATGCGGCCTTCGACCACCCCGAGCGTCACAATGGTTCGGTGAGCAATCGAGTGCGCGTGCTGATTCTCGGCAGCACCGGCTCCATCGGCACCCAGGCGCTGGAGGTCATCGCCGCCAACCCGGACCGCTTCGAGGTGGTCGGGCTGGCGGCGGGCGGTGGCAATCCCGATCTACTGGCCCGGCAGGTGGCCCAGACCGGGGTGTCGAACGTCGCGGTCGCCAACGCTCAAGCTGCCGCGCAGGTCGGTGACGTCACCTATTCAGGGCCCGACGCCGTCACCCACCTGGTGGAGAATACCGAGACTGACGTCGTGCTGAACGCGCTCGTCGGCGCCCTCGGCCTCAAACCCACGCTGGCGGCATTGGCCGGTGGTGCCCGGCTCGCGCTCGCGAACAAGGAGTCGCTGGTGGCGGGCGGGCCGTTGGTGCTCAAAGCCGCCGAGCCCGGCCAGATCGTCCCCGTCGACTCCGAACACTCCGCGATGGCGCAGTGCCTGCGCGGCGGCACCCGAGACGAAGTCGCGAAGATCGTGATCACCGCCTCGGGCGGCCCGTTCCTGGGCTGGTCGGCCACCGACCTCGACTCCGTCACCCCCGATCAGGCGGGAAAGCATCCCACCTGGTCGATGGGCCCGATGAACACGCTCAACTCGGCCACGCTCGTCAACAAAGGCCTCGAACTCATCGAGACACATCTGCTGTTCGGCATCGACTATGACCGCATCGAGGTGGTGGTCCATCCGCAGTCGATTGTTCACTCGATGGTCACGTTCACCGACGGTTCGACCCTGGCGCAGGCCAGCCCGCCCGATATGAAGTTGCCGATTGCGCTGGCCTTGGGTTGGCCGGCCCGCGTGCCGGCCGCGGCGCAGGCATGCGACTTCCGGACGGCTTCGACCTGGGAGTTCATGCCGCTGGACGCGGAGGTGTTCGGAGCCGTCGACCTCGCCCGGCAGGCAGGCCAGCGCGGTGGTTGCCTCACGGCGGTGTACAACGCAGCGAACGAGGAAGCGGCGGCCGCCTTCCTCGACGGGCGCATCCCATTTCCTGCCATTGTGCGAACAATCGCCGAGGTCCTGCGCGCTGCTGACCAGTGGGCCGCCGAACCCGCTACCGTGGATGACGTACTCGATGCTCAGCGCTGGGCCCGTGACCGGGCAAAGCGCGAAGTCGAGCGGGAGATTTCAAGAAAAGGACTACTCACAAAATGATGTTCGTGCTTGGCATCATCGCGTTCGCGTTGTGCATCCTTTTGTCGGTTGCACTGCACGAATGCGGCCACATGTGGGTGGCGCGCGCCACCGGGATGAAGGTGCGTCGCTACTTCGTCGGCTTCGGCCCGACGTTGTGGTCGACGCGGCGGCCCAACAAGCTGGGCGAGACCGAGTACGGAGTCAAGGCCGTCCCGCTGGGGGGCTTCTGCGACATCGCAGGCATGACCTCGATCGACGAAATCGCACCCGAGGACAAGCCCTACGCGATGTACCGGCAGAAGACGTGGAAGCGCACTGCCGTGCTGGCCGCGGGCCCTGCGATGAACTTCGTCGTCGGCCTGGTGCTGATCTACGCCATCGCCGCGATCTGGGGGCTGCCGAACCTGCACCCGCCGACTCAGGCGCTCGTTGGTGAAACAGGTTGTGTCGCAGCGCAAATCGCCAAAGACAAGGTGGCCGACTGCACCGGTCCCGGCCCGGCGGCGGAGGCGGGTATCCGCGCGGGTGATGTGATCGTCAAGGTCGGCGACACGTCTGTCAGCACTTTCGACGAAGCCCGCACCGCACTTCAGGGGGCCTCCGGCCCGACCCCGGTCGTCTACGAGCGTGACGGCCAAACCAGCAGCACGGTCGTCGACGTCACCAGAACGCAGCGGTTCAGCGGCGAGAGTGACGAGCCGACCACCGTCGGCGCCATCGGTATCGCCGCCGCGCAGTTCGGGCCGACGCAGTACAACCCGTTGTCGGCGGTCCCGGCCACGTTCGCGTTCACCGGGGATTTGACCGTCGAACTGGCCAAGTCACTGGCCAAGATCCCGACCAAAATCGGCGCGCTGATGCATTCGATCGGCGGCGGCGAACGTGATCCCGAAACGCCGATCAGCGTGGTCGGCGCCAGCATCATCGGTGGCGACACCGTCGATGCCGGGCTTTGGGTGGCGTTCTGGTTCTTCCTCGCTCAGCTGAACTTCGTGCTCGGCGCGATCAACCTGGTTCCGCTGCTGCCGTTCGACGGCGGACACATCGCGGTCGCGTGGTACGAGAAGATCCGCAATATGATCCGGTCGGCGCGCGGCAAGGTGGCCGCGGCGCCCGTCAACTACCTCAAGCTGATGCCCGCCACCTACGCGATCCTGTTCGTAGTGGTCGGCTACATGCTCCTGACCGTCACCGCTGACCTGGTCAACCCGATCAGGTTGTTCCAGTAGGAGAAGACTCTTGACCTCCACCCAAAGCGTAGGTCTGGGGATTCCGGCGCCACCCGCGCCGACCCTGGCACCGCGCCGCAAGACGCGCCAGCTGATGGTGCGCGACGTCGGTGTGGGCAGCGACTATCCGATCGCGGTGCAGTCGATGTGCACCACGAAGACGCACGACATCAACTCGACCCTGCAGCAGATCGCCGAGCTGACCGCGTCGGGCTGCGACATCGTGCGCGTCGCCTGCCCGCGTCAAGAGGACGCCGACGCGCTGCCCGCCATCGCAAAGAAGTCGCAGATCCCCGTCATCGCCGACATCCACTTCCAGCCCAAGTACATCTTCGCCGCGATCGACGCGGGCTGCGCGGCCGTGCGGGTGAACCCCGGTAACATCAAGGAATTCGACGGCCGGGTCAAGGAAGTCGCCAAAGCAGCAGGCGCAGCAGGCATTCCGATCCGCATCGGCGTGAACGCGGGCTCGTTGGACAAGCGCTTCATGGAGAAGTACGGCAAGGCCACGCCGGAGGCGCTGGTCGAGTCCGCGCTGTGGGAGGCATCGCTGTTCGAGGACCACGGCTTCGGCGATATCAAGATCAGCGTCAAGCACAACGACCCCGTCGTCATGGTCGCCGCCTACGAACTGCTGGCTTCCAAGAGCGACTATCCGTTGCACCTCGGCGTCACCGAGGCCGGGCCGGCGTTCCAGGGCACCATCAAGTCCGCCGTCGCGTTCGGCGCGCTGCTGTCCAAGGGCATCGGCGACACCATTCGCGTCTCGCTGTCCGCGCCGCCCGCCGAAGAGGTCAAGGTCGGCAACCAGATTCTCGAATCGCTGAATCTGCGCCCGCGTGGCCTGGAGATAGTCTCGTGCCCGTCGTGCGGTCGCGCGCAGGTCGACGTCTACACCCTGGCCAACGAGGTGACCGCCGGACTGGAGGGCATGGAGGTTCCGCTGCGTGTCGCGGTCATGGGCTGCGTCGTCAACGGACCCGGTGAGGCCCGCGAGGCCGACCTCGGCGTCGCATCCGGAAACGGAAAGGGCCAGATCTTCGTCAAGGGTGAGGTGATCAAGACGGTGCCCGAGGCACAGATCGTCGAGACCCTGATCGAGGAAGCGATGCGACTCGCCGAAGAAATGGAGACCGCGCCCGGATCAGACGCAAGCGGTTCGCCGGTAGTGACCGTAAGCTGAGGGTGACCCTGTGAGCGGGGTCACCGCACCGTCACGGATCGGTTAGAAAGAGTCTCCATGTCGGCTCCGCCGCTATTTCGTCGCGTCGATGAGCGACAGGTTTCTGTGGTGCGCGAAGCGGGTGACGTTTATCGCGTGCTCGACGAGGATCCGGTCGGCAGCTGCATGGTCGCGTCCCGGGTCGTCGAACACGGAATCGAGCCCGCGGCGATCGGCGGCGAGCTCTGGACCCGTCGTCGACCGACCGAATCCCTCTGTTACGCAGGGGCGAATCTGATCCCGCTGCGCGGCGGAACCGACGACATGTATGCATTCGCAGACAAGGCCATGAGCACAGCGCGGCGTTGCTCGTCGTTGGTCGGCCGCGCCGAGATGGTGCTCCCCATGTGGCAACGACTCGAGCATGCCTGGGGTGCGGCGCGCGACGTGCGCGAGCACCAGCCGTTGATGGCGCTGAGCACACCGCCCGTCTGCGCGATCGACCCCGCCGTGCGCCAGGTCCGCGCCGACGAACTCGATGCGTACCTGGTCGCGGCAATCGACATGTTCATCGGCGAGGTCGGTATCGACCCCCGGATCGGTGACGGCGGCCGCGGCTACCGGCGCCGGGTGGCGGGATTGATCGCCGCGGGCCGCGCGTGGGCCCGCTTCGAACGCGGCCAGGTGATCTTCAAGGCCGAGGTGGGATCCCAGTCGCCGTCCGTCGGCCAGATCCAGGGCGTGTGGGTGCATCCCGATTGGCGAGGCCACGGGATCGGCACTGCGGGCACGGCGACACTGGCATCGGCGGTGGTGCGCGGCGGACGCACCGCGAGCTTGTACGTCAACAGCTTCAACACCGTCGCCCGTGCCACCTACGACCGAATCGGCTTCAATCAGGTCGGCACGTTCGCGACCGTTCTGCTCGACTGAGCATCATTCGGAGCCCTCAAGGGCGCGTAGGGAAATGCCATTCTCAAATCTGCATGGCGATTCTCACAAACGTGATCATGCCTCTCGCTTTGCGAGAGTACATTCCCGAATATGCAGACGATTCGCAGCTTCTGCCGTGTCTGTAACCTCCGTCTGCGACATCACCATTCACGACGTTCTGAGTTCGCGGGTGTCAGTGCAGTACACGCCTGCCGTCGTGGACCCGGTCGGCGAGCGGCGCTCAATGTGGTGGGTCTTCGCCGAACTCGGTCGACGGCTCGGTTACGACATGGGCAATCTGGGATCCGGCCACTAGCAGCGATGACGACGTACTCGCGGTCCTGCTCGCCGGCGCCCGCACGAAGTACGACGAGGTGGCGGCCACGGGTTGGGCCGATGCTCCGCAGCAACTACCCGCGCCCTGGGTCGACGAGCACATCGAGCGGATGGGCGGTTGGCGCCTGGCGCCGCCACTGCTAGTCGACCAGCTTGCCGCCCTCGAGCCAACCCCGCCGCTGGTGATGGTGCCGCGTCGGCAGCGCAAAAAATTGAACGGACAACTCGACTTTCTCGGGGAGTCGCCCGACATCCTCATCCATCCCGACGACGGCGCCGCAGCAGGCGTAGTGAGCGGCCGCCCGGTCACCGTCCGCAGCGCCAACGGAGAACTGACGGGAATCGCCAAGGTGGATGATTCGATTCGCCGTGGCGCCGTGTCGATTCCGCACGGTCACCACGAAGCCAACGTGAATCACTTGACCAATAAGGACGACATCGACGTCGTGACGGGCATGGTGCGCTATTCCGGCATCGCCGTCAGCTTGCACCCGGCGTAACGGAATCCCGGCCCCTGCCGCGAGTCGGTCGTTAGGCTCGGGGCATGACCGACGACGATCCCAGAGTTGCGCGCCGCGAGATCGCCGACGCGCTCGTGCGCGCGCTCGAGCGGCGCCATGAGCTTCTCGATGTCGTCGTGAAAGCCGAGGACTATGACGCCGCGATCGATTCGATCGCAAGCCATCTGGGCACATCGACGGCCGCCGCCGAGGCAGTGTTGCGGTTGTCGTTCGATCGGCTCACCAAGGTTTCGCGCCGCAGGATCGCCGCCGAACTCGAGGACCTCAACAATCAGCTGAGTTTCACCATGGGCGAGCCCGCGAGTTCGGCGGACAGCCTGGTGTTGCGCCCCTTCGCGGCGGACGCCGATCGCGACATCTTCGCCGCGCGCACCGCCGACGTTCAGGAAGCGGGTGACGGGTCGCGTGCGCCTGCCGGGGACCTCGAGGAAGAGATCCGGGCCGGCCTGCAGCGCGTCGATGCCGAGGACGCGGCATGGCTGGTCGCGATCCACGGTCCACAGAAGGTCGGCATGATCTTCGGCGATCTGGTCTCCGGTGAGGTCAACGTCCGGATCTGGATCCATCCCGACCATCGCAAGCGGGGCTACGGCACCGCGGTGCTTCGCAAGTCGCGCTCGGAGATGGCCGCCTACTTCCCGGCAGTGCCGTTGGTGGTGCGCGCCCCGGCAGCGGGATCCTGACTCGTCCAAATCAACTTTTTGCAGGGCGGCTCTCGAACTTTGTCTGCAAAACGTGAATTTCGTGCGCGCCTCCGTGATGTTGAGGTCTCGGATTCGTAACATCTGCCTCAATGGCAACTTCAGTATCACGCGTATCGGCTCTTGTGATGGTCGCGGTGGTGAGCGTCGCGCTCGGGCGACCGCATGTACACCCAAACCCAACGGACCCGAGCCGACGGCTGAGCAGTTCTTCGCCGCGCTCGTCGCCGGAGACACCGGTGCCGCCGCTGAGTTGAGCGACCGGCCCGCAGATGCGCGTCAGGCGCTCAACGACGCGTGGGCGGGGCTGCAAGCCACCCGTCTCGACGCACAGATCCTGAGCTCGAAGTACGCCGAGGACACCGGCAGCGTCGCCTACCGCTACACCTGGCATCTGCCCAAGGACCGCACCTGGACCTACGACGGACAGCTGAACTTGGTCCGCAACGAGGGCCAGTGGGAAGTGCGCTGGAGTGCGACCGGGGTGCACCCCAAGCTCGGTGAGAACCAGACGCTGGCACTGCGCGCCGACCCTCCCAGGCGGGCCTCGGTCAACGAACGCGGCGGCACCGACGTCCTGGTGCCCGGTTACCTCTACAACTTCTCGCTGGATGCCCAGGCCGCGGCCGGCTCACTGATGACGACCTCGCGCGCCGTGGTCGACGCGTTGCGGCCGTTCGACAACACGCTGGACCCGCAGCGCCTCGCCGAGCAGGCCAGTTCATCGAAGCAGCCGATGTACCTGATCACGCTCCGTCAGTCCGACCACGACCGGGTGGCCGGCGCGATCGGAGCGCTGCCGGGTGTGGTGATCACGCCGCAGGCCGAATTGCTGCCGACCGATGAGAAATTCGCACCGGCCATCATCAACGAGGTCAAGAAGGCGGTGGTCGACGAACTCGACGGCCAAGCGGGTTGGCGTGTGGTCAGCGTCAACCAGAACGACGTCGACGTCGACGTGCTCAACGAGGTGCCGGGCGAGCCAGCGCCTTCGGTGACGATCAGCCTGGATCGGGCTGTCCAGAGCGCCGCCCAGGACGCCGTCAACACGACCGGCAAGCAGGCGATGATCGTGGCGATCAAGCCGTCCACCGGTGAGATCCTCGCCGTCGCGCAGAATTCCTCGGCCGATGCGCAGGGGCCACTCGCCACCACCGGCCTCTACCCGCCGGGGTCGACGTTCAAGATGGTCACGGCCGGAGCGGCCATCGAACGTGACATGGCCACCCCGAACACGCTGCTGCCCTGCCCCGGCACCATTGACATCGGCCATCGCACGGTGCCCAATTACGGCGGCTTCGACCTCGGCACCGTGCCGATGTCGCGGGCATTCGCCAGTTCGTGCAACACCACCTTCGCCGAGCTGGCCAGTCGGATGCCGCCGCGCGGGTTGACGCAAGCGGCCGCCAAGTACGGCATCGGGACGGACTATGCGATCGAGGGATTGTCCACGGTGACCGGCTCGGTGCCACCAACGGTGAACCTGGCCGAACTCACCGAGGACGGCTTCGGCCAGGGCAAGGTGGTGGTCAGCCCGTTCGGGATGGCGCTGGCCGCAGCAACCGTTGCCGCCGGGAAAACGCCTGTGCCGCAACTGATCGAGGGTCGGCAGACGACAGTCACCGGCGACCAGACGCCGATCGGTCCCAAGATTCTCGACGGCCTGCGGCCGATGATGCGTTTGGTTGTCACCAACGGAACCGCCAAGGATCTACAGGGCGCAGGCGACGTACGGGGCAAGACCGGTGAGGCGGAGTTCGCGGGCGGCTCGCATTCGTGGTTCGCCGGCTACCGCGGCGATATGGCGTTCGCCGCGTTGATCGTCGGGGGCGGATCCTCGGAGTACGCGGTGCGAATGCTCAAGGGCATGTTCGACTCGCTGCCGCCGAGCTACCTGGCCTGAGCCTGCGCGGGTTCGATCGCAAACCACCGCGGCGGTACCGTTGAACCGTTATGACAGGGCTCGATGACCATGCTGCGATGCGCATCTCCGATGCGGACCGTAACGGGACGTTGCGCCGGCTGCACAACGCGGTGGCGCTCGGGCTGATCGACATCGACGAGTTCGAGGAGCGTTCGGCGCTGGTGTCCACGGCCCGGCTGCATTCCGACCTCGACACCCTCGTCGGCGATTTGCCAGGGCCCGGCGCGATCGTCACGACGGCAGCCGATCGGGTCGAACTGCGCGGTGTGCTCGGCTCGCTCAAGCGTCAGGGGGAGTGGACCGTGCCGACGCGGCTGGCGCTGCACCGGCGCATGGGCTCGGTCGACCTCGACCTCACCAAGGCGCGCTTCGCCGGCCCGATGGTCGTGGTCGAACTCGATTTGAAGTTCGGTGGTCTCGACCTCCGGCTACCCGATGGCGCCAGCGCGTCGATCGACGACGTCGAGGTGGTGGTCGGTAGCGCCCACGATCACCGTAGGGACGCGCCCGCCGATGGCACACCGCATGTGATCCTGACCGGCAAGGTGGTGTGCGGTTCGGTGGATATCCGCGGTCCGCGCAAAGGTTTGCGCTTCGGACGGTTCATTTGAGCGGTTCGTCGGGCACCCCGAACCGCTGCTGATATTCGCGCACCTGCTCGCGCACCTGACCGGCGTCCAGACCCGTGTCGCCCCACGTATAGCGGCTGCCGCCGCCATCTCCTGGGTGGGCGGCCAAGTGTGTGCGCATGTTCTTCTCGGCGACGGGCGAAAGCTCACGTCCGAGTTCGGCGTACAGCGCGCGGATGGTGGCGAACGGATCACGGATGAAATCGGCGAATTGCACATCGACGATCTGCTTTCCGGCCAGCGCCGGTGAATCGCGCAACGTCATGCCGCGCTCGAGACCGACCACGATCTCTTCGCACGACTGGCCGGCGCAGTCGGAGATCGAACTGTCGTCGGACGCAAGTCGGCGCAGATGGTGGGTCAGTGCGCTGATCGACGAGATCACGTTGAGCGGGTCGCGGTGGGTTTGCACGATGAGGGCGTCGGGATACTCGGCGAGTAGCGCGTCGAGTTGCCACAGATGCGCGGGCGACTTCAGCAGCCACGAACAGGATCCGCCCGGCACCCCGGACTGCAAGTGCTGCAGGAATGTTCGGTGATAGCGATAAACCGGTTGATAGTCGGCGTCGTACAGCAGCCAGCGGTAGTAGGTCGGCAGCCGGTACTGCACCGAGAAGATCATGCTGCAGAACTGGCCCGCGGTGATCCGCACACACTCCTGGCCGAGCAGTGCGCCCATCGGATGAAACGCGAGTAGTCCGGGAACGATCTGCTCGGACATCTCGATGCTTGCCTGGCTTTCGGCGATGCGCGGGTCGGTGTCGTATGTCTCCGGCCGGGGCAGCGGGTGCGGGTTGTCCACCTCCCAGGTCAGCGGGGGCCGAAGCTCGGGGTCCTGGGCGAGAAGGTCGAACAGGATCGTGGTGCCGGTGCGTGGCTGCCCGACGATGAAGATCGGCCGGCTGATCGGCTGTGCGGCGACATCGGGATTCTCCTTGCGCCACTTGGTGATCTGCAGTCTGCTGACCATGGGGCGTACGAGGTCGAGCACCGCGATCTCGACGCCCAGGTCGTTCAGCCGCGCCTCGGTGACCAGCCCGTCACACAGCAGGGCCAGCCCTTCGCGCCAGCTGTCGTTGTCGCCGAAGTCATCGCTGCCCGCTTGTTCGCAGGCCTGCTCGACGAGCAGGTCGGGCTGGAAACGCTCGGCGCTCACGAGGTCTTCTCGCCGCGACGGACGCTGGTGCGGACCTCGAACGGTTCGGGGTTGTCGAGCCATCGAAGGATGACGAAGCCGCGGCGCCGGCCTCCGGTGTCCAGCCAGTGGCCATGTCCGAAGTCCTTGGCGCCGATGCTTATCCGCACGATTCCATCGGCGTCGGGGTTGGCGGCCTTGTTGGTGACCGAGCTGTGGCGGTGCCGGGGCTCGAGGCATTCGTGCCAAACGCTCTCCAGGGTGATGTTCCAGTACCTGGTGTCGGGTGGCTGGAATTCGAGCACGAGTGACTCGTCGGACTCGAGTGCGAAGGTGCCGATCATGTAGAGGTTGTCGGGGGTGGTGTCGGCGGCGCCGAGTTCGGCGGCCGCGGCGGTGACCAGTTCGTTGGGCTGTGTGAGCAGCTCGGGTTTGATGGTGCGATGCATCGTGGCCAGTTTGACGATGGTCCACGCCATCGCTGTGAACCGTTCTGCCGCAACCTCATCGGTGATTGGCTGTAGCTCATCGGGTTCGATGGCGTCGATCCGCATGGTCGCGGGCTGCTCGGCCGCGAAGTCGCCGACGTATTCGCGCACGACGATCGACGAGGCGTCTTCCGGGATACGAACCCACTGCGCCGACCCGAGTACTGCGGCCTGCGGCTCGGTGGGGGAGAACAGCACCTCGAACGCACCTGAGTCGAGATCGAGTTCGGTGTCGCTGAGATAACCCGCCATCCGGCGCGGCGTCAGGCCCGTACCGGCGAGCACCTGGAACCCGAGATAGGCGGTGGTCCCGCGCGTTCCGGTGACGCGATAGGCGCGATCGCCGCGGATCATCGCCAACAGGTAGCGGCCATCGGGGTTCGGGCCACCGATCATCCGGGTGTCCGAGCACATGTCGAAGAAATCGGGCCGCTCGGGATCGGCCTGGACGGACAGCTCCGAGCACAGACCGGTGATCTTCGCGACGACCTGAAGGCCTTCGATCAGCTCTCGCTCGTCGATCGCATCTTCGGTCACCGTCTGCGTGAGGTCGGCCAGCATCTGCTGAACGAGCCGCCAGGATTCCAGGGTTTTCCGCGCGGCTTGGTTGCCATTGACGTCCACAGTGAGACATAGTCTCATCATGGACGCCGTCTCACCAGAGAAATCGCGGGAAAGCCTCACCGTCCGCAGGCAGCGGGCCACCCGAGCGCGCATCGCCACGGCAGCGGTGCAGCGGGTTTCCGAGAACGGCCTGGCGGGAGTGACGGTCGAACAGATCGCGGCGGCGGCCGAGGTCGGGCGCGCAACGTTCTTCCGGTACTTCAGCTCGAAAGAGGACGCCGTCGCCGAAGGGGCGACAACGCGCTGGCTGGATGCGATCACCGCGGTCATCGCCAAGCAACCGGCGGGGTTGTCGGCGGCCGAGGCGGTGGTCGCGGGTTTCGGCGATCTGGGCGACGGGTTCGAGGCAATCAGCGCTCAGGTGCGTGACCTGGCGACATTGACCCGGTCGTCACCTGTGCTCAGCGCGTGGACGCTGCAGATCTACCTGCGCTACGAGGCCGTCGATCGCGGACCTGGTGGCACCGCGTATCGGCGATCTGTCGGCCGACGATCCGCGCCCGCGGCTCATCGGAGCGATGGCCATGGCGTCGGTGCGGATCGCGCTGGATGACTGGCTCGAGCACGGCGGATCGCTGCCTGCCCGGGTGCGGTCGGCCCTGTCGTCACTGCGCGTCGAGTAACGAACTCCGGAGAGCCTGATCGGGCCTACTATCCGAAGGGTTATGGGGGTATTGCGGCTCGACCGCGGGGTAACTCGTCTGGCTCTGGCGTCGGTCGCGCAGCGGATCGCTGCACTCCTCGACGGTTCGATCGACACGTCTCGCAAGGTGCCTGGTCTTGACTGGACCGTCGGCGACGCCGTTGCTCACGTAGCCGCCGAGACACGATCGTTCGCCCGGCTCGCGAGTGGTGAAATCACCCCTGAACAGATGTGGGCCGAGTACGCGCCCGGAACTGAGGACCTTGCGGCGAACGAGCGGATGTCGATCCTGAACGCCTCGGAGATCTCGGCCTTCGATCCCAGTCTGATCAGTCGCGCGGGCGAGCTTGTCGTGGCGTCAGTGCAGGACTTTTTGGACACCACCGCGGACTGGCCCGCGGGCCGGATGTTTCATGGCATCGAGGGCGACCTCGAGCTGCCGACGGCCACCTCGGTAGTCCTCACCGAACTGCTCATCCACGGCGACGACCTGGCCCGCGGGCTCGGCAAGCCGTGGGTGATTCCCGCTGACGACGCGCGGCTGGTGCTGACCGGGCTGACGGCATTGTTGCCGGGGATGCTCGACGCTGAAGCGGCCGCCGACATGCGGGCCGGCATCAACATGCGGTTCGCGGTGGACCCAGATTTGTGATCTGGATCCACGACGGCCGCCTTGAGGTTGACCCGAAACCCGTGGAGCGGGTTGACTGCCATGTCTGGGCGGACCCCGCTGCGTTCCTGCTCGTCTCGACCGGACGGCGCAGTCAGTGGCCCGCGGTCTGCGAGGGCAGTTGATGGCATGGGGCCGACGACCGTGGCTGGCGATCAGGCTGCCACGTCTCCTGCAGACGCCCTGAGCGGGCTAGCGCTTGAACAGTTGCGAACCGATGCGGACCAGCCGTTCCCAGCCCGCCGGGGCGGCCGACCAGCTTGCCGATCAGCGGAGCCGAGTCGAAGTACGAAACCCGTTCGGCGATAAGACCGTTGGTGAACGTGAACCGGTCGACAGCGTCCCAGGCGATCGGCTTGCCGCCGTAGGTTCCGCTGAGCGTGAACTCGATGAACACCTCGTGGCTGCCGTGGCCGACGCGATGCACGTCGGCGTGCAGGTCGGGCATCAGCGCGAACAGTCGCTGAAACGACTCCCGGCAGGCCTGCTTGCCGCGCAGCGTGCCCATCATCGGCTGGGTCAGCACGATCTCGTCGCTCCACAGCGCCTCGTGCTTGGCCAGATCGGGGGTTCGCCAGGTGTCGGCGAACTGTTCGGCGAACCGGGCGGCGAACTGCCCGTCTACCTCGTCGAGGGTCATGACCTTCGAATCTAGTGGCCCGCTCCGACTATTCTGGCGTCATGCCTGTTCGTACCGCCCTTCGCCCCGGCGTGGTGTCACCGACGCTGCCGGTGCCCCGCTCGATCGTCCGTCCCGAGTACGTGGGCAAGGCGACCGCGCAGCGAGGGCAGCGAGCCGTGGGTGCAGACCCCCGAGGTGATCGAGAAGATGCGCGTCGCCGGACGCATCGCGGCGGGCGCGCTGGCAGAGGCGGGCAAGGCCGTCGCGCCCGGCGTCACCACCGACGAACTGGACCGCATCGCTCACGAGTACATGGTCGACCACGGCGCCTACCCGTCGACGCTGGGCTACAAGGGCTACCCGAAGTCCTGCTGCACCTCGCTGAACGAGATCATCTGCCACGGCATCCCCGACTCGACCGTGGTCGAGGACGGCGACATCGTCAACATCGACGTCACCGCCTACATCGACGGCGTGCACGGCGACACCAACGCCACCTTCCTGGCGGGCGACGTGTCCGAGGAGCACCGGCTGCTCGTCGAGCGCACCCAGGAGGCCACCATGCGCGCGATCAAGGCCGTCAAGCCCGGTCGCGCGCTGTCGGTCGTCGGCCGTGTCATCGAGTCGTACGCAAACCGGTTCGGCTACAACGTGGTTCGCGATTTCACCGGTCACGGCATCGGCACCACATTCCACAACGGGCTGGTGGTGCTGCACTACGACCAGCCCGCCGTGCAGACGGTGCTGGAGCCCGGCATGACGTTCACCATCGAGCCGATGATCAACCTCGGCGCGCTGGACTACGAGATCTGGGACGACGACTGGACCGTTGCCACCAAGGACAAGAAGTGGACCGCCCAGTTCGAGCACACGCTGGTGGTCACCGACGACGGCGCCGAGATCCTGACCCAGCTGTGAGTTTCCTCGCGAGCAGACGCAAACTGCCCGATTTGCGGCAAAAAGGGCACTTTCGCGTCTGCTCGCGCAGATAAACGTGACCATGCGGCGGGGCGCTGCTGGTCGCCGGCACCACCTCCGATGCCGGGAAGTCCATGGTCGTCGCGGGACTGTGCCGGCTGCTGGCCCGCAAGGGCATTCGGGTCGCGCCGTTCAAGGCGCAGAACATGTCCAACAACTCGGCGGTCACCGTCGAAGGTGGTGAGATCGGCCGGGCCCAGGCGATGCAGGCCCGCGCCGCCGGGTTGGCGCCGAGCGTGCGCTTCAACCCCGTGCTGCTCAAGCCCGGCAGCGACCGCACCTCGCAACTGGTGGTCCGCGGCAGCGTCGTCGACACCGTCGGCGCCAAGGATTACTTCACCCACCGCGAGCGGCTGGCGGCCGTGGTGGCCGACGAATTGCACGCACTGCGAACCGAATTCGACGCTGTCATCGTGGAGGGCGCCGGCTCGCCCGCCGAGATCAATCTGCGCGCAACCGATATCGCCAACATGGGGCTGGCCCGCGCCGCCGACCTGCCGGTCGTCATCGTCGGCGACATCGACCGCGGCGGGCTGCTGGCCCACCTGTTCGGCACGGTCGCGGTGCTCGAACCCGAGGACCAGCGGCTCATCTGCGGGTTCCTGGTCAACAAGTTCCGCGGCGACCCCGCGCTGCTGGCTCCCGGGCTGACGCAGCTGCAGGACCTGACCGGCCGGCCGACCTACGGCGTGATCCCGTACACCGACGGGCTGTGGCTCGACGCCGAGGATTCCGTCTCGGTGCTCGCGCACCGTGTGGTCGGCGACCCGCAGACACCGCGCGGGCAGCAATGGTTGCGGGTGGCGGCGATCCGGCTGCCGCGCATCTCCAACTCGACCGACGTCGAGGCGCTGGCGTGCGAGCCCGGCGTGCTGGTGCGCT
The DNA here is from genome assembly GCA_963766945.1 of uncultured Actinomycetota bacterium. Taxonomy (GTDB): domain Bacteria; phylum Actinomycetota; class Actinomycetes; order Mycobacteriales; family Mycobacteriaceae; genus Mycobacterium. The sequence continues at coordinate 68,981 of CAVYCT010000003.1, forward strand.
GGGTCGGCGACCCGGCGGACCTGGCCGACGCCGACGTCATCGTGATCCCCGGCAGCAAGGCCACCGTTGCCGACCTGGCCTGGTTGCGTGAGCGCGGACTGGCCGACGCCATCGTGGCGCATGCTCGACTCGGCAAACCGGTGCTCGGTGTCTGCGGCGGATTCCAGATGCTCTGCAGCCGCATCGACGACACGGTGGAATCGGGGCCGGGCGCCGTCGACGGACTTGCGTTGTTCGACGCCGACATCGAGTTCGCTCCGGACAAGACGCTGCGTCGCCACGAGAGCCCCTTTGCACGGCTACGAGATTCACCATGGTCGCCTCAGCCGCTGCGACCGAGGACGACTGGCTCGGTGTGGGGATTCGCAGCGGCGCGGTCTACGGCACCCACTGGCACGGTCTGCTCGACAACGACGACGTGCGGCGGCATTGGCTCACCGAGGTCGCCGCAGCCGCAGCGGGCCGAGGCGGGTTCGTGGTCGCCGACGACGTCGATGTCCGCGCGCGCCGAGACGCCCAACTCGACCTGATGGCCGACCTGATCACCAGCCACGTCGACGTCGACGCCGTGATCGCGCTGCTGGAGCACGGGCCACCGAGACTGCCCTCGATCGCCACTAGGCTGACGCCATGACCTGGCGCAATGCGCTGGTCCGTTCTCGCCGTGGCGACTACTCGCGGGGGCTGCGCCCAACCGATCGCGGGCACCGCGACCTGGCCCGGCGCCCGACTCGAGAAGGTGCTGCTCACCGCCGCGGACTTCCCCGCGGGCGTGCAGTACGACCGCATCACTCGCGAGCCCGGCCAGGCGGACGGCGCCGGCGCGCCGCCCGCGATGCTGTCCCGGCCGGAAGGCTGCTCGGACGGACTGACCCGGGTGATCGCCGACTCGGCCGAACGCGGCCCGGGCAGCGCAGCGGAGTACCTCGTCGCCTACGACGGCGCGCGGATGGTCATCACGGTGCTGACGTGGCCGACTGGACCTCGACAGGTTGGCAGCGGTCGCCGATCGGTGCGCCAAGTTCGAGACGTTCTTCGATCCGTCGACCCCCGGCATTCCGATGACCACCACGAGAATGGAAACCCCGCGCGCCGACGCGTTGGTGTACGAGCAGACCATGCGGTTGAGCGGCACAGCAGAGAGCGTCTACTTCTCGTTCGAGAACATCGGGGAGACCGCGGTGTTCGGAGTCGCGTTTCCGACAGCCAATCCGTCGATCCCCGTCAAAGGTTCGCTGCCGCAGACGTTTCTGGATATCACCGCGAAGCAGGCCGACCGCGCGCGATCGGACTGAAGTCGTCAGCTCGGCGCGAAAACCCACCCGCTCCATGGTGACCGCCTGTAGCGTGGCCAAATGCCGCCCACCACGGTCACCGTCGACGGTCTCGGCGTGTCCGTAGACGTCGCCGGTCCCGAAAAGGGCTCCGTCGTCGTGGTGCTTGGCGCCGCACACCATGCACCTGCCGCATATGAACCCGTGTGTCAGCGGCTGCACACCGCGTCGCTGCGGACCGTGGTCATCGCACCGGATCCACGGTTGACCGCCAAGTCGGTGATCGGCGTCCTCGATGCGCTCGACGTGAAGTGGGCGTTGCTGGTGGGTGACCGCGTCGGCGGCGAACTGGCGTGGGAGCTTGCCGCGACCCGGCTGGACCGGTTCATCGGGCTGGTCGTCATCGACCGCGGCCACCCGCGCGTCGCCGACCCCACCGGGGTGATCCGCGACGACCATTGTCCGCCCGTGGAAATGAACACCACCGCGTTGGTCAGTACGTCCGCGGCACGCGCCGTCGCCAAAGCCAGTCAGCGCTACGTCTACGGCGAATACCGGCTGGTCGATCTGCTGGGCCGACGAAACGCCCAGGAATCCACGGCGCAACTCGCGGCCGAGATCGTGATGCGCACCAGCACCTGGTAGGTCTAGCCGGTGGGCGGTTGGTCGGGTGTCCAGGCCTGCGGCAGCGCGGGACTGCCCGGGAACAGGAAGTCGACGAAAGCCTTTGCGGTGGGCTGGGGCTCGTGGTTGGCCAACCCGGGACGCTCGTTGGCTTCGATGAACACGTACTCCGGTGCGGTGACATCGGGAACCAAGAGATCGATGCCCGTGACGGGGATTCCGATGGCGTCGGCGGCCGTCACCGCGACCTCGCTCAGATGCGGGTTCACCTTCGCCGTCACATCGTGGATGGTGCCGCCCTGATGAAGGTTCGCCGTTCGGCGCACACGCAGGGTCTGCCCCTCGGGCAGCACATCGTCGAAGGTGAACCCGGCCTCGGCGACGGTCGCCACCGTGACGTCGTCCACGGGAATGCGGGATTCACCGCCGGTTGCGGCGGCACGGCGCCGGCTCTGCGCATCGATGAGTTCGCGGATCTTATGGTGGCCGGTGCCGGTGATTTCGGCGGGCTTGCGTAGCGCAGCGGCCACCACCTTGCCGTCGATCACCACCAGGCGCAGATCATCGCCGGGCGCTCGCTGCTCGATCAACACCGCAGGATGCTCTTCGCGGGCACGTGCCATCGCCGCGTCCAACTCGTCTGGTCCGCTGACGCCGACGGTGATGCCCTTGCCCTGTTCCCCGCGAGTGGGTTTGACGACGACGTCGCCGACCTCCTCGAGGAACGCGTGGTCGTGCTCGTCGAAGGTGGCCAGACGTCCCTTGGGAACCTGGATTCCGGCCTCCGACACCAGACGTCGGGTCAGCCTCTTGTCGTCACACCGCGCCATCGCCACCGCGGAGGTGTACTCCGACAACGACTCCCGGGTGATGACGCTGCGGCCCGCCGTGCGACAGCCGCATCTCGCCGGCTCCCGCGTCGAGAATCTCGACCCAGATCCCGCGGCGCATCGCTTCGTCGGCGATGATCCGCGCGTAAGGATTCAAATCGTCGACGGTCTCGGGCGGATGGGTGAACAGCGGTTCGTTGATGGCGTTCTTGCGCTTGACGGCCATAACCGGCACGCGTTCGAAGCCCAGCTTCTCGTACAACCCGATGGCGGCTTCGTTGTCGTGGGCCACCGACAGATCCATGTAGGCCCGACCCCGCTCGCGGTACAGCGCGGTCAGCGCGCGGGTCAGCGCGGCGCCGACACCCGGCAAGCTGGTGGTCGGGTCGACGGCAAGCGTCCAAAGGCTCGAGCCGTTCTCCGGGTCGTCGAACAGGCGCTTGTGGTCGACGCCGGTGACGGTGCCCACCAGCGACCCGTCGTCGACGCGGACCGCCACCAGATAGTCGAGCGCATCACGGTCTTCGCTGTTGTCCCACAACACCTCGACGGGTGCGGGCACCATTCCGCAGCGCACATAGACGCGGTTGATCTCCTCGGCGTCTTCGGGTCGTTCGAGCGAGCGGACGGTGAATCCGGTGGGAGCGCGTGGTGGTTCGTCCTCGTCGGTGAACCTCAGCCGGTAGGTGTGGCTGGGATCGATGAACAACTCGGCCGGCGCCATCGCGACGAGGACGTGCGGCTCGCGCGCGTACATACAGATGTCGCGACGACCATGCCCCTCGTGCCGCAACACCTCGGCGAGCTTCGCCGGGTCCGCGAACGTTTGCCCGAATATCAGTCGACCCCAGCCCATTTCAACGACCACGTCGTCGGCCATTGCGTCGACCAGGTGCTGCGGCGACGCGTCGTGCAGGCCGAGCGTGATCGCTTCGGTGCTGTCGGGATTGATTGCCGTCATACCGCGGGCCCACCGATGCCGTGCTTTTGCAGCCACAGTTCGAGCAGCCCGAGCTGCCAGAGCTCATTGCCGCGCAGCGGAGTCAGTCGACCGTTCGGGTCGGCCAGCAGCCGCTCGACGGCCTCCGGACGGAACAGCCCGCGCTCCTTGGCCGCCGGTGCGTAGAGGGCATCGCGCACGAGATCGAGGTAGGGCCCTTCGAGATGGGTCAGCGCCGGCACCGGGAAGTAGCCTTTGGGTCGGTCGATCACGTCCGCGGGGATCACCTTCCTGGCGGCCTGCTTGAGCACGCCCTTGCCGTCATGTGCGATCTTCAGCTCGGGCGGGCAGGAGGCCGCCAGTTCGACGAGTTCGTGATCGAGGAACGGCACCCGGCCTTCCAGACCCCAGGCCATCGTCATGTTGTCGACCCGCTTGACCGGGTCGTCCACCAGCATCACCGTGGAATCGAGGCGCAGCGCCCGGTCGATTCCGGTCTCGGCACCGTGCCGGGCGAAGTGGTCGGTGACGAACTGCTGGCTGAGATCGCCCTCGGCGAGGTAGTCCTGCGTGACGAGCCCTGCGATGCCTGCGGGATCGCGGTCGAAGAAAGCCTTGCGATAGTTGGTGACCGCGCCGTCCAGTGATGTCGCGCCGGCCATCGGCGGATACCAGTGGTAACCCGCGAACACCTCGTCGGCGCCCTGCCCGGACTGCACCACCTTGACGTGCTTGGCCACTTCCTGGCTGAGCAGATAGAAGGCGACGCAGTCGTGGCTGACCATCGGCTCGCTCATGGCGCCGATCGCACCGTCCAGTGCGGGCAGCATGCGGTCGGTGCTGATGCGGATCTGATGGTGATCGGTGCTGAAACGCTCGGCGATGATGTCGGAGTACTTGAACTCGTCGCCCGCCACGCCGCCCACCGATTCGAAGCCGATGGAGAAAGTCGCCAGGCCGTGCTGGCCAGCTTCGGCGAGCAGCCCGACGATCAGGCTGGAATCGACTCCGCCGGACAGCAGACACCCGACGGGCACGTCGGCGACCAGGCGGCGCTCGACGGCCACCCGCAGTGACGCGAGAACGGCGTCCTCCCAGTCACGTTCTGACCAGTCGGCGCGATCGTCGCGGCGGCAGAAATCAGGTTCCCAGTACGTGACGGTCTTTGTGCGCCCGTCCGGCTCGATGGCGACCAGCGATGCAGGCGGCACCTTGGACACGCCGCGCAGGATGGTGCGCGGCGGGGGGACGACGGAGTGGAAGGACATGTAGTGGTTCAGGGCGACGGGATCGATTCGGGTGTCGACGCCGCCGCCCGCCAGCAATGCGGGCAACGACGATGCGAACCGGATACGCGATGCGTCCTGGGTGATGTAGAGCGGCTTGATGCCCAGCCGGTCACGTCCGAGCAGCACCCGGCCGCTGTCGCGTTCGACGATTGCGAACGCGAACATGCCGAAGAGGCGGTCGACGAAACGGTCACCCCAGTGGTGGTACGCCTTGAGCAACACCTCGGTGTCGCTGTGGGAGAAGAACCGGTAGCCGTGCTCGCTCAGCTCGCGGCGCAGCTGCTTGTAGTTGTAGATGCAGCCGTTCCACGCGATGGACAGCCCGAGGTCGGAGTCGATCATCGGCTGCGCGCCGGCTTCGGAAAGATCAATGATTTTCAGGCGACGATGACCAAGCGCGACCCTGCCCTGCGACCACACGCCTGCGGAGTCAGGACCCCGCGGCTCCATGGCCTCGGCCATTGCCGAGACCGCGGTGATGTCAGGGGTTAATCCGTCGAGGCGCACCTCGCCGGTGGCTCCACACACCTGTTCGACCCTACTTCTGTGTCGGCGCTACCTCAATCTAGCTGACGGTGGCCGTGCGACGAGGCGCGGCGCCGTCGTTAATTACCCAGGGAGAACACAGCCAAACCCACAGCCCCGGAATCAAGATCGAGACGATCGTCACAATCAGATTCCTCGCAGGGCGCCGCGCCTTGCGATCAGGCGAGGGCAAGTCAGGTCTTGGCGATTCCGCCGCAACATCGATGCTTCTGTTGCGCCCGTAGAACGGATCCGAGCTAGCGGCCGATCATTTGCGAAATGGTCGCTGGAAGCTAGGAGACACCCTCGAGTTGCTCGCCGCTTTCGTCGACCTGCTTGATGGGGCCGGTGAACCAGTTCTTCACCGACAAATGCCAGTAGATGTAGAGCAGGATCAGCACGCCACCGACGAGCAGTGGGGTGTAGTTGACGTACTTCCATTCGAAAGTGTCACCCCACGGCACGCCGCCCGAGGACGTCGGGAACATCGCGATGATCGACGTGATGATGATTTCGATGACCGCGACGGGAGCCATCCACTTGTGGTGACCTCGCAGATTCCACCGGCCCACCTTGAACTCGTCGCCCATCCGCCAGCGCAGGTATATCGGCACCGCGAAGCATAGATACAGGCCGACCACGCCGATGGACACCACCGCGAAGAACGCGACCGGGACTGGAGCTCCGTTGATGTCGACCTCGACGAGCGCGGGCAGGGTGATGGTGGCGGCGAGCACCGCGGTGATGATGACGCCATTGGCGGGGATCTTGTTCTTGCTGACCTTGGACCACAGCTGGTGGCCGGGAACCGCGCGGTCGCGGCTGAACGCGAACAGCATCCGCGAACAACTCGTCTGGCACGCCGTGGTGCAGAAGAACTGTCCAGCCGTAGAGATGAGCAGGATGATCGCTACCCACTGGGAGTCCAGCGCCTGATTGAAGATACCGACGACCGCGCCACCGCCGGCTGAAACGGCGTCCGAGTCGTTGACGGCGAACAGGAAGGTCAGCAGCAGGACCCAGCCGCCGATGGCCGAGTAGAAGATCGACCGCCAGATGCCTTTGGCCGCACCGTCGGCCGCACTCTTGGTCTCCTCGGAGAGGTGCGCCGACGCGTCGTAGCCGGTGATCGTGTACTGCGTCAGAATCGCCGAGATCGGCAGCACGAACAGCAGCACGCCGATACCCGACATCTCGCCACCGAACATGCCGCTGTTGTTGATGGTCTTGGCGAACACGTCTGAAAAACTGGCGTGCTGCTCGGGCAGCAGCCAAAGGATCGCGATGACGGCTGCGGCGCCCGCGACGTGCCACCACACCGAGATGTTGTTGATGACCGCCAGCAGATGCGACGAGAAGATGTTGATCAGTGCGGAGACTGCCAGGATGACGACGAACAATATGAAGGTCCTGGTCAGGCTGTAACCCGCGAGCCACGTTTCACTGAACGTGCCGAGCGTTAGATCGAGGAATGTCGCGCAACCGTACGCCACCGATGCCAGGATGGCGATCAGCCCGATCAGGTTGAGCCAGCCCGTGTAGAAGCCGGCCTTGGGGCCGCCGAGTTTGGCTGCCCACCAATAGATTCCGCCCGAGGTTGGGTAGGCCGAGACGAGTTCGGACATACACAGGCCGACGATGAGGATGAAGCACGACACGATCGGCCAGCCCCAGGCGATCGCGGCGGGACCGCCGTTGTTCCAGCCGAGGCCGAATGACGTGAAGCAGCCCGCCAGGATGGAGATGATCGAGAACGAGATGGCGAAGTTGGAAAAGCCGGACCAGGAGCGATTCAGCTCCTGCACGTAGCCGAGGCTGGCGAGATGTTTCTCGTCGTCGTCGAGATGTTCGTGGCCCTCTGGCACGGCTGTTCTCCTTCGCTTTTCGAGCTTTACCGAGCCTTCAAGCGGGGCGGGGCTCGCGCTCACTGAGTAGGGACAATAGAGTGCCATTGGTCGGCTGTCCTACCTTTGGGATGACATTTCTGTAAAGGAATCCGGAGAACGCCCCGCCGAGCAAACTCCAATGGTTGGCTGCCCGTCATCATCGGTTTTCGAGAGGGAGGTTCCGCAATGGGCCAGAACCCCGGCATATTGTCGCAAGCCGACCTCGAGCAGCTGGTCGCCGCCGGTGAGATCGACACGGTGATCCTGGCGTTCTGCGATATGCAGGGACGGCTCACCGGCAAGCGGGTGTCATCGCGATTGTTCATCGAAGACGTGGCCGAGCATGGCGCGGAGTGCTGCAACTACCTGCTGGCCGTCGACGTGGATATGAACACCGTCGACGGGTACGCGATGTCGAGTTGGGAAACTGGGTACGGCGACATGGTCATGAAGCCGGATTTCTCGACGCTGCGGCGCCTGCCGTGGGTGCCGGGTACGGCGCTGGTGATGGGGGACCTGGCGCGGGTGGACGGCAAACCGGTGACGGTCGCGCCGCGCAGTATCCTCAACCGCCAGATCGACCGGCTGAGCGAGCGCGGCCTGGTGCCCTACGTCGGGACCGAGCTCGAGTTCATGGTTTTCGACGACACCTACCGCGAAGCCTGGGCCAAGGGGTACCGCCAACTGACGCCGGCCACCGAATACAACATCGACTACGCGATGCTCGCCTCGACCCGAATGGAGCCGTTGCTGCGCGACATTCGGCTGGGCATGACTGGCGCGGGCATGTACTGCGAGGGTGTCAAGGGCGAATGCAACCTCGGCCAGCAGGAGATCGCCTTCCGCTACGACCACGCCAGGACCACGTGTGACAACCACACGATCTACAAGAACGGTGCCAAGGAGATTGCCGATCAGCACGGTAAGAGCCTGACATTCATGGCGAAATTCGATGAGCGCGAAGGCAACAGCTGTCACATCCACATTTCGTTGCGAGGTGAGGATGGCAGTCCAGAAGGCTCAGCGGTGTTCGCCGACTCTGACGCATCGGACGGAATGTCGCCGATGTTCCGGAGTTTCATTGCCGGTCAGCTGGCCACTCTTCGCGAGCTGACGCTGTTCTATGCGCCGAACATCAACTCCTACAAGCGGTTCGCACTAGGCAGCTTCGCGCCGACCGCGATCGCATGGGGAATGGACAACCGCACCTGCGCTCTGCGCGTTGTCGGGCACGGTCACGGCATGCGGGTGGAATGTCGGGCGCCCGGCGGCGACGTCAACCAGTATCTCGCGGTATCGGCGCTGATCGCCGGTGGCCTGCACGGTATAGAGCAGGAGTTGGAACTGCCGGAGGCGTTGGAGGGCAACGCCTACACCAGTGGCGCCGAATGCCTTCCGACCACACTGCGCGAGGCCGCGGCGCTGTTCGGCGAATCCGAGGTGGCCCGTGCGGCGTTCGGCGACGATGTCGTCGAGCACTATCTCAACAATGCGCGCATCGAACTCGCCGCGTACGACGCGGCGGTGACCGACTGGGAAAAGGTGCGGGGCTTTGAGCGGCTCTAGACCAATTGTCGGATTGACCACGTATTTGCAGCCGTCGCAAACGGGGGTGTGGGATGTCCGAGCCAGTTTCCTCCCTGCCATCTACTTCGAGGGTGTCGGGCTGGCGGGGGGAATCTCGATGCTGCTTCCGCCGCAGTCGGTGGACGTCGCTATCGCCGAGCGGGTACTCGATGGACTCGACGGGCTGATCGTCACCGGTGGACGAGATGTCGACCCGGCTACCTACGGTCAGCCACCGCACCCCGCAACCGATGTCGCCAACGACGACAACCGCATGCGCGATGCGTGGGAGTTCGAACTACTCTCCGGCGCCATCCGACGCGGTCTACCCGTTCTGGGGATCTGCCGCGGCGCGCAGGTGCTCAACGTCGCACTCGGCGGCACTCTGCACCAGCATCTGCCCGAGGTCGTCGGTCATTCTGAGCATCAGCAGGGCAACGGGATCTTCTCGACATCGTCGATACGCACCGTGCCCGGAACGCGGCTGGCAGCGCTGATCGGCGAGTCGTCCGACGCGCAGTGCTATCACCACCAGGCCATCGATCGCCTCGGTGAGGGTCTGATCGTCAGTGCGCAGGACGCCGACGGTGTAATCGAGGCGGTTGAGTTCGGCGGCGACCGCTTCCTTCTCGCTGTCCAGTGGCATCCCGAGGAAACGCTGGACGATCTGCGGCTGTTCGCCGCGTTGGTCGAGGCGGCCTCGGCGTACTCGAGAGAAAGGGTGACCGCGTGACGGTTAGTGAGCTGATCAATCCCGCGACCGAGGAACTCCTGCGCACCGTCGAGCAGACCGACCTCGCGGCTGTCGACGATGCGGTGGCGCGCGCCAAGGCGGCACAACGCGATTGGGCTCGGCTCGCGCCGGGCGATCGCGCCGCAGCGCTGCGGTCCTTCGCCGCCGCGGTCGACGCGCACGTCGACGAGTTGGCGTCGCTGGAGGTCGCCAACTCCGGGCATCCGATCGGTAACGCCACGTGGGAGGCCGGCCACGTCCGCGACGTCCTGCAGTTCTATTCCGCGACACCGGAGCGGTTGTCGGGCAAGCAGATTCCGGTGGCCGGCGGGCTGGACGTCACCTTCAACGAACCGCTGGGCGTCATCGGTGTGATCACGCCGTGGAACTTCCCGATGCCGATCGCGGTGTGGGGCTTCGCGCCTGCCCTGGCCGCAGGGAACGCGGTACTAATCAAACCCGCGGAATGGACGCCACTGACCACAATCCGGATCGGCGAACTCGCGGTCGAGGCGGGACTGCCCGCGGATCTGTTCCAGGTGCTGCCGGGTAAGGGGTCGGTGGTCGGCGAGCGGTTCGTCACCCACCCCGATGTACGCAAGATCGTGTTCACCGGTTCAACCGAGGTCGGCACGCACGTGATGGCGGGCGCAGCGGCTCAGGTCAAGCGGGTCACTCTCGAACTCGGCGGCAAGAGCGCCAACATCGTGTTCGACGACTGCGACCTTGAGAAGGCCGCAGCCACCGCGCCGTACGGCGTGTTCGACAACGCCGGTCAGGACTGCTGTGCCCGCAGCCGAATCCTGGTGCAGCGCAATGTCTACGACCGTTTCATGGAGTTGCTCGAATCCGCTGTCAAGGGTGTCGCGGTCGGCGATCCGGCATCTAAGGACACCGAGATGGGCCCGCTGGTGTCGAAGTCGCACTGGGACACCGTCGTGTCCTATGTGCCCGACAACGCACCGGTCGCATTCCGCGGCGATGCGCCTTCGGGGCCGGGCTACTGGTTCCCGCCGACCGTGCTGACCCCGGAGCGCTCCGACCGCACTGTGCGCGAAGAGATCTTCGGGCCGGTGGTGGCGGTGCTTCCGTTCGACGACGAGGCTGACGCCATCGCGCTGGCCAACGACACCCCGTACGGCCTGTCGGGATCGATTTGGACGGACAACCTGTCGCGGGCCGTGCGCGTCTCGCGGGCGGTGGAAGCCGGCAACCTGTCGGTTAATTCGCATTCGTCGGTGCGGTACAACACCCCGTTCGGCGGGTTCAAACAGTCGGGGCTGGGCCGTGAGCTCGGGCCGGATGCGCCGCTGTCATTCACTGAAACCAAGAACGTCTTCTACGCGATCGGAGAAGCCTGATGGACCTGACCCGACGACTGGCGGGCAAGGTTGCCGTGATCACCGGCGGCGCCAGCGGGATCGGCCTGGCGAGTGCCAAGCGGATGCGGGCCGAAGGTGCCACCATCGTCATCGGTGACATCGATCCGACCACCGGAAAGTCCGTCGCAGACGACCTCAACGGAACCTTTGTCCCGTTGGATGTGTCAGACCAGGCCGCCGTGGATGCTCTGTTCGACACCGCGGCCGAGACCCACGGATCTGTGGACATCGCCTTCAACAACGCCGGCATCAGCCCGCCGGAGGACGACCTCATCGAGAACACCGGCATCGACGCGTGGCAACGGGTGCAGGACATCAACCTGAAGTCGGTGTTCTTCTGTTCCAAAGCCGCGCTGCGGCATATGGTTCCGCAACAGAAGGGCTCGATCATCAACACTGCGTCGTTCGTCGCGGTGATGGGGTCGGCGACCTCGCAGATCTCCTACACCGCGTCCAAGGGCGGGGTGCTCGCGATGTCCCGGGAGCTGGGAGTGCAGTACGCGCGACAAGGCATTCGCGTCAACGCGTTGTGCCCGGGACCGGTGAACACTCCGCTGCTGCAGGAACTGTTCGCCAAGGACCCCGAGCGCGCGGCGCGCCGCCTGGTCCACATACCGGTGGGGCGGTTCGCCGAGCCGGAGGAGCTGGCCGCCGCCGTCGCATTCCTGGCCAGCGACGACGCCTCGTTCATCACCGGGTCGACCTTCCTCGTCGACGGCGGTATCAGCTCGGCGTATGTGACCCCGCTGTAGGAATCATGACTGCCGACCCGGACGTACCCCTGGCGAGCGAGGCTCTGCTGCGCCCGGTGCGGCCCGGGAACGCGTTCGAGGACACGGTCGGACGGCTTCTGCAGACGATCCGCCTCGGTGTGCTCGCGCCCGGCGAATCGCTGCCGCCGGAGCGCGAGCTCGCCGCAAAGCTCGGTGTCAGCCGCGACACCGTGCGGGAGGCAATCAAGTCGTTGGCCGATGCCGGTTATCTGGTGTCCCGGCGGGGCCGCTACGGCGGCACGTTCCTTGCCGACGAATTGCCGAGGCACACCGAGGACAGGGACGCGGTGACCCGCGTGGAAATCGACGACGCGCTGCGGTTGCGGGAGATTCTCGAGGTCGGCGCCGCGCGGTTGGCCGCCAACCGAACCCTGACCGCGGCCGAGCGCGAGGAGCTGTGGGCGCGACTGGCCGACGTCCGAGGTGCCGCCCCCAATGACTACCGTCGGCTGGACTCGAGGCTGCACCTCGCCATCGCCGAGGCGGCCGGATCGCCATCGCTGGTGCCGCTGGTGGCCGAGAACAGGATGTGCCTCAATGGCCTGCTGGACCAGATTCCGTTGCTGCCGCGCAACATCGCACACTCCGACGAACAACACGAGGCGATTGTGATGGCAATCCTGGCCGGCGACTGTGATGGCGCGGCGTCGGCCATGCTTGCCCACGTCGAGGGTTCGGCCACCCTCCTTCACGGATTCCTGGATTGAGACGAATCCGGTGACAGCGCAAACACAGACGTCATCGCGACCATTCCGGGTGCGCGGGGGTTAGATTTGACGGATGGCAGGTGGCCAAGCGGACGTCGAGGCGGTGGTGCGGCGGGCATCGTCGGCGCTGGCCGATGTCGACACCGGCGGCTGGGCGCAGCGATTCGACCTGCTGTCAGACCCTCACCGCCTGGAGATTCTGCTTGTGCTGCACCGCGCACCCGGGATCAACGTCGGCGACCTGGCCTCTGTTCTGGGACGATCGGAGAATGCCGTGTCGCAGGCTCTGCGGGTGCTGCGCCAGCAGGGCTGGGTGAGCTCCACCCGGGTGGGCCGCGCCGTCAGCTACCGCCTCGAGGACGAGATCGTGCACGACCTACTGCACTGGATCGGCGCCCGGCACGGCTGAAGAGCGGCGTATGCCGCTGACGTTGACCGACGAACAACTCAACGAGCTGTTCGAGAAGATCCCCACCCTGGCGGGGCAGCCACGGCGCCTCGAAGAGCTCTCCGGCGGACTGACCAATCGCAACGTCAAGGTCACCACACCCGACGCGGTATATGTGGCGCGATGCACCGACACGTCGTCGAACATGTTGGGGATCGACCGCGACCGCGAATGCCACAACACACGGGCAGCCGAACAGGCAGGCGTCGGCGCGCCCGTGATCGACTACCGCCCGGACCTGGGCATTCTGCTACTGGGATATCTCGACGGAAAGACTCTGTCCAACGACGACTTTCAACGGCCGGGGGTGATCGCCAAGGCGGCGGCCGCGGTGCGGAAATTGCACGGCGGACCACGGTTCCTCGGGCGATTCGACATGTTCGAGCGCCAGCCCGCATATCTGAAAACAGTGATGGACAAAGGATTCCGGATCCCCGCTGACTACCTCGACCATGCGAACACCTTCGACGAGATCGCCCGCGTGCTGACGGCGACCGATCAGACCACCGTGCCGTGTAACAACGATTTGTTGGCCGGCAACTTCATCGAAGACGGCGACAAGATCTGGCTGATCGACTACGAATACTCCGGCAACAACGATCCCTGTTTCGAACTGGGGAACACGTGGGCCGAGTGCGAATTGTCGACCGACCAGCTCGACGAGTTCGTCACCGCGTACTACGGGCGGCGCCTGCGTAACAAGACCGCGCGGGCTCAACTGCAGGGCATCGTCGGCAAATACGGCTGGACGCTTTGGGGCTGTATACAGAACAACTCGAGCGCAATCGATTTCGACTTCTGGGGATGGGCGATGGAACGTTACGAGGGCGCGGTAGCCGAGTTCAAGGGGCCGAGCCTGGCTCGGCTGCTCGACGACGTGCAGGCCGCCGACTGATGGCGGCCGAGCTTGGAGACCGCGCTCAGGTCGTCATCGTCGGCGGCGGCGTCATCGGCACCAGCGTTGCGTACCACCTGACCAAGCTCGGCTTCAACGATGTCGTCCTGCTCGAACAGGGGCAACTGTCGAGCGGGACGACATGGCACGCCGCGGGGCTGGTGGGTCAGCTGCGTGCTTCGGAGAGCGCAACGCGATTGGTGCAGTACTCGACGCAGCTCTACGCGGAACTCGAAAACGAGACAGGGCTGTCGGCGGGCTACAAGCGATGCGGGGGAGTAACGGTCGCGCGTACCGAGGATCGGATGATCCAGCTGCGCCGCACCGCCGCCAGCGCCGAGGCGTTCAACATGGAGTGCGAACTGCTCAGTCCCGAACAGGCACTCGAGCACTATCCCGTGATGCGCGTCGACGACCTGGTCGGTGCGATCTGGCTGCCCGGTGACGGCAAAGCCAACCCCACCGACCTGACCTACGCGTTGGCCAAGGGTGCGCGGATGCGCGGTGCGCGAATCCATGAGAAGACCAGGGTGCTGGACATCCTCAGCGCTGACGACCGAGTGACCGGCGTGCGCACCGATGCCGGGGACATCGAGGCCGAGGTAGTTGTCAACTGCGCAGGGCAATGGGCGAAACAGATCGGTGCGATGGCAGGTGTCAATGTTCCGCTGCACTCGGCCGAACACTTCTATGTCGTCTCCGAGCGCATCGAGGGCGTACATCCGGACATGCCGATCCTGCGTGATCCCGACGGCTACACCTACTTCAAGGAAGAGGTCGGCGGGCTGGTGATAGGAGGCTTCGAACCGGAGGCGAAGCCGTGGGTGTCGCCAGACCAGATCCCGTACCCGTTCGAGTTCCAGCTCCTGGACGAGGACTGGGAGCACTTCGAAATTCTGATGAACAATGCGCTGCTGCGGATTCCGGCGCTCGAGGCGACGGGTATCAAGAAGTTCTACAACGGTCCGGAGAGTTTCACCCCCGACAACCAGTTCATCCTCGGTGAGGCGCCCGAGCTCGGAAACTTCTACATCGGAGCGGGATTCAACTCCATCGGCATCGCCTGTGCGGGTGGTGCGGGACGGGCGCTCGCGGAGTGGATCGTCAACGGCGCGCCGACCGGTGACCTCACGGGGGTCGACGTCCGACGGTTTGCGCCGTTCAACGGCAACACCAGGTGGCTGCACGACCGCGTCGCCGAGGTATTGGGGTTGCACTACGAAATTCCTTGGCCGAACAGGGAGATGGCGACTGCGCGGCCGTTCCGGCGGTCGCCGGTGCACCACCTGATCGAGGCCGCGAATGCCAACTTCGGCAGCAGGATGGGGTGGGAGCGGGCCAACTTCTTCGCCCCCTCCGATCACGAGCCGACCATCGAGTACACCTGGGGTATGCCGAACTGGTTGGCGTGGTCTGCCGCGGAACAGTCCAACACCCGGACGAATGTCACCGTGTTCGACCAGACCTCGTTCTCGAAATACGTCCTGGCAGGTAGGGACGCCGAGGCGGCGCTGCAGTGGCTGTGCACCGCGGATATCGGTGTACCGGTTGGCCGCTCGGTGTACACGGGCATGCTCAACGAACGGGGCACCTACGAATCCGACGTGACGGTCACCCGAACGGGCGCCGAGGAATTCTTGATCGTCAGCAGCGCCGCGACAACCGAACGCGACAAGGACCATATCCGCGCGAATCTGCCGCCGGATGCGAATGCGAACTTGGTCGACGTGACTTCGGCGTACGCCGTATTCGGTGTGATGGGTCCCAAATCCCGCGATCTCCTTGGGAGCCTCACCTCTGCTGATCTCTCCGACGAGGCCTTCCCGTTCGGCACCAGCCGGCAAATCCCGCTCGGATATGCGACGGTGCGCGCGACACGCATCACCTACGTGGGCGAACTAGGTTGGGAGCTATACGTTCCGGCCGAGTTCGCCGTTGGTGTGTACGAGGACCTGATGTCCGTGGGAGCGCAGTTCGGCGTCGGCCGCGGTGGCTATTACGCGATCGAGTCGTTGCGGCTGGAGAAGGGTTATCGCGCATTCGGACGGGAACTGACGCCCAGCGAGAATCCCGTCGAGGCGGGACTGTTGTTCGCGTGCAAGCTCAAGACCGACATCGGGTTTCTGGGTCGCCAAGCCGTCGAGAAGGCCAAGGCGGAGGGCCCGCGCCGCAGGTTGGTCGGATTCAAGGTCGACGACTCCGGGGCGATGCTGTGGGGTGGCGAATTGATCCGCCGCGACGGCGTGGTGGCGGGGCAGGCCACGTCGGCGGCGTGGGGTGAGACGACCGGTGCGTGCGTCGGGTTGGCGTACGTGCGCAGATCCGACGGCGGTGTCGTCGATGCGGATTGGGTGAAGAGCGGGAGCTACGAGGTCAACGTCGGCGGCCGGTTGTACCCGATCTCGGTATCGCTGCGACCGCTGTACGACCCGGCCAATGAGCGAATCCGGCGCTAATCGCTGCGATTTCCCCGGACATATCGAATGGCCTGGGGGAGGCTAAAGCCCGTGACGGTGGAGTTCCGGCTACTCGGTGACGTGGAGGCCCGCCTCGACGGGCAGCGGCTGGACATCGGCCACGCCCGTCAGCGATGTGTGCTGGCGGCGATGCTGGTCGACGTCAACCGACCGATTCCCGCGGACCAGCTGATCGATCGGGTCTGGGCGGACGACACACCGCACCGGGCACGTAACTCGTTGGCCGGCTACCTATCGCGGCTGCGCCAGTTGCTCGCCGACGCGTCCGTGCAGATCGTCCGGGAACCCGGGGGCTACATGTTGTCGACCGATGCGCTGTCGGTCGACGTGCACCGGTTCCGTGACATGGTCGCGCGGGCCCGCGCGACTGCCGATCCGGCCGCCGCCGCGACGCTGTTCGACGGGGCGCTGAAGCTGTGGTGCGGCACGCCCTTTGCGGCGCTGGACACGCCCTGGTTCAACGATATGCGGGATTCCCTTGAGGTGGAGCGGCTTTCGGCCGCGATGGACCGTAACGATGCAGCGCTTCGTGCCGGGCGGCACGCCGAGGTTCTCGGCGAGCTGGTCTTGGCCGTTCAGTCGCACCCGCTGGACGAGCGGTTGGCTGGGCAGCTGATGCTCGCGCAATACCGCAGCGGCAGGCAGGCCGAAGCCCTTGACACCTACCGGAAGATGCGTGATCGGCTCGTCGAAGAACTCGGTGTCGACCCCAGCCCTCTCCTGAAAGCAGCGCATCAGCAGATCCTCGACGGGGAGGCGGCACCGCCGGTTGAGGTCGATGCTCCGTCGGTTCGGGTCACGACCCGGCCGCTGGCAGGGTTGCCACGGCGCGCTACCAGTTTCGTTGGTCGCGAACACGATCTGGCGGCCATCGGTGCCGCGCTGGCCGAAGGTTCGCAGGTGACGCTGACCGGCGTCGGCGGAGTCGGTAAAACGCGGTTGGCTCTCGAGGCCGCGGAGCGGGAGCAGGCACGTTTCGCCGATGGTGTGTCGATCTGCGAACTAGCACCGATCGAGGACGGTTCGGCGGTGGCACACACCGTCGCGGCGGTGCTCCGCCTGCAACAGCAGCAGGGTCTTGGTATCGAGGACACTGTCATCGAGTACCTCCGTGCGCGCGAGCTGCTCCTTATCGTCGACAACTGCGAGCACGTCTTGGACGATGCGGCCCTATTGGTGGACCGGATCGCCGGGCAATGTCCCGACGTCACCGTGCTGGCAACGAGCAGGGAAGCGCTCGGGATAGCAGGGGAGCGCATCGTTCCCGTCGAACCCTTGTCCGTCGACGAAGCGACGGCGTTGTTCGCGGACCGGGCCAAGGCGACCCGGTCCGACTTCGACCTCGAGCGCGAGCCGGTCGGCGCGGTGGCCGAGATCTGCCGTCGCCTCGACGGGCTGCCGCTGGCGATCGAGTTGGCGGCGGCGCGGATGCGCGCGATGAGCAGTCTCGACGTAGCCCGTCGGCTGGACCGGCAGCGACTGCTGACCGGTGGGGCGCGCGGAGCCCATCCCCGCCAGCAGAGCCTGTCGGCGACGATCGACTGGTCCTATCAACTGCTCTCCGTTCCGGAACAAGCCTTGTTCGCGCGGCTGTCCGTCTTCGCGGGTGGGTTCGACATCGACGCCGCGCACGGTGTCTGCGGTGACGAGGGGACGGACGAAGACGACACGCTCGAACTGCTGACGGGGCTGATCGACAAGTCGATGGTCACCGTTCGCGGCGGAACCCGGATTTGGCGGTACTCCATTCTGGAGACCCTGCGTGCATACGGACGGGATCGTCTGCGGGAGAACAGCCTTGACGATGCCTACGCGATGCGCCATGCCGCCTACTTCACCACGCTCGCGGAGCGCGCTGCGGCGGGCATGCACGGCACCGAGGAGCAGGCATGGGTCGAGCAGATGCTGCCCGACTACGACAACCTGCGCGCGGCGTTCGACCATGCGATGGCCGCAGCGGATATCGATCTCGCGCTTCGGCTGGTGACATCGCTGTCCGAGTTCGTCCATCTCCGCATCGGATATGAATCTGCCGGCTGGGCGCAGCGCGCGCTCGAACACGCGGACCCCACCCATCGCCTGTTCGCCGCCGCGGTAGGGCTGGCCGCCAGGGGCGCCTGGAATCGCGGCGATTTCGCGACCGCACGCGCGCTTGCCTTGCAAGCCGATGGCCGGAGACCCGGTCGCGGTAATGGTCGGGTGGCTTACCCGGGGATGTGCTGGCCGATCTTGCGCTGTATCAGGGTGACGCGGACGCCGCGCTTCGGCACTATGAGGCCGAGATGAGGCGTGCCCGCGCTGACGACGACCCAATCCGGCTGGTGTGGACACTCTTCTACGTCGCGATATGCCATGCGGCGCTGCGCAAGCCAGAGGGCGGGCAGGCCGCCGCGAATGAGGCAGCACAGGTTTCTGAAACCACCGGTAATCCGTCCGCGCGGTCGATGGCCCGCTACGCGGTCGGCCTGGTGCTCAAGAAGGCCGAACCGCAGCGGGCTCTGGCCTCGTTCGACGACGCGGCCGAGCTGGCCGCGTCGGTGCAGAACTTCTGGTGGCATGGCATCGCGCTGATGGAAGCTGCGGCCACGCGCGCCGTTCACGCCGATACCGCCACCGCGGCAACAGCATTGATCGAAGTGCTCGATCATTGGGACCGTGTCGGCGATTGGAGCCAGCAGTGGCTGAACCTTCGCTACGTGACGCGGTTTCTGTGCCGTGTCGAGGCGCTCGACGATGCGCACGCATTGCATCGTGCACTGATCGGCGCGGGTAGACCTTCACCGCTGAGCGCCGCACAGATCGCAGCGATGGGCTCCCGCCAGACCGAGTTGTTGAGCGGACCACAGGCCGTCGCCCGGGCGCGCACGGCGCTGGCTCGCTACTGCTGACCCGGTTTTGGCTGTCTGACCAGGTGATTTCATGAGTGTCGAAGATCCGCGCAATATCAGGAAAGGACCCTAATGGTGTTCCGACCAGACAAGGAGACCGACGTGACCAGTGTCGACGTAGACCGAGAATTGAAAAGCAAGCATCGGGCGCTGTGGGCGTCCGGCGACTACGCGGCGGTGGCCGCCGAGTTGATCCCTGAGCTCGGGCCCGCGCTCGTTCAAGCCTGCGGCGTACAGCCGGGTGACCGCATTCTGGACGTCGCCGCGGGCTCGGGGAACGCGTCCATCCCGGCCGCGGCGGCCGGTGCGATTGTCACGGCGAGTGATCTGACGCCCGAGCTGTTCGATGCCGGGCGTCGCATCGCTGCGCAACAAGGAGTCGACCTCGAATGGGTGGAGGCGGACGCGGAGGCGCTGCCTTTCGCGGACGACGGCTTCGACGCGGTGATCTCCTGCGTCGGTGTGATGTTCGCGCCTCATCATCAGGCGGCCGCCGACGAGTTGATCCGCGTCTTGAGGCCCGGCGGGAAGATCGGGTTGATCAACTGGACGCCCGAGGGGTTCATCGGCAATCTGTTCAAAACCATGAAGCCGTACGCCCCGCCGCCTCCTCCCGGCGCCAGCCCGGCCCCGCTGTGGGGTTCCGAAGACCATGTCCGCGAGTTGTTCGGCGACCGTGTCACCGACCTGACGATGCGGCGGCAGACTGTTGTGCTCGATCACTGCACAGAACCGACCGAGTTTCGCGAGTACTGGAAGCGCAATTACGGGCCGACCATCGCCGCATACAAGTACAACGTCGATGCGCCCGCAACGGTCGAGGCGTTGGATGCCGACTTCCTCGAGTTCCTGACCAGCTGGAACCAGGGAGACGGGCAACGCGCGGTATGGGAAGCCGAATATCTGGTGGTCACCGCCACCAAGCGTTAGGACGCCTCAAACCCACACATGAACATCTGTTCAGCTAGACATATGTTCGGTGTGGGTTCTAGGCTCGCCTGGTGGTTGTGAACTTCGGTCGCCATGCATATGAGCGACGGCATCGTCAATGCGCCGACGTCGGTGATCTTCGGCGTCATCGCCGTCGCTGCCATCGGGTTGTGCGCGGTGAAAGCGCGCAACGAGCTTGACGAACGCACGGTGCCGCTCGCCGGCCTCGTGGCGGCCTTCATCTTCGCGGTGCAGATGGTCAACTTCCCGATCCTGCCTGGCGTGAGCGGGCACCTGCTCGGCGGCGCGCTCGCGGCGATCCTGGTCGGCCCGTACACCGGCGCGCTGTGCATCGCGATCGTGCTGATCGTGCAGTCGCTGTTGTTCGCCGATGGCGGGATCACGGCGTTGGGCACCAACATCACCAACATGGCCATCGTCGGCGTCGCTGCGGGGTACGCGACAGCCGTCGCGCTTTACGCGATCGCTCGGCGGCGCGACGCCGCGATGTGCCGGTGGCCGCACTCGGCGTCATCTCGTTCATCGCCGCACTGTGTCGGAACGGTCTGCGCGGCAATGGGCATTCGTCGTCGAATACGCCATCGGCGGCGCCGGCGTCGACGTCGCTCGGGACGGTGGCCGGTTACATGCTCGGCACCCATGCGCTGATCGGCATCGGGGAGGGCGTGATCACGCCGTCACGGTGATGGCCGTGGCACGGTCGCGCCCCGACCTCGTCTATCTGTGCGAACGGCGCTCGGGCGGAGGTGCCGGCATGAAGCGATGGTCGTTCTGGATCGCGTTCGCCGCCGCCACCCTGCTGATCGCCGGGGTCGTCTCGTACTTCGCCAGCTCCAGCCCCGACGGGCTGGACTCCGCGACGCTGCAGGGTTGCCAGGTCACCGAAACCGCCGACGGTGAACAGCTCACCGGTGATTGCATCGCACAACACGCCTCCGAGCACGCCATGTCCACGTCGCCGCTGGCCGACTACGCGATCGGCGGACAGGACGGCACCGGCGGGTCGCGGGCATCATCGGCGTCCTCGTCACCGTCGTCGTCGCGGGCTCGGCCGTTCTGGCTGATTGCGCGAAGCCGGCGATCCGCGGACGACAAGCGACCTGACGCATGGGCGCAGGCGCGCATCCGCTCTACCGTCACGGCGAGTCGGCCGTGCACCGGACACCCGCCGAGGTCAAGATCGTCTGCCTCCTGGTGTTCGTCCTCGCGGTGGTCGCGACCCCGCGAGAGATGTTCTGGCCGTTCGCGATCTACGCCGCGATCATCGTTGTGACATGGCGGCTCGCACGGATACCCCTGCGGTGGGTGTTGCCGCGCATGCTGATCGAGGCTCCTTTTCTGGTACTTGCCGTCCTGTTGCCGTTCGCCGAGGGTGGGCAGCGCATCGACGTTGCGGGACTGCAGCTTTCGGTGACGCGGGCTGTGGGCGGCGTGGGGCATCGTCGTCAAGGGCACGCTCGGCGTGGCGGCCGCGCTGACACTCGCCGCCACCACCTCCGCGACCGAGCTTCCCGCGGCGCTGAGCCGGCTGGCTGTTCCCGCAGTCGTGACATCGGTACTCGTGCTGATGATCCGCTACATCGACCTGCTGGCCGCCGAGGTCGAGCCGCATGCGAATGGCCAGGATCGCCCGGGGTGACTCACCGCGGGCGCTGCATCAGGCCCGCGCGATCGCGACCGGCATCGGTGCGTTGTTCCTGCGCTCCTACGAGCGCGGCGAACGGGTGTATGCGGCGATGCTGTCGCGCGGATTCGACGGCAAGGCACCGGATCTCGCGGTGATCGGGGCCCCACCGAGGGCCGCCGCGGCCCAGTGGGTGGTGGCTGATGCTGCCGGCCGCCGCAGCGGTCACGGTGTCGGTGGCGGCGTGGGTGACGCTGATGACCGCGATCCGCATCGAGGCGACTACGGCACGTGTACCCGGACGGGCAGGTGGCTCTCGACGGCATCGACCTCGACGGTGGCAGCCGGCGAGCGGGTCGCGGTGCTCGGACCCAACGGGGCGGGCAAGACAACCCTGATGCTGCACCTCAACGGCGTGCTGACGGCGACCACCGGGTCGGTACAGATCAGCGGAATTCCGCTGGACGCGAAAGAGTCTTCACGACATCCGCAGGCGCGTCGGGCTGGTGTTCCAGGACCCCGACGATCAGCTGTTCATGCCCACGGTCGCTCAGGACGTCGCATTCGGCCGGCGAACTTCGGGCTGCGCGGTGAGCGAGCTCGCCGCCCGGGTGCGCGAGCGCCGCTGGCGGTGGTATCGCTGACCGAGGACGCGGAACGCAGTCCCACCCACCTGTCCGCGGGTCAACGGCGAAGGGCCGCACTGGCTACCGTGCTGGCCTGCCGGCCCGACATTCTGGTGCTCGACGAGCCGTCGGCCAACTTGGATCCGGTCGCGCGACGCGAACTGGCCGAGACGCTGCGGGACTCGACGCCACCATGTTGATCGTCAACCACGACCTGCCGTACGCCGCGCAGTTGTGCGACCGGGCGGTGATCATGGACGGCGGTGTCATCGTCGCCGACGGCGCGATCGCCGACATCCTGTCGGACTCGGAATTGCTTGGCCGCGCACCGCCTCGAGTTGCCGTGGGGCTTCTCCGTCTCCAGACAGGTGACAGCGATGGCTCACAGTCCCAGACGTTCCAGCGCATCGTCGAACTCCTCGAGTGCGACCTTCTCGCTCTTGCCTTCCGCGATGGCCTTCTCGTAGATCGAGTACATCCGGGGGCCGTGGGGTGCGAAGCGATCGGACCACTGATCGGAGTCACGTCGCCAATAACCGATGACATCGGTTTGATCTGTCGTCCAACCCTGCTCGTGGCGCAGGAACTGGCGGACCGTGCGCGCCTCGGAGGCTTCGCCCGCGAACCAGCAGTACCCAAGGCCGGTGGCTGAACAGTGCTGCGCGACCAATTGCGGCAAAACGCTTTCGGTCACACCGTTTCCGGTTCCGATCGAGGGGATGAGCCGTAGGGCGGGCTGCTTCGGCAGGTAATCGAGATCGTCTTCGTCGCGCACTTCCACGATCGCGAGTAGTGTCACCGTGCGCACGTCTTTCGATCAGCCCAGCGATCGCCGGCAAGCCCGCGAGATCGGCGACGAGGACATGGCGGTCGGCTTGGCTCGGGGGTCGGAACCAGGACTTGGCGTGGGCGAGCTCGACCCGGTCGCCCGGCGCAGCGTTGGTCGCCCACCGTGTCCCGGCCGCGTCGCCATGCAGGACGACGTCCACGGTGATTCGGGCTGCCGACGGATCGTGTTCGCGCACGGTGTAGGTCCGCGCCGTCGGGGCGGGATCCACAGGTGAGGCGAAATAGATTCCGAGCGCGGCGTCTCCGGACCACGGCAGCTGCAGGCGATCCAGACCGGGCGCATGGATGATCACCCGTTGCAGGTGCCGGCCCAGCGGCGCCGCCCCGACCACCGAGCCCGTGACGACCGGGGCGGTCAATGCCTTTTGGACGGGGGCCAGGGTGGTTCGCCGCAGAGCGCCAGCAGGGCGTTCTCGATGACCTCGGGCAGCGCGGGGTGGATCCAGTACTGGCCGCGGGCCATGTCCTGTGCGGGCAGGTCGAAGTTCATTGCCTGGATCAACGGCTGGATGAGTGACGACGCCTGGTGTCCCATGATGTGCGCGCCGAGAATCAGGCCGCTGTCGTCGTCGACGATGATCTTCGCGATGCCCGTCGTGTCCTCCATCGCCCAGCCGTACGCAACATCGCCGAAGTCCTGGATCTTGACCCTGATGTTGAAACCCTTTGCCCGAGCTTCGTTTTCGGTGAGGCCGACGCTGGCGATCTGCGGGTCGGTGAAAACCGCCGACGGCACGTAGCGATGGTCGGACGGCATCAGTGCGTCGGTGTCGTCCCAGTCCTGCAGGAGATTGTGCTTGACCGACGCGCGCCTCGTGGTTGGCCACATGCTTGAGCTGGAAGTCCGACGACACGTCCCCGAGCGCGAAGATGCCGCGCGCGGTGGTGCGCTGGAACTCGTCGACGACGACCTGGCCGTTGGCGTTGACCTTGACGCCGGCCTATTCCGCATCGAGCAGATCGCCGTTGGGCACGCGGCCGGTGGCGACCAGCAGCATGTCACCGCGCACCTTCGAGCCGTCCTCGCACGTGATCTCGATGCAGTCGCCGACCTGCCGTGCATCGGCCAGCTCGTGGTGGTTGTGGACTTCCCACTTCCTGGATGCGATGTCGGTGAAGCGCATCGCGATGTCGTCGTCGTGGCCTCGCAGCAGGGTGCTGCCGCGGATCATCAGCGTCACGTGGCTGCCGAGTGCAGAGAAGATGTGGGCGAATTCGCACGCGACGAATCCGCCTCCGACGATGATCAGGCGCTCGGGCACCTCCGCGATTCGCATGATGGTGTCGCTGGTGTGGTAGGAGACCCCGCACTCGGTGACCGCGTCCGGCACCACGGCCCGCGAGCCCGCGGCGATGACCACCTGGTCGGCGGTGAACTCGTCGCCGTCGTCGGTGCGCAGCGCGTAGCGGCCGTCGGGCAGCGTCGGTGCGAAGCGGGTGTGGCTGGAGAACACCTGGACGTTCGGCGACGAGCGTCGGTAATTCTCGCCGCCCATCGAGATCGGGTCGATTCGGCCGAACACCCGCGAGACGATGTCCGGCCAACGGACGCCGTCGATGTGCGCGTCCACCCCGTATTGCGCTGATTCCCTGGCGCTTTGGGCGACTTCGGCCGCGTAGACGAACATCTTCGTGGGTATGCAGCCGACATTGAGGCAGGTGCCGCCGAACACCCCTTGTTCGCAGATCGCGACCCGCTTGTCCGCGTAGCGTTCATCGAGGATGGAGTTGCCCGAGCCGGTACCGATGATCGCGATGTCGAAGTGAGTCATCTCGCCACTCCTCGTTCGGGTTGTGTTGTCGAGTCGGCGGTTTCGGCACGTGTGTACCAGTCGAGCCAGCGGTCCAGTTCACCGTAGGCGGCCTGGCGCGCTTCCGGGACGGACAGGAACACGTCGTGCTTGGCGTCGGCGATCGGTACGACGGTGGTCCGGTTGCCGATGCATCCGGCCCAGCGGGCGATCTGCTTGACGTCCAGCACCGCGTCGCCGCGCTGGATGACGTCGGGGTCTGCCACCTCGCGCACGCTGCGATCGGAGCGCAGGATCAGGTTGGGCACACCGACGTCGAGGCCGCGGTGCAGTTTGGCGTGTCCGCGCCGAATCGCGTTGATCCAGCCGAACGTGACGGGAAATCCGCCGATCGGTTTCCAACGCAGGTCATAGTCGAATTCGCCCGCATAGTCGCGGTGCAGCGTCGAGCCGTAGCCGCCCTCGGTCGGCGGGCGCACCACGGTCATCTTGCGCATCCGCGACAGCGCCGCGATCGCCGCGCCGGTGGGGGCGGCGCGCAGGAAGGCCGGACCCTGCAGATCCAGCCAGGGGCTGTTGAGTACCAGGCCGGTGACTCGTTTGCGCTCCGTCAGGCCGCGACTGCGCAGCCGGTCCAGCCACAACGACACGATGAGCCCGCCGGCGGAGTGCCCGTACACGAGCACGTCGGCCGACGATTCGGCGTCGATGACGTCCAACGCGCGGATCAGCTCGCGGTCGTAGCGGGCCAGGTCGGTGGTGAAGTGCGGAGTCTGTCCCTCCCGCCACGACCGTCCGCATTTGTGTAGATCGAGCGCGTAGAACGCGTATCCGCGACTGGCGAAGTGATCCGCGAGTTCGGTATGGAAGAAGTAGTCGGTGAAGCCGTGTACCGCCAGCACAGCGTGGGCTGCCGACGGGTTGGCCTCGCCGCGGCGCACCAGGGTGGCGACGAGCTGCCCTTCCCCGTCGGGATCAGGTCCCAACTCGAACGTCTGCTGCCGGTAACCGGCCAGCACATCTGGCTCCCACTCGGTCACAAAGCCACCATAGTCGCGGCTCACGGCCGACCTGGGCCAACGTGGGCAGACGGCCGCGGGATAACCTGAAAACCACTAAGCCACGAGAAACCGACCACGGAGGATGATCTTCGGGTGTTTGACCCGCAGGTAGCCAAGGACCAGTGTCGACTCGTCGAGGGCCATGCCGGTTGGTGACCGCCCGATGACGGTCGCGCTACGCCGAAGTTGGGCCAAGGACCTGGACGCCGCCACGCTCTACGAACTGCTCAAACTGCGCGTCGAGGTTTTCGTTGTCGAGCAGGCCACTCCGTACCCCGAACTGGACGGGCGGGATCTGCTGACCGAGACCCGTCATTTCTGGCTCGAGGGATCCGACGGTGAGGTCATCTGCACTTTGCGGCTGATGGAAGAACATCCGGGTGGCCACAAGGGCTTTCGCATCGGCCGGGTCTGCACCAAACGCGCGGCACGCGGCCAAGGGCACACCTCTCGGCTCCTGCAGGCCGCACTCGCCGAGGTCGGCGACTACCCGTGCCATATCGATGCGCAGACCTATCTCGAGGAGATGTATGCCCAGCACGGGTTCGTCCGTGACGGGGCGGAGTTCCTCGACGACGGCATTCCGCATGTCCCGATGATCAAGTCATGACGACATACCCCTTCAGCGCGATCGTCGGCCACGACCGCCTGCGCCTGGCGCTGCTGCTGTGCGCGGTGCGTCCGGAGATCGGTGGCGTGCTGATCCGCGGCGAGAAGGGCACGGCGAAGTCGACCGCCGTGCGCGGCCTCGCCAAGGTGCTGGCCGCGGTGGACGGCGCCGCACTGGTCGAGTTGCCGATCGGTGCGACCGAGGACCGTGTCGTCGGTTCACTGGACCTGCAGAAGGTGCTGCGCGACGGCGAGCACGCGTTCTCCCCGGGCCTGCTGGCCCGCGCGCACGGCGGCGTGCTCTATGTCGACGAGGTCAACCTGCTGCACGACCACCTGGTCGACGTGCTTCTCGATGCCGCCGCGATGGGCCGGGTGCACGTGGAGCGGGACGGCGTTTCGCACAGCCACGACGCGCGTTTCGTGCTCATCGGCACCATGAATCCCGAAGAGGGCGAACTGCGCCCACAGTTGCTCGACCGGTTCGGGTTGACCGTCGACGTGCACGCCTCGCGCGATGTCGACGTGCGCGTGGAGGTGGTCCGGCAGCGGATGGCGTTCGAAGCCGACCCGGCCGGATTCGCCGAACGCTACGCCGAAGCCGACAGTGAACTGGTCGGCCGCATCGCCGCCGCGCGCGAGAGGGTGAGCTCGGTGAGCCTGCCCGACAGCGAGTTACGGCGCATCGCCGCCCTGTGCGCGGCCTTCGATGTCGACGGAATGCGTGCCGATCTGGTCGATCGCCCGGACGGCGGTCGCGCACGCTGCGTGGCGCGGGGCCGACACGGTCGCTGAGGAAGACGTCCGGGTGGCGGCCGAACTCGCCTTGCCGCACCGGCGTCGCCGCGATCCGTTCGATGATCCCGGCCTTGATCCCGAAAAGCTCGACGAGGCGATGCAACAGGCGGGGGAGTCCGCCGACCAGGAGCCCGAGCCCGACCCTGACCCGCCAGGTGGCGGTGAATCACCGTCGAACGAGGCGTCTGACGATCCTGTGCCGCAGCGGAATTCGAGCTCGGCCACGCGACCCAGCGCGCCGCCGTCGGCGGTGTTCCAGACCCGGGCACTGGTAGTTCCCGGCGTCGGCGAGGGCGCACCGGGACGCAGATCTCGCGCGCGCAACCGCACGGGGACGGTCGTCTCATCGACCACGCTGGTGACCGAGGGCCATGGGCTACATGTATTCGGGACGCTGCTGGCTGCGGCCGGACACCAGCGGGTGCCGGGGCGACCACGGCCTACACCCGACGACGTGCGCCACGCCGTTCGCGAAGGCCGCGAAGGCAATCTGGTGATCTTCGTGGTCGACGCGTCGGGATCGATGGCCGCGCGCGACCGGATGTCGGCGGTCAGCGGGGCGGCATTGTCGTTGTTGCGTGACGCGTATCAGCGGCGCGACAAGGTCGCCGTGATCACGTTCCGTCAAGCCGAAGCCCGGCTGCTGCTGCCGCCGACCTCGTCGGTGCACATCGCCGAGTCGCCGGCTGGCCCGCTTCGACACCGGAGGGAAAACGCCGCTGGCCCAAGGCCTGCTGGCCGCGCGCGACGTGGTGATCCGGGAGAAGGCGCGGGACCGGGCACGCCGCAGTCTGGTGGTGGTGCTCACCGACGGTCGCGCCACCGGCGGGCCGGATCCGTTGGGGCGCGCTCGGGAGGCGGCCGCCCGGCTGGTGGCCGAGGGCGCGGCCGCCGTCGTGGTGGACTGCGAGACTTCTTATGTGCGACTGGGTTTGGCGGAGCAGCTGGCCGGCTATCTGGGTGCGCCCGCGGTGCATCTGGCGCAACTGCGTGCCGATAACCTCACCGACGTGGTGCGCACCGCCGCCTGACGGGCCACGATTTGGGAGGAGGCACACATGCCTCAGGGTCAACCGACCACCGTCCCGGACGACGGGCTGACCACACGCGTTCGCCGCAACGCTCCACTGCTCGCGGTGCACACCGGCGCGGGCAAGGGTAAGTCGACCGCCGCGTTCGGCATGGCGTTGCGGGCGTGGAATCAGGGCTTTTCGATCGCGGTGTTCCAGTTCGTCAAGAGCGCCAAGTGGAAGGTCGGCGAAGAGGCTGCCTTCGGCCAATTGGGCCGGTTGCACGACGAGCACGGCGTCGGTGGCCCCGTCGAGTGGCACAAGATGGGTGCGGGCTGGTCGTGGTCGCGCAAGCACGGCGATGAGGACGATCATGCCGCCGCCGCGGCTGACGGCTGGGCGGAGATCACCCGTCGACTGGCCGAGGAACGCCACGACTTCTATGTCCTCGACGAGTTCACCTATCCCCTGAAGTGGGGTTGGGTGGACGTCGATGAGGTGATCGCGGTGCTGACCTCGCGGCCGGGTACCCAGCACGTGGTCATCACCGGCCGCGACGCGCCGCAGGCACTTGCTCGACACCGCCGACCTCGTCACCGAGATGACGAAGGTCAAACACCCGATGGATGCCGGTCGCAAGGGCCAAAAGGGCATCGAGTGGTGACGACCTTTCCGCGAGCTGACGTCACTTCCTGGCGAGCGTGCGTGTTTGAGGCCGACATGCCGCACATTTCTCGTACTCTGCGCACGCTCGCGGGCGATTCAACCGAGCAGTACGTGGGTCCGCGTCGATCTCAGCGATTGCATGCGTCTCACCGCGAGCCTGCGCGAACTCGGGTATCCGGGCGGTGTGTCGCCCTCAAACACGCACGTCCCCGACTTGCGTGTGGGCCCACGCGGGAGTTGAGAGAAGTGACGTGAGTAGGTCGACGCCGGCCGTGGTCATCGCCGCCCCAGCATCGGGCGGCGGAAAGACCACCGTGGCAACGGGTTTGATGGGTGCTCTACGTCGAGCGGGTCGTACCGTGGCACCGTTCAAGGTCGGACCGGACTTCATCGACCCCGGGTACCATGCGCTGGCCGCACAGCAGCCGGGCCGCAACCTCGACCCGGTGCTCGTCGGTGAACAGCTGATCGGCCCGCTGTACCGGCATGGCAGCGCGACGGCGGATATCGCGGTCATCGAAGGTGTGATGGGACTGTTCGACGGCCGGATTGCCGACGGCTTCACAGGGACCGCCGAAGGATCCACCGCTCACGTGGCTGCCCTGTTGGGTGCGCCGGTGGTCCTGGTGGTCGACGGCCGCGGTCAGAGCCACAGCGTCGCGGCTCTACTGCACGGCTTCTCGACGTTCGACCCGAAGATCCGGGTCGCCGGCGTCATCCTCAACCGCGTCGGTTCGCCGCGCCACGAGGAGGTGCTGCGGCAGGCGTGCGAACATGCCGGGCTGCCGGTATTCGGTGCCATTCCGCGAGTCGACGAGTTATCCGTTCCATCAAGGCATCTCGGCCTGATCACCGCCGTCGAACATGGCAATGCGGCCCGTGCCGCGGTGGAGGCGATGATCGGACAGGTTGTCCGCCACGTCGACCTGGCGCGGATCACCGAGATCGCGGCCTGCCAGGTCGCCGACGCACCCTGGGATCCGGCCGCGGCCGACCCCGTGGCGGGGACGGTGACTGTGGCACTCGCGGCGGGCAAGGCGTTCAGTTTCGGCTACGCAGAACACCGCGAACTCTTGCGCGGTGCCGGCGCAGAAGTCGTCGGAGTTCGACCCGTTGACCGAGCCGCTGCCGCCGCAGGCCGCCGCACTTGTGTTGCCCGGCGGCTTCCCGGAAGAGTTCGGTACCGAACTGTCGGGCAATGAAGTTGTGCGGCAGCAGATCAAGAGCCTCGCCGCATCCGGTGCGCCTGTGCACGCCGAATGCGCGGGCATGGCCTATCTGGTCGACGATCTCGACGGCCATCGGATGTGCGGAGTGTTGTCCGGGTCGGCGCATTTCACCGATCGCCTCACATTGGGCTATCGCAATGCGGTCGCGGTGGCCGAGTCGTCGCTGTATGCCATCGGCGACCGCACCGTCGGTCACGAGTTCCACCGCAGCACAGTGCGATTCAACGAAGACTATCCGCCAGCCTGGATGTACAGCGGCCGCCCCGTCGGCCCGAACACCGACGGTGCGGTGAATGCCGGGGTGCACGCGAGCTACCTACATACCCATCCGGCCGCACACCCGGACGCCATCATCCGCTTCGTAGCCGCGGCGGAGTCGCGCTTCTACTCCGACCGCCGCAACCTCTAAGCTCGCCGGGTGAGCGAGAACGCCTACCTCGTCGGCCTGCGCCTTGATGGCAGGAAGGTCGTCGTCGTCGGTGGCGGCACCGTGGCGCAGCGACGGCTACCGCTGCTGGTGGCCAATGGTGCCGACGTGCACGTCATTGCCCGTAATGTCACCCCTGCGGTCGAGGCTATGGACGGAATCACTTTGGAACTCAGAGAGTTTCGGGATGGTGATCTGGAAGGTGCCTGGTACGCGATCGCGGCCACCGACGATCCGGCCGTCAACGCCGCCGTCGTCGCCGAGGCCGAGCAGCACCGGATCTTCTGTGTGCGCGCCGACGTGGCGCGCGATGGTACCGCGGTGACCCCCGCGTCGTTCGAGTACGAGGGCCTGTCCGTCGGTGTGCTTGCCGGTGGAGATCACCGCCGGTCGGCGGCGATCCGGTCGGCGATCCACGAGGCCCTGCAGCAGGGGCTCATCGCTGCCGAGACCCCTGGCGTACTCCCCGGCGGGGTGGCCCTGGTCGGAGGAGGGCCCGGCGACCCTGAACTGATCACCGTGCGAGGTAGGCGCATGCTGGCCCACGCCGACGTCGTCGTCGCCGACCGACTGGCACCGCAGGAACTGCTGGCCGAACTCGCACCTCACGTCGAGGTGATCGACGCCGCGAAGATTCCGTACGGGCGCGCGATGGCCCAAGACGCGATCAACGAGGTGCTCATCGACCGGGCCAAGGCGGGCAAGTTCGTCGTGCGGCTTAAAGGTGGCGACCCGTTTGTGTTCGCGCGGGGTTATGAAGAGGTGATCGCGTGTGCGGACGCTGGGATTCCTGTCACAGTTGTGCCGGGTGTGACAAGTGCCATAGCGGTTCCCGCGCTGGCGGGCGTCCCCGTCACCCACAGAGGCATCACGCACGAGTTTGTGGTGGTCAGCGGCCATGTTGCACCTGACCATCCGGAATCGTTAGTGAATTGGAATGCGCTGGCGGCGATGTCGGGCACGATCGTGTTGCTAATGGCCGTCGAGCGCATCGAGCAATTCGCCAAGGTGCTGCTGGAGGGAGGCCGACCTGCGGATACGCCGGTTATGGTCGTCCAACACGGCACCACCGCATCGCAGCGGACCTTGCGAGCCACCCTCGCCGACGCCCCGGAACGGATTCGGGAAGACGGCATTCGTCCGCCCGCGATCATCGTGATCGGCACTGTGGCGGCCTTCGGCGGTTAAAGGATTCTTAAGATTACTGTAAGGTAACCCGCTATGACGGCTCTCAATGACGCAGAGCGGGCAGCGATGTACCGCGACGCCGAAAGCGGGGCAAACCGGTCGTTACCTGTGAACGTGGGCTACCCCCGCAAGGAGCGAACCGGCAGGTACCCGGCTTGGCTGCCGTCGCGGCGGTTCTTCGCCGCGGTGATCGCCATCGGCGGTATGCAGTTGCTCGCCACCATGGACAGCACCGTCGCGATCGTCGCGCTTCCTAAGATTCAAGACGAGCTGAGCCTGTCCGACGCAGGTCGTAGCTGGGTTATCACCGCCTACGTTCTGACCTTCGGCGGGCTGATGCTGCTCGGCGGTCGCCTCGGGGACATCATCGGGCGCAAGCGCACCTTCATCGTCGGCGTCGCGCTGTTCACCATCGCTTCGGTCCTGTGCGGGCTCGCGTGGAACGAGACGACCCTGGTCACCGCTCGGCTGCTACAGGGCGTCGGCGCGGCGATCGCGTCACCTACTGCTCTGGCATTGATTGCGACCACGTTCCCGAAGGGGCCTGCGCGCAACGCCGCGACCGCGATCTTCGCGGCGATGACGGGCATCGGATCAGTCATGGGCCTGATCGTCGGCGGTGCGCTGACCGAGGTGTCGTGGCGCTGGGCGTTCTTGATCAACGTCCCGATCGGGCTGCTGATGATCCACCTGGCCCGCAGGACGCTGCGTGAAACCCACCGCGAGCGGCTGAAGCTAGACGCCGCCGGCGCCATCCTGGCGACCCTGGGTTGTACCGCCGCGGTGTTCGCGTTCTCCATGGGGCCCGAACAGGGCTGGGTGTCGCCGGTGACGATAGGTTCAGGCCTAGCCGCGTGCACCTTCCTGCTGGCGTTCGTCTACGTCGAGCGTTCCGCCGAGAACCCCGTGATGCCGTTGGACTTGTTCAAGGACCGCAACAGGGTTGCGACGTTCGCCGCGGTGTTCCTTGCCGGTGGCGTCATGTTCACGCTGACCGTGCTGATCGGGCTGTATGTCCAGGACGTGATGGGCTACAGCGCATTACGCGCCGGCGTCGGCTTCATCCCGTTCGTGATCGCACTGGGCATCGGGCTGGGCGTGTCGTCGGCACTCGTGTCCAAGTTCCCGCCGCGCGTGCTGGTGATCGCTGGCGGCGTGCTGGTGCTCGCCGCGATGATCTATGGCTCCACGCTGGACGCCAACATCCCGTACTTCCCGAACCTGGTCATTCCGATCACCGTCGGCGGGTTCGGCATCGGCATGATCGTCGTCCCGCTGACCGTGTCGGCGATCGCCGGGGTGGGATTCGATCAGATCGGCCCGGTGTCGGCGATCGCGCTGATGCTGCAGAACCTCGGCGGCCCGGTCGTGCTGGCCATCATCCAGGCCGTCATCACGTCGCGCACGCTGTACCTGGGTGGTACCAACGGACCGGTCAAGGACATGAACGACGCGCAGTTGCATGCCTTGGATCAGGGCTATACCTACGGCCTGCTGTGGGTGGCCGCGGTCGCGGTGATCGTCGGCGTCGCCGCGCTGTTCATCGGCTATACCGCCGCGCAGGTGGCGCACGCTCAGGAAGTCAAGGAAGCGATCGACCAGGGAGAGCTTTAGCTCGACGTCTGACCAGGGAGAGCTTTAGAACGCGATTTTGGCGCGACCAGTCACGCTGTGGCAGTTCCGTCCAAGCCGAAAACCCACTCGGTAGGCTGGCAAGCCATGTCTGCGGTGGGCGGTTCCTCAGGGTCGGACCGGGCCACCAAACCGCTGTCGTCATCGGTGTTGGGTCCGGCGATCATCGCGATCACCGGAATGCAGCTCATGTCGACCCTCGACGGCACCATCGTCATCGTCGCGCTGCCGCGGATGCAGGCCGACCTCGGCCTCTCCGATCCTGGCAAGAGCTGGGTGATCACCGCCTACGTGCTCGCCTTCGGCGGGCTGCTGCTGCTCGGCGGACGCATCGGCGACGCCATCGGCCACAAACGTGCGTTCCTATCCGGTGTCGGCGTGTTCACGATCGCGTCGTTGGTGTGCGGGCTGGCCACCGACAGCGTCACGCTGATCATCGCGCGCGCAGTACAGGGCACGGGTGCGGCGATCGCCGCGCCGACGGGCCTGGCTCTCATCGCGACGACGTACGCGGTCGGGCAGGCCCGAAACCGCGCCATGGCGGTGTCGGCCGCGATGCAGGGCGTCGGCTCGGTCCTGGGTCTGGTGCTCGGCGGCGCCTTGACCGTCATCTCGTGGCGGCTGGCCTTCCTGATCAACATCCCGATCGGGATCGCGATCATCATCGTCGCCGTCCTCAAGATCAACGAGACCCATCATGAACGGCTGAAGCTCGACGTCACCGGCGCCATCCTGGCCACGCTGGGTTGCACCTCAGCGGTGCTGGTGTTCACGCAGGGCCCACCGCGCGGCTGGGTCGACCCGTGGGTGATCGGCGCCGGTATCGCGTCGGCGGTCTTCTTCATCGCCTTCCTGATCGTCGAACGCACCGCCGATCACCCGATCGTCCCGTTCTCGGTGTTCGACAACCGAAACCGGGTGATGACCTTCATCTCCCTGTTCCTGGCCGGTGGCGTGATGTTGACGCTGACGGTGATGATCGGGCTTCTCGTGCAGGACGTGCTCGGCTACTCGGCACTGAAGGCGGGCATCGCGTTCGTGCCGTTCGCGATCGCATTCGGCATCGGTAGCATCGTGGCGGCGAAGCTCGCCCCGCACGTGGCTCCACGCTGGCTGCTCATCGGTGCCGGACTCTTCGTGGTGGGTGCGATGCTCTTCGGGTCGACGCTGACGCGCGACATTCCGTACTTCCCTGACTTGTTCGGGCCCATCGTCGTTGGCGGATTCGGCATCGGGGCTATCGCGGTGATCCTGCCGTTGTGTGCGGTCGCCGAGGTTGGCCCACGCGAGATCGGTCCCGTGTCGTCGATCACGCTGATGGTGCAGAACCTCGGCGGTCCAGTGGTGCTGGTCGTGATCCAGGCCGTGCAGACTTCCCGCACCCTGTATCTCGGTGGCACGACGGGTCCAGTCAAGGACATGACGCCCGCTCAACTCGACGCGCTGGGCTACGGCTACACCTACTCGTTGCTCTGGGTCGCGGGCATCGCCATCATCGTCGGTGTCACGGCGTTCTGGATCGGGTTCTCGGCGCGCCAGATCGCGGCCGCCCAGCACACCCGCGAGGCGGTGGAGGCAGGCGAGCTATAGCTCAACCGATCAGTAAGGTTGTCCGCTGTGATCACCCGCATGTCCGAGCTGTTCCTGCGCACCTTGCGTGACGACCCCGCCGATGCCGAGGTGCCCAGCCACAAGCTGTTGATCCGGGCCGGCTACATCCGGCCGATCGGGCCCGGGCTGTACAGCTGGCTGCCGCTGGGGCTTCGAGTGCTACGCAAGATCGAGACGGTCGTCCGCGGCGAGATGAACGCCATCGGCGGTCAGGAGATCCTGTTCCCCGCGCTGCTGCCCAAGGCGCCCTACGAAGTCACCAATCGATGGACTGAATACGGCGACGGCGTCTTTCGCCTGCAGGACCGCAGGCGCAACGACTACATGCTGGGGCCGACCCACGAAGAGTTCTTCACGATGACGGTGAAGGGGGAGTACAGCAGCTACAAGGATTTCCCGCTGCTGCTGTTCCAAATCCAGACGAAGTACCGCGACGAGGCGCGACCGCGGGCGGGCATCCTGCGCGGGCGTGAGTTCGTCATGAAGGACTCCTACTCCTTCGACGTCGACGACGAGGGGTTGCGCGCGCAGTATCAGGCGCACCGCGGGGCGTATCAACGCATCTTCGACACGCTGGGCGTCGAGTACGTGATCGTCTCTGCCGTGTCCGGGGCGATGGGTGGCAGCGCGTCAGAGGAGTTCCTGGCCGAAAGCGACATCGGCGAGGACACGTTCGTGCGCTGCGACGAATCCGGCTATGCGGCCAACGTCGAGGCGGTCACGACGGCCGTCCCGGAGCCGCTGCCGATCGACGGCCAGCCCGAGGCCAAGGTGTACGACACCCCGGGCACCCCGACGATCGCCACGCTCGTCGAGTGGGCCAACACAGTGCTGGACCGTGAGGTGACCGCCGCGGACACGCTCAAGAACGTGATGCTCAAGACACGCGTACCCGGCGGCGAGTGGGAGCTGCTGGCCGTCGGCGTGCCGGGCGACCGCGAGGTCGACGACAAACGGCTGGGTGCCGCGCTGGAGCCGGCCGAGTACGCGCTGCTCGGCGACGCCGACTTCGCCAAGCACCCGTTCCTAACGAAGGGCTATATCGGTCCGAAAGCGTTGCTGGCCAACAAGGTTCGATTCCTGGTCGACCCGAGGGTGGTCGACGGCACGTCGTGGATCACCGGAGCCGACGAGACGGGTAAGCATGTGGTCGGGCTGGTCGCCGGACGTGACTTCGTCGCCGACGGCACCATCGAGGCCGCCGAGGTCCGTGACGGCGATCCGTCACCCGACGGTGCGGGGCCGCTGGTATCGGCGCGCGGCATCGAGATCGGGCACATCTTCCAGTTGGGCCGCAAGTACGCCGATGCGTTCGAGGCCGATGTACTCGGCGAGAACGGCAAGCCGGTGCGGCTGACCATGGGGTCCTACGGCATCGGGGTGTCTCGACTGGTCGCGGTGATCGCCGAGCAGCACCACGACGAGCTGGGGTTGCGCTGGCCGTCGTCGGTGTCGCCGTTCGACGTCCACGTCGTGATCGCCAACAAGGACGACGCTGCCCGCGCCGGCGCGGAGGCGTTGGCCACCGAGCTGGTCGAGCGAGGTATCGATCTGCTCCTCGATGACCGGAAAGCCTCACCCGGGATCAAGTTCAAGGATGCCGAGTTGCTCGGCGTGCCGTGGATCGTCGTGGTCGGTCGCGGCTGGGCTGATGGCGTGGTCGAGTTGCGCAACCGCTTCACCGGGGAAACGCGCGAAATCTCGGTCGACAATGCAGCCGCCGACATCGTGACGGCGCTGAATTCTTAGCGCGAGTTGGGGCTAGCGGACTATTCGGAGCCGCCGGGGAAGGCAACCGTGATCGGGGTCGTGCCCAGAACGCGGCTCCACCGGGCTGCCCTGACCGCGCAATCCGTCAGCGCGCTGACCGCGAACGCGCGCTCGTGCTCGTCGTTCGCCTGCTCGACGACGGCTCGCCACGCGACGGCGGCGTCCTCCTCCATCCGCACCGCGAGATTCGCCGCATCCGTGGGGTTGTCGACCTCGATCGGCAACTGATATCCGGCCGCGGGCAGTGGGGCGTCCACCGATCGGGCTTGCAGCATCGCCACGGCCTCCTCGCGCCGTTTGCGGTGCGCTGCCATGGATGACGACACCAGATAATTCGTGTCGGGGACCGAATGCGCCGACACGATCCCATAGCCGTAGATCGACGCCTGCGCGGTCGCGATCGCGTCGAACAGAGCGCCGTCGGCGGCATTCGGCGGCCGCGACGGGCTGGTCGGTTCGGCGGCCCGAGACGACGTCGTCGTCGTTGGGGGTGGGTTCGGGCGACGTCATTGCGGGCGCCCCGGCGGAACCAGTGCGACGGTGTACGCCGCGGTGCAGGCCGCGGCGATCGAGCCGAGCAGGCCGGCCCGGTAACCCGACATCTTGGCGGCCAGTCCGGTCGCGCTGTCCGCCGACTGACGCAGCGCGGCGATGACGTCTTTCGCGGTCGGAGGCTCGGCGGGCTCGGCCGTGGTGCTGGTCGTGGTCGCGGTAGGTGCGTCCGCTCCGCGCATCCTGACAAGTTCGTCGGACAGAGCCTGGGCATGTGCCGACCGCTCGGACGCAACCGCCTTCAGCGCCTCCACGGTCGCGCCACGCGCGGCGGCCGCTGCGTCGGTTGCCACCTGGCTGTCGGATCGGGCCCGTTCGAGTTGCGCGGCCAACTCGTCGACTTCCGGCGGCGGTGACGATGACCCACAAGCCGCTACGGACGCGCCGAGCAGCGCCAACGCCGCCGCCCCGACCAGGACTCCCCGCCTGCTGACGGTCGGATTGGGGCTCGGCACGTGCAACATCTTGCCATTGCAGGGACCGTCCACCGCCACCGCGCTTTTGCCGTTACTGCGGCGGCGCTGGCGTATCGTTGAATAGGCGGTTCCAGTGTCTGTTGCGAAGGTGGTTCCAAGACGCACCGAGACACACGGAACCAGTGTCGGAGACAACTCAAGATGAGGAGCTCGCCGTGACGGAGCGGTCTGCGGGATTACCTTCGCAGAATCAGGTCGTCGAGCTACTTGACGATGAGTTCGCGCGCGCAGGCTATGAGATCGAAGACGTGATCATCGACGCGGCCGCTCGCCCGCCGCGCATCACCGTGGTCGCCGACGGTGACAATGGCCTTGACCTGGATTCGGCCGCCGCACTGTCCCGATCCGCATCCGAACTGCTGGACCGTGTCGACGACAAGGCCGCGCCGTATGTCCTCGAGGTCACCTCGCCGGGAGTGGACCGGCCGCTGACCACAGAAAAGCATTTCCGGCGCGCCCGCGGTCGCAAGGTCGAGCTGACGTTGTCCGACGGCACCCAATTGACTGGCCGGCTGGGTGAAACCAGCGGCGGCGCCGTGCGATTGGTAGTGCGTGAACGGCGCGGCGCCGATCTATCGGTGCGCGAGCTACCGATGGACAGCGTCACCAAAGCAGTTGTACAGGTTGAGTTTTCACCTCCGAATAAGCGCGAGCTGGAGCTGGCCGGCCAATCTGGGAAGGGGGATCCGCGGTGAATATCGATATGGCGGCATTGCATGCGATCGAGGCTGACAAAGGAATTTCCGTCGACGTCGTCGTCGAAACAATCAAGTCAGCACTGCTGACTGCGTACCGCCACACCGAGGGACACGAGGCGGACGCACGCATCGAGATCGACCGCAAGACCGGCATGGTCCAGGTGCTGGCACGCGAAACCGACGAGGACGGCAACGTCATCTCCGAATGGGATGACACGCCAGAGGGTTTCGGCCGCATCGCGGCAACCACCGCGCGGCAGGTGATCCTGCAGCGGTTGCGCGATGCCGAGAACGAGAAGAACTACGGCGAGTTCTCGGCCCGCGAAGGCGACATCGTCGGCGGTGTCATCCAGCGCGATGCTCGCGCCAACGCCCGCGGCTTGGTCGTCGTCCGAATGGGCAGTGAGACCAAGGGATCCGAGGGTGTCATCCCGTCGGCCGAGCAGGTGCCGGGGGAGCGCTACGAACACGGCGACCGGCTGCGCTGTTACGTCGTCGGCGTCAGTCGCGGCGCCCGCGAACCGTTGATCACGTTGTCTCGCACACACCCCAACCTCGTGCGCAAGCTGTTCTCACTGGAGGTTCCCGAGATCGCCGAAGGGTCGGTGGAGATCGTGGCGGTCGCACGGGAAGCCGGCCACCGTTCGAAAATCGCGGTGACGTCAAGGGTGTCGGGGCTCAACGCCAAGGGCGCCTGCATCGGGCCCATGGGCCAACGTGTGCGCAATGTGATGAGCGAATTGTCCGGCGAGAAGATCGACATCATCGACTTCGATCCCGATCCGGCGAAATTCGTAGCCAATGCCCTATCGCCGGCCAAGGTGGTGTCGGTGAGCGTCATCGACGAGGCCGCCCGCGCCGCGCGCGTCGTCGTTCCGGATTTCCAGCTGTCGCTCGCGATCGGCAAGGAGGGGCAAAACGCCCGGCTCGCGGCGCGGTTGACGGGCTGGCGCATCGACATCCGCAGTGATGCGGAGGCCGTACCGGCCGGGTGACCCGCTGCCGGCGCTCTGTCCACGCCGACTGATCGGCGCGGATGGCCATTTAGGCGCAACGACCAGGTATGGCTAGACTGAACCGTGATCCAGCGCGAGACTTCGGCTGCTGAGGCTCGATCGGCGACAGACGTCCCTAAAGGACCGGTCCGAACGTGCGTCGGCTGCCGGAAGCGAGAGCTGGCCGTCGAACTGCTTCGTGTGGTCGCTGCGGACGGCGGGAATGGCCAGAGTGCCGTGACCGTTGACACCGCCAGAAAACTGCCGGGGCGGGGTGCCTGGTTGCATCTCGATCCGCAGTGTCTAGACGCAGCAATTCGACGGCAAGCATTCGTCCGAGCGTTGCGGATCACCGGTTCACCGGACACCACCGCGGTGTTAGAGCACTTAAGCGCAGTTAGAGGCGCTCAAGTGCCCGCGCACCAAGGCAACAAGACAGGTAGCGAAGAACATGAGCACACCGTGAAGTCTCGATGACCATGCGTCATAGCTAACCCGAGGCGCGGCGCCAACCACCGCTGCCGCCTCCTAGACAGGAGTTGTAGTGGCAGGTAAGGCCCGTGTACACGAGTTGGCTAAAGAGCTCGGTGTCACCAGTAAGGAAGTTCTCGCCCGTCTGAGCGATCAGGGTGAATTCGTCAAATCCGCGTCCTCCACTGTGGAGGCCCCCGTCGCGCGCCGGTTGCGTGAATCGTTCGGCGGCGCCAAGCCTGCCGCGGAGAAGGTCCGGCCGCCGGCAACGGTTCTCCGGCCGGCTCACCGGCCAAGCCCGCCGCGAAAGCACCCGCGAAGCCGGCCGCACCCAAGCCGGCACCGCCTGCCGGAGCCGCGCGGCACCCGCGCCGCCTCCGGCGGCTGCTGCGGCTCCGCTGCCGCGGCACCGCCTGCCGCACCCGCCGCGCCCAGCCGGCCGCCCGCTCCCGGCGCTACGCCCGGTCCGCGGCCCGGTCCCGGCACCGAAACCCGCCGCGCGCGCACCACGCGTCGGTAACAATCCTTTCTCGTCGCAGACGCCGGTCGAGCGGCCGGCTCCGCGTCCGCAGGCACCCCGTCCGGGCGCCCCGCGGCCCGGAGCTCCGCGCCCCGGCATGTCGCCGGGCAATATGCCTCCGCGTCCGGCCGGCGCCCGGTCCGGGTGCCGCTGGCGCCGGTCGCCCCGGCGGACCTCGCCCAGGTCCCGGTGGCCGCGGTCCCGGTGGCGGCGGCGGCGGTGGCGGTCGTCCCGGCGGTCCCGGTGGCGGCGGTGGTGGCGGTAACTACCGCGGCGGTGGCGCCGGCGGTGGTGGCGGCGCCGCACCAGCGGCTGGCGGCGGCGGTTATCGCGGTCGTCCCGGTGGTGGCGGTCGTCCCGGCCAGCGCGGTGGCGCGGCGGGTGCCTTCGGTCGTCCCGGCGGTGCGCCCAAGCGTGGACGCAAGTCGAAGCGGGCGAAACGCGCCGAATACGAGAACATGCAGGCGCCCGTCGTCGGTGGCGTGCGGCTGCCGCACGGCAACGGCGAGGTCATTCGGCTGGCCCGCGGCGCATCGCTGGTGGATTTCGCTGAGAAGATCGACGCGAATCCGGCAGCCCTGGTGCAGGCGCTGTTCAACCTCGGCGAGATGGTGACAGCCACGCAGTCCGTCGGCGACGAGACGCTCGAACTGCTCGGCGGCGAGATGAACTACGTCGTGCAGGTCGTGTCCCCCGAGGACGAAGACCGCGAGCTCCTGGAGTCGTTCGACCTCACCTACGGCGAGGACGAGGGCGGCGAGGACGATCTCGAGGTCCGGCCGCCCGTCGTCACCGTCATGGGTCACGTCGACCACGGCAAGACCCGACTGCTCGACACCATCCGTAACGCCAGCGTGCGTGAGGG
This sequence comes from uncultured Actinomycetota bacterium, assembly GCA_963766945.1. Lineage (GTDB taxonomy): Bacteria > Actinomycetota > Actinomycetes > Mycobacteriales > Mycobacteriaceae > Mycobacterium. The sequence goes on from CAVYCT010000003.1 coordinate 110,597, forward strand.
CGAGGCCGGTGGCATCACCCAGCACATCGGCGCCTACCAGGTAGCCGTCGAGCACGACGGCAGCGAGCGGCCGATCACCTTCATCGACACCCCGGGCCACGAGGCGTTCACCGCCATGCGTGCCCGTGGCGCGAAGGCCACCGACATCGCCATCCTCGTGGTCGCGGCCGATGACGGCGTCATGCCGCAGACGGTTGAGGCCATCAACCACGCACAGGCGGCCGACGTGCCGATTGTGGTGGCGGTCAACAAGATCGACAAGGAGGGCGCCGACCCGGCCAAGATCCGGGCCCAGCTCACCGAGTACAACCTGGTGGCCGAGGACTTCGGCGGCGACACCATGTTCGTCGACATCTCGGCGAAGCAGGGCACCAACATCCAGGCGCTGCTCGAGGCGGTGCTGCTGACGGCAGACGCCGCACTCGATCTGCGGGCGAACCCCGACATGGAAGCCCAGGGTGTGGCGATCGAAGCGCATCTGGACCGCGGTCGCGGACCGGTTGCCACCGTGCTGATCCAGCGCGGCACGCTGCGCGTCGGTGACTCGATCGTGGCCGGTGACGCCTATGGTCGCGTCCGTCGCATGGTCGACGAGCACGGCGAGGACATCGAAGAGGCACTGCCGTCGCGCCCGGTGCAGGTCATCGGGTTCACGTCGGTGCCGGGCGCCGGTGACAACCTGCTCGTCGTCGACGAGGACCGCATCGCTCAGGCAGATCGCCGACCGGCGCAGCGCGCGCAAGCGCAACGCACTGGCCGCGCGCACGCGCAAGCGGATCAGCCTGGACGATCTCGACGCGGCGTTGAAGGAGACGTCACAGCTGAACTTGATCCTCAAGGGCGACAACTCCGGCACCGTCGAGGCGCTGGAGGAGGCCCTGCTGGGTATCGAGATCGACGACGAGGTCGAACTGCGCGTCATCGACCGCGGCGTCGGTGGTGTCACCGAGACCAACGTCAACCTGGCGTCGGCGTCGGATGCGATCATCATCGGCTTCAACGTCCGTGCCGAGGGCAAGGCCACCGAGCTGGCCAACCGCGAGGGCGTCGACATCCGGTACTACTCGGTGATCTACCAGGCCATCGACGAGATCCAGAGCGCACTCAAGGGCATGCTCAAGCCGATCTACGAGGAGAAGGAACTCGGCCGCGCCGAGATCCGCGCGATCTTCCGCTCATCGAAGGTCGGCAACATCGCGGGCTGCCTGGTCACCTCGGGTCTCATCCGGCGCAACGCGAAGGCACGGTTGCTCCGCGACAGCGTCGTGGTGGCCGAGACCGTCACGATCTCGTCGCTGCGGCGGGAGAAGGACGATGTCACCGAGGTGCGCGACGGCTACGAGTGTGGTCTCACGCTGACGTACTCCGACATCAAGGAAGGCGACGTCATCGAGGCGTACGAGCTTGGTCGAAAAAGAGCGTGTGTAGGAGCGTGGGCAGCGATGAGCCACTCGGGCGAAGAGCAGACGGTCCGGCATGCCTGATCCGGCACGGGCACGGCGGCTGGCCAAACGCATCGCGACCATCGTCGCCTCGGCGATCGAGTTCGAGATCAAGGATCCGCGGCTGGCCGGGGTGACGATCACCGACGCCAAAGTCACCGGTGACCTGCACGATGCGACGCTGTTCTACACGGTGTTCGGTCGCAGTCTCGACGAAGAGCCCGACTACGCCGGGGCGGCGGCGGCGCTCGACAGCGCCAAGGGTGTGCTCCGTACGCGGGTGGGTGCCGCGCTGGGCGTGCGGTTCACTCCGACGCTGGCGTTCGAACGTGACACCGTCCCGGACGCGGCAGACCGGATGGAGGAGCTGCTTGCTCGGGCGCGGGCCGCGGATGAGGATTTGGCGAGAGTTCGAGAAGGTGCCCAGCATGCGGGCGATGCCGACCCGTACCGTGTAGAAGGGGCGCAGGCAAGCGGTGGGGACCGAGACGACGAGTTCGACGCTGAGGACACCGGTGACCGCGATCGACAAAGCGACTGACGCACCATAGGAGCGCAGCGGGCGATCGTGTCGACGCCCGTGCCGCCGCCGACTTGCTGTCCGCGGCGCGCAGAGCGTCAGCGTGGTCTGCCACGTCTTTCCCGACGCCGACACGCTCGGCTCCGGTCTGGCGCTGGCGCTGGTACTCGACAATGCGGGCAAGAGCGTTCAGGTCAGCTTCGCGGCACCCGGCCGGACCTGCCCGAATCGCTTCAGTCGCTGCCCGGCGCGCACCTGCTCGTCAGCCCGACGCGATGCGCCGCGACGCCGATCTGGTGGTGACCGTCGACATTCCCAGCATCAACCGGCTGGGTGCGCTGCGTGAGCTGGCCGACCCCGACCGCGAGGTGTTGGTCATCGACCACCACGCCTCCAACCAGCTGTTCGGCAGCGCCAACTTCGTCGACCCGTCGGCCGACTCCACCACGATGCTGGTGGCCGAACGTCCTCGACGCCTGGGGCAAGCCGATCGATCTCGGCGTCGCGCACTGTCTGTATGCCGGGCTGACCACCGATACCGGTTCGTTCCGCTGGGCCAGCGCCCGCGCACACCGGCTGGCCGCCCGGCTTGTCGAACTCGGCGTCGACAACGCGTCGATCAGCCGCGCGCTGCTGGACACCCACCCGTTCGCGTGGCTGCCGATGCTGTCGCGCGTGCTGGGCTCGGCGCGGCTGCTGCCCGACGCCGCTGGCGGTCGTGGCCTGGTGTATGCCGTTGTGGGACACCAGGAATGGGAGAGCGCGCGGCCGGAGGAAGTCGAGAGCATCGTCGACATCGTGCGGACCACCCAGCAGGCCGAGGTGGCGGCGGTCTTCAAGGAGATCGAGCCGGGGCACTGGTCGGTGTCGATGCGCTCGAAGTCATACGACCTGGCCACCGTCGCGAGCGGATTCGGCGGGGGCGGGCACCTGCTCGCGGCCGGCTATTCGGCGACCGGCTCTGCCGATGAGGTCGTGCAGGCACTTCGCAAGGTTCTTCGCTGACTCCGTCAGCGGGCATCTGAGTTCCTTGCCTGAACCGGCTGAAGGCCCAGCGGCACCGGATGGGCCCACGCGTCAGCCGGCAGCGACCGGCCGCCGCATCGCCGGGCTGGCGCTACCTGCTCTCGGGGTACTCGCCGCAGAGCCCATCTACCTGTTGTTCGACATCGCCATCGTCGGCCGGCTGGGCGCGCTTCCGTTGGCGGGCCTGGCGATCGGTGGACTGATCCTGGCCACGCTCAGTTCGAATATGACGTTTCTGTCGTATGGCACCACCGCTCGCTCGGCGCGGTTCTTCGGCGCCGGAGACCGGGGGGCCGCGGTCGGCGAGGGAATCCAGGCGACCTGGCTCGGACTGGGTCTTGGCTGGCTCATCGTCGTGGTGGTCCAGGCCGCGGCCGTACCGCTGGTGTCGGTGCTTGCCGCGGGCGGAGAGATCGCCGACCGAGGCGTTGCCGTGGGTCCGGATCGCGATTTTCGGCGTGCCGGCGATCCTCGTATCGGCGGCGGGAAACGGCTGGATGCGCGGGGTGCAGGACACGATGCGCCCGCTGCGCTATGTCGTGACGGGCTTCGCCGTCTCGGCCGTGCTGTGCCCGCTGCTCGTGTACGGGTGGCTGGGGATGCCGAGGCTCGGACTGGAGGGCTCGGCGATTGCGAACCTCGTCGGACAGTGGCTCGCCGCCGCGATGTTCTTACGCGCCCTACGCATCGAGCGGGTATCCCTGCGGATCCAGCCCGCCGTGCTGCGCGCACAGGTGGTGCTGGGGCGCGATCTAATGGTGCGCACCTTGGCGTTCCAGGCGTGTTTCGTATCGGCGGGAGCCGTCGCCGCCCGTTTCGGAGCTGCCGCCGTCGCGGCGCATCAGGTGGTACTGCAGCTGTGGAATTTCCTTGCCCTGGTACTGGATTCGCTCGCCATCGCCGCACAGTCGTTGGTGGGCGCCGCGCTGGGGGCGGGCCAATTGGCGCACGCGAAGTCGGTGGCATGGCGGGTCACCATCTTCTCGACGCTCGCCTCCGCGGTGCTGGCAGGTGTATTCGCGGTCGGCGCGTCGGTCATTCCGAGCATTTTCACCGACGACCGTTCGGTGCTCGACGCGATCGGCGTTCCGTGGTGGTTCATGGTGGCCCAATTGCCGGTCGCCGGAATCGTTTTCGGTCTCGACGGTGTGCTCCTCGGCGCCGGTGATGCCAAGTTCATGCGCAATGCCACGCTGATCAGCGCGCTGGTCGGGTTCCTGCCGTTGATCTGGCTGTCGTTGGCGTTCGGCTGGGGGCTGCTCGGCATCTGGGCCGGGCTGTCGACGTTCATGGTGCTTCGGCTCGTGTTCGTCGGCTGGCGGGCCTTTTCCGGTCGCTGGCTGGTTCCCGGCACGGGCTAGTCTCAACGCCATGAAAAGGCTCGCGTACGGCCTCGCCGTCGTGGCATCGGCAAGCCTCGTCGTGGCGCCGCCATCGACGGCGGAGCCGACCGTGGGCACCGCCGTCTACGTGCAGATCCGCCAGTCGTTCGCAGCGGTCGACGACGCAGACCAGTGCGTCGGGACCTCAGCGCTTGGAACTGTTCGCCGGGGATCGTCGGTGGTTCTCTCCGAGGGCGCCACGGTCGCCGACACCCGCAAGGTCGCCGTCGGTCAGTTCTTCCGCTCGAGGCTGCGGGACGGTGTCTGCGAGGCGCTCTACATCACGAGCGCCCCGGTCATGCCGACGTTCAACGTCCAGTTCGCCGGTCCAGACGGCCAGATGAGTCCGACGTTCGGCCCCACCCCGTCCGAGCCCGTCACGTATCAGCCGGGCATCGAGCAGGTGGTCCGAGTCGACATCGAGGCCCAACCCAGCCCCTAGACGCGATTTCGGTGCGCGAACATTCGCTACGCGGGTGTTTGCGCACCGAAATCGCTTACTCACGCGCGATGACGGTCCAGCCGAATTCGTTGGTGCGCACGTTCACATCGGTGAACCCCGCTGCCTCCAGCCGGGCCGGCAGTGTCGACGGGTCGACCGGGTTGTACGTATCGCCTTCGTGATGCGCCTCGAGCTCTTCACTGGCCAGGCTGTCGCTGGCCACCAACGCCGCTCCCGGCCGCAACACGCGCGCGACCTCCGCGAACAGCCGGTCCTGCAACTCGATGGTCGGAACGTGATGCAACATCGTGAAACATGCTGCGCCGGTGAAGCGGTCGTCCTCGTACGTCAGTGCCGTCGCGTCACCGCGCACGATCTCAACATTCGCCGTCTCGGCGAACCGGTCGACCAGCATCGCCGCAAGTTTGTCGTCGATCTCCACCGACGTCAGCCGCGGCACCGACTCGCTCAGCACATCGGTGGTGGCGCCGTACCCTGGCCCGACCTCGAGAACGTCGTCACCGAGGTCGGTTTCGCCCAACGCCCACGGCAGGATGACGTCGCGAATCATCTGGCGCCACTCGTCGCTGCCGCAGCGCTCGTGAGCCTCGTTCATCGGACCTGTGCCCGCCCCCGCTCGAACACGGCGGCGCGGTTGGCGGCGATGTCGTCGCCACTGGCCGAGCGCATCCAGTCGATGGCCGACTCGGCCTCGATCGCCAGGCCGTCGGCGGTGCCGGCGTCGTCGATGCGGTGATACGACGCCAGCAGGGCGCGCACCGCCTTCTGGTTGTTGCCGACGATCGACGCCGCCACCCGGCGTGCGGTGGGTATCAGCTCGTCGTGCGGCACGACCTCGGTGACCAGTCCGGCCCGCAGCGCGTCGGCCGCCGAAAGATAGTCGCCGGTCATGCTCATCCGGCGGGCCATACCAACACCGACCTTCTGCGGTAGCCGCACCGACAAGCCCCAGGTCGGCAGTAGGCCGACGCGGGCGTGGGTGTCGGCGAACCGGGCGTTCTCCGATGCGATCAGGATGTCGCAGTACAGCGCCAGCTCCAGCCCGCCGGTCACCGCGGCGCCGTTGATCGCGCCGATCACCGGCTTGGTCATCGCCGGCCATTTCGGCGAGATGTCGGGCAATTCGGTGGAGTCGCCGAGTTCCTTGAGGTCCAGTCCCGCGCAGAACACCGGATCGGTGCCGGTGAAGATGACGACGTCGACGTCATCGGCGCTCTCCGCATCGCGCAGCGCCTGAAAGAACTGCGTGCGAAGCGCCGACGACAAGGCGTTGCGGGCCTGCGGGCGATTCAGCGTCAGCGTCCGTACCCGATCCTGGGTGTCGATCAGCAGCACATGGTCGTTCGTCATGGCCTCAACCTATCGTGGGGTCATGTGCCGAAACATCACCGAGCTACGCGGCCTCGAGCCGGCGGCCACCGCAGAGGAAATCGAGGCGGCCTCGCGTCAGTACGTCCGCAAGGTCAGCGGCATCACGCGGCCGTCGGGCGCCAACGTCGAGACGTTCGAGGAAGCGGTCGCGGAGGTCACCGCGATCACCACCCGGCTTCTGGAGGGGCTCCAACCGCGACGTCAGCCGCCCAAGACGGTTCCGCCGCTGCGGCGTCCCGAGGTGCGGGCGCGACTCAATCTCGCATGACGGCCACCGCTCACCCGGCCCGCGCTGAAGGAGTGGAGCGCGGCGGTTCACGGCCTGCTCGACGGCAGGCAGACCGTGCTGCTGCGCAAGGGCGGCATCCACGAGAAGCGGTTCGCACTCACGGCGTCGCGCTTCCTGTTCTTTCCGACGGTCGCCCACAGCCACGCCGAGCGAGTGCGGCCCGAACACCGCGATCTGCCTCGATCGCCGCCGCAGCCGACAGCACCGACGGCGAGGTCGTCCTGCGTGCCGGCGCCAACGTCGTTGCCGCTATCGAGGTCAGCCGGCCCGAGCGCCTCGACGAGATCGAGTCGCTGCACATCTGGACTGCCGAGTCGGTGCGGGCCGACCGGCTGGACTTCCGGCCCAAGCATCGCCTCACCGTGTTGGTGGTGCAGGCCAGCCCGTTGCACGAGCCGGTGCGGCTGGCCCGCAGCCCCGAGTACGCGGGCTGCAAGAGTTGGGTGCCGCTACCCGTTCGATCCGGACTGGGCGCCGCCGGTGCACTCCGATGAGGCGCTCGCCGAGATCGCCGAGCGGGTGCGTCACTCAGTGGCCTGACGGCGGCTCCGGGCCGGCGGGCAGCACGAGCCGCGACACACCGCCTTCGCCGAGGTGGACGGTGTGCGTGGACACCATGAGCTCGCGGCCGCTGACCAACGACGTCGCCGGTGCCCAGGTTGCGCGCGAACCGCGGATGTGAGCCTCCGGCGATCAAGACCCGGATTCGCGATCCGGCGCGGAACCGGTGCGCGGTCGCATCGAGTTCGATGCGAATGGTGTCGGACTGACCCCGCGAAACCGTTGTGCCGCGGCAGGTATCCGTCGCTCACATTGCGCGAGACGTCCTTGGCGTCCACTTCGCTGACGCGCACGAACAGGTCGTGGTACGGGTTGTCGCAGGAATGCGACAGCTCGATGACCGGTGTCCCGACGACATACAGATCGGCAGGCAGCCGGTCGCCGGTGAAGCACAGCACGTCGGGCCGTTCGGCGAGCTTGGCATCCCTGCGGTAGCCGCCCTCGGGTGCGAGCAGTCGGCCGCCGATCGTGGGCGTCGGATTCACGGGGTTGTACGTGAATCGGCTCGGGGGCGCGGTGTCCGGCGGAGCCGCATCGCCGAGCCGGCCGGTGGGCTGCAGGTAGAGCACGCGTTCGGGCATCGTCGGCGGCCAGTCCGGCAGGTCGATCCAGCCCTTCCCGTTCATCTCGACACGGACCGGACTGCGCGTCGTGCCTCTGCCGCCGAGGTGGGCGTCGAGCCAGTCGAGCGATTCGCGGGTCACCGTGGATGCGCCCTTGTACATGACTTGCGTGTGCGTCCACGAGCCGACGGTCATGGCGACGTCCACGCCGCGGCGTTTTCAGGGCGTCGTACTGCGTGAGCGTCTGTTCCAGGAACAGGTCTTGCCAGCCGCCGATCAGCAACACTGGAATCTCGGCGCGGTTCAAGGCATCCCAGGCATTCCATGCTAGCCCAGAACGGGTCGTCGCCTCGGGATGCTCGAGCCAGTCCTCCCACCACGCCGCCCGCCCGCGCCCAGCAGCGCTCGGCCTGCCTCTCCTGCGGGTAATCCGCTCGTCGCGCGGGCCAACGCACGCCGCGCGCGATGCCTGCCGCAGCGCCGCGCGCAGCTTGCTCGGATCCTCCTGGTGGGCGACCAGGTCGCTCCAGCCCAGAAAGTCGTTCAGCCCGAACGAGCCGGTACCCCAACGGGGGCCGCTGAGGATCGTGCGAGGCCCACGGTGATGACGGCGGCCTTCATCTCCGGCGGCGGGTCCGCGAGCAGGGCCCACTGGGTGAAGCCCAGATACGACAGGCCGATGGTGGCGAACGAACCCGTGAACCATGGCTGGTGACGCAGCCACTCGACGGTGTCTGCGCCGTCGGCTATCTCGTTGACCATCGGGTCGAAGGTCGCCCCCGGAGCCGAATGTGCCGCGCACGCTTTGGAATACGACGTGGTAACCGCGCGCGGCGTACACGCCGGCGTACAGCGTGGAGAACGGGAAAGCGCCGCCCGTACGGGCAGCGGACCAGCAGCGTGCCTGCCGGGCTGGCGGTCGTCGGCTCGTAGTGGTCGGCGAGCAATTCGACACCGTCGCGCATCGGCACCCGCACGCGCCGATGCACGGTGTATTCGCTGGTTTGCGGCGGCAGGTCGGAGCAGTCGGGTCAGACGTGCGCTCGGCGAACGTTTTGAACTTGCCACCGGGCGCGGTGAGGCGGTAACGGGATCGGATACGGCGGTCACTCACACAGGCTACGCAGGCGGCGGATCGTCGTCCTCGATTGCGGCAACGACCTTGCCCATCAGCCAGCCGATCGCGCGGGTTGCGTCGGCCCCGTCGATATCCCATGCGCCGACCAGTCGCTCGTAGCTGGGCACATTCCACAGCACGTCGAGAAGGCCGGCCGTCACGCGTTGTTCGGCGGCCGACCAGTCCGGGCGCCGCCGCCGACACCGCACGCATGAGGGCCTCGCGCCTGCGGACATCGACGCCGACGAACGTCGGGTCCTCGGCACCTCAACGGATTCGTGCACCGAAAACCGTTGCAGCGACGCGAAAACCCGGCCGGTCACTTCGCCGATGTTGGTCAGGTCGACGTCCTCGTAGGAGATGCCCGCCTCGGACTCCAGGCGCTGCATGACCGCGTCGTGCAGGTGTCGCTCGGTGGGGAAGTGCCGGTAGACGGTCCGCTCACCGACGCCCGCGCGTTCGGCCACGGCCTTGAACGTCAGATCCCGCCAGTTCCAGGTGTCGAAGTCGTGCACCAGGTCGCTGCCCGCCGTGACGATGCGCTCTCGCGTCTGCGCCGCTTTCTCCTGACGCGCGCGGTTGTCGTAGGTGCGCCGGCTCGCTATTGACGAGCTCGCTCATAATAGTGACAGTGTACTGTCACCAAATTCGTGGGAGGTGCACCGTGGCATCACCGGGTGAACTGATGGCCGCCGCAGTCGAGCGCACCGGCCTCGACGACTTCGGCGACGACTCCTTCCGCGAAGGCCTGGAGATCTGCGTTCGCGCGCTGCGCGACGAGGCACGGCTGAATGCCCGCGGCGAAGGGTTCGTCTACGACCGCATCGGGCTGCACCTGTGCCAGCGGCTGCAGGTCGAGGACTGGTATCGCCGTCACCCCGAGATCGACGACGAGCCGATCGAGGCGCCGCTGTTCGGCCTCGGCTTGCCCCGCACCGGGTCGACGGCGCTGTCGTTCCTGCTGGCGCGGGATCCCGACATCCGCTACCTGCGCAGTTGGGAATCGTCCCAGCCGTGTCCGCCGCCGTCGACGGTGCAGCGGCGACGACCCGCGGATCCCGCCGGATCGAGCGCGACGCGTCATCGTCGGCACCAGACGCCACGTTCCCAACGACGTCCACGGGCCGATGGAGTGCCTTGACCTGATGGCGCTCGACTTCAAGTCGCAGATCTTCCAGGCGTTCGCGCCAGATGCCGTCGTACTCCGAATGGCTGCTGCGAGCGAGGCCGACTTCACCTCCACCTACCTCTACGAGCGGCGGGTGCTCAAGCTGCTTGCAGTGGGGTGAGCCGACGCGGCCGTGGCGGCTGAAGTCCCGGCGCACGTGATGTCCCTCGATTACCTCGATCGGGTGTTTCCCGATGCCCGTTTCGTGATGACCCACCGCGACCCGACCGATGTGATGCTGTCGGTGGCCGACGTCTACGCCGACATCGTCGGCGGATTCAGCGACCACGTCGACCGCCGCTATCTCGGTGAGCTGAACGTCGAGCCAGTGGTCGGCCGGGGATGGACCGCGCGTTGAAGTTCCGCGACGGGCGGCGCCGATGATCGCTTCTTCGACATCGACTTCCGCGCGATGCAGGCCGATCCGATCGGCGAGGTGCGCCGGCTGTACGCCTGGCTCGGTGAACCGGTGACCGAGGAGTTCGAGGCGCGGCATGCGCGCCTGGTGGGCGGAGAACGCCGAGAAGCGCGAGCCGCAGTCCGAGGGCGGACCCGCAGGCATTCGGCTTGGACCTCGACGCGATTCGGCCGCTGTTCGCCACCTACGTCGACCATCGCGACGCGGCGCTCGCGAACGACTGAGAGAGGAGGACTGCGCATGGCAATTGACCTGACCGGTGGCATCGACCCCGCCCGCGAGTACATGTTCGCCGAGCGGCCGGACAACCCCGAGATGCGCGATTCGGTGAGTTTCTGGGTGTTCGACGATCGCGGGGAGGTGGGGCTGCCGCGCATCGGTATCGAAGCGGTCGCCGTCGAACTGGGAGGCGCACAGCGTCCAGGTCAACGTCGCCTTCGCCGACGGCAGGGTCTACCGGCTGCGTGACGAGGACGCGAGCCAGCCGCCCGTCGAGGCCCCGACGGCGGCCGGCGGTGCTGGGCGCCGGCCCGCTGGCGTTCACGTGCGTCGAGCCGTTCGACGTGTGGACGATGACGTTCGACGGCAAGGCCGATCAGACGTCGTCGGCCGAACTGGTCGCGGGCCGCAAGGACGGACCGCTCGTCGACCTGCGGTTCGAGGTCGAGGCGAGGATGGCCGTGCCGCCGTGGGTGCAGGGCGCGCTGCAGGCGGACGCGGACTCGCAGCTGAAGACGTCGATCGTGGGTGACCTGATGGGCGGGCCCCGCTACGAGCAGCTGTTCCGGGCGACCGGTTCGGTGCAGGTCGGCGGGCGGGAGCATCCGTTCACCGGAAGCGGCCTGCGGATCCGCCGCCAAGGTGTGCGCCGGCTGGAGGGCTTCTGGGGCCACTGCTGGCAGTCGGCGCTGTTCCCCAGCGGCGGGCGTTCGGCTACATCGCCTATCCGCCGCGCCCGGACGGCGAGCCGACATTCAACGAGGGTTACGTGTACTCCGGCGACGGCGAGCTGATCGCGGCGCGGGTGTCGAGGCGCCGTGGCTGCGCCGGCTGCAGCCGCTGGGTGAGGACGTCTCGGTGGTGCTGGAGACCGACGACGGCACCGTGCGGATCGAAGGGGAGACGGTGTTGTCGACCCACGACATCACCGATCCCAGCGAGGTGCCCGCCGAGATGCTGCGGGAGATGGCGGCCAACTGGACGTTCCCGGCGCTGCAGCAGGCCGGCGTGCGCTACCGGTGGGACGGCGAGGAGACCATCGGCATGCTCGAACGCTCGAGCCCGATGGACAAGATCACTCGTTAGGAGGCGCCTCGAACCTGTAGTACGGGACCAACTCGTGGGCGCGCTGCAGGTTGGTCTGCATGCAGTCGGGTGGTGGGTCGGAGTAGATCGGCGAGTAGAACAGCGTCTGCTGGATCACGCCGTAGCTGGTGTCGAACGCGATCGCGCAGGTGATCCACCAGCGGTTGTTCCAGTCGGTCGGCTTCATGACCCACCACTGCGCGGCGCGGTGGCCGTCGATGTCGAGCTCGATGGCGTCGGCGGGCAGGGTCTCCTCGTACGTCCTCCAGACGAACGCCTCGACGGCCATCTGGTAGTTGCCCGCGTCGTACTTGCACCGCAGCTGTTCCTCGGGGGTCGGCGGTGTGAAGGCCAGGCCGAGGCGACGCGATCACGTCGAGCGGGATGTCGTGGCACGGGTTGAACGGGTCCGGATCGGTCGTGTCGATGACCGGGCATTTGATGCTCGTTGTGACATTGGTCATCGGGATGTCGGTTGCGCGCACCTGCAGAGGGCCGTCGCGGATTGGACTGCCACACCACGATCACCGCCGCGACCAGCGCACACAGCGCTGCAAGAATGCGCAGCTTGGCGACCATCACACCCCCTGCTGTCGTGGCGGCGCGGCCGCCGGCATCCGGTCCGACCCTGCCCGGGGAGTGTAGCGGTCCGCCGCGAGCGGCCGAAGCGGAAACGAGAACCTGTTCTAGTTGCCGTCGGAGAGGTTCGTCGCGCCGCAAGTAGGCTGGAGGGTTGTGACACGCGACGGCCGGCAGCCCACGCTGTGGGCGATCAGCGACCTCCACACCGGTCACACCGGCAACAAGCCGGTCACCGAATCGCTGCACCCGGCCACCCCGACGACTGGCTGATCGTCGCCGGCGACGTCGGCGAACGCACCGACGAGATCCACTGGGCGCTGGATCTGCTGCGCAAGCGATTCGCCAAGGTGATCTGGGTGCCCGGCAATCACGAGCTGTGGACCACCAACCGCGATCCGATGCAGATCTTCGGCAAGGCGCGCTACGACTACCTCGTCAACATGTGCGACGAGATGGGCGTCATCACGCCGGAGCACCCGTTCCCGGTGTGGACCGAGGAGGGCGGCCCGGCGACCATCGTGCCGATGTTCCTGCTGTACGACTACTCGTTCCTGCCGCAGGGGGCGGCGACCAAGGCGGAGGGCCTGGCCATCGCCCGCGAGCGCAACGTCGTCGGCACCGACGAGTTCCTGCTGTCGTCCGAGCCGTACGCCACGCGCGACGCGTGGTGCCGCGATCGGGTCGCCTACACCCGCAAGCGGCTCGAGGACCTCGACTGGATGACGCCGAACGTCCTGGTGAACCACTTCCCGTTGGTCCGCGAACCCTGCGACGCGATGTTCTATCCGGAGTTCGCGCATGTGGTGCGGCACCACCGCGACCGCCGACTGGCACACCCGCTACAACGCGATCTGCTCGGTATACGGGCACCTGCACATCCCGCGCACCACGTGGTACGACGGGGTCCGGCACGAAGAGGTTTCCGTCGGGTATCCGCGGGAATGGCGCCGCCGCAAGCCATATCGATGGCTGCGGCAGGTGCTGCCCGACCCGAAGTACGCGCCCGGCTACCTCAACGAGTTCGGTGGCCACTTCGAGATCACCAGCGAGATGCGCGAGCACGCCCAGAAGGTGCAGCAGCGCATCAGGGACAGGCAGTCATGACGATCGCGGCGACCCTGCTCTCGGGTGTGCTGCCCGGCGACGCACAGGCTCTGGCCGCCGCCGAGATGTACACCGACCCGCCGGAACTGGCGCCGCTGCCCGAAGAAGAGCCGCTGATCGCGAAGTCGGTGGCCAAGCGGCGCAACGAGTTCATCACCGTGCGGTACTGCGCACGCGAGGCGCTGGGCGAGCTCGGCGTGGCGCCGGTGCCGATCCTCAAGGGGGAGAAGGGCGAACCGTGTTGGCCCGACGGCATCGTCGGCAGCCTCACCCACTGCGAGGGCTTTCGCGGTGCCGCCGTCGGCCGACACGACGAGGTTCGCTCGGTGGGCATCGACGCCGAGCCGCACGACGTGCTCCCCAAGGGTGTGCTCGACGCCGATCAGCCTGCCGGGGGAGCGCAGCCGAACTGCGGGCGCTGCCCGACCGGACTGCACTGGGATCGAATCCTGTTCTGCGCCAAGGAGGCAACCTACAAGGCGTGGTTTCCGGTGACGCGACGCTGGCTGGGATTCGAGGATGCGCACATCACGTTCGACGTCGACGCGCACCGGCACCTCGGGCGGGTTCGAGTCGCGGATCCTGATCGATCCGGCCGCGCCCATCGGGGCCGCCACTGCAGACGCTGTCGGGCCGCTGGTCGGTGCGCGACGGTTTGGCGCTGACGGCGATCGTCTGTGACTCGGCGGGCAGCGCGAGGACGCCGGCCTTGTCGTCGTCGACAAGCCGGCGGGCATGACCAGCCACGACGTGGTCGGCCGCTGCAGGCGCATCTTCGGCACCCGAAAGGTCGGCCACGCAGGCACTCTCGACCCGATGGCCACGGGCGTGCTGGTCGTCGGCATCGAGCGGGCCACCAAGATCCTGGGCCTGCTGACCGCGACCGACAAGTCGTATGCCGCGACGATCCGGCTGGGCCAGACCACGTCGACCGAGGACGCCGAAGGTGAAATGCTGCAGACGGTTTCGGCGGCCGGCGTCGCCGAGGCGCAGATCGAGACGGCGGTGGCCGCGCTGCGCGGCGAGATCGACCAGGTGCCGTCGGCGGTCAGCGCGATCAAGGTCGACGGCAAGCGGGCCTACAAACTGGTCCGCGAAGGACACACCGTCGAACTGGCGCCGCGCAGGGTCCGCATCGACCGGTTCGACGTGCTGGCCGTCCGGCGAGACGGCGACTTCATCGACGTCGATGTCGAGGTGCGACTGTTCCAGCGGGACCTACATCCGCGCGCTGGCGCGAGACGTCGGCGAGCGCGCTGGCCGTCGGTGGACACCTCACCGCGCTGCGGCGCACCCGCGTCGGTCGCGTTCGGGCTGGAGCAGGCCGCGCACCCTCGACGATCTCGCCGAGCAGCCGCGCCTGTCGCTACATCGCTCGACGAGGCGTGCCTGCATGTCGTTCCCGCGCCGCGACCTGAGCGACGACGAGGCCGAGGACACCCGGCACGGCAGGGCGCTGAACCCGGCGGGCATCGGCGGCACCTACGCGGCGACAGCACCCGACGGCCGGGTGCTCGCACTGCTGACCGACGAAGCGACGCGAACGAAATCCGTTGTCGTGCTGCGGCCGGCCACGTTGTAGCCCAGGCCGATGCGCTAGCCGACGACCCAGATTGCTTCTGCCGCAGGGCTTCCCAGGTCCACCGTGGTGCCCTTTTCATGTTCGCCCGAGCTGGCGGACTTGACGGCGACGGAGATCATGCCCGCGAAGTCCCGGCGGGCCAGCACCAGCAGCCGCGAATCCAGGGTGATCCCGACGCTGTCGAAGTACCGCAACATCTCCGGGTCGGCGTCGGAGATGCGGGCGACGACGCCGGTGTCGCCGTCGCGGCACATCGACAGTTGCCTGGCATCCGGCGTCGGCACGTGGCCGTCGGCGGCGGGAATCGGATCGCCGTGCGGGATCGCGGGTGCGGATGGCCGAGCTTGGCGTCGATGCGGGCCAGCATCGTGTCGGACACGGCGTGCTCGAGCACCTCGGCCTCGTCGTGCACCTCGTCCCAGCTGTAGCCGAGTTCGCGGACGAGGAAGGTCTCCATCAGCCGGTGCCGGCGCACCATCGCCAGCGCGGCCTCCCGGCCGGCGTCGGTCAGCGTCACGGCGCCGTACTTCTCGTGATCGACGAGCCCCTGGTCCGCCAGCTTGCGGATGGACTCCGACGCGGTGCTCGCGGACACGCCGATCCGCTCGGCCAGCATCTTGGTGCTCACTTTTTCCCGCGACCACTCCTGGGCGGTCCAGATCACTTTGAGGTAATCCTGGGCGACCATCGTCAGGTCGCGCGGGTTACCGTTCGGATTCACAATTACAAAGTTTAGGCAGTCCTCATCTGATCTGGCGATCTAGCGCGGCCGCCGCGGCGCTTCGCGCCGTAGGCTTGCGCTGTGCAGCGCTGGCGGGGAAAGGACGAGATCCCGACGGACTGGGGCCGATGTGTCGTCACCATCGGCGTGTTCGACGGTGTTCATCGCGGCCATCAGGAGCTGATCAATCACGCGGTGAAAGCGGGTCGGTCGCGCGGGGTGCCGACGGTGTTGATGACCTTTGATCCGCATCCGATGGAGGTCGTCTTCCCCGGCAGCCATCCCGCCCAGCTCACGACCCTGACCCGGCGCGCCGAGCTGGTCGAGGAAATGGGCGTCGACGTGTTCCTGGTCATGCCGTTCACCTCGGACTTCATGAAGCTGACGCCCGACCGCTACATCCATGAACTGCTGGTCGAGCGCCTGCACGTCGTCGAGGTCGTGGTGGGGGAGAACTTCACGTTCGGAAAGAAGGCGGCGGGCAACGTCAGCCTGCTGCGCAAGGCCGGCGAGCGGTTCGGCTTCGCGGTCGAGGGCATGTCGCTGGTTTCCGAGACACCACCGGGACGAAACCGTCACGTTCTCGTCGACCTACATCCGGTCCTGCGTCGACGCCGGAGACGTCGTCGCCGCCACCGAGGCGCTCGGCCGCCCGCACCGCGTGGAGGGTGTCGTGGTCCGCGGCGACGGTCGCGGCAAGGTGCTGGGCTTTCCGACGGCCAACGTGGCACCGCCGATGTATTCGGCCATCCCCGCCGACGGCGTCTATGCGGCGTGGTTCACGGTGCTCGGCCACGGGCCGATCGCGGGCGCCGTCGTCCCAGGTGAGCGCTATCAGGCCGCGGTGTCGGTGGGCACCAACCCGACATTCTCGGGCCGGACCCGCACCGTGGAGGCGTTCGTCCTCGACACGTCGGCCGATCTGTACGGCCAGCACGTGGCGGTCGATTTCGTCGCGCGCATTCGCGGGCAGGAGAAGTTCGCCAAGGTCGAGGACCTGGTCACGGCGATGGGCGTCGACACCGACCGGGCGCGGTCCATCCTCGCTGCGCAGTCAGACGCGGTGCGATTTCGCAGCTCAGCCGCGGCGCTGCTAGACTCCTGCGCCGACCGAGCGTGTGCTGCAGTTCGCGGTGGCTGCGCTTTTTAGGGGCCCGCAAGCCCCATGTTCGCGGACCGATTGATGGAGTTAATTTCGTGGCGCTCACTGCCGAACAAAAGAAGACCATTCTGGGCGAGTACGGCCTGCATGGCACCGACACCGGCTCGCCGGAGGCCCAGGTCGCGCTGCTGACCAAGCGGATCTGCCGACCTGACCGAGCATCTGAAGATGCACAAGCACGACCACCACTCACGTCGTGGTCTGCTGCTGCTGGTCGGTCGCCGGCGCCGCCTGCTGAAGTACGTCGCGCAGGTCGACGTGGCGCGCTACCGCTCCTTGATCGAGCGGCTCGGCCTGCGTCGCTGACGCGACGTACGTGCGGAACCTGGCCGCGGTCGCCGCGGCGGCGATCCTCGCGATCGGGGGTTTGGCCGGGTGTTCGTCACTCGTCGGCCGCGGATCTGGCGGTCGGTGACTGCCTGAAGACGGGCGGCACCCCGGAGCGGCCCGAAGTGACCAAGGTCGAATGCGGTAGCCCGGAGTCCAATTTCAAGGTGGCGGCCACCGTCCGAGACCAGCGAACAGTGCCCGGCGGACGTCGACTCGTACTACTCGATGCGCGGCACTTTCTCCGACACAGGTCACCACGATCTGCATGGACATCGACTGGGTGGTCGGAGACTGCATGAGCATCGACCCGAACAACGACAAGGATCCGCTGCGGGCAGACTGCAACGACTCCTCGGTGCCCAACCGCCAGCGCGCCACCCAGATCCTGGAGGACGTCGCCAACGTCGACCAGTGCGCCAGCGGTGTCGGCTATCCCTACGACGAGCGCAACTTCACCGTGTGCGTGGAGGACGTGACCTGAGGGACTCGCGATCTCCGGCGGATTTCGGTGCCGTACCTGCTGCAATGTAGGATGGCTGAGTTCGACAGCCGGTTTCGGCTCGAATGATTTGGGTGCGGCCTTCGCAGTACCGCGAGCGCCGTTCCCGCGTGTCATATCGAACAGTGTGGGATCAACGCCATGCCTGATCGCGCGGTCTTCGGTAGTGGCTGCCGGGTCTGATACCCGACAGCTTCGATCGATGGCCGTGGCCAAATCGAGGCCGGTGGTTCACACGCTGTGACAACGCGAAACAGCTGAACAGTGAAGACTGTGATCCAGAGAGGCCATACGGACGCCTATGTCTGTAGTTGAAATTGAAGACGGCGTGTACGAGTCCACCGCCGTCATCGACAACGGGAGCTTCGGCACCCGCACCATCCGCTTCGAGACCGGCCGGCTGGCCAAGCAGGCCGCCGGCGCCGTCGTCGCCTACCTCGACGACGAGACCATGCTGCTGTCGGCCACCACGGCCAGCAAGACAGCCCAAAGACCACTTCGACTTCTTCCCCTTGACGATCGACGTCGAGGAGCGGATGTACGCCGCCGGGCGCATCCCCGGCTCGTTCTTCCGGCGTGAGGGCCGCCCGTCCACGGACGCGATCCTGACCTGCCGCCTGATCGACCGGCCGCTGCGCCCGACGTTCATCTCGGGTCTGCGCAACGAGATCCAGGTCGTGGTCACCATCCTGAGCCTGGATCCCAAGGATCTGTACGACGTGCTGGCCATCAACGCCGCGTCCGCGTCGACCCAGATTTCCGGAATTCCGTTCTCCGGTCCCGTCGGCGGCGTGCGCGTCGCGCTGATCGACGGCCAGTGGGTGGCGTTCCCGACCGTCGAGCAGCTCGAGGGAGCGGTCTTCGACATGGTCGTCGCGGGCCGCAAGACCGCCGACGACGTGGCGATCATGATGGTTGAGGCCGAGGCGACCGACAAGGTCATCGAGCTGATCGGCGGCGGCGCGGGTGCCCCCACCGAATCCGTCGTTGCCGAGGGACTCGAAGCGGCCAAGCCGTTCATCGCCGCGCTGTGCGCCGCGCAGCAGGAGCTGGCCGAGAAGGCCGCCAAGCCCACCGCCGAGTACCCGGTGTTCCCGGAGTACCAGGACGACGTGTTCGAGGCCGTGTCCGCGGTGGCCACCGACGAGCTGTCCAAGGCGCTGACCATCGCGGGCAAGGAAGAGCGCAACGATCGCACCGACGAAATCAAGGGCGAGGTGCTCGACCGGCTGGCAGAGCAGTACGCCGGCCGCGAGAAGGAGATCGGCGCGGCATACCGGTCGCTCACCAAAAAGCTTGTGCGCCAGCGCATCCTGACCGACCACTTCCGCATCGACGGCCGTGGCATCACCGATATCCGCGCGTTGTCGGCCGAGGTCGCCGTCGTACCGCGGGCGCACGGAAGTGCGATCTTCGAGCGCGGCGAGACCCAGATCATGGGCGTCACCACGTTGGACATGGTGAAGATGGCCCAGCAGATCGATTCGCTGGGACCCGAGACCAGCAAGCGGTACATGCACCACTACAACTTCCCGCCGTATTCGACCGGTGAGACCGGCCGTGTCGGTTCGCCCAAGCGCCGCGAGATCGGCCACGGCGCCCTGGCCGAGCGGGCCCTGATGCCCGTGCTGCCGAGCGTCGAGGAGTTCCCGTACGCGATCCGTCAGGTGTCGGAGGCGTTGAGCTCCAACGGTTCGACGTCGATGGGCTCGGTGTGTGCGTCGACGCTGTCGCTGCTGAACGCCGGTGTGCCGCTGAAGGCTCCGGTTGCCGGTATCGCGATGGGCCTGGTGTCTGACGACGTCGAGGTGGACGGCAAGACCGAACGCCGCTTCGTCACGCTGACCGACATCCTCGGCGCCGAGGACGCCTTCGGCGACATGGACTTCAAGTGCGCAGGCACCAAGGACTTCGTCACCGCGCTGCAGCTCGACACCAAGCTCGACGGAATTCCGTCGAAGGTGCTGGCCGGAGCGTTGGCGCAGGCCAAGGACGCCCGGATCACCATCCTCGAGGTGATGGCGGAGGCCATCGACGAGCCCGACGAGATGAGCCCGTACGCACCGCGCATCACCACGATCAAGGTGCCGATCGACAAGATCGGCGAGGTCATCGGGCCCAAGGGCAAGATGATCAACTCGATCACCGAGGAGACCGGTGCATCGATCTCGATCGAGGACGACGGCACCGTGTTCGTCGGCGCCTCCAACGGCGAGGCGGCGCAGGCCGCGATCGACAAGATCAACGCGATCGCCAACCCGCAGCTGCCCAAGATCGGCGAGCGGTTCCTCGGAACCGTGGTCAAGACAACCGATTTCGGAGCCTTCGTGTCGTTGCTGCCCGGCCGGGACGGCCTTGGTGCACATCTCCAAGCTGGGCCGCGGCAAGCGGATCGCCAAGGTGGAGGACGTCGTCAAGGTCGGCGACAAGCTGCGCGTGGAGATCGCCGACATCGACAACCGCGGAAAGATCTCGCTGGTCCTCGTCGCCGAAGAAGACGCGGCTGAAGCATCCTCTGACGCTGCACCGGCAGATGCCGCAGCGGCCACCAGCTAGGGCGTTGCGCCGCGGCGCAGGTAACGCGGAATCATCTACTCGGGATCTTTCGAAGGTGCGTCGCACCGTATTGCCCGGTGGCCTGCGCGTGGTCACCGAGTACATCCCATCGGTGCATTCGGCATCGGTCGGGGTGTGGGTCGACGTCGGTTCCCGCGATGAGGGAGCCAGCGTTGCCGGTGCCGCGCACTTCCTGGAACACCTGCTGTTCAAGTCGACGCCGACGCGCTCGGCGGTCGAGATCGCGCAGGCCGTCGACGCCGTGGGCGGTGAACTGAACGCGTTCACCGCCCGCGAGCACACCTGCTACTACGCGCACGTGCTCGACACCGATCTCGAACTGGCCGTCGACCTGGTTGCCGACGTGGTGTTGCGTGGGCGTTGTGCCGCAGACGATGTCGAGATCGAGCGCGACGTGGTGCTCGAGGAGATCGCGATGCGCGACGACGATCCCGAGGACACCCTCGGCGACGTCTTCCTGTCGGCGATGTTCGGCGCGCATCCCGTCGGGCGCCCGGTGATCGGCAGCGCGGCGTCGATCGCGGCGATGACCCGGGCGCAACTGCATTCGTTCCACATGCGTCGCTATACGCCGGAGCGGATGGTCGTTGCGGTCGCGGGAAATGTGGACCACGACGAGGTAATGGCGTTGGTGCGCGAGCACTTCGGTCCTCGGCTGGTTCGCGGCCGCAAGTCCGTGCCCCCGCGCAAGGGCACCGGCCGTGTCACGGGTCGGCCGACCCTGCAGGTCGTCACCAAGGACGCGGAGCAGACCCATCTATCGCTTGGCGTGCGGACGCCGGGCAGGCACTGGGAGCATCGATGGGCACTGTCGGTGCTCAATACTGCGCTTGGGTGGCGGGCTGAGTTCCCGTCTGTTCCAACAGATTCGGGAGACACGAGGGCTGGCGTACTCGGTCTATTCGACGGTGGACACCTTCTCCGACAGCGGTGCCCTGTCGATCTACGCCGCGTGCCTGCCAGAGCGTTTCGACGAAGTCACCCGGGTGACCGTCGATGTGCTCGAGGCCGTGGCCCGCGATGGCATCACGGAGACCGAATACCGGATCGCGAAGGGCTCACTGCGTGGCGGATTGGTGCTCGGTCTCGAGGATTCCGGCTCCCGGATGAACCGGATCGGCCGCAGCGAGCTGAACTTCGGCACGCACCGCACTATCGCCGACACCCTCGCCAAGATCGAAGCGGTGACGCTCGATGAGGTGAACACCGTCGCGCGCAAACTGCTGACCCGTCCCTACGGTGGCGCTGTTCTCGGTCCGCAAACTTCGAAAAGGACGTTGCCGCAGCCGCTTCGGGCCATCACCGCTGATCATTTACTCTGGGGTCGATGACTCAACTGTCCCGGCGGCACGTTCTGCTCGGTGGATTGACACTCGCCGCAGTGGCCGCAACCTCACCGAATCCTGCGTCGGCCGATCCGGCGGAGCCGCCGTCGTCGGTTGACGCTTCAATCCAAGGCCTGGAGCAACAGCACAACGCCTTCATCGGGATCTTCGCGACGAACCTGGTGTCCGGCAAGACCGTTGCCCACCGCGCGCAGGATCCCTTCGCCATGTGCTCGACGTTCAAGGGCTACGCCTCGGCGCGAGTGTTGCAGATGGCCCAGCATGGCGAGCTATCGCTCGACGACAAGATGTTCGTCGACCCGGCAGGGATCCTGCCGAATTCACCCGTCACGGAACCGCGCGCCGGCGGTGAGATGACGCTGGCCGAGCTGTGCCAGGCCGCGCTGCAGCAGAGTGACAACGCGGCCGCGCAACATCCTGTTGAACAGGATCGGCGGTCCGCAGGCGATCACCGCGTTCGCGCGCAGCATCGGAGACGAACGGTCGCGGCTGGATCGGTGGGAGACCGAGCTGAACTCGGCGATTCCCGGCGATCTCCGGGACACCAGCACGCCCGAGGCGCTCGGTGGGGGCTATCGCGCGCTGCTCGACGGAGACGTCCTGGCACCGCCCCAACGCCGGCTGCTCGAGGACTGGATGCGCGCCAACCAGACATCGAG
Organism: uncultured Actinomycetota bacterium; assembly: GCA_963766945.1. Taxonomy (GTDB): domain Bacteria; phylum Actinomycetota; class Actinomycetes; order Mycobacteriales; family Mycobacteriaceae; genus Mycobacterium. The sequence goes on from CAVYCT010000003.1 coordinate 132,784, forward strand.
CATGCGGGCCGGGCTTCCGCCGGGCTGGACCACCGCCGACAAGACCGGCAGCGGGGACTACGGCAGCACGAACGATGTCGGTATCGCATACGGGCCGGAGGGCCAACGTGTTCTGCTTGCAATTTTGACGCGATCGCAAGCAAATGACCCGAAAGCGGAGAACATGCGCCCGCTGATCGGGGAGGTCACGACATTGGTCATGCCGACGCTTCTCGGGTAGTGACCCGTCGACCAGGACACCTGACTCCCCCTCCTGGTCAGGTGTACCTGGTCAGCGGCAGTTTTAACCCTTCCGCGATTCCGACCGCGACCGATTCAACTGTAGGGAGTCGTCCACAGCGAGGAATCGGGTGATTCCCTATGTTTTTGGGGATTACCCCATTTGGCAGCAAACTGCACCAGGTCGCGCTCTGCGCGGGCCATTGGCACACTGTGACCATGCGCCCAACCGCGCCGTGTCCATGTGGGTCGGACGAGCCGTTCGGTCGCTGTTGTCTGCCGCTGCACCTCGGTGAACGCCAGGCCGAGACCGCCGAACAACTGATGCGGGCGCGCTACAGCGCCTATGCCGTCGACAACCTCGACTATGTCTGGCAGACGTGGCATCCGCGGACACGGCCCGAGGAGTTGACAGCGGAAGCCGGATCGACGTGGACCGGACTGGAGATCGTGGACACCGTCGAAGGGTTACGCGGCGACGAGTCGGGTGAGGTCGAATTCCGCGCCCACTACGTACAGAACAAACGAAGCGGGACGCTGCATGAGCGGTCCCGCTTCGCCGTTAGAGCCCGTCGGTGGTTTTACGTGGACGGGGAGTTGTTCAGCTGACCCAGATCAGGCCAGCAGGGTGGCCGGATCGGTAAAGGGCAGATCCAGATCGGTGGCGACCTGCTCGGAGAGCAGCGAGCCTTCGTGCGTCGATAGACCCTTGGCCAGCGCCGGATCGGCCTCGCAGGCGGCCTGCCAACCCTTGTCGGCCAGCTTCAGCACGTACGGCATCGTGGCGTTGGTCAGCGCGTAGGTCGACGTGCGCGGCACCGCGCCCGGCATGTTGGCCACGCAGTAGAACACGGTGTCGTGCACCGCGAAGGTGGGGTCATCGTGTGTGGTCGGCCGCGAATCCTCGAAGCAGCCGCCCTGATCGATCGCGATGTCGACGAGCACCGCGCCGGACTTCATATGTGCGACGGTCGAATTCGTCACCAGCTTCGGCGCCTTCGCGCCGGGCACCAGCACGGCGCCGATCACCAGGTCGGCCTCCTTGACCGCGTCCTCGAGATCGAGCATGGACGAGTAGCGGGTCTCGATGGCTGCCGCTGTTCTCGTTGTCGATCTTGCGCAGGGTGTTGATGTTGACGTCGAACACGGACACGTGAGCGCCCATGCCCTTGGCGATGCGGGCGGCGTTGTAGCCGGCCACGCCGCCACCGATGACGACGACCTCGGCCGGTGCGACGCCGGGGACGCCGCCCATCAGCACGCCGCGGCCGCCGTGGCTGCGCATCAGGTGATAGGCGCCGACCTGGGCGGCCAGTCGTCCCGCGACCTCACTCATGGGGGCGAGCAGCGGCAGGGACCCGTCGGCGAACTGGACGGTTTCATAGGCGATGGACGTCGTGTCCGACGCCAACAGTGCGTCGGTGCACGGCTTGGATGCGGCCAGGTGCAGGTAGGTGAACAGGGTCTGGCCCTCGCGCAGGCGCGAGTACTCGGCCTCGATCGGCTCCTTGACCTTGAGCAGCAGCTCGGCTTCTTCCCACACCTCGTCGACGCTGGTGATCATCTGCGCGCCGGCGCGCTTGAAGTCGGCATCGGAGATCGCCGAGCCCTCGCCGGCACCGGCCTGAATGAGCACCTCATGGCCCCGGTGGACCAGCTCGGCGACACCGGCGGGGGTGATCGCAACACGGAACTCGTTGTTCTTGATCTCGGTCGGGATGCCGACGCGCATGATCGCTCCTATAGTCGAATTTGCTCCCTAAAGTGTGAAGAACATTCGATGTAATGGCAATAACTCCGATGATCATTCGTTAGAATGCCGTCTATGAGTGAAGAAACATCGGTCAGCGTCGGCGCGTCTCCCGCGTCCGCCGAAGGATGTTCAGGCCATCGACCTCGACGACGTGGATCGGCGAATCCTTCTCACGCTGCACGGCGATGCCCGCATCTCCAACAGCGCATTGGCCGACGTCGTCGGCATCGCCCCATCGACATGTCACGCACGGCTGAGGCGGCTGCAGGACCTCGGAGTGATCCGGGGTTTCTACACCGACATCGATCCCGCGGCCATCGGTCTGACCCTGCAGGCGATGATCTCGGTGAGCCTGCAATCCAACGCCCGCGGCAAGATTCACAGTTTCATCGACCAGATCAGACGCAAACCACAGGTGATGGACGTCTACTTCCTGGCCGGCGCCGAGGATTTCATCCTGCACGTCGCCGCACGCGACACCGACGACCTGCGGTCGTTCGTGGTGGAGAACCTCAACGCCGACGCCGACGTGGCAGGCACGCAGACGTCGTTGATCTTCGAGCACCTGCGCGGCGCCTCCCCGCTCTAGACGGTCGGTCGGATGACGCCACCAACTAGGGTTGCCCCATGCGAGTGGCGGTGCTGGGAGCCAAAGGCAAGGTCGGCGCGACGATGGTCGCAGGCGGTCGAGGACGCCCCGGACCTGACGTTCACCGCGGGGGTCGACGCCGGCGATCCGCTGAGTGAGTTGGTCGATTCCCGCACCGACGTCGTCATCGACTTCACGCATCCCGACGTCGTGATGGACAACCTGAAATTCCTGATCGACAACGGAATCCACGCGGTCGTCGGCACCACCGGATTCACCGACGAGCGGGTGAGCCAGGTCCAGCGAGTGGCTGGCCGCCAAGCCGGACGTCGCGGTGCTCATCGCGCCCAACTTCGCGATCGGCGCCGTGCTGTCGATGCATTTCGCGCAACAGGCCGCCCGGTTCTTCGAATCCGTCGAAGTCATCGAATTGCATCATCCGCATAAGGCCGACGCGCCGTCGGGCACGGCCGCACGCACCGCCCGCCTGATCGCCGAGGCGCGCAAAGAGCTTCCACCCAATCCCGACGCGACCAGCACCGGCCTCGACGGCGCCCGAGGCGCGGACGTCGACGGCATCCCGGTGCACTCCGTGCGGTTGGCCGGCCTCGTCGCGCACCAGGAGGTGCTCTTCGGCACGCAGGGCGAAACATTGACGATCCGGCACGACAGCTTCGACCGCACATCCTTCGTCCCCGGCGTACTGCTGGCCGTCCGCAAGGTCGCCGAACGTCCCGGCCTCACCGTGGGTATCGAGCCGCTGCTCGACCTCTGATGAGTGAGAAATCGCGATCCCTGCGCATTCAGCTGCTGATCGGCTTCATGTGCGTCGCGCTGGTTCTCTATTTCTTTCTGCTCGGCCGAATCGCGTTGGCGTTCATCACCTCTGGTGAACCCGCCGCGATCGGGCTCGGCCTGGCGTTGATGATCATGCCGCTCATCGGCATCTGGGTCATGGTCAGCACCCTGCGGGCCGGCTTCACGCACCAGCGGCTGGGCAGAATCGTCAAAGACGAGGGCATGGAACTCGACGTCAGCTCGCTGCCGCGGATGGCGTCCGGGCGGATCGAGCGCGACGCCGCCGACGCGCTCTTCGCGACCGTGCGCGACGAACTGGAGAACGATCCGGACAACTGGCGACGCTGGTATCGGCTGGCTCGTGCCTACGACTACGCCGGTGATCGCAGCCGCGCGCGGGAAGCCATGAAGAAGGCGGTCGAGATGGAGGAGCGGACATGACTGCGAAATCGAACAAGACGCTGCTGATCGTCCATCACACGCCGTCGCCGCACACGCAGGAGATGTTCGAGGCCGTGGTATCCGGCGCCAGCGACCCCGAGATCGAGGGTGTGGAGGTCGTGCGGCGGCCGGCGCTCACCGTGTCGCCGGTCGAGATGCTGGCGGCCGACGGATACCTGCTGGGCACCCCGGCGAATCTGGGCTACATGAGCGGCGCACTCAAGCACGCCTTCGACTGCGCCTACTACCAGTTTCTGGACGCCACGAAAGGGCGCCCCTTCGGCCTGTACCTCCACGGCAACGAGGGCACCGAGGGCGCCGAGCGCGCCGTGGACGGGATCACGGCCGGGCTGGGCTGGGTGAAGGCCGCCGAATACGTTGTGGTGGCGGGCAAGCCGAGCAAAGACGACCTTGAGGCGTGCTGGGAACTGCCGGAGTCGCGCAGCCGGATGGCCGCACAGCGGCCGACGCGGAGCTGCACGATGGGTGGAGTACGCCGAAGACAGTCGCGAGGCGGCCACCTCACTGGGACATTGCCACAGGCCGTACACGATCGACGGGCGAGACGGGTAGACTGCCGGGACGATGGTGAGCGGCAGCCAGCCGATGTCGCCTCGCGCAGGCAAGTCGACTGCGGCCGAGATCGCGACAGCGTCCGCGTTGCGGAACTAGTGCGCTGGCGGCACGACCGGGCAGCGCATAGCGGCAGGTGGCGATGGGGGACGACACCGCGATCTTCGACCGGTGCACGAGTCCGGTGTGGCGGTGCAATGGCTCGCGTGAACTCGCAGTGACCGTGTCACGCCCGGCATCCGCGGATGGCGTAGCCGGAGCTGGTGCGGGTGCGGCGCCGAAACGTGGCGCGCGACACATCCGCTGATCGAATTCGACGACATAGCCCGACGGGCTTATGCCGATATCGCGTGACGATACGCGTCGAGACGCGTACGATCGGGCTATGCGCGAGCGTGTGGCCGCCTGTTGATCGCGCATCGCAGGCGTGCGCACTGCCGATGTTCGAGGCCGTCGTATCCGGTGCCAGCGACCCCGACATCGAGGGTGTCGACGTCGTGCTGCGGCCTGCGCTGACCGTGTCGCCGACCGATGTGCTGGAGGCCGACGGCTACCTGCTCGGACGCCCGGCCAACCTCGGCTACATGAGCGGTGCGCTCAAGCATGCGTTCGACGTCATCTACTACCCATGTCTGGACGCGACGCGCGGGCGACCGTTCGGGCTGTACCTCCACGGCAACGAGGGGACCGAGGGCGCCGAGCACGGAGTCACCGCCATCACGACCGGCCTGGGCTGGACGAAGGCCGCCGAATACGTTGTCGTCTCGGGCAAGCCGAGCAAGGCCGATCTCGAATCGTGTTGGGAGCTCGGCGCGACCGTCGCCGCATCAGTTGATGGAATGAGCCAGACCGGAGGAGCTCGCCGGTAGCGTGCAATCGACCGAGACGCAGTGAACGGAGGAGACGATATGCCGGGTATAGCCGAACTCGCTTTGGGCGCAGCGCCGATCGCCGGCGGTGCCTTGCTGGGCGCCGCGGCGGGCAGCTTCAAGGGCCCCGACGTTCGCGCCATGATCGCCAAGGACATGGACCTGCTCGAACGGATTCCCGACGATCAGCCCGAGCTGAAGGCCCGGCTGAAGGCGAGCATCACCGAGCGCATCAGCGATCTGGTCGAGGGAACGGAGCGGTCGCGCGCATTACGCGAGGCGGCGGTTTCCTACAGTGGAAACTGGCGCGACATCGTGGTGTTCATCTGTGCGGTCCTCTTCACGATCGTCTGGTGGAACGTCAGCCACAGCCGGTCCAACTGGCTGGTGATGTTCATCGCGATGATCATCTTGTCGGTGGTCGCCGCCATCTACGCGGGCCGCGGTATTGCGCGGGCGATCGAGCAACTACATGCACAGAAACGACGACGACGAAATCTCAGTAGTGGTAGGTGTCCGACGGCGCGGGGATGTGCGCGGGGTCGTCGACGTCGTCGAACTCCGACACCTCGATGCCGTAGGAGCGGGCCAGGTCGAGGATCTTGTTCGCCCTGGCGATGCGTGGCAGATCGGAGCCGTTGCGGATCTCGCCGCCGTCGCGCTCGAACTCGGTGAAAAACTCTTTGGCCCAACTGATTTCCTCGGGGGACGGGGACAGCCCCTCGTTCACCGTCGGGCATTGGTCGGGTGTCAGGCAGATCTTTCCGGTCATGCCGAACTCGGCGGACACCGCTGTCGCCTCGCTGAGCTTCAGCGCACTCGAGCCGACGGTCGGCCCGTCGATCGCGCTGGGCAGATGCGCCGCCTTGGCCGCGATCGTGAACCGCGAACGCGCGTAGGCCAGGGTCGTGGGGTTGTCCCCGAAGCCGGTGTCACGGCGGAAGTCGCCGATGCCGAAGGCCAGCCGGAACGTGCCCTTGGTGGCGGCGATCTCGGTGATGCGCTCCAGACCGCGCGCCGTTTCGACCAGTGCCACGATCGGCACGTTCGGCAGCCGCTTGGCGGTTTCGGTCACGTGGTCGACGGACTCCACCATCGCCGAGCATCACCCCGCCGAGCGACGTACTTGCCCAAGGCCTCGAGGTCGTCGGCCCACCACGGCGTGCCGAACCCGTTGACGCGGACCCAGTCGCTGTTGCCCTCGCTCAGCCACCGGATGACGTTGTCGCGTGCGCGCGATTTGTCCTTCGGAGCGACCGCGTCCTCGATATCGAGGACGACGATGTCGGCGCGGGATGCGGCCGCCGGCGCGAAGCGGTCGTACTGCGCGCCGTTGACCAGCAGCCAACTGCGGGCGAGTACCGGGTCGATACGCGATCCCTTCGCCGGAATCCGGGTGCTCTGCAGTGGCCTGGTCGTCCATCCGTTCATGGTTGCGCACCGGCCCGGCGGCGGCGTTACCCGGGGTCAGCCGAGGTGCGTCGCCGAAGAACGACTTCATGGCGTCCCAGTGCCGTTGCGCCGCCGCCGAGTCATACGGGCGCATTGTCGGGAACGGCGAATCCGTGCCCGGCCTCGTAGAACTCGATGGTGTGCTCGACGTTCGCCGCCGTGAGCGCCTTGTCCAGCGTCTCGGCGTGCCTCGGTCGTGAAGGACGCGTCGTTCTCGGCGCCGCCGACGTAGACGGCCGCCTTCATCTGGTCGGCGAGAAGGTGCGGGCTGCCGGGGTCGTCGGCGGCCAGGCCGCCGCCGTGAAACGACATCGCCGCCGCAACCCGCTGCGGGACCCGGCCTGCGACCACCAAAGACGTCCGCCCGCCCATGCAGTAGCCGGTGGTCCCGAATGCCTCGCCGCTGACCTCGGGCCGCGACACCAGGATAGTCGAAGAACGCGCCTGCGTCGGCGGCCATGATGTCGGGCGTCACCTTCGAGATCATCGAGAACAGCCGCTTGCGCTCGCCGTCGTCGGTGAACACCGTCGCCATCTCGAACGGCGCCCAGTCGCCGTCGCGGTAGTAGACGTCGGGCACCAGCACGGCGTAGCCGAGGCCGGCCAGTTTGTCGCCCATCTCCCGGAACGTCTGCCGCGCGCCGCCGGCGTCGGGATACATGACGATCGCCGGGCCACGGGCCCGTCCCCGTCGGGGGTGTGCAGGGTGACCGGGCAGGTGCCATCGGCGGTGGTGATGCTGTCGGTGATGGTCGGCATGCCTTTCGTTCTACTCCTGCCCTCTGGACGTAAGCTGACCGAGTGCCGGTCACTGGTTCTATAAGCACGCCGTATGAGGACCTCCTTCGCCTGGTACTCGAGCGCGGCACCCCGAAATCAGACCGCACCGGCACCGGTACCCGCAGCCTGTTCGGCCACCAGTTGCGCTACGACCTGACGGCCGGATTTCCGCTGCTGACCACCAAGAAGGTGCACACCAAGTCGATCGTCTACGAGCTGCTGTGGTTCCTGCGAGGCGACTCGAACGTGCGCTGGCTGCAGGAGCACGGTGTCACGATCTGGGACGAATGGGCCTCCGACACAGGCGATCTGGGCCCGGTGTACGGCGTGCAATGGCGGTCGTGGCCCACGCCGTCGGGTGAGCACATCGACCAGATCAGCGCCGCACTGGAGCTGCTCAAGACCGATCCGGATTCGCGACGCAACATCGTCTCGGCCTGGAACGTCGGCGAGATCCCGCAGATGGCGCTGCCGCCGTGTCATGCGTTCTTCCAGTTCTACGTCGCCGACGGCCGGCTGAGCTGCCAGCTGTACCAGCGCAGCGCCGACCTGTTCCTCGGCGTGCCGTTCAACATCGCCAGCTACGCGCTGCTGACGCACATGATGGCGGCACAGGCCGGCCTCGAGGTGGGCGAGTTCGTCTGGACCGGCGGTGACTGCCATATCTACGACAATCACGTCGAGCAGGTCACCGAGCAGCTGAGCCGCGACCCGCGGCCGTATCCGGAATTTGTTCTGGCGCCGCGTGATTCGATCTTCGACTACACCTACGACGACGTCGTGATCAAGAACTACGACCCGCACCCGGCGATCAAGGCGCCCGTGGCTGTATGACGACGGTGGGGCTGATCTGGGCCCAGTCGAGCTTCGGTGTCATCGGCCGCGACGGCGGCATCCCGTGGCGGCTGCCCGAGGACCAGGCCCGATTCAAAGAGCTCACGATGGGCCGCACCGTCGTGATGGGGCGGCTGACCTGGGAGTCGCTGCCCGCAAAGGTGCGGCCGCTGCCGGGGCGGAAAAATGTCGTACTCACCCGGCAAGCTGACTACATGGCCGACGGTGCACACGTGGTTCCCCTGCTTCAGGACGCTCTGACCGACGACATCACCTGGGTGATCGGCGGTGAGCAGATCTACGCGCTCGCGCTGCCGCTGGCGACGCGGTGCGAGGTCACCGAGGTGGAGATCGACCTGCCCCGCGACGACGGCGACGCGGTGGCGCCCACGCTGGATGAACACTGGATAGGCACCGAAGGGGAGTGGCTGACCAGCTCCTCCGGTTTGCGCTACCGGTTCTTCAGCTACGTCCGCCCGTGAGCGTCGCTGAGCGCGACGCAGGCCCGCCGGATCGCCGTCGCGGCGCAGGGCTTCGCCGAGCCGCCGCCGACCGGGGCGGTGACGCGCGCGCACCTGCGCCGGCTGGTCTCGCGGATCCAAGTGCTGCAACTGGATTCGGTGTCGGTGGCGGTGCGTGCCCACTACGCGCCGGTGTTCAGCCGGCTCGGCCCCTACGACCGCGAGGTGCTGGAACGTGCGGCGTGGAGTCACAGCGCCCGGTCACCGCGGCTGCTCGTCGAGTACTGGGCGCATGAGGCCGCGCTGATGGCCGTGGACGACTGGCCGCTGCTGCGGTGGCGGATGCGGGAGTACACCACGGCCGATGGCGCACCGAGATCGTCAAGAAGAACGTCAGCGGCTGGCCGACGACATCGTCGCCGCGGTGACCGAGCACGGCCCGTCGACGGCGGGCCAGATCGAGGCGCACGTCGGTGAAGAACAGCGCGGCAGGAAGGGGCCGTGGTGGGACCGCAGCGACACCAAGTGGGTGACGGAGGCCCTGTGGTCGTCCGGCGTGCTGACGACGGCCACCCGCATCGGGTTCGCCCGCCACTACGACCTCACCGAGCGCGTGCTGCCGCCGGAGGTGGTCACCAGGGAGGTCGACGACGACGAAGCCGTCCGCGAGTTGACGCTGCGGGCCGCGGGCGCGCTCGGCGTCGGGACCGAGGCCGACATCCGCGACTACTTCCGGCTCGTCGCCGAAGCAGACCAAGCCGGCGATCGCCAAGCTCGTCGCCGACGGGGAGCTGGAGCCGGTCGAGGTCGACGGCTGGACGGCGCCGGCCTACCTGCGTGCGGGCCAGATCGTGCCGCGGCGTGACCGCGGGACGGCGCTGCTGTGCCCGTTCGACCCGCTGATCTTCTTCCGGCCGCGGGTGGAGCGGCTCTGGCAATTCCATTACCGCATAGAGATTTACACCCCCGCGCCCAAGCGTCAGTTCGGCTACTACGTCTGGCCGTTCCTGCTCGACGGCAGACTCGTCGGACGGGTCGACCTGAAGGCGGATCGCGCACAGGGGACGCTGAACGTCGTCGGCGCATTCGCCGAAGCGGGGGAGCAGCCCTCACGGATGGCGCCGGCGCTGGCGCTTCGAGTTGCAGACGATGGCGTCATGGCTGGGGCTGGGCGACGTGACGGTCGGGAAGCGGGGCGACGTGGTGGCGCCGCTGGCTCGGGCGTTGCGCTGATCGACTGTCGGGTTTTGTCACGCTGTCAGCCCCGACGGCGTGACACGATCCGACGCTCGAGCCTCAGTGTCGTCAGTTGAATTACCTCGCGGTCACCGAGCTGGTCAGTTGAACGGAATGTCGTTGTCGCCCTTGGAGTCCTGATACGTCTGGGACAGCCCGGCGTAGACGTCACGGATCCGCTGGTCCTGCTCGAGCAGCTGGGTGCGTAGCGGCTCGGGTTCGGCTTCGACGAGGTCGCGGATCGAATAGCAGGTCCAGAACGCATTGGTGTGCCGGTAATTCACCGTCCTCGACGCCGAATACCTCCTTGAGGATCTTCAGGTCGTGGGGAATGCCGAAGGCGTCCCGCGAATCCTCGTAGGTGAAGAAGTAGTAGAAGTTGTCGAACCCCGCCCACGTGATGGCCGACAGGCACAGGGGGCAGGGCTCATGCGTGGACAGAAACATCAGGTCGCGCGTCGGGGGCCGGTCGGCCATCTCATAGAACTGGTTCAGGGTGCTGATCTCGCCGTGCAATAGCGGATTGTCGGTTTCGCTGTTGGTGCCGCCGAGGACCAGCGACATGTCGGACTTGCGGAGTAGCGCTGCGCCGAAGACCTTGTTTCCCGCCGCGACACCGCGCTCGGTCATCGGCAGGATGTCGAACTCCATGACGTCGAGCAGGCGGGATAGCCACGGCCGGGGCTGCCATGGCGTCACCCTAACGCGGATGGCGACGCCGAATCGTCAGACGCAGTCGGAACACACCAACCGGTCGCCTGACTGCAGCGCGAGCCGGTTGCGATGATGCACCAGGAAGCAACTGGAGCAGGTGAATTCGTCGGCCTGCTTCGGTATCACCCGGACGATGAGCTCCTCACCGGACAGGTCGATATCGGGCAGGTCGATGGCGTCGACGGCATCGCCGTCATCGACGTCGAGCACCGCCACGTCGGCCTGCTCGCGCCGGCGGGCGGCGAGGTCCTCCAGGGACTGGTCGCCCTCATCGGTGTTCTGGGCGCGAGGTGCGTCGTAATCGGTGGGCATTGGCCACTCTCCCTCCAAGATCGGTGTTGCGATTAAACGCCGACTGAGGACCGCATAATTCCCTTTGAATGCGAATCCAAACGCACGCGTCAGTAATCACCGCAGGAAAGCCCCCACGTTAGGGTGAGCCGTGGCCGAGATCGCGCCGCTGCGCGTACAGCTGATCGCCAAGACCGACTTCGTGGTGCCTTCGGACGTGCCGTGGAGCACCGACGCCGACGGCGGGCCCGCGCTGGTGGAGTTCGCCGGCCGTGCGTGCTATCAGAGCTGGTCAAAGCCCAATCCGCGAACCGCGACCAACGCCGCCTATCGTGCGACACATCATCGACGTCGGTCACTTCTCGGTGCTCGAACACGCGTCGGTGTCGTTCTACATCACCGGGATCTCGCGGTCCTGCACCCACGAGTTGATCCGGCACCGCCATTTCTCCTACTCGCAACTGTCGCAGCGCTACGTCCCCGAGCACGACTCGCAGGTCGTCCTGCCCCCGGGGATGGAGGACGATCCCGAGCTTGCGGAGATCTTCGCCGCCGCCGCCGACGCCAGCCGCGCGACGTACACGGAATTGCTCGAGCAGGCTCGAAGCGAAATTCGGCGGTGAGCCCGGCGACAGGTCAGCTCGTACTGCGGCGTAAGCAGGCCAGACAGGCCGCCCGCGCGGTGTTGCCGAACGCCACCGAGACCCGCATCGTCGTCACCGGCAACTATCGCGCCTGGCGGCATTTCATCGCGATGCGGGCCAGCGAGCACGCCGACATCGAGATTCGCCGGCTGGCCATCGAATGCCTGCGCCAACTGATCGACGTCGCACCGCAGGTGTTCTCGGACTTCGAGATCTATGCGCTGGCTGACGGCACAGAGGTGGCAACCAGCCCGCTAGCCACAGAAGCGTGAGGCCGAGCGAGTAATCTCACTGTTCGTGAGCACCGGCGGATTCGACGTGACAGCCCAGTTGGGCACCGTGCTGACCGCGATGGCTACGCCGTTCAAGCCCGACGGCACCCTGGACACCGAGACCGCGGCGCGCCTGGCGACCCATCTCGTCGACGCAGGCTGCGACGGCTTGGTGCTTTCAGGCACCACCGGTGAGTCGCCGACGACGACGGACGGCGAGAAGCTGACGCTTCTGCGGGCGGTACTGGAGGCAGTCGGGGACCGAGCCCGCGTCATCGCCGGCGCGGGAACCTACGACACCGCGCACAGCATCGAACTCGCCAGGGCATCCGAGGGCGAGGGCGCGCACGGCCTGCTGGTGGTGACGCCGTACTACTCGCGCCCGCCGCAGGCCGGATTGGTCGCGCATTTCACCGCCGTCGCGGATGCCACGCCGCTGCCCGTGGTGCTGTACGACATTCCGCCGCGGTCCGCCATTCCGATCGAGTGGGACACCATCCGCACGCTGGCCCGCCATCCCAACATCGTGGCGATCAAGGACGCCAAGGGTGATCTTCACGGAGGCGGGCAGATCATCGCCGAGACGGGGCTGGCGTACTACTCGGGCGACGATGCGCTGAACCTGCCCTGGCTGGCGATGGGCGCCGTCGGCTTCATCAGTGTGTGGGGCCATATGGCCGCGAGTCAGCTGCGGGACATGTTGTCGGCGTTCAACTCCGGTGACGTCGCGACGGCACGCAAGATCAACGTCACACTCGGCCCACTGGCCGACGCGCAGGCACGGCTGGGTGGTGTGACCTTTGCCAAGGAGGGCCTGAGATTGCAGGGATTCGAGGCCGGTAACCCACGGCTGCCGCAAGTGCCGGCCTCGCCGGACCAGATCGAGGCGCTGGCCGCGGATATGCGGGCTGCCACGGTGCTGCGCTAGTGAACGAAGAACTCGCACCGCCGGGGCCGCTGGCCCCAGGGGGACTGCGGGTCACTGCGCTGGGTGGCATCAGCGAAATCGGCCGCAATATGACGGTTTTCGAGCATCTGGGCCGTCTGCTGATCGTGGACTGCGGGGTGTTGTTCCCGACGCACGATGAGCCCGGTGTCGATCTGATCCTTCCGGACCTGCGCCTCATCCAGGACCGCCTCGAAGACGTGGAGGCGCTCGTGCTCACCCACGCGCACGAGGACCACATCGGTGCCATCCCGTTCCTGCTCAAGCTGCGCCCCGACATTCCGGTGGTCGGATCGAAGTTCACGCTGGCGCTGGTGAACGAGAAATGCCGCGAACACCGGATCAAGCCGGTGTTCGAGGAGGTGGACGAGGGCCAGAGCTCGACGCACGGCGTTTTCGAGTGCGAGTACTTCGCCGTCAACCACTCCATTCCCGGCTGTTTGGCGATCGCGATCCACACCGGTGCGGGCACCGTGCTGCATACCGGTGACATCAAGCTCGACCAGTCTCCGCCCGACGGCAAGCCGACCGACCTGCCGGGCATGTCGCGGCTCGGCGACTCCGGTGTGGACCTGTTCCTGTGCGATTCGACCAACGCCGAGATTCCCGGCGTCGGGCCCTCGGAGAGCGAGATCGGTCCCGAACATCCACCGGCTGATGCGCGGCGCGCAGGGGCGTGTCATCGTGGCCTGTTTCGCATCGAATGTCGGTCGCGTGCAACAGATCATCGATGCGGCGGTCGCGCTGGGCCGCAAGGTGTCGTTCGTCGGACGATCGATGGTCCGCAACATGGGGATCGCCAAGGAGCTCGGCTTATATAACGCTCGCCAACGACGACGACATCATCGACATCGGTGCGGCGGAGATGATGGCTCCCGAGCGTGTGGTGCTCGTGACCACCGGCACCCAGGGCGAAACGATGGCCGCGCTGTCGCGGATGTCGCGCGGTGAACATCGCAGCATCACGCTGACGTCGGGCGATCTCATCATCATGTCGTCGTCCCAGATACCCGGCAACGAGGAAGCGATCTTCGGCGTCTTGGATGCGTTGGCCAAGATCGGTGCCCGCGTCGTGACGAATGCCCATGTCCGCGTGCATGTCACCGGACACGCCTATGCCGGGGAACTGCTCTTCCTGTACAACGGCGTGCGGCCGCGCAATGTGATGCCGGTGCACGGAACCTGGCGGATGCTGCGGGCCAATGCGGCGCTGGCGGCGAGCACCGGGGTGCCGGAGGAGAACATCGTGCTGGCGGAGAACGGTGTCAGCGTCGACCTGGTGGCGGGCCAGGCATCGGTTTCCGGTGCGGTGTCGACGGGCAAGATGTTCGTCGACGGGCTGGTCACCGGGGACGTCGGCGAGACGGTGGTCGGTGAACGGCTCACGCTGTCTTCGGGTTTCATCGGGGTGACGGTGGTGCTGCGAAGCGGCACCGGCAAGTTGGCGTCTGCGCCGCATCCTGCACTCGCGCGGTTTCTCCGAGGATCCAAAGGCGCTGGAACCCGCCACTCGCAAAGTCCAGGAAGCGCTGGAAGCCCTTGCCGCGGAACGGGTCACCGATGTCAACCGCATCGCCCAGGCGGTACGCCGCGCTGTCGGTAAGTGGGTCGGCGAGACCTATCGCCGCCAGCCGATGATCGTGCCAACGGTCATCGAGATCTAGCCGCGGCAGTCAGATCTTCTCGGCGTAGGCCGTCCACTCGAGCTGCGACGCCGTCAGATCGCGGCCCGGCCGGCTCGACGTAGTGGCGCAGAAAATAGTCCGGTCCCGCCTGTTCGATCAGCCGCCATCCGTACTGCGCCACGAACCCCGCAACCTCGTCGGGGTCCAGTCCGAACTGCCACAGCTGCTGCTTCTCGCGAAACCTGCGATACGCCGAGCGGCGCCGTACATGTTCGTGCCGTCGATGAAGTCCCTTCGCACGTAGGTGAACACCAGCCGGCTGGCCGGCGCGGCGCGCCGCAGGAACGTCGAAGGTGGCGTCGCACCGCATCGGCGGTCAGGTACTGCGTCACGCCTTCCCAGATGAAGAAGGTCCGGTCGTCGCCTCGATGCCCGGCCTTGGCCAGCTCGGCGGCGAGATCGTCACGCTCAAAATCCACCGGCACCAACCGAACCGACGGCGGCGACCTCGCCCAGCACCCGGCGTACGACAGCTTTCTTGCGTTCGATGTTCACCGGCAGGTCGACCTCATAGACCGGGATGTCGGATCGTCGGGCGAGGCGGTACGGCCTGGTGTCCAGGCCGGCGCCGAGGATGACCACCGCATCGATACCGGGCAACGCGTCGTCGAGTTTCTCGTCGATGAATCGCTTGCGGCAGGCCAGATTCGCCCACAGCCCCGGACCCGCATCGCTCGGTGGCGCCGATCATCAGGCGCCGGAGAGGAGCCAGTCGGGTCGCGCTCACCATGGCCCGCAGTCCGGCGGGCAGGAACGCAAAGGCCAAGTCGTCGTTCACCAGTCGGCGCTCGCGGTGGTTCGTGCTGCTCGACGGCGGCAAGCACCATCGGGCCGAAAGCGGTTTGTGCGGCCGGGTTGTGCGCCATCAGCGCTTGTTGACCGACCCGGCGTCCACGGGCAGCGTCACGCCGGTCACGTACCGCGCTTCGTCGGAAACCAGCCACGCCACCGCGTTGGCGATGTCCTCGGGCTGCGAGCACCTGCACCGGCAACGCGTTGCCCATCTCCTGCGGCGTCTTGTCGGCGATGCTGCCCAGCCACTGGCGGGTGGCCTCGTTGTTGATCATCGGCGTGTCCACGCCTGCCGGATGCACTGAATTCACCCGAATGCTGTGCTGGGCAAGCAGATTGGCGTACAGCCGCATCAGGCCGACGATGCCGTGCTTGGCCGCGACGTATCCGACGGCGCCCGCGTCGTCGCTGCCCACGCCGATCAGCCCCGCCACCGAACTGGTGAGCACGATCGCCCCGCCGTCACCCTGCTCGACCAGCGTCGGGATCGCCACTTCGACGGTGTGATAGACGCCGGTGAGGTTGACGTCGATGACGTCACGCCAGCCCTCCGGCCCCGATTGCATCGGCGCGATACCGGCGTTGGCGACCACGATGTCCAGCCGGCCGAGTTCGTCGACCCCGGCCGCCAGCGCGTTCTTCAAGGCATCTTGATCGCGAACGTCGGCCTGCTGCGCCACGATTCGCGCACCGGTGTCCTCGACGAGCTTGACCGTGAGAGCGAGATCGTCAGGCGTCGCCAGGGGATAGGGCACCGACGCGATCTGGTCGCAGATGTCGACCGCGATGATGCTCGCACCGTCGGAGGCCAGCCTGACCGCCTCGGCGCGGCCCTGACCGCGGGCGGCGCCGGTGATGAACGCGACTTTGCCGTCGAGCGCAGGCATTACGGACGCAGTGCACCCTTCGCGGGATCTCCGGCGACGACCGGCTGCAGCATCTTGATGTCGGGTGCACCGTCGAGGTGCTCGCCGACGGTGCCGAACAGTTCGGCGACCGCCGGCGCCTTGCTGTGCGCGGTCAACGCGTCGGCGTCGGCCCACTGCTCGACGAAGATGAAGGTTCCGTCGGCCTCGTGCAATGAGTAGAGCTCGCAGCCCGGCTCCTGGTGCACCGCCTCGATGGCTTTCGTGCAGGCATCCCGGACGGCGTCCACCGACTCGGGCTTTGCGGTCATGGTTGCGACGACGACGATGGGCATAAGCGGTGAACTCCTCGGTGAGTGCGGCCGGATGTGAGCTCACCCTACTCAGCGAACCTAACTAAATTTCGGCTACCCGGCGCTCACGCGACGTCCACCCAGATGACGATCGCCGCAATTGCGACCGCGGCGACAGATCGCCAGTCCAATCGCGTCGGCGCGTGCGCAAGACGGTCGGATCGGTCTTGGCGATGCGCAGTTCCCGAGCGATCAGAAACAGCGGGAAGCGTGACGCTGATCGCGGTGACAGCGCCGCACCGAGGAAGTAGCCCAGACGAACTTGACGCCGCGTTTTCTCGCCTCGGCCACCATCAGGATCGCCGCCGCGAGAGCTGAACAGAAGCAGGTCGACCGTGAGAGACCGAGACGCCGGAGTGGCCTTGGGTCGTCGAAGAAGGCGAGCAAGAAGTTCGCCGCTGCCCAGGTAGGCGAGGTTCTGGCTCCAGGTGGCGATCAGCGCACCGATAGAAATCAGCGCATATACAGCGCAAAGCACCTTGCTGGAGGTCGGAATGCCCGCGACCTGGTTCGTTTCGGTCATGCGGGCACGCTACGACCGACCGGGTCAGCGATTGATACCTTTCTGTGACCCGTGTGGCTGATGGTGATTATGGGGCTGTTGCGACTAGTCTTACAGGCATGCCTAGTAAGACCGCCGCGCGCTCCGGCAGCCGTTCTAGCAGGTCAAAGTCCAGCGCACGGGCCGGAACGCGGACCACGCAGAAGCGGAAGCCGGCGCCGCGACGGAATCCCTCGCCGATTTCGTCGGCAGGTGCCACCGTCGGCCGCGGTGTGCGCGCGGGCTGGCTGATGGTGGCGAAGGGCGCCGGATCGACGGCGCGCTCCGTCGGCAGGGCCCGCGATCTCGAGCCGGGCCACCGCCGCGATGGCATCGCCCTGGCGCTGCTCGGCATCGCCGTGGTGATCGCCGCGAGTTCCTGGTTCGACGCGGCGCGACCCGTCGGGGCGTGGATCGACACGTTCCTGCGGGTGCTCATCGGCTCCTCGGTGGCGTTGTTGCCGCTCGCGCTGGCCGTGATCGCCGTGGTGCTCATGCGCACCGAGCCCGACCCCGAGACACGGCCACGGCTGATCCTCGGTGCGGCGATGATCGTGCTGCCCGCTTTGGGCCTGTGGCATCTGTGGGCGGGTTCCCCGGCGGAGTCCGTCGCGCGACAACACGCTGCCGGCTTCGTCGGCTTCGCGATCGGTGGTCCGCTCTCAGACGGGCTGACGGCGTGGATCGCCGTGCCCCTGCTGTTCATCGCCGCACTGTTCGGCCTGCTTCTCGTCACCGGCACGACGATCCGCGAGGTGCCCGACACCCTTCGGGCCATGTTCTCCGCGCGCGCGTTGCGCGGTGAGTACTACGACGACGACGAGTATTACGACGACGAGGAACCCGTCGTCGCCGAATCCGACGACTTCTCCGACGGCTACTACGACGATCCCGCGGCTACGGCAAACGACGGAGGCCACGGCGATGGCCCACCGGCACACCGATGGAGAACTACCCGATCGAGGACGAGACACCGACCATTCCCGAGCCCACCGCCAGGGCACGCGAAAAAGAAGGCCAAGCCCAAGATCGTCGATCGCGTCGTCGAAGGCCCCTACACGCTGCCGCCGCTTGAATTGCTCGCCGCGGGCGACCCGCCGAAGCGGCGTACTGCAGCCAACGACCGGATGTCGGAATCCATTACAGAGGTGCTTCAGCAGTTCAAGGTGGACGCGGCCGTGACCGGCTGCACCCGCGGTCCGACCGTCACCCGGTATGAGGTCGAGCTCGGGCCAGGCGTCAAGGTCGAGAAGATCACTGCGCTGCAGAAGAACATCGCGTACGCCGTCGCCACCGAGAGCGTCCGGATGCTGGCGCCGATCCCGGGCAAGTCCGCCGTCGGCATCGAGGTACCCAACGTCGACCGCGAGATGGTACGGCTGGCCGATGTGCTCACCGACCCGTCGACACGCAGCGACCATCATCCGCTGGTGATCGCCCTCGGCAAAGACATTGAGGGCGAATACATCTCGTGCAATCTCGCGAAGATGCCGCATCTGCTGGTTGCGGGTTCGACAGGGTCGGGCAAGTCGAGTTTCGTCAACTCGATGTTGGTGTCGCTGCTGGCGCGGGCCACTCCGGAAGAGGTCAGGATGATCCTGATCGACCCGAAGATGGTGGAACTGACCCCCTACGAAGGCATTCCGCACCTGATCACCCCGATCGTCACCCAGCCGAAAAAGGCGGCGGCCGCGCTGGCGTGGTTGGTCGAGGAGATGGAACAGCGCTACCAGGACATGCAAGCAAGCCGTGTGCGGCACATCGACGACTTCAACAAGAAGGTGCGGTCGGGGGAGATCACCGCTCCACTCGGCAGTCAGCGCGTGTACAAGCCCTACCCCTACATAGTGGCGATCGTCGACGAGCTCGCCGACCTGATGATGACGGCCCCGCGCGATGTCGAAGATGCCATCGTGCGCATCACCCAGAAAGCCCGCGCGGCCGGCATCCACCTCGTGCTGGCCACCCAGCGGCCGTCGGTGGACGTCGTCACGGGCCTGATCAAGACCAACGTGCCGTCCAGGCTGGCGTTCGCCACCTCGTCGCTGACCGACAGCCGGGTGATCCTCGACCAGCAGGGCGCCGAGAAGCTGATCGGCATGGGCGACGCCCTGTTCATACCGATGGGCGCCAATAAGGCGATCCGGCTGCAGGGCGCCTTCGTCAGCGACGAGGAGATCCATGCCGTCGTGAGCGCCTGTAAGGACCAGGCCGAACCGGAGTACACCGAGGGCGTCACGGCCGCCAAGACCAACAGTGAGCGCACCGACGTCGATCCCGACATCGGCGACGACATGGACGTGTTCCTGCAGGCGGTCGAGCTGGTGGTGTCCAGTCAGTTCGGCTCGACGTCGATGCTGCAGCGCAAGCTGCGGGTTGGCTTCGCCAAGGCAGGCCGGCTGATGGACCTGATGGAGACCCGCAACATCGTTGGTCCGAGCGAGGGATCCAAGGCGCGCGAGGTGTTGGTCAAGCCCGACGAGCTGGCAGGCACACTGATGCTGATTCGCGGTGGCGACGCCGGCGGCGACGACGAGGAGGCGTAAGCGTCGCGGCGAGGGTGAAATCCGGCTCGACGGAGAGTTCGGATGTTCACTGCGGACGACAAGATCAGGGCGCGAACGCTGCGCACTGTCACAGACACGCAAGTAAGCGTGCCCGCGCCGGAGCGGCGGGTTCGTCAGCAATTCCGACGTTTCGGTGGGTGCCCTATCTGCAATCTGCATCTTCGAGACGTGGCACGCCGAAGCGACGAGATCCAGAACGCCGGGGTCACTGAGGTCGTCCTGTTCCGCTCTGATCCAGACCGACTTCGGCAATACGTTGCTGACATCCCGTTCGCGATGGTGGCTGATCCGGAACGCAAGCTGTGCAAGGAGTTCGGCGTCGAGTCGTCACTGCTTTCCGTGTTGCATCTCGGTGCGATTCGTACCGCCGTCCGCGGTATCAGACACTCCACTTCGGCGACGAAATGCTGAAACTCGCCGTTGGCTAGGGAAGTGCTGCTCAGCACGCTTAACGGGTTGATTGCAGCCATCAGGTGCATGCAATCAACCCGTTAAGGGCCCCATACCGTCTAGCGGCGAGCCGACACCGCTAAAGCGTCAATAGCATTCGGGTGTTGCCCAGGATGTTGGGCTTGACGTAGGACAGGTCCAGGAACTCCGCCACACCGGTGTCATACGAGCGGCACATCTCCTCGTAGACCTCCGCCGTGACCGGGGTGCCTTCGATCTCCTGGAATCCGTGTCGACTGAAGAACGTCGACTTCGAAGGTCAGCACGAAGATCCGCCCCAGGTGCAGATCCCTGGCCACGTCCAGTAGCCGGTCGACGATCGCGTGGCCGACCCCATGACCCTTGACCTTGGGGTGTACCGCCACCGTGCGTACTTCGCCCAGGTCGGCCCACAGCACGTGAAGCGCGCCGCACCCGATCAGTTCGCCGTCGACCTCGGCGACCCAGAACTCCTGGACGGTCTCGTAGAGCGTCACCAGATTCTTCTCGAGAAGGATCTTGCCGGAGTAGATATCGACGAGAGCCTTCATCGCGGGCACATCCGAGGTTCTGGCACGCCGGATGGCGACCTGACCGGGATCTGCGCTCACACGTGGAGAGTATCGGTCAGAGCAACCGATATTCTGTTGCGGTGCCGGGCGAACCAACCACCGATCCCGTGGTCCCGCGCGCCCGGGTGGCGAACATCGCCAACGTGCTCACCGGTGTGCGACTGGCGTTGGTACCCGTGTTCCTGGTCGTGCTCTTCGTCGCTGACGGCCACGAAACATTCTGGCGGATAGCCGCATTCATCGTCTTCACCGTCGCTGTGATCACGGACCGGTTCGACGGTGCGCTGGCCCGCAGCTATGGGATGGTCACCGAATTCGGCACGCTGATCGACCCGATCGCCGACAAAGCGCTCATCGGCGCCGCCTTGATCGGTCTCTCGATGCTCGGCGAGATGCCGTGGTGGATCACCGTCGTGATCATGACGCGCGAGATCGGCATCACAGTGCTGCGATTCGCGGTCCTTCGCCACGGCGTCATTCCGGCCAGCCGCGGCGGCAAACTGAAAACCCTCGTCCAGGGCGTGGCCATCGGCCTGTTCGTGCTGCCGCTGTCGGGCCCTTGGCTCACCGGGGCGTGGGTGGTGATGTGGGCGGCAGTCGTCCTGACGGTGGTCACCGGCGTGGACTACGTCGTCTCCGCGATCCGCGATTCGCGCGCCCGCCCCGCCGCGCACTGACGTCAGGCCTCCTTGCTGCGGTTTCGGCTCGAACGGCAGCTATTTGCGCGATCCGGGAACCACCCGCATGCCCGCGGCGTTGCCCTAGTACAAAGCCAGCGACGGACCTCTCGGAAGGGGAGCACGATGACGGCATTGCTGCGCGAGGTGATCGGCGACGTCCTGCGCCGTGCCCGCACCGAGCAGGGCCGCACCCTGCGCGAAGTGTCCGATTCCGCCCGGGTCAGCCTCGGCTACCTCTCGGAGGTCGAGCGCGGCCGCAAGGAGGCCTCCAGCGAGTTGCTCAGCGCCATCTGCAGTGCGCTGGACGTGCCGCTGTCGCGGGTGCTCTTCGAGGCCGGCGACGAGATGGGCCGCAAGGAACTCGCCGCGTTCGAACGCGAATCGATCGGCGCGGCCAATATCGACGCCGCGACCAAGGTCGTCATTCCGCAGGTTGTGTCGATGGCGGTCGCCTAAGAAGCTGGAGCCGGTGTAGGTGCGGCAATGGTCGCCGACCCGATAGATTGGGCTGCACGGTAAGCCGGCGGCCCAAGGCCGAGACAACGACAGACACGAAGGCGGAACGAACCGATGGCCAATCCGTTCACCAAGGCGTGGAAGTACCTGATGGCGCTGTTCAGCTCCAAGGTCGACGAATATGCCGATCCGAAGGTGCAGATCCAGCAGGCCATCGAAGAGGCCCAGCGCCAGCACCAGGCGTTGACACAGCAGGCCGCCCAGGTCATCGGCAACCAGCGCCAGCTGGAGATGCGGCTCAACCGCCAGCTCGCCGACATCGAGAAGCTCCAGGTCAACGTCCGTCAGGCGCTGACGCTGGCCGACCAGGCGACCGCCGCCGGTGACGCCGCCCGGGCCACCGAGTACACGAATGCCGCCGAGGCGTTCGCCGCGCAGTTGGTGACCTCAGAGCAGAGCGTCGAGGACCTCAAGAGCCTCCACGACCAGGCGCTGCAGGCCGCCGGGCAGGCCAAGAAGGCCGTCGAGCAGAACGCGATGATGCTGCAGCAGAAGATCGCCGAGCGCACCAAGCTGCTCAGCCAGCTCGAGCAGGCCAAGATGCAGGAGCAGGTCAGCGCGTCGCTGCGGTCGATGAGCGAGCTGGCCGCGCCCGGCACCACGCCGAGCCTCGACGAGGTGCGCGACAAGATCGAGCGCCGCTACGCCAACGCCATCGGTTCGGCCGAGCTGGCGCAGAACTCGGTGCAGGGCCGGATGATGGAGGTGCAATCGGCCAGCGTCCAGATGGCGGGTCATTCGCGGCTCGAGCAGATCCGCGCGTCGATGCGCGGTGAGCAGCTGCCCGCCGGTGGCACGGCGGCCGCCGCGCCCGCGGCGCCGGCGACCAACCCCCAAGCGACACCGGAAAATCCGCTGTCGCAATAACTTCTGTGAGGAACAGCAGTGAATTCGCGAGCGGGTAGACCGGAGGCCTGGCGCTCGTTGGCGCAGCGCGGTGTGGACACCGCGGCAGAGTGGTCCGATCGTGATGGCCGAAAAGCTCAATGCCGCAGCGGATCCGCGCGCCAAGTTGTTGCGCAAGCGACGCTGGGCGTTGCGGCTCGGCGTGTTCTTCACGGTGTCGTCGGTGTTCTGGATCGGCGTGACCGGCCTGCTGTCAGCGTGGGAGACGCCGTTCTGGGCACTGTTCATCCCGGCCCCCATCGCGGTCGGCGCGGCCTTCCTGGCGACGCTGTCGTTCCTGCGCTACCGCTGGTTGCGAGGTGAGCCGTTGCCGCCGCCGCGATCTCGCAGCGCTCGTCGACTTCCGGCGTGGGGCTCGGCCGCCCGCCAGCCGATGGCCGCACTGGCAGCCTCTGAACGCGGCCTGTTTTCGCTGCTCGGTGTGATGGAGCGCGGCCGGATGCTGCCCGCCGACGAACTTCGCGAGCTGACGTCCGCGGCCAACCAGACCGCCGCCACGATGACCGCGACCGCCAACGAGGTGGTGTCGATGGAACGGGCGATCAGTTCCGCACCGCAGTCGCGCGCGCATCTGGCCCCGACGATCCAGGCGTTCACCGCACAGCTGGACCAGGGCAGCCGTCAGTACAACGAAATGGTCACCGCAGCAGCGCAATTGGTGTCAGCGGCCAACACCGGGTCGATGTCGAGCTCACCGATGACGCAGCAGCGCTACCGCAACGAGCTGTCGAATGCGACCGACCGCCTGCTCGGATGGGCGCAGGCCTTCGACGAACTCGGACACCTGCGCCGGGCCTAGACGTCGTGCGAACTCGACGGCCCCGACCGGGGACCGTAGCGCTCGATATAGGCCTGATGGACGTGGGCGTTCTTCTCGCGGGAGAGTGCGTCGACCAGGCTCGGGTCCAGGCCGTGCTTTCGCAGCATGTGGCGGCGCCACACCTTGTTGAGCGCGTGTGAGAAGAACACGAACGGGATCAGAATCGGCAGCGTCATGGACAGGTGCACGTCCAGCGTGGTCGGGATGAACCAGAACGGGATCAGGATCATGAACGCCGGGATGAAGACCCGGACCATCATGCGGACCGTCGCGCCCTTGCCCGCCAGGTCGTTGCGCACCCAGTCGTGCATCGAGGCGGGCAGCGCTCGGCCGTAGCAGTAGCCGATGTATTCGAAGAGGTTCGGCCGGGTGCGTGCGGATTCGGTGCTCATATCGAGCCCGAATGATAGCAATCCGGCAGGTTACATCGTCGCGCGCAGCGAGGGGAACACCGTCGCAGCGATTCCCCGGACGGTCCCCTTCAAGAAGTCCAGCGTGTCGAAATAGTCCCGCCACAAGGTGATTCGGCCCGCGTGCACCTCGAAGGTCCCGCAGACCCAGAACTGAATACGCAGCGGTCCGAACACCATCGCGTCGGTGCGCTCGGTCAGCACCGCATTGCCTTCGGCGGCGATGCGGTGAATCTTGACCTCGAAGCCCATGCGGCCTTCGCCCCGTCGCAACAGGCCGATGATGCGTTGGCGGCCACGGATGGTGGGGAACCCGACGTTCTCCCATTCGATGTTGTCCGCCAGTGAGCGGTCGGCGGTGTCGAAGTCCTCGTCCTGCAATGCGTAGAGAAACGTCTCGACCGTACGGACGTTGTCGAGGTCGGGTCTCACTGGTGAAGCCTGGTCGGTCATGTCCTCAGCCTATGGCGCGGCGCTGTGGCATGGTAGGCCCAATGCGCGTCGCGGTCGTCGCCGGACCCGATCCCGGGCACGCCTTTCCGGCCATTGCGCTGTGTCTTCGCTTCCTGGCCAACGGGGATTCACCGACACTTCTGACCGGCACGCAATGGCTGGCCACGGCGAAAGAGGCCGGGGTCGACGCGGTCGAACTCCTCGGCCTGGACGCGACCGAGGCGGACGACGATGCCGACGCCGGGGCGAAGATCAATCAGCGTGCCGCGCGGATGGCGGTGCTCAACGCGCCGCAGCTGACAGAGCTGGCGCCGGACCTGGTGGTCTCGGACGTGATCACCGTCGCCGGCGGGCTGGCCGCCGAGCTGCTCGGGCTGCCGTGGGTCGAACTGAACCCGCAGCCGCTGTATCGGCCGTCGAAAGGGCTTCCGCCGATAGGCAGCGGGCTGGCGCCGGGCGTCGGCGTCCGCGGCAAGGTCCGCGACGCGGTGCTGCGTGCGCTGTCCGCCCGGTCGTGGCGGGAAGGGCTGCGGCAGCGGGAGGCGGCGCGTGTCGAGATCGGTTTGCCTGCAGTCGATCCCGGCCCGCGGCGACGGCTGATCGCCACGTTGCCCGCACTGGAGTTGCCGCGACCCGACTGGCCGACCGAGGCGGTGATCGTCGGGCCTCTGCACTTCGAGCCGACGTCGTCGAAGCTTGCAGATTCCGTCCGGATCCGGACCGGTGGTGGTCGTCGCGCCGTCGACGGCGACGACCGGTGCCCGACGGGCTGGCGGAGCTGGCCCTGGACACCCTGACGCCGGGGGAGGTGCTCCCGGCGGGGTCGCGGGTCGTGGTGTCGCGGCTGCGCGGTCCCGACGGGCCGGTGCCGCCGTGGGCGGTGGTCGGGCTCGGCCGCCAGGACGAGCTGCTGTCGAACGCCGACGTGGTGATCTGCGGCGGAGGGCACGGCATGGTGTCCAAGACGCTGCTGGCGGGCGTGCCGCTGGTGGTGGTGCCAGGTGGCGGCGACCAATGGGAGATCGCCAATCGCGTTGTGCGGCAGGGCAGTGCGCTACTCGTACGCCCGTTGACCGCCGAGGCGTTGGCGACGGCGGTGCGTGAGGTGTTGTCGTCGCCGCGCTACCGGGAGGCGGCGCGGCGGGCGGGCGCATCCCTGGCCGGTGTCGACGATCCGGTACGGGTGTGCCATGAAGCGGTCGCGTCGTCGGCGTAGGTTGGGCCGACGTGCGGTTGACGGAATTCAACGTACTCGTCGAGGGCCAGTTCGGTGCGGTGCGTGGCGCGATCGCTGCTCGTCGACCACGTGCTGACCGCCTCGGCGGGCGCACCTCCGTGCAGGCCATCGAGGACGGCGTCGACCCGCGCGATGTCTGGCGCGCGCTGTGCGCGGACTTCGACGTCCCGCGCGACCAGTGGTGACTCTTCGCAGGGCGCGTTAGCCGGCTCCTGGCGGCGTTGACCAGGTCGAGTGTCGCCTGTGTCGCCGCTTCGGCCAGGGCCTCTGCGTCCGCGTCGGCTGAGCGACCCGCACACCCAGTCCCAATGCGCCGAGACCGTTTCGCCGGGGGTCGGCGGCGGGGCCAGCGACGTCACCGTCCTTGCTCCACCGCACCCGTTCGGACCCGCGGATCGCCCGAGCGCGAGCGCGCCGGCGTCGAATGTCAGCGGGACGACAGACGATCTCGGCGTGCTCGCCCGTCGACGGATTCGACCGTGCCCCAGCGAATCCGGCAGTCCTGCATGACCCGCAGCGGCGTCGTCGGGTCGCGGTCGAGGAACCGCACCCAGGGGTAGACCACGAAGACGTGAAAACTGTGGTGCGCCAACGCGTGCGCCGCGGTCGGGAAGATCGTCGAGCAGGCCGGTGACCTGTCCGGTGAAGGCGCTGCGCAGGCGCGACAGCAGCTCGGCGGGATCGACCTTGTCCAGCAGGGGGCCACCGACCCAGTAGCTGCGCACGACGTCCTCATCAAGCGGGTCCGAAATCCCCGCAGCGTCGGCGATGGCCTGCAGATACGGCCACGCGCCGTCGAACTCGCGCGCATGCGAGGCGAGTTCGGTGTGAGCGACATCGGCGGGTCCGCAGTAGCCCAGTTCGTTCGGCGGGTAGGCGAAGCAGGCGAAGGTCTCGCGCCCGCTCATTCAGCAGATCCGCGGTAGTTGTTCACCGATCGGCAGGTCGACGACCCGGGTGCCGCCCAGCGCGGTCTTGGCCGACACCATCCCCGGGTGCTCGGCGACGCAGCGGCCGATCACCGTCGCGTGGGCGCCCAGCGGGTGCGCGTGCATCGCGGCGAGAACCTGATCGGCGTCCGCGGCCGGGACGAACGCGAGCAGCTTGCCCTCGTTGGCCACGTAGAGCGGGTCGAGGCCCAGCAGCCCGCAGGCGTCGCGGACTTCGGCGGGGATCGGCAGTGCCCGTTCGTCCAGCGAGATTCCGACGCCAGCGGTCTTGGCGATCTCGTTGAGCGTCGCCGCGACCCCACCTCTGGTCGGGTCGCGCAGCACGTGGATGTCGGCGCCGGTGTCGATCATCGCGGCGACCAGGCCGTGCAGCGGCGCGGTGTCGCTCGCGACAGTGGTGCCGAACTCCAGCCCCTCGCGGCAGCTCATCACCGCGACGCCGTGCACGCCGATGTCGCCGCTGACGATCACGACGTCGCCCTCGGTGGCCCGCTGCGGCCGGATATCGACGCGTTCGTCGACCAGCCCGATGCCGGCGGTGTTGATGTAGACGCCGTCGCCGTGACCGGCATCGACGACCTTGGTGTCGCCGGTCACCAGCTTGACGCCCGCCGCCATCGCGGCCGTTCCCACCGCGTGGGCGACGCGGGCGAGCTCATCGAGCGGGGTGCCCTCCTCGAGAATGAACGCCGTCGACATGCACGAGCGGCCGTGCGCCCGCCATCGCCAGGTCGTTGACGGTGCCGTTCACCGCGAGGTCGCCGATCGTGCCGCCGGGGAAGACCAGCGGCTTGACCACGAAGGAGTCGGTCGAGAAGGCCAGCCGCACGTTGCCGACGTCCAGCACCGCCGAATCGCCCATGCCCGCGTCGGCGGCGGGACCGAACGCCGGCAGGAACAGGTGCTCGATGAGTTCGGCCGACATCGCGCCGCCGCCACCGTGCCCCATCACGATGTTCGGTGAATCACGCAGCGGGGCCGGACACACCCACGACTCCATGTCGATGGTGGCGCCGGCCTCCGCGGGGCGTCTCAGGCATTCGACACCTCCAGCCGCCGGTACAGGTAGTAGGCGGCGCAGGCCCCCTCCGACGAGACCATCGTGGCGCCAAGGGGATTGCGCGGGGTGCACAAGCGTGCCGAACGCCTCGCACTCGTGCGGTTTGATCAGTCCCTGGAGCACCTCGCCCGACCGGCACACCGACGATTCCTCGGTGTGGATGTCGGTGACGGAGAACCGATGCTCGGCGTCGTAGTCGCGGTAGGCATGCGAGAGTCGCCACCCGCTGCTCGGGATCATGCCGATGCCGCGCCACGCCCGGTCGGTCACCTCGAAGACGTCGAGCAGCATGGCCTTGGCCGCGGAGTTGCCCTCGACCTGGACCGCGCGCGGATAGGCGTTCTCCAGCTCGTGACGGCCCGACTCCAGCTGCAGCACCGTGCGCCGGATTCCCTCGAGGATGTCCAGCGGCTCGAAGCCCGTGACGACGATCGGAATGTCGTACTTGTCGCACAGCGACGGATACTCCTCGGTCCCCATCACGGTGCAGACATGACCGGCGGCCAGGAAGGCCTGCACCCGGCAGGTCGGCGATTCCATGATCGCCGAGATCGCCGGCGGCACCAGGACATGGGATACCAGTAGCGAGAAGTTCTCGATGCCAAGGCGTTTGGCTTGGTAGACGGTCATCGCG
Organism: uncultured Actinomycetota bacterium; assembly: GCA_963766945.1. Lineage (GTDB taxonomy): Bacteria > Actinomycetota > Actinomycetes > Mycobacteriales > Mycobacteriaceae > Mycobacterium. The sequence continues at coordinate 161,127 of CAVYCT010000003.1, forward strand.
TTGGCGGGCGCGGTGGTCTCGAAGCCGATGCCGAAGAACACCACCTGTTTGTCGGGGTTGTCCCGCGCCACCTTCAGCGCGTCCAGCGGTGAATACACCACCCGTACGTCGCCGCCCTGGCTCTTGACCTGGAACAGGTCCTTCTCGCTGCCCGGCACCCGCAGCATGTCGCCGAACGAACAGAAGATCACATCGGGTCGTGACGCGATCTCCAGCGCCTTGTCGATGATCTCCAGCGGCGTCACACAGACAGGGCACCCGGGGCCGTGGATCATCTCGATGGTATCCGGCAGGAGCTGGTCGATGCCGTGTCGGATGATCGAATGCGTCTGTCCGCCACATACTTCCATGATCGACCACCGCTGGCTGGTGGCGGCCTTGATCTCGTCGACGAGATGGCGGGCGAGTTGGGGATCGCTGAACTCGTCCAGGTATTTCATGACTTCACCTCAGAATTTCCGTTGCGTCGCGTTGGGGTTGTCGAGGCCGGCCTGTTGGGCGGCCAGCTCGAAACCGTCGGTGAACTCCTCCTTCAGCACTCCGAGGTGTTCGAATTCGGCGAGCGTGCGCATCGCTGATTCCTCGTCGAGTCGCTGAAGCGCGAAACCGACATGGACGACGACGTATTGGCCGACCTCCGCGTCGGGGATGTACTCCAGGCAGACGTCCTTCTTGATCCCGCCGAAGTCGACGACGGACATCAGCGTGCCGTCACGGTCTTCGATGCTGACAATTTTCCCCGGTACCGCTAAACACATCAGCGGCCTCCCTTCCTCATGAGGAATTCCCCACCAACAGCTGGCCCAGTGCGATCCCGCCGTCGTTCGGTGGCACGCAGCGGTGCGTGATCACGTCGAATCCCTTGTCCTGCAGACCGCTGCAGTGGTCAGTCGCAGCAGCAGTGCGTTCTGGAACACCCCGCCCGACAGCGCGACGGTCGGCATGTCGGTCACCACGGTGGTGGCCAGCGCAACGATCACATCCGCCACCGCCCGATGGAACCGGGCGCCGATCACACCTGCGGTCACCCCGGATCGGGTGTCGGCGATGACCGCGGCGATGACGGGTGCCGGGTCGATCACCGCCGGTGTTCGCGTGAGAGTCGACGGCGAACTGGTACGTGGCTGTGCCACAGGCGGCGCCGCGGGACATTCCCTCCAGCTCGATGGCCGCCTGTGCCTCGTAGGCGACGACCTGCCGGACGTCGGCCAGCGCCGCGACGGCGTCGAACAGCCGGCCCATGCTGGACGTCGGCGCGCAGCCGAGACCGGTCTCGAGCTGGTGGGCCAGCACGCGTCGCTCATCGGTCGGGCATGCCCGCACAGGTGCCAGGTCCGGATCCCACGGCAAGCCCGCCGCCCACAGGTGCGCCAGGGCCATCCGATACGGGCGCAGCACGCTGACGTCGCCGCCGGGCAACGGCACGTACTTCAGGTGCGAAAGCCGCCGGTAACCCTTGTAGTCGGCGAGCAGCACCTCACCGCCCCACACCGCGCCGTCGGGCCCGTAACCGGTTCCGTCGAAGGCGAATCCGAGTACCGGCCGCGATCCGTCCAGACCGTGCTCGGCCATCACCGCGGCGATGTGCGCGTGGTGGTGCTGAACCGTCCGGACGGGCCGGCCCGCGGCGTTGCGGTGCGCCCAGGCGGTGGACCGGTACAGCGGATGGGCGTCGGCGACAAGCACTTCCGGTGCCACCCCGGTCAGTGCCTGCAGATGCTGCTCGCGCCGCGTCGAACGCCGACAACGTCGCGAGGTCGTCCATGTCGCCGATGTGCTGGCTCAGCCAGGCGTACTTTCCGTCGGCGACCGCCAGGGTGTTCTTGAGGTCGGCGCCGACCGCCAGGGTCGGCGGCAGCGGCCACCGGCAGCGCGACGGGCAGCGGTGCGTATCCGCGGGAGCGCCGGATCGGCAGCTCGACTGTCGCACGACCACGCGCACGCACGGAGTCGTCGCACGGGACCAGGATCTCCCGGTCGTGCATCAGCCAGCCATCGGCCAGCTGCGAAAGCCGTTCCAGCGCATCGTCGTCGGCGAAGCAGATCGGCTCACCGCCGAGATTGCCCGAGGTCATCACCAGTGCGGGCGGGCCGGGCTCGTCGCCGGGCAGCCCGAAGAGCAGCGCGTGCAGCGGGGTGTAGGCAAGCATGACGCCGAGGTCGGGATTGTGCGGGGCCACCGCGTCGGCGACCGCGGCACCCGTCGCGCCGCGGCATCAGCACGATCGGCCGCTGTGCACCGGACAGCAGGCGCGCGGACCCGTCGTCGATCTCGGCGATGCGTGCGCGCGGTCGCCAGGTCCGCGACCATCACCGCGAACGGCTTGTCGCCGCGCCGCTTTCGCGTGCGCAGTTCGGCGACCGCACGCTCGTTGGCGGCGTCGCAGGCGAGGTGATATCCGCCGATGCCCTTGACCGCGACGATGCCGCCGTCGCGCAGCAGCCGCCGGGCCTGCCGCAGCGCGGATTCGCCGACTCGGTCGATCGGCCGTTGCGGTCGCGGTAGCTCAGCGTGGGCCCGCAGTTCGGGCAGCACACGGGCTGGGCGTGGAATCGGCGGTCGGCGGGATCGTCGTATTCGCGTGCGCAGTCGGCGCACATCGCGAAGGCGCGCCATCGTCGTCGCCGACGCGGTCGTAGGGCAGCGAGGCGATGATGGTGAACCGCGGGCCGCAGTTGGTGCAGTTGACGAATGCGTGCCGGTAGCGCCGGTTCGCGCGGGTCGCGTTGTTCGGCGGCGCATTCGGCGCACATGGCGACGTCGGGGGAGGTCAGCGTGCGGCCGCCGGCGGATCGTGATGGTGTCGGCGATGGTGAAGCCGGTGCCGCCGACGAGCGGCGATGTCTCGGGTCTCAACGGATTCGATGACGGCCAGCGGCGGCGGTCGGTCGCGCAGCCGGGTGAGGAAGTCGTCGATCGTCGGCGGCGTCGCCCTCCACCTCGATGACGGCGCCGGAGCTGTCGTTGCGCACGGATCCGGACAGGCCGAGTGCGGCCGCGCGTGGTGTAGACGAACGGCCGGAAGCCCACCCCCTGAACGACGCCGCGCACGCAGACCCGGAGCCTGCGCCTGCCGGTCATGGAAACGCCTCGGAGTCGTCTCCCGTTCGAGGCCCCTGCCCATCATCTCCAGGCCGGCCATCGCCTCGTCGGCGCCCGCCTTGTCGGTCTTCTCGACGACGAATCCCATGTGGATGATCACCCAGTCACCCGGATCGAATGTCTCCTCGGGCAGCATGCCGATGTTCACCTTGCGGTTCTCACCCGCGACGTTGACCAGGGCCAGCTGGTCGCCGTAACCCTCCAGCATCCCGACGACCTGCCCTGGGATCCCCAGACACATGAGTCAGCCCTCCGCAGGTGCGGTCGTGCGGGCGGCCAGGTCGACGAGCACCTCGTTGAGCGCCGCGACGGCCCGCGGCACCGCGGCGCTCACCGGCGCCGACAGGCCCATGCCCTCGTCGATGTTCTCGACCTCGCAGCCGATGACGATGGTCTGCGGCGGCGTGCCGCCCAGTGCCTGCAGCGTCGCGAACACGGCGGCCGGGTCCATGCTGTGCGCTTCGAGACCGGCAGTGGGGGAGAGGGTTTCGTGATCAGCCTCGAAAACGTGAAGTGTTCCGGGCGCCCCGCGATCGGGCAACGCATCGACGAGGACAAGCGCACGCCAATCCTCGAGTAGGTCGTAGGCGAGGTGCATGCCCCTGATCCCGTAGTCCACCGGATGCACATCGGCATCGAGTGGACTGCCCGACGACGTGGCGCATCACCTCGGGTCCGAAGCCGTCGTCTCCGAGGAAGATGTTGCCGATTCCGGCGACCAGGATGCGGGCTGTCATCTGGTTGACGAACTCGGAACTACATGTTCCGCATCTTCATGTATCGCCGCATGTCCGGGATCGAACGGAGCCCGATCACCACTCCTCCCACCACGACAACAGCGACGACACCGGTTGCTACCCAACCAACTACATCCATCATTGAACTCCTATCTGGGCTGACTACTGTTGAATCGAGCGGTTCGACCTCGTCCGGCGCGAAGTACAGGTAACGGCCGTATGAGTCGGGCATCTCGACGTCTGGATCGTCCTCGACGATGACGCCCACGTACTGCTGGCCGTCGACGTCCTCGTGCACGGAAGTGACGCGGGCGGTCTTGCCCGCGAAGAAGATGTCCTGTGCGTCGGCGCGGCGACACGGCCGCAGCCGGACTCGGCTGCCCGCCGCCACCCGCACTCCGTTGACCAGTACGGCATCGATGTCGGGGCGGACAGCGGTGTCGGCCACCGGATCCCACCAATCGACGCCTTCGGGGATCTCCGGGATCAGCCCGGCCGACCTCATCTGCTCGTCCAACTCGTCGAGCCTCGGGTCTGTCTGCCTGTCCGGCATGCGGGTTGCGCAGGATGCCGTGCAGCTGCTGCATGGCCTCGGGCGACATCGAGTCGCACCGGTCGATGATGGCCGCGGCCAGTGGGTCGGTGGCCCGCGCCTGCGCCTTCTCCTCATCGGTCATCGTCATGACGCGCAGCGTGAGGATCTCGTCGATCTCGGTGGAGTCGTAGAGGGCGCCGTCGCTCTGTTCGGCGATCTCCGGGTGGTCGTAGAGGATGATCGGCGAGATCAGCAGCAGGTCGCGTTCGCCCGGCCGCCCTGCGAGCACCGGGAAGCAGCGGTGCTGGACGAGGCGGGACACCGGGCCGGCCGCGGACTCGGGCGGTTCGAGCAGGGAGACGAACTCTCCGCCAACCACTTCCGCGATGATGTGCGTTCCGATCAGGGACGTGGCGATGGCTGCGTCTTTGTCCGTTGTGGCCGCGCCGGTGTTGTGGACCGACACGCTGACCCGGTTGAGGCCGTCGTCGTGTTCGACGGCGATGTTGAGTTCGGCGCTGATCGCCGCCCTGGTCCGGATCAGCCGGCCGCCGTCGACGTCCTCGGTGTCGCGCGCCGTCGGCGACCGCGACCTCCAAGGTGCGCGGCTGTGCGAGGTCGGCGAGGTCGAAGGGCCCGAAGGACAGCTCGCATTCAACGGCCTCGTCCCAGGTGACCCACGACTGCAAGCCGCTGGTCAATTCGTCGACGGGTTCGAATCGTCCGCCGCCGACATCGCGTTCGGCGTTTCGGTGCTGCAACTGGAGGAAGCGCACGATGAGGGTCAGTTCGCTGTCACCGTCGATCAGGAATTGCGCCGACAGGCTGTCGTCTTCGCCGACACCCGCGTCGGACGCGCCGGGCGGCCCCACCACGCCGAACTGCCAACGGGATTGGTTCTTGCTCGACGTCGCCCGGTAGGGATACAGCAGGTACCCCTCGTAGAGCACCGCGTCGGCGATGGCGCGGGCCCGATCCCACGTGGGTGTCACCGGGCCTCCTCGGGTTGAGGGATCGGCACGGTGACTCGGGGCGCCTCGGCGAGCAGCGTGGTGACCGCATCCTCGAAGTCGAGCATGCCGCGGGCCGACTTGTAGGCGGCCAGCGCGGCGACGGTGTCGTGGCCGAGCCGCACCCAGCCGGCATTCGGATAGTGCAGTCGCGTCAGGTCGTTCCAGACCGCCACCGGCATGTCGTGCTGGGCTTCGCACTCCCACGAAACCTGACGGACCGAGAATCCGCGCTCGCCCTGGACGAAAACCGTTCCGCTGAACAGGAACAACAGCGGTATGGCCCCATCGCGCAACGCGTGCAGATACTTCGACGCCGCGACCTCGAAGTCGTAGGTGCAATCCAGTGGCAGCGAGATCTCGGTGGCGCCGGTGAAGCCCTGCACCATGGCGGTGCTGTGCTGCCACAGGAACGTGCGTTGAGTGTTGACCCACCGCTCGCGTGGACCGAACAGGTCGAGCAGGCCCGCGGCCTCCTCATCGGAGTAGGGCCGCCGCAACGGTTCGATGCGGATCTGGCATCGCAGCGCGATGGCCTGGATCGGCTCGTCGTCAGTCGGCCGCGGCCACGATGCCGATGCGCGCGATCAGTCGCGGCGTGACCGAGAACTGTTCTGCGGCCACGTCCAGCACGGTGAACGTCAGACTGCTCACGCTGATCCGTTCATGCGCTGGCCACCTTGCTGCGCGCCTTGATCTGCTCGAAGAATTCGTCGACGAATTCGCGGACTTCGTGGCCACCGTCGAAGCCCCGCCACAACATTCGCAGTCTGCCCACGAACTCGTAGCAGGCGTCGATGGGGACCAGATAGCACTCGGCGGGGGCGTTGAGTTCCGGATCGGCATGATCGCGATCGGGAACGCGCACCAGCAGCGCTTCGACATCGTCGGCGAGCATGTCCAGTCGGCTGTCGGCGCCGCTGATGCTGCTCCAGGCGTCGAGGTCCAGTTCGGACTCGGTGGCGCCGGCCGGGCCCGGATAGAAGGCGACGGTCTTGTCCATGTCGGAGTTGTGGAAGAAGAACGCCAACCCGACGGGTATCTGCAGTGCCTCCCAGGCGCGCCGGTCCAGCGTGAAGTCGGAGAAGGTGAGGTACCGATCGGGCACCGCGCGGTATCGGAGCTTGGCGTCCGGGTCGGTGAACAGCAGGTAGCAGCCGCGACACGTGCACATCAGTTGGCGCGCTGCGACGTTGACGACATGCTGGTGCTCGTCGGCGATCGGCTCGGCGCACATCTCGCAGCGTTCGCCGTCCTGCGACGCGGGACGCTTGTTGGCCCGGATTCGTGCCAGCACGTCGTAAGCACTTGGGCCCGCCATCACATCACCCCGGTGGGCTCGGCGAGCACCGCGACCGACAGCACACCGTCGCGACGGAGCAGCGGGATCGGGTCGAGGTGAGTCGCGGTCTCGGCGCCATCGTCGAGGCTTGCACCCGCATGCACCACGTCGAAATGTGCTTGGCAGCGCGGGCATCGGAGGACCGCCTGCCCGATGGGCGCGCCCATCGGGCGATGCAGAGCAGCGCCGGCCATCGAGTCGTGGCACCGACCGCACCGGTCGCGATAGGCGAACAGGTCGTCGCCGACGCGACAGGCCAGGATGCGGCACTCCTGCGATCAGGAATCCGCCCACCTCGCCCGCGCCGAGATCCCCGATGTCGGGAATCGGGTACCAGGCGGCGGTGGCGTCCTTGTCGTGCACGCGGCTCATCAGCGAATCCACCGAGATGAGGCCGGACGATGTTGTCGAGTCCGGTTGCGCGGCTACGACATCGATCGACGTGATCTCGGGAGCTGCCGCACGCACGGCATCTTCGACGGCGTATTCGAGGGTGACCGCCGACGATGGGCAGCTCTTGCAGCTGCCCGCGAACTCGAGGCGGACCACCGGCCCGTCCTGGCCGTCTGCCACCTCGAGCAGCGTGACATCGCCGCCGTGCGAACCCAGGTACGGCCGGACACTGTCGAGGGCATCCTCGATCCTGCGCTCCAGGCCGTGCGGGTGAAGCCCGTGTACGAGCATGAGACTGGCGACGAGTTCGTCGGCGGCGAACCGATCGACCAGTTCGGGGGCCGCCTCGGCGGTGACGGAGATGATCCGCTCGAGCGCAGCCCCGTAGAGGTCGGTCAGCTCGGCGGCGAGTTGTTCGGTCCGCTCACGCACGACCGTGCCGCTGCCCGCGCTGGCGTCCAGCAGGGTCTGGATTCGATCACCTGCTGAACGCCACCGCGTTTCGTCGTCGAGTGCCTCCGGGCTTTGTTGTCCTGTCGAGGCCATGTATCACTCCCCAGTCACGGACTGGGTCGGCGAGTGCAGTTTCTCGAGTGTCTTCCCGTCACCGAGGTACATGTGTACTCCGCACGGCAGACAGGGGTCGAAGCTGCGGACCGTCCGCATGATGTCGATGCCCTTGAAGTTGTCCCGATCGTTCTCCTCGAAGATCGGCTGACCCTGGACCGCGTCCTCGTACGGGCCCGGAGTTCCGTAGCTGTCGCGTGGGTTGGCGTTCCACGGTGTCGGGGGATACGGGTGGTAGTTCGCGATCTTGCCGTCCCGAATCACCATGTGGTGGCTGAGCACACCGCGGACCGCCTCGGTGAAGCCGCAACCGATGGCCTCGTCGGGCACCGTGAACTTCTCCCACGTCTTGGTGCGCCCGGCACGGATCTCGATCAGCGCCTGCTCTGCGAAGTGCAGCGCGCACGCCGCGGCGTAGGCCTGGAAGTAGGTCCGCGCCCGATTGCGTTCGAGGGTGTTGCTCCCGTGCTCGGGGATCTTCCACTCGAACGAGACCGGGCCCTTCAGTGCTGTTTTGGGAAGGTTGATCTGCACGCTGCGCCCGGTCGACTTCACGTAGCCGATGTCGACGAGGCCGGCGAGCGCGGTGCTCCACAACCGGGCCAGGGGACCGCCGCCGGTGTCGAGCGCCAGATGGTCCTTGCCGTCGAACCAACGCGGCGACATGACCCAGCTGTACTTGTCGTCCATGTCGCGCTTCTGCGGCCTGGGGTTGGTGTGCTGGTTCCACGGGTGCCGCCGGTCGACCGGGTTGCCCAGCGGATCGTTCTTGACGAACATCTCCTGATCGGTCCAGTCGTCGTAATACGAACTGCCCAAAAGGATTCGGATGCCGAGATTGATGTCCACCAGCGAGTGGGTGACCAGCTTGCCGTCGACGACGACGCCTGGGGTGACGAACATCGCGTTGCCCCACTTCTCCATGTCCTTGTAGGCGAAGTTGCAGACCTCCGGATCCTGGAAGGAGCCCCAGCAGCCCAGCAGCGTCCGCCGCAGGCCGACCTGCTCGTAGCCGGGCAGCGCCTCGTAGAAGAAGTCGAAGAGGTCGTCGTGCATCGGGACGACCTTCTTCATGAACTCGACGTAGCGCATCAGCCGGGTCATGTAGTCGGTCATCAGCTGGATGGTGGCGACGGTGCCGACACCGCCCGGATACAGCGTGGAGGGGTGGACGTGCCTGCCCTCCATCAGGCAGAACATCTCGCGCGTCCAGCGACTGACCACCAGCGCCTCACGGTAGAACTCGCCGGTGAACGGGTTCAGCGCCCGCATGATGTCGGCGATGGTGCGGTAGCCGTGCGCGTCCGAGTTCGGGGCAAGCGTGTTCTCGGCCTTGGCCAGGACACCCGGGTTGGTCTCGGAGACCATCTTCTCGCAGTAGTCGACGCCGACCAGATTCTCTTGAAAGATGTTGTGGTCGAACATGTATTCCGCGGCCTCGCCGAGGTTGACGATCCACTCGCCGAGATTGGGCGGCTTGACGCCGTAGGCCATGTTCTGCGTGTAGCACGAGCAGGTGGCGTGGTTGTCGCCGCAGATCCCGCAGATGCGGCTGGTGATGAAGTGCGCGTCGCGAGGGTCCTTGCCCTTCATGAAGATCGAGTAGCCGCGGAAGATCGACGACGTGCTGTGGCACTCGACGACCTCGCGGTTCTCGAAGTCGATCTTGGTGTAGATGCCGAGGCTGCCGACGATGCGGGTGATCGGATCCCACGACATGTCGACGAGCGTGCTCGGGTCCTTCTTGGTGTGCTGGGGTCCGGGAACTGTGGTTGTCATTGAGTTTTGCCTTTCTGTGCGATGCGCACCTACCAGGTGCGCTTCGCTCCTGTGGTCAGTTCCTTGCCCGGATGCCGCCACTTCGGCTCTTTGTCGACGGTCTTCCCGGTGATATGGCGCAGATTGCGAATCACCGAGCCGTACAGGCCCGACGCGGTCGTGGAGATCTTTCCGCCGGGAGGCTCGTCCATGAAGGGCATGAACTTGTCAGGGAAGCCCGGCATCGTGCATCCGATGCATATGCCGCCGACGTTCGGGCAGCCGCCGACGCCGTTGATCCAGCCGCGCTTCGGCACGTTGCACTTGACGACCGGTCCCCAGCAGCCAAGTTTCACAATGCATTTCGGCGATCCGTACTCGGTCGCGAAATCGCCCTGCTCGTAGTAGCCGGCCCGGTCGCACCCCTCGTGCACGGTGTTGCCGAACAGCCATTGGGGTCGGAGCGCGTCGTCGAGCGGAATCATCGGCGCCTGTCCGGTGGCCATGTAGAGCAGGTAGGTCAGCGTCTCGGAGAGGTTGTCGCCCTGGATGGGGCAGCCGGGCACGCACACGATCGGGATGTCCGGCCTTGCTCTTCCAGTCCCAGCCGAGGTAGTCCGGCACGCCCATCGCGCCGGTCGGGTTCCCGGCCATCGCGTGGATGCCGCCGTACGTCGCGCACGTCCCGACGGCGACGATCGCGGTGGCCTTCGGGGCCAGTCGGTCGAGCCACTCACTGGTGGTGATCGGCTGGTTGGTCGCCGGGTCGTTGCCGAACCCGCACCAATACCCCTCCTGATGCAGGTTCTCGTTGGGGATCGACCCCTCGACGACCAGCACGAACGGTTCCAACTCGCCGCGGTCGGCCTTGAAGAACCATTCGAGGAAGTCGTCCGCGCCACCCGTCGGTCCGCACTCGAAGTCGATCAACGGCCAGTGCACCGCGATTTGAGGCAAACCGGGAAGTGCTCCGAGCGCGATCTCCTCGATGCTTGGTTGGGTGGCGCCTGTCAATGCCACGGAATCGCCGTCACAACTGAGGCCGGCGTTGATCCACAGAACGTGAATCAGGGTTTCTTCCGCTTTTTTGGCAGCTTCACTTAGCATGCTTGCGGCTTTCCGGGACCGGGCTGGGATCCCTGCGGCGCAGGAGTCGCCCTTCGGCCCACTTGCGCGTCGCTAGTTCTCGGTCTACTCCGGCAAAAGTGTGTTGTCAATCACACCTAAGCGACGGTCACACGCAGTTCATTTGCGCGCGCGTCAATCCACTGGTACCAGGCGTCCATTCCGTCTCCCTTGGTAGCCGAGACGGGCATGATCTCGACTCCGGGATTGACCGAACGGGCATGCTGCGCACAGAGATCAAGATCGAAATCGACGTACGGCAGCAGGTCGATCTTGTTGATGAGCACCAGTCCCGCCGCGGCGAACATGTGCGGATACTTCAGCGGCTTGTCGGTTCCTTCGGTCACCGAGATGACGACGATCTTGCTGTGCTCGCCGAGGTCGAAGAGCGCGGGGCAGACCAGGTTTCCGACGTTCTCGATGAACAGCAACGAACCGCTGTCGGGCTCGAGGGTGTGAAGCGCACGGTCGATCATCTCGGCGTCGAGGTGGCAACCCGCGCCGGTGTTGACCTGCACCGCACGTGCCCCGGCGGCGGTGATCCGGTCGGCGTCGAGCAGCGTCTCCTGATCGCCTTCGATCACCGAAACCTGGCGCTGCGAGCCGAGGTGGCGGATGGTGCGCTCGAGCAGGGTCGTCTTGCCCGCGCCCGGTGAACTCGTGATGTTGAACGCGAGGATCCCGCGCTCGGCCAGCCACTGCCGGTTCTGTTCGGCCAGCACGTCGTTCTTCGCGAGAACCTTCTGCTCCAGCGAGATGGTCTCGGTGTGCGGGTGTCGTGATCGTGATCGTGATCGTGGGTGTGGTCGTGAGGATGGGTGTGGTCATGTGGATGGCCATGCGCCAGCACGGTGATGGTCGCACCGTCGTCGCCGCACCCGCAGGTTGCGCACATGCTCAACTCACTTCCATCGAGAGGATCTTCAAGTCACGGCCGGCGGTCACGTCGACATCGGCACTGCCGCAGGGGCACAACAAGATCAGGTCGTTCAGTTCGAAGCTGGTGTCGCAGCGTGCGGCATCGTGCCTCGCCGGGACGCATGTCGACCTCGAGGCTGGCGCCGTCGGCGACGGTGCCCTCGGTGGCGAGTTCGAAGCAGAACGTCATCGCATCGGGGACGACGGCGCACAGCGCACCGACTTCCAGCTTGACGCTGTGCACCCGACGGCCTGCGGCGTGTTCGCACACCGCATCGACAACACTTTGCGTCAGCGCCATCTCGTGCATGTCTGCCCCGATCTGGCCGGATGACCCCACGATAGGCCCGGGATCCTCTTCTGCGGCGAGCAGTCGTCGGCACGCTCGACGACTGCGATCAGAACTCGGCGTGTCAGCTTGAATCGAACAGGTGTTCGTCTACTGTGGGCGGCAGCGCGGGATGCTCGGTCACGCCGACTTGTCGGTACCGACCTCTAGCGTCACGGCCAACCGATCGAAAACCGATCACGCACGAGGATGGAGACACCACCATGGCGCAAGCCCCCGATCGCGAGAAGGCCCTTGACCTGGCACTCGCGCAGATCGAGAAGAGTCACGGCAAGGGCTCGGTGATGCGGCTCGGCGACGAGGTACGCCAGCCCATCTCGGTCATCCCCACCGGTTCCATCGCCCTGGACGTGGCGCTGGGCATCGGCGGGTTGCCGCGCGGCCGAGTCGTCGAGATCTACGGCCCGGAGTCCTCGGGTAAGACCACCGTCGCGCTGCACGCGGTGGCCAACGCGCAGGCCGCCGGCGGCATCGCGGCCTTCATCGACGCCGAGCACGCGCTGGATCCCGACTACGCCAAGAAGCTGGGCGTGGACACCGATTCGCTGCTGGTCTCTCAGCCCGACACCGGCGAGCAGGCACTGGAGATCGCCGACATGCTGATCCGGTCCGGCGCCCTGGACATCCTGGTCATCGACTCGGTCGCCGCGCTGGTGCCGCGCGCCGAGATCGAGGGCGAGATGGGCGACAGCCACGTCGGTCTGCAGGCCCGGCTGATGAGCCAGGCGCTCCGCAAGATCACCGGCGCCCTGAGCAATTCGGGCACCACCGCGATCTTCATCAACCAGCTCCGCGAGAAGATCGGCGTGATGTTCGGTTCTCCCGAAACCACCACGGGTGGAAAGGCGTTGAAGTTCTACGCCTCGGTTCGGTTGGACGTCAGACGGATTGAAACCCTCAAGGACGGCACCGACGCGGTGGGCAACCGCACCGCTGTCAAGGTCGTCAAGAACAAGATGGCGCCGCCGTTCAAGCAGGCCGAGTTCGACATCCTCTACGGCAAGGGCATCTCCAAGGAGGGCTCGCTCATCGACATGGGTGTCGAGCAGGGCTTCGTCCGTAAGTCCGGCTCCTGGTTCACCTACGAGGGTGAGCAGCTGGGTCAGGGCAAGGAGAACGCGCGGAACTTCCTGCTGGAGAACGCCGACGTGGCCAACGAGATCGAGAAGAAGATCAAGGAAAAGCTCGGTATCGGCGCCGTGCTGACCGACGACTCGCCAATGGCCCCGCCAATGTCGAAGCCCTGCCCGTCCCCGTCGACTTCTGAGGCCTCTCGCGAGGAGCAGGCGCGGGCGTTGTGTCTGCGTCTGCTCACCGCGAGGGCGCGTACCCGCGCCGAACTCGAGGGACAGCTGGCCAAGCGGGGCTACCCCGACGACGTCAGCGCCAAGGTGCTCGATCGACTTGCGCACGTCGGGTTGGTCGATGACGCAGACTTCGCCGAGCAGTGGGTCCGCTCGCGGCGGGTGAACGCGGGAAAAGGCAAGCGCGCCTTAGCCGCCGAGCTGCGCAACAAGGGCGTGGACAGCGAGGTGATCACCGCCGCGTTGGCCGACATCGACGCGGGCGCCGAACGTCAGCGTGCCGAGCAGTTGGTCCGTGACAAGCTGCGTCGCGAGAAGTTCGGCGACGACGACGACATCAAGGTGGCGCGCAGGCTCGTCGGAATGCTGGCCCGCCGCGGCTACAGCCAGACGATGGCGTTCGACGTCGTCAGCGTCGAGTTGGCCAGCGAACGGGAGCGACGCTGGGTCTGAGCCGCGGGCCGTGGCGTGCAGCGCGAGGTACGTTGCGCACATGCTGCTATCGGCCAAGATCGCCCCAACATTCGACTATCCGGTGCTCCACGAGTTCTGGTCGCGGGCTGACGAGCTGGGATTCCATTCGGTCGCCAATTACGACCACTTCTACGGGCTGGCGGACATGTCGGATCCGACGTACGAGGGGTGGACGTCGTTGGCCGCCATGGCCGGCGTGGTCACCCGGGCCCGCGTCGGTTGCATGGTCACCGGTGTGACGTACCGCCACCCGGCGGTCCTGGCGAAGATGGCGGTGACGGTCGACCACATCAGCGGCGGGCGGCTGGATTTCGGGCTGGGCGCCGGCTGGCACGAAGAGGAACACCGCGGATACGGACTCGACTTCCCGAGCCCGGGCGTGCGGGTGGAGATGCTCGACGAGGCGCTCACCGTCATTCGGCGACTGTGGACCGAGGACGCGGTCACCTTCGAAGGCCGCCACTATCGCCTGCGCGATGCGCTGGCCAATCCGAAACCGCTGCAGAAGCCGCACCCGCCGATCGTCATCGGCGGCGAAAAGCCGAAGATGTTGCGCGTCATCGCCCGTCACGCCGACGAATGGAACGTTCCGAGCCACGGCGACGTGGCGGCCTGGGCGAAGACCAGCGCCCTGCTCGACGAGGCTTGCGCGGAGGTCGGCCGCGATCCGGCCGAGATCCGGCGCTCGGTACAACTGTTCATCCTGCCTGCCAAGGAAGGCCACCTCGAGGAGCAGCTGGCCCGGCTGCCGGAACTGGAAAGTCGTCGGCTGCGACCATGCGGTGCTGTCGTTCTATCAGCCGCCCTCGGCAGCAACAGTTGGAGCGCTGCGCGGAACTGATCTAGTGATCTAGTCGAGCCGCCCGGTTCTGCCACCTTCACCGTCGCGCCGGGCGCCCCCTCCTGCTCGATTGTCTCCGGGTCGAGCGGGGTCGGAGCGCGGCGTGATCGGCGCAGTCTCGCTTCCAGCCACACCGCGAACGACGACAGCGTGAAGTTGACGACGATCATCAGGATCGCGACGACGATGAGCGCCGGCAGGTAGTTGGTGAACGCCGCGCCGATGTTCTGTCCCTGCGACACCAGCTCGGGGTACGTGATGGCGACGCCCAGCGCGGTGTCCTTGAGCACGACGACCAACTGCGAGATCAGTACCGGCAGCATCGACGTAATCGCCTGCGGCAGCAGGATCGACCGCATGGTCTGGCCCCACCGCATGCCGAGCGACGATGCGGCCTCCGACTGTCCGCGGGGCAGCGCATTCACCCCGGCCCGGACGATCTCGGCGATGACCGCGCCGTTGTACAGCGTCAGGCCGGTCACCACACCCGCCAGCGTGGAGTACTCGGAGTCGATGAGGTTGTATCTCGAGTAGAGGAAGTACGCGAAGATCATCATGATCAGCACGGGTACGGCGCGGAAGAACTCGACGAACACCGCGCATGGCCGACTGATCCACGCGTGCGTCGACAGACGCCCGACTCCGAGTGCGACGCCCAGGATTCCCGCAAGCACGATCGACAGCGCGGCGGCCTTCAGCGTGCCCTCGATACCGGGGATGATGTAGTTCTCCCAGACGTTCGGCGTGACGAAGGGCTCCCACTTCGCCCACTGCAGTTGGCCTTTGGCCCAGAGTTCGATGCCGACGAAGACGAGCACCAGCGCCGACGACCAGCACGGTGACCGCGGTCGCGATATGGTTGCGGACCTTGGCGCGCGGGCCGGGTGCGTCGAAGAGGACGGACGATCCGCTCACCTGGCCACCGCCATCCGCTTGCCCATCCAGCCGAACAACAGGCCCAATGGCAGTGTCAGCGCGACAAATCCGGCCGCGAACAGGCTGCCGATCAGGAGCAGCGCCGACGAGTTCTCCACCCACTCCGACATCAGCAGCGACGCCTCGGCCACGCCGATGACCGACGCGATCGTCGTGTTCTTGGTCAGGGCGATGAGCACCGAACCCATGGGGATGATCGTCGCCCGGAACGCCTGCGGCAGCAGCACAAGCCTCAGGTTCTGGCTGAACGTAAACCCCAGTGACCGGGCGGCCTCGGCTTGCCCCAACGGGATCGTGTTGACCCCCGAGCGCAGCGTCTCGCAGACGAACGATGCCGTGTAGATCGACAAGCCGAGCACCGCCAGCCGGAAGTTGTTGTCCACCAAGAACGTCGGCGAACCCGGATCGGCCAACACGACACCCAGCGATGTGTACAGACCCAGCGAGGCGAACAGGATGATCAGCGTCAACGGGGTGTTGCGCACGATGTTCACGTAGGTGGTGCCGAGCCAGTTGAGCACCGGCACCGGCGACAACCGCATCGCCGCCAGTGCCGTGCCGATGATCAGCGCCCACAGGGCCGAGAACAACGTCAACTGAATGGTGACCCAGAACGCGTCGAAGAACGCGCCGGCTCTGAAGACCTCCATACTCGCTCCGCTGGGCGGCCGCCGGCCGTCAGTTGGTGGCGGCGATGGCCGGAGGCTCCGGCGTCTCGATACCCGCCGGGCCGAGGTTCTTCTCGAACGCCGCCGCCCAGGCGCCGTCGGCCTCCATCTTCTTCAGCGCATCGTTGATCTTGGTCAAGCAGTTCGGTGTCGCCCTTCTTCAGGCCGATGCCGTAGTTCTCCTCCGAGAACGTCCCGCCGACCAGCTTGAACGCGCCGGGAGACTGCGCGGCGTAACCGGCGAGGATCACCTCGTCAGTGGTCACGGCCGCGACCTTGCCCGTCTTGAGCGCCTCGACGCACGCCGAGTAGTTGGGGTACTCCTGCAGCTGGACCGTCGGGAACTCGTCCTTGATCTTCTGCGCCGGTGTCGAGCCCTTCACCGAACAGAGGATCTTGCCGTCGAGCGAATCCTTGCTGGTGATGTCGGTGTTGCTGGCCTGCACCAGCAGGCTCTGCCCGGTGACGAGGTAGGGGCCCGCGAAGTCGACGCGCTTCTTGCGCTCGTCGGTGATCGAGTAGGTGGCGACGACATAGTCGACCTGGTTGTTGTCGATCAGGTTCTCGCGCTGAGCGGAGACCGCTTCCTTCCACTCGATCTTGTCGGGTCGCGTAGCCCAACTGCTCGGCGACGATACGTGGCGACGTCGACGTCGAACCCGCTGTAGGTGCCGTCCGGGTTCTTCAGGCCCGAGGCCGGGCTGGTCGAACTTGATCCCGATGGTGACCTTCTCCTTATCGCCCGAGGCGGCGCTGCCCCCGGAATCACCGCCACCACATGCGGTGAGAGAGAGGGGGAGTGCGACAGCCGCGACGGCGGCGGCCAACCAGGTTCGCATTGACGACATTCTTTGAATTCCCTTTCGAGTCAGTGCTTGAGGATCTTGCTGAGGAAGTCTTTGGCGCGGTCGGACTTGGGGTTGGTGAAGAACTCGATCGGTTCGGCCGCTTCGACGATCGCCCCGTCGGCCATGAACACGACGCGGTTGGCCGCGCCCCGCGCGAAACCCATCTCGTGGGTGACGACGATCATCGTCATGCCGTCCTTGGCCAACGACGTCATGACGTTGAGGACTTCGTTGATCATCTCGGGGTCCAGTGCGCTGGTCGGCTCGTCGAACAGCATGACCTTCGGGTTCATCGCCAGAGACCGCGCGATCGCGACGCGTTGCTGTTGACCGCCCGACAGCTGTGCCGGGTATTTGTCGGCCTGATTGGCCACCCCGACGCGCTCCAATAGCGTCATGGCGGCCTCGCGGGCCTTGTCCTTGGATGCCCTGCGCACCTTCATCGGTGCCAGTGTCACGTTGTCCAGAATTGTCTTGTGCGCGAACAGGTTGAACGACTGGAACACCATGCCCACGTCGGAGCGGAGTTGCGCCAGCCTCTTGCCCTCGGCGGGCAAAACCTCGCCGTCGATCGCGATCGTTCCGGAGTCGATGGTCTCCAGACGGTTGATGGTGCGGCACAACGTCGACTTTCCCGAGCCTGACGGTCCCAGCACGACGATCACCTGCCCGCGGTCCACCGTGAGGTTGATGTCGTTGAGCACATGCAGGCTGCCGAAGTGCTTGTTGACGCCCTCCATGGAGACCATCGGCACGGCTGTCGGAGCCGGATCGACCTCTTTCACCTCCGACCCGGTGGGCTCCATGGGTGCAGACCTTACCCAGGTAACGCCCGAGCGTGCTCGGAACTCGTCAATCCGCTCGAATCGCCGCGCTGACCTGTCCGTACCATGGGGCCGTGACTTCGATGGTGACGCGAACGAGGCGGTGCGCCGACAGCTGCCGTTCGCCAGCGCGCGCGCACCTATCAGGTCCGCACCTACGGCTGCCAGATGAATGTCCACGACTCCGAGCGACTGGCAGGGTTGCTGGAGGCCGCCGGTTACCGCAAGGCCGCCGACGACACCGACGCCGACGTCGTCGTGTTCAACACCTGCGCGGTCCGCGAGAACGCCGACAACAAGTTGTACGGCAACCTCAGCCATCTGGCGCCCCGCAAGCACGCCGAACCCGATATGCAGATCGCCGTCGGCGGGTGTCTGGCTCAGAAGGACCGCGACTCGGTGCTGAAGAAGGCGCCGTGGGTCGACGTCGTATTCGGCACCCACAACATCGGGTCGCTGCCGACGCTGCTCGACCGCGCCCGCCACAACCGGGAAGCCCAGGTCGAGATCGTCGAGGCGCTGGAGGAGTTCCCGTCCGCCCTGCCCGCGGCCCGCGAGTCCGCCTATGCCGCATGGGTATCGGTGTCTGTCGGCTGCAACAACACCTGCACGTTCTGCATCGTGCCGGCGTTGCGCGGCAAGGAGGTCGACCGAAGGCCCGGCGACGTTCTCGCCGAGGTGACCTCGCTGGTCGACCAGGGTGTTCTCGAGATAACCCTGCTCGGTCAGAACGTCAACGCCTACGGCGTCTCCTTTGCCGATCCCGATCAGCCGCGCGACAGGGGGGCATTCGCCAAACTGCTGCGTGCGTGCGGACGCATCGACGGGCTGGAACGGGTGCGCTTCACCTCGCCGCATCCCGCCGAGTTCACCGACGACGTGATCGACGCGATGGCCGAGACGCCGAATGTCTGCCCCACACTGCACATGCCGCTGCAGTCGGGCTCGGACCGAATGCTGAAGGCGATGCGACGGTCCTACCGCGCCGAGCGCTACCTCGGCATCATCGACCGCGTGCGCGCCGCCATCCCGCACGCCGCGATAACCACCGACCTCATCGTCGGATTCCCCGGCGAGACCGAGGCGGACTTCCAGGCCACGCTCGATGTCGTCGAGCGGGCGCGGTTCGCCAGCGCATTCACCTTCCAATACTCCAAGCGGCCCGGCACACCCGCGGCCGAGCTGGACGAGCAGGTACCCAAACACGTTGTGGCCGAGCGGTATCAGCGGCTGATCGAACTCCAGGAGCGGGTCTCGCTCGAGGAGAACACCGCGCAGATCGGCCGCACTGTCGAACTGCTGGTCGCCACTGGTGAAGGGCGCAAGGACGCCGCCACCGCGCGGATGTCCGGGCGGGCACGCGACGGCCGACTGGTGCATTTCAACCCCGATGGACTGCAGATCCGCCCCGGGGACGTCGTCACGACGACCGTCACCGGCGCCGCACCGCATCACCTGATCGCCGACTCCGCCATCGGAACCCACCGCCGCACCCGGGCGGGTGACGCCCACGCAGCGGGGGAGCGCCCGCGCACGGGCGTCGGCCTCGGCATGCCCGGCGTCGGCGCCCCAGCAGAGCCGCAGACGTCGTCCGGGTGCAGCCGGTGAGCAAGCCAGAGAACGGCGAGTTCGACAGTTTCAAGGGCGACATCGAGGCGGCCGAACGCCGGGTCGCGGGTGAAATCGACCCCGGCCCAAGGGCGTTGGTCATCGCCATCGGAGTGTTCGTACTTCTGCTGTCGTTCGTCCTGCCGCACACCGGCGGCGCCAAGGGGCTGGACGTGCTCATCGGCAGCGAGGCCGCGATCCGCGAGGGGATATCCCTGCCCTCGCGGGTGTTCACCTGGCTGGCGCTGGTGTTCGGCGTCGGTTTCTCGATGCTGGCGCTGCTGACGCGCCGTTGGGCGCTGGCGTGGATCGCGCTGGCCGGGTCGACGGTGTCGTCGTTGCTCGGCCTGCTGGCGGTGTGGTCGCGGCAGACCGCGCCCGGCTCTTACCCCGGTCC
This sequence comes from uncultured Actinomycetota bacterium, assembly GCA_963766945.1. Classification (GTDB taxonomy): domain Bacteria; phylum Actinomycetota; class Actinomycetes; order Mycobacteriales; family Mycobacteriaceae; genus Mycobacterium. The sequence goes on from CAVYCT010000003.1 coordinate 180,864, forward strand.
CGGTATCGGGCTGATCGTCGCCTGGCTCGCGGTCATCGTGGTGACGTATCACTGGGCGCGGGCGGTGTGGGCGCGTACGGCCCTTCAGCTCGCGGCCGAGGAGGAGCGCCGTCGCCAGGTCTCCGAACAGCAGCGCAGGGGTCTACTCGACGGCTTCGACGAGGACAAGCCGCAGGACTGACCGCCCCGACTGGCCACTTGTGGCACGCGTTTTCGCGAATGACGTCACCAAAAGTGGCCACTGAGCGCGCGAGACGGGCGCGTTAACGCCTGCCCAGCGACTCGGCCGCGGCGTCGGCCCACTGACGCCACTGCTCGGCGTTGGCCCGTGCTTCGGCGGCGTCCTTCTCCCGCCCGGCGGCCGCGGCCTTCTCTGCCTGGCGTTCGTATTGCTCTGCGCGAGCACGGAATTGATCGGCGCGGGCCTTTGCCTCCGGGTCGACGCCGCCGGTCGGGGTGTCGCGCACCTTCTTCTCCACCGCCCGCAGCCGACGTTCCAGCTCGGCGCCCCGCTCGCGCGGCACCTTGCCGATCGCATCCCACTTGTCGCCGATCGTCCGCAGGGCAGCCCTGGCCGCGTCGAGATCGCTGGTGTCGAGCTTCTCCGCTTCGGCGAGCAGCTTCTCCTTCGCCTCGGCGTTGGCGCGGAACTCGGTATCGCGTTCTGCGGTCGCGGCGTTCCGCGCCGAGAAGAACGTGTCCTGGGCCGCTTTGAGCCGCTGCCACAGTGCATCGTCGACGTCCTTGGCGGCCCGTCCCGCGGCTTTCCACTCGTTCATCAGGTCGCGGAACGCCGCAGCCGTCGGCCCCCAGTCCGTGGAGTCCGCCAATGCCTCGGCCCGTTCACAGAGCGCTTCCTTGGCCTGTCGGACGCCGGCACGCTCGCGGTCGAGGTCGGCGAAATGTGAACCGCGCCTGCGGTTGAACGCTTCGCGGGCCGCGGAGTACCGCTTCCACAGCGCGTCGTCGGACTTGCGGTCCAGCCCGGTGATGGTGCGCCACTCGTCGAGGATCTCGCGCAACCGATCACCCGCGACCTTCCACTGGGTGGAGTTGGTGGCCAGTTCCTCGGCTTCGGCGGCCAGTGCTTCTTTGCGCGCCATCTGGGCGGCGCGGTGTTCTTCGCGCTTCGCCTTATCGGCCTGCGCTGTTTCGTCGGCGTGTTCGACGATGGTGGCCAGCCTCGCGGCGACGGCGTCGACGTCGCCGAGCACGTGGGCATCGGCCAGCGTTTCGGCGAGCGCGGCCGCCGCCGCCTTGATCTTGCGGGCATCGCCGGTCCCGGACTCGAGTCGGCTCTCCATGAGAGCGACTTCGGTGTGCAGATCATCGAAGCGACGGCCGAAATGCGCGAACGCAGCCTCGGTGTCGCCCGCCTGCCATGACCCGATGACGCGTTCACCGGAACCGGTGATCAGCCACACCGTGCCGTCGGGGTCGACCCTGCCGAAGCGGTGCGGATCGCTCGAGGGGGGCGCCGCTATCGTCGGCGCCGGCTTGCCGGGCCGCGGGGTGGGACGCGGCGGTCCTGGCCGCGGGGTGGGTCGGGCGGGGAGAGCGGGTTTGGGCGCGGAGGACTGTCCTCCTGGCTCGCTGATCGTCATATCCGTTTCTCGTACCCTCCACGCGGTGATCCGCGCACCTGCCGCGCGACGCGGCGCCTGCTAGCTGTCACTTTCGCACGCTATTCAAGCAGGTCGTCCCGCCGTGTGCGACACTGCTTTCACGATGCGCCTCTCTGCGTCTGCCTACGCTCTGATCGACGACGACGGAAGGACCCCGATGGACAAGGCGGATATCGCTGTCGTCCTTGCGCTCGGCGCCGCGCTGTTCATCGCGATCGGTGACGTCATGCACCAACGTCAGGCGCATGAGGTCACCGACGAGCAGGTCAGCCACGCCGCACTGTTCCTGAAGCTGTTGCGCGACCGCCGGTGGTGGTTCGGCAGCCTGGTCGCGGCCGTGCGGATTCGCGTTGCAGGCTGCCGCATTGGGCTTCGGTTCGGTGCTGCTGGTGCAGGCACGTGCTGGTGACCTCGCTGTTGTTCGCGCTGCCGATCAACGCCCGGTTGTCACACCGCCGGGTGACGCGGTGGGAGTGGACGTGGGCGGCGCTGCTCGCGGCGTCGGTGGCGGTCATCGTCACCGTCGGCAACCCGACCGCGGGTCACTCCCGCGCCTCGTTCGAAACGTGGGGCGCGGTGGCCGCGGTGCTCGGACCCTTGCTGGTGCTGTGCGTGATCGGCGGCAGCATGCTCAAGGGTCCGATCAGCGCCGTGCTGCTGGCCGTGGTGTCCGGCGCGCTGTGGGGCGTGTTCGCGGTGCTGACGAAGGGCGTGGTGGATCGCCTCGACGACGGGGTGCTCGCGCTTCTGGGCACACCGGAGCTGTACGCGTGGGCCGTTGTCGCCGTCGCTGGGACCGCGTGGCAGCAGTTCTCCTTCCGGGCCGGCTCGCTGACTGCGTCATTGCCGACGATGACCGTCACCGAACCAGTGGTGGCCTCGGTGCTCGGCGTGGTGATTCTGGGGGAGTCGCTGCGGCCCGGCGACGCGGGCTGGCTGACCCTGATCGTCGCCTTCGCGGTGATGGTCGTCGCGACCGGCGCGCTCGCCCGCGGCGAAGCGGCCGAGCGCAGGCCCCGCGTGCGACGCGGCATTAGCGTGGTCACGTGCTGAGCGCCATCGCGATCGTCCCGTCGGCGCCCGTCATGGTCGGTGAGCTGGCCTCCGGCGCGGCGGCCGAGCTCACCGATCTGAGGGAAGCGGTCTTCGGGGCCGCGGCAGCGCTGCCCGCTCGATGGATCGCCGTCGGGGTCGGGCGCACCGATTTCGTGGTGGGATCCCGCCAGAGCGGCACATTCGCCGGCTACGGCGCCGACGTGCCGATCACGTTGTCGCCAGGCCTGGCCGGACGCGCCGACGGAGCTACCGCTGTGCGCGTTGGTGACGGGCTGGCTGCGCGGCCAGGTCAAACCCGGACGCGAACGCGGAGGTGCGGGTCTACGCCGACGATCACGGCGTCGACGCGGCACTGGACCGTGGCAGGCGGCTGCGCGCCGAAATCGACGAAGCCGCCGATCCGGTAGGCGTGCTCGTCGTCGCCGACGGTGCGAACACGCTGACCCAGCCTGCGCCCGGCGGCTATGACCCGGACTCGATTCCGGTGCAGACCGCGCTCGACGACGCGCTGGCCGCAGGTGACGCGGCGGCACTCACGCGGCTGCCTGACGCGATCGTCGGCCGGGTGGCCTATCAGGTGTTGGCCGGACTGACCGAACCCGGCCCTCGGTCGGCCAAGGAGCTCTACCGCGGTGCGCCCTACGGCGTCGGTTACTTCGTCGGCGTCTGGACCCCATGACGCGACCGATCGCGATCGTCGGCCCGACCGGCACCGGAAAATCGGCGCTGGCGCTCGCCGTGGCAGAGCGGATCGGCGGCGAGATCGTGAACGCCGACGCAATGCAGCTCTACCGCGGAATGGACATCGGAACCGCAAAGCTCGCCGTCGCCGAGCGCCACGGCATCCCGCACCATCAGCTCGACGTGCTCGAGGTGACCGAGACCGCCAGCGTGGCCCGCTACCAGCAGGCCGCCGCAGCCGACATCGAGGCGATCGCCGGTCGCGGCGCGGTGCCGATCCTGGTCGGCGGCTCGATGATGTACGTCCAGGCGCTGCTCGACGAATGGACCTTCCCGGCGACGGATCCCGATGTGCGCGCCAAATACGAACAGCGGCTCGCCGAGGTCGGCGTCGGTGCCCTGCACGGTGAGCTGGCCGCGGTCGATGCCGACGCGGCCGCGTCGATCCTGCCCAGCGACGGACGCCGCATCGTCCGCGCGCTGGAGGTGGTCGAACTGACCGGCCAGCCGTTCGCCGCCTCCTTCCCGGCGATCGGTGCGCCTCGATGGGGCACCGCGATCGTCGGATTAGATTGGGAAACAACACTTCTCGATGAACGCCTGACCCAGCGGACCGACAAGATGTTCCTCGACGGATTGGTGGACGAGGTCCGCACACTGCTGGACCGTGGACTGCGCGACGGTGTGACAGCCTCCCGGGCGCTGGGGTATGCGCAGGTGATCGCCGATCTCGACGACGGCGGCGACGGAACGGCGGCGCGCGAACCGACGTTCTTCGGAACCCGCCGCTACGTGCGACGGCAGCGGTCGTGGTTTCGTCGTGACCACCGCATCACCTGGCTCGACGGCGCGGCGAGCGGCACTGTCTCCGAAACGCTGCGCATCTGGCGCGACGTATCCTGAGCTGGTGAAGTTCGCCAAGGGGCACGGCACACAGAACGACTTTGTGGTGCTGCCCGACCCGGAGGGCCGGCTGACGCTGACGCCTGCCGCGGTGGCCGCGCTCTGCGACCGCCGCCGGGGTCTGGGCGCCGACGGCGTGCTGCGGGTGACGACGGCGGAGGCCGCGCAGGCGGCGGGCGTATTCGAGCGGATTCCGGAGGGCGTGGCCTCGAGCGACTGGTACATGGACTATCGCAACGCCGACGGATCGATCGCGCAGATGTGCGGCAACGGAGTCCGGGTGTTCGCGCACTACCTGCGTGCCTCCGGATTGGAGAGCCGCGACGAGTTCGTCGTCGGATCGTTGGCCGGACCGCGGCCGGTCGTGCTGCACGACTGGGACGCCACCGGCGCCGACGTCACCGTCGAGATGGGCAAGACCAACCAATTGGGCGTCGGTGAGGCGATCGTCGGTGGCAGGCCGTTCGCCGGTCTGGCGATCGATGTCGGTAACCCTCATCTGGCCTGTGTCGATCCCGTCATGACGCTCGACGAGCTGGCCGCGCTCGACGTCGCGGCGCCGGTGTCGTTCGACCCCGTCCAGTTCCCTGAAGGGGTCAATATCGAGGTGCTGACGGCGCCGGCCGATGGGGCGGTCTCGATGCGGGTACACGAACGTGGTGTCGGCGAGACGCGGTCCTGCGGCACCGGAACCGTCGCCGCCGCGGTCGCAGCGTTGGCGTACGGCGGCGCGTCCACCGGCACACTTGCGGGTGAATATCCCCGGTGGGGACGTCACCGTCACGATCACCGATGCAAGCAGCTACCTTCGTGGTCCGTCGGTCCTGGTGGCCGACGGCGAGCTATCCGAGGAATGGTGGCATGCTGCCCAGCGTTAAATCATGTGCATTGGCCGCGATAGCCGTGCAACTCTGTATTCGCTTATGACGTATCCCAAATTCCCAAACAACGAGACACCCAGCGCGGGTGAACTCGCCCTCGAAGACCGCGCGGCGTTGCGCCGCGTGGCGGGTTTGTCGACCGAACTGGCCGACATCTCTGAGGTCGAATACCGCCAGCTGCGGCTGGAACGCGTCGTGCTGGTGGGCGTCTGGACCGAGGGCAGCGCCGCGGACGTCGATGCAAGCATGGCCGAACTCGCCGCGCTCGCCGAGACCGCGGGTTCGGAGGTGCTCGAAGGCCTCGTCCAGCGCCGCGACAAGCCCGATCCGTCGACCTACATCGGCTCGGGTAAGGCGCAGGAGTTGCGTGAAGTGGTGCTGGCCACCGGTGCCGACACCGTGATCTGCGACGGTGAGCTGAGCCCCGCGCAGCTCAATGCACTGGAGAAGGCCGTCAAGGTCAAGGTCATCGACCGCACCGCGTTGATACTCGACATTTTCGCGCAGCACGCCACCAGCCGCGAAGGCAAGGCGCAGGTGGCGTACGCGCAGATGGAGTACATGCTGCCGAGGCTGCGCGGCTGGGGCGAGTCGATGTCGCGACAGGGCGGCGGCGCGGGCGGCAGCGGCGGCGGTGTGGGTACCCGCGGACCCGGCGAGACGAAGATCGAGACCGACCGCCGACGCATCCGTGAGCGAATGTCCAAGCTGCGCCGCGAGATAAAGGACATGAAGAAGATCCGCGACACCCAGCGCAGCCGTCGGCTGGCAAGTGACGTGGCGTCGATCGCGATCGTGGGCTACACGAATGCGGGCAAGTCCAGTCTGCTCAATGCGCTGACCGGCGCCGGTGTGCTGGTGGAGAACGCGTTGTTCGCGACGCTCGAACCGACAACGCGCCGTGGGGAATTCGCCGACGGCAGGCCTTTCGTCCTGACGGACACAGTCGGGTTCGTGCGGCACCTCCCGACTCAGTTGGTGGAGGCATTTCGATCCACGCTCGAGGAGGTCGTCGACGCCGATCTGCTGGTGCACGTCGTGGATGGCTCCGACGTCAAGCCGTTGGCCCAGATCAATGCGGTGCGGAAGGTGGTCAATGAGGTGATCGCCGATCACGACAGCAGGCCCGCGCCAGAGCTGGTGGTGGTCAACAAGATCGATGCCGCGGGCGACCTCGCGCTGGCACAGCTTCGGCGGGCGCTGCCGGACGCGGTGTTCGTCTCTGCGCACACAGGTGAGGGTCTGACGCGGCTGCAGCAGCGGATGGCCGAACTGATCGCTCCGACAGACACCGCGGTGGATGTGACGATTCCGTATGACCGCGGCGATCTGGTCAACAAGATGCATGCCGACGGCCGGGTGGACGCCACCGAGCACACCGCCGACGGCACGAGAATCAAGGCTCGCGTGCCGATTTCATTGGCGGCCACGCTCGGTGAGTTCGCGACGTTTTAGAACCGGTGCATCGTTTACGCTTCGCGCATGGCGAAGCTGGACCCGTTTCGCAGTCCACAAGCGCGCGATGACTTCATCGAGAAGTACGACGCTGTCGTCGCCGACTGGCCGGTCGCTTGCGAAGAGCGTGATCTGAAAACCGAATTCGGCACGACGCATGTCATCGTCAGTGGTCCGGAGTCGGCGCCGCCGCTCGTACTGCTCCACGGTGCCGGGGCCACCGCGGTGATGTGGCGCCCGGTCATCGAGGCGCTCAGCGCCACGTACCGCTGTTACTGCGTCGACACGATCATCGAGGGCAACAAGAGTATTGCCACCAGGCGGAGCCTGGGGAAGACGAAACTCGTCACGTGGTTGCGGCAGGTGTTCGCGGCGCTCGACATCGAGCAGGCGAGGGTAGTCGGCCTGTCCTATGGCGGGTGGCTCGCCGCCAATCTGGCGGTGCAGGCACCCGAAATCGTGAATCGCCTCGTGTTGCTGTGCCCTGCCGCGACGTTCGCGCCAATCACGCTCGAGTTCTACCGGGGGGTGTTCTCGGCCAACCTGCGGCAGTCACCCGAACGGGCTCGACGCTTCGTCCAATGGATGTCGAGCACGCCGAATGTCGAAACCGATCCGACGGCGGATCTGATCGTGACGGCCGTGCTCTCGGGCAAATCCATGCAGACCGGGTTGACACCGCCGACGGTGCTTTCCGACGACACGCTGCGGCGAATAAGCGTCCCGACGACGGTCCTGATCGGGGATCGTGAAGTCATCTACCGTGGCGGCCCGCAGGCCGCGCTTGCCAGGGCGCAGAGGCTGATCCCCAACGTTCAGACGCATCTCATGGCCGGTGCCAATCACATGCTCACAATCGACTGCCCGGACGAACTCGGCGCAGCGATGCTCAAGGCACTTCTCTGATCCAGACAGACGAAAAGGCCCCGAACCCAAAGGATCCGGGACCTCTTCGCCTACGAATTACTGCTGCTCGGACTTCTGACGCTCCTCGGCGGTCTTGGCGCGCTGCACGCGCGCCTTCGGCCTCCGCTTCCTTCTGTGCGGCGTTGCGCTGCGCATCGGCCTTGTCCTGCTGCGCCTGGCCCTCGCGGTACAGGTCGTCGCGTCCGGCGACCGCGCCTGCGACCTCTTTGACCTTGCCCTTCACGCCTTCCACGACGCCCTTGATGGCTTCTTCGGGGCCGCTGTTCTTGTCCGACATTCCGCTGTCCTCCTTGATAGGTGGTCCATGAATGCCCTCAAACGCCGGTTTGCTAAACCCTTACTGCCGCACCGTGGCTCACGTCACATTGCGGCGGACGTCAGTTCACTGCAGCAAATTGGAGTCGTCCCGTGAGCTGACGCCGCAGTACGCCAAGGCCCGCAAGGCATTTGGTCAACCGATAGGCCACCACTACTCACGGAGCCCACCGTGATGCGGATGACAATCGTCGAGTCCTTCGAACGCGGCGCAGAGCTCGCCATGCAGTAGATCTGCGCCGGGCGGTAATTCACTGGAAAATTGTCGTATCTGACCCCCAGACAATTGATTCGGCGCTTCGTCGCGCGAGATCCGAGGCTTTTGCGCATTGCCGGGGTATTTTCTCTCCCAGAGTTTGCGTGTGTTCCTTGGTTATTAACGTCATCTGACGGACAGTTGACGGGCGCGATATTTTTCATGGAATTTGCGCCGACTGCGGGAGGGTGAATGAGCGGGCAGAAGAGTCGGCGCGGCCGGTTGCTCAATCGACTGAGCATCGGTTTGCTGGCAGTGTCGATGACTGTTTTGCTGGCACCGGTCGCGGCTGCGCAACCGGAGGTCGACGCCAACGCTGCGATCACCGCAGCGTGGGAGGCCAGTGGCGGTGACGGTGGCACGCTGGGACCCAGGAATGGCGACGTCTATCCCGTCGGCCAGGGTTTCGGGCAGAACTTTGCCGGAGGCAAGATCTTCTTCACGCCGGCGACGGGCGCGCGCATCATGCAGGGCGCGATTCTGGAGAAGTACGAGTCGTTGGGCGGCCCTGCCGATAGCGATTTGGGCTTCCCCACCATCGACGAGGGACCCGGACGGGCCCCGGACAGTCGCAACACCACGTTCAGCGCGACGGACAAGCCGGTCATCTTCTTCACGCCTGCGACCGGTGCGCGAGTGGTCCGTGGGCCGATCAACGCGGCGTGGGACAAGCTCGGCGGCTCAGCCGGAGAGCTCGGCGTGCCGGCGGAGGACGAGGTCTACCGCGGTGACGTCGTCAGCCAGAAGTTCACCGCAGGCGAACTGTCGTACGACATCCGGAAGAAGACCTTCACCACCGTACCGCCAGACCTGGCCGCGAAGCTCGCTGACCTGCAGTTTCCTGATGACCCTGCCGCGGCGATCAGTGCAGCCCGGCGCGCCGCCGGGGGAGCGCTGGGCCCCCTTGGCGCCCCCGAAGGCGCGCCGTTCCCCATCGGCAAGGACGGACTGAGGCAGAACTTCGCCGGCGGCGCGATCTTCTACACGCCCGCCACCGGTGCGAACGTCGTGACCGGGCAGGTGCTGGCCAAGTACGAGAGCGTGGGTGGGCCCGAGGGCGATCTCGGTTTCCCCATCACCAGCGAGGTCGACGGTGGACTCGCCACCGAGAGCCGCATGTCCAGCTTCGCGGCCGAGGACAAGCCGATCATCTTCTGGACGCCCGAGCACGGCGCGGTGATCGTTCGTGGCGCGATGGCAGCAGCCTGGGACAAGCTGGACGGGGCGAAGGGTGCACTGGGCGCGCCGATGGCCGACCAGACCGAGGCCGGTGACGTCGTCACGCAGCGATTCAGCGGCGGCGTCGTCTCGTGGGACCGATCGAAGAAGACATTCACCACCGAACCGGCGAACCTGGCCTCCGAATTGTCCGGACTCGAGGTGCCAGGGCAGAAAGCGCCTGACGCGCCGAGCGCCCCGCCGGCATCGGATTCCAACGGCGACAAGTGGTTCAAACCGAACTTGTGGTGGCTGCTGGCCCTCGTGCCGTTGGTGGCCCTGGTCGGAGTGGTGTTGTTGGTCGCCGTGCTGCGACGGCGCAAGGGCGAAGATCCCTTCGCGGCGGACGGTTCCTTCGTCAATCGAAGATGCCCGGTTCGACGGCGATGGCGAACCCGCCTACAGCGCCGCCGTCGGTGCTCCTGAAAGGGCGACCACCGACGACGAATACGCCGCGGCGATGTTCGGTGACCGTTACGCCAGCGGGGGGTTGGGTTCACTGCCACACAGTGGCGATGTGTCCACTTCGGAGGACGACCTGTGGGGAGCGCCGGCGAGCGTCGAGCGAGGACGAGGAGGAGAAGCCGCCTGCTCCCGAAGACGAGACCGGCGAGGACGACGATCCCGATGCGGTCGACACCGCACCGACCCGCGTTCCCACCGAAACGGCCGTTGCCTCCGCCGCAGCCGCTGCGGCGATCAAGCGTGATCCGCTCACCGATACCGGGCGTCACGCCCGGATTGAAATCGACGACGACCCTTCGCCGCAGCGCGTGGCGTTCCTGCTGCCGCTCGATGACCCGAACGAGGCGCCGGACGGATATCCGATCAAGGCGAACACCAAGTCGGGTGTGTACTGGGCGCCCGGCAGTGCGATGTATGACGATGCCAGCGCCGAAATCTGGTTCGCGACTGAAGAACTCGCGAGGGTGAATGGCTTCGTCGCTGACGACGATCCAGCCGGCTAGACCTTGCGGAGGACCGTCACGACTTTGCCGAGCACCGCGGCGTCGTTGCCGGGAATCGGGTCGAATGCCGGGTTGTGCGGCATCAGCCACACCTGACCGCGGGTGCGTTTGAACGTCTTCACCGTGGCTTCACCGTCGATCATCGCGGCGACGATGTCACCGTTATCGGCGACATTCTGCTGACGTACGACCACCCAGTCGCCGTCGCAGATTGCTGCGTCGACCATGGAGTCGCCGACCACTTTGAGGAGGAACAGCGAGCCCTCGCCGACCAGTTCACGCGGCAGCGGAAAGACATCCTCGATGGCCTCTTCGGCCAGGATCGGGCCGCCGGCGGCGATGCGGCCCAGCACCGGCACGAACGTCGGCTCCGGTAGTGCGTCGGACCCCGCCACGTCGGTGGTGACGATAGACGCCGCTGCGACGTCCTCGGCGCTGCGCACATCGACTGCGCGCGGTCGATTGGCGATCTCGGCGAATGAAGCCTTTGCGCTCCAGAGTGCGCAGCTGGTGGGCTACCGACGAAGTCGAAGTGAGCCCGACCGCGTCGCCTATTTCCCTGATGCTCGGGGGATACCCACGACTGGTCACCGATGTGCGGATGACCTCGAGAATGGTGCGCTGACGCTCAGTCAGACCCGTGTCGAGTCCTTCGCGTCCGCCGGTGCTGTCCGTGCCGCCGGGGGTGTCGCTGTTGGAATCCATGGCGCGAATGTAGCCCGTGGCCGCCGATTAATCAAACATGTGTTCGAGGCGTGTCGCATAGCTGCGAGTCGACGGATCCGGGCTGCCGGGACTTGTCGGTGGGTCCCGATATCGTTTGGCAACAGTTCGATCACATGTTCTATTAATCGAACACCTGAGCGAGTATGTTCGAACACAAGAGCGAACGACCCCGGACCGGAAGGCAGAAAGATGACCATTCTCGATACGCGGGAAATCCAGGCAACACCCGTGGTCAGGCCGGTGAAACCGGCCGGCCGGCGCACGTCGGCGGTCACCGTCACGTCGGCCGGGCGGCGCCCCGGTGCGGTACCGGAACTCCGGTGTCCTCGTTTCACGCGCCTCGCACCGGCGCCGGCCGATCACACCGGTCACCACCGTCCTGTTGGCGGTTGTCGCCGCGGGCATCACCGTGTGGCTCGGGCTGGTGGCGCAGTTCGGCGGTGTCGTCGGTGAATCCGCCCCCGTGCCCGACCGGCTCGCGGTGGTCCAGGTGCAGACGGGCGAGACGCTGCAGCAGGTGGCCGGCCGGGTCGCCCCCGACGCGCCGGTGAGCCAGGTCATCGACCGGATCCGCGAGCTCAACCAACTCGATACGGTCGCGATTCACGCCGGCCAGACGCTGATCGCGCCGATCGGCTGACGGTGCGCTGTGAGCGGTGAAAACATCGGTCGCACAGCGGTTTTCGGAAGTGCACCCGCCGGATGTGCTCCAATCAACTCGAATGCTGGGCTCGCGGAGTGCCGCGCAGGTACGCTCAGAGGCGTTCGAGTTAATCGTCTTGTGGCGCGGCGAAGGAGCGGTGATGCACTGTCCGTTCTGCCGTCACCCCGATTCCAGAGTGGTCGATTCTCGGGAAACCGACGAGGGCCAGGCGATTCGGCGCCGCAGATCATGCCCGGAATGCGGTCGGCGCTTCACGACGGTCGAGACCGCGGTGCTTGCCGTGGTCAAACGCAGCGGTGTCACCGAGCCGTTCAGCCGGGAGAAGGTCATCAAAGGTGTGCGCCGCGCATGTCAGGGCCGGCAGGTCGACGACGACGCGCTGAACCTGCTCGCGCAGCAGGTCGAGGACACCGTGCGTGCCACGGGTTCGCCTGAAGTGCCCAGCAATGAAGTGGGACTGGCCATACTCGGGCCGCTCCGAGAACTTGACGAGGTGGCGTACCTACGCTTCGCCTCCGTCTACCGCGGATTCACATCGGCTGAGGATTTCGAGCGTGAGATAGAGGCGCTACGGGAGCATCGCAAGTCTCCGCAGCCGGCCCAGGGCTGAACGGCCCGTCAGTCGATCTGTTTCGTTCCGTCGCTGACGACGCGTCCTGCGACACGCACCCAGCCCTCAGGGCTCCACTCGGTGGAGATCATCGACCCCTTGCCCTGCACGATCTCCAGGTCGCGGCTGAGGTAGTCGGTGACGCGCACCGCGGCGGCGCCAGTGGCCTCGTCCTCCGGAACGCCGAGGTGGCTGGCGAACATCCGCGAGCGGATCGTTCCGGCCGATTGGTCAAGCCAAGTCCACAGATAGTGCTCGACGTCATCGGAGTAGTCGGAGGGATCTGCCGCCATCAGTTCGTCGACGGACGCAAGGTCGTAGATCGCGAAGTCCGGGGCCCATTCCGAGCGTGCGCTCACCGCCGTCAGTTCGCCGTCATAGGTGACCTGCACGATGCCCGCGGGCACCTGCAACGTGTTGATCGCAGAACCTTGATCGCGCAGCCACCACGAAGCGCCCACAGTGGGATGTCCCGCGAAGGGCAACTCGACTGCCGGGGTGAAGATGCGTGCATGCGCGGTGTTGGATCCGTCTTGCCGGCAAATCGATGAATATTGTTTCGCTGTAACCCAATTGGGTGGCGATCCGCTGGCGATCGGCGGGTTCAACAGTGCTGTTGTCGACAACGCCTAGCGGATTTCCGTAGTTGCCGTCAGGGTCGGTGAACACCCGCAGAACTGTCACGTCGATGGCCATGGCCCGATGCTACTTCTTACCGAGGTTCGTGCCGGAAGCGCTCAGGTGGCGCTGCGCTCGTCGTGGCCCATCGCGTCGAGAACGGCGTACCCGCGTGTCGACCGAGCCGGAGATCGCGCCCTCTTCGATGCCCGCGCGCAGCAGTCCGCGGAGATAGTCCTGGTCGTAGACGGCGGGATCGGTGGAACTGATGAACTGTTCGAGAATCTCGACGAAGCGGTCGGGGTCGTCGTGAAACGGGAAGTGTCCGGAACCTTCGAAGATCTCCAAATGTGAGCCGGGCATCGCCGCATGCGCCATGCGGGCGTGACTTACCGGAATTACCGAGTCTCCGCTTCCCCAAATCAATTGCACTGGAACGGATTGTGTCAAATAACATCGGTCGAGCATCGTGACGACCTGGCCTCGCCAGTCGACGACAGCCCGCAGCGTGCGCGCGAACGCGGACGATGCGGTGGGCTCAGGTAGGTCGGCGAGGATCCGCAGCACATCGGGCAAGTCGCGCCCCAGCGGGGTGGATCCGAACACGGTGCCCGCCACGCGGCCGGCGACCTGCAACGTGGGCAACACGAGAGGCAGTCGGAGGAAGGCCAGCGCCTCGCTGCCCATGGGAAGTGAGGCGATCCGCAATGCGATGTTGACGTCCTTGGTCACGCCGCCGGCGCCCACGAGGATCAGCCGTTCGACCAGTTGGGGGAATTGATAGGCGAACTGCATCGCCACGCCGCCACCCAGTGAGTGGCCGACGACGGTGACCTTATCGATGTCGAGCACGCTCAGCAGGTCTCTCATGCCGTTGGCGTACGCGGCCACCGAGTAGTCGGCGCGGGGCTTATCGGACTTGCCGTGCCCCAGCAGATCTGGGGCGATGACGGTGAACCGCTGCGCCAACTTGGATTGGACCGTGCTCCAGGTGGTGGAGTTGTCGCCGATGCCGTGAATCAGCAGGATCGCAGGTCCAGAGCCCGCCACCCGAAATGCGCGCCGATATCCGTGAATCGTGCGGAACTGCAGCTCGGGTGTGAGCTCCCGCACGGGTCGCAGGTTGGGCGATCGCGCAGCCATTGCGACAACTTAGCTGCCCTTTCGGTCCTGACGCTATTTGGCGTCGTCGTCCTTGCCCCTGTCCTGCTGACGGAGGAACCGTTCGAACTCCGCACCGAGCTCGTCGCCGCTGGGCAGGTCCTCATCGTGGGCGAGCAGGGAACGGTTCTCCTGAGCGGCGGCGAAGGCGTCGTACTGATGCTCCAGCGCGGTCACCACCTGTGCCACTTCAGTGCTGCCCTCGACCTGCTCGTTGATCTTCGCCTGTATTTCGGCGCCCGCCGCGTCCAGTGCCTCCAGCGGAATCTGCAGTGACCCGCACCTGGCGACCTCGGCGAGAAGCACCTCCGCGGCGGCGGGGTAGTCGGTCTGGGCCAGATAGTGCGGCACGTGAACGGTGAACCCGACGACTTCGTACCCGTGCTGGGACATCCGGAACTCCAACAGGTTTGACACGCTGCCGGGCACCTGCAACTCGCCCACCCACGGCTGATGTTCGGCGATCAGTTCTTTGTTGTTGGCGTGCGCTGTCATCGTGATGGGGCGGGTGTGTGGGACGGCCATCGGGATGGCTCCCAGACCGATCACCCGGCGCACGCCCAGCCGTTCGGCCAGCAGTCGTACGGCGGTCAGGAATCGCTCCCAGCGCAGATCCGGTTCCATGCCCGCAAGCAGCAAAAACGGCGTGCCCACGCTGTCGTGCATCGCGTAGAGACTGAGCTCGGGTTCCTCGTAGTGGGTGAAATGGTCGGTTTTGAAGGTCATCAGCGGACGCCGCGACCGGTAATCCAGCAGTTCATCGATGGCGAAGGAGGCCACCAACTCGGTGTCGAGCGTGTTCTTGAGGTGCTCGGCGGCCAACTTGATGGCGTGCCCGGCGTCGGAGAAGCCCTCGAGCGCATGGAGCATCACCGGTCCCCGGCCGTCCGGCTGAGGTCAGCTGCGGTGCGGGAAACTCCAGCTCGTACATGCCGGTCTGATCCGGCTGGTAATGCTGCTCCGGTTGATCTGCTTCGTCCGTCATCTTCACGCCTCCTCGACGGTGCGAAGGCGGTGATCGCCTTCCCATCGTGATAACCAGTGTGGCCCATGTTGCGTTCCCGCAAACGTCTGACCCCGGCCATCGACCGGTCGGCTCGAAGCGACGGGGACTAGTGCGCGGAACTGATTCAGCGCGCGCAGCTTGTTCATCACGTCCAGCGCGGCGACCTTGTAGGCCTCGGAGAACGTGGGGTAGTTGAACACCGCATCGACGAGGTACTCGATCGTGCCGCCGCAACCCATCACAGCCTGGCCGATATGGACCATCTCGGTCGCGCTCGTCCCGAAGATGTGCACACCGAGCAGCTTCAGATCGTCCGTCGAGACGAGCAGTTTCAGCATGCCGTAGGAATCGCCCGCGATCTGGCCGCGCGCCAGTTCGCGGTAGCGCGACACTCCGACCTCGTAGGGCAGACACTTCTTGGTCAGCTCGACCTCTGTGGCGCCCACATAGGACACCTCTGGGATGGAGTAGATGCCGATCGGCTGAAGATCGGTCATGCCCTTGGCCGGTTCGCCGAATGCGTGGTAGGCGGCCAGCCTGCCCTGGTCCATCGACGTAGCGGCCAGCGCGGGAAAGCCGATGACATCTCCGACGGCGTAGATGTGGTCGACCTTCGTTGCGAAATTGCTGTCTACGGTGATCCGCCCACGGGGGTCGGTTTCGAGGCCGGCGTTGGGCAGGTCGAGGTGTTCGGTCTGGCCCTGCCTGCCCGCGGAGTACATAACCGTCTCGGCCGGGATCTGCTTACCGCTGGCGAGCGTGGTGACCGTGCCCGCGGCGCCCACGTCGACGGCGGTGACCTCCTCGCCGAACCTGAACGTCACCGCAAGGTCGCGCAGGTGGAACTTCAGCGCCTCGATGATCTCGGGGTCGCAGAAGTCGAGCATGTCGTTGCGCTTTTCGACCACGGTCACCTTGGTGCCCAATGCGGCGAACATGGACGCGTATTCGATGCCGATCACACCGGCGCCCACCACCACCATCGTGGTCGGCAGCGACTTCAGGTCGAGGATGCCGTCGGAGTCCAGGACGCGGTCTTCGTCGAACTCGACGCCGGCCGGGCGCGCAGGCTTGGTGCCGGTGGCGATCACGATGTACTCACCGCTGACTGTGGTGCGTTCGCCGCGGGTGGGATCCTCGACCAGCACGGTAGTGCGCGTCGAGAAACCGGCCGTGGCCCTGGATCAGGTCGATACGGTTGCGCATGAGCTGCGACCGCACGACGTCCTGCTCCTTGCCGATCACGTGGGAGGTGCGGGCGAGCAGGTCGGCGGTGGTGATCTTCTCCTTGACGCGATAGCTCGCCCCGTAGAGCTCCCGCTGGCTCATGCCGGTGAGGTAGACGACGGCCTCGCGCAGCGTCTTCGACGGGAATGGTCCCGGTGTTCACGCAGACCCCGCCCAGCATCCGGCCGCGTTCGATGACCGCCACCGTCTTGCCGAGTTTGGCCGCCGCGATCGCGGCTTTCTGGCCGCCCGGACCCGAACCTATGACGACGAGGTCGTACTCGACCATGGAACCCATGGCAAAAGGTCTACGCCGGTTGCGCGGATCTTGCACGCCGACGGGCAGCAACAACACGGAAATTAATCGCCCGTTCGGCATCTCGGGTCTCGTACGCGCGCCTGACCGGCGGCCCGGCCGACCGATGAGACGATGGCGCCGATGGTCGACATGCTGTCGCGGTGCCTGCGCGGATGCGCGCTGCTGATGGCAGCGGTGCTGCTGGCCGCATGCAGTCGCGTGATCGTCGGGACGGAGCGCACGCGGCCGAGGCCGGCGGCGAAAAGCCCCCGGTCCCGATTGCGCAATTGCTCATCGAACCCAAGCAGGTTCCCACCTCAGTATCGCGCCGCGGTGCTCGACGACAGCGCGGTTGACCGCGCGCTGCAGGACATCGACGGAGTTCCGACGGGCGCTGTGGTGACGCCTGTCGAGTGCGCGCCGCCGGTGCTGTGGCATAGCGAGAGCGGTGGGCGTGGAGGGCGTCGACAGCGCGACCGCGAGCAGGCTGATCGTCGTCGTGACCCGGCCGGCCCCGCCGTTGGCCGATCGGCTGGATCAACTGCGCGGGTGCCCCACGTTCGACGTGGGCCAGGGTGAGGACGCGGCAACGGTGAACGTGACGGTGCTGCCGGCTCCGCCGGTCGACGCAGACGACACCTATGCCGTCGAACAGACGGTGACGTCACCGGAATCCGAGCGCACAACACTCACATTCGCCGCCCAGGTCGGCGACACGCGGGTCAGCGCCACCTGGCTGCAGGATCCGGCGGTGGACGAGGCGGACACGTCGTCACTGGACGCGATGTTCAGGGACGCCGTGGTGAAGCTGCGCCGCGACGGCTAGTTCGTCCATTTATCCCCAACCGCATATTCATCCCCACGAATGCGTCGCGCGGCGTTGTGGCGAGCGGGGAAGTGGGTCCTGCCCACAACGGTGGGGGCATGACATCGCAATCACCCGACTTCAGCCTGAACCGACCCGGCGTACTGATCGCCGCCCTGCCCGCAGTCCTGGGCTTCGTGCCCGAGAAGTCGCTCGTCTTGGTGACGGTCGATCGCGGGGAGATGGGATGCGTTATGCGCGTTGATCTTTCCGATGAGCTGTCCGACTCGGTCGAGCACATCGCAGAAGTGGCCGCCACCGCAGAACCCGACGCGGCAATCGCAGTCGTGGTCGACGAGAGCGGCGCAAGCTGCCGGATGTGCAACGACGACTACCGTCGGCTGGCCGCCTCCCTGTCTTCGGCGCTGGCCGAGCGCGGCATCGAATTGCTGGCCGCGCATGTCGTTGACCGGGTCGCTGCCGGGGGACGGTGGCACTGCGCGGACGGCTGCGGCCACGCGGGCACCGTCGAGGACCCGTCCGCGTCGCCGTTGGCCGTGGCGGCTGTCTTGGACGGGCGCAGGCTCTATGCGCGGCGCACGGAGCTGCAGGACGTCATTGCCGTCGCCGATCCGGCCCGCAGCGCGGCTATGGCAGAGGCGATCGGCAGCTGCGACATCGACCGGCCGGATGC
Organism: uncultured Actinomycetota bacterium; assembly: GCA_963766945.1. Classification (GTDB taxonomy): domain Bacteria; phylum Actinomycetota; class Actinomycetes; order Mycobacteriales; family Mycobacteriaceae; genus Mycobacterium. Next base: position 198,958 of record CAVYCT010000003.1, read on the forward strand.
CGACGTGCGAGGCGACGTCGAGACGGCGATCGCCGCGGCCGCTCATGTCGCCGACGGGCAGCCGTTGTCCGATGACACAGCCGCGCGGCTGGCGTGCGCGTTGACCGACCCGCTGGTGCGCGACACGCTCTACGCGCTGGCGGTGGGGGAGGACGCGGGAGCGGCTGAGTCGTTGTGGGCTGAGCTGGCACGAACGCTTCCGGAGCCCTGGCGCGTGGAAGCGCTTGTGCTGCTGGCATTTTCGGCGTATGCGCGCGGTGATGGGCCGCTGGCAGGCGTGTCGTTGGACGCGGCGCTACGGTGCGACGACACCCATCGCATGGCGGGCATGCTCGACACGGCACTGCAGTCAGGGATGCGGCCAGAGCAGATCCGGGATTTGGCCACGACCGGATACCGGTTGGCCAACCGACTGGGGGTGCAGCTGCCGCCCAGGCGCGCATTCGGGCGCCGTGCCGGAAGTCCTCACCTAGCCTTCGGCTGGGGCCCCACCCTAGCCTGCGGACGCGGAGTTAGACCTTCTCGACCTTCACGGCGTGCGCCATGTGGTGGGGCAACTCGACCTGCTCGTGGCCGGGGATCACGATCATGACGCCGCCGTGGTCGTTGGCTTCGACGGTCACGCGGGCATTGGGCACCACGCCGGCGTCCTTGAGTCGCCCGATGAGCTCGACGTCGCCCTGGACGTGTTCGGTCAGCTGGCGCACCACGACGGCGACGGGCATTCCGGCGGGCAACTCGGTGAGCCGCACCAGGTTGATCTGGTCGGCGCCCGACCCGCTGGAGGCCAGACCGAGCTCGGCTAGGCCTGGAATCGGATTGCCGAAGGGGGAGGTGGTGGGATTGTCGAGGACCCGAACCAGGCGGCGCTCGACGTCCTCGCTCATCACGTGTTCCCAGCGACAGGCCTCGGCGTGTACTTCCTCCCACGGCAGCCCGATCACGTCGACCAGGAGCCGCTCGGCGAGCCGGTGCTTGCGCATCACGGCGACGGCCAGGCCGCGACCCTTGTCGGTGAGCTGGAGGTGCCGGTCGCCTGCGACGTGCAGCAGGCCGTCGCGTTCCATCCGGGAGACGGTCTGGCTGACGGTGGGACCACTCTGGTCCAGGCGCTCGGCGATACGCGCACGCAGCGGCACTACGCCCTCTTCCTCGAGGTCGTAGATGGTCCGCAGGTACATCTCGGTGGTATCGACCAGATCGTTCATTTCACAACCCTCCGTCAAGGGTGAGTCTACCGGCCGAGCGGCCTGAACTGCGGCGCTACGCACGCCGACACGTGCACGTAAGAATGCCCGCCGGCGAACCGGCGGGCATTCAGGGAAAACGCTCTTAGCTGGCGTAGGACCGCAGCCGATCGGCGCGTTCGCCGTTGCGAAGCTTCGCCATCACCTCGCGCTCGATCTGCCGCACGCGCTCGCGGGAGAGACCGAACAGCTTGCCGATCTGGTCCAGGGTGCGCGGCTGGCCGTCGTCCAGGCCGAAGCGCAACCGGATCACCTGCTGCTCGCGCTCGTCGAGCGTGGCCAGCACGTGGCGGATATCGGTGTGCAGCAATTCGGAGATCACCGCGTTCTCGGCCGACATCGCCTCGGCATCCTCGATGAAGTCGCCCAGCGGTGCTTCCTCGTCGCTTCCGACGGGCATGTCCAGGCTCACCGGATCGCGGCTGTGCTCGAGCAGATCGGTGATCTTCTCCACAGGGATGCCCGATTCGGCGGCGAGCTCCTCATCGGTGGCCTCGCGGCCCAGGTTCTGGTGCATCTCGCGCTTGATCCGCGCGAGCTTGTTGACCTGCTCGACGAGGTGGACCGGGAGCCGGATCGTGCGGCTCTGGTCGGCCATGCCGCGGGTGATCGCCTGACGGATCCACCACGTCGCGTAGGTCGAGAACTTGAATCCCTTGGCGTAGTCGAACTTCTCCATCGCGCGGATCAGGCCGAGGTTGCCTTCCTGAATCAGGTCAAGCAGCGGCATGCCACGACCGGTGTAGCGCTTGGCCAACGACACCACGAGGCGAAGGTTGGCTTCGAGCAGGTGGCGGCGAGCGGCTTCGCCGTCGCGGACAACGGCACCAAGATCACGTTTGCGGTTCTCGCCCAAGCGCTTCCGAGTGGCGAGCAGATGCTGCGCGTAAAGCCCTGCCTCAATGCGCTTTGCGAGCTCAACCTCATCGGCAGCATTGAGCAAGGCCGTTTTGCCAATGCCGTTCAAATAAACGCGTACGAGGTCGGCGGCTGGACTCTGGGCGTCCAGATCGCCCTCGATGCGGCTAAGGGTGGCATTTGCCATGACGGCCTCCTGATCGGGTCGAACTGTCAAGAGCTATAACGCTCTTCTGCCCCTAGGAGTTCCCACGCATCGGCCGGTTCACACCTTCTGATCTGCGGTTATTAGCAGTCGACCTGAGAATGTGCTGAGAATAACGAAAGAAAATCCTCAGTCCGCGACATCGCGGGGCGGCTCGCTTTCGCCAGATTGCCGCACCGAGTGTGCGCGATATTCCAGCGCGGGTCGTTCGGCCGTCGGAAACAGTGGAATTCGCCGTGCGGACTCGTAGCGACGCGGTTCCTCGGCACGGCGCGGCGGACGGTCATTGGCGATCAGCACCGCAATCCACGGCAACGGGATGGACGCCACCAGGATCGCCAGCGAGATGAGTCCGTTCTCCCAGATTCCGTACGCCACCGCGGCCAGGATGAGCGCGGGTATGCGCCAGAACATCAGCGTCAGGTACTTGCGTACCCGCTGGCGGTGCTGGACTTCGTACGAGGGCGCGGCACGGGTGATCAGGATCGGCCGACCGTCATCATCGAAACTCAGCTCTGGGCCGTGTTTCATACCTCCACTGTTCCACACTCATCGTCTGCTGTACGGACCGGATTCGCGGCAGGCAAAATGGGTGTCATGCGAACCCAGACGATCGAACGCACCGACACCGACGAACGCGTCGACGACGGGACTGACAGCGACACTCCGAAGTTCTTTCACTACGTCAAGAAGGACAAGATCGCCGAGAGCGCGGTGATGGGTACGCACGTCGTGGCGCTGTGCGGCGAGGTGTTCCCGGTCACGAAGGCCGCCAAACCCGGATCGCCCGTCTGCCCCGACTGCAAGAAGATCTACGAGAAGCTCAAGACGTAGCGGCGTCGGTCCCCGCCGGTGGAGCCGGCAATCCTGCCCCCGCCGGCGGAGCCGGCAATCCCGTCCTTGCGTCCGGCGCCTGCGGGGCCGGGTGCTGTCGGCTTTTTCTTCGGGCAGCTCACCGTCACCGTTGAGTGAGCCGGCCTTGCGCCTGAGCCACGTCCGGACCCGATTGGCATGGGTGGTCGACGCGGGCCACTCCTCCTGGATGGCGGCGTTGAGTTCGGCGCCCAGCATGATCGCGAAGCCGAGGAAGAATGCGAACAGCAGGAACGCGATCGGTGTCGCCAATGCGCCATAGGTGTATCCGGTGCTGGTGATCCACGTCAGGTAGACCCGCAGGCCCAATGTCGCCCCCAGGAAGACGACCGTCGCCAGGACCGAGCCCAGGACAAGCCGATGCGACGGTAGCGGTTCGGGTAAAGACACCCGATAGAGGATGTTCACCCCGACCACAAACGTGACGAACAGCAAGGGGTAGTAGCCGAAGGCCAGTGCGTTGTCCCAGCTTTCGGGCAGCTGTTCGGCGATTTTGCGGGGTCCGAGTGCGACGAACGGCGCTGCCGCAATCGCCGACAGCAGCATCACCACGTACAGGCCCAGCGCGAAGAACCGTTGCCGCAACGGGATGGCGCAGTGGTGTCTGGTCGTGGGCCTCGACGACGGAGTCGACGAACGACGAGATGGCCGACGAGCCAGCCCACAGCGAGATCACGAAGCCGATCGACACCACTTCGCCCCTGGCGCCCTTGACGATGTCGAGCACCGTGGGCTCGATGATCTCGTCCACGACGCTGGAGGAGAAGAAGCGTTCCGCGGTGCTGATCAGCTGATCCTGGATGGCCGGCAAGGTCTCCGGGCCGAACAGCGGCGCGACGTACGCCAGACTGCCGAGCATCCCCAACAGCAGCGGAGGCAGCGACAGCGCGCACCAGAACGCCGCCTGCGCCGACTCGGAAAAGATCGAGTCATCCCAGCTCTTTGAGAGGGTGCGCCGGACGATATGCCGAATGTGATGGCGCGAAGGGGGCAGTGGTAACGGTTGGGACTGGTCGGTCATGTCCAGCCCAGCATTCCTGACGACGGCCCGTCTCGCCTAACGGGGCGGGCCGTCGTGTCGGCGGCTATGCCTCCAGCGAGCTCGTTTCGAGAACCGCTGCGAGCTCCACCAGCTTGGCTTCGTGCTCGTTGGCGTGATGTTGGCAGAACAACAGTTCGCCGCCCGACGGCAGCTTTGCCCGTACGCGAGCCGCGGCCCCGCAGCGATCGCAGCGGTCAGCCTTGGTCAATTCCGGGCTAAAGAGCGTTGCGGTCATGGCACCTCCATCGGTTACTCACGTATGTCTACTGTCTCAGACGCTTTCGGTTCTGGCCTTGTTCCCCGTTGGTTTACCGGTGTGTCGTGTCTCACCGTTACTCCAAGTTGCCCACGCGGCAGGCTGGCGGTATGCAACCCTTGCCGGCTGTGCTGGTCCACATTTGCGGTGCCGAAGAGTGGGAGGCGGCGCAGGCGAATGGTGAGCTTCGGCCCGACTCGCTGGCTTCGAGCGGTTTCGTGCATCTGTCCACGCCTGAGCAGGTGCACCTGCCGGCGAACCGGCTCTACGCCGGCCGCACGGACCTCGTGCTGCTCCGCGTCGACCCCGCACGGTTGTCCTCCCCAGTCCGTTGGGAACCCGGCGTTCCGACCGATCCCGATGCGATGGTGTTCCCACATTTGTACGGACCACTCCCTACGGACGCTGTGATTACCGTCACGCCGTACCAGCCAGACGCCGACGGACGCTTCGCACCGCTCTCGCAGTAAGCGCGCGCGGCGAACAACCGGCCTATCCGGCCCCGTCGACGTACGCGTCGACCTCGATCTCCACCACGTGTTCCGGCGCGATCAGGGCGGACACTTCGACCAAGGTCGCCACCGGCATGACGCTGCCGAACACCTCGGCATGGACTGCGCCGACATCGCGCCACTGCGAAATATCCGTCACATACATTCGGGTACGCACCACGTCGGCCATGGACGCGCCGGCTTCCCGAAGTGCTATCTCTATACGCTGCAACGCGTCCCGCGTCTGCGTGATGACGTCGGCACCGGTGCCCGTCGTACCCGCGACCACGACGTACGGTCCCGTTCGCACCGCACGCGAGTATCCGACCATGGCCTCGTACTCTGAGCCGGATGACACGTTGCGGCGCTTCATCAGTCACAAAGTAGTCGGCGCCGTGGTCGGTGCAACGGGTTTACAGTCGGGCCATTGACTGACAACCTAAACTGACCCACCGTGGGCATTCTTCTGGGCTTCGCGCCATGGATCGTCTATTGGGTTCTCGTCGGCAACGTCCCCTTTCACTCCGCGGTGCTGGTCGCGTTCGCGATCGCGGTGCTGTCGTTCGTGATCGGACGCGTCAAGGGAACGCCGGGCCGTACACTTGAAATCGGCGCCATCGCAACGTTTTTGATACTGACCGTGCTGACCTTCACGTTGACTGATCAGTTCATGCAGCAGTGGATGCAGCCGCTGAGCAATGCGGGCATCTTCCTCGTGGCGCTCGGCAGCGTGCTGGTCGGCAGGCCGTTCGTGCGTGAGTTTGCCGAGGTCGGCCAGCCCAAGGAAATCATCGAAACCGACGTCTTCAAGCGCATCACCGCGGTGTTGACATGGATCTGGGTGGCCGCGTTCGCGGGGATGACGGTGTCGTCGGTAATCCCGCCCATCGTGTACGGCGACGCGACCATCCTGGACACCAAGACGCCGCTGTCGTTCGTATGCTACTGGGTTGTCCCGTTCTCGCTGTTGGGGCTCGCGGCGCTGGCATCGCGTCTGCTTCCCGAGCGGATGGCCCCACCGGAGGAGGAGATCGTGCGCAACACCACGTTCGTCGCCTTCGCCGAGGCGGAGATCGACCAGCTGATCTACCTCGCCACCGAACACGCCAACCGCGAGGTCGGCGCGGGCAAAGAAGCATTCGACATCAGGATCGGCAGCAAGGGTGTACCGCTTGTCGGCGACGAGACCCGGGAGTCGTGGCCCTCGACGTACAAAATCCGCGAAAAGAAGCGCTAAGCGGGCGCAGCTTCCACGATCGACGTCATCGGCGTCGCCGTGTCGACGACCCGCGTGAGCCGGAACCCGCATCGCGCCAAAAGATTGGCGAACTCTGCGCGCGTGCGCTCCCGGCCGCCGGGCGAGACGAGCATCTCCATGTCGAGCACGGCGCCCCAGTTGGCGGTCGCCCGCTCCGGCAATACGAGTTCGAGCAACAGCAGTCGGCCGTTCGGCGCGATCGCGGTGCGGATGTTGCGCAAGATCTTCTCGGAGATTTCGTCGTCCCAGTCGTGGATGATCGACTTCATCACGTAGGCATCGGCCGCGTCGGGCACCGAATCCATGAACGAGCCGCCCTCGATGGCGCAACGATCCGCGACTCCGGCAGCGTCGAGGACCGGCCCTGCGTCCGCGACGACTGATGGAAGGTCGAACAGGATGCCGCGGGCGGTCGGAGCCGAGCGCAGAATGGCGCTGAGCAGCCGCCCGTGGCCACCGCCGATGTCGGCGATGAGCCTGAAGCCCGAGAAGTCATACGCCGGGATGACCAATTCGTTGGCCATGGCCGCCATCGTCGACATGGCGTCGTTGAAGATCGCGGCCTGCTCGGGCGCCTCATCGAGATGTTCGAAATAAGATTTGCCGTAGAGCTTTTCGGGTGACGGTCGACCTGTTTGCACCGAGTACAGCAGCTCACCCCATTCCGCCCAATGCTCAGAAGATCCGATGAACAGGACCATCGGCCGCAGGGAACCGGGGGCATCGGCGCGCAACGCTTGACCCATAGCGGCCAGCTCGAACCGGCCGTCCCGGCGTTGGCTAAATACGTCTCGGCCGGCCAGCATACGCATCAACCGGAATACCGAGTCGGGGTGCGCGCCCACTTTGGCGGCGACCTCGTCGGCGGTCTTGGGGCCGTGGGCGAGCTCGTCGGCGATGCCGAGCTTGGCGGCGACATAGAGAGCTTGGGTCACCCAGGCGCCCTGCACAGTCTCGAGTAGTGCGACGTTCCCGGGCACCATCGCCCGGTTGACCTTCTGCAATGCAGTGCGTGCGGATTCGATAAGACGGACGACGCGGGCGGGCGGGACTTTCGCGGGCTTCTCGGGCACGGAGCGCCACCCTACCGGTCTCTAGTGGCACTTCATTATTATCCGCAGACACGGGCAAATCGGGCTGTAGTGACCGTGGATACGGTTGTTGAGCCGAGCATGGGTCGGTACGCTTCCGCTGTGCCGGAAATCCGCATTCGTGAGGCCGCCGAACTCCTCGGAGTCAGCGACGACACCGTGCGCCGCTGGATCGACGACGGTACCTTGACCGCTCACCTCGACGCCTCGGGCCGCAAAGCGATCGACGGGGCCGCGCTGGCCGCGTTCGCCAGAGCCAACGCCAGCGGGGCACCGAAGGACCCGCTGAGTGTGTCCAGTTCGGCGCGCAACCGATTCGCCGGACTCGTGACGAAGGTCATCACCGATACGGTGATGGCTCAGGTCGAGATGCAGTGCGGCCCGTTCACCGTCGTCTCACTCATGAGCACAGACGCGGTCCGCGAACTGCAACTGGAGCCGGGAAGCATCGCGGTGGCCGTCGTCAAGGCGACCACCGTGATCGTGGAAACCCCCAGAGGGCAATCATGAAGCAGTCCAAGCTCTTTGAGTCTGTGGCGGCACTGACGATGTTTCTGTCGGCATGCGGCGCCAGCGACAATGCGGCGGATGGCCAGACGATCACGGTGTTCGCGGCCGCGTCACTGAAGTCGACGTTCACGCAGATCGGTGAGCAGTTCAAGACCGACAACCCCGGAGCCGCGGTGGAGTTCTCCTTCGCGGGCTCTTCGGATCTGGTCACTCAGCTGACTCAGGGCGCACAGGCTGACGTCTTCGCGTCGGCCGACACCAAGAACATGGACAAGGCGGCGCAGGCGGGACTGCTGGACGGCGATCCGGTGAACTTCGCATCCAACACACTGACGATCGCCGTCGCGCCGGGAAATCCGAAGCAGGTCAAGTCATTTCAGGATCTGACCAAACCCCGCCTCACCGTGGTGGTGTGTGCACCACAGGTGCCGTGCGGATCGGCGACGCAGAAAGTTGAGGAAGCCACGGGGGTGGATATCAGACCCGTGAGTGAGGAGTCGTCGGTCAGCGATGTGCTCAATAAGGTGACGACGGGACAGGCCGACGCAGGACTGGTGTACGTCACCGATGCGACGGGCGCGGGGGACAAGGTAACCGCGGTGCCGTTTCCCGAGTCCGCCGATGCGGTGAACACCTATCCGATCGCGGCGCTCGAGTCGTCCGAACACCAGGAACTGGCCCGCAAGTTCATTGAGGCCGTCACGGGCGAAGCCGGCCAGAAGACGATGAGCGCGGACGGCTTCGCCAAACCCTGATCAGGCGCAGTCGGTCCCGGCGGCAGCGCGACTAGTCCAGGTAGTCGCGCAGCACCTGAGAACGGCTGAACGCTATGCCTGACTAGCAATAACATGCTCAGAGCCCAGCGCATGCCGAGAAATATTCTTGAGTGAGCGAACGCCTGCCAAAGTCGATCAGCCCCGACGTTTGCGTGCGATGTACTCGCGTGACTGCTGACGCTCGACGCCGCCCGATGTGTGCCGCCCCAGGGCGCCTAACGTATGACGTAGCCACCGACAGGAGAACCAGCGTCATGCCGGAGCACAGACGATCCAATGCGTGCAGTGCTGCAATACGTCGGGGCGTTCAACAACGGCGACTCGGCAGCGATGGCAGCGACGTGCGCTGACCCGATGCAGATTCTCGACGGGATGGCGCCGCATGTCTGGCAGGGGCCGACAGCTGCCGAAGACTGGTGGAGAGACGTCCTCGCCGAGGGTGAGCATCTCGGGCGCGTCGGGCTATCGCATCACTCTCGACAAGCCACGGCATGTCGATGTCAACGGCGACAACGCGTATGTCGTCGCGCCCGCGACGATGACGTTCGACTTGCGCGGTCAGTCAGATCACCCAAACTGGCTCGTTGTATACGGTTACCCTTCGTAAAGTCGGCGCAGACTGGCGTCTTACCGCGTGGGCGTGGGCAAAAGGCACGTGATTTCCAGGGGCGAAGCATCGCACCGAGCAGTGCACGTTAAGTGAAGCGGTGCGATGCTTTTCGTCGTGCGCGTTGCTGACGCGGTCGAAGTGTTCCGGCAGCGGAGTGCCGCGGCCAGCCGGTGAGCGTCGACGACGGCCAGTTGCCTTCACGTCATGTTCATCATCGGCCCGAAACCACCATTAGTTAGGCGTACTGTGCGGCCCATCAGCAGCTTCGAGCAGGGGAGCCAACATGTCCGCTACGGATCACGACTGGACCAAGCCCGCCGCCATGGCGATCCCAAGAGAGGGGTATTTCGAGCTTGAGCGCGGGCGGTACGGCCCGGTTTTTCCGCGCACCCCTGCTTGCTACGGCTTCTCGATCATCGCGAAGGTGAAGGAGGGCCGTGAGGATGCGATCCGCGACCACGGCAAGACCATCGAAGCTGCGATCACCGAAACGCCGGACTTTCTCGCTGCACTGAAATTGCACTACTTGCGCTGGTTGCTCTTCGACGTCGGCGACGGGTTGATCTTTCAGTACCAGGGCATCTTCGACACCGACTTCGACAAGTACACCGAAGACGCTGTGCGGCTGTTCGGCCAGAGCGGAATCAATACGGTGTTCACCAATCTTGAGGGCTTCCCGGAAGATTGGAAGGAGAATCCGGACTCGTTCGTGAAGTTTGTGCGCGAGCATCACGTCCCCAGCTTTCTGGAGTACGGCGAGTACCCGTACGTTACGGGTGATGAGATCAAGAAGGCGTTACGTCTGAAGGCTGCGTTCTCGACAATGCTCGACCAGATGCAGTAACTGGGCTCCAACCTGGGTATCGAACGACGTCGATCTGGCAGCTGTCGGTGACTGCGACGCGAGCACGGATGGCGCGCTGAGTGTAAACCAGTGCCCCTTAGCAGACAGAGTGAACGGAATCTTGGCCGCTCTGCTCGGCCAAGACAATCCCCCGGGCTTCCTTTTCCGTGTAGCCACGTGACGCCAGCAATGGCGCGATCTGATCCGGCGGGACACCGGCCTTCCTGTTCGCACAGGCGATCTTGCCGTCGTTGGACACTCTCTGAGCGTCGAGGTAGCCGAAGCCGTTTTCGTAGAGATAACTCCAGAACTGCATCTCCAGCGCACCCGTGTTCTCGACCATCTCGTTGATCGTGTCCGCACCGGCCACCGGAGCGGTGACCAGCCCAAGTGTCGCGACCATCACACAGCCCGTAATCAACCGCCTCATCGCTGGGACTCGTTGATGGCGTCGGGTGGGCTGTGTGAGAGTCAACTCGCTGCACCTTCTAATGCACCGAGACTACCCAGCCGGACCGAGTGTTCGCGGGCATTCAGGGTGCCCCGCGAATCGGTCCACACCTTCGTCAGGCGAAACCGTATCGCCCGCTGTCAGATAACGCTCAGGCTGCTACCGGGGTGTCGCTCAGTCCAGGTAGTCGCGCAGCACCTGAGAACGGCTGGGGTGGCGCAACTTCGACATCGTCTTGCTCTCGATCTGACGGATGCGCTCACGCGTCACGCCGTACACCTGACCGATCTCGTCGAGGGTGCGCGGCTGACCGTCGGTGAGGCCGAACCGCAGCCGCACCACGCCGGCCTCGCGCTCGGAGAGCGTCTCCAGCACGGATTGCAGCTGATCCTGCAGCAGCGTGAAGCTCACCGCGTCTACCGCGACGACAGCCTCGGAGTCCTCGATGAAATCGCCGAGTTGCGAATCGCCTTCGTCGCCGATGGTCTGGTCCAGCGAGATCGGTTCACGCGCGTACTGCTGGATCTCCAGCACCTTCTCCGGCGTGATGTCCATTTCCTTGGCAAGCTCTTCGGGCGTGGGCTCGCGGCCCAGGTCCTGCAGCAACTCACGCTGGATGCGGCCGAGCTTGTTGATCACCTCGACCATGTGCACCGGGATGCGGATAGTGCGGGCCTGGTCGGCCATCGCGCGGGTGATCGCCTGTCGAATCCACCACGTCGCATAGGTGGAGAACTTGTAGCCCTTGGTGTAGTCGAACTTCTCGACCGCGCGGATCAGGCCGAGATTGCCCTCCTGGATGAGATCCAGGAACGCCATACCGCGGCCGGTGTAGCGCTTGGCCAGCGACACCACCAGACGCAGATTCGCCTCCAGCAGATGGTTTTTCGCGCGGTCACCGTCGCGGCAGATCCACGACATGTCGCGGCGCTCGGCAGGCGAGAACTTCTCGCCCTTTGCCGCCTTCTCGACCGTCAGCTGGGTGGCGTACAGGCCAGCCTCGATGCGCTTGGCGAGCTCGACTTCTTCTTCGGCGTTGAGCAGCGCTACCTTGCCGATCTGCTTCAGGTAGGCACGGACCGAGTCGGCGGATGCCGTCAGCTCGGCGTCCTTGCGAGCCTGCCGCAGCGCCTCGGACTCCTCTTCGTCCCAGACGAAGTCGCCCGAGGCCTTGTCCTTCTCGGTCGGTTCGGCGATGTCGTCGTCGTCGGTCGCAGGCGCTGCCACCTTGACCTTGGGGGCGGGCTTGGCGGCGGCTCCCTCGCCTTCGGCGGCTTCGGCCGCGACCGGCTCGTCGTCAACCTCGAGATCCTCTAGGTCGACCTCTTCTACTTCGAGGTCGCCGTCAGGCTCTACCTCGACGTCTTCGTCGGTCTCGACTTCTTCGCCGTCGACGGCCTTGGTCGCGTCCGCCTCCGGCGAGGTGGCCTTCTTGGCCCGTCCGCGGGCCGCGGGGGCAGCATCGTCCTTGGCCTTCGCGGCTCGTTTGGCCGGCGCGGCCTTCGTGGGGGCAGCCTTGGTCGCCGCCTTGGCCGCCTTGGCCGGCTTGGTCGCGGTAGTCGCCTTGGCGGCGGTCGTGGCCTTGGCCACCTTCGCCGCAGTCGATTTGGTGGCCCGCTTGGCGGGCGCCGAACCATTGGCGGACTTGGCCGCCGGGGCCTTCTTGGCCGGGGTCTTGGTAGCGGTGCGCTTCACCGGCTGATCGGTTGCCGGGCTTGCCTTTGTCGCTGCCACGTCACCCTTTCGTCGTGCTTCGTTCCGGTGGGCAGTTGGGAACCCCACCGCAGGTCGGGATCATGCGCCATCGAAAAATGTCGGCTGTCGAATAATCGGCGGTTTGATTTCGCCGCTATCCGGGCTACGGCCGCCGTCGTCCATTGTAACGACAGTGTGTGCCACTGCCGCGCTGAGCGGCAAATTCGACCGTTTTGGCGCGGCTACTTGCCAGTAGCTGTGACGTCGATCGCCGCGGCCATCGCGGCGCCGACGATGCCGGCGGTGTTCTGCAGCGCCGCGGCCACCACGGGTGTCCGGTTCTTCAGCAGCGGGACCCATTTCTCGGCTTTACGGCTGATGCCGCCGCCGGCGATGAACAGGTCCGGCCAGATCGCGTTCTCGATCGCCACCAGCACCTTCGTCACCTCTTCGGTCCAGCGCTCGTAACTCCAGTCCTTCTTTTCCTTGACCGAGGATGCCGCGCGGTGCTCGGCCTCCTTGCCGTCGACCTGGATGTGGCCGAATTCGGTGTTGGGCAGCAGCACGCCGTTGTGAATCACCGCCGAGCCGATGCCGGTGCCGAAGGTCAGCAGCACGATGACGCCTGTGTTGTCCCTACCCGCGCCGAACCGCTCCTCGGCCAGTCCGGCCGCGTCGGCGTCGTTGAGCACAGTCACCGGCTGACCGTCGAGCGCCTTGCTGTAGAACTCGCTGGCGTTGCTGCCGATCCAGCCCTTGTCGACGTTGGCCGCGGTGCGCACGATGCCGTCGGTCACCACGCCGGGATAGGTGACGCCGACCTTGTCGGTCCAACCGAACTCGCGGACCACGGCAGCCACCGTCTTGCTGACCGCATCGGGGGTCGCCGGTTGCGGGGTCTCGAGCTTGAAGCGGTCTCCGATCAGCAGACCGGTGTCGAGGTCGACGATTCCGCCCTTGACGCCGCTTCCGCCGACGTCGATGCCGAAGCCACGGCGCTGTCCCGCGCCGCCATTCGACTCAGCAGCGGGTGAATCGGTGGCTGTCATCGGCGCTCCTCGGCTTCGGCACGGCACTGCGACGCGCCACACACCTTAATGGCTCGAGAAAACTCTCGTGTGGTCCCTTGACAACGTGGGGGCCAGTCCCTCAACCGTCCGCGTGCGGGCGGACTGTGTTGCGATAGGCGGGTGGTCGAAAGCGACAACCCGGCGGGCCGGGATTCATTCCCCGATCCCGTCCTGCTGCGTTCGGTAGCCGAGCAACTGGCCACGGAGGCGGCTGCGTTTGTCCGAGCGCGCCGCGCCGAAGTGTTCGGCGACTCGTCGCAGAACTCCGCGCCGTCGGTGCGGTCCAAGAGCACTCCGACCGATCCCGTCACCGTCGTCGACACCGAGACCGAGGCGCTGCTGCGCGACCGGTTGGCTGTCCTGCGCCCAGGGGAACCCGTCCTGGGTGAGGAGCAGGGCGGATCGAAACACAGCGGCGACGGACAGCTCACGTGGGTGCTCGACCCCATCGACGGGACCGTGAACTTCGTCTACGGCATCGAGACGTACGCGGTGTCGGTGGGCGTACAGCGGGACGGAATATCGCTGGCCGGCGCTGTCGCGAACGTGCCGACCGGCGCGCTGTACTCCGCAGCGGTGGGCCACGGCGCTTATGTGCAGTGTGGGGGAGTGAAGACGCCCCTGCGGGCCAGCGCCGCCACTGAGCTGTCAATGTCGTTGGTAGGCACCGGCTTTTCATACAACGCTGAGCAACGGAGACGTCAGGCCGAGGTACTCACTTCGGTCCTGCCCGCCGTCCGCGACATCCGTCGCCTCGGATCGTGCGCACTCGATCTCTGCATGGTGGCTGCGGGCGGTCTGGACGCCTTCTACGAGGACGGCGTGCATGTGTGGGACTGGGCCGCGGGCGCGTCTGATCGCCGCCGAGGCCGGTGCGGTGCTGCGGCTGCCGCCCGCTGACGGCACACCGGGGTTCATCGTGGCGTCGGCACCCGCAGTCGCGGACGCCCTGGCGGCCGTACTGGAGCGGTCTGGGGCTCTCTAGGTCACGGAAACCGTTGGGCGCCAGCGGAATATTTGCCTAGCAGGTGGTCGAGTGAATCTTGCTCAGCAGCGCTGAGTCGACCGCCTGCGTCGCCTCTGGGCGCAGGCTGGCAAGAGCGGCGTCGATGTCGTCGCTGTGGCTCAGCTCGGAGAACTCGGTGCCGATCGCCAGATCGACCGTGTCGTCGCCGCGCTCGTCCTCAAACAGCTCGGTACACGGTGCGACCAGCCAGACCGCGGCCGCGGCCGCCCGCCCGGACGGCCCGAACCGGATCTGGCCCTGGCACGTCAGCCGCGCGCTCGCGTACACCTCGTCGTTCGCCGCACCCGGCTCAGCGAAACCCAGATCGCGGAGCGCACCGGCCACCTCGGCGGCCTGGCCGCCCTGTCCGCTCGCATTGAGCACCCGGATCTTGGTGTCGGCGAGCTTGGCCGGGGTGACGTCGATCATTTGGCTGCGTGTCACCTGCTCGCCGAGCGCCGTCGGCGGGGTGTTCGGGTCGGCCGGTGCCGGCGGAGGATTGCACGCGGCGATCTCCTCGACGGCGACCGGCTGGTTCAGCGCGACGACCCAGATCGTCAACGTCACGACCGACAGGGCCGCGAGCAGCAAAATGCCCGGCAGATAGTTGCGACGGCGGAATGGACGACCGTGCTTGTCGAATGCCGTACCCTCTGTGATTTGCGCGACCACGAGAGCACTCTAAAGGCCTCGTCGCTGCGACCTTGCGGTGGCATCGACAGGAGTGTGACGTAAATCACAGTGCAACGTGTTCCAGTCCGGGCACGAATCATTTGGTGGATGCGTTCGACGCTGGTACAAAGCACTGCTGCAAGGTCTGATGGAGGGGACACAAAATGGCTACCGATTACGACGCCCCGCGGCGTACCGAAAGCGATGAAGTCTCGGAGGATTCGCTGGAGGAGCTCAAGGCGCGGCGTAACGAGGCCCAGTCGGCGGTTGTTGACGTCGATGAGTCCGAGTCCGCCGAATCATTCGAACTGCCGGGAGCTGATCTCTCCGGCGAAGAATTGTCGGTTCGCGTTGTGCCGAAGCAGGCAGACGAGTTCACCTGCTCGAGCTGCTTCCTGGTTCACCACCGCAGTCGGCTCGCCAGCGAGAAGAACGGCGTGATGATCTGCACGGACTGCGCCGCCTGACCGGGCTAACCGCGAAGCGCAGCCAGCACCCGCTCGGGGTGTCGGCAACTCACCAGCCAATACGGCGTCGGATCGTCCGGATCGTCGAGAACCAGAAGAACCATCGGGCCCACCCATGCTTTGTGCACGACGTAGGCGGCCGGGTCGAGCTGACGGCCAAGGGCGGCGGATTTGGCGCTGCGAGGCACCTCAGCTGATCGCGAGATGACGCTGACGGGCAGGTGGGCGTCACCGACCCACAGCTCGGTATCGCCTGCCCCGCCGACTACGCGCAGCTGCGTGCTGCCCAACAACAGCAGCACGACAGCCGCGACCGGCAACAGGATGACGAAGGGCAGCCACACGGGAAGCGCGGGTACGCCCTGGTTGACCTCGAGTGCGATCAACGCGGCCAACCCGAGGCCGGGCGGCCACCACCACCACGGCACCGTCAGCCGTTCGCGGTAGCGCACGGTTTGTGACGTGGCGCGCGTGTCGGACACGCGGCCAAGAGTAATCTCTGTCGTCGTGTCCACCACTCTCGCGGTCGTGCGCCTGGACCCTGATCTGCCCATGCCGAGTCGTGCCCATCACGGCGACGCCGGCGTGGATCTCTGCAGCGCGCTCGACGTCGAATTGGCGCCCGGTCAGCGCGCGCTCGTGCCGACCGGTATCGCCGTCGCCATCCCGCACGGGATGGTGGGGTTGATTCATCCGCGTTCGGGTTTGGCTGCCCGCGTGGGACTTTCGATCGTGAACAGCCCCGGCACGGTCGACGCCGGGTATCGCGGTGAGATCAAGGTGGCGCTGATCAACCTCGACCCGGCCGAACCCATCGTCGTGCACCGGGGAGATCGGATCGCACAGCTTCTGGTTCAGCGAGTCGAACTGCCCGAACTGGTCGAGGTGACCTCGTTCGACGAGGCCGGCCTGGCAGACACTTCCCGTGGCGAAGGCGGCCACGGTTCCTCCGGCGGACATGCGAGTTTGTGAAATGGCATTCGGTAAGAAAAAGAGCGATGACAGCGGCGATGAGGTAACGACAACCTCGCTGGTACCCGGAACTGATGACGATGGGCTGGACGGACCGTTCGACATCGACGACTTCGATGACCCGTCGGCCGCGACGGAGGGACGGCTCGATCTCGGCTCGGTACTGATTCCGCTGCCCGAGGCCGGACAGGTTCAGGTGGAGCTCACGCCGCAGGGCGTGCCCAGTGCCGTGTGGGTGGTCACGCCCAACGGACGGTTCACCGTCGCGGCCTACGCCGCGCCCAAAGAGTGCGGGGCTGTGGCGCGAGGTCGCCACCGAACTGGCGGACTCACTGCGCAAGGACGCCACCGAGGTGGCGATCAAGGACGGCCGGTGGGGCCGTGAGGTCGTCGGCGCGGCGCCGAGCGGCCAGGGAGCGGGTGGCGTGGTGCGGTTCATCGGCGTCGACGGCTACCGCTGGATGATCCGTTGCGTCGTGAACGGCTCCGAGGAGAGCGCCGACGCGCTGGCCAAAGAGGCGCGAGACGCGCTGGCCGAGACTGTGGTTCGCCGCGGCGACACCCCGCTGCCGGTCCGCACCCCGCTGCCGGTCGAGCTGCCCGAACCGATGGCCAACCAGTTGCGGGCCGCTGCTGAACAGGCCGCCGCTCAGCAGGCGGCAGTCGGCAAGAGCCAACTGCCGCCGCGCCGACCCCGGCCGCGCGCCGCAGCGAGCAGGGGTCTGCAATGCAGCAGTTGCGGACCATCACCGGCGGCTAGGCCTCCAGACAGCGCGCGACACGCATGCGGCGCCCAGCACCGCCGGGTCGGCGCCCAACTCGTCGAGCGTGATCGTGCGCAACGCCGCGCGCGGCGCCGCTGTCATCCACTCGACGCCGACCTCGACGGGGTGCACAGGGTCATCGGTCGCCGCTGCTATCCCCATCGGGACCGCCAGCCTCTCCAACGCGCTGCACGTGGGCGCCACGTAGGTCGCCGCGGCCTCCATCGCATCGGGCAGCGACGGCCACTGGCCCACCCACGAACGCGTCAACTCGTCGGCCAGCCACTGCGGGCTGCCGGCCCGCATCTGGGCGGTCGCCGAGGCCAGCCCGTCGCGTCGCAGCACACTCGCGGAGTGTCGTGCAGCTATCGCCGCGGGCGCCGAATCCGGCGCGCCCGTCCATGCGGGCAGTGCCGCGAGGACCGCAACCGCGCGGCTCTGGATGAGCAAGCGCCCACGCGGCGGCGACGGCCGCGCCGATGGACACCCCGCCGACGGCGATCGGCGCCGTGCGTGCCGCGTTGTCCAGCGCGTCTTGGTAGCCGTCGACCAGCCGCTCCGGTTGGGGTTTCGGTGTGACGACGACAGCGCCCTCGTCGTGCAGAGCGGCAGAAAACGCCCGGTAGACGTAGTCGTCATCAGATCCGGTGCCGGGCAGGAGCACCGTCGTGACACCGCGCAGAGAGACCGCCATCACACGATGGTGCCCTGCGGACACTCCGATCGGCGCGTCGACCCCACCCCACGTGGCAGATCGGAACCAAGAGGTCTACCGTGGCGTTGGTCGGGGTATAGATCAACGACAGATCTGCAGAACGTTCAGGAGAGGCCATGGCTACGGCCGAAGGGTATCTACGCCGACTCACCCGGCGGCTGACTGAGGCCCCGGAACAACTCGACGTCGAAGAGCTCACCGACGACGCCGCCAACACCGGCGCCTCCAAGGCGATCGACTGTCAGCGCGGCCAGGAAGTGACGATGGTCGGCACTCCTGCGCAGCGTCGAATGCAACGGCAAGGGCTGCGCGGGCGGCGTCAAGGCCGAACTGTTCGACGGCACCGACACCGTGATGCTGGTCTGGCTTGGCCAGCGCCGCATCCCCGGCATCGAATCGGGTCGCACCCTCAAGGTGCACGGCCGGGTCGGCAAACTGGACAACGGCTCGAAGGCGATCTACAACCCGCACTACGAGATCCAAAAGTGAGTGACCCCGGCACCGAACCGGGGAAGCGTTCCAGCAAGGCACACGCCGTCCTCGAGCAAATGGGCGGCATCAGCGGCCTGATCTATTCATCGCTGCCGGTGGTGGCGTTCGTCCCGGTCTCGCAATTCTTCGGGCTCACTACGGCCATCGCCTCGGCCCTCGGGGTGGCCGCCGTCATCCTGGTGTGGCGGCTGGTCCGTCGGGAGTCCACCCAGCCGGCGATCTCTGGCTTCATCGGCGTCGGAATCTGCGCGGGGATCGCGTACTTCATGGGCGAGTCCAAGGGCTACTTCCTGCTTGGTATTTGGTCGTCGTTGGTGTGGGCGTCCGTGTTCACCTTGTCGGTGGTGATCCGCCGTCCTGTCGTCGGGTACGTCTGGGGCTGGGTCAACGACCATGGCCGCGACTGGCGCACGGTACGCAAGGCGGTGCTGGCCTTCGACATCGCGACGATGGTGTGGGTGCTGGTGTTCGCATCCCGCTTCGTCGTGCAGCACCACCTCTACGACGCCGATCAGACGGGCTGGCTGGGCGTCGCCCGCATCTCGATGGGCTGGCCGTTGACGGCGGTGGCGGCGCTGGTGACCTATCTGGCCATTCGGGCGGCACAACGTGCCATCCACGCGCAGCGACGCCGAAGCGCCGAAGCCCAGGAGGCTGAAGCCCTCACGGGAGACGCACACAGCGAGAATCCGGGCGTGACGCAGCCGGATGCCCACTGAGCCGACGAACTTCCGCGTCGCGCCGACGACACCGACAAACCGCTCATCGCGGTCGCCGTGCTGGCCTCGTTCGTGGCGTTCCTCGACGGATCGGTGGTCAACCTCGCATTGCCCGCCATCGGGCGTGATTTCGCGCAAGGGCTGGCGGGCTGGCGCTGCAGCAGTGGGTGGTCGACGGCTATCTGCTCAGCCTCGGCGCGCTGATCCTCGTTGCGGGCGCCATCTCCGACCAGTTCGGCCGGCTCACGGTGCTGCGGACGGGCCTCGCGATTTTCGCGGTGTCCTCGGTGCTGTGC
This sequence comes from uncultured Actinomycetota bacterium, assembly GCA_963766945.1. Lineage (GTDB taxonomy): Bacteria > Actinomycetota > Actinomycetes > Mycobacteriales > Mycobacteriaceae > Mycobacterium. Next base: position 218,338 of record CAVYCT010000003.1, read on the forward strand.
GCGGTCGGCGCCCACCGGCTGGGTGCTGGTCGCCGCGCGCTGCCTGCAGGGCGTCGGCGCGGCGTTCTTGGTGCCCAGTTCGCTCGCGATGATCAACGCCCGCTTCTCCGGGGCCGCCCAGGCCCGCGCGATCGGAACCTGGACCGCTTGGACCGGAACGGCTTTCGTCGTCGGCCCACTGCTCGGCGGAGTGTTGGTCGACGCGCTGAACTGGCGGTGGATCTTCGGTGTCAACATCGTGCCGCTGGCGATCACGCTCTATCTCACCGACCAAGTTGCCTGCGGGGGAGTTCGCCTCCGCGAATCGGTCGGCGCGCGTCGATTTCGTCGGGGCGGCGCTGAACGCGATCGGTCTCACCGGTGCGGTGTACGCCTTGATCGAGGGGCAGCGGCTGGGCTTCTCGCATCCGGCGGTCGTGGCCGGTCTCGCGACCGGTATCGCATGTCTGATCGCGTTCCCGTTGTGGGAGTGGCGAACCCCCGAGCCGATGATGCCGCTGCATATCTTCGCCGCCCGCAATTTCGCGGTCGGGAACTCTGGCGACGGTGTTTCTCTACGCCGGGGTGTCACTCGGCATGCTCGTCATTGGGGCTGTTCCTTCAGGAGACCGCCGGCCTGTCGGCCACGGCGGCGGGTCTGGCCACCCTGCCGGTCCCGGTGCTGTCGTTCTTGCTGGCCCGCCGGTTCGGCACGCTGGCGGGCGCTCACGGTCCACGACTTTTCATGGCGGTCGGGCCGCTGGTCGCGGCGATTGGCTATCTGCTGATGGCCCGCGCGGCCGAGCCGTTCGACTTCTGGACGCAGATGCTGCCCGGACTCGTGGTATTCGGCCTCGGGCTGACGATCACCGTGTCGCCGCTCACCGCGGCGATTCTGGCTGCCGTCGATCCTGCGCAGAGCGGCATCGGTTCGGCGATCAACAATGCGCTCTCGCGGATCGCGGGTCTGATCGCGATCGCATTCACCGGTGTGATTATCGGCGGCGCAGTCGATTTCGCCGGGTTCCGACAGGGCATGCTGGTGACGGCGGGGCTCTTCGCACTGGCCGGGCTGATCTCGGCGGTGGGCATCCGCAACGATCAGGGCGATCTCGAGCGCGTCTCACCGAAGTCGGCGGCACCGTGTCACGACAGGGCGACTCCGCCGCCGGCATACACCCCGCGCTGAGTCGAATGGCGCCGACTTGGCGGCTTCGGCGTCAGCGCGCCTCGGGATTGAGCAGTAACTCCTGCAGTCGTTCCTCGACCTCGGTGACCGCGACGAACAGAAGCTCATCGCCGCCCTCGAGTGGCTCGTCGCCCTCGGGGACGATCACCCGCGGACCACGCAGAATCGTCACCAACGTGGCGTCACGGGGCAGTTCGAGGCGTTTGACGGGCTTACCGCCCCACGGTGTGTCGTCGGGCAGCGTGATCTCGACCAGGTTCGCCTGGCCCTTGCGGAACTCCATCAGCCGGACCAGATCGCCGACCGCGACGGCTTCCTCCACGAGTGATGCCAGCATGCGCGGCGTGGACACCGCGACGTCGACGCCCCAGTTCTCGTCGAACAGCCACTCATTGCGTGGGTCGTTGACGCGGGCCACCACGCGCGGCACGGCGAACTCGGTCTTGGCCAGCAGGCTGACCACCACGTTGACCTTGTCATCGCCGGTCGCGGCGATGACAACGTCGAACTCGTGGAGGTTCACCGACTCCATCACGGTCAGCTCGCACGCGTCGCCGAGGCGCCAATGGGCCGCGGGGATCGCGTCGACGTCGATGTGATCGGGGTTGCGCTCGAGCAGCGTGACCTCGTGGCTGTCGACGAGCTCGCGGGCGATGGATCGGCCGACCGCGCCGGCCCCGGCGATGGCGACTCTCATTGCGCGTCGACGTCCTCGCTGGGCGGCAGCGCCGCGATGGCCAGAGCTTCGGCGATGTGCCCGGCGATTGCGGCCATGAATACCTGATCACCGGCCTGGACGACGGTCTTGGCTTCGGGCAGCAGGCCCTCGCCGAAGCGGATGAGGAACGCCACGCGGCCGCCGGTCGCGGCTTCCAGGGCGGTCAGGCGATGGCCCACCCATTCCTCGTGCAGTGCCAGCTCGGTCACGCCGACGTTGCCCGTCGGGTCGCGCCACTTGGCGGTCTCGGTTTCGCGGGTCAGCACGTTGAGCAGCCGGTCGGTTGTCCATGGCACGGTGGCCACCGTGGGGATACCGAGCCGTTCGTAGACCGCGGCGCGTTTGGCGTCGTAGATACGGGCCACCACACGCTCGACGCTGAACGTCTCACGGGCCACGCGCGCCGAGATGATGTTGGAGTTATCACCCGACGACACGGCGGCGAAGGCGCCTGCGTCCTCGATACCTGCCCGCAGCAGCACGTCGCGGTCGAAACCCATGCCCAGCACCCGCTCGCCCGGAAAGTCCGGGGATAGACGGTGAAATGCGGTGCTGTCCCGGTCGATGACCGCAACGTCATGGCCGATGCGGGCCAGACTGTCGGACAGCGACGCGCCGACGCGGCCGCATCCCATCACCACTACTCGCACCTGAAGGTCCCTTCCGGTCGAACCTGCGCACTCGGAACGCTACAACCATTCTCCGCTGCGCTTACCCTTGGCACTCGTGTCAAAGCTTTCGACCGTCACGCGGCGGTTGGTTCTAGGCAAGCCGTTCCGCAGCGACAAGCTGTCGCACACCCTGCTGCCCAAGCGGATCGCCCTGCCGGTGTTCGCCTCCGACGCGCTGTCCTCGGTGGCCTACGCGCCGGAGGAGATCTTCCTGGTGCTGTCGGTGGCGGGACTGACCGCCTACTCGATGGCGCCGTGGATCGGGCTGGCGGTCGCGGTGGTCATGCTCATCGTGATCGCCAGCTATCGGCAGAACGTGCACGCGTACCCGTCGGGCGGCGGCGACTACGAGGTGGTCACCACCAACCTCGGGCCCGACCGCGGGGCTGACGGTGGCCAGCGCGCTGCTGGTGGATTACGTGCTGACGGTCGCGGTGTCGATGTCCTCGGCGATGTCGAACATCGGGTCGGCGGTGCCGTTCATCAACCAGCACAAGGTGTTGTTCGCCGTCATCGCGATCCTGATCCTGGCGTCGATCAACCTCCGTGGCATCCGGGAGTCCGGCACCGCGTTCGCCATTCCCACCTATGCGTTCATGGTCGGCATGTACATCATGCTGGCCTGGGGGTTCTTCCAGATCTACGTTCTCGGCACACCGCTGCAGGCCGAGTCGGCCGATTTCGAGATGCACTCCGAGCACGGCGAAATCCTCGGTTTCGCCCTGGTATTCCTTGTCGCGCGGGCGTTCTCGTCGGGCAGTGCGGCGTTGACCGGGGTCGAGGCGATCAGCAACGGCGTGCCGGCGTTCCGGAAACCGAAGTCGCGCAACGCCGCGACGACGCTGGCGCTGCTGGGCGGCGATCGCCATCACGTTGTTCATGGGCATCATCATGCTGGCCAAGGCAACCGGCGTGCAGATCGCCGAGCGGCCACACGAGCAATTGGTCGGCGCTCCGCCCGACTATCACCAGAAGACCCTCATCGCCCAGCTCGCCGACGCGGTCTTCCACGACTTCCCGATCGGGCTCTATCTGATCGCCGGCGTCACGGCGTTGATCCTGGTGCTGGCCGCCAACACCGCCTTCAACGGATTTCCCGTGCTGGGATCGATTCTGGCCCAGGACCGTTTCCTGCCCCGGCAGCTGCACACCCGCGGCGACCGGCTGGCGTTCTCCAACGGCATTCTGTTCCTGGCGTTCGCCGCTGTCGCGTTCGTCGTGGCGTTCCGCGCCGAGGTGACCGCGCTCATCCAGCTCTACATCGTCGGGGTGTTCGTGTCGTTCACGCTGAGCCAGATCGGCATGGTGCGGCACTGGACCCGGCTGTTGCGCACCGAGACCGAGCCTGCCGTGCGCGTCGAAGATGAAGCGCTCCCGGGTGATCAACGCCATCGGATTCGTCTGCACAGGAACGGTTTTGATCATCGTGGTGGTGACGAAGTTCCTCGCGGGCGCCTGGATCGCGATCCTTGCGATGGCGGCTCTGTTCGTCATCATGAAGTCGATACAGAAGCACTACAACACCGTCGCGCGCGAACTCGAGGAGCAGGCCGCCGCGGAGGCTGACGGCATGGTGCTGCCGAGCCGAAACCACGCGATCGTGCTGGTGTCCAAGCTGCATCTGCCGACGATGCGAGCGCTGGCCTACGCCAGGGCAACCCGTCCCGACGTGCTCGAGGCGATCACCGTCAGCGTCGATGACGGCGAGACGCGTGCGCTGGTGCACAAGTGGGAAGACAGCGATATCAGCGTGCCGCTGAAGGTGATCGCCTCGCCGTACCGAGAGATCACCCGCCCGGTGCTCGACTACGTCAAGCGGGTCAGCAAGGAGTCGCCGCGCACCGTCGTGACAGTCTTCATTCCGGAGTACGTAGTCGGCCACTGGTGGGAGCAGGTGCTGCACAACCAGAGTGCGCTGCGGCTCAAGGGCCGGCTGTTGTTCGAGCCGAACGTGATGGTGACATCGGTTCCGTGGCAATTGAGTTCGTCGGAGCGCCTCAAGACGCTGCAGCCACAGTCGGCTCCGGGCGACGCGCGCAGGGGCTTTCTGGATTGAGCGTCGACGGAACGATCGACGGGTCGCCGGGCTCGCCGTCCGAACTCACTCTGACCGTGGGACCGCCTGCGAACGGCGGCAGCTGTGTCGCGCGCCATGACGGCCGTGTGGTGTTCGTCCGCTACGCGTTGCCCGGTGAGACGGTCCGGGTCCGGATCAGAGACGGTGCCTCGGATCGTGGATCGTACTGGCACGCAGACGTCGTCGAGGTGATCGAGCCGTCCCCGGACCGCGTCGAGTCGATCTGCCCGATCGCCGGTGTGGACGGCGCAGGCTGTTGCGATATGGCGTTCGCCGAGCCCGCGGCGGTGCGGCGGCTCAAGGGCGCGGTCGTCGCCAACCAGTTGGATCGGTTGGGCTGCTATGAATGGCGTGCCGAGGACGACGCGACAGCCGAGCCGGTCGGTGACCGCGGGGTGACGCGGCTGGCGCAGCCGGGTGCGATTGGACACCTCGCCGCAGGGCCGAGCGGGATTCCATCGCTATCACAGCGCGGAACTGGTCACCGACCTCGACTGCGCGCAGTTGCCGCCCGGCATGCTCGACGGCATCAACGACTGGCGCTGGCCGCACGGCGCCCACGTGCACGTGGCGATCGACGACGACGGCGACCGGCACGTCGTGCAGTCCGGGCCTCGGGAAGGCCGAAAGACCACCACGCACGTGATCGAGGGTCAGTACGAGGCGGTGCAGCGGGTCGGGCAGCGGGTGTGGCGGGTGCCGGTGACCGCGTTCTGGCAGGCGCACCGCGACGCTCCGCAGGTGTACAGCGAGCTGGTGGCCGACTGGGCCCAGCTGAGCAGTGGGATGACCGCCTGGGATTTGTACGGCGGGGCAGGGATTTTCGCGGCGGTGCTGGCGCAGGCCGTCGGTGAGACCGGGAAGGTCGTCACCGTCGACACGTCGCGCGGGGCGTCGCGGTCGGCGCGCGAGGCGCTGGCCGACCTGGGATGGGTTTCCGTGGTCACCGACTCCGTGCGCCGGGCGCTGACCGCGCAGCGGCAACGGCCCAACGTCGCGGTGCTGGACCCGCCGAGATCGGGAGCCGGCCGCGAGGTGATCGACCTGCTGGCCGCCGCCGAGGTGCCGCGGGTGATTCACATCGGTTGCGAGGCAGCCTCATTCGCCCGCGATATCGGGCTTTACCGCGGCCATGGATATGCGGTCGAGGACTTGCGCGTCTTCGATTCGTTCCCGTTGACGCACCACGTCGAATGCGTCGCCGTGCTGACGCGTTGATCCGTTTCGGCGTTGCCGGCGCGGCCGGAGTTGTACCGTGAATTGATCGGATGTCTTTCGCGATCGCGGACTCCTGGGAGAGCAAATTCGTGGCTGAGAACTTTTCACGTACGCCTCAATCGAACCCCGAACTTTCTCTCGAATCGCTTGTTGACAGCGCAAACTGGCTAACAAGCGAGCTGGGCATCAATATGACGAATGGGCGGGTTCGCAGGAACAGGCGAGGGTGCCGGCGGTGCGAATCGGTCGCCGCTGGTTTTCTGCGCTGTGGTTGATTCCGCTGGGGCTCGCCGGAATGGTCGTCGCTATTGCGCTGGCGCAACACTGCGGCAATTCGAATGGATGCAGACGTTCATCGAACAGTTCCCGGCACCTCGGCAAGTTATGCGACGGCAGTCCATTCCGGCTTTCCAGCCTGGCTGCGGTGGCAGCATCTGTTCAACATCGTGTTCATGATGTTCATCATCCGCGCGGGGCTGCAGATCCTCGCGGATCATCCACGGCTCTACCTCAATTCGGGATGCCGCTCCGGGAACCGAGTGGTTACGCGTCGTGACCAGGTGCGGGTCGAACGGATGGACACCCGAGACACGGCGCATGTCTGGACAGCGAAGGACGATTCGGTTGCCCTTCCGAAGTGGTTGGGAATACCGGGTTTCCGTCATTCATCGGTCTCGCCCGCTGGTGGCATTTCAGTTTGATCTGTTGTGGCTCGTCAACGGCATCGTCTTTTATGTGCTGCTGTTCACGACGGGGCAGTGGCGGCGCATCGTCCCGCGCTCATGGGACGTCATCCCCAACGCCATGTCGACGGCGGTGCAGTACGCGTCGCTGGAGCTGCCGGCGAACGAAGGCTTTACCAGCTACAACGGTATGCAGATGATCGCGTACTTCATCACCGTGTTCGTCGCCGCACCACTGGCGTTCATCACCGGCCTTCTGCAGGCACCGTCGATCGCGGCGAGATTCGGGTTCGGCCGCGGGGTGCTGAATCGACAGGTCGCCAGGAGCATCAACTTCGCGATTCTGCTGTGGATGGTCTTTTTCATCGTCGTGCACACCGTGATGGTTCTGGTCACCGGTTTCATCGGGAATCTCAATCACATCGTGTTGGGCACCAACACCGATTCGTATTGGCCGCTGGCCATCTATGTGATCGCGATGGTGGTCCTCGCCGGGCTGTGGCTGATTGCGTCCCCGTTGACGATTCGGTATCCCGCAGCCATTCAGCGAACCGGCCGGTGGATGGTCGGATGGGTGAAGGCGTTGATGGAATGGGTCCATCCGAAAGCGACGTATTCGGAGAAGGACATCTCGCCGTATTTCTGGCCCAATGGCCACCCGCCGGACTCCGAAAGGTATCGGGAGCTGCAGCGATCGAACTGGGCGGATTTCTCGCTGCGGGTGGAGGGGCTGGTCGACAATCCGGTCAGCATCTCGTATGAGCGGCTGCGCTCACTACCCAAGCACGAGCAGATCACCCAGCACTACTGCATCCAGGGCTGGTCGGGCGTGGCCAAATGGGGCGGGGCCCGAATGTCGGACGTGATGGACCTCGTGGGGCCCCAGCCGTCGGCGAATTGGGTCGTCTTCTACTCGTTCGCCGATGGGGCCGATACCGGCACGGGCCGGTACTACGACTGCCACCGCATCGAGCACATGCGCGACCCGATGGCGCTGCTGGCCTACGAGATGAACGGTCAGCCCCTACCCGAAACAGCACGGTGCGCCACTTCGGTTGCGCAACGAAATCGAACTCGGATTCAAGCAGGTGAAGTGGATCGAAGGGATCGCGTTCGTCGAGTCCTTCGAGCACATCGGGGCTGGGCAGGGCGGTTACAACGAGGACCATGAATTCTTCGGCTACCGCATGCCGATCTGAGGCGAAGTGCCGCTGCAGCCGTCGCTGCCGATGGCCGAACAACGCGCGGATACCCGTCGCGATCACGGGTGTCAGCAGGCGCAGGGGAGTGCGTAGCTCGAACGTGAGGCGATCGCGCACAACGGTTTTGGCGTCGCCATCGGGATCGACGGTGCGCTCGTGGCGCCAGCTGCGCATGCTGACAGCATCGTCGATTGCTCGTCGAATCCACGGCCCGGCCGCAATTCGGCGATCATCAGGTCGTCGTAGTCGAACGGCAACACGCCGAACAACCGCATCCAGCAGCGGCCGACAGGGATTCCGACCGGCACGGTGTCGACGGTCAGATCCTTGGCGCCGCGCGGCATCGACATCGTCATCCACGGCCGCAGTTCGTCGTTGATGCCCTCGGGTGTGACCACGCGTGCCCACACCCGCTCGACGGGTGCGTCGATGACGCTCTGCCGTTCGATGATCATCTCGTTCCAACGCTATCCGACGGCGTCGACGCGGCGGTGGCCTACGCTGCCGCCAGCGATCCAGAGCGCCGGGATCTCCTCGAGGAGAAACGCGTAGAAGTCGCGCATCTGCGTGAGACGTTGATGGGCGAGGCCGCCGTCCGGCGTCGCCGCGATCCCCGCCTCGGCGGCCTTCAGCACGGCGGTCGTCACTTCGTTCTGATTCGTGTACTGGACCGCCCAGGCGTCGTCGCGCAGCCGATAGTGGTCCCGCCGGCTTCCCGGTGCGGGAACGCGCTCCACGAGGCCCACGGAAGTGAGCATCTTGAGGGCCCAGAGATCGCGCCCGTGCTGGCCTGCAGCTGTTCGGCGAGCTCGCCCATCGTCATGGTCGGATTGCTCGGTGAACAGCAAGGATGGCCAGGACTCGCGCGGTCATCCGCTGCAGCCCGTGTGAGCTGAGAACGAGCGCGAGCTGCTCGGCCGCCTCCTGCGGATCCGAGGTCATCACAATCTCCGCGTCAGAGTCTTCAAAGATTTCTGAAAAGTCAGTATAGTCAGCGACGGCGCTCCGGGAAGTCTGGTCGGAACTGGTATCCGCGTACCCAGAGGGGACCGACTATGGAGACCGTCGCCGCGGCAGCCACGTCATCGAGCGCCACAACCGAGGTGATCCGCGTCCGCGGACTGACCTTCACCTATCCGAAGTCGTCGCAGCCAGCGGTGCGCGGCATGGACTTCTCCGTGGGCCGCGGCGAGATCTTCGGCTTCCTCGGTCCCAGCGGCGCGGGCAAGTCGACCACGCAGAAGCTCCTCATCGGACTGCTTCGTGGCCACGGCGGCGAAGCGACGGTGTGGGGCAAGGACCCGCTGGCATGGGGGCCGGACTATTACCAGCGCATCGGGGTCTCGTTCGAGCTGCCGAATCACTATCAGAAGCTCACCGGGCTGGAGAACCTGCGATTCTTCGCCTCGCTGTACGACGGCGAGACGCTGGATCCGATGGAGCTGCTGGACGCTGTCGGCCTCGCCGACGATGCGAACACGCGAGTTGGCAAGTACTCCAAGGGAATGCAGATGCGTCTGACGTTCGTCAGGGCGCTGATCAACGACCCGGAGCTGCTTTTCCTCGACGAGCCGACGTCCGGGCTCGACCCGGTCAACGCGCGCAAGGTCAAGAACATCGTCCTGGATCTCAAGGCGCGTGGCCGGACGGTTTTCCTCACCACTCACGACATGGCGACTGCCGACGAACTGTGTGACCGGGTGGCCTTCGTCGTCGACGGCCAGATCGTCGCGATGGACACGCCCACCGAGCTGAAGATCGCACGCAGCGAGCGGCTGGTGCGCGTCGAGTACCGAGGCGAGGGCGGGCGCTGGAGGCCGCCGACTTTCCGATGGACGGCCTGGCCGACGACCCGTCGTTCCATTCGTTGTTGCGCGCCCACCATGTCGAAACCATCCACAGCAGGGAAGCGAGCCTCGACGATGTCTTCGTCGAGACCACGGGACGGCAGCTGTCATGACCCGGTTGGCAAGCGCGTTGCGGCTCGAGCTGACGCTGCAGGTCCGGCAGAAGTTCCTGCACGCGGCGATCTTCTCGGGGCTCATCTGGCTGGCGGTGCTTCTGCCGTTGTCGCGCGGCCTGCGGCCGGTCGTCGAGCCCTACGTCCTGCTCGGCGACACCTGCATCATCGGGTTCTTCTTCGTCGCGGGCACGGTGTTCTTCGAGAAGCAGGAGCGAACGCTGGGTGCGGTCATCTCGCACACCGCTTCGGTTCTGGGAGTACTCTGGCCGCCAAACTGACTCTGCTCGTGCTGATTTCACTATTCGTGGCGCTCGTGGTGCCCACGATCGCGCATGGATTCGCCTATCACCTAGCACCGTTGGTGGCCGGCGTGGTGCTCGGTACGTTGCTGATGCTGTTGGTCGGCTTCGCGTCGTCGCTTCCGTTCGCGTCGATCAGCGATTGGTTCCTGGCTGCGACGATTCCGCTCGCGGTGCTGACCGTGCCGCCGGTGCTGCACTATTCCGGTGTGTGGCCGAACCCGATGTTGTACGTCGTTCCCACACAGGGCCCGATGCTGTTGCTCGGCGCGGCATTCGATCAGGTCACGCTGGCGCCGTGGCAGGTCGTCTACGCGGTGGTATACCCCGTCGCTCTGGATAGCGGGACTGTGCTGGGTGGCCAAGGCGATGTTCATCCGCTACGTCATCGCCGAGTCGGGAGGCATGTGATGGCACCGTTCGCAACGTTAAATGCCAAGGCGTTGGCCGCATTCGGTCGCAACGACCTTCGCGGCACCTACCGCGATCCGCTGCTTGTCATGATCGTCGTCGCCCCGGTCATCTGGACGACCGGCGTCGCGGTCCTCACGCCGCGGTTCACCGACATGCTCGCCGATCGTTACCAATTCGACCTGGTGCCGTACTACCCGTTGATCCTTACCGCGTTCCTGCTGTTGACCAGCATCATCATCGTCGGCGGGTTGGCGGCCTTCCTCGTCCTCGACGAGATCGACGCCGGCACCCTGACAGTGCTGCGGGTGACCCCGGTGCCGATGTCGACGTTGTTCGGCTATCGCGCTGCGACGGTGATGGTGGTGACGACCATCTATGTGATCGCCACGATGTCCTTCAGCGGGATCCTCGAACCGGGTTTGGTCCCCGCGCTGATACCCATCGGACTGCTTGCCGGGCTGTCGGCCGTGGTGAGCATGCTGTTGATCCTGGCCATGGCGAGCAACAAGATTCAGGGTCTGGCGGCTGTCCGCGCGTTGGGCATGCTCATCGCCGGCCTGCCCTGCCTGCCGTGGTTCATCCACTCCGGCTGGAATCTGGCTTTCGGTGTGCTGCCGCCGTATTGGGCGGCCAAGGCGTTCTGGGTCGCCAGCGATCACGGCACGTGGTGGCCGTACCTCGTCGGCGGCGTCGTCTACAACCTCGCTGTCGCGTGGCCGTTGTTCCGTCGCTTCCTCGCCAAGCACACCTGACCGGCTCAGTGCTGTGCGACGAGCTCCGGATGAGCGCAAAGAGCGCCCAGGCGAACAAGCAGGTCATCAAGGCGATCTCCCGCCAGGCCAGACCGGGATGGGCCTGAATCGCATATGACATGAGTTTCCGTGGGGGAGGTGGTGATTCGGGTGCCCTGTTCGGGGGCGAGTGGCCGACTGAAGCGGTGGAAGAAGATCTGGATCACCAGCATGCCGACGATCAAGCCCGTGATGAAACTGAGCTCCTGCATGTCGGTGAGGAACAGCAGGACGACGAGCACCATGATGATCGCGAGGGTGACGCTGTCGTAGATGCTGATGATGCGTCCGTCGCGCTCGTAGTAGGACGAGATCCGTTTGATTCGGGTGTCATACGGCACGAGGAAGCCGACGGCGAACTTCACCAGACCCTGGATGCAGAAGGCGATCAATAGGATCGTGAGTGCGATCGTCACGCGGATTCCTTCCTAGGCCAAGACGAAGTAGCGCAGCCACAGGTAGAGGGCGGACAACAGCGATCGACACCACCGTGATCAGCGCACCTTTGCGGGTGAACTCCCAGAACGAGATGGGATAGTCGGCGCGGCGGGCGATTCCGAGCATGACGACGTTGGCGCTCGCGCCGATCGCCGTCAGGTTGCCGCCGAAGTCGGCGCCCAGCGCAAGCGCCCACCAGAGCACGTTCGGATCTGCGAGATCCGTGACAGCTCGTGGCCAGCTCGCCGACGATCGGCGTCATCGTCGCGGTGAAGGGAATGTTGTCGATGATGCCGGACACCGGCGCGGAAATGCCGAGGATCAGCATCGTCGTGAGCAAGCCGTCCCCGCCGGTGATTTCGGTGGCCGACCGGGCCAGCTGTTCGACGACACCGGTCTTCACCAGAGCGCCGACCATGACGAACAGTCCGGCGAAGAACAGCAGCGTCTCCCACTCGACGCTGCCCAGATAGTCGCGTTGTTCGAGCCGCGATATCAGGATCAAGACACCCGCGCCGAGTAGTGCAACCACGGAAGGCTCGATGTGCACCACAGAATGGCCGATGAACGCGGCGAACACGGCGACGAGTACGGCTCCGCACTTGATGAGCAGTCGCGGGTCTTGGATCGCTTCACGCTCGTTCAGCGTCATCACGTCCGCCACCCGCGCGGGGTCGACATCGAACGACCCGCGGAAGATGAACGGAATCAAGGCGATGAAGGCGATCAGGACGATCACCACGATCGGCGCCATGTGGATCAGGAAGTCGTTGAACGACAGTCCCGCCCGGCTGGCGATGATGATGTTCGGGAGGATCCCCGACGAGAGTGGACGCGCCGCCGATGTTCGAGGCGAGAACCTCGGCGATCAGGAACGGCACCGGGTTGATCTCGAGCCGCTCGCACACCAGTAGCGTGACCGGCGCGATCAGCAGGACCGTGGTGACGTTGTCCAGCAGCGCCGATGCGAACGCGGTGACGAGGACCAACAGGATCATGATCCGAAGTGGGGAACCGTTGGCGCGCTTGGCCGCCCAGATCGCCACGTATTCGAAGACGCCGGTCTGCCGCAGCACTCCGACGATGATCATCATCCCGAACAGCAGGAAGATGACGTTCCAGTCGATTCCGGTCTCGTGAGAGAAGAATGCGTCTTCGGCATCGACGACGGTGAGGGCCAGAATTACCCCCGCACCGGCACAGCGCCACCAGCGTCTTGTTGATGCGATCGCTGGCGATGAGGATGTAGGCGATCACGAATACGGTGATCGCAATGACAGCCATGGGTGCTAGGGCCTCAGCGCGGCGTCCAGCAACCGCGACGCAGTGATGACACCGTGCAACTTGTTGTCCTTCATGACGGCGATCAATGGACTCCTGAAACGGGCCATGAGGGCGGCCACTTCGATGATCGTGTCGTCCGCGTTGGCGGCCGGTATGTCGGTGAGGTGTTCCGGCAGCACGTCGTGGACCTTCTTGTCGCCAAGCTTTTCGGCGGCCTTGTCGGCCCACGACTCGCTGATCACGCCGGCCAGGGACGGGTCGTCCTGGACGTAGGTCGGCACGATGAACCGCACCACTTGCGAGGCGGGAAGCACCGCATACGGTTTCCCTGACTTGTCCGTGACGAGAATCCCCGGCAGGCGGTGTTCGGCGAGGATTCGCGCGGCGTCCAGTGCGTTCGTGTCAACGGTTATCACCGGGAATTCCTCGGCCATGTCTTCGGCGTGCATATCAGCACCCTACGATCGCGTCGAACATCGTCTGCTCCCTTTATGTGGTGAGGTCACGACGGGCATATCCGGTAATACCCACAGCGACCAGGCCTACGCCGATCAGCAGGAATGCGGTGGTGGCCGCCCAGTTCGGCGCAGCGTTGGGCACCGGCGCGAGGTGTGCGAACGGGGACATGCCGGCCACCCACGCCGGCGCGCCCGCACTGTCGGCGAGAACGTAGAGCAAGAAGCCGCCCGCCACCGGCACCGCCCCGATGACACCAACAGCCGACGGCAGCCAGCCGACGGCCAGGGTGGCAGCGCCGACCGCGAGCCAGGCGACCGACGCGGAGTACAGCGCGCCGCTCAGTGCGTGGCCTATCGTCAGTGGCGCCCCAGTGATCGCAGCGCCGGCCCACATCGCCAGCCCGGCGGTCACATGCAGCAGTAGCATGCAGGCCGTCGTCACCGCGATCTCCTTGCCCACCAAGTGAATTCGTGGAATATCGGTGGCGAACACCGGTGTCCAGCGGCGGTCTCTCTCGTCGGTCACGAGCGCGGCCAGCCGGGCGGCGGCGTACAGGCTGGTCGGTACGGCAAGCAGACCGAACAGGGCGGCCGCGAATCCGTTCGCGGAATCGAGACCGCCGAACCCCGCGGCCGCCGCCAGCTCTGCGAAGCGGCGGTTGGTGTCGAAGAACTCAAGAATCGATGCGATCAGCGCACCGAAGAGAACGAAGTACGTGGCGATGCCCACTGCCCAACCGGCGGTCGGCCGGATCGCGCGGCGAATCGCGAATCCGGTGAGCGAGCCCAGGAGCATGGTCTTGCGGTGCCCTGCTGGTCGCCACCCGAATCAACCCGCGGCCCACATCCCGGTGCCGCGCCGTCGACAGGGCAGCCAGTCCGAATGCGATCGCCAAGCAGAGCATGACGAACAGCGGGCCGATCCGGTTGTCGGCGTACGGCGCCGCGCGTGCCGTGAGTCCGAACGGTGTCGTCCATGCTGTCCAGGCCAGTTCCGGCACACCGTCGGCAAGCATGCGCATCAGCAGAGCCAGGCCCAGGAAGCCAACGCTGACGCCCACCGCGGCAGAGCGCGTCGGCATGATCTGGGATGCGAGCACGGCGCCACTGCCGAAGGTGAGCGTGAACCCAAGGATTGCGACCCCGTAGACCGCGGCGCCGGTGGTGTCCGTGCCGGCGGCGACGAGAGCCACGCCGACGGCAGCCCCGATCACCACCGAGGCGCCACCGATGACGATCAGGCACCGCGCTATCAGACCTGCCATGGAGACTCTGCCCGCGAGTAGAAGGTCGATGCGGCCGGCGTCCTCCTCGCCCCGCGTGATCCGCGTCCCCGTAAGCAGAATCCACACACCCGCGAGTACCAGCAGCGGCATTCCGGTCCGCCAAACGGTGAAACCGCCGGCGTCGTCCAGCGCGACGGGTGTTCCGAAAAGAATTCGAATCGCGGGGTTCTCGGTCAGCGCCCGCAAGCCGGACTCATCGAGCGCACCTTCGAATGTCGTTTGGTATTGAAATGCCACCAGCGCCGACATTCCCCCACAGACAGTGGCGACTATCAGCGTGCCGCGGCGCAACTGCCGAACGCTCAGCATCGTGATCGCGCGGCCGAGATCCGACGACGGCGTCGCAACGTTCGGCGCGAGAGCGGCGGCTGTCATCGCACTGTCTCGCCGTAGTAGTCGAGGAAGATCTCTTCGAGTGTCGGTTCTCGCATCGCGAGCGCGGTGATGTCTGCCAAAGCCAGAGCGCGCAATGCTTGCGTCGGCGCGCCAGCGAGACTGAAGCGCAGCCGATTCGCGTCGACCCGATCGAGGTTCGAGATTCCCGGAATGTTGTCCAATGCGGGTGGGATTCCGCGATAGGACACGTCGACGACGGTTCGGCGCAGCTGGCGTAGGTCGGCGATGGTGTCGATCTCTACCAGCCGTCCGGATCGCAGTATCGCAACCCGGTCGCACACCGCCTCGACCTCGGCGAGTTGATGGGAACTCAGGAAGATCGTCTGGCCACGCTCCCTCGCCGCGACGACACAGTGGCGAAACTCGCGCTCCATCAGAGGATCTAGGCCACTCGTGGGTTCGTCGAGCACGAGCAGAGGCGCGCGAGTGGCGAACGCGGCGACCAGGGCGACCTTCTGTCGGTTGCCGGTGGAATACGTCTTCCCGGGCCTGTCGAGGTCGAGCTGAAAACGATGCAACAAGTTCGGTGCGGTAGTCGATGTCGACGCTGGGGCCCACATTGCCGAGCAGTTCTAGGATTTCGGCACCGGTCAACGCCGGCCACAGCGCGACGTCGGCAGGCACGTATGCCAGGTATCGGTGGGCAGTGCCGACGTCGCCTGCGTCGATGCCGAATATCTGGGCGCCACCGCTGCTGGGGCGAATGAGTCCGAGCAGCAGTCGAATGGTGGTCGATTTCCCGGCGCCGTTGGGACCGAGGAACCCGAACACCTCACCCGGCTCGACGGTGAAGCTGACGTCGTCGACGGCGACGATCTTGCTGAACCGTTTCGTCAGGCGGTCGACGCGGACAGCGAACTGGGAGGAAGGAATTGCATCTACCGCGGAGGAAGCGCGCACCGGAAGCCTTTCACGAGTCGGGCTACTCACTGCCGACCCGACTTCCCGGCGCTCCAAGGGCAATCTACCTCTACTTGCCGCTGCGCACCAGCCAATAACGAGAATGGACGCCGTCGATGCATTCACTAGGATTCGGCTAATGCCAACCAATTTGCGACTCCTGACCCGCGGCTCGTGGTCGGAGTCGCAACGGTTTTCCGAGATCCTGCGCAAGGAGACTGTCGGCGGCGTGCTGCTACTTGCGGCCGCGGGCGCGGCACTGGTGTGGGCGAACTCGCCGTGGTCGCAGACCTACCGGACGATCTCTGAATTCGAAATCGGGCCGGACGCACTGCATCTGCAGCTCAGCATCTCAGCGTGGGCCGCCGACGGATTGTTGGCCATCTTCTTCTTCGTCGTCGGGCTCGAACTCAAGCGCGAGTTCGTGGCGGGCGATCTACGTGATCCTCGGCGCGCGGCACTGCCGATCGCGGCGGCGATCGGCGGCATGGTTGTGCCCGCGGCGATCTACATCGGGATCAACGTGGTCGCCGGCCATCCGGAGAACATCGGCGGCTGGGCGGTCCCAATCGCCACCGACATCGCTTTCGCGCTTGCGGTGCTGGCTGTGCTCTCCACCCATCTGCCGACCGCGCTGCGCACCTTCCTGCTGACGCTTGCCGTCGTCGACGATCTGCTGGCGATCACCGTCATCGCGATCTTCTACACCGACCACCTCGCGCCGGCGCCACTCGCGCTCGCCCTGATCCCCATCGGACTGTTCGGGCTGGCGGTACAGCGAGGCGTGCACCACTGGTGGCTGTTGCTGCCCCTGGCCGTCACGGCCTGGGCGCTGGTGCATGCCAGCGGGGTGCACGCCACCGTGGCGGGCGTCGTCCTCGGCTTCACGGTTCCCGTGCTCGGCCGACACGGCCACCCGACCGCCGAGTTGTTCGAACACGCGGTCAGGCCTCTGTCGGCGGGTTTCGCCGTGCCGGTGTTCGCGTTTTTCGCCGCGGGGGTGACCGTCGGCGGCTGGTCAGGCCTCGGTGACTCACTTCGTCCACCCGGTCACCGACGGCGTCATCGCGGGCCTGGTGATCGGCAAGCCCCTCGGGAGTGTTCCTCACCGCCTTCCTGCTGGCCAGATTCACCCATGCCAGCCTCGACGACGACCTCGCCTGGCGCGACGTTCTCGGCGTGTCGCTGCTCGCCGGCATCGGGTTCACCGTTTCGTTATTAATCGGTGAACTGGCGTTCGGGCACGGCACCCCGGCCGGCGACGACGTCAAGATCGGCGTGCTCGTCGGCTCCGTTGTCGCAGGTGTACTGGCATCTGCGGTGTTGCTGAGCCGCAACGCGGCGTATCGGCGCATCTACGAGATCGAGACCGCCGACGCTGATCATGATGGTGTGCCCGACATCTACGACGCTCGGCAGGACTGAACCGAGGCCGTTGCGTAGACTGGCGGGATGCTTGAACAGATCCGCGGCCCCGCAGATCTGCAGCACTTGACCCAGTCGCAGATGAGCGACCTGGCGCAGGAAATCCGCGAATTCCTGATTCACAAGGTCGCTGCAACCGGCGGGCACCTCGGCCCCAACCTCGGTGTGGTCGAGCTCACCCTTGCTCTGCATCGGGTGTTCGACTCGCCGCACGATCCGATCATCTTCGACACCGGGCACCAGTCCTATGTGCACAAGATGCTGACGGGTCGCAGTCCACGACTTCGACACGCTGCGCAAGAAGGACGGCCTTTCGGGCTATCCGTCGCGCAGCGAGAGCGAGCACGACTGGGTCGAGTCCAGCCACGCCAGCGCCGCGTTGTCGTACGCCGACGGACTGGCCAAGGCCTTCGAACTGTCCGGGCACCGCAACCGCCACGTGGTCGCCGTCGTCGGCGACGGCGCCCTGACCGGCGGCATGTGCTGGGAGGCGCTGAACAACATCGCCGCGTCCCGGCGCCCGGTGGTCATCATCGTCAACGACAACGGCCGCAGCTACGCGCCCACGATCGGCGGCTTCGCCGAGCACATGGCGGGGCTTCGCCTGCAGCCCGGCTACGAGACGAGTGCTCGAGGAGGGCCGCAAGGCCGTCCAGAAGGTGCCGATCATCGGCGAGCTCTGCTACCAGTGCATGCACAGCATCAAGGCCGGCATCAAGGATGCGCTCTCGCCGCAGGTGATGTTCACCGATCTGGGCCTGAAGTACGTCGGCCCGATCGACGGTCACGACGAGCACGCGGTGGAGACCGCGCTGCGCCATGCGCGTGGCTTCAACGCGCCCGTGATCGTGCACGTCGTCACCCGCAAGGGCATGGGGTACGCCCCGGCCGAGAACGACGAAGCCGACCAGATGCACTCATGCGGTGTCATCGACCCCGAGACAGGGCTCGCGACATCGGTACCGGGCCCCGGGTGGACGTCGGCGTTCTCCGAAGCATTGATCGGCTACGCGGCCCGGCGCCGCGACATCGTCGCCATCACCGCCGCGATGCCCGGCCCGACGGGGCTGACCGACTTCCGCAAGCGATTCCCCGACAGGTTCTTCGACGTCGGCATCGCCGAGCAGCATGCGATGACGTCGGCCGCCGGCCTGGCAATGGGCGGCATGCATCCGGTCGTGGCCATCTACTCCACGTTCCTCAACCGCGCGTTCGACCAGGTCATGATGGACGTGGCGCTGCACAAGCTGCCCGTCACGATGGTGTTGGATCGCTCGGGCGTCACCGGCCCTGATGGCGCGAGCCACAACGGCATATGGGATCTGTCCATGCTGGGCATCGTTCCCGGGATGCGGGTGGCCGCGCCGCGCGACGGCACCCGCCTGCGTGAGGAACTCGGCGAGGCGCTCAACATCAAGGACGGACCGACCGCGATTCGGTTCCCGAAAGGCGATGTCGGCGAAGATATTCCGGCAATCGAACGTCGCGGCGGCGTCGACGTGCTCGCCGTCCCGGCCGACGGCTTGTCCGACGACGTGCTGGTGGTGGCGGTCGGACCGTTCGCCGCGATGGCACTGGCGGTCGCGGAGCGGCTGCGCAACCAGGGCATCGGCGTCACAGTCGTCGACCCGCGGTGGGTGCTTCCGGTGCCTGCGGCCGTGGGGGAGTTGGCGGCCGCGCACAAGCTGGTGGTCACCATCGAGGACAACGGCGTGCAGGGTGGCGTCGGGTCGGCGGTGTCGGCGGCGCTGCGTCGGGCCGAGATCGACGTGCCCTGCCGCGATGTCGGGTTGCCGCAGGAGTTCTTCGCCCACGCGTCACGCGGTGAGGTGCTCACCGACGTCGGGCTCACAGACCGCAACATCGCCCGCCAGATCACCGGCTGGGTGGCGGCTCAGGGCGCGTCCGTCGCTCCCGAGCGCGAAGTCAGCCAGCGCTTCGACTAGACCTGCTCGTCCGCTGCCACCTCGCCGGTATCGGGGCGGCTCAGCGATACTCTGCCGACCTCTTCCAAAGTTCGGTCTGACCGGCGCGGCTGCTCGAAGAACACCTCGGCTCCGCGACCCTCCGACCTCGAGGGTGGCGATCGTGTTCCCGAACAGTGGGCCGCAGACGTGTCGTCCAGGTCACGGGCAGCGATGCGTACCCCGTGCCGACGCGCCCACCGATCTGGTGACGGCCCTGCCATCCGGTCTGGTCCAGCCGAGCCAGAACGCCGGTTTGACGAACAGCGGGCACGTAGTTGTGTACGGGCGAGCAGACCAGTTGATGCACGGCCGAGCGAACCGGTCGATCTGAACGCGGGGCGGTCGAGCTCGGCGCGCGCGGCGTAACTGTGGTGCACATCGCCGGAGAGCACGCTCATGGTGGCGGGCCCGGACGCATGGTTGGCGATCCTTGCACGATCAGTCTCGCGTCAGCCGAAGGAAGCGATTTGATAGAACGCCGGCCAGTGCTCGAAATCGCCTGCCCTGCCGCAGCTATTTCGCCGAGTCGGCCCCGCCAACCGTGACGGTCGGCCATGCGCTCGTTCACCGTTGCGAGATCGCCGATCGCCGGCGGCAGTCAACCACGGCAGAGACGATGCGAGCAGCAGATGGTCGATGTCCTCGAGGCGCTCGGTCCGCATTGTCTTCCAGCCACTCGAACTCGCGGTCGCCGATCATCATCCGTTGCCCGGAATCCAGTATTCGTCCGTTGCGCGAGTCGACCATGATCAGCCGTGCTACGTCCAAGGTCCCACCGGTAACTGAACCGCACGCCCTTGTGGGCAGTCGACCTCGTGGTCGGCCCGGTCGGCAAGCTCCGTGAGGAACGGCCACACGTCGCCGTCGGTGGCCAGCAGGCGCTGGTAGTCGTCGTTGTCGGCCAGTTCGGCCGGGCTCAGATTGCCCAGATGCTGATAGACCCAGTAGGAGGCCAGGCCTGCGCTGGATGCGGTCTTGCCACCACGGCATTTCGGCGTTCACGCTCGACGCGCCACGACTCCGAGGTATTCCAGTCGTCGCGGATGTCGTGGTCGTCGAAGATCATCGCCGTGGGAACGGTGGACATCAGCCACCTGATCTCGGGTCGCCCCACGAATGGCGGTACAGCCGTTCGTATTCGGCGAAGCTCACGACCTCATCCGGCGGGCGGTTGGCCGTGTCGATTGTGGCGGGTCCGCGGCCGGTCGACTCGACGACGCTCTCGGGGGTCAGTTCGTCGGCATAGAGCTGATCCCCGAGCAGGATCAGAGCGTCGGGCCAAGGTCGTCGACAGGCTGCCCGGCCATCCGGTCGGCATAGGAGTCGAGCGCGTCGAGGCTCCAGCTTCGATTCGATCTTCTTCGTCGTCGGTCTTCGGATAGCGGCAAGACCCGAAGATGGCCCGAAGCCGGTGTGTAGTGTCGGGCCCGCGGGTCCGGATGACGCTGCGGCGGGAACTTCGCGAACGACGGGTCGGTGAGTGGCCACACCGTCGACCCGTCGAACTTGACCTGGTATTCGGTTCACGCTGTCTGGCGTCAAGCCGCGTGACCGTGACGAGCGCGAAATGGTGTCCCTGCACCTCGAATGTCGGCGCCGAACAGCCCAGAACCTCGACGGTGCCTGCGCTGTTCGGTCTGCACCCAGACCAGTGCGGTCGTGTCGGACACATGCCGCAACGCCGGACCGAGAAGCAAGCTCACCGAATCGACACTAGGACAATTCGTGGGCCGCGTCATGAAGTCACGACGGCCCGTGACAGAGTGCTGATCATGGATAGCTGAACTCGAACGCTGGAAGGCCGCCGGGCAGTACTTCGACTACCTGGGCTTCGACATCTTCTACCGGGTCGAAGGTCCACCTCTCGGCGAGGCCCGAATCTGCTGCTGATCCACGGCTATCCGTTCAATTCCTGGGACTGGTCGCTGATCTGGCCCACACTCACCGAACGGTTCACCGTCATCGCGCCCGACATGATCGGCATGGGCTTCTCGGCCAAACCCGTCGCCTACGGCTACTCGGTGCACGATCACGCAGATATGCACGAGGCGCTGCTCGACCATCTGAACGTCGAGCGCTGCCATATGCTCGCGCACGACCTCGGTGACTCGGTCGGCCAGGAACTGTTGGCCCGCAGCGAATTCGGTCAGCATGCGTACGGCTCGGTGCACTACCAGTCGATCACCTGGCTCAACGGCGGGATGTTCAACGAGACCTACACACCGCGCACCATGCAGAAGGTGATGTCCGCAACGCCGCTGGGGGACCTCATGAGCCCGCTGCAGGGCAGCCCACTGTCGCGGCGGATAGTCGAGCCGACGATCAACGAGATGTTCGGCCCGAACACCAAGCCCTCACGCGAGCTGATGGCGCGGTTCCACGAGATCCTCGAGTACAACGACGGCAAACGGGTGATGCACAAGGTCGGACGGTTCCTGGGCGATCGCTACACGCACCGCAACCGATGGGTGCGCGCCATGCGCGAAACCACAGTGCCGATGCGGCTCATCGACGGACCCATCGACCCCAATTCCGGTGCTCACATGGCTCGGCGGTACGCCGAGGTCATCCCTGACGCGGACGTGGTGATGCTCGCCGACGACATCGGTCACTGGCCGCAGATCGAAGCCCCTGAAGCGGTGCTGCAGCACTTCCTCGCCCACGTCGACCGGGTCGGCTGAGCGCGGCTCACTCCTGACACGGCGGGGTCGGAGTAGAGAGCTTCTGGTGAGCACCGGGACGGTGAGTTCGCGCTGCCACTGCCGCACCCGCGCCTCGCGCAGGAACTCGTCGATCACCGTCGGCGGTCTCCTCGAGAGTTGGCAACGGCTGCCAGTCCCAGCACAACCGGCGCACGATCTCCGGGGTGATGAGGTTCTCGGCAGGGCACCGAAATCCGTTGCGACAGTTCGCTGATACCGGCTCCGTACCGCCTCCAGTCGGGCTGCCGCCTCGGGCTTGCGGCGCGCCCATCGCGACGCGGGTGGGGGTCCGGTGGACGGCTCCGCAGACGTCGGCGGGTCGTCGGTGGTGCGGGCGCGGTCGAGTGCTTCCAGCCACACGTTCGCCATGCGGCGTTGCCGCGAGCCGCCGAACACCGGTAGCGCGGTGAGCTTCTCGACGGTGTCCGGGTTGACGGTGGCGGCGTTGACGATCGCCGCGTCGGGCAGGATGCGTCCCGGCGCGATGTCTCGGCGCTGCGCGATGTGATCGCGGGTCGTCCACAGTTCACGCACCGCCGCCAGCGCGCGTGCGTCACGGATCTTGTGGATGCCCGACGTGCGCCTCCAGCGGTCCCGTCGGGTCGGCATGGCCTCAAACGTCCGCAGATGCTCGAATTCCTGTGCAGCCCAATCGGTTTTGTCCTGCTCCTCGAGTACCGCGGCGATCGCGTGACGCAGGTCGAGCAGCACTTCGACGTCCAGCGCGGCGTAGTTCAGCCAGTCGTCCGGCAGCGGCCGCTTTGACCAGTCCGCGGCGCCGTGGCCCTTCGTCAATTGCAGGCCCAGGAGTCTTCTGCACCATCGTGGCGAGGTTCACCTTGTCGTAGCCCGCGAGCCGGCCGGCGAGTTCGGTGTCGTAGAGCTTCGTCGGTCGCATGCCGATCTCGGCCAGGCAGGGCAGGTCCTGGTCGGCCGCGTGCAGCACCCACTCGTCGGTGGCCAGCACCTTCGCGACGGGAGCCAGCGTGGCGATCGGATCACCGCCGTGGTTGACGGGGTCGATGAGCACCGTGCCCGCACCGGCCCGGCGGATCTGGATCAGGTAGGCGCGATTCGAATAACGGAAACCCGACGCGCGTTCGGCGTCGACCGCGAAAGGTCCGTCGCCGGACGCCAGGAGTTCGGCAGCTCGTTCGATATCGCTGTGCGCTGACCGACAGCTCGGGTACGCCGTCGCGCGGCGCCAGCAGCGGCGTGGCTTCCGGCTCGTCCTCCGAGCCCGCCTCGGGGCCGGCCTCCTGGGAGTCGGCCATTCGTCAGGCGCGCGTGCGGGAGCTCAGGTCGGTGACACCTGTCGGGGGCAGGCCGGCGGCATGCTCGAGCACCTCGCAGAACGCCTCGACATGCGGCCCCAGCTGCAGGTGGTCGCCGTCCACGACGCCCGCAGTTCCAGCTGGTGGGCGCGTGGCGGCCCGGAGATGTCGCCGTAGCGCACCGACGTGGTCGCGGTGACGGTGCCGCCCAGCGCGGTGACGTGCTCGGCGCGCGACTCCAGAGCGTCGACGAGCCAACTCCACGCGACTTCGGGCAACAGCGGGTCGACGGCCTCGCTGGCGTCCAGGTCGGCCTGGATGTAGGCCACCAGCCGCATCGTGCCGTCCCATGCTTCGGCGCCCTCGGGGTCGTGCAGCAGGATCAGCCGTCCGAACGCGTCACCCTCCGAGCGTTCGGGAACGATGGCCGTCTCGGGGTGGCGGACCTCCGCGCCCAGCGCGTAGCTGTACGGCGCCAGCCGCTGAGGCGGGCGTATCGGGCCGAGCTCGATCTCCGCTCGGACGGTGGTGGCATTCATCGCCGCCACCGCTTCGCGGAATTGAGCCGGTTCGGCGGCGGTGGTCACCGTTCGACGCTAGCCCCATTCGGCCAGGTCTGTGCGCAGGCGCGCCGATTTCGGCGGGTCGAGGGGATCGGCGGTGGTCAGGCGATGTTTGCTGCATCGCTAGAGGGTCCCGACCTGTCGGACGCCAAGTCGGGTGCCGCTGGACTGGGAATTGGGGTGCTGCCGGGGGCACATGGCAGCATTGGACACGATGACTACCCGCCGTGAGCTGCCCGACTCGCCGTATCTCGCCGCCGCTCGCGGCCGCAAGCCAAGCCGCGTGCCGGTGTGGTTCATGCGGCAGGCCGGACGTTCGCTGCCCGAGTACCGGGCGCTGCGGGCGAAGAACACGATGATGCAGGCGTGCTTCGACGCCGAGTTGATCACCGAGATCACGCTGCAACCGATTCGCAGGCACGGCGTGGACGCCGCCATCCTGTTCTCCGACATCGTCGTGCCGCTGCGGGCCGCAGGCATCGAACTCGACATCGTGCCCGACGTCGGACCGGTGATCGATCACCCGGTGCGCACCATCGCCGACGTCAACGCGATCAAACCGCTTGAACCACAGCAGGTCGCGCCGGTCGCGGAAGCGGTCACGCAGCTGGTGGGCGAGCTCGGCGACGTGCCGCTCATCGGGTTCGCGGGCGCGCCGTTCACCCTGGCCTCCTACCTCGTGGAGGGCGGCCCGAGCCGCAACCACGAGCGCACCAAGGCGATGATGCTTGGCGAACCCGACACCTGGCACGCGCTCATGACGACGCTCACCGATGTGACGATCGCCTTCCTGCAGACGCAGGTCACGGCCGGTGTGGACGCGATCCAGCTGTTCGACTCGTGGGCCGGGACGCTGTCGCTGGCCGACTACCGCACCTATGTGCTGCCGCACAGCACGCGGGTGTTCTCGTCGCTGAAGGACGCCGGTGTGCCGATGACCCATTTCGGGGTGGGCACCGCCGAACTGCTGGGCGCGATGGCTGAGGCTGTTCGGGCATGGCGCCCCGGCTGTCGTCGGCGTGGACTGGCGCACGTCGCTGACCGACGCCGCGGCCCGGGTGCGCGCCCAACACGGCGCTTGCAGGGCAATCTCGATCCGGTCGTTCTGCTTGCGGGCTGGCCGGTCGTCGAGCGGGCGGCACGCGCCGTCGTCGAGGACGGCCGCCGCGCGATCGACGCGGGCGCCGCCGGCCATATCTTCAATCTCGGCCACGGCGTGCTGCCCGGCACCGATCCCGGTGTGATCACTGAACTGGTGGCGTTGGTGCATTCGTTGTGAGCGCGTCGTATTGCGTTGTCGGCGGAGGCATTTCAGGTCTTGTCGCCGCTTACCGGCTACGGGTCTCGGCGGGTCCCGACGCATCGATAACGCTGTTCGACCCGGCCGACCGGCTGGGAGGTGTGCTGCGCACCGAGCGGATCGGTGGCCAGCTGATGGACGTCGGTGCGGAGGCGTTCGTCGCCCGCCGTCCCGAGGTGCCCGCGCTGCTGGCCGAGTTGGGCTTGGGTGGCAGGCAGATCGGCACCACAGGGGCGCGGCCGCTGATCTACAGCCAGGGGCGCCTGCACCCGATGCCCACGGACACGCTGCAGGGCATTCCGGCGCACCCGGCGGCGCTGGCCGGACTCGTGGACGACGCGACACTGGCGCGCATCCGCGACGAGCGCGGCCGGCCGCTGCGCTGGCGCCCCGGCGCCGATCCCGCGGTCGCCGAGCTGGTCGTCCGACCGGTTCGGCGACCAGGTGGTGGCCCGCTCGGTCGACCCGTTGCTGGCCGGTGTGTACGCAGGGTCGTCGGCCACCATCGGCGTGCGCTCGGCACGTTCCGACGCTGGCCGCGGCGCTGGACCGCGGTGCGCGCAGTCTGACCGATGCGGTGCGCGACGCGCTGGCCGCTCGGGGCCGTCGGTGGCCACCGGGTCGGTGTTCGGGGCGATCGATGGCGGCTATGCGGTGCTGGTCGACGAGCTCGTCCGGCGGGCGGGTATCCGCTGGGTGCAGGTTGCCGTCGAGCGGGTCAGCCGTTCGCAGCGGGGCTGGGAGATCGTCGACGACGAAGGCGGACGCCACTACGCCGACGCGACGGTGCTGGCCGTACCCGCGCCGCGACTCGCCCGCCTTGTTGAGGAGGTCGCGCCGCGCACCGCGGCGGCCGCACGACGCATCGGGGTGGCCTCGAGCGCGCTGGTGGCTCTGGCGTTGCCCGGCGGTACACCGCTTGCCCGAGCAGTCCGGTGTGCTGGTCGCCGGGGGAGAACGGTTGCGCGCCAAGGCGATAACGCTGTCGATCGCGAAAGTGGGGCCGGCGCGGCAACGTCGAGCTGGTGCGGCTGTCGTACGGCCGGTTCGGCGACGACCTGGCCGCGACGCGCGGGCGACGAGGACCTGCTGGCGTGGGCGGCGCAGGACCTGGCCACGGTGTTCGGGGTGGCCGTCGAGCCGGAGGACTGCCACGTGCAGCGCTGGCTCGACGCGATGCCGCAGTACGGGCCGGGCCACGGCGAACTGGTCGCCGAGTTGCGGGCCGGTCTGCCGCCGACGCTGGCCGTCGCCGGCGCCTACCTGGACGGCATCGGCGTGCCCGCGTGCGTGGCGCGGCCACCAAGGGCGGCCGCCGTCGCTGAGTCACCAGCGCGCGTGGCACGATAGGTACGATGGCCAAGCTCGACTACGACGCGCTCAACTCCACCGATCCGCTACCTGATGTTTTCGGTGTTCTCGGTGCGAGCCGGGTGACGTTGGGTGACGAGCGCGCCGCCGTCGTCGACGAGACCGCGACCTTCCTCAAGCAGCAGGAAGACAAGGGCGTCGTGGTACGCGGGCTCTACGACATCGCGGGCATGCGGGCCGACGCCGACTTCATGATCTGGACCCACGCGGAGACCGTCGAGGCGCTGCAGGCCACCTACTCGGATTTCCGCCGCACCACCGCGCTGGGCCGGGCGAGCGATCCGGTGTGGAGCAGCGTCGCGCTGCACCGGCCCGCCGAGTTCAACAAGAGTCACATCCCGGCGTTCCTGGCCGGCGAGGAGCCCGGCGACTACATCTGCGTGTATCCGTTCGTCCGGTCGCTGGAGTGGTACCTGCTGCCCGACGAGGAGCGCCGCCAGATGCTGGCCGAACACGGCATGGCCGCCCGCGGAGTACAAGGACGTCCGGGCCAACACCGTGCCCGCGTTCGCGCTCGGGGACTACGAGTGGATCCTGGCGTTCGAGGCGCCCGAGTTGCACCGCATCGTCGACCTGATGCGTGATCTGCGCGCCACCGATGCGCGCCGTCACGTCCGCGAGGAGACGCCGTTTTTCACCGGGCCGCGCGTGAGCGTGGAAGAGTTGGTCACCAAACTCCCGTAACGCTTCCGGCGGAAGGACGCCAGGTGTCTGAGGCAGAAAACCGGACAGGACAAGCTGTTTGACCCGTTGACCACCAAGGGCACGGCCTTCACCCACGCCGAACGTCGCAAGTACGGCCTGCTGGGACTGCTGCCCACCGCGGAGAAGACCCTCGATCAACAGGTCGAGCACAGCTGGCGCGAGTTCTCCACGCGCCGCGCCCGGTCTCGACCAGCACATCTACCTGCGCGCGCTGCAGGATCGCAACGAGACGCTGTTCTACCGGCTGCTGCACGACCACATCGCCGAGACGATGCCGATCGTCTACACCCCGACGGTCGGCGAGGCCTGTCAGCGGTTCAGCGAGATCTACCGCCGGCCACGCGGACTTTTCGTGAGCTATCCCGACCGCGAGCACCTGCGCGAGGTGTTGCGCAACCGCCCGCATCGCAGACCCCGACGTGATCGTGGTGACCGACGGTCAACGGATTCTCGGCCTCGGCGATCAGGGCATCGGCGGCATGGGCATCCCGATCGGGAAGCTGTCGCTGTACATCCTTATCGGCGGAATCGATCCGGCGCGCACGCTGCCGATCGTGCTCGACGTGGGCACCGACAACGTCGAACTGCTCGAAGACCCCCATTACCTCGGCTGGCGGCACCGGCGCATCGACGACGACGACTACTACGCGTTCATCGACGAGTTCGTCGCCGCGGTCCGCGACGAACTCCCGAATGTGTTGCTGCAGTGGGAGGACTTCGCGACCGCGCACGCGCAGCCGATCCTCGAGCGCTACCGCGACAAGCTGCTCACCTTCAACGACGACATCCAGGGCACCGCGGCGGTTGCCGTGGGCGCGTTGCACGGCGCGGCGAAAGTCGCGGGCAAGCCCGCTGTCGCAACAGCAGGTCGTGATGCTCGGGGCGGGCTCGGCCGGCATCGGCGTGCTGAACATGGTGCACCGCGAGATGATGTCGCGCAGGGGTTGTCCGAGGCCGAAGCGGCGGCCCGGATCTGGGTCGTCGACGTCGTGGGTCTGCTGACCGACGACCGCACCGACCTGTCCGAGGGGCAGCGCAAGTTCGCCAAGCCGGCCGACGGCGTCGCGGCCTGGGGCCTGTCGGGACCGGCGCAGCTGGCCGACGTCGTGCATCACGTCGATGTCGGTGTGCTGCTGGGGCTTTCGACGGCCGCGGGAGCGTTCACCGAGGAGATCGTGCGCGAGATCGCGACGCAAGACCGAGCGGCCGATCATCTTCCCGCTGTCCAACCCGACCAGCCGGGCCGAGGCACACCCGGCCGAGTTGGACGAGTGGACCGACGGGCGGGCGCTGATCGCCACCGGCTCACCGTTCGCACCGTTGCGGCGCGATGGCGTCGAGCGGCCGGTGGCGCAGTGCAACAACGCCTACATCTTCCCGGCGATGGGGCTGGCCGTGACGGCGGCGCAGGCCACCCGGGTCACCGACGAGATGATGCGGGCGGCGGCCGCCAGCCTCGGTGATGCGTCACCCGCGCTGACGGATCCCGATGCGCCGCTGCTGCCCGCGTGGTCGGAGGTTCCCGACATCGCCGTGAAGATCGCGCTCGCCGTCGGTCGGCAGGCCGTCGCCGACGGCGTCGCGCCCAAGCGCAGCGACGACGAGTTGGCCGCGCGCATCGCCGAGGTCCGCTGGCTGCCGGAATACCCGACGGATTGATCGCTCGCCGCGACTGCCTGGGCCCAGGTGAACCCGGACAGTTCGGCGAGGCCAGTCATCATTGGTCGATGATCATCAAAGCGTTGGTTGCCGCGACATTGCCGTTGGTCGCGCTCGCGATGGCACCGAGTGCGGTCGCGCAACCACCGGCCGGCGGCACAGTGCGCGCCGCAGCCGGGCAGGTCATCAGTCATCACCGTCGGCGACATCGACTGCGTCACTGCGTCGGACTATCGCCGCCCAGTACGACCCGGCCGGCGACAAGTATCAGCAGATCGGCGCCGTTCACCTGCTACTCCGGCAATGCGATGACGGCGCCGTTGCTCTTCCAGTGCGTTGCCGACACCGCGGACAGCGCCGAGTTCGCCGTCTACCCGGCGCTAGCTCGCTACTCGGCGGGCACCAGCCGCAGTGAGATCGAGTTGATGCAGTAGCGCTGATCGGTCGGCGTCGGATAGCCCTCACCCTCGAAGACATGGCCGAGGTGGCTGTGGCAGTTGGCGCAGATGACCTCGACGCGGTGCATGCCCAGGGTGTCGTCGGAGCGCAGGATCACCGCGTCGGAGTTGGCCGGATCGAAGAACGACGGCCAGCCGCAGTGGGATTCGAACTTCTCGCTGCTGCGGAACAATTCGGCTCCGCAGGCCCGGCACTCGTAGACACCTTCGGTCTTGGTGTCGGTGTACTCACCGACGAACGGGCCGCTCGGTGCCGGCCTCGCGGAGGACGTGGAACTCCTCGGGGTTGAGCTTCTTGCGCCACTCGTCGTCGGTCAGCTGCAGCTTGGGGTCGGGGGTCGTCATGCCTCCACGCTAGCGACTTTCCTGCGAGGCGCACCCGTTCCTCGGCGTAGGCGAACGCCGCGTCTTCGTCGTCGGCTTCGAACTGGCACACCGACGCGATTTGCCCGTCGCGGAGGACCGCGACGTAGATGCCGCTCCACGCGTAGCGTTCGCCGTCAGCGCCGGTGGCCTCCCGCTCGAAGACGCTGACCAAAACGGACGGCGATAGCCAGCACAGCGCCGAATTCCACGTCCGGGTCGACACCACCATGTTGCAGCGTTTCTTCGAAACTGGCCGTCATCTCGGACGCTGAACGGTCCGGGAAAATCGACCGCGACCGGTTCTCGAGGCAGAACGTCGGGGTCGGTGAGCTCGCCAAGAATCCGGTCGAATTCGCCCCGGTTCATGGCGATCGTGAGACTCGTCCGCCATCAGGCCCGCTTCAGCGAATTCGGCGCCCTCGCCGGCGTAGTAGCGGCGCTCGAGTTCGCGGTAGGCGCCCTCGAAGTCGTCCTCGTCGAAGCGGCCTTCGTAGGCGATGCGCCGATTCTCGTCGACCTCATGGACGATCAAGTAGCACGTCTCGAATCCGGAGTCGTTCGACCAGCGTATCCAGCCCAGGTGCAGGCGCTCACCCCGCACGGCGAGCGTGCGTCCCTCGAAGTGGTTGTACTGCGCCAGGATCCGTTCATGGGCCGTGCGCACGTCTCCGATCGGCATTCCAGCCAGCCGGCGCCGGTCGTCGTACACAAACGGCTCGGCGTAGCACGCGACAGCGCCATCGGCATCGCGGGCCTGCAAAGCTCGCAGTCCCTCGTCCCACGTCCTGCGCGCCAGATTTGTCAGTGACAGCCGACTGGTGGCGGCCCGCACCCGCTCCTCGGCGTAGGCGAATGCCGCTTCTTCGTCGTCGAGCTCGAACTCGCAGACCGAAGCGAGCCGGCCCTCGCGGAACTCGTCACATAGAGCCGCGTCCATGCGTAGTGTTCGCCGTCCGGCCCGACGGCCTCGCGCTCCAGTCGAGCGATGACCCAGTGTCGGCGACAGCCAATGCACGGGCGGAGTGCCACGTCCGCGTCGAGTCGACCATCGCGTCCAAGTCTCTCGAGGCTGGCGCGGAATTCCGCGGCGGAGCGATCGCCGAAGGCCGAGCGCGACCGGTTCTCGACATGCAAATCAGGGGTGGTGAGCTCGCTGAAAAACCGGTCGAAGTCGCCTTGGTTCAACGCGATCATGCCACTCGGTCGCCGTGGCACCTGCTTCGGCGAATGCCGCACCTTCTCCGGCGTAATAGCGTCGATCGAGTTCGCGATAGGCGCCCTCGAAGTCGTCCTCGTCGAAGCGGCCGTCGTAGATGATCCGTCCGTCGTCGCCGATCTCGGTCACGATGAAGGTAGCTCGGTCTCGTATCCCGGCGTCGTTGGACTAGCGAGCCTCAGCCAGATGCAGGCGGTCACCCCGCACCGCCAGCGTGCGTCATCTCGAAATGCTTGTACTGCTCGGGCGATCCGCTCGACCGCGGTCCGCACGTCATCGGCGCGACTCCGCGTCACAGCGCCGCCGATCGTCGTACACGAACGATCGTGAAGTAGAGCGGCGACGCCGTCGAGCATCATGGGCCCGCATCGCTCGACCGACTGGCGTCCACACGTCTGCGCTGGCCCGGTTAGTGACGGCTAGCCGGCTGGCGGTCGCGCCGCACCCGTTCCTCGGCGTAGGCGAACGCCGCCTCCTCGTCGTCGAGCTCGAACTCGCAATCGACGCGATCCGCCCATCGCGGACCTCGCTCACGACGAGCCGCGTCCATGCGTAGTGTTCGCCGTCCTGGCCGACGGCTTCGCGTTCCTGGCGGGCAACGCTCCAGGTCGGCGACAGCCAGCAGATCGGCCGAGGACCATGTCCGCACCGAGGCGACCATCTTGTCCAGCTCGTGCAGAGCTGGCGCGAAATTTCGGCTCGAGCGGTCGGGAAAGCCTGAGCGTGAACGGTTCTCGACGCGGAAGCTCGGGGGCGGTGAGTTCGCCGAACAACCTGTCGAGGTCGCCCCGATTGATGCGGTGATCGCATCGTCGGTCGTGCGTCGAGGCCCGCTTCGGCGAATGCCGCGCCCTCCGCGGCGTAGTACCGCCGCTCGAGCTCGCGGTAGGCGCCCTCGAAGTCGTCCTCGTCGAAGCGGCCGTCGTAGGTGAAGCGGCCGTCGTCGTCGATTTCGCGTACGTGCAGGTAGGCCGTTTCGTTTCCAGAGTCGTCCAGCCACCGGCTCCAGAGGAGAGCTAACCGATCACCCCGCACGGCGAGTTTGCGGTATTCGAAATGGCTGTATTGGGCCAAGATGCGTTCGATGCCACGGCGCAGGTCGGCCGCGTCGCGAACAGGATCACCGCTGAGCCGTCGCCGGTCGTCGAAGACGAATGCGTCTGCGTAGCAGGCGACGACGCCGTCGCAGTCTGCGGCGTCCGTGGCTCGCCCAAGGGCATCTGAGGCTTGGCTTGCGCCATTCGCCACCGCCAGGCGGCCTGCCGCAGCCCGGGCGCGCTCCTCGGCGTAGGTGAACGCCGCCTCTTCGTCGTCGACGTCGAACTGACCT
Organism: uncultured Actinomycetota bacterium; assembly: GCA_963766945.1. GTDB lineage: Bacteria > Actinomycetota > Actinomycetes > Mycobacteriales > Mycobacteriaceae > Mycobacterium. The sequence continues at coordinate 250,640 of CAVYCT010000003.1, forward strand.
ACCCTCGCGACACGTCCACCGTGGACCTCGGAGACGACGATGAAACTCCACGCGTATCGCTCGCCGTCGCGTCCGATGGCCTCGCGCTCGAAACGGCTGATGGCAGTGGCCGGTGACAGCCAACACATGGCCGAGTTGAAGGTCCGCGCAGAAGTGACCATCGCGTTGAGTTCTTCTTGGCCGGAGCGAAACTCGGCTGCGGAGCGATCGCCGAAGACTGAGCGCGACCGGTTCTCGAGGCGGAAGTCTGGGGCACTGAGCTCGCCGACTGCCCGTTCGAGGTCGCCCCGGTGAAGGGCGATGACGTAGTCGGTAACCGTGGCGCCCGCCTCGGCGAATGCCGCACCATCGCCGGCGTAGTAGCGTCGGTCGAGTTCGCGATAGGCGCCTTCGAAGTCGTCACCGTCGAAGCGGCCCTCGAAAATGATCTTCCCGGCGTCGTCGACTTCGCTTACGTGCAGATAGGTCGACTCGTATCCGGAGTCGTTCAACCAGCGGCTCGAAGCGAGGCTGAGATGCTCGCCGCGCACTGCCAGCATGCGTTCTTCGAACCTGTTGTACTGCTCTAGTATTCGCTCGAATGCCGCCCGGAAACCGGCGCGATCGTGGATCGGGTTGCCGCTGATCCTTCGCCGATCGTCGTACACAATCCGGTCGGAACAGCATTCGAGGATGCCATCGATATCGTGGGCGCGAGTTGCACGCCAGAACGCCTGAGCGGTTCGGGTGGCGCGGTTCTCGACCACAAGCCGACTGCTGGTAGCCCGAATGCGCTCCTCTGCGTACGCGAAGGCTGCTTCCTCGTCTTCGACATCGAACTCGCACATGTGCGCGAAGCGATTGTCGCGGAACTCGTAAACGTAAAGCCGCGTCCATGCGTACTTCTCGCCGTCGTGCCCGATGGCCTGGCGCTCGATGTCGGCCTACTCCTATCGTCGGCGACAGCCAGCACACTGCTGAGTTCCACATGCACGCTGAGGCGACCATGGCCCAGAGTTCCTCATAGGTAGCCCGAAGCTCGGCTGCCGAACGATTACCGAAAACCGACTGCGTTCGGGTTTCGAGACGAAAGTCGGGCGTCATGAACTCACCAAACACGCGGTCGAACTCGCCGCGGTTCCACGCGAGCATCGTCTCGGCTCCGACCATTCCCACCTCAGCAAACGCTGCGCCCTCGCCAGCGAAATAGCGATGTTCCAGTTGGCGATGGGCGCCCTCGAAGTCGTCCTCGTCGAAGCGGCCCTCGTAGACCAATAGCCCGTCGCCGTTGACTTCCTGCACGTGTAGATGAGTCGTCTCGTTGCCGGAGTCATCCGACCACCGGCTCCACACGAGCTGGGTTCGTTCGCCACGAACAGCCAGCGTACGGATTTCAAAGTTGCTGTACTGCTCCAAGATCCGCGCGAGAGCCACACGCACTTCCTCGAGCGGGTTCCCTCCGAGCCGTCGCCGGTCATCGAAGACCCAACGGTCCGAGAAGCATCTCGCCGCGCCGTCGAGATCGTTGGCATTCATGGCTGCGATAAACGCGCGGGACGTCTGGGTGGCGCGGTTGCTGACTGCGAGCTGACTGGTGGTCGCATTCACCCGTTCCTCGGCGTAGGCGAACGCGGCCTCCTCGTCGTCGATGTCGAACCTGCACGCCGCAGCGATCCGCCCGCCGCGGATCTCGGAAACGTCGATATACGTCCACGTGTACGTTTCGCCGTCATGCCCGACGGCCTCACGGTCAATGCGTTGGACGGCCCAGGTGGGCGACAGCCACCGCACAACGGGATTCCAGATACGCGACGACGACACCATCGCGTTGAGTTCCTCAGTGGTGCTACGCAGCTCGGCGATTGAGCGGTCCGAGAAGGCCGAACCTGACCGATTTTCGATGCGAAACTCAGGAGCGGTCAGCTCGCCGAAGGCGCGGTCGAGATCTCCTCGGTTTACCGCTGTCACCCATTCGATTCCGATCGCGCCGCCTTCAGCGAATGCCGCCCCTTCGCCGGCGTAGTAGCGGCAGTCGAATTCGCGGTATGCGCTTTCGAAGTCGTCTTCGTCAAAGCGTCCGTCGTAGACGGTCAGAGCATCTTCGTCGACCTCGGCAACGTGTAGGTACGTCGCTTCGTTACCGGCCCCGTCGGTCCAGTGGCTTCTGCCCAGGAGCAGGCGATCGCCACGGACCGCCAGTACGCGATATTCGAATTCGGTGTACTGGTCGAGGACGTGCTCGATAGCGGCCAACATCGCCTCACGGCCGACGACGGGGCCACCACCGAGTCGACGTCGATCGTCGTAATGGAATTGGTCCGAGTAGATCGCGAGAAGGGCGCCTGCGTCGCGGCTGCGCATCGCCTGCCACCCTGCGGCCCAAGTCTCGCTGGCGCGGTTTCTGACTGCAAGCAAGCTCGTCGTGCCTTGCATCTGTTCCTCGGCAAACGCGAACGCGGCGTCCTCGTCATCAAGTTCGTACTGGCGCACGAACACGACCTGCCCATCACGGACCTCGGCGGCTGAGATGCGGGCCCATGCGTAACGTTCGCCGTTGTGTCCGATTGCTTCGCGCTCATTTCTGGCAACGCAATGCGTCGGGGACAGCCAGTGCAGAACCGAGTTCCACGTACGCGACGATTCGATCATCGAGGAAAGTTCCTCGAGGCCGGCGCGAAACTCAACGGCCGAGCGCTCAGGGAAGAACGCGCGTCGTAGGTCTTCGACACGCAGGTCGGGTGAGGTGAGTTGACCGAAGACCTTGTCGAGATCGCCGTCGTTCACAGCGAGCATCCATTCGGTCTGGAGCGCGCCCGCTTCGGCGAATGCCGCACCTTCTCCGGCGTAGTAGCGGCGTTCGAGCTCTCGATACGCGCCCTCGAAATCGTCCTCATCCCAACGTCCGAGGTAATAGACGAGGCCGTCGCCGTCGGACTCGCTCACGTTGAGATTGCTCGTCTCGTTGCCGGCGTCGTCTGAAAAGCGAGACCAGAGAAGATTCAAACGCTGACCGCGAACCGCCAGCACACGAAACTCGAAACGGGTGTACTGGTCGAGGACGCTCCCGATCGCCGCGCGCATCGCTTCACGGCCGACGACGGCGTCACCGCTGAATCGTCGATGATCGTCGAACACAAACTGATTGGAAACGCTCTTGAGCGCGCTGTCGGGGTCGTGGGCGTTAAGTGCCCTGAAGAACGGAACCGCCGCTTCGCACACCTCGTTGGTAACCGCGAGTCGGCTGGTTGTCGCCCGGACGCGTTCCTCGGCGTAGTCGAATGCCGCGTCCTCGTCCTCGAGGTCGAACTCGCACATCGCCGCAACTCGTCCGTCGCGGACCTCCCACACGATGGCAAAGGACCACGTGAAGGGTTCGCCGTCCTTCCCGACCGCCTCGCGTTCGCACCGCGCGACGGTGCAGGTTGGTGACAACCAACACATGGACGCGCTCCACGCACGCGACGAGACCACCATGCCGGCCAGCTCTTCTAATGTGACGCGGTATTCGGCTGTCGACCGATCGGGGAAGGCCGAGCGCGAACGATTGGTGATGGTCAGATCGGGCGCGGTGAGTTCGTGAAACAGTCTGTCGAAGTCGGCCCGGTTCAAAGCGAACGTCCACTCCGTCGTCGTCGAACCCGCTTCGGCGAATGCAGCACCCTCTCCGGCGTAGTAGCGCCGGTCGAGTTCCCGGTAGGCGCTCTCGAAGTCGTCCTCGTCGAAGCGGCCGTGATAGAACACGCGCTTGTCGTCGTCGGTCTCGTTTACGTAGAGGGTGGTCGTCTCGTTCCCGTCGTCGTCCGACCAGCGACTCCAGAGAAGATTCAACCGCTGGCCGCGAACGGCCAGGACGCGAAAATCGAACCGGTTGTATTGCAGGAAGATTCGTTCGATCGCCGTGCGCATTTCGGCGAGCCCGTTGACCGGGTCACCGCTGAGACGTCGGTGATCGTCATAGACGAACTCTTCGGAGAAGGCGCGCAGTGAGCCGTCTACGTCGTGGGCTGCCAGCGCACGGATGAACGCGGGGAGGAACTCGCAGGACTCGTTGCTTACCGCGAGTCGGCTGGTTTTCGCCCGCATCCGCTCTTCGGCGTAGTCGAATGCCGCTTCCTCGTCGTCGAGTTCGAACTCGCACATCGAAGCGAACCTGCCATCACGGAACTCAGAGACCAGAATCCGTGTCCAGGCGTACTCTTCGCCATCCTGTCCGATGGCTTCGCGTTCGAGCCGGACGACGCTCACTGCCGGCGACAACCAGAGGGCTGTAGAGATCCACGTCCAGGTGGAGGACGTCAACGCTTGGAGGTCCTTGAAACTTGCGATCAAATCCTCGGCGGAGCGATCGGGGATGGCGGATCGCGACCGGTTCTCGACATGCAGGTCGGCTGTGCAGAACTCGGTCATGTACCGGTCGAACTCATTGCGGTTGAGAAGGATCGGCGCCATGGTGGCCGCTTCGGCACCCTCGGCGAATGCCGAGCCCTCCCCGGCGTAGTAGCGTCGCTCGAGTTCGCGGTAGGCGCTTTCGAAGTCATCCTCGTCGAAGCGAGCATGGAAGCGGACAAGGCCGTCGTCACCGGTTTCGGAAACGTAGAAGGTAACCGATTCATTTCCATCGTCGTCTGATCTGCGCTCGTTCATGAGTTGCAGGTGCTGACCACGAACAGCCATCACGCGGTACTCGAACTGTGTGTATTGCTCGCAGATGCGCTCAAGCGCGTGTCGTACCCCGTCCGTACCAACGACGGCGTCACCGCTGAGTCGCCGATGATCGACGTACACGAACTGGTCCGAGAAATACCGGAGGGCGCCGTCGATGTCGTGGGCCCGTAGCGCTCTGAAGTACGCAGGGACCGACTCGCAGGATTTGTTCGTGACCGCCAGTCGCGATGCCTCCGGCGCAACCTCTGCGGGAGCTGTCGATACCACATGTGCGACTGGATCGGCCCCGCGCCCGATGGCGGCGGCCACCTCCTTGGCGGCGTACAGGCGATCGGCATCACTACGAGCACTATTGGCGCTCTTGGCATCTCCGGCGGCGGTGAGCACCCGGCTCAACGCCAGGCAGGCTTCGGCGTGGTCGAGCACGAGGTCGGTTCCGGCGGCGACTGACACAGCCTCTCGCGCCATCGCGGCAGCTTCGTCGTGGCGGCCCTGCGCGGCCAGGATTTCGGCCCGTACCGCGCGCCAGGCGATCGCCGTCTTGAGGTTGCGGCCTGCGAGGCGCTCGCTCTCGGTCGCGTGCCGATCAGCCTCATCGAGCCGGCCCTGCGCGAGAACCGACCTCGCCAGCAGCGCGGCGGCCAGTCCAGCGTCGGCGCCGACACCCAACGCGTCCAAACCTTCTAGGGCCGTACGGAAGTGCGGTTCGGCAGCGACCGGGTCGCCTTCCATCGACTCGATGATTCCCGCGAACAGCTCGGTCTCCATCAGCCCGTGACGCAGGCCGAGGTCGGCGACGAGCTGGCGGGCATCGGCCAACATCATGCGCGCCTTGTCGGGTCGTCCGCGCAACAGCTCGAGCACCGCCAGGTGGCGCATCGAGGTCGCTTCAAGCGATGGCGCGGCCGTCGTCATTCGTTGCATCCGGACCACGTCGAGGCATCGGCCGCCTGCCTTCGGCACCGGGCTCGGTCCCCACAGCGCCGCACCGGGAGCCGCGCCCAGCGCTGCCGTGATCTGCCGGTGGTCGCCGCTTTGGCGCGCAGCGATCAGCGCCTCGAAAAGGTCGACCTCCGCGTCGCCGACCCGGCCGAGGCGGAACCGCGCGCTCGCTCGCACCCGATTCGCCTTGGCCAGCCCGGCATGGTCTGTGCGACGGGCGAACTCGTCGATGGCGCCCTGCAGTCGCGCATCGACTTCCAATAGCCGCTCCGGCGCGGTGTAGACGATGAACTGACACCGGTAGCACGCCGCCCATGGCTCGAGCGCGTCGGTGGAGATGCGCTCAAGCTCATCGACCAGAGGTGCACCGGCCGTCACGTCCCCCGCAGAGAGGAATGCCTCGCAGCCGGTGAGCAAAAGCTCCGCATGGGCCGCGGGGTCGGCATTGGCAAGTGCCGCGCCTCGTGCGGCCTGAGTGCCCGCGGAGACCAGCTCGTCGCGGTCGAGAGCGCGGCGGGCCGATGTGGCGTAGTGCCGCGCCGCCCGCAGGGCCAGATCGTCGGTGGACTCGTTGACGTGGCCGAGTTCCAGTCGGTAGGTGTAGGCGGCTTCCAGGTGTCGGGCGATCATCTCGTCGGAGTCGAACGCCACGCTCGCGCCGCCCGATGCCACCCAGTCGGCGAGCCGCTCGTGCAGGTCTGCGCGGTCCGACTTGAGCAGCCGGCGATACGCGACGTCGCGGATCAGTACGTGATGGAAACGCCATACCGGCTCATCGCCGACGTAGGCGCCGCTGGGCTGGGCGAGCTCGAGCCGACGAAGTCGGTTGAGGGACCGCTTGACTCCGTCCGCGCCGGTGCCGGCGAGCGCACGGACGGTGCCGACGGAGAAGTCGCTGCCGACCACTGACGCGATCTCGAGCACGCGCCGATCGGCGGCGTCGAGCCGCTCCAGTCGTGACGCGAGAAGCGCGTGAATCGTGGGTGGAATGGCGATGGCGTCGACATCGATCGTCAGCCGCCATCCCGTCGGCTGCTCGACGAGAACGCCGTCGTGCGCGAGCATTCCGATCAGCTCGCGCACGAACAGCGGATTGCCGCCGGTGGACGAGGGGAGGCGGCGCAGGAGCTCATCGGGCAGCCGAGCGGCGCCGAGCACGTTGGCGGCGAGTTCCGCAGTGGCGCGGGCGTCGAGGCCGCCGAGGGGGACGGCCTCCGACACCCACCGGCTGACGGTGACGAGGTCGGGCCGGATCTCGCGCAGCTCGGGGCGCGCCAGCGCCAGCACGAGAACCGGCACTGTCCTGCACCCACTCCACCAGGTGCTCGATGAAGTCGAGCAGCAGTGTGCCGGCCCATTGGATGTCGTCGAGCACGAGCACAACCGGTCCGGCTGACGCCAGCACCTCGACGAACCGGCGCAGCGCCCAGAAGTTCTCTTCGACCGAGCCGGCGACGCCGGCCGTCAGGCCGTTCAGGTCGCGCAGCAGGCGATCCCGCTCGGGAACGCTTGCGGGAATGTCGGTTTCGAGATCGCGGGCCCGTAGCACCTCGATGATCGGCCCGAGTGCGACGGTTCTCTCGACAGCGCACCGAGCCTCGATCGACACACACATCGCCTTGCGCCGCTGTGAATTCCGCGGCCAACCGGCTCTTTCCGACGCCCGGGTCGCCGATGACGGTCACCAACCGCGCCGCCCGCGAGGCGATCGCGTCGTCGAGTACGGCCTGCAGCCTTCGCACCTCGTCGGATCGGCCGACGAACGGGGCGGCGTCGGCGGATTCGGACTGGCGGCCGAGCCATTGGTACACCGCGACGGGCGCGGTGCGTCCCTTGACCTGCACCTGGCCGAGCGACTCGTAGCCGTACCGGCCGCGCGTCGACCGCCATGTCTCCTCGCCGACCACGACGCGAGCCGCGCGGGCATTCGGCCTCGAGTCGGGCTCCGACGTTCAGCGCGTCGCCGACAAGGTCGGCGTCGCCGGCCCCGACCACGACCTCGCCGGTGTTGACCGCGACCCGCAGCGCGAGTTCTGCCCGGTGGGTCTTGGCGACCTGGGCGGCGAGGTCGACGAAGCGCTCCTGCAACTCGACTGCGGCGTCGACCGCGTGGGCCGCGTCGTCGGGCCCGATCTCCGGGACACCCCATACGGCCATGAATCCGTCGCCGATGTACTTCGTCATGCCCGCCCGATGACGCTCCGCTGTCGAGCGCAGCAGATCGTGGTATCGGCCGATGACCTCACGCGCCGTCTCGGCGTCGACGTTCTCCTCGAATGTCGTCGAACCCGCCAGGTCGGCGAACATGACGGTCACCGTCTTGCGTGCCGGACCCGCGGCCGGGAGGTCAGGCGCCGCCACCTGACCGTCGAGTGCAGCGCCGCAGCCGCGGCAGAACCGCGCGGTCGCACTGGCTTCCACCCCGCAGGTCGCGCACTCCCGTGCAAGTGAAGCGCCGCACCCTTCGCAGAAGCGGGCGTCCTCTTCGTTCGGCGTCCCGCAGGAAGCGCAGGTGCGGCGGCTCTCGGCCATCGTCAGTCGGGCCTCAGTGACAAGCCGTCGTGGTCCTCGATCGCGGCGACGGAGCGGGCAAGCATGGCGCGGTTCAGCTGCTCGATTGCGGTCGTTGACGATCTCGATTCGGCCCGCAGCCATGACGGGATAGATGAAGCACCACGCCGTGGCGAGGCTGGTAGTCGTGCCGCAATTGTTCTCGGGGATAATCGATTCCGTGTTCGGCAAGGCGCTCGGCGTACCGGTCGAGCAGCTCGTCCTCGCAGCTGCGCCGCGTTTCGGGGGTGAGGCTCTGGCTAAGGAAGTAGCGCAGGTCGTAGGCGCCGCGACCCTTCGCGGTGAGCTGCCAATCCAGCGCCGTCAGCGGCGGGTCGTCGGCGCTGACGGCGAAGAACAACTGGTCGAGCCGTAGGTCGCCGTGCAGGAACGTGTAGCGGCCGACGCGATACCTGGCCGAGGAACCACGGCATCGAGCGACTGGAACCGTTCGCCGAAGTCGCGCAACAGCAGGGGACAGGTCCGCAACCGACGCTGTCGACGAACTTCGGCCAAGCGGCCTCGTAGTTCTCCGTGATTGCGGCGACGAAACGAGGCTCGTTGTAGTTCATCAGCCATGGCAGCGACGCGAGGCGATCGTTGTCCCACCAGTAGGCGTGGTGGCGCGCGATGCCGTCGATCACCGTCTCGGCGTCCGTCGGCTGTACAACCCGACGAGCTGGTCGGCCAGCCGGAGCCGGCCCAGGTCTTCGAGCACGAGGACGAAGTCGTGTGTCGCTTCGTCAAACGCGGCGAAGTAGTGACGTGCCGGGCGGCAGCGGGTTGGCGACGCCGATCTCTTCGTAGAAGCGGACCTCGCGCATATAGAACTCGAGGTCCTCGCAGAGGTTCGTCCGCGCCGTGATGTCGAGCGTGGGGAGCTTGACGACGACCGTCGCCGGTAGACCGGGTGCCGCCTTCGAGGTGTGCGCGGAACAGACGGCCGAGCAATCCGACGCCGATCCCGATCTGCTCGAGCTTGCATGCGTGCACGTCAGCCTCGAGAACTTCGCTCAGCCACGCCGGTGTCACCGAAAGAGGATCGACCGGGATCTTCGGCATGCGCTTGGCCTCCCCTGTGACCTCCCCGCGAGCGAATCAATCGTACGAGATCAGGGGGCTATCAGCACTGATACTGCGCCTCACGTGCCGCCGACCCTTGCGTTGGCAAAACTTTCGAGTGCCGTGCAGTTCGGCGGTTACCGTCGCTGGCGCCGTTGACGCGCCGTGCCGTCGGCTCGTCGACGTCAACATCATTCATCCACACCGGGTCGATGCCGTCGTCGAGCCGGTTCTCGGATTTGGCGTCCAGATAGCGGAAGTACAGCACGCAGAACACCACGATCAGCATCAGGCACCAGCCGTAGGTGAACTTCATGTACTCGAGGAACCGGCCGGTTGTCGGCCAATGCCCGAGAAGCCATCGGTCTGCGCTCATGAACCCGTAGATCGCCAGCCACGCCGGCCAATTGCGGAGCACCGAGTTCCGCAGCACCACCGTCATCAGGAAGGGGAACAGCATCATCGAGTAGTAGCCCTGGCCCAGTGACGACACCAGGAACGACATGATCAGCAGCACGCCTGACGACGTCGTCATCCAGAACAGCGGATCGCGGGTGCCGGTAGTACTTGTAGAGCAGCCACAGCGACAACACCGCGAGTCACGACAAATGCCAACCGCAGCAACAGCGTCAGCCAGATCGGCAGGCCGTAGTAGAGCGCCGTTGCCCGCGATCGAGCTGTTGAAGTAGTCGCGGGTGGTGACGATGTACTCGGCGGTGCGGGTGACGAAGTTCATCGGATCTTTGACCAGCGGCCAGGCGGCGAGGTTGAACGCGAGCGGCACTCCGAACGCGCGGTATCAGCGCCCGCCACTGCCGGTTCAGCAGCGGAATCAACAGCAGCGGCGCCAGCAGAGGTTTGACGACCAGCGTCAGACCGATCGCCGTCCCGGCCAACCACTCGTGGTTGCTTGTTGCCGTCGAGCAGCCATCGGAAGAACAGCACCTCGAGCAGCAGGATGCAGCCGTTGATGTTGCCGAAAACCAGTGTGTTGACGACGCTTTCGCTGATGAACATCGCGGCCAGAAGGGCGGGCAGTGCCACCGAGTCGAACTTGAAACCGAACAGCCGAATCAGGAAGTACGCGGCGAGAATGATCGCGATCGTGTTGAAGGTGATGAACCAGTACCGCGATGCGTCGACCGGGAGATAGCCGAACGGCGCCATGATCAGCGTGCCGCCGGGCGGGTAGAGATAGTGCGGGTCGACGTGGTTGAAGTGCTCGTTGTAGATGTCCCAGCCCATCTTGAAATTGACGACGGCGCGGTACACCGGCCCGTAGTCGTCGGTGATGTAGCCATTGGTGGCCAGGACGTAGCTGCGATGAATGATGAACAGAATCGCCAGGGGCCACAGGATCGACCGCAACACCGTGGCCAGAGCCCGGCGGGGAGGTGCGGGGCCGGAAGGCGGCCAGGACAAGATCGCGCACCAGCGCACCGTACCCGACCCCGTCAGGGCGAGGTGTCAGGCCGGGCAGAACGTGTCGGTGTCCGGCAGCTTGCCGCTGTCGAGATAGCCGATCACCGGTGGCAGAGCGCAGGGGGAGTACACGGAGGCGCCGTGGCCGATGCCCTGCCACATCACGCGCTTGTTGGACGCCCCGGCGTTGATCACGGTGGCCGCGACGGCGGCCACGCCCTCGTTGCCGACGATCGGGTCGTGCTGCGTCCCCAGCAGCAGGACCGGCGTCTTCGAGGTTCTGTGGCTCCTGCGGAGCGGAGCCGCTGGGCCAGTTCAGGCACTGCACCAATTCGAGCGCGCCCACCTGGCCGAACTGCGGGTACAGCTTCTCCCACGCCACCACCAGCTCGCGGACCCGGTCGGGGGTGGGCCGGTTCAGGGAGTCGCTGCAACTGTTGACGAACTGGCCGTCGGTGCCGCGCAGCGTCTCGGCTTCGGTGATCAGCGTGTTCATTGCGTTCCAGTCCCCGGAGCGCGCGCCGGCGACCGCCGACGCCAGCCTGTTGGTGGCGGCGACGCGATCGCCGCGGGGGTAGGCCAGGGCCGTGGAGATCGCGTCGGCGACGGTGGCCACCGAGCCCGGGCTCGTCGTGTTGTATCCCCGCACCTGGTTCAGTACCGCATCGACGGCGCCCTTCGGGTCGGGACCCAACGGGCAGTTGACCGCCACGCATTGCGCGGCCCAGGCATCCAGCGCCGATTGCTCGCCCTTGACGCGCTGTTCCATGGCGGCTTCGGCTGCGATACCCAGCGGAAGCGGGGAATCGAGCACCAGCCTCGCCACCTTGTTCGGGATGGCTGCCGGCGTAGGCCAACGCCACCTGGGCGCCGTTGCCGATGCCGAACAGCGCCAACGTCGGTACGTCCCAGGTGCTGCGCAGCCGTTCGATGTCCTCGGCGGCGCGCGCGTTGTCGTAGGCCGAGTCGCCGGGGGCGATGGTGTCGGTGCAGCTGGTCGTCGCGGCCTGGGTGATGTCGCCGAGGTTGGCGACGGGGTCGTCGCCGGGCTGGAACTGGGCCTGGTCGAGCATCGCCTGGCGGTCGTAGAGATCGCGGCAGTCCAGCGCCCCCGACATTCCGATGCCGCGACGGTCCACCGCCACGATCGGCCGCGTCTTGAGCACGTCGGAGCCGGACCGCATCAGCCAGACCGGCAGCTGCATCGACGTCGGCAGGTCCGATCCGGTGGTCATCACCAGCGGCCCGGCGTCCGCAGGTGTTTCGTCGGTCTTCGCGCGAACCACGCCGATGCTGATCGTCCCCGTCGCGCCCTTGATCGGGTCGAGGTCGGCGTCGTAGGTCGCGCAGTCGAGCTTCACCCCGGCGATGGGGGCGACGGAGGCTTCGGTGAACACCTCGCGAGGTGCAGTCACGCCAGGACAGGTCGTTCTTCGGCGGCTCGATCGGTGGCGGGCCTTGCGGCGCCTGGGTGGTCTGCGGCTGGCCCTGGGGGTGGGCGCCGGAATCGGTGGCGAAGCGCGGATTGGCCGCCAGACCAGGTGCGCAACCGGCCAGCAAAACCGAAAGCACGAGTGCTGAGGTGCTCAACACCCGGACCGGGCGACGCCGCTGCATGCCGACCACAGTACTGATTCCGGTGTTGAATCCTCGTCGCGCACGACTCCGCGTGCGTCAACGAGCCCGGACATAGCGGGTGTAGAGATAGCCCTGGTCGTCGGACAGCAGATGTGCGGGCCGCATCTTGGTGTGCACCTCGCCGGTGCCCGCGGCGATGCGTCGCCCGGCGCCGCCGACCAGGATGGGCGCGACCGTCAGGCAGAGCTCGTCGAGCAGGTCGTCTTCGATCAGCTGGCTGAGCAGCAACGGGCCGCCCTCGGTGAGCACGCGGAACAGCCTGCGCTCGGCGAGAAGCTTCAGCGCGGTGGCGCTGTCGACGGAATCGGATCGCGGTCCGGACGCGTTCAGCACCTCGGCCACCGCACCCAGCCGCCGCCGGGTGTCGTCGACGGAATCGGCGCACGTCAGGATCAGCGGCGGAACCTCGGTACGGGTGAAGAACAGTGCGTCGGGATCGAGGTTGCCGGTTCGGGTGACGACGGCGATCGGCGGCACTTCAGCCTGCCCGCGGCTCTGCCGGGCGTGCCGCGCTGCGAGCGGCACCTGCGCACCGGAGTAGTTCTCGACCCGGACAGTGGCGGCGCCGACCAGGATGACGTCCGCGGCGTGGCGCATGAGGCCGAACATGCTGCGGTCACCCGGTCCCGCCAGACCGCCGGCCTTGCCGTCGGCGGTGGCGCCGCCGTCGAGGCTGGCGATCATGTTGCCGCGGACCCAGCAGGTCTGCAGGTCGTCGGGGTAGGCGTAGAAGTCGGCGAGCCGGCCGTCGGCACGTCGATGGCGTACGGTCGGGGCCCAACGCGGTGAATTGCACCCCGGCGGCGGTATCGGCCATGAACAGCATTGCAACACGTCGCTAAGGTGCCTGCATGGACGGGTCCAGCGATGTCGGACATTTGATCGACCGACATCCCAAGGTCACGCCGGAGCGATTGATCGCTCAGCTCGAGCCCGCCGCCGACCTTCGCCGACGTCAGCTTCGACACCTACATCCCCGATCCCGCGCGAGCCGTCGCAGTCCGCGGCCGTCGCAGTCCTGTCTGCGGTTCTGCGCCCAGGCGGCCGAGCGACGGGCCGGCAAGAAGAAGCTGTTCGGCCGCCGCGAGGTGCTGCCCGGCGTCGGGATCTATCTCGACGGCGGGTTCGGCGTCGGCAAGACACACCTGCTGGCGTCGTCGTACTACCGGCTGCCGGAACCCAAGGCGTTCGCGACCTTCGGCGAGTTGACCCAACTGGCAAGCGTTTTCGGCTTCGTCGAATGCATCGAACTGCTGGCCGACTACGTCGTGGTGTGCATCGACGAGTTCGAACTCGACGACCCCGGCAACACCACGCTGATCTCGCGGCTGCTGTCACAACTCGTCGAACGCGGGGTATCGGTGGCGGCCACGTCGAACACGCTTCCTGAGCAACTCGGCGAGGGCCGCTTCGCCGCCCAGGACTTTCTTCGCGAAATCAACACTCTTGCAGCGATTTTCACGACCGTGCGGATCGATGGTCCCGACTACCGGCATCGCGGATCTGCCCGCCGCGCCGGAGCCGCTGAGCGACGAGTGAGGTCGCCGCCGCGCGCTGCGCAGACACCCGGTGCGACGCTGGATGACTTCGACGCGCTGTGCGCGCACCTGGCCACCATGCACCCGTCGCGATATCTGACGCTGATCGAGGGCGTGCCCGCGGTGTTCGTCACCGGCGTGCACGCGATCGACGACCAGAATGTGGCGCTGCGCCTGGTGTCGCTGACCGACCGGCTCTACGACGCGGGCATCCCGGTGGTGGCGTCCGGCGCGAAGATGGACACGATCTTCAGCGACGAGATGCTGGCAGGGGGGTTCCGCAAGAAGTATCTGCGCGCGACGTCGCGGTCTGCTCGCGCTGACGGCGGCGGGTCAGACCGGGCGCACCATCACGTAGTCGTTCTCGATCGCCTTCGCCGAGCCGAAAAGTCTTGGTGCCGTTGATCGTAAAGCCGTGCTTGCCGTAGAAGCGTTGCGCGCGCTGGTTCTGCTGATTGACGCCCAGCCACACGGACGTGGCGTGCCGGTCGCGCGGCCCGCACAGTGCGGCGGTCATCATCGCCGCGGAGACGCCGGCGCCGTGGCTGTCGGGCAGCACGTACATCTTCGACAGTTCGATCGCCGGGCGCAGCGTGACGGCGCGCTGGACATCGTCGTCGTCGGGCACACCGCGAATCAGCATGGCGTAGCCGACCATTCGCTCATCCTCGCGCGCGGCGAGCACCACAGCGATCGGGGTCGGCGAGGTAGTCGCGGAATCGCTGCTCGGACAGGTTCTCGTCGATGAACGCGGCGATGTTCTCGGCGCTCACCGACGCCGGGCACGCCAGCGGAAACGTCCGAGCGGCGACGTCGGCGAGTTCGGGAAGGTCGGCGACGACGGCCGCGGTCACGTCAATGCGCAATACAAATGCCCGATAGTCAGGCCACGTTCCACTGCGCGAGGTGCTGCCCGGTGATCTTGTCGAGCAGCACGACATTCGAGATGAGGTCGCGGTAGCAGTCCCACCAGACCCCACCGCTGACCGTCGAACCCGGCAGGGGCGTTGGTCAGCGCGCGGCGCCAACGCGTCGGGTGCGTCGGTGTTGCGCGGTTCGTAGGAGTCGCCGGTCGCGGTGACCCCGCGGAACTGGTAGGTGATGGCCTGGGCGTACGGGGTGGGCACCTGAATCGGGTGCACGGTGATCTGAGCGCGCCAGACCTGGTAGCGCGGGCGCCCGCGGCGGATAGCCGAAGCCGGGCGGGATCGGCGACGGGGCCAGGCTGTTCACCGTGATGTCGGCGACCAGGCCCTCGAAGTTGACCTGCAGCGTTTCGCCGAGGCGGCCGATCGGCGAGGGTGCGGACTCGGCCTCGTCGGGCGCAGCCTGGGCGGGCACAGCCGTAAGACCGGCGACGGTCGCCATCACGGCGATCGAGGAGGACGAACCAGCGACGCATGCACGCATGATGGCACAAACTGAAACGTGTTACAGCCGCTTCAGGACACCCACGGCCCGGAGCCGCCGATCTTCTCGATGCGCACGCGGGTGAGCAGTCCCGCCGGTGCGTTGGGCGGCGGAAAGTGTTCGTCGCTGCCCAGCATCACCTTGGCCAGCCTCTTGAGCAGTTCGGGAGCGCCACCTTCGACGATCCGCGCGGCGCCCGTGACCGTCAGATAGTCCCTGAGTTGGCCGGGCCGCTCGGTGCCCAGGATGGTGACGGCCACGCGTGGATCGCGGCGGACGTTGCGAGTCTTGCGGTACTCGTTGAGGTGCGCCGAGACGAGCTCGTCACCCTCCGGGGTCGACTCCAGCGCCATCCAGATCGTGGAGACCTGCGGGCTGCCGTCGGGGTTGAGCGTGACCAGAATGGCATCGGTGCCCTCTCCGATGAGGTCGCGGGCGGCGTCGTTGAGCTTCATGCGTTGTTCTACCGCTGCGCGCGCCGTTTCATTCCCTCAGCCGGCCTCGAGGTCGAGCAGCGTCGACTTGGCCAGCACGCCACCGACGTACTGGCCGGTGGACCCGTCGGAGCGCACCACGCGGTGGCATGGGACCACCACCGGAAGCGGGTTGTGGCCGCACGCGGTGCCGACGGCGCGTACCGCGCGGGGGTGGCCGATGGCGGCGGCGACGGTCGCGTAGCTCTCCCGGTGGCCGTAGTCGATGTCGCGCAGGTGCTCGATGACGCTGCGTCGGAATCCGTTGGCCAGCCGCAGATCGACCGGAACGTCAAAAGTGGTGCGGCGCTTGGCGAAGTACTCGTCGATCTGTCGCGCGACCGCGTCCAGCCGGGACGGTGACCGCAGAATGCGGGGGCTGACGGCGTCGGCGAGTCGGGTCAGCACGGCGTCATGGCCCTCGACGTCATACGCGACGCGGACCAGGCCGACGGTGGTGGCGGCCAGCAGCAGCGTGCCGACCGGGGTGTCGATCGTGCGGTAGGCGACGTCGAGCGCCCGGTCGGCCTCGGCGGCCTGTTCGAGCCGCGCGTGCAACCGCGACATCGTGTCGTCGTCGGCATGCAGTTCGTCGAAAATGTTGGTGGTCATGATGTTTCGTCCTTCTGATAGGTCTTGCGCAGAGACTTGATGCCGTCGGCGGCGGCGCGCCGGGCGGCGTCGGGGGAGTTGTCGAGCAAGTTCGGCGATCTCGGCGAACGGCAGACCGGCGATGTGGTGGTAGGCCACGGCCTGGCGTTGCTTGGTGGGCAGTCGTTGCAGCGCCGCCCACAGGTCGGGGTCGCGGGCGGCGGGATCGGCGTGCGGCGTCGGGCGTTCGGGCACGGTGTCGGTGGGCACGGGCCGACGGGAGCGGGCGCGGCCGACGTCGAGTGCGCGGCGATGCGCGATGGTGACCAGCCACGCCTCGACGTTGGCGTCGTCGGGCAGTTTCGGGTAGGCGCGCAGCGCCGACAGGAAGGTTTCCGACCAGGCGTCCTCGGCGTCGAGGGGCCCGACGACCGCGCGGCAGACCCGCAGCACGGTCGCGCCGTGCTCGGCCACTACCTCTTCGAACGGTCGCACCTTCACATTGTGTAGACGCCGCAGCGGTGCGCGATGTGAGATCAGCTCTTGGTGAACGGCTCCAGCGCGGTCGCCGAGGTCGCCTTCGAAGCGGTCCCGGTCGACGCCGAGGCGGTGCAGTGCGCCGTCGTCGTCCTCGGCTTCGAGGAGTGCGAGCACGATGTGTTCGGTGCCAACGTAGTTGTGGCCCAGGCGAAGTGCCTGCCGGAACGTCAGTTCGAGTACCTTCTTGGCCGCGCCGTCGAACGGCGTCAACGCGGGCAGGTCACCTTCGGTGCCCGGCGGCAGCGTGACCGCCTCGGCGACCTTGCCGGCGTCGATGCCCTGGCCGGCGAGCAGCTTGACCGCCAGCCCGTCGGGGTCGTCGAAGAGTCGCGAGCAGCAGGTGGTCGGGGTTGATCTCGGTGTTGCGGGCCTCGTGCGCCTTGTTCTGGGCGACGACGACGACGTTGCGCGCCCGCGGGGTGAATCGGCCGAAGCCGGCGTTGGGATCGAGTGCGTCGGTGTCGCTGGGGGCCTTGGGGACGAAGCGTTTCTGGGCGGCCTGCTTGGTGACGCCCATGCACTTGCCGATCTCGGTCCACGACGCCCCGGATCGACGGGCCTGGTCGACGAAGTGGCCGATGAGGTGGTCGGCGATCTCGCCGAGGGACTCGGCGGCCAGCACCGCGTCGGTGAGCTGCTCGAGCGGTTCGTCGTGCACCTTCTTGATGACGTCGATGAGGTCGTCGAGGCGGACGGGGTTGGTGATCTTCGCAGGCTCGGTCATGGCGTCAACTCTAGGTTGACGCCATGGCGATCGTCAACCGTTGGTTGACGCTTGCGGGTAGCCGCGCCGGACCGTGCGATCGAGGATGCCGAGGGTGGCACGCAACGCGAGCTCGGAGACGATCGGGAAGATGTTCGCGTCGCGCCAGTGCTGGTCGATGTTCGGACCAGTCGTAGAACGACGTGACCAGGGTTCCGTCGTCGGCGGGTTCGAGCCGGTAGCCGTAGACGTGGCCGATGTCCGGCTTGATCTGGCCGAAGATGGTCCACGCGATCAGCCGGTCCTGCTCGAACTCGGTGATTGAGACGGTGACCTCGTACTTGCCCAGCGGGATAGTCGTTGAGCGACTCGCGATCCATGTGCACGACGAAGCTGTCGCCGACCGCCTGACCGGGATCGCCGTCCGCGCTCTGCAGCATGCCGGTGGCGTCGATCGCGACGTGGCCCTGCGGATCGCAGAGCACCGCGAAGACGTCGGCGGCGGGGGCGGCGATGGTGCGCGGGACTTCGATGCGTTCGGTCATGGGCCGATCGTGTCAAGGTGTGATCTGCGTCGAGCCCCGTTTTGCCGATTCGCGAGCGGGTAATCGAAGAACCGAAATGCCTCCCAATCCAGTCGATACCTCGACCACGAAGCCCGCCATGCTGCGGCACGCGATCGCGTTCATCCACGAGAACGCGCATCGCGATATCACGCTGAGCGACATCGCGGCGTCCGTCAACGTCACACCGCGGTCGGTCCAGTACACGTTTCGCCGCCATGTCGGGTCGACACCGCTGGAGTATCTGCGGTGCCTTCGGCTCAACCGCGCCCACCGCGAGCTACAGGCCGCCGACCCGTCGGTCGACACCGTGATGGCGATCGCCGGCCGGTGGGGGTTCGGGCATGCGGGACGTTTCAGCAGCATGTACAAGCGCAGGTTCGGAACGTCGCCGAGTCTACGCTGCGCGGTTAGCGATCTTCTCTACCTCGGGAAGAAGCCGTCGCGGGTGAAGATGCCGGGCTGCCAGCCTTGCGTGCCCAGGCACAGCATGGGACGCCCGTCGGGATGTTGTGCTGCCGCTTGGGGTTTGGGGCATGGCGCGCCTGTGCTCCTGGACGCCGAACAACTCATAGGTCGCGACCCAGAAGCCCGTGTAGATGCGGTGGCCACTGGTTGGCGATCCAGCGGCACTGCAGCACCTCGCCGCCAGGACCCCGGCCGAACGTGAACCGGTCAAGGTTGGTGCAGGGCGCGGTGAGGTGGGCTTCGTAGTTCATGCCGGGCACGTCAGAGGGGTAGCGCCCCGCTGTGTCGGGGTACAACAGGTTGTCGGCTGCGGCGACCGGAGCAGCGCTGATAGCAGCGCCGGCGATCGCAGCGGCGGCGATGAGTTCGCGAATCACGTCCCACCCCTTGGTGTCATGACGGGTTGACCTTCGGAGAGCCTAATCGGTGCTTCGAGGCAGACGAGTGGTTTCGCGGCGATGACGGCCGCGTCAGGCCGGCGTCACGCGAACGGCAAGCCCACGTCCGCCGGTCGTGCTGGTCGCCGTGGCCTGCTGATCGAGAACGAGGAGCCCCGGTATCACCGCGGCATGGCGTGCCGGCCGCCCTCCGACCGGAAGTAGCGGATGGGCGCCGCCACCAAACGGGTGTCCCACAATGCTCCCGACAACATGGCGACAAACAGTCCGAATAGACCGGCAGTCGCGAACAACGCTTCATTCGCCATGCTTTACGGGGTACCCATCGCGCGGCGTGCGACACCCAGTTGGCGCAGGATTCTCGACGGAGCTGGCTCGGCGCGGACTGCGCTAAGCCCTGTGCCCGCTAAGCCGTCGTGCGTGGCCCTGACGTTTGGTGCGAAGCCCCCGACCCCAGCGCGGGGGCTTCGCTGGGCCAGCCGCCGGTGCCGGGTGTGCGAGTCGGATATAAGGCGACGGGCCTGCCAACATAGATAGCCAGATCTGGCTCATTCCAATCCTCTGGGCAAACATTTCTGGACGCCGGCATTGGCGGCGACCGGCCAAGTTCGCGTTGGGGCGCAACTTTCGTTTCTTTCGGAAACGCTTTTCGGAATTTTCGAGGGAAGACGCGGCGCTCAGCGGCTGAAACCGGACTGTGGGGCAGAGGCGAGGAGTTCGCCCCAGGAGTGGACGCTGGCCATCTCCGGGGTCGTGCTGGTGGTGGCCGACTCGCTCAAGCTGAGGGCCGAAGCGAATGCGCCGAATCCCACGACGGCGACGGCGGCGGTGGCGCCTGCGATGTGCTTGATGCTCATGACTACCTGCTTCTCGTGAGTTGGCTGTGTTGACTGAAATGAGCATCCGCCGGCGATCTTGGACTTTTCTTGGAGACCGGGTGCGGCGCAAAGGGGTCGGCCCGCCACTCGGGGGGTCGTGGCGGGCCGACGTCTGTTGCGGGCAGGTTGGTTGTGCGCTCTAAGTCCTAGAACCCTCCGGCGAGTCCCAGAAGATCCTCCGCGGGCAGGAGGTTTCCGATGTCGCCAAGGACTGGGATGTTGCCGAGGTCTCCGAGTCCCGCGATGCTGCCGATGTCGGCGACGTCGTCGAGCAACGGCAAGTACGACTGCCAGTCGTCGCTCAGCCCGCCGGGAATGAGCGGTGCGATCGAATCCAATTCATCGGCGTTCGCCGTCCCCGCCCCGAATCCGATGGCGGCCAAGCCCAGCGCGCCCGAGATGGCGCCCGTGACCGCGATTTTCTTCATGTTCGTTGCCTTCATCGTGCATTGCCTCCTGTTGCAGCTCGGTGTCGCCTGACACCTGTAGCGAGCTGAGTCTTTGCAGGCAGACCTTGGAAGTTTCTAAAAGCCCTGCACGCGTCGCCCGGAGGACAAGCGTGCGATGCTTGCGCTCCGGTCGGAGGCATCGACACAAGTGCTGCGTTTGTGCACACAGCGAATGCGACGGCGGCCAGTCTGATGCTGACTGCTTAACACCACAGTTGCACCAACGGCCGTCTAGCAACAGAACACGAACGCAACCTGCCCAACATCCGTTGCCAATTCCAGGGTAGCGGCATTCTGCCCGACAGCTGGTGACTTTTTGGGCAGCTGGCCGCTTCCGGCTCGCGGCCGCGCCAGTGATCGAGGTATCAACCGACAGATCAGTGCGCTCTTCGCGTCGCTCGCGAGGATTACCGATCATCATTGACCTGCCTTGGCACGGCCAGCTGTGGTCCCGTTAGCGGGTCGACGAGTCGCTGAGCCACGATCCGGACAGGGATGTTCGTGTCTTGCGAGAGTTTGGCCAGCCAGGCGAAGGCGCGGCCAGCGTCGAGGTTGAAGCGTTCCAAGAGCATGCCTTTGGCTTGCCCGATGAGGTCTCTGCTGGCCAGGGCGGACTGGAACTGCGTCTCTCTCAGCGGCGATCAGGCTGATCGCAGCGTGGGTGGCCAGCATCGCCAACGCGGTTTCGGTGTGAATGTCGAACGCGTGGGCTTTGGTGCTCAAGAGATTGAACGCCCCGGCACCGTCGTGGCGGGTGTCGATGACCGGTCGGGTCGCCGCGTAAAGCTCGGGACTCACAACGGCGTGCGAGTCGGCGACGGGGCCGTGGTATCGGAATGCATAGGCGATGCGCCGCAACAGTTCTCCCCGATTTTCCTTTGAACCCGTGCGTTTGACGTTACGCAATTGGGTTACAAATTCAGTAGTTGGCCAGGTGTGCGCGAGGTGGTGGAAAACGGCTATGGCGAAGGCCCCGAACCCCGAGGCGCTGTCGGATCTTCGTGTGTTCGATATAGCAAAAGGCGTATTGGTGGGTGCGCGTCGGTGCACGGTTGATGAAGCGTTCGCTGAACTTGTGGCTCGCGCCGAGCAGTACCAGATCGGCGTTTTCGCGCTATCACGCGCGCTTGTAGCATTGAGCGAGAGAAGTCATGCGACTGCGGTTGACGAGGTTGCCATGGCCGCACGATCGGCGTGGGGGCCACTTCTGCTTGACACAGCTAGCAACTGAGCGCCCGGCCCCACTCCAGAATGCTTGTGCGGGAAGTTCCGGAAGCGGGGAATTCAGAGCGTCGCGCAGATCCGCAAGGCCAAACGGCACAAGCGCGCTGCTCACGAGATTCGGGTGCGTTACCGGCATTCCGCAGGCCTGCGTTTTCGATAAGCCACTCATCATTGGGTCGCTGGGCGAGCCGCACACGTCCGCTGAGCGGTTTCGCCGGCTCGCGGGACAGGGGTGCAAGAACCGGTGAAACCTTGACGCCGCATCAGTCGACCAACGAGCACACCCATTGCAGCGGATGCCCTGCTCATCTCAATCAAACGCACGCTTGGGCTGGAGGGGGGGCCATGTTGGGTGCAGGTTTTCGAGCGGGCGGGGCGGGTATTTGATGTGAGCGGCATCACATTCGCCTCGCGCCTTCAGGAAGAAGCAGACATGACAAGCCCGAGAAACCAGAGTCCCAGCAAGCGGATGGCGGACCCGGCACGCATAACACCGGATCAGACGAACCTATCGAGAATGTGGATCGCCCGGCTGGCGCTGTTGACCCCGACGCCAATCCCCCCATCAGCGATCCACACGATAAAACTACTGGCGACGGGGGTGTCGGCAATATCCCATCCCAAAAGACCGAAGCTGTTGTACCGCCCTACGAAGGCCGCCAAACCAGCGCCAAAGACATTGACACGGCCGACGATTCGGGCACAGGCGGGGCGAGCAGGCCAGAGAAAGACCCGGAGTATCGGTCTCCGGCACCGGAAGACACTCCCGGTGGGGCGACGGCGTCGCCGGCTGATGAGCAACCAGCCTCGCAGGGCTCGGAAACCAAGGGTGATGATGAAGGGGTAGAGGCACCAGCCCAAGCAGCCGGTACCCGCCGCGGCGAACATAAACCATGACCGGCGCCTGATCGATATGCAAGAAAGGCCGCTGACGCACGCAGAGCAACGTGAGACGTTCGACCGGCTCCTCGACCGCGCATGCGATGGGCAACCGCCGCCAACTTGCTCGGGTTTGAATTCCGATGTGATTCAGGCGCTCGCGACAATTGCTCGAGGCCCTGGCGCGCCGGCATCCTTGGTCGACGCTGCCCGCGCGATATTCAGGGAGTCAGTTCGGTGAGCGCACCTGCTGCGGTATTTTCTCGATATTCTGGCCCAGTTCTGTGACGGCTTCGGTGAGTGCTGTCAGCCCTTCGGCGAGGAGTGGTCGTGGGGTTCCTAGTGGATCGCGCGACCTCGCGGAACTTTGTTGCCAGGCGGTGCCGGCCCACGGGGCTGACGTTGCTCATGGCGGTGACGGTATCGGTGGGCACCGAACAGTTTGGGCGACGGTCGACGGGGCAACGCTAGCGTCTTAACAAAGGGGATGAACCCCACCGACCGCCTTGCAGGAGGCGGCCGGCGTCATCCCTCGCCGCCGTCGCCCACTAGATCGGCGAGTTACCGAGGCAAGGTTGTCCTAAACCGCCCAGCAGAATCTCGGACCGCATGCTTGCGCAATCTTCATTAGTTGCTAATGGGGGGCGACCTATCGGCGGGCACCGACATCTGCATTCGGTTTAGCCTTTCGCGGGCGACGTCGCGCAGTTTGATGTTGCGCCTCTGGGATTCGTCGGCGAGTTTGGCGAACGCCTCCTCGGGACTGCAGCCGTGCAACGCCATGAGAGCGCCTTTGGCCATGTCGATGGCGGAGCGAGAGAGCAGTGCTGTCTCAAGTTGGGTGACGGTTTCTCGGGATTTCTGCCAACGGCTGGAGTTGCTGATCGCTTGACCGGCGGTGACGCTGTACAGCCGCATGAGTTCAGCATCGAACTGATCGAACGCGGCTGCAGTGCGGCTGTATATGTTGAGCGAACCGACGAGTTCCTGCTCGCTATCCACGCCTGAGATCAGCAGCGGAACCGACAAACTTGCGCGGATTCCTGCGCGCTGCGCGGCCTCAACGAACTCCGGCCACCGTTGCTGTTCCTCGTCGATGATCGCTCGCAACGGTGTGCGTTGCAATGCGGCGTCTAAGCACGGCCCCTGGCCCGAAGCGTATTGCTCGTTATCAAGGGCTAGCGCCCCTTCATCGGTGCAGGCCGCGGTTCGGGAATTAGGCCACGACAGCACCGTGATGCTGATGACGTCCGCATGCGGGATCGCGGCGAGCGCGGTCTCAGCGACCCGTCCGGCTACATCGTCGAGTGGCTCTTCGGCGGCGAACAAGTCGCGCAGGCCCTCGATCGCTTCTGCTGTAGTGAGGAGCCGGGCTAATGGGTCAGAGGGCTCCACTGACTCAAGGATGCGGTCACGAGGCTCGTGTTGGGGCATGAGGCACCGGCTTCCGGGTCGTCAATTGCACACGCGCATGGGCGACTGTTTTGCGCAATCGACGCAGCGGTGGCAACTTCTCACGGCTGACATTCCCTGCCGACGCAGAGGAAAAACGACGTCGGCAGAGAACCGTTGACCGAGGCAGGCGCTGTGTTGCCAACGCAGGGGACCGCATCCTGGGTCATCTAGCGACCGGAATCATCAACGCCGTCCGGCTATACCCGTCGCTGCACTCCAGTATCCCCATAAATTGCGTCGGATATGGAAATTCTCGTGAGCAAGTCCCGCCGAGGGAGAGGGTTCAGGGCTAGCGCCGCCGTCACCTGCGGGATCTAGGGTGTCACTCTGGTGGTGGCTGGATGTCGGTGCCGCGGATGTCGGTGCCGCCGTCGGTTGCGCTGGCGGTGTAGTTGTTTTTGTCGTTGCCGTACCCGGCTTGAGCAAGGGTTTGTAAGAAGCCGTCCAGGGTGTTGGTGGCGGTAGCGGTGTTGTTGGTGTTGTTGTTGCCTAGCCCGGCGTTAGCAAATACCGAGCCGGTGCCGCGGTTGGTAGCGGTGGCGGTGTTGTTGGTGTTGTTGTTGCCTAGCCCGGCGTTAGCTTGAGCTTCGCTGTTGTCGCCGCTGTTGGTGGCGGTGGCGGTGTTGCCGCTGTTGTTGTCGCCGGTCCCAGCGAAGGCGAAGGTTCTGCCGCTTTCGCCGCTGTTGGTGGCAATGGCGGTGTTGTTGGTGTTGTTGTCGCCTTGGACCCCAGCGAAGGCGGCGCTGTTGTCGCCTTTCGCGGTGGCGCTGTTGTCAGTGTTGTTGTCGCCTTGGGTGCCGGCGTAGGCGTAGGCGTTGACGCCGCGTGCGGTGGCGGTGTTGCCAGTGTTGTCGGTGCCGTCAGAGCCAGCCCGGGCCTGGCTGAAGTCGCCTCGCGCGGTAGCAGTGTTGTTGTCGCCGGTAACCGTCGCATAGGCGGTTGTGCCCTTGGCGTCGGCTCTGCTGTTGTTCCCGGCGGTGACGGTCGCCGTGGCGTTATCGCCTCGGGCCTTGGCTTTGGTGCCGGTGCTGCCGACGGGGGTGGAGGCGGTCGCGGTGCCGCGCTGCTTTGTCACCACACCGTTCTTC
This sequence comes from uncultured Actinomycetota bacterium, assembly GCA_963766945.1. Classification (GTDB taxonomy): domain Bacteria; phylum Actinomycetota; class Actinomycetes; order Mycobacteriales; family Mycobacteriaceae; genus Mycobacterium. Next base: position 275,555 of record CAVYCT010000003.1, read on the forward strand.
GAGACGGACACGTTCTTTTCCGGCTTCGGTGCCTTCGCTGCTGAACTTTCGGCAGATTCGGAAGACGAGGTCGTATCGGACGTCGACGGCTTGGCGGACGCCACCCACGGTGTCGCGACCAGCCCGACCCCGATGCCCAGCGCGACTACTAGCGCCCCAACTCGGCCGATGTAATTTGTCTGTCCCATGATTCCCCCTATGGCCGCGCACCGATGGCCGGTCGACTGAGGGATTGTTCACAGTAAAGTCACAGCCGAATCTCACCTAGTCGAAATGTAGCGCAGTGGGATCGAAATCTAGGCCCTTTAAACAATTTGCTATGGCTGATGTTTGACTCTCGAAATACTTTGTGGCCATACACGACAGCACTGCACCAGGCTGCGGTGAGGCAGTTGCGGAGGGTCACCGTTCTGGAGGGGAGTCACGGCCGTGGTGTTTCCCAGGTGCGCGGGCCGGTTGGGTTGATCTCCTCGCGCGTCATCAAGGTTCGCGGGATCGCACCTCGCGTCTCAGCTGAATGACCTCTCGTTCGAGATCGATAACGCCTTTGGCGCACATTGCAGTCAGCCCGATCAGTTTGACGATCGCTGACCAGCTTTTGTTCTTGCCGCTGAAGGATTCATCGAATTGCTCGAAGCGGTCGTGAAGTTCCTTGCCGATAACGGACTCAGGATCGAGGTCTATTCGTCTGATCTTGCGGAAAGGCGAGAAGTCGGGAACTTCCTCTTCGTGGGTGCTTGAGTCGGGCGCCATGTCGCCTAGTTTAGGAGTTCAGACCGTGACTTCCGGCAGTCTCGGGCACAGGTTTCAGAGTCGGCGAAAACTTGTCACACGCGTTGGCCGACCATCGCAGATGCCCGATGCGACTGATGCGCCCGCCAAACGAAAGGTTGGCTCGGCTTGCCACCTGGAGAGTTTGGTGGCGGGCCGAACACTTAGATCGGACGTTGGACCGAGTTATCCGGTTCCGAGACTGTCCGCGTTGCCCAGGGCCCCCACATTTGATCTTGAAGATGAGGCGCCGCGCCCCCAGCCTGGGATCGCCTGCATTCACGCCGTCAACAATTTGGGGGCGTAGTAGAGATCCGCCATTCCCCGCCGCTCCGCGCACGGTCAAAGGCGTCATACGCTTCGACAATCAAATGAGGGCTCGCTTCGGGATGCTGGTCGGCGATAGCTTCTATCGCCAATCTCGTCTCGACGGCGAGATCACAAGTTCGCGAAGGAGATTGGCCTTCCGTGACGGCCAGGATCAAGGCGTTTCGGAACACCTCGCATCGTCGGATGCTCGGAGGCGGAGAAGCTAGCACCATGTGAAAGTAAGGCGGGACCAAGAAATTGACGAGTCCGACAAGTTACCGGACGGAAAACACAAGCCCAGTTGTCGCGAACGCTGACACCCGGATGTGGTTCGGCCCCGCCACACGGGGGTTGGTGGCGGGGCCGGGGACAATAGGTCGCCTCGAATCATGGTCGGCGCTTGTGTCCGCCGTGTGAACGCCGTGCGAAGATAGACCGCGGCTGTGCCGCCCGTCCCTCGGCCAGGAGTTTCGTGCTCGGAATCGCGCTTGTCATCGAAATTTCGCGGAAATTGTTGCCGGCGGTGACTGCCCAGGGCGCTGCATTGCTCATCGACGGCGACCTGTAGGCGTGTGCACTGACAACACCGTTTGCGCTGCGGACCGGGCAAACTGCCCGCTGAGGGGCGCGGATCTAGGACGGTAGTGCCATTGGGGATTTCAGGTCGCAGGAGGAGCGGGCGGCAGATGCCGCAGATTGGGCCGAGAAAGTTGCGCGTATGAGGCACGAATTGCCGCGGCCAGTGATGAAGCGACGGCTGAAGCACATCGGTCTCGTCAACGACTGCATCTGCCCAGGACTTCGCTGAGCGGTTTCGCCGGCTCGCGGTGACGGGGATGCAAGAACCGGCGAAACCTTGACGCCCGCGTCGGTCGACCAACGAGTACGCCCGTCGCAGCGGATGCCCAGCTCATGCTCGGTCAAACTTTTTCACGTCTTGGATGGGAAGGGCGGCTGTGTTCGGTGCACGGTTACGAGCGGGCGGGGCGGGTATTTCGATGTGACGGCATCACATCCGCCGCGCGTTCAGAGAGAAGCAGAACATGACAAGCCCCGAGAAATCAGAGTCCCAACAAGTGGATGGCGGACCCGGCACGCACAACACGGGACCAGACGAACCTATCGAGAATGTAGATCGCCCGGCCGGCGCCGTTGACCCCGACGCCAATCCCCCCATCAGCGATCCCGACGACGACACCACCGGCGACGGGGGAATCGAAAAATAGCCGCGCCACAACGGAAGTTGGGATTTCTGTAGTTCGGCCCGCCACCTGGAGAGGGATGGCGGGCCGAACACTTGTGAGACTCGATGTCAGATGCGTTCGGAGTACACGCTGTCGATAGACATTCCAGCGATCCGCATTGATAGCAATCCGTCTATGTGCCTGCGCGCCGCGGCTTCGGTGTAGTGAGACTGCACAAGTTCGTTAGTTTCTCCGTTTCGTACTTCGGTCCATTCGACGCGCCATACCTCGGTGCCGGGGTAGGACGTGAGGTCGTTCGGGGTTGGCTCGGTGGTCCGGGTCAGTGCTGCCCCTGTCACCCGCTTGACGATCACGGGGCGACGGTATCGGCGGGCACCGACACGGGGCCTACTTCAAAGGGCGTCGGCCAGTCGCACGCCGTACGGGCCGCCGTCAGTTACTGCGCGAATAACGACAGGGCGAGGTGCGCGGACTCGGTCTGCGCGCCACGTTCCCGTCAATAACAGTTGCTGGCAATCCAATGACGTGACCCTGAGGATCGGCTGTCATGTCACGAGAACTCATCAATAAGTGTGGGCTCAGACGCATGCGGGTATTGGGTGCACAGATGTACACCCAACGACGACCGACACGACAAAGGACAAAGAGGGGAGTTGGCCGTGGCTGCGACGCTGCGTGACTTGGTCCGGTGGAGTGTCAAGCCCGCCGAGAATGTCGACACCGCCACAACGCCGAGGGTCAACGTCTTGCGCGGTTTGGCGGCAAGAGCAACGACACCGCTACTGCCGGACGACTACCTCAAGCTGCTCAACCCGCTGTGGTCTGCACGCGAGCTTCGTGGCGAGATCGTCGACGTGCGAAACGAAACCGAGGATTCGGCCACCGTGACGATCAAGCCCGGTTGGGGCTTCTCCGCTGAGTATGAGCCCGGGCAGTACGTGGGTATCGGGCTACGTGTCAATGGACGCTGGCACTGGCGATCGTATTCACTGACGTCAGTTCCGCGCCGTGACAATAAGTGCATCACGATCACCGTCAAAGCGACCCCCGAGGGCTTCCTGTCCACGCATCTGGTCCACGGTGTGGAACCGGGAACGATCGTTCGCCTAGCCGTTCCCAAGGGCGACTTCGCTTTGCCTGACCCGCCGCCCCCAAAAATTCTGTTCGTCAGTGCGGGAAGTGGCATCACTCCGCTGATGGCAATGCTCCGTTCACTCAAGGCGCGCGGTGGAAGTCCCGACATTGTGCATATCCACTCGGCACCATCGGCGGATGCGGTGATCTTCCACGACGAGCTGCGCGAGCTCGAGAAGGAGCCCAACTACCGGCTGCATTTGCAGCTGACCGAAACGGATGGCCACCTCGATTTCGACCAGCTCGACCGCTTGGTGTCTGACTGGGAGGACCGGCCCACGTGGGCGTGCGGTCCGGCCGCGATGCTGGACGCCGTCGAGAAGGTGTGGGGCAAAGCCGGATTGGGGGATGACCTGCACATGGAGCGGTTCACCATCGCACGCACCGACAAAGGCGGCGAGGGCGGCACAGTCACCTTCTCAATATCCGACAAAACCATCGAAATCGACGGTGCCACTTCGCTTCTAGAGGCAGGCGAGAAGGTCGGCATCCAGATGCCATTCGGGTGCCGCATGGGCATCTGCCAGACGTGTGTGCTTCCGGTGGAATCAGGGCACACTCGCGACTTCGGAACGGCGAAGAACACGGCGAAGGCGACCGAATCAACACGTGCGTCTCCACGGCGTCCGGCGACTGCACACTCAAAGTTTAGGGGACACAATGGCTATCACCGATATCAAGCAATACGCACACCTGACCGCCGAGGATGTCGAAGAACTCGCACGCGAGCTCGACGCGATTCGAACCGACATCGAAGAGTCTCGGGGCGAACGCGACGCCAGGTATATCCGCCGCGCCATTCAGTTGCAGCGCGCGCTGGCCGTCGGGGGCCGAGTCGCCCTGTTCGCCAGCAGAAACAAGGTCGCCTGGGTCGCCGGCACCGCCATGCTCGGGCTGGCGAAGATCATCGAGAATATGGAGCTTGGCCACAACATCACTCATGGCCAATGGGACTGGATGAACGACCCCGAGATCCACTCCACCGAATGGGAATGGGACACCACATCGCCGAGCGTGCACTGGAAGAAGTCACACAACTTCATCCACCACAAGTACACCAACGTTGTCGGACTGGACGACGACATCGGCTACGGCATCATGCGCCTCACCCGTGATCAACGCTGGGAGGGATGGATGATCGGCAATCCTGTCTACAACATGCTGCTGGGCACTCTGTTCGAGTGGGGAGTCGCGGCGCACGGCCTGGAGACGACGAAGTACCGCAAAGGTGAGAAGTCGATGGCCGAGGTTCGCAAGGACCTGCGGATCATCGGCAAAAAGGTCGGCAAGCAGGTCGGCAAGGACTACATAGTTTTTCCTGCGTTGACGGGACCGAACTGGAAGCACACTCTCGGCGCCAATGCGGTGGCGAACCTGATCCGCAACTACTGGTCTTACATGGTGATCTTCTGCGGGCACTTTCCCGACGGCGCTGAGAAATTCACCCGCGAAGAGTACGAGAACGAATCCCAACCCGAGTGGTATCTCCGGCAAATGCTTGGTTCGGCGAACTTCCATGCCGGCCCGTTGATGGCGTTCATGAGTGGCAACCTGTGCTACCAGATCGAACACCATCTTTTTCCGGACCTGCCGAGCAATCGGTACGCCGAAATCTCTGTGCGGGTTCGAGCTCTGTGCGACAAGTACGACCTGCCATACACCACCGGATCCCTTGGGCGGCAATACTGGCAGTCCTTCTGGACCATTCTCAAGCTGGCTCTGCCCGACAAGCTCCTGAAAGCGACCGCCGATGATGCGCCCGAGACGAACTCGGAGTTGAAGTTCCGCATCCGTGAAGGCATGCGGGAGAGTTTCGGCGTCGAGCCCGCCACCGGGAAACGCCGAGGGCTGCGCACGGCAGTGCGGGAACTGCAGACCGGGGCAATGGCCACCGTCTAGCCTTCGAACCCTGGATTTTCAGTGACGGTAGACGGCCGAGCATGTTGGTCGGTATTCGCCGGGCCCTGGCCAGGTTGCGAACATCTGCCAGTAGCTGTTCGGCTAGCGCCGCACTTTGACGCTGTTGTCTTGAGAGCGCCACCGCAATAGTCCGCCGGCTTGTGCGACGGGTGCGTCCGGCGAACCTAACCCGGAACGCAAAAAGTCCGACGCCGCATTTGAACTATCCCGTGAGGCGCGCATTCTCAGCAGGCCGTCGACGTGGCGGCGCGCTGCGGCCTCGGTGTAGTGGGACTGCCGCAGTGCGTTCGGTTTCCCGTTCCGCAGTTCGGTCCATTCGACGCGCCATAGCTCGGTGCCGGGGTAGGACGTGTGGTCGCTGCGGGTTGGCTCGGTGGTCCGGGTCAGCGTTACCCGCGTCACACGCTTCATGATCACCAGGGGAACGCTAGAAGCAGGCACCGACAACGGCTAGAGGGCGGCGGTGACAGGCCAGGCTCGCTGCTGAACTATCCAGGGTCACCCCGTCACCGCCATCACGCCGACCCAGGACGTGACCAACCCTGGATTCGACGCTCCGGGGTTGCTTCCCGCGTTCGTGCTCAGCCAAACGGGCGGCCGCAGCGGGCCATACCGGAAATCTCCCGGTGTCGACACCGCTAGTCACTAGCTACCCGGGCGCGGAGGTCGGCGAGAAGCCGGGGTCACCCCCTAGGAGGAGGGCGGATCGGCTGGGGCGGCGACGCGCTCCATCAGTGTCGTGACGTCGTAGTAGTCGCGCCAGCGGGTGAATTGGCCATCTTCGTTGACCTCGAACACACCCACAACGTCATGGTCTATCGGCTTGCCTCCGACCTCGAAATGTTCCGTGCGCTCAACCAACACCGCGCGACCGTCAATGGCGAGAAATTTGATGTCAACGGTCGTGCTCGGGACCATTTCGGCTAGGGCCGCGAACTCGCTTCTGATGGCATCAATGCCACGGTGGACACCCCTTGGGCCGTCGATGTAGACGGCTTCGTCGCTAAAGAAGCTGCTGAGTTCAGCGACGTCCGACTGCACGAATGCTGCGAAGAACTTGCGCACCAACGTTTCAGCGGAATCGCTCATCGGAATCTCTCCCCTGAAGGCCGGGCGCGAACGTTGCTGAATTAGGGGACCTAGCCCTCGCGTCCGCCCGGCGGGCCGGGTTACGACCGAGAGCGATGGCCCCCGACAGGTTCGGAGGTGTATGAGCGGGCGTTCGCGAAGCTCGTTGGCAATCCGACGCAGGGACACCTGGAATGGACACCCGAAGAGGGGGACGCGTATCGGCGGGTGGCCGAGGTACAGACCGAGCAGCGCGCGATGAGCACGACCGACAGCGCCGGCGGGTACATCATCCCGCTGACCCTCGACCCGGCCGCCGAGGGCAAGTCGTCGCTCTCAGCGAATCGAGGCCAAACGGCGCCGACAGTCGCGGGATCTAGGGTGTCACTCTGGTGGTGGCTGGATGTCGGTGCCGCCGTTGGCTGCGGTGGCGGTCCAGCCATTATTGTCGTCGCTGCCGGAACCCGCTTGAGCGAAGGTCTGCAGGAAGACGTCGAGTGTGAGTGTGTTGGTCGCGGTGGCGGTGTTGTTGGTGTTGTTGCTGCCATCGGCTGTGGCGGCTAAAACCCAGCTGTTGTCGCCACTGTTGGTGGCGGTGGCGGTGTTGTCGTGATTGTTGCTGCCGACGGTGTATGCGGCCTCGGCAAGGGCGGTGCCGTTGCCGCTGTTGGTGGCGGTGGCCTCGTTGCCGTAGTTGCCGCTGCCGGCGACGCTGGCTAGTGCCTGGGCGTAGCCATTGTCGCCGCTATTGGTGGCCGTGGCGGTGTTGTCGTGATGGTTTCCCCCGATACCGGCTTTCGCACTGGCAGAACCGTTGCCGCTGTTGGTGGCGGTGGCGGTGTTGTTGTAGTTGCCGGCGCCATAGCTCCCTGCTTGGGCGCTGGTGTACTGGTTGAAATCGCCAGTCCCGGAGTTGGTGGCCCTCGCGGTGTTGTCATGGTTGCCGCTGGCGAAGGATCCAGCCGCGGCCGTCGTGGAGCGGTTAGCACTCCCGGTGTTGGTGGCGGTGGCGGTGTTGTTGTAGTTGTTGTCGCCGAAGCTCCCAGCGTCGGCGTAGCTGTTGTCGCCGCGCGCGGTGGCGGTGTTGTTGCTGTTGTTGGTTCCGTCAGAGCCGGCGTTGGCGTTGCTGTTGTCGCCGTCGGCGGTGGCAGTGCTGTTGTCGCCGGACACCGTCGCACGAGCGGAGGTGCCGCTGGCGCTGGCTCTGCTGTTGTTGCCGCTAGTTACCGTCGCCGAGGCGTTATCCCCCCTGGCTTTGGCCCTGGTGCCGGTGCTGCCCTCGGGGGTGGAGGCGGTCGCGGTGCCGCGCTGCTTTGTCACCACACCGTTCTTCGAGACGGACACGCTTTTTTCCGGCCTAGGTGCTTTTGCCGCTGAGGAATCGGTCGATGAGTTCGTATCGTCGGAGGGCTTGGCGGACGCCACCCACGGTGTCGCGAGGAGTCCGACCCCGATGCCTAGCGCGACTGCGAGCGCCCCCACTCGGCCGATGTAATTTGTCTGTCCCATGATTCCCCCTATGGCCGCGCACCGATGGCCGGTCGACTGAGGGTGTGTTCACAGTAAAGTCACAGCCGAATCTCACCTAGTCGAAAATGTAGCGCAGCCGGATCAAAAATTGACGGCATTGATAATTTTGCTGTGGCCGATGTTTGACTCTCGAAATACTTTGTGGCCATGCACGAAACCCTGCACGGTGCTGCCGTTAGGCAGTTGCGGAGAATTCTCATTCGCGCCGTGGCGCAATGGGCATCGGAGCCCGGCGTGGTTCGCGGGTACGACGCGGCCTGACGCCTTGCGGGGAGGTCCGGGCCTGAACAGTCCGGGCCTCCCCTACAGGGATGCGCCCGGATTCACACGCCGCCGGGGTCGCCGGGGTTGCCGCCATTGTTCTTGTACACGCTGTCAATCGACATTCCTGCGATCCGCATTGATAGCAACCCGTCTACGTGTCGGCGCGCCGCGGCTTCGGGGTAGTGAGACTGCATGAGCTCGTTAGCTTTTCCGTCGCGCGTCTCGGTCCATTCGACGCGCCACAGCTCGGTGCCGGGGTAGGAGGTGAGGTCGTTGCGGGTTGGCTCGGTGGTCCGGGTCAGTGCCACCCGCGCCACACGCTTGACGATCACGAAGCGACCGTATCGGCGCCCACCGACATGGAACGGCCCCGCCCATTAGGAGCGGATGGGCGGGGCCGAAGGGGGGTCGAGGCTAGCGCCGCCGACACTTGCGGGATCTAGGTGTCACTCTGGTGGTGGCTGGATGTCGGTGCCGCCGTCGGTGGCGGTGGCGGTCCAGCCATTGTTGTCAGAGCTGCCGGAACCCGCTTGAGCGAGGGTTTGCAAGAAGACGTCGAGTGTGAGTGTGTTGGTCGCGGTGGCGGTGTTGTTCGTGTTGTTGTCGCCGAAAGCGCCGGCGTCTGCACGGGTGTTTCTGCTGTCGACCCTGTTGGTGGCGGTGGCGGTGTTGTTGGCGTTGTTGCTGCCGAAAGCGCCGGCATAGGCGGCGGTGGCGCTGCTGCCGCCGCTACTGGTGGCCGTGGCGCTGTTGTTGGCGTTGTTGCTGCCGCCGGTGCCGGCTGAGGCCTCGGTGCCGCTGCCGCTGCTGACGGTGCTGTCGGTGGCCGTGGCGGTGTTGTCGGCGTTGTTGTTGCCGCCGACGCCCGCTTGGGCGAAAGTGTTTTCGCCGCGCGCGGTGGCGGTGTTGTTGGCGTTGTTGTCGCCGAAGCTGCCCGCTCGGGCGAAGGCGTTTTCGCCGCGCGCGGTGGCGGTGTTGTTGGTGTTGCCGCTGCCGTTGACGCCCGCTTGGGCGGAGGCGTCGTTGCCGTTCGCGGTGGCGGTGTTGTTGTCGCCCGTCGTCACTGCCCTAGCGTCGGTGCCGTTGGCGGTGGCCCTGCTGTTGTTACCGCTAGTCACGGTCGCCGAGGCGTTATCCCCCCTGGCTTTGGCCCTGGTGCCAGTGCTGCCCATAGGGGTGGACGCGGTCGCGGTGCCGCGCTGCTTTATCACCACACCGTTTTTCGAGACGGACACGCTTTTCTCCGGCTTCGGTGCCTTCGCTGCTGCACTGTCTGCAGAATCCCTCGACGAGCTTTCGGCAGATTCTGTCGACGAGGTCGTATCGGCCTTCGACGGCTTGGCGGACGCCACCCACGGCGTCGCGACCAGCCCGACCCCGATGCCCAGCGCGACTGCCAGCGCCCCCACCCGGCCGATGTAATTTGCCTGTCCCATGATTCCCCCCGTGGCCAGATGGTCGGTTGCCTGATTGGTGTGTTCACAGTGAGGTCACAGCAATTCTCACGCAATTTGAATTTAACGCCGCAGGATCAGATTTACGTCCGTTTCAATATTTGCCCTCGCAGGTGTTTGACTCCCGAAACACTTTTGGGGCTATACAGGACAGCACTGCACAAATTTGCGGTGGCGAAGTTGCGGAGGGATTGTCCTTGGCGCGGTTTCCGCCAATGAGACACCCCCAGGGTGTGGTCGGCCCGCCACCTGGAGAGTGGATGGCGGGCCGAACAATTGGTAGGACGTCAGTTGCGCGCGATGTCAGATTCGTTCGGTGTACACGCTGTCCATAGACATTCCAGCGATCCGCATTGATAGCAACCCGTCTACGTGCCTGCGCGCCGCGGCTTCGGTGTAGTGAGACTGCACTAGCTCGTTGGCTTTTCCGTCCCGTACTTCGGTCCACTCGACCCGCCATAGCTCGGTGCCGGGGTACGAGGTGAGGTCGTTGCGGGTTGGCTCGGTGGTCCGGGTCAGTGCCACCCGTGCCACCCGCTTGACGATCACGGGGCGACGGTATCGGCGGGCACCGACATGGAACGGCCCCGCCCATTAGGAGCGGATGGGCGGGGCCGAGGGGGTCGAGGCTAGCTGCTCGGCGAACGAGGCTAACGGCGCCGGGATTCTAGGGTGTCACTCTGGTGGTGGCTGGATGTCGGTGCCGCCGTCGGTTGCGGTGGCGGTGTAGCCGTTGTTGTCGCTGCCGGCCCCCGCTTGAGCGAGGGTTGCGAAGAAGCCGTCGAAGGTGTTGGTGGCGGTGGCGGTGTTGTTGGTGTTGTTGTCGCCGTTGACCGCTCCGGCCTGAGCCGTAGTCTGCTGTTGTCGCCGCTGTTGGTGGCGGTGGCGGTGTTGCCGCGTGTTGTTGTCGCCGTAGCCGGCGAAGGCGATGGCGACGCGTTGTCGCCGCTGTTGGTGGCGGTGGCGGTGTTGTCGTGTTGTTGTCGCCGCCGGTGAGCCGCTAGGCGCCGATGCCGCGTAGGGCGTAGATGAGCCGTTGTTTCTCGCGGTGTTGGTGGCGGTGGCGGTGTTGTCGGTGTTGTTGTCGCCCCACATGCCGGCCAGGGCGTTGGTGTTGTCGCCGGTGGCGGTGGCGGTGTTGTTGTTGTTGCCGGTCTGGCCGGTGTCGCCTACGCCGGCCTCGCGAGGCTGTTGTCGCCGTTGGCGGTGGCGGTGTTGTGGTGTTGTTCGCCCCAGCCGGCCTAGGCGGAGCTGTTGTCGCCGTTGGCGGTGGCGGTGTTGTTGTTGTTGTCGGCAGAGCGGATGCCGGCCTAGGCGGAGCTGTTGTCGCCGTCGCGGTGGCGGTGTTGTTGCTTGCCGGTGCCGCTGTGCCTGCTTTGGCGTTGCTGTTGTCGCCGTCGGCGGTGGCGGTGCTGTTGTCGCCGGACACCGTCGCAGTGGCGTTGGTGCCGTTGGCGTCGGCGGAGCTGTTGTTGCCGCTCGTCACGGTTGCCGTGGCGTTATCGCCTCTGGCTCTGGCCCGGGTGCCGGTGCTCCCCTCGGGGGTGGAGGCGATGGCGGTGCCGCGCTGCTTTGTCACCACACCGTTTTTCGAGACGGCCACGCTTTTCTCCGTCTTCGGCGGCTTCGGTGCCTTCGCTGCTGAACTGTCGGCGGAATCGGTGGACGAGGTCGTATCGGCCTTCGACGGCTTGGCGGACGCCACCCACGGCGTGGCGACCAGCCCGACCCCGATGCCCAGCGCGACTGCGAGCGCCCCAACCCGGCCAATGTAATTTGCTTGTCCCATGATTGCCCCCCGGTGGCCCGGCGGATGGCCGATTGACTGATTGGTGTGTTTCACCGTGGGGTCTCAGCAACTCCCATGTGATTTGAATTTAACTCCGCAGGATCAAGATTTACGTCCGTTTCAATATTTGCCCTCATAGGTGTTTGACTGTCGAAATACTTTGGGGCTAAACACGACACCCCTGCACACTGCTGCGGTTGAGCAGTTGCGGAGAATCGTCCTCGGCGCGGTTTGCGCCAGTGAGGACACTCCGAGCGAGTGGTCGGCCCGCCCACCTGGAGAGGGGATGGCGGGCCGACCAATTGATAGGACGGTGGCCTAGCGCAGCTTGGTTCCCTCCGTGTCATGAAACGCGTTGAGACGGTGAAGGTTGTCGGCAGCTGCGAGCAGCGCCGGACCTGTCGCGTGCGGTGCCGCTGGACAGCATGTCTTCCCATGCGACGCCTTCGAGGCGAATGCAGCGTTCCTCGACAGTGCCGTCACGAAGCTGCGTCCCGGAGACAAACACGCGTGCGGGTCCGTCGTTGGTGTACTGAATGTCGGGGATCGTCCATATCGGCCCGTCGAAGGAGCGGAATTCGCCGGGCCTTCCGATATCGGCCCGATCGGATACCTCAGTGGCGCCAGCTGGCCAATCAATCGCGGTCACCGTGTCACCCACCCGTCGATCTCGGCAACCGACTCGAGGAGCGCAGCCGGCCAGACTCGCGAGCCGGTCGCTATTGAGCGGGGGTCCGGCGGCGCATCGAAGGGGCGTGATGACAGGAGAAGTATTAGTGGAGCGGCTTGGTCGAGCTTTGTCACCGGAAGCTCATCGGCGTCTGGAGTCTTCCGCGCGAGATAGCACGCGCCGGAGGCAAGTGACGCACGGTTCTTACCAGAAGTGTCCGGCCCGCCACCCGTGGCAGAGGGGATGACCGGCCGAACAGTAGATCAGACGCAGCGGACGAAGACCGCTAGAACCGGTTCCCGCCGCCACCCTCGCCGCACGAGCCTGTAGGTATGCCTCGCGTTGCGGGGTCTTGTTGAACCGTTCCAGCAGCATCGTCTGTAGCCGCGCATCCACATAGCGGCCAGCGCCGGCCGACCGGCGTCGCGGTACGGGTTGACGGCGTACAGCTCGGCGCGGCGACCCTCGGTGAGGGCGCATACATACTCATCCCGCCTCGACACAGCTGCGAACCTACCGCGCACGGGGATAGGCCCGCGGTAGGCTCATCGGCGAGGTTGGTTGACCAGCCTTCGCGCCCCGCTCCCAAGGTGTTTGCCTCCACAGCCCCTTTGCTCGCCCCGGCGTTCCGCCACTCAGCAACATTTGGCGTAGGGCTGGCACATGACTACTTCACACATCGACCAGCGGACTAAACACAACGGCGCCACGGTCATTAACTACCGCCGCGCCCGTGTGTGGGGACGCATCGACGCCGGACTCACCATGATCAGCATCAGCGGCGAGATCGACGCATCGAACATCGACAACGTGAGCCGTCAGGCCCGGCGACTGGTACCCGCCCACGGCGCATTGATTGCCGACCTGACCGACACCGATTTCATCGGTGTTGATGGACTTCGCGTGCTGTTCGCGCTCAACTTCGATTGCGCCTGCACCGACAGGAGATGGGCTGTGATCGTCGGCCACGCGGCGAAACGGTTACTTCGAGTGGCCGGGGATCACGGCGAGCTACTTCCCGCCGTCGGATCGATGACCGAGGCCCTAGGAGTGATTCGCGAGCCTGGCGCGAACAACCCGGCCAGCGGGTAGCCGACGACGTACGGTTACTAGCTGTGGAGGACTTCGACTACGTCCCGACGCCGGTAGAGGAGATCAAGTGGGCGACCTCCTGGAAGTCGATACCCCTCACGGCCTAAAGCAATTCCGAGTCGAGACAAGGAAGATAGACGAACCGAAGGCAAGCCGCACAAAGTACAAGACACGTTATAAGCGGTGGCTATCGGCCGTCGTCTGCATTCGGTTCAACTTCACGGGCGACGTCGCGCAGTTTGATGTTGCGCCTCTGGGATTCGTCCGCGAGTTTTGCGAACGCCTTCCCGGGATCGCAGCCATGCAACGCCATGAGAGCGCCTGGCCATGTCGATGTCGGAGCGAGAGTGCAGTGCAGTCTCGAGTTCGATGACGGTTTCTCGGGCTTTCTGCCACCGGCTGGAGTTGCTGATCGCTTGGCCGGCGGCGACGGAGTACAGGCGCATGAGTTCAGCGTCGAACTGATCGAACGCGGCCGCAGTGTGGCTGTAGATGTTGAGCGAGCCGACGAGTTCCTGCTCGCTATCCACACCTGCGATCAGCAGCGGAACCGACAAACTTGCACGGACTCCTGCGCGCTGCGCGGCCTCAACGAACTCCGGCCACCGATGCTGTTCCTCGTCGATGACCGCTCGCAGCGGCGTGCGTTGCAACGCGGCTTCTAAGCACGGCCCTCGGCCCGAGGCGTATTGCTGGTTATCGAGTGCCAGCGCCTCGTCGTCGGTGCAGGCCGCGGTGCGGGAATTAGGCCACGACAGCACCGTGATGCTGATGACGTCCGCGTGCGGGATCGCGGCGAGCGCGGTGTCGGCGACCCGCCTCGCTACATCGTCTAGTGGTTCTTCGGCTGCGAAGAGATCGCGTAGCCCCTCGACTGCCTGTGCTGTCGTTAGGAGCCGGGCCAATGGGTCGGAAAAATCCGCTGACTCATGGGCGCGGTCGAGAGGTTTGTCGTGGGGCATCAAGCACCGGCTTCCGGGTCGTCAATTGCGCACGCGCTTTGACGACCAGGAAGGTGCAATCAACGCAGCGGCGGCAACTTCTCACGGCTGACATTCCCTGCCGACGCAGAGTGGATCACGACGTCGGTAGAGAACCGGTGACCGAGGCAGGCGCTGTTAGTGCCAACGCAGGGGACCGCAGTCCCTGGTCATCTCGCGACAAGAATCGTCAACGCAATCCGGCTAGACCCATCGCTGCAGTCCAGTATTCCCCATAGTTCCGCGTCGGACACGCAAACCCACGCGAGAAGTTCCTCGGGAACTATACGGTCCTCCGCTGAGGTCTCAGGTGACGAGCCAAAGGACGGATTGTTATGTCGGATTCCGAGGGTCTGGAACGGGGAAATGTTGACATCCCCCTCAACATGCCCGTGTCGCGAATCCTGCGTGACTCAGTCGAGCATGATATGCGGATTCGAGAGGGTTCAAGGCGGCTGGGACGGTGACCGATCCATGCGAAGTGATCGAGCTGCTGTGGGGAGCTGCCTTCGCCCTCGAAGGACGATTGCGGGATGCACAGCGGCGACGGTTGACGCGCAAGAGGCCTAGAAGCCCGCCATCGGGTGCCCGGACCTAATTCGGCCCGCCACCTGAAGAGACGGTGACGGGCCGAGGTAGTGGATCAGGCGCAGCGCGAAGCTAGTCGGTCTCCCGCGACCCGGTCGAGAGCGTCGGCGGCGTTGAGCAGCGCGGCCGCGAGCTGGCGGGCATCCGAGCGGACAGTTCTTTGCACTCGGTGTCATACAGCGACACGCAACGTATGACCTCGCCGGTTGCGTCCTGCCAGCCGTCGACCGCCACGGATCTTGTCGGTGTCGTGCCGCGACCACACCAGTGAGCGCATCATGTCGCCGTCGCAATCGGGTTCGGACCAACAGTTATCGGTCGTTGCGCCGGCGGGTACGGGCACGTCGGGAATTTGATGGATAGTCATGGCAACCTCTCGTATCGCGGATCGCGATAGTCCAGGTCGCTGCTACTGAAAATCCGTTGTCGTGCATATGTGGTGCAGTCCACCCTGCCAAGTCGCATAACCGCAGGTCGAACGTGGTGCGCGATACTGGGATTGAACCAGTGACCTCTTCCGTGTCAGGGAAGCGCTCTCCCGCTGAGCTAATCGCGCCTAGAACAAATCGTTGAGGTGGAGACGGGAATCGAACCCGTGTGCACGGCTTTGCAGGCCGTTGCCTCACCACTCGGCCACTCCACCGCTGGGGTTGATGCCACTGCACCCTCCGAGCGGATGACGGGATTCGAACCCGCGACCCTCACCTTGGCAAGGTGATGCGCTACCAACTGCGCTACATCCGCGCGCCACGAACGGCATTGCCGTCCGTCGCGAAGGACGACATTAGTCGACCCGAGTAAGACACCACAAATCCCTTGCTCCGTCATCCATCGTCTCAACTCAGGTGATAGGCCTCGCGGGAGATCGAGAACTCTCCGCCGTACTGGAAATCCCAGCAGGTGATGCCGGATTCGGCGCTTGTGCACTCGATCGAACCCGCAACGATCTTGTCGCCGAACGCCAACGGATTCCCGGTCGTCAATGCTGTGTCGCCCGCACACACGAACGTCGCGGGTTCGCCGACGTTGAGTGTCAGGCCCTGGCCCCAGCCGACATTCTCATTACATGACGCGGCCTTTGGCGGCGGCGCCCAGTCGCGCTCCCGGATATCGCAGCGCACCGAACTCGGGTCGATGTAGCAACCGATGTTCCCCGACGGGGAGTTGAAGGAGGTCAACTCCGTCACTGTGATCGTTTCGAGGGGGAGGTCGTCGAGCGAGCCCGGGGACGCCGTGGCCGTGCCGGCGATGAGCATCGCTGCGATCGGTGGGGCCGCAGCGAGCGCGGCGAAGACGGCGTGGCGGTTCATGCGATCACGGTATGGCCAGAACTGTGCGGGTGCTGGGCGAAGTCTGAAAATTCGCCGGTGCATCAAAACAGCTGATACGCCTTGAGCGCGAGCGTGAAGCCGTGTCCGGTGTGGGTGTCGCGACACGTGATGCCCGGGTTCGGCGCTTTCGCAGCGCAGCGGGCCCGCCGTGATCGCATCGCCGTACGGCAGCACCTCGTCGGGGCCGAAGGCGGTGTCGCCGGCACACACAAAGGTGGCCGGTTCGCCGGCAACGATCTCGATCCCTTGTCCGTAGTCGAATTCGCAGTCCGCGGGGCGCGGCGGAGGTGACCAGTCATGGTCGATGATGTCGCAGCGGGCCAGGTCCACGTCGATCATGCAGGCGACGTTGCCCGTCGGGGAGATGAAGCCGGTGAACGCGAACACCTCTCGGTCCACCGGCTGTGGCTCGGCTGTCGGCGCCGACGTCGGTGGCGCTGAGCGCGTCGCGGACGCTTTGGTCTGAGTACCGGCGGACGAAGCGCTCGTGGGCTCAGGGCCGGGGGAGCCGCCACACGCGGAGAGGATGAGCACGGCGACCAAACCGGCAACCGCGGAGATCGAACGTCTGCCGGGTTGAGTCACGGCGTGACGATAGCTCGGCAACGCGGGAAGGGCCGTCGAACGTGCGAAATGCAGGGCGATCTCCTGCGAAACAAATTCGGGTCGCAAGCCGCTACGTGCTAGTCTTCGACCTCGTTCGACCCTTCGGTCGAGCTCCCCGGTCTCGTAGCTCAGGGGGAGAGCGTCCGCCTCACACGCGGAAGGTCACTGGTTCGATCCCAGTCGGGACCACAAGTTCAAAAGCATATTTTGTCTCAGTCACCTATCCGCGGTCGACACTCGACAGATCAACTTCGAAGGCCTGTCTAAAGACAACGTGGCATCGACGGCGTAGTCCCGCCAGCCCGTACCGGTGGTCAACGCGCGAGCGGGCCCTCAGAAGAGCTTCGAGCCGAGCCAGAAACCTTGTCGAATCCGGCGCGACGACCCCGTTGATTACCGCTATGTTTGGACTCGTTTGCACTCGATCTCCCCTGGACTGGAGAAGTGGGGTGAGCCATTAAACGGTTCGACAGCACCAATTCGGAGCTGCTGAGGGGTAGCGATGCCTCTTCCGATGCGGGTGCGCGACCGGCGCACAAGAGATTTCGCCCGGACATCGAGGGCTTGCGTGCTGTCGCGGTGTCAGCCGTTGTGCTGTTTCATGCCGGAGTCCCAGGGCTCGGTGGCGGGTTACATCGGCGTGGACGTGTTTTTCGTCATCTCAGGCTTTCTGATCACCGGGCTGCTGTGGCGGGAAGTGAACACCGCCGGCACCGTCCGACTGGGTCGGTTCTACGGAGCACGGGCTCGCAGGCTTCTGCCTGCGTCAGCCGCTGTGGGCATCGTTACCGTGATCGGCGCGGCTGTCCTATTACCGCCGCTGCAGGCCGTCCCCATCTTCAAAGACGGCCTCGCCAGCGCGCTGTATGTCAGCAACATCTGGTTCACTCTGACGCAGGCCGACTACTTTGCCCCTTTCGGGCCTCCGTCGCCGTTCCTGCACTACTGGTCTTTAGCCGTAGAGGAACAGTTCTATCTCGTATGGCCGATCCTGATGATCGGTGCGGCATGGCTCATCCGGCGTACGCGTCGGCGTAGCGGCACCGATGCCAGGCGCGTCACAGAAGCCGTACCTGCTGGTGCTTGTTCTGGTCGGAGTGACGTCCTTCGCGGCGTCGCTCGCTGCTCACTTACGAGTCGCCGATGGTGGCGTTCTTCATGATGCCCACCCGCGCCTGGCAGTTGGCGCTCGGCGGCGTGGTGGCCCTGACAGCCGACCAGTGGCACCGGCTGCCGCCACTGCTCGCCGCGATCGCGGGATGGGCGGGCCTCGGGGTTGATCCTGCTGACTGTACCTGGTTGGGCCCGAACACGCCCTATCCCGGTACCGCCGCGCTGCTTCCTGTGCTCGGCGCGGCGTTGGTGATCGGCGCGGGCTGTGCCGTACCAGATCGGGGAGTCGGGCGCGCCCTCTCCCTGTCGCCGATGCGAGCGGTGGGCCGCATCTCCTACTCGTTGTATCTGTGGCACTGGCCGGTGCTGGTGCTCGCGCCGGCGGTGCTGGGCCATCCGCTGGGGCTGACCGGCAGGCTGGCCGCGGTCCTCGTCTCCGCCGGGTTGGCCGTGCTCACAATGCGCCTCATCGAGAATCCCGTTGCGTTTTGCCCCTTCGGTGCAGGGCTCAGCCGCCCGCAGCCTCGCGCTCGGCGCCGCGGCCACCGCGGCAGCAGTCTGTGTGTGCGTGGCGCTGATTCAATTCACGCCCGCACCGGTCGGCCGCGGCCCGGCGGCCCCAACACTGACCGTCGTGGCAGCGCCTGTCCCCCCGGGTGCAAACCCTGACCTTTACGACGCCGCGGTGCAGCACGCGTTCGCTCAGGTGCAGGCCGCGGTCGCCGCATCCGCCGACTTAAAGGCAGTGCCGTCCAACCTCGAGCCGCCGCTTGCCGACGTTAGAGCTGAGGAGGACGACTTCCTACTCAACGGCTGCATGCGCTTGTTTCGAGAAGTCGGACATCCCGAGTGCGCGACGGGCGACACAACATCCACGACGACGGTGGCCTTGCTCGGCGACTCGAATGCTGCGATGTGGAACCCGGCGTTGCAGCAGGTCGCCACGCAACGGCAATGGCGGCTGGAAACCCTGACCAAGGCCGGCTGCCCAGTGCTGGACTTACCCATCTTCGAGCGTCTCCTGGGCCGGGAGTACACCGAGTGCGAGCAGTGGCGCGGTCAGATCATCGACCGATTACGAGCCGAACGCCCGCGGCTAGTCGTGCTCAGCATCTCCCGCCGCTACGAACCCGACAGTGGTTTCACGTCATACGACCCGGCGTGGATCGACAGAATGACCCGCCTCACGCGGGAGTTGCGCGGCATTGGTGCGCAGGTGCTGGTGCTCGGGCCGATCCCCGATCCGGGACCAGACGTGCCGCTGTGCCTGTCTACCCACCTCGATGAGGCGACGGCCTGTTCGCCGTCACGCTCGACGGCGGTCAACAACCCCGGTATCGCGGCTGAAACCGCCGCCGTCAAAGCTGGCGGCGGGCAATACGCCGACCTCACAGACCTGTTCTGCACCGCTCACGCTGCCCGGTCATCGTGGGCAACACCCTGATGTACCTCGACAGAAATCACTTGACATTGGAATACACCGGCCTGTTGGGGCCGGTGATCGGCGCATTGGCCGATCGGGCACTCGCCAACACCTGACGTGTTGCGATACGACCCGCCAGAGTCCGGCGACATCGCGCCTATCTCAATGGCGCCGCCGCCACACCACGATTCCCACCGCAAGCGCGGCGACGAGCGCCACCGCCGCGATCGGCACCGTTCGCTTCGGGTTGTCGGTAGCGGTATGCCTCAGTGCATCGGCCTTCTCGACGACCTGTTCCTTGGTCTCTGCCGCTTTATCTTTGGCGCGTTGCTTGACGTCAAGCTTGTCGGCCAGCGCCTCGACCGTCTGACCGAGCTCGTGACGCGTCTGCTCAGCGTCGGCCTCGATTTCTTCGATGCCCGCGTCGGGACCCGGCTCGGGGCGGTTGGGATTAGGTGCGGCCATGGCGTGCTTCCTTTACTTCCTCGATATCGGCTTTCACCGTTTCGACCGTCCGGGGTGCTGCCGGACTGACCTCGTCTGTCTGACGTCGACCCATCAGAGCGGCGACACCCGCGACGAGGAAAAGTACCGCTGCCACGATCACCGCGGCCGCCCATACCGGCAGTACCAGCGATAACGCAGCCACAGCCGCGCCAATCAGTGTCGCGAGGCCCAGGAAGGCCAATAACCCGGCGACGCTGAACAACCCGGCACCGATGCCCGCGTGCTTGGCAGATTCTTGAAACTCCTTCTGCGCCAACCGCAATTCGTCGCGAACCAACCGCGATGTCTGCGCCGACAACTGATTCAACAACTCGCCGGTCGACGCATCTGCGGCGGGTTTGGATTCAACTGTCATGATTTCCAGCCCCTCATTCGATGCTCTGTCCCACAGTGATGCCCTGGCTGGCGGGTTTGAAACGCCAAACCGCCCGCGGCATGTGTTCAGGACTCATTTTGGGCACAGACTGGTTACCGCTGTGTCTCGATTGCACGTTGAAACTTCAACCGGCGCAGCAACTCCGACGTCGAGTCGCGCGGAACATCACGTTTGGAAATCCAACGTCACCATTTGGATACGGTGCGGTGCGGCGTGTCTCTGCGAGGTACTCCATACAGATAATTGACGAGGTCGTCCAACGGCGACTTGGTACGGCATGGGTTGTGCTGCACCACGTGAATGCGGAATGTCAGAGCGCGAATGAAGGAGTCGATGGGCGATGGCGATCTTTGATCGATTCGACCTCAAAGTAATTGCTGTCGGGGGGTTGTGCGGCGTCGCTATTGCGTTGAGCCCCGGCATCGCGGCAGCTGGCGGCTATGAATGCCTCCAGACGTCGGCGGGTGAGGCCGGCCCAGCTGCAGCGGCGCCCGTATGCGCTCCGGTCACCGAGATGGCAGGGGTTCCGATGGCCCTGCCCGGGCCCCCGCTCGTTCCGCCGCCGCTGGTTCCACCGGTCGTGCCGCCGCCGCTGGTCCCGCCGGTCGTGCCGCCGCCGCTGGTTCCGCCGCTGGTTCCACCGGTGCCCCTCGCACCGATCGGTGCGCCGATCGCGGCGGGCGCACCGTTGGCGCCGCTGACCACCATGGGTGGTGCTGCTGGCGGCAAGGGTGATCCGACCGGTCCGGCTCCGGCTGGAGCGCCGGTGGCTGGTCAGCCGACTGCACCTGGCCCTAGCGGGCACTGACACCGTTCCTCCGCGACGACCCGCCCCCACCGCGTGGGGGCGGGTTGTTGTTTGCATCCGTACGGAATGCGACTCGGAGTAATCCGTTGTCGGTCAACAATATTGTTGGCTCTCTACGCTGCTGGCGGTGGCAGCCGCACGTGCCTCGTACCGTTATCGCCCTGTCGGGCTGGGCGATTGGCCGCACTCTCGTTACGCGTATGAAGGGGTTGGCGCCCACGTCGAAGCGACAAGCTACGAGCGACCATGTCGCTGAGAAGTAAGGTGTCCCCGGTATGTAGCGACAATGTCGCGCATAGCTTGTCACGACCATGTCATGGTTTGGCAGAGCTAGACCAACGACGCTTCGTTAGCCGCCGACACCGTCCGGGGAACTTCGATGCTGTTCTCCCGCACAATGATCGGATCGCCGACGTTGACGGTGTTGAAGTACCACTCGGCGTCCTCGGTGCTGAGGCCGATACAGCCATGGCTGACGTTCTCGTACCCCATTGAATTGACAGCCCACGGAGCGGAATGCACGAACAGGCCGCGCTGAGTGAAACGGACCGCGTATTCCACGTCGAGCAGGTAGCCGTCGGGGGAGTCGACGGGGATGCCGACGGTGCTCGAATCCATCATCACGTCGCGTTCCTTGGCCAGAACGGTATAGCGTGCCGACTGGCGTCGGATACTGCGGCCTACCCATCGAGGCGGGGAACACGCCCGGCTTCCCCCAGCGGGGCCGGTGGTGCGGCGCAGGCAGTTGAGGCGGCGGCCCCGCGTCGACGCCGTCGATGGTCACGGTGAACGTGTGGTCCGAGATATTGGCAACGCCGACGACGGCGGGCCCTGTTCTGAAGTTCGTAGTGGCCAGGCCGCCGCGCATCGATAGTGACACCGTGCTGTGCGCCGGCCAGAATTGGTCGGGAACCCACTGCACGACAGTGTTTTCCAGCCATTCGAACTTGCCGGTCATCGCGGGCACCGACTTGATGTCGAGGGCGCGTTCGGCCGCGCGCCGGTCGGCGACGGGCGCTCTGAACGTCACCACCACGGGGTGGGCCACACCCACCACCGCGTCCTGCGCCGGTAGAACCGACGCGATGGCGGGTCGATACGATCTGGCTCGCCGCCGAGCTGAGGCCGGCGGGCCCGCAACCACACTGGCAGCCGTCACGATCGCTGCGAGAACACATCGAACAACCCCACGCATGGCTTCTCGATTCCCTCTCGAAATTACAACCTTGTCAATATCTGATCGTAGGCGTGCCAAGACGATTCAAAGTGCAGGCGGGACTTCGCAATTCGATCAAGGGTTCGTCACGCTTCGGCAACGGCGCGCGAATTACGCCAACCGCTGCGTTCTGACACGCAATGTCGCACAAGGAATCGTGCCGCGATCGCGGACCGCAGTGCAATGCGCTGGCGCGATCGAGACGAGCTTGTGACGCTATCGAGACACGACTGCGACGCTACTTGGCCGCTGACTGAGTGTCGGCGACGAGCTCGGTGGCGACCTTGATCAGCGGCACGTTGGAATCCTGAGACAGCTTGCGCAGCAGTTCAAACGCCTGCACCGCGTCGACGCCGTAGCGTTCCATGATCATGCCCTTGGCCTGACCGATGACGTCGCGGCTGGCCAAGGCGTGCTTGAACTGCTCGTCGCGGCGCGCCGAATTCCACGCCACCGACGAATGCGCGGCGAAGACCAGGCCGATGTTCCTCGACTCGCCGTCGAAGACGTTGGGTGTCTCGGCGTAGACGTTGAGGGCGCCCATCGTCTCGCCGGCGATGAACAACTGGAACGCCATGATCGATCCGGATCGGCGTCTCGGCCAGCGCGTCCTGCCGGTAGAGCGGGAAACGGTCGTCGGTCTCGAGATCGGCGACATGGATGGTCTTTTCTTCCCATGCCGCGGTGAGGCAGGGCCCTCCTGGTGCCGCTGCTGAATCTTGTCCAGCAACATCGGATACATGTGCGTCGCGGCAGGGGTCTCGATGTGCTTGCCGTTGCGGGTGACCGTGATGCCGGCGTACTGCGCGCCGGGAATCTCGACGGCGGCATGCTCGGCCAGCTCGGCGATCACGGTGTCTGAGTCGGTGTCGGAGCGGCCGTGCAGGCTCTGAACGAGCTCGGCAATGCGCAGGTGGGTGGCTTCTACCCCGCTTGGATTGTTCACCACTCACCATCCGGACGACTTGATCAAGTTTCACAAGGCTACGCGCTATCGAGCGGCGCGAGCAGATCGAATTGCGCTGCCACGTGCGCGGCAGCGACGCCGAGCATCACAGGGCCTTCAGGTAGCGCGTGGTGACGACTCGCTGCACCAGCGACGTGACGGGTGAGCCCAGCCGGCTCCACCACGTGGCGTGCCGGGAGAACGCCGTCACGTCTGCGAACACGTTCTCGGTGGCCGGGTCGTAGCGGACGAGGAACAGCTCCTCGCCGGATTCGGCATGGCCGGGCAGCGTGCCGTACGCGAACCCGCGGCGATCGGGTTCGTCGACGACGTAGACCACCCGGCACGGCGCCTGCACCGGGCCCAGGTGCACGATCACCTCCGAGCCGACGGCGGCGACCTCCGTCGTCGCCTCGACCTTGACGCCGGCGCCGCGCAGCATGCCCCACCGCATCCCCGCCGCGGCGGCGTCCTCGAAGCGCTGCCGGCCCCGGCCGATCACCGCCGACTTCTGCACATGGTGGTATCCGGGCGGCAAGGTTCCGGCGGTGGCGCCGACCTCTGAGTACGTCAACGGCAGCGCGGCAAGGTCACTCAGCTTCATTGCGGCCAGACGCTACCGCTACCTGGGCCGCGTTAACGATGTCGGCGTACGGTTCCAAGCATGACCACCTTCACCATCGGCGGTGATCTCACCGTCAATCGTCTGGGATTCGGCGCGATGCGCCTGACAGGCAAGGGCGATATGGGGCCCGCCGGCCGACCCCGACGAGTGCATCCGCGTGCTGCGCCGCCTCGTCGAGCTCGGCGTGAACTTCATCGACACCGCGAACTCCTACGGCCCGTACGTGGCCGAGGAACTGATCAAAGAGGCGCTGCACCCCTACCCGGACGGTCTCGTCGTCGCGACCAAGGCCGGCCTGCTGCGCACCGGGCCCGACGAGTGGCCCGTCCTCGGCTTCCCGGCGTACCTGCGCCAGGAATGCGAGATGAGCCTGCGCCGCCTCGGCGTGGACACCATCGACCTGTTCCAGCTGCACCGCATCGACGACAAGTTCCCGGCCGAGGACCAGGTCGGTGAGCTCGTCAAGCTGCAGCAGGAGGGCAAGATCCGCCACATCGGGCTGTCCGAGGTCAACGTCGACCAACTCGAGGCCGCCCAGAAGGTCGCGACGATCGTGTCGGTGCAGAACATGTACAACCTCTCGGTGCGCACCGCCGAACCGGTGCTCGAAGCGTGCGAGTCCCAGAACATCGGCTTCATCCCGTGGTTCCCGCTGGCCGCCGGGCCCCTGGCCGCTGCCGACGGGCCGCTGCAGCGCATCGCCGCCGACCACGATGCGTCTCCGTCGCAACTGGCGCTGGCCTGGCTGCTCAAGCGATCGCCGGTGATGCTGCCGATCCCCGGCACGTCGAAGGTCGCCCATCTCGAGGAGAACGTCGCGGCCGCGGGTATCGAGTTGTCCGACGACGAGTTCGAGACACTGAGCAAAGCCGGGTCTGCTTCCGCCTGAGCCAGGCAGTACAACCGAAGCCTGAGCCAGGCAATACGGTGGTCGGGTGACGACCGACCAGTCCACGGGTGCGCATCCCGGCGGGGGATTCAATCCGCCGGTACCGACCACCAAGGGTGGACCCGACTACGGCCGGTTCGTCGACGCCGTCCGCGCGCTGCAGGACCACGCCCGCGCCGCGGACGCACCCGACGACGTGATCACCGAGGCCGCCGACCTCGTCGAGAAGGTCACGCAACTGCTGGCGCCCTATTACGCCGACGAGTGGGCCTCGCCGTCCGGACGCCGGATGGATCTGCCCAACCGCGGCAATCTCCTGGCCATCCCGTTGGACCTGCACAAGACGGACGACGGGCGCATCGAAGGCACGGCGATGTTCCGCCGCTTCCACCTCGGCCGCAACGGCGCCGCTCACGGCGGCGCGGTGGCGCAGCTGTTCGACGGGCTGCTCGGGTACGCCGCGTTCACCCTCAGCGGCAGCCGCGCCCAGCGCACCGCGTTCCTGCACGTCGACTACCGCAAGATCGCGCTCGTCGAGAAGGAGTTCCAGGTCGACGCCCGCATCGACAGCATCGTGGACCGCAAGATCTTCGTGTCGGGCCGGCTGCTGGACGGGGACACGTCCTGGCCGAATCGCACGCACTGTTCGTGAAACTGCTGCCCGGGCAACCGTGAAACAGGACGAAGAGGAACGGCCGAGCCGCGCCCGCCGATGGGCCCGCTGGCGCGACAAGCTACGCGATCGGCGCAAGGTCGACTTCGTCTACCGCATCGTGGTCGGAGTCGTCGGTCTGGTGGTCTTCGCCGTCGGCATCATCGCGATCCCGTATCCGGGTCCGGGCTGGGCAATCGTGTTCATCGGGCTCGGAATTCTGGCGACCGAGTTCGAATGGGCGCGACGGCTGCTGGCCTACGCCAAGGAGCGCTACGACAAGGTGATGGACTGGTTCCAGGCCCGACATTGGTCCATCCAGGTCCTCGGCGGCATCTTCACAGCGCTGATCGTCGTGGGCACCCTGTGGCTGCTCGGCGCGGCCGACTGGACCGCCGAACTCTTCGGCTTCGATTGGCACTGGCTGAACAGCCCTATTGGCTTGGGGTCCTGAGGACACGCACCGATAGCATGGTCGCGTTCGACTAACCCCGACATGGCCCTCCGACGCAATGGAGACACCCCGATGAGCGCCGCCGTCAGCCCCGCCCCAGCAGCCCCTATCCGGGTCGCTGCCGGGACCACCGCGGGTGAGGCGGTGCGAGAAGCGGGTCTGCCGGGCCGTGGTGATCCGGCCGCCGTCGTGGTGGTGCGAGACGCCGAGGGGCGACTGCGCGACCTGTCGTGGACGCCCGACGCCGATGTCGACGTCATCCCGGTGGCCGCCGACACCGACGACGGCCGCAGCGTCATCCGCCACTCCGCCGCTCACGTGTTGGCCCAGGCCGTGCAGGAGATTTTCCCCGAGGCCAAACTCGGCATCGGACCGCCCATCACCGATGGCTTCTATTACGACTTCGATGTGCCAGCGCGCGTTCACGCCAGAAGATCTCGAAGCGCTGGAGAAGCGCATGCGTCAGATCGTCAAGGAAGGCCAGCTGTTCTCGAGGCGGGTCTACGAGTCCAAAGACCAAGCGCGCGAAGAGCTTGCCAACGAGCCGTACAAGCTCGAGCTCATCGACGACAAGTCCGGCGACCCCGACGTCATGGAGGTCGGCGGCGACGAGCTGACGGCATACGACAACCTCAATCCCCGTACCCGCGAACGGGAGTGGGGAGATCTGTGCCGCGGTCCGCACATCCCGACGACGCGCTACATTCCGGCGTTCAAGCTGACCCGCAGTTCGGCCGCCTACTGGCGCGGCAACCAGGACAACGCGAGCCTGCAACGCATTTACGGGACGGCGTGGGAGTCGCAGGAGGCCCTCGACCGCCACCTCGAGTTCATCGAAGAGGCGCAGCGGCGCGACCACCGCAGGCTCGGTGCGGAGCTGGACCTGTTCAGCTTCCCCGATGAAATCGGTTCCGGGCTGGCGGTTTTCCACCCCAAGGGCGGCATCATCCGGCGCGAACTCGAGGACTACTCGCGGCGCAAGCACAGCGAGGCCGGCTACGAGTTCGTCAACAGCCCGCACATCACCAAGGCGTGAGCTGTTCAAGATCTCGGGTCACCTGGACTGGTACGCCGACGGCATGTTCCCGCCGATGCACCTCGACGCGGAGTACAACGAGGACGGCACGGTGCGCAAGCCCGGCCAGGACTACTACCTCAAGCCGATGAACTGCCCGATGCACTGCCTGATCTTCCGGTCGCGCGGGCGGTCGTATCGTGAACTTCCGTTGCGGCTCTTCGAATTCGGCGCGGTGTACCGCTACGAGCTGTCCGGCGTGGTGCACGGCCTGACCCGGGTCCGCGGCTTGACGATGGACGACGCGCACATCTACTGCACCCGCGACCAGATGCGCGACGAGTTGACGTCGCTGCTGCGCTTCGTGCTCGACCTGCTCGGCGACTACGGCCTGACCGACTTCTATCTCGAGCTGTCGACCAAGGATCCGAAGAAGTACGTCGGCTCCGACGAGCTGTGGGAGGAAGCGACCAGCGTGCTGGCCGAGGTGGGCGCCGCCTCGGGCCTCGACCTGGTGCCCGACCCGGGCGGTGCGGCGTTCTACGGCCCCAAGATCTCGGTGCAGGTCAAGGACGCGCTTGGCCGCAGCTGGCAGATGTCGACCATCCAGCTGGACTTCAACTTCCCCGAGCGCTTCGAGTTGGAGTACACCGCCGCCGACGGCAGCCGTCAGCGTCCGGTGATGATCCACCGCGCGCTGTTCGGATCGATCGAGCGGTTCTTCGGCATCCTCACCGAGCACTACGCCGGCGCGTTCCCGGCATGGTTGGCGCCGGTACAGGTGGTCGGCATCCCCGTCGCCGAGGACCACATCCCGTACCTCAACGGCCTTGCCACTCAATTGAAGATGGCCGGCATCCGGGCCGAGGTCGACGTCAGCGACGACCGGATGGCCAAGAAGATCGTGAACCACACCAACCAGAAGGTGCCGTTCATGCTCGTGGCGGGCGATCGGGACATCGAGGCCGACGCCGTCAGTTTCCGATTCGGCGACCGCACCCAGATCAACGGCGTGCCGCGCGACGACTGCGGTGGCCGCCATCGCCAAGTGGGTCGCGAGCCGGGAAAACGCCACTCCGACAGCCGAACTGGTCAAGGTGGGCACTCGCGCCGTGAGCCAGCCCGATGACCATTCGATCGTCGACCACGGCGTCGGCGAGCCCGACCATCTGCAGCGGCTGTGGACGCCGTACCGGATGTCCTACATCGCGGAGACCCCGCTGCGGCGCAACGAGTTCGGAGCCGTCGCGGCCGTTCACCGACATCCCCAAGTTGTCCGACGAGGACGGTCTGGTGGTGGCGCGCGGCGAGTTGGTGTACGTCGTGCTGAACCTGTACCCGTACAACCCGGGGCATCTCATGGTCGTCCCGTACCGCCGGGTGTCCGAGCTCGAAGATCTCACCGACGCCGGAGAGCGCCGAACTGATGGCGTTCACCCAGAAGGCGATTCGCGTCATCAAGAGTGTGTCCAATCCGATGGGATTCAACGTCGGGCTGAACCTGGGCAAGGTGTCAGGCGGGTCACTGGCTGAGCATCTGCACATGCACGTGGTGCCGCGCTGGATCGGTGACGCGAACTTCATCACCATCATCGGTGGCGCGAAGATCGTCCCGCAGCTGCTGAGCGAAACACGTGAACTGCTGGCGACGGAGTGGGCGAAGCAGCCTGGGCGCAGCGACGGGGGGTGAAGCTTGAGCAACCTCTACCTGATGACCCGTGCGGCGTACGAGAAGTTGTCTCGGCCGGTCGCTAAGGCTGCGCTGCGGGCGGGGCTCACGCCCGACAGCATCACCATCCTGGGCACGGCGGGCACCGTGCTGGGCGCACTGACGCTGTTTCCCATCGGCCAGCTGTGGTGGGGCGGCTTCACCGTCTGTTGTCTTCGTGCTCGCCGACATGCTCGACGGCGCGATGGCCCGTCAGCGTGGTGGCGGCACGCGGTTCGGCGCCGTCCTCGACGCCACGTGCGATCGGATCGGCGACGGCGCGATCTTCTGCGGTCTGTTGTGGTGGGCCGCTTTCGGCGTGCGGAGCACGTCACTCGTGGTGGCGACGTTGATCTGCCTGGTCACCTCGCAGGTGATCTCGTACATCAAGGCCCGCGCCGAGGCCAGCGGACTGTCCGCCGAAGGCGGCATGATCGAGCGGCCCGAACGGTTGATCATCGTCCTGGCGGGCGCGGGACTGTCGGGACTGTTCGGCTTGCCGTGGCTGCTGCACGTGGCGATGTGGCTGCTGGCGGTGACCAGCCTCATCACCCTGGGTCAGCGCGTGCACAGCGTGCGGACCTCACCCGGAGCGATGGATCGGCTGACGAAGCCCGACAGCGCCGGCGATGAGACACCAGAGACGTCGGGGCACCCTCCGCCTGCAGCGCAGGGGGATGAGTCGTGACGGCACCCCCGCAGGATCCGGTATCGGGCACGTCGTTGAGCGGCAGGTTCACGGACTGGGGATATCGCCGCAGGTTGGCGACTCGTCCGTGCGATGCCGGAGGTGGTGGCGCGCAACACGTTCGGCGCCGGTGCGCACTATGCCGCACGCGGCGGCGGGCCCGACCAACTACGCAAGAACCTTGCCCGCGTGCTCGGCGTCTCGCCGGACCGCGTGCCGGACGGGCTGATGCGTGCTTCGCTTGCCTCCTACGCCCGATACTGGCGGGAGGCGTTCCGGTTGCCCACGATGGACCTGCCCGAGGTCGGACGCCAGTTCGACGAGGTGAGCATCGGAACGCACAGACCGCAGGCGGCAATGGACGCCGGCCGCGGCGGCATTCTGGCGCTGCCGCACAGCGGCAACTGGGATATGGCCGGCGTGTGGCTCGTCCACAAGCACGGCACGTTTCTCCACCGTGGCCGAGCGACTGAAGCCGGAATCCTTGTACCGCCGCTTCATCGAATACCGGGAAAGCCTCGGGTTCGAGGTGTTCCCGGCGTCCGGCGGCGAGCGCCCACCTTTCGAGCTGCTCGCCGAGCGGTTACGCGAGAACAAGCTCGTGTGCCTGATGTCGGACCGCGACCTCACCCGGTCCGGGGTCGAAGTCGACTTCTTCGGAGAACGCACGCGGTTACCTGCAGGGTCCGGCCAAATTGGCGATCACCACCGGCGCCCATCTGATTCCGGCGCACGTCTACTACGACGGCGACGACTGTGTCATCGATCTCCAGGAGCCGCTCGACACCAGCTCCGGAGACGTCACCGCCGTCACCCAGGCGTTGGCGGATCGATTCGCGCGCAACATCGCCGCGCATCCCGCCGACTGGCACATGATGCAGCCGCAATGGCTGGCCGACCTGTCTGACGAACGGCGCGCCAAACTCGAGGCGACCTGATGCGCATCGGCATGGTCTGCCCCTACTCGTTCGACGTGCCCGGTGGAGTGCAGTCCCACGTGCTGCAGCTGGCCGAGGTGATGCATGCCCGCGGCCACGTGGTCAGCGTGCTGGCGCCGACGTCTTCGGATGCGCACGCCTCATTGCCCGACTACGTCGTGTCGGGTGGCAAGGCGGTGCCGATCCCGTACAACGGGTCGGTGGCGCGGCTGCGGTTCGGACCTGCCACGCACCGCATGGTGAAAAAGTGGCTCGCGCAGGGCCAATTCGATGTGCTTCATCTGCACGAACCCAACGCGCCGAGTCTGTCGATGCTGGCGCTGAACATCGCCGAGGGTCCGATCGTCGCGACCTTCCACACTTCGACCACCAAGTCGTTGACGCTCAGCGTGTTCGAACCGTTTTTGCGGCCGATGCACGAGAAGATCGTCGGCCGCATCGCGGTGTCGGACCTTGCGCGGCGTTGGCAGATGGAATCCCTCGGCAGCGACGCCGTCGAGATACCGAACGGAGTCGATGTCGCAGCGTTCGCGTCGGCGCCGACAATGGACGGTTACCCGCGCCGGGGCAAGTCGGTGTTGTTTCTGGGGCGGTATGACGAATCCCGTAAGGGCATGGCCGTGCTGCTGCGTGCGCTGCCGCGCCTCGTCGAGCGGTTCGAGGACATCGAGATCCTGATCGTCGGCCGCGGCGACGAGGCCGAGTTGCGCCGTTCCGCCGGGAAACTCGCTAAGCACCTGCGGTTCCTCGGCCAGGTCGACGACGCCGCGAAAGCCTCGGCGCTGCGCAGTGCGGACGTGTACTGCGCGCCCAACACCGGGGGAGAGAGCTTCGGCATCGTGCTCGTCGAGGCGATGGCAGCAGGCAGCGCGGTGGTCGCGAGCGACCTCGACGCGTTCCGGCGGGTGCTGATGGACGGGACC
Source organism: uncultured Actinomycetota bacterium (assembly GCA_963766945.1). Taxonomy (GTDB): domain Bacteria; phylum Actinomycetota; class Actinomycetes; order Mycobacteriales; family Mycobacteriaceae; genus Mycobacterium. The sequence goes on from CAVYCT010000003.1 coordinate 306,547, forward strand.
GCGGGTCGGTTGGTGCCGGTCGACGACGCCTCGCGCATTGGCGGAGGGGCTGATCGAGGTGCTGGGCAGCGACGCCGTCCGGGCGCGCTACGTCGAGACCGCGGCCGAGGCCGTGCGCCGCTATGACTGGTCGGTGGTGGCCGGCCAGATCACGCGCGTCTACGAGACTGTCGCGGGCGCGGGAACGAAGGTGCAGGTCGCCGGCACGGCTGACCGCCGTCGGCGCGTTGCGGGCAAGGCCGGGGGATCGAAGTGACCACCTTGACCACCTGGATCCTGGTGGTCGCCCTCGTGGTGCTTCTGGTAGCCCTGCTGCTGGTCGGGGCGTGGGCGTACCAAACCGCAAACCGTCTGAACCGGCTGCACGTGCGCTACGACCTGTCCTGGCAGGCCCTGGACAGCGCTCTGGCGCGTCGGGCTGTGGTCGCTCGTGCGGTAGCCGTCGATTCCTACGGGGGTGCGCCGGCGGGTAAGCGACTGGCCGCGTTGGCCGCTGCCGCCGAACGCTCTCCGCGGGTGCGGCGCGAAGCGGCTGAGAACGACCTGTCCGCAGCGCTGGCGATGGTCGAGCCGTCGTCGTTGCCGCTCGCGTTGGTCGCCGAACTGGCCGACGCCGAGGCGCGAGTGCTGCTGGCCCGCCGATTCCATAACGACGCTGTGCGCGACACCCTCGCGCTGCGGGAGCGCCCCGCAGTGAGGATGCTGCGGCTCGGTGGAACCGCCGCGCTGCCAACCTATTTCGAGATCGCCGAACGGGCTTCTGGCGCCGCGACATCCGACGAGGTGGGGCCCGTGGCCAACCAACGGGTTTCGGCGCGTGTCGTCCTGCTCGACCGCAACGGGGCGGTGCTGTTGTTCTGCGGCTCGGATCCCGCCGTCAGCCGGCGCGCCGCTGTGGTGGTTCACGGTCGGCGGCGCGGTCGAACCGGGTGAGGCGCTCGCCGACGCTGCCGCGCGCGAGATCGCCGAGGAGACCGGCCTGCGAGTCAGCTCCGCCGATCTGATCGGGCCGGTATGGCGACGAAATGCGGTATTCGAGTTCAACGGCGGGCTCATCCGCAGCGAGGAGAAGTTCTTCGTCTACCGGACCGACCGTTTCGAACCGTCGACGAGCGGTCATAACGACCTCGAGCGGCGCACGATTCATGGCCACCGGTGGTGCGATGAGACAATGATTGCCGAGCTGGTCGCCAAGGGCGAGACCGTATATCCGTTGCAACTGGGTGAGCTCCTCGGCGAGGCGACGAACCTGGCCGATCATCCGGTTGAAATGGCGCGGAGGCAGTTGCAATCGATCCGCTGATCTGCGGATTCAATGGATTTGCGACCACCTTTAGACTGGATTAGTAGCAATTCGGAGGAGATAGCAGTGGATACCGCACCTAACGGGTCGGTGACCCAGACCGGTACCGCCCGGGTAAAGCGCGGCATGGCAGAGATGCTCAAGGGCGGCGTCATCATGGACGTCGTCACGCCGGAGCAGGCCCGCATCGCCGAGGGCGCCGGCGCCGTGGCCGTCATGGCGCTGGAGCGGGTGCCCGCCGACATCCGCGCCCAGGGCGGGGTGTCGCGGATGAGCGATCCCGACATGATCGAGGGGATCATCGCCGCGGTAACCATCCCGGTGATGGCCAAGGCACGCATCGGCCACTTCGTCGAGGCGCAGATCCTTCAGAGTCTCGGAGTCGACTACATCGACGAATCCGAAGTTCTCACCCCTGCCGACTACACCAACCACATCGACAAGTGGAAGTTCACCGTGCCGTTCGTGTGCGGTGCCACCAATCTCGGCGAGGCGTTGCGCCGCCTCACCGAGGGTGCCGCGATGATCCGCTCCAAGGGCGAGGCGGGCACCGGAGACGTATCCAACGCGACTACCCACATGCGGGCCATCGGCGGTGAAATACGTCGGCTCACCTCGCTGTCGGAGGACGAGTTGTTCGTTGCGGCAAAGGAACTGCAGGCGCCCTACGACCTGGTCGTCGAGGTGGCCCGGGCAGGCAAGCTGCCGGTCACGTTGTTCACGGCGGGCGGCATCGCCACACCGGCCGACGCGGCGATGATGATGCAACTCGGGGCCGAGGGTGTGTTCGTGGGATCGGGCATCTTCAAGTCCGGTGATCCGGCGGCCCGCGCCGCCGCGATCGTGAAGGCCACGACGTTCTACGACGACCCCGACGTCTTGGCGAAGGTATCGCGCGGGCTGGGGGAGGCCATGGTCGGGATCAACGTGGAGGACGTCGCCGCCCCGCACCGGCTCGCCGAACGCGGCTGGTAGACCCGCCGCGATGAGCCTCTCGGGCGAAGAGCCAAGATAACTGCATGGCTATCGAAGAGATCCTTGATCTGGAGCAACTCGAGGTCAACATCTACCGCGGCAGTGTCTTCAGCCCCGAATCGGGCAACTGGCAGCGCACGTTCGGTGGACATGTAGCCGGCCAGTCGTTGGTCTCGGCGGTACGCACGGTCGAACCGAAATACCAGGTGCACTCGCTGCACGGCTACTTCCTGCGGCCGGGGGACGCCAAGGCGCCCACGGTGTTCATCGTCGAGCGTCTGCGCGACGGCGGGTCTTTCGCCACCCGTCGGGTCAATGCGATCCAGCACGGCGAGACGATCTTTTCGATGTCGGCGTCGTTCCAGTCCGACCAGAGCGGCATTCACCACCAGGACACGATGCCGTCGGCGCCGCCGCCCGATGACCTGCCGGGCCTGACGGAGGTCAAGGCGTTCGACGACGCGGGCTTCAAGCAGTTCGCGGAGTGGGATGTGCGCGTGGTGCCGCAGGAGAAGCTGGAACGCCTGCCGGGCAAGGCTTCTCAGCAGCAGGTCTGGTTCCGCCACCGCGACCCGCTGCCCAACGACTTCGTACTGCACATCTGCGCGCTGGCCTATCTGAGCGATCTCACGCTGCTCGGATCGGCCCAGGTGCATCACGCCGAGGAGCGCAAGCATCTCCAGGTCGCGTCGCTGGATCACGCGATGTGGTTCATGCGTCCCTTCCGCGCGGACGAATGGCTGCTCTACGACCAGTCGTCACCGTCGGCGTGCGGCGGCCGCTCGCTGACCCAAGGCAAGATCTACACCCAGACCGGCGAGATGGTGGCGGCGGTGACGCAAGAAGGGCTTACCCGCTACACGCGTGACTACACGCCGTGAGCACACCGCACGTCGGCGTGCTGGCGCTTCAGGGCGACACTCGCGAACACCTTGCGGCGTTGCGTGAAGCGGGCGCCGAGGCGTCCACGGTGCGGCGGCTGCGTGAACTCGAAACCGTTGATGCGCTGGTGATCCCAGGTGGGGAGTCGACCACGATGAGCCATCTGCTGCGCGAACTCGAGCTGCTCGAACCGCTGCGGGCGAGGCTGGCTGACGGCATGCCGGCCTATGGGTCGTGTGCGGGCATGATTCTGCTGGCCACCGAGATCCTGGACGCCGGTGCCGTCGGGCGCGAGGCCACACCGCTGAAGGCGATCGACATGACCGTGCGGCGCAATGCCTTTGGGCGTCAGGTGGATTCGTTCGAGGATGATATCGACTTCACTGGTCTCGACAAGCCTGTGCATGCCGTGTTCATCCGGGCGCCGTGGGTCGAGCGCGTGGGCGCGGACGTCGAGGTGCTGGGGGAGGCCGCAGGCCATATCGTCGCGGTGCGCCAGGGCAAGATGATCGCGACGTCGTTCCATCCGGAGATGACCGGCGACCGCCGCATCCACAAACTCTTCGTCGACCTGCTCTGTAGTGATTTCGGTGCGCAAACGGTCACGCTCAGCGGTGATCTGCGCGCCGAAATCGCAGCTAGCGGATGGGGAGACCCGTCACTGCGCGGCCGATGACCAGTCGCTGAATCTCGCTGGTGCCCTCGAAGATCGTGAAGATCTTGGCGTCGCGGTGCATCCGTTCGACCGGATACTCACGCGTGTAGCCGTTGCCGCCGAGGATCTGGATCGCCTCGTCGGTGACGTAGACGGCGGCTCTCGCTGGCGACGAGTTTGGCCATCGACCCTTCGGCGTTCTCGAACAGTTTGCCGTTGCGGGCCATCCAGCCCGCCCGCCAGACCAGCAGCCGTGCGGCGTCGACTCGCGCCTTCATATCCGCCAATTTGAATGCGATCGCCTGGAATTCGCCGATCTTGCGGCCGAACTGCTCGCGCTGCAGCGAGTAGTCGAGCGCGTACTCATACGCCGCCCGGGCCACGCCGACCGCCATCGCGCCGACCGAGGGCCGGGTGCGTTCGAAGGTGGCCATCGCTGCTTGGCCCGCGGCCTTCTTGCCTTCGCGCACCCGCGCGATCCGCTCCTCGAACTTCTCTCTGCCACCGAGGATCAGGCGGCCGGGGATGCGGACGTCGTCCAACACCACCTCGGCCGTGTGCGACGCCCTGATCCCGTGCTTGAGGAACTTCTGCCCCTGCCGGAAGCCGGGTGTGTTCGGCGGGATGATGAACGACGCCTGGCCGCGGCTGCCCAGTTCCGGATACACCGATGCGACGACGATGTGCACCTCGGCGATGCCGCCGTTGGTCGCCCACGTCTTCGTGCCGTTGAGCACCCATTCGTCGGTGGCCTCGTCATAGCGCGCGCGGGTGAGGATCGCGCCGACGTCAGAACCGGCGCCCGGCTCCGAGGAACAGAAGGACCCGACCTTGGGGTCGTCGACGGTGCCGAACATCTGCGGCAGCCATTCGCCCAACTGCTCGGGTGTGCCGCCGCCGGCCAGCGATGCGGCGGCCAGGCCGGTGCCGAGTATCGACAGCGCGATTCCGGCGTCGCCCCAGAACATTTCCTCGAACACCACGAGCATGCCGAGGCCCGTTGGCTCGGCGGCCTGCTCGGCGAACATCTCCATGGAGTACAGGCCGACCTTGGCCGCCTCCTGGATGATCGGCCACGGTGTCTCTTCGCGTTCGTCCCACTCCGCCGCGGCGGGCCGGATCACATCGGTCGCAAACTCGTGCACCCAGTCGCGGATGTGGACGAGGTCCGGGGAGAGCTCCAAGGAAAAAGACATCAGTCGCGGTCCTTCCCAGTCATGATCCGCGCTTTCAGATTTGATCAAAGGATACCTTACTGCGGAGTAAGTTAGTAGCGACGATTGTGTGGCGGAGTTAACTATTCGAGGCCTGGACGGGCAGCACCGGCCGAGACGACGACAGGACGATCCCTCGGGTACGCCGACCTGAATTCAACTGGCCCTGCAGGCCAACATCGGGCTGGCCGGCCGGCATCGGCTACCGCATTGTCGCGCTCACGCCTCACGACGCGGTTCGATAGGGCACAAACGTCCACGTAGACTCGTCGGTCGAACGTTGAGCACGATTTTAGGAAGCGGGTAGTACACGCATGAGCGGCCATTCCAAGTGGGCGACCACAAAGCACAAGAAGGCCGTCATCGACGCACGCCGCGGCAAGAACTTCGCCAAGCTGGTCAAGAACGTCGAAGTGGCCGCGCGAGTCGGCGGCGGTGACCCCGCCGGAAACCCGACGCTCTACGACGCGATCCAGAAGGCGAAGAAGTCGTCGGTACCGAACGACAACATCGAGCGGGCCCGTAAGCGCGGCGCCGGTGAAGAAGCCGGTGGCGCCGACTACCAGAACATCACCTACGAGGGCTACGGCCCCAATGGTGTCGCGGTACTGGTCGAGTGCCTCACCGACAACCGCAACCGCGCCGCGGGCGAGGTGCGCGTCGCGATGACCCGCAACGGCGGCAACATGGCCGATCCGGGTTCGGTGGCCTATCTGTTCTCCCGCAAGGGGCTGGTCACCCTTGAGAAGAACGGGCTGACCGAGGACGACGTGCTGACCGCGGTGCTCGAAGCCGGCGCCGAGGAGATCAACGATCTCGACGACAGCTTCGAGATCATCTGCGAGCCGACCGATCTCGTGGCTGTGCGCACCGCTCTGCAGGATGCGGGCATCGATTACGAGTCCGCAGAGGCCAGTTTTCAATCATCGGTGACAGTGCCGGTCGACCTCGACGGCGCACGCAAGGTGATCAAGCTGGTCGACGCGCTCGAAGACAGCGATGACGTCCAGGACGTCTACACCAACATGGACATCCCTGACGACGTCGCGGCTCAACTCGCGACGAGGAATAGGTGACCGAGGAGCGTCAACTGTCCACGGCCGAGGAAACCACGGAACACGGCGGCGTTCAACCGCTTCCATGACGCGGTGAACGCGGGCGACGTCGAATCCCTCGCGCGGATCATCGACGAATTCGTCCTGCCGGATGCGGAGATCCGCACCCCGTTGCCGATCGACGCGACAGGGGCCGAGAAACTCAAGCAGGTGTGGTCGATGCTCTTCTCGGTCTATCCCGACCTTCATCTCACCGTCGACGATCTGATCGCGGCGGGCGACAAGATCGTCACCAGAAACACCGTCACCGGTACCCAGCAGGGGGAGTTCATGGGCACCGCGCCCACCGGGAAATCGGTGACGTACAACGAGATCTTCATCTTCCGCTTCGTCGACGGCCGCGTCGCCGAGACCTGGGGCGTCGTCGATGTCTACGCGCAGATGCGACAGATCGGCGTACTCAGCGCTTGAGGAACTCGCCGATCGCCCGTGCGGTTTCCTCGGGCTGATCGAGCATGATCAGCACCTTGGCGTCGTCGACGTAACGTAGTGTGCCGCCGGTCAATTGGGCCAGAGCTTCTGCATGTGCGACCGGCATCACGCGGTTGCGGCTCCACAGCACCAGCACGTCACCCGCAGAAGTCGGCCAGCCGGTTGGTGGCGCGCACGAGATCGGGCTTGTCGATCTTGGTGCGCGCATACTTCAGCAGGTCGCGACGGATCCGGACGTCGGCGAGGCCCGGATCCGTCCACGCCTCCACGATGTCCTGGGGGATGGGTTTGGCGGCCATCATGCCGAACAGGAAGAACCGTTTGCGCAACCAGCCGATGCGCAGCTGCTGCATCGCCATCTTGACGGTGCCGGTGGTGCGGGTGCCCACCCACGTGACCTTGCCGGGGAACCCGGGCGGGAAGTTGTCGAATGCCTCCGACGGGCAGATCACCAGTCGCGCAACGCGTTTGTCGCGTCCGATGTCGGTGAGGAAGCAGCGGACCGCCCCAGTCGGTCACGACGAGTGTGACGTCGGTGAGGTCCAAGGCGTCGAGAAAGTCGGCGACGACGTCGACCATGCCGGGCATCGTCAGATCGGCGTCGTCGCGCATCGGGATGCGATGCCCGCCGATCGGCAGTACCGGCAGCAGATAGCGAAACCCCGTCGGCAGGTGGGGGAGCGCGAGGTTCCACTGCGTGTCGTTCATCAGCAGGCCGTGCAGCAGCACCACCGGTGGGCCGTCCGGGTCGCCCTCCTCGCGATATTCGATGGTCCCTGCGGTGACGTCGACGGATTTCATGGCGACCTTTCGGCATTAGAACGATGATTCTAGAACGTATGCTCTAGTCTGTCTGCAGGAGGCGACAATGGCAAGATCCACGCGGGAATCGATCCTCACCGCCGCGGCCGAGTTGATGCGCGCACCGCGGCTATGCGGCGGTGGGCATGAAGGACATCGCCGCGGCTTCCGGTGCCCCGATCGGGTCGCTGTACCACCACTTTCGCGGCGGCAAGGTCCAGATCGCGCGCGAGGCGCTGATCAACGCCGGGGTGGCTTACGGGCTGCTCATTCCGACGCTCATCGATGCGTACACCGACCTCGGCGTCGCGATCGAAGGTGTCTTCGCCCAGGCCGCCGAGGATATGGCCGGCACCGGATTCGCCAACATGTGCCCGGTCGCCAGCGTCGCCGCCGAAGTCGCCGACACCGTCGAAGAACTTCGCGACACCTCGGCCTCGGTGTTCCGCGGCTGGATCGACGGCGGAGCCGCCTACTTCGCCGCGCGCGGTCTGGACCAACAGCAGGCCCGCGAGGTCACGTTGGCGCTGATCGGTGCCCTCGAGGGCGCGTTCGTGCTGGCGCGCACGCTGCGCGACACCGAGCCGCTGCTGGCCGCGGGCGCAGCGCTGGCCCGGCAGTACCGGGGCGTCGCACTGACCGACCTAGCGTCAGCCGCTGCCGTTGGTCGACCGGGCGAACTCGTCCTCGTAGTCGGCGTGCTCGTCGAAGGCCCGGGCGCGTTCTTCGGCCTCCGGGCTCCCGGAGAACATGCCGGACGCCACCCGCGGGCGTTGCGCCGTCGTCGTCGCTGCGCTTGCGGGGTTCGGACGGTGTGGCCTCTTCGATGCGCTGGGTCGGCAGCACCTGCCTGTGCTGCACCCAATCCACCATGCCCTCGCGCACTGCGCACCGCAGGTCGAACAGCGCGCCTGCGTTCGGGGCGCTGACGACGATCCGCACCCGAACCACGCCGCCGACGGCATCGGTCACCTGCAGGACGCCACGGCGGCCGTCCCATAACTCGCTTTGGGACAGCAGTCGGTCCAGTTCGGCTCGCATGTCGTTGAAGGGGACGGAGAAGTCGACGTCGAATTCGACGCTGCCCATGATCTCGGTGTCGCTGCGGGTCCAGTTCTCGAACGGTTCGGTCGTGAAGTAGGTCGACGGCAGGACGAGGCGCCGTTCATCCCAGAGGCGCACCACGACGTAGCTCAGGGTGATCTCCTCGACGCGGCCCCACCATTGGCCGTTCTCGAGTTGCACGACGTCACCGACGCGGATGGCGCCGGAAAACGCGATCTGCATGCCTGCGAACACCGCGCCGAGCGAGGTCTGCGCCGCCAGGCCCGCGACCACGGACAGCACACCGGCAGACGCGAACACCGTGGTTCCGATGTCGGAGAAGGCCGGGAAGGTCATCAGGATCGCGGCGCCGCCGAAGATGACGACGACGGCGGTGGCGAGCCTGCGCAGGACGGTGACCTGTGTCCGGACCCGCCGCCACCGGCGGTCGGCATCGGAGATCTCTTCACCGCCGCCGCCGAAGCGGGAGATCATGCGCCGCTCGGCAACCCGGACGAGGCTGGTGAGCAGCCAGGTCAGTCCCAGGATCAGCAGGATCAGTAGCGAGTGATCGACCCAATCTGCGCCAATGTATCGGCCGGATCCGACGTCCGCTGCACGGTGATCGGTCGCGGCGACGACCATCAGGGTGGCGCGTACCGGCATGCGGGTGAGCTCGGCGACGTCGCCGATCATGGCGCTACGGCGGCCGATCGGCCCAGCACCCAGGTCAGAACCACGCCTAACAGGTACGCGGCGACCATTGCGCCTGCGGCCCACGCCAAGGTGACGGCGATATTTGTTGCGGTTTCCAGTTCGTTCTCGTCGGGCATCGGGTGAGATCAGCTCCACTGGGTCGGGGTCGGGTCTCTTCGCGACGGTAGCGCCGCTCACTCGTGTACGTCACATCGACGCGTCGCGTTAATGCGGGCCTCGATCGAGCGGAATACCCTTTCCTGCAAGCAAAATATTGACACGTGGCAGTTCTCACAGATCCCAACGGCACCGTCTGGTCGATCAACCGTCGGATGTGGCCGTTTCCCGGTGACGCCCTTGATCTGACATTCGGCTTGTTCGAGGTGATCATCGGCGTTCTGTTCGCGCTGTTGTGGCCCTTCTGGTTGCTTGCCAAGTTCTGCGGGGTGCGGTGGGTGATCACCGTTGAACGCAACGGCCACCAGATGGGTCGAGAGCTCGTGCGGGGGTGGAACGGGTCGCAGCGGCGCGTCAACGAGATCGCGCAGGAAGTGGCGTCCGGCGGCCGCTCCGGCCACATGGTGATCTAGTCGTGAGCGAGGCCGCGATCCGCCGCGCGACAGCCGACGACCGCGAGCAACTCTGCGGCTTGATCGAGCGCTTCTACCGCATCGACGGTCACGAATTCGATCCGGCGCGGATCGATGCCGGGCTGGTGCCGCTGCTGCACGATGACCAGCACGGCCAGGTGTGGGCGGCAACCGTCGACGGCACCACCGTCGGATATGTGATCGTCACGTGGAGTTGGTCTCTGGAGTCCGGCGGCCGGGACTGCATCCTCGACGAGTTGTATGTCGACCGGCGCGGTGATGGCATCGGCAGTGCCCTACTGCGCCGGGCGATGGATGAGGCACAGCGGGCGGGTGCGGCGGCGATGTTCCTCGAAACAGAGGCTCCCAACGACGACGCCAGGCGTTTCTACGTCCGACACGGTTTGCGGCGGATGACTCGCTGTGGATGAGCCGGCCGCTGGATTCGACCGACACGCTGCGCGGTGACGGGGGCGTGTCGAGGCCCTGAGGTGTCCCTTGTCGGCGTTAAGCTCCTTCGAACAGGTGTTCACAGACAAGGAGCTGGCCCGTGCGGGTGATGGGTGTCGACCCGGGGTTGACGCGGTGCGGGCTGTCCGTCATCGAGGGTGGCACGGGGCGGCAGGTCATCGCGCTGGACGTCGACGTCGTCCGCACCCCGTCCGACGAGCCCCTGCATCGTCGGCTGCTGACCATCAGCGACGCGGTCGAGTACTGGATGGACACCCACCGCCCCGATGTCATCGCGATCGAGCGGGTGTTCGCCAACCAGAACGCGAACACGGCGATGGGGACTGCGCAGGCCGGCGGTGTCATCGCGCTCGCGGCCGCCAAACGAGACATCGACGTACATTTCCACACACCCAGCGAGGTCAAGGCCGCCGTCACCGGCAACGGTCGGGCCGATAAGGCTCAGGTCACCGCGATGGTCACGAGAATCCTTGCGCTGCAGACAAAACCGACGCCCGCCGACGCCGCCGACGCGCTCGCGCTGGCGATCTGTCACTGCTGGCGCGCCCCGATGATCGCGCGCATGGCGGCGGCCGAGGCCTTGGCCGCCGAGCAGCAACGCAAGTACAAGGCAACGATCAAGGCGAAAGCGAAGGCGGCACGATGATCGCATCCGTTCGCGGCGAGGTCATCGACGTCGCCCTCGACCACGTCGTCATCGAGGCCGCAGGCGTCGGCTACAAGGTCATGGCGACTCCGACCACGCTGGCGACACTGCACCGCGGTGGCGAAGCCCGGTTGATCACGGCGATGATCGTGCGCGAGGAGTCGATGACGCTGTACGGCTTTTCGGACGCCGACGCCCGCAACCTCTTCCTGACGCTGCTCGCGGTGTCGGGCATCGGGCCGAGCATCGCCCTCGGCGCCTTGGCGATGTACGACGGGCCCACGCTGCGGCGGGCGATCGCCGAAGGCGACATCACCGCGCTGACCCGGATTCCGAAGGTCGGCAAGAAGACCGCCGAGCTGATGGCGCTGAGCCTGCGCGACAAGATGGGGGCCATCACGCCGTCCGGTGCCGCCGCGCTCAACGGCCATTCCGTGCGCGGTCCCGTCGTGGAAGCGCTTGTCGGCCTTGGCTTTGCGCTCAAGCAGGCCGAAGAGGCCACCGACAAGGTGCTCGCCAATGATCCAGAAGCCAACACCACCAGTGCGCTGCGCTTGGCGCTGTCGATGTTGGGTAAAAAGTGACCGGCCGATTCGAGGACGCGGAATCCGAAGACACCGCCGAGCGGGAGGTTTCGGCCGCGTTGACCGTCGGCGAGGGGGACATCGACGCCAGCCTGCGGCCCCGGTCTCTCGGTGAGTTCATCGGCCAGCCCCGCGTTCGCGAACAGCTGCAATTGGTCCTCGAGGGCGCCAAGAACCGCGGTGGCACACCGGATCACATCCTGCTGTCCGGCCCGCCGGGCCTGGGCAAGACCTCACTGGCGATGATCATCGCGGCCGAGCTGGGCACCTCGCTGCGGGTCACCTCCGGCCCCGCGCTGGAACGCGCAGGTGACCTGGCGGCGATGCTGTCGAACCTCGTCGAGCACGACGTGCTGTTCATCGACGAGATCCACCGCATCGCCAGGCCCGCCGAGGAGATGCTCTACCTCGCGATGGAGGACTTCCGCGTCGACGTCGTCGTCGGGCAAGGGCCCGGGTGCCACGTCCATCCCGCTCGAGGTCGCCCCGTTCACGCTGGTCGGCGCCACCACCCGCTCCGGTGCGCTGACCGGCCCGCTGCGCGACAGGTTCGGCTTCACCGCCCACATGGACTTCTACGAACCGGCAGAACTGGAGAGGGTGCTGACCCGCTCGGCGGGCATCCTCGGCATCGAGCTACGCGGCGACGCCGGGGCCGAAGTCGCGCGACGCTCCCGTGGCACGCCGCGCATCGCCAACCGGCTGCTGCGGCGGGTTCGCGACTTCGCCGAGGTGCGTGCCGACGGTGTCATCACCCGCGATATCGCCAAGTCCGCGCTGGCGGTGTACGACGTCGACGAGCTCGGGCTGGACCGGCTCGACCGCGCAGTATTGTCTGCGCTCACGCGCAGTTTCGGCGGCGGTCCCGTCGGGGTGTCCACGCTGGCGGTAGCGGTCGGAGAGGAAGCCACGACGGTCGAGGAGGTGTGCGAGCCGTTCCTGGTGCGTGCCGGGATGATCGCCCGTACTCCGCGCGGACGCGTCGCCACCGCCCAAGCCTGGACCCACCTCGGAATGACGCCGCCCGCCGGGGCCACTGGCTTCGGGCAGCCCGGCCTGTTCGAATAGCGAGGGAGCCATGGGAGCGGAACGATTAGGCTGGGTGGGATCTTCGCGGGTGGCCGCGGCGCTGCTGCACGTCTACATCTGGCGTGATGGAGTCGCTGACCTGGACGTCGGCCGAACCAGGGCGACGTTCGGGATCAGTCGAAGAAGAAGCACGTGGCCACCAAGGAACTCGCCTTCAATCAGGGCTTCTGACAACCTGTTCCTGGCGATCGTGACTCTGCGTCGGCATCGGCCACCGGCGGGTTCGGACACGGCAGTTGATCGGGTGGCGCTGATCTTCGCTGGCACGGCTCCATGCTCGCCGCGGCTGGCCGGCTGAGCGTGGCGTCGCCCGCTACGATGCGTGCAGTTCGATGACGTGACCGTGACTGACTATCGCAGCCGTTCTCTGGGATTGGCGGTATGGCTGTACCACTCACAGCCAGATCGGTTCGGCGGCATTGATTTTCGCGACCGCCTACATCGTCGTGGCGCACCGGGTGCTGCCGAAGTGGTCGGCGGGCCTGGCGGTGCTCGGAGTCCTGCCGCTGCTGCACACCTGGGTTGGGTCTGCCGGCCGCCTACAGTACGGTCGCCTGGCGTGGGGTTGACGGGCCTAGTCATGTTGGCGATACCGCCGGTGGTTCGAGTTGAAAGCGTAGGTGCCTGAATGGTTTACGCCGGGTTGAGTTTCGCGGGTCTCGCTGCGCTGTTGCACGTCTACATCTGGGTGATGGAGTCGTTGACCTGGACGTCGGCCCGCACCCGGGCGACGTTCGGCATCAGTCGAAGAAGAAGCGCTGGCCACCAAGGAACTCGCCTTCAATCAGGGGTTCTACAACCTGTTTCTGGCGATCGTGACGTTCGTGGGCATAGTCCTCGGCGGGTTCGAGCACTACGACGTCGGGCTGGCGCTCATCTTCGCCGGCACCGGTTCCATGCTCGCCGCGGCGCTGGTGCTGCTCGTGTCGTCACCGGACAAGGCACGCGCGGCCATCACGCAGGGGATCCTGCCGTTGATCGCGATCGTGCTGCTGGCGCGTCGGGCTGGCGATGTAGCGTTCCCGCTTCGCGTAACGGCCCGCGCCATAAGCGCGAGTTCCTCTGCGAAAATCTCGATGATTCTTCGCAGTGGCTTCACACTGCGGAACCGCGTTACAGCAGACCGAGCAGTTGCAGGTCGGTGATGTACTTGACGATGATCTCCGCGCGTCACATGCGGGATGTCTTTGTCCGGACCGACTTTCGCCTCCTGCACCGCGGTGCGGAACCGCTCGGTGGACGCGAACGACCCACGCAGCGGCTTGGCCGGCTGCGCGTAGCTGTGCAGCAGCGGCAGCAGCGAGGCCTGGCGCTGCTTGTCCGGCAGGGCCCGCATGCTCGTCTCGAACCGCTGCAGCCATTCCTGGTAGTCCGCGACCCGGTCGATCGGGTAGCCGGCATCGACCAGCCAGTCGACATACTCGTCGAGCCCGATTCCGTCGTCGTACGGATTCATCACGTGGTAGGTCTCGTACCCGTGCGTCTGTTGCGCACCCAGGGTGGAGATCGCCTCGGCGATGAAATCGACTGGCAGACCGTCGTAGTGGGCCCGCTGCCGGTTGCCCGTCGGCGTCCAGTTCGTAGAACGAACCCGGGTGCGATTCCGGTGGCCACCAGGCTCAGCAGGAGCCGGGTGAACATGTCGGGCACGTTGAGCTGGCCGGCGTACCTGGGCTCGGCCAGGATCATGTCGCAGCGGAAGACCGAGACCGGTAGGCCGTAGAGGTCGTTGGCCTTGCGCAGCAACACTTCACCGGCCCACTTGCTGTTGCCGTAGCCGTTCGCGTAGTTGTCGTTGACCTGGCGGGTCGCGCTCACGACGCGGATATCGGCATCCTCGGTGAACTTCGACGGGTCGATCTGATCGCCGACACCGACAGTCGATGTGTAGACGTACGGCTTGATCTTGGTCGTCAACGCGATGCGGATCAGCTCCGCCGTGCCAACGACGTTGGGGCCGAACAACTGCTCGTAGGGCAGGACGTGGTTGACCAGTGCGGCGGGGTCGATGATCAGATCAACCGTGTCGGCCAGTCGCTGCCACGTCGCCTGATCCAGGCCGAGGTCGACATCGCCCTTGTCTCCGGCGAGCACCTCCAGGTGCTCGGCGGCCAGGCGCCGGTAATGGTTGAGCAGGTCGGCATCACCGGTGTCGAAGGTGTCGTCCAACCGCTGCCGGGCCGCGGCGTCGTCCTTGGCCCGCACCAGGCAGATCACCTTGCCGTCGACGAGGTTCATCCGCTCGAGCCATTCCAGGGCCAGGTAGCGGCCGAGGAATCCGGTCACGCCGGTCAGCAGAACGGTGCGCACCTCCTGGCTCGGCCCGGGCAGCGACGCGGCGGCAGAGAGCGTCTGCGCATCGAGGAACTTGTCCAGCGTCAGATCGCTGGCATGGACCTCGGTGGCTCCGCGGCCATGTACCGCTGCGAACGTCGGCCGCTTGCTGCCTGCCCGTTCGGTGTCGATGTAGTCGGCAAGCGCCTGAAGGTCGTTGGCGGGGCTGACGATCACGCCGACGGGCACGTCGATGTCGAAGATCTCGCGTAGCAGGTTGGCGAATGTCAACGCCGACAACGAGTCTCCGCCCAGATCGGTGAACTGCGCATCGGCGGGCACCTCGGAGGCCGCCGCGCCCAGCAGCGCCGCCGCGGCGCGGCTGACGGTCTCCACGACCGGACGCTGGCCGGCGTTCTGGCGAAGCTCGCGCAACTCGGTCGCCTGGCCTTCGGCCAGATCCGTGTACAGCTGCTCCAGCCGGGGGCCGTAGAGCTCCTTGAGCTTCGGCCGTGCCAGCTTGCGGATACCGGTCAGCAGACCGTTCTCCAACGTGAACGGCGTTGGCTCGATGATGAAGTCGCGCGGGATCTCAAAGGTCTGCAGGCCGGCCGCTTTCGCGACATCCTGCAACGAGTCGCCGATCGACCGATGCAGCTCTTCGGTGTCACCCTGCGCGGCCGCGTCGGCGACCGGCACAACCACCGCCAGCAGATACGAGCGTGCACTGTTGCCGTAGATGTAGATCTGACGGACCAGCGGGCTGTTCTGGAACACCGCTTCCAGCTTTGAGGCCGTGACGAATTCGCCCTGCGAGAGCTTCAGCACGAAGTTGCGGCGATCGACATACTGCAGGCGATCCGGCTCGAGCTCGACCACGATATCGCCGGTTCGGTAGAAGCCGTCGGCGTCGAAAACCTCGGCGGTGACCTCGGGCCGCTTGTAGTAGCCGGGGAACATGTTCATCGTCTTGAGAAGCAGCTCACCACGAGGATGCGGGCGATCGGTACTGAAGTAGCCCAACTCGGGAACGTCGACGAGCTTGTAGTCGATCACCGGTGGCCGGCGCACCTGCCCGTCGGCCAACACTCCGCCGGCTTCGGTCGATCCGTAGCCGTCGACCAGGTGCATGTCGAGGAACGACTCGACCCACTGCGTCAGTTCGGGTGAAGTCGGGGCCGAGCCGGTCACCACGGTGATGTATCGGTCACCGAGCAGATGCGTGCGCACGTCGGCGACGATCTCGGCCTCGGTGGCGCCGTCGGCGCCCTCCGGCAACCGCCGGTTCAGCTGGCTGTGGACTTCCGACGACAGCATTTCCCAAACGCGCGGCACGAAATTCAGCTGGGTGGGCCGCACCAGCGCCAGGTCCTCCAGGAAGGTCGACAGGTCGCTCTTGGCGGCGAAGTAGGCCGTCCCGCCGTGGGCGAGGGTGCCGTAGAGACTGGCGCGCCCCATCACGTGGCTCATCGGCATGAAGTTCAGCGTGATGAACGCGTCGGGGCTGTCTGCCCAGCCCCACGCGGCCGGGCGCCACATCTTGGCGGCCAAGCTCCGGGTATAGATCGCGCCCTTCGGCGCGCCCGTGCTGCCGGATGTGTAGATCAGCAGCGCTATATCGTCATCCGCGCGCTGTGCCGCAGGATGCGGCGGGCAGTGCCCGTCCACGCTCCAGCACCTCGGGCAGCGTTTCCACCACGACCGTGGGCTGCCGGCCTCCGTCAGCCGAGCGCGCGCGGCGTCGTAGGCCTCGCGGTGCTCGTCGATCTCGGGGCGGTAGTCGAACACGATCAGCCGGCCAGGCGTGTGGCCGGTGAGCACCAGCTCGACGGCATCGTCGATGTAGTCGATGCTGGACGCGATGACCACCGGTTCGGTTTCGGTGACGATCGGGCGCAGCTGAGTGGTCGGCGCGCTGGTCTGAAGCGGCACGGACACTGCGCCGAGTGTGACGGTCGTCAGGTCGATGACCGTGTAGTCGACACTGGTGAAGCCGAGGATGCAGATGCGGTCGCCGGGAAGCACATCGAACAGGGCACTCGTGAGCGCGCCTACGCGGCTCCACACCTCGCCGTAGGTGATGGTTTCGAAGCGGGGGAGAACCTTCGCCGTCGTGCGGCCGCTCTGCGGGTCGGTGACGAACTCGACGGCGCGCTGTCCGACCGCCGGGCGGTCGGAGTAGCCCTCCATCACGGTTCGCACGGCCTCTGCCAGTGGCAGCCCGGGCTGTTCGATCGCCGCGGAAATCTCAGGGTTGGGCTTGGCGTCCGCGAACTGCTGGTCGGTGACATACAAATCTGCGATGCGGCGCTCGAGGCGCTCTTCGCGGGTATCAGCGGACATCGGAATTCCTTAGAAGAAAACAAAGGAGTAAGGGAAGAGGCGCTTCATCGGGCCTACTAGGAATATCGTTAGCGAAGCTAAAGCTATTCCGTTGGATCCGCTGCCAGCTTGCTGTGTGGCGAAGGATTACCGGATGGCTGGCAGCGCGATTACCGGATAGCGGGCAACACCGCGGACCACCACGGTGGTGCTGCCGACGACGGGATAGCGAATCACTGCTGCTCGGATATCCGGGGACTCCGCAGGCTGCGAGCGACTTCAGTGAACCTGGTCACGATGGCGCCGGCGATGAGACTTTCGGCATCGGTGAAGCCATGTTCGGCGGGGCCGCCGGGTTACCCCGACATGGATTTGGGGTATGCGGTGCGCGACCGAGGAGGCCATGATGTCTGACCCGCGTATTCGTACCCGCGGCGGACGGCTGCAGATGTCGCGCAGCCGTGGCGCCATGAGCGGTTTTCTGCTGATTCTGTTGGGCGCCTGGGGTGCGCTCATCCCGTTTGTCGGGCCGTATCTCGACTTTGCATTCACCCCGGAACAGGCGTGGACGTGGACGGACGCACGCGGCTGGCTCGAGGTGCTGCCTGGTGCTGTCGCCGTGGCCGGTGGTCTGCTGCTGCTGGTTTCGCGTAACCGCGCCACCGCGATGTTCGGTGGGTGGCTGGCCGTGATCGCCGGCGCCTGGTTCGTCGTCGGCCGCGCGATGGCCGGGCCGCTGGGGCTCGGCGATGCGGGCACGCCCGTCGCGGTCATCGAGACGAAGCGGGTAGTCCTCGAGCTTGCTTACTTCTACGGCCTTGGCGCGTTGATCATCTTCCTGGGCGCCGTAGCGCTGGGCCGCATTTCGGTCCGCAGCGTGCGTGACGTCGAGATCGTCGAGAGCCCAATGGCGACGACGGTTGCGCCGCAGCCGGAGCCGGCGTTCTCCGACGAGGTGACGGAAATCCAGCCGACGCGCGCACCCGGCGGTCGGCATCGCGGCTGGCGCGACATGTTCGGTCGACGACGCACCCCAGCCCACTGAGCCATTTCGCCGCCCCGAGATAGAATTCCCGGTCGCTGTCCTCCTTACTGCAGCGACCGGGAATTCTATGTGGGCGCGGGTATTTGGCGCGCGGCCTCCTGGGCGAGCTGCACGCTGCGATGTCAAGCCCGAGCTTGTTGTAGACGTGGCGCAGGTGCGACTGCACGGTCCGCGGTGAGATGAACAGCCTTGTGGCGATGTCCTTGTTGGGGATGCCTTCGGCGACGAGCCGGACGACGTCGAGTTCGGTCGGGGTGAGCGAATCCCATCCGGACGACGGGCGTTTGCGTTCGCCGCGCCCGCGTTGCGCGTAGGCGATCGCCTCCTCGGTTGACAATGCGGCGCCTTCGGCCCACGCGGCATCGAAGTCATTGTCGCCTATAGCTTTACGAACCGTCGCGACGAGTCGCGTCATGGTCGGCGTCGAAGACCGTCAGACGGACCGCACCCATGCGCAGCCGCAGACGCCTGCGCCGCACCGAGGAGTCGGGCGGATTCGTGGTGACTGTCGGCCTCATACGCCAGCTGAGCGAGGCATTCGAGGGCATCCGGGACGCACAGGAAGCGCGCCGCTCTTGGCGGCGGCGACGAGCGCGTCATGCAGGTCGTCTTCTGCCGATCGTGACTCGCCACATGCGATCTTGCACGCGGGCTCGTGACGTGAGACGCGAGGGCCAACCAGCAGCCTCTCGACATGGAAACGGCGATGTCCGCGACGCGGGCGCTGCCGTCGCAATTCACCGGCGGCCACTGCCGCGTAGATCACCCAATTGATGTTCACCACGTTGAACCGCTGATCGATGGTCGGCAGCGCACGTTCGCATGCCTCCCATGCCGCCGGGACGTCGCCGCCGGCCAAGTGCGCCAAGGCGATGTTGGGGATGCAGGCGTTCTCGAAGTATTCGCCAATCTCGGAGGCCCCGTCGAGTCGCCGCGGCAATCGCGCGTCCGCGCTCGGCTCGAATCTCCTTGAAACGACAGGAGGATCGCTTCGGCCATCAGGCCGGTCATCTCAGACAGGAAATCGTGCGCCGTCTTGGCCTCGGTCGTCGTCGCTCGCATCTGATTGCCTGCAGCCGGCCAGTTCACCGCGCAGCATCAAGCGCGGATCCGATGTATATGCCGCATTGGTTCGATGTCAAACGGTCGCCGATCCGGTCGCGCTATGTCGCGTCCTTCGTTCGCGTACAGCAAGCGCTGTCGCGGGTCGCCCGCCACCAACATCGCCCTGTAAGACTGCCGCCCGAGTATCTGGCTCAGCCGCCATCCAGTCGCCTAAATCCCGCGCGAGCCGTTGCCGCCTCGGCGAAATATGGCTGCAGCCGATTCGTGCGTCGTAGAGAACGACGCAGCCGCGCGCCAAGAGCGCACGAATCAGCAGTGCTCGGTCATCCGCTTTCGCGTGCGGTCGCCAAGGCCGCGTCGATTACTTCGACATCCGGGGGTGCCAACGAGCCGTACCAGGAATCGAGCAGTGCCTTATCGGACAGTGCCCGCACGCGTGCTGCAGGTCACGTCGCGGTCAGCCGTCGCGTCATCGGCCAGAGCAGCGTCGAGCCAGGCCAACCCTTCGCGAATTCGACTTCGGCCCAGCCATACTGACTGCAGCCATGAGGCAAGCTCCAACGCCTTTGTGGATCTCGCCGTTTTCGATGCTCCATACAAACGCAGCGCGCAGGTTGTCGATGTCGTTCAGCGCCTGCGTCAGTCGCTGCTCGTGGCCGCTGGTCGCCGGTGCGTCGAGCTGCGCCGCCATTGACCAGAAATGATCGCGGTGCCGTGCGCGTACATCGTCGGCTTCGCCCGACTCGCCGAGTTTCTCCAGCGCGTACTGACGCACGGTCTCCAGCAGCCGATATCGGGTTCGCCCGGCGGTGTTTTCGGCGACGACCAGCGACTTGTCGACGAGCAGGCTGAGCTGGTCGAGTACCTGGAAGCGCTCCACCTCGGTGGTGCCTGCCACGGCTTGGGCGGCGTCGAGGTCGAAGCCACCCATGAATGCGGCCAAGCGGCGGAACAGGATTCGTTCGGGTTCGGTGAGCAGGGCATGCGACCAGTCCACCGAGGCGCGCAGCGTCTGCTGGCGCCGCACTGCGGTGCGGGCGCCGCCGGTGAGCAGCCGGAAACGATCGTGCAGGCTGTCGACGATCTCGTCGAGCGACAGCGCGCGTACCCGTGCGGCGGCCAGTTCGATGGCCAGCGGCATGCCGTCGAGCCGGCGACAGATCTCGGTGACCGTTTCGGAGTTGTGCCTCGGTGACCGCGAAGTCCGGCCGGGCCCGGCGGGCGCGGTCGGTGAACAAGCTCGACGGCCTCGTCGGCCAGCGACAGCGACGGCACCTGCCAGTTCACTTCGCCGGCCACCAGCAGAGGTTCGCGACTTGTCGCCAGAATCGTCACCCGCGAGCAGCCCGCGAGCACATCGTTGACCAGCTCGGCGCTGGCCTCCAGCAGATGCTCGCAGTTGTCGAACACCAGCAGCAGCTGACGATCGCGGATAGATCGCAGCAGCGTCTCGGTGATCGAGCGACCCGGTTGGTCGGGCAGCCCGAGCGCGCGAGCCACCGTGAGCGGCACCAGGTCTGGATGGGTGATCGGCGCCAGATCGGCGTAGCAGACGCCATCGGGGAACTGACCGCCCATCTGGCCGGCGACTTCGATCGCCAGCCGGGTCTTGCCTGCCCCGCCCGCGCCGGTCAGGGTCACGAGCCGGTTGTCGGCCAGCGAACCGCGGATCTCGGTGATCTGCGCGGCACGGCCGACGAAGCTCGTCAGTTGAGCCGGAAGATTGTGCGCAGCAACGGCATCCGCTGTCCGCAGCGGCGGGAAGTCGTTGCGCAGATCGGGGTGGCACAACTGCGCGACCCGCATGGGGCGGGGGAGATCACGCAACGGATGGCGGCCTAGATCGGTCAACCATGCCTCGTCGGGGAGTTGGTCTTCGACCATTTCCTCGGTCGCGGCCGAGATGACGGTCTGGCCGCCGTGTGCCAGGTCGCGCAGCCGAGCGGTCTTGTTGATCGTCGTGCCCGCGTAGTTGCCTTCGTCGCGCAACTGCACGTCGCCGGTGTGCACCCCGATCCGCAGCTTGATCGGCGCCAGGTCCGCCCGCTGCAACTCCAGCGCGCATGCCACCGCGTCACCGGCGCGGGCGAACGCGGCGACGAAGCTGTCGCCTTCGCCCTGTTCGACCGGGCGCACGCCGCCGTGCTCCGCGACGAGCTTTGAGACGGTCTGATTCATGCGTGCGATCGCGGCCGTCATCGCCTCGGGCTGGGACTCCCACAGCTGGGTCGAGCCCTCGACGTCGGCGAGCAGCAGCGTCACCGTGCCGGTAGGCAGCAGCTCGGCCATGTCAACATCGCTCCACTCAGTCGCGCTCATGCTAGCCAGCATCAGGCCTCGCGCACCGGCAAAACATCCGCCCTAGGGCGTATATCGTTGTCGGTCACCTGCGATTTCGGCCGAGTACGCTGGCATTGACGGCCAGAGCAGTCCGATTGCGACAGCGCTGTTTGCGCCCCCACCTCCGCAGATCTCCGCCCCAGGGCGGATGGTCGACGGCGCGGCGAACCGGACAGTGGACTCAACCCGCTTGACCGAGGAGGCCGACATGAGCACCGCCAACATTCGCCAGGACTCGATCGCCGCCGTCTGCGAGGCGCTCGGCGTGCCGCAGAAGGACTGGCCACTGTTCTCACGCTGGAGCTCCGGGCCGCTGACGCCCAGAGCGGTCGACGCGCTGAACCAGTACGTCGACGTGATGATCGCCGACCGATGCCGCAAGCCCACCGACGACCTCTTGTCCAATCTGATTGAGCTGGAAGTCGATGGCGAGGAGCTCACCGTCGATGACATCCACAGCTTCGTCGCCGCACTGGTGGCCGGCGCGGACTAGCTCCGAGATTCTTTCGGGTCGAGCTCGTCGAGCAGACGCTGCATCGTCCGGGTCATCTGCGCGAAGTTCCTGTCGCCGACGATGTCCGACCACCGGCGCTCGATGTCGGCGACTCGGCCACCCGCATCGGCCATCAGAGCCTGCCCGCGCTTCGTCAGGTCGATGAGCTTCGCGCGGCCGTCGGCTGGGTCGGGCCGACGGGTCAGATACCCCATGTCGGCGAGGTCGTTGACCAATTCCGACGCGGCGGCCAGACTCAGCTGCGCGCGGTCGGCCAGCTCGGTCAGCCGGATGCCGCCCATCCGGATGTTGCCGAAGATCTGGAAGTGCGGCTCGCGGATGTCCCCGTAGCCGGCCCGGCGCGGGGAGCCGCGAGATCGTCTCGGAACTCCCGCAGCAGTCTGACCAGCAGCTGGCCGATCGCCTGGCGGTCCGGTGGCAGATCTCTTGACGTCGCCATGCCGAATGAGGATACTACGGTTACCGAAGTTTCGGTTTCCGAAGTAAATGGAGCGCCGCGATGATCACCCCGAGCCCGGATTTCGTCAGCACCGATCTCTGCCGGCTGCACGTCCGCCGCACCGGGGCCGGGCCCGCCGGTTGTGCTGTGGCACAGCCTTTTCGTCGATTCACAGTCATGGGGTCCGTTGGTCGGACGTCCTGGCCCGCGACCGCACCGTGTACGCGATCGACGGGCCGTCGCACGGCAAGAGCGAGGCCGTGCCGCGCGATTTCACCTTCGAGGAACTCGTTGGCGCCGCCGAGCAGGCGCTCGACCGCCTCGGCCTGACCGAACCCGTCGACTGGGTCGGCAACGCATGGGGCGGTCACGTCGGCATTCGCCTCGCTGCGCGGGGATCGCGGCTCCGCACTCTGACGACCATCGGCACGCCGGTGCAGGGCTTCACGCTGTGGGAGAAGCTCACCATGGCGTGGCCGCTCGTCGAGATGTACCGGCTTCGCCGGGCCCAAGCGGCTTCATCATGAAGCAGCTGTTCGACTCGCTGCTCGGCGCGGAATCCATTGCCGCTCAGCCGGATCAGGCCGAGACGATCATGGCGTCGTTCCGCGAAGCGGACCGCAAGGGCATGTTCCACGCGATGAGGTCGATGATGCTGCACCGCACCGGCATCGAGGATCTGCTCGGCAGCATCAAGGTGCCGACGCTGGTGATGCCCGTGCGCGACGACGTCGACCGGCTGGCGACCCGACGAGGCTCGCCGGACATGCGCCGTCATTCCGGACTGTCGCGTCGAGGAGGTCGCGGGCACCGGCCACATCTCACCGCTGCTGATCGACCGCGACCGGATCGCTGCGTTGGTCACCGACTTCTGGGCGCACGCCGCGCGGCGAAATGGAATTCCCGGTCGATAAGGCGACGTGCGTCATCGCCGGGAAATCGGTGAAATGCTAGCCCGTGTAGGCCATCACGTGCTTGATGCGGGTGTAGTCCTCGAGGCCGTACATCGACAGGTCCTTGCCGTGGCCGGACGACTTGTATCCGCCGTGCGGCATCTCGGCGACCAGCGGGATGTGGGTGTTGATCCACACGCAGCCGAAGTCCAGCGCGGCTGAGACACGCAGACGCACGCGAGACGTCCTTG
The DNA here is from genome assembly GCA_963766945.1 of uncultured Actinomycetota bacterium. Lineage (GTDB taxonomy): Bacteria > Actinomycetota > Actinomycetes > Mycobacteriales > Mycobacteriaceae > Mycobacterium. Next base: position 330,187 of record CAVYCT010000003.1, read on the forward strand.
GTCCACACCGATGACGCCAGCCCGTACTCGGTGCCGTTGGCCCACGCGATCGCCTCGTCCTCGTCGGAGAACGACTGCACCGTGATGACCGGGCCGAAGATCTCCTGCTGGATCAGCCGGTCGTCCTGCAGCAGCCCGCCGACCACCGTCGGCTCGACGTAGAAACCCTTGTCGCCCTGGCGGTTTCCGCCGGCGGCGACCTTGGCGTGCGACGGGCACGTCGTTGAAGAAGCGTCAGCACCCGCTCCATCTGGTTGACGTTGTTGACCGGCGGCACCCAGGCGTCCTCGTCGTCGGCGGCCTTGCCGAACGTCGTCGTCGCGCCCTTGGCCTGCTCGGCGAGCGCCTCGGTCAGATCCGACGCGACCTTGGCGGTCGCCAGCACCCGGGTGGCCGCGGTGCAGTCCTGGCCGGCGTTGAAGTAGCCGGCCGTCGCGATTCCCTCCGCGGCGGCGGCGATGTCGCTGTCGTCGAACACGATCACCGGGGCCTTGCCGCCAAGCTCGAGGTGCGTGCGCTTGAGGTGGCCGCCCGCGCTGACGGCCACCGCGCGGCCGGCGGCCACCGAACCGGTGATCGACACCATCTCGGGGGTCGGGTGAGCGACGACCGCGGCGCCCGTATCCCGGTCGCCGCAAACGACATTCAGCACGCCCGGCGGGAAGTGCTTGGCCGCGAGCTCGGCGAGCATCACCGTCGTCACCGGTGTGGTGTCACTGGGCTTGATCACCACGGTGTTGCCCGCCGCGATGGCCGGGCAGAACTTCCAGATCGCCATCATCATCGGGTAGTTCCACGGCGACGACCTGGCCGATGACGCCGACCGGCTCGCGGCGGATCCACGAGGTGTGGTTCTCCATGTACTCGCCGGCCGACTTGCCCTCCAACATCCGTGCGGCGCCGGCGAAGAACCGGATCTGGTCGACCATCGGCGGGATCTCTTCGGCCATGGTGACGTGGTTGGGCTTGCCGGTGTTGCGGCCCTCGGCCTCGACGAGCGCCTCGGCGGCCTTCTCGACGTCGTCGGCGAAGTCGAGCAGCGCCTTCTGCCGGTGCGACGGCGTGGTGCGCTTCCAGTCCTTGAACGCCTTCGACGCGGCCGCGTACGCGTTGTCGATGTCCTGCTCGTTGGAGATCGGCGCGGTGCCGTACTCCTCGCCGGTGGACGGGATCGACCAGCGGCATGGTGGCGCCGCTGACGGAGTCGACGAGCTCGCCGCCGATGAAGTTCTGAACTCGCGTGTTGCTGGTCATCTGAACTCCTCTTGGTGTCAGAGGTCTTTGAGGACGAGGGCGAGCACGTCGAGGCCTTCGACGAGAAGGTCGTCGCTGATGGTCAGCGGCGGAAGGAACCGCAGCACGTTGCCGAATGTGCCGCAGGACAACACGATGACGCCCGCGGCGTGGCAGCCGGCGCACAGCGCCTTGGTCAGGTCCGCGTCGGGTTCGGTGGTGCCGGGCTTGACCAACTCCATGGCGATCATCGCGCCGCGGCCGCGCACGTCGCCGATGCGGTCGTCCTCGGCCTGCAGCCGGCCCAGCCGGTCCTTCATCAGCGTTTCGATCTCGCGTGCGCGCTCGACCAGACCGTCGGACTCGATCGTCTCGATGGTGGCCAGCGCCGCCGCGCAGGCGACCGGGTTGCCGCCGTAGGTGCCGCCGAGCCCGCTGACGTGCGGGGCGTCCATGATCTCGGCGCGGCCGGTGACCGCCGACAGCGGCATGCCGTCGGCGATGCCCTTGGCGGTGACGATCAGATCGGGCTCGATGCCTTCGTGCTCGCACGCGAACATCGCTCCGGTGCGCGCGAACCCGGTCTGCACCTCGTCGGCGATGAACACCACGTTGTTCTGGCGGCACCAGTCCAGCAGCGCGGGCAGGAAACCGTCGGCCGGAACGATGAAGCCGCCCTCGCCCTGGATGGGTTCGATGATCACCGCGGCCAGATTGTCCGCGCCGACCTGCTTGTCCATCACGCTGATCGCGCGCTTGGCGGCGAGCTCGCCGTCGGTGGCCATCTCCTTGCCGAACTCCGCGTCGCGGAACGGATAGGACAGCGGCGCGCGGTAGATCTCCGGGGCGAACGGGCCGAAGCCGTGCTTGTACGGCATCGACTTCGCGGTCAGCGCCATCGTCAGGTTGGTGCGGCCGTGATAGGCGTGGTCGAACGACGACGACCGCCTGCTTGCGGGTGTAGGTCCTGGCGATCTTGATGGCGTTCTCGACCGCCTCCGACCCCGAGTTGAACAGCGCCGACCGCTTCTCGCCGCTGCCCGGGGTGAGCCGGTTGAGCTGTTCGGCGACGGCGACGTAGCCCTCGTACGGCGTGATCATGAAGCAGGTGTGGGTGAACTCGGCGGCCTGCGCGGCCACCGCGTCGACGACCCGCGGCGACGAGTTGCCGATCGTGGTGACCGCGATGCCCGAGCCGAGGTCGATGAGCCGGTTGCCGTCGACGTCCTCGACGATGCCGCCGAAGGCGCGGGCCGCGTAGACCGGCATGGTGTTGCCGACAGCGCGCGAGACGGCGGCGCTCTTGCGGTCGATCAGCGCCTGCGACCGCGGGCCGGGAATCGCGGTGGCGAGGTAGCGGCTCTGCTCGACGGTGCTCAATTTCGCCTCCTAGACGACTGGTGGGGTTCGACGTACGCCGCGTCGCGGTTTGAGCCTAGTCGGAGATGCACCGATCCGATTCGAAAACTCCGGCACCTTCTGTCGGGATCATCGGCCGTCGAATGGATTGCCGCAACGGATTTCGTCGTATTCGGTCAATCCCGGTCGTGATGACACACCGCTTCGAGCATCAGTCCCCACGGGTCGAGCCAGAACGTCGCGAAGTAGGGCTGCGGGTACTGCGGAAACACCTGGGGTTCGTGCAGTACCCGCCCGCCGAACTGCGGCGACAGCTCGGCGAGCAGCCCGTTGCACCTCGCACGACCGCGACCGGGTCGGCACCATGAACGCCAGATGCTGCAGGCCGGTCTGGTGCCGCGAGTACTCGGGACTCCTCGGCCGCCGGGTAGAAGAAGAGGTACGTCCCGGGCTTGCCGGCCGCCGGTCGATACGCGAACTCGTCATCGGCATCCAGGAAGCTCTCGAATCCGAGCAGCGGCATGAGCGCCTCGTAATAGCGCTTGGCCGTCCGCAGGTCGGGGACGTTGATGCCGACATGTCCGAGCATTCGTCGAAGCTAACAGCGTGCTGGCGGCAACGGGCGCGCTCGGTGCTCGGCGGCCGCAATGGCACACTGGTCACTTACGAGGTGCCTGACCTGCCGGTCTGCGCGCCGCAACCGCAGACCGATATACGAAAGACAGTTGCTCACATGGATCTGGTCGTCTTCCTGCCCCTGCTCATCATCCTGGGCGCTGTTCATGTTCTTCGCGTCGCGCCGCCAGCAAGAAAGCGATGCAGGCCACCATCGACCTGCACAATTCGTTGCAGATCGGCGACCGCGTACACACCACATCGGGGATGGAGGCCACCATCGCCGGCCTCACCGATGACACCGTCGATCTGGAGATCGCCCCCGGGGTCGTGACGACATGGATGAAGCTGGCCGTTCGCGACAAGATCGAAGACGACTTCGATGAGGACGACGACGACCTCGAGGGCGTCGACGAGGAAGAGTCAACAGCCACCGAGATCACCGACAGCCCGAACTCGAAGACTGACAGCTAAGGACTCAGCCCGAGCACGTACTCTTTGCGGTGCTGACGAACTGAACTGATCGAGGAGACCCGACAACCGTGGCATCGTCTTCGACGCCGGTCCACCCTGCCCGCTACCTGACGCTTTTCTTGGTATTGCTCCTCGGCGTATACCTCTTGGTGTTCCTGACCGGTGACAAGCAGGCCAAGCCCAAGCTCGGCATCGACCTGCAGGGCGGCACCCGCGTCACGCTGACCGCACGCACGCCGGACGGGTCACGGCCCACCCGCGAAGCCCTCAATCAGGCCCAGGAGATCATCAGCGACCGCGTCAACGGTCTGGGCGTTTCGGGGTCCGAGGTGATCATCGACGGCGACAACCTCGTCATCACCGTGCCCGGCAACGACAGCAGCGAGGCTCGCAATCTGGGGCAGACCGCGCGCCTGTACATCCGCCCGGTGATCCACGTGATGCCGTCGCAGCAGGGCCAGCAGCAGCCGCCGGCCGAGCAGCCGCCGGGCGCACCGCCGGGTGCCCCACCGGGCGCGCCGGGCGCCCGCCGGCGCCCCCGGTGAGCCTGGCGCGCCCGCGCGCCCCGCCCCGAACAGCCGGCGCGCTCCGCCGGCCGGGAATCCCGCACCGCAGCCGCGTCCCTATCCGCAGGAGCCGCTGCCGGCACAACCCGCGCCGGAGCCACCGCCCACACCCGAGCCGGGAGCACCGGCGCCGCCGCCCGCGCCGGAGAGCCCAGGCTCCACGCCACCGCCGAAGGCCGGTGACGCGCCGCTTGCGCAGCGCATCGCCGACGAGAAGCAGCTGCGTCAGAGCACCGACCAGCAGATCCAGATCCTGGCGCTGCAGTTCCAGGCGACCCGCTGCGGCGAGGACGACGTCCTGGCGGGCAACGACGACCCGAACCTGCCGCTGGTCACCTGCTCGCAGGACGGCAAGCAGGTGTACCTGCTGGACAAGTCGATCATCAGCGGTGAACAGATCGAGACCGCCTCCTCGGGCCTGGACCAGCAGCAGGGCCAGTACGTCGTCGACGTGCAGTTCAAGAGCGACGCCACCAAGATCTGGGCCGACTTCACCGCCGCCAACGTCGGCACCCAGACCGCCTTCGTGCTGGACTCGAAGGTGGTCAGCGCGCCAGAGGTCCGGGAGCCCATCCCGGGCGGACGCACCCAGATCACCGGCCAGTTCACCGACTCGTCGGCGCGCGAACTGGCCAACGTCCTGAAGTACGGTTCGCTGCCGTTGTCGTTCGAGTCCTCGGAGGCCGAAACCGTCTCGGCCACATTGGGTTTGACGTCGTTGCGCGCCGGATTGATCGCCGGCGCGATCGGGCTCGCGCTGGTGCTGCTTTACTCGCTGCTCTATTACCGGGTGCTGGGGCTGCTCACCGCGCTGTCGTTGGTCGCTTCCGGCGCAATGGTTTTCGCGATCCTGGTGCTGCTGGGCAGATACATCGGCTACACGCTCGACCTGGCGGGCATCGCCGGTTTGATCATCGGTATCGGCACCACCGCCGACTCATTCGTGGTGTTCTTCGAACGCATCAAGGACGAGATTCGCGACGGGCGTTCGTTCCGCTCGGCGGTCCCGCGCGGTTGGGCAAGGGCGCGCAAGACGATCCTGTCCGGCAACGCGGTCAGTTTCTTGGCCGCCGCGGTGCTCTACGTGCTGGCCATCGGCCAGGTCAAGGGCTTCGCATTCACGCTCGGGCTGACCACGATCCTCGACGTCGTCGTCGTGTTCCTGGTGACCTGGCCGCTGGTGTACATGGCGTCGAAGTCGCACGTTCTTGGCCAAGCCGGCGTTCAACGGCCTCGGTGCGGTACAGCAGATCGCGCGGGAACGCCGCGCCGCCGCGCACGCGACGGAACGGGGATAGCCAATGGCCGCAAAGCATTCGAACGACATCGCCACCGAAGCCGTCGAGGCGCCGAGCCTCGACTCGACCACGTACGACCCGGCACGGCTTCTTCAGCCGTCTCTACACGGGCACCGGAGCCTTCGAGGTCATCGGACGCCGAAAACTGTGGTTCTCGATCAGTGGCGTGATCGTCTTGATCGCGATCGCCAGCATCGTGCTGCGCGGGTTCACCTTCGGCATCGACTTCGAGGGCGGCACCAAGGTGTCGATGCCCGCTGCGAGCGAGTCGGGCACCGTCAGCGTCCAGCAGGCCGAAGACGTGTTCAGCAAGGCGCTGGGCAAGAGCGCCGAATCGGTGGTGATCGTCGGCAGCGGTGCTTCGGCGACCGTGCAGATCCGCTCGGAAACGCTTTCGAACGCGGAAACCGAGCAGCTGCGCACTGCGCTGTTCGACGCCTTCAAGCCGAAGGGTGCCGACGGACAGCCCAGTAAGCAGGCCATCAGTGACTCGGCGGTGTCGTCGAGCTGGGGCGGTCAGATCACCAAGAAGGCGCTCATCGCGCTGATCGTCTTCCTTGTGCTGGTGACGATCTACATCACAGTGCGCTACGAGCGCTATATGGCGATGTCCGCCCTCGCCACGATGTTCTTCGACCTGGCCACCACCGCGGGGGTGTACTCACTGGTCGGATTCGAGGTGACCCCGGCAACGGTGATCGGTCTGCTGACCATTCTCGGGTTCTCGTTGTACGACACCGTCATCGTGTTCGACAAGGTCGAGGAGAACACCCACGGTTTCGAACACACCAGCCGCCGCACCTTCGCCGAGCACGCCAACCTGGCGATCAACCAGACGTTCATGCGGTCGATCAACACCAGCCTGATCTCGGTCCTGCCGATCCTCGCGTTGATGGTCGTCGCCGTGTGGCTGCTCGGGGTCGGCACGCTGAAGGACCTCGCGCTGGTGCAGCTGGTCGGCGTGATCGTCGGCAGCTACTCATCGATCTTCTTGGCGACCCCGCTGCTGGTGACGTTGCGGGAGCGCACCGAAAAGGTCCGCACCCACAACCGCCGGGTTCTGAATCGCCGCAAACCGTCGGCCGCCAGGGCCGCCGCGACCGACACGACCGGACACTGACACTGACGAGGACGAGCCGGAGACCATCGGCGCAGCGGCGCGGGTCAGCGACAGCCGCGCCGCCCGACAAGCCCGCGCCTGGCGCACGGCCCGTGCGACCGACGAGCAGCCGGACCGGACGACCGTCGGGTAAGCGCGACACGCGGCGCCGGTAGGCCCGATGACTCGCGGGAAGCGACGTCGGTTTCGGCCTGGTGGCGCGATGGCGGCCGTGCTGTTGCTGGCCGCGGCGGCGGGTTTGTCATCGTGCTCGAACAGCCCCGCGGACAGCATCGAGTACGCCGTCGACGGCGTGCTGACCACTTACAACACCAATACCGTCGCCGGGGCAGCGTCGGGCGGTCCGCAGGCGTTCGCTCGCGTGCTGACCGGCTTCAACTACCACGGGCCCGACGGCCAGATCGTCGGTGATCACGACTTCGGCACGGTCTCCGTCGTCGGCCGGGCGCCGCTGGTCCTCGACTACGAGATCAGCGCCAGCGCGGTCTATTCCGACGGCAAGCCGATCACGTGCGACGACATGGTGCTGGCGTGGGCGTCGCAGTCCGGTCGATTTCCGGGGTTCGACGCGGCAAGCCGCGCCGGCTACGGCGACATCGCATCCGTCGACTGCGCGCCGGGCCAGAAGAAGGCGCGGGTGTCCTTCGCCCAGGATCGCGGCTTCGTCGACTTCGGGCAGCTGTTCGCCGCGACATCGATGATGCCTGCGCATGTGATCGCCGACGAGCTCGGTCTGGGAGACGGCGGCGTCACCACTGCCATCACCAACAACGACGGGCCGGCGGTCGAACGGATCGCCCAGGTGTGGAACAGCACCTGGGACCTCAAGCCCGACGTGGATCTCAAGAAGTTCCCGTCCTCCGGTCCCTACAAGCTGGACTCGGTCACCAAGGACGGCGCCGTCGTGCTGGTGTCCAACGACAAGTGGTGGGGCGCCAAGCCCATCACCGGCAAGGTCACCGTCTGGCCGCGGGGCGCCGACGTTCAGGATCGCGTCAATCAGGGCGCTTACGACGTCGTCGACATCGCGACCGGTTCGTCGGGCACGTTGAACCTGCCCGACGACTATGTCCGCACCGACTCACCGTCGGCGGGTATCGAGCAGCTCATCTTCGCCGCGCAGGGCCCGTTGGCCGCCGTCCCGGCGCGACGGGCAGTGGCCCAGTGCACGCCGCGCGACGTGATCGCCCGCAACGCCGAGGTGCCGATCGCCAACGCGCGGCTGAACCCGGTGACTGAAGACGCATACAGCGCGGCCGAAGGCATCGTCGAGGCCGGCCAGTTCACTGCAGCCAACCCCGACGCCGCACGCGCCTCGCTGAACGGTAAGCCGCTGACTGTCCGCATCGGCTATCAAAGCCCCAACGCGAGGCTGGCGGCGACGGTCGGGGCGATCGCCAAATCCTGCGCGCCCGCCGGAATCACCGTGCAGGACGTCGCCACCGACACCACCGGCCCAATAGCATTGCGCAACAACGAGATCGATGTCCTGATCGCCAGCACGGGCGGTGCCGCGGGCAGCGGTTCGACCGGGTCGTCGGCGATGGACGCCTACGACCTGCACAGCGGCAACGGAAACAATCTGTCGGGCTACTCCAACGAGCGCATCGACGGCATCATCGCCACGATGGCGGTGACAGCCGACCCCAAGGAGCTGACCCGGCTGCTCGGCGAGGGCGGATCGATTCTGTGGGGCGACATGCCGACGATTCCGCTCTACCGTCAGCAGCGAACGGTGTTGACTTCGAAGAAGATGTACGCGGTAAGCAGCAATCCGACTCGATGGGGCGCGGGATGGAACATGGACCGCTGGGTGCTGGCAGGGGTGAGCGCCGGAGCCGACATTTCGGAGCTCATCGCGTCGATGATGCGTGAAGTGCCCGACTTCCCGGAGCCGGGCGTCCTGTTCAAGGACCTGACCCCGCTGCTGGCCGACGCGCACGGCCTGGCCGCCGTCACCGACGCGCTCGTGTGAGACGGCCAGGGGAGCCGACCTGGTGGCCGGAATCGACGCGCGGGGTTTTCTGCTGGGCGCCGCCGTCGCGATCCGCCTCGGAACCGGGGTGCTGGCGGTGCGCAAGGGTGGCAAGCTGCCGCCGCCGGTGCACAGCGAGACCTATCAGCTGGAGTACGGCAGCGCCACGCTGGAAATACCCGGCGACGGCATCGACCTGGCCGGACGCTCGATCGTGATCATCGACGACGTGCTGGCCACGGGCGGGACCGTTGCCGCCACGGCGAGGTTGCTCGACCACTGCGGCGCGAAGGTCACGGGAGCCGCCGTGGTGCTCGAACTGACCGCCCTGGGCGGCCGCGACGTGCTCAAACCACTACCGGTCACCGCCTTGCACACCATCTGAGCGATATCCTCGAAGTCTGGGTAGAAAATCCGGGCAGGATGCGATGAGCGCTTGCGCGAAGAGCCCACGAGGAGGTGACCATGGCTGACGATCCCGGCACGGGACAGGCCGTGCAGTCGCTGCCCGCGGCGGACATGCCCGAAACGCAACCCCTGGAGATTCCGAAGGTCTCGACAAGCGCCTCGCGGCGGGTGCGGGCCCGGTTGGCCCGCCGGATGACCGCGCAGCGCAGCCTCGTCGATCCCGTCCTCGAGCCGCTGGTCGGTGTCCACAAGGAGTTCTATCCGAAGGCCAACCTGACATTGCTGCAGCGCGCCTACGAGGTGGCCGAGCAGCGCCACGCCGACCAGTTGCGCCGCTCGGGCGACCCGTACATCACCCATCCACTGGCGGTCGCCAACATCCTGGCCGAGCTCGAGATGGATACGACGACGCTGATCGCGGCGCTGCTGCATGACACGGTCGAAGACACCGGCTACACACTCGAGGCGCTGACCGAGGAGTTCGGCACCGAGGTCGGCCACCTCGTGGACGGTGTCACAAAGCTGGACAAGGTGGCGCTGGGCACCGCGGCCGAGGGCGAGACCATCCGCAAGATGATCCTCGCGATGGCCCGCGATCCGCGGGTGCTGGTCATCAAGGTCGCCGACCGGCTGCACAACATGCGCACCATGCGATTCCTGCCGCCGGAGAAGCAGGCGAGCAAGTCTCGCGAGACGCTGGAAGTCATTGCGCCGCTGGCACATCGGCTGGGCATGGCGACGGTCAAGTGGGAGCTCGAGGACCTGTCCTTCGCGATCCTGCACCCGAAGAAGTACGAGGAGATCGTGCGGCTGGTGGCCGACCGGGCCCCGTCGCGTGACACCTACCTGGCCAAGGTGCGCGCCGAGATCAACACGGCGCTGACCGCGTCAGAAGATCAATGCGCTCGTCGAGAGCCGGCCGAAGCACTATTGGTCGATCTACCAGAAGATGATCGTCAAGGGCCGCGACTTCGACGACATCCACGACCTGGTCGGTCTGCGCATTCTGTGCGACGAGATCCGGGACTGTTATGCCGCTGTGGGCGTGGTGCATTCGCTCTGGCAGCCGATGGCCGGCCGGTTCAAGGACTACATCGCGCAGCCGCGGTTCGGCGTGTACCAGTCGCTGCACACGACTGTCGTCGGGCCCGAGGGCAAGCCGCTCGAGGTGCAGATCCGCACCCGCGACATGCACAAGACGGCCGAGTACGGCATCGCGGCGCACTGGCGATACAAGGAAGCCAAGGGACGCAACGGAGTTCCGGCAAGCAACGCCGCCGCCGAGATCGATGACATGGCATGGATGCGTCAGCTGCTCGACTGGCAGCGGGAGGCCGCCGACCCAGGCGAGTTCCTCGAGTCGTTGCGCTACGACCTCGCGGTGCAGGAGATCTTCGTGTTCACCCCGAAGGGTGATCTGATCACGCTGCCGACCGGCTCGACACCGGTGGACTTCGCCTATGCGGTGCACACCGAGGTCGGGCACCGCTGCATCGGCTCGCGGGTCAACGGCCGGCTGGTCGCATTGGAGCGCAAGCTCGAAAACGGGGACCAGGTCGAGGTTTTCACGTCAAAGGCGCCCAACGCGGGTCCGTCGAGGGACTGGCAGACCTTCGTGGTGTCGCCGCGGGCGAAGGCCAAGATCCGCCAATGGTTCGCCAAGGAGCGCCGCGAAGAGGCGCTGGAATCCGGCAAGGATGCGATCGCGCGCGAAGTCCGTCGCGGCGGACTTCCGTTGCAGCGGTTGATGAACGCCGAATCGATGGCGGCGCTGGCGCGTGAACTGCGCTACGTCGACGTGTCCGCGCTCTACACCGCGGTCGGGCGAGGGCCACGTGTCCGCGCGACATGTGGTGCAGCGGCTGGTGGCTCAGCTCGGAGGTGACGACGACGCCGCCGACGAGATCGCCGAGCGCTCCACACCCACGACCATGCCGGTGCGTCAACGCAGCACCGACGACGTCGGTGTGGCGGTGCCCGGTGCGCCCGGCGTGCTGACGAAGCTGGCCAAGTGCTGCACGCCCGTGCCCGGCGACAACATCATGGGCTTCGTCACGCGTGGCGGCGGTGTGAGCGTGCACCGCACCGACTGCACGAATGCCGCTTCGCTGCAGGAACAGTCGGAGCGGATCATCGAAGTGAAGTGGGCGCCGTCGCCGTCGTCGGTGTTCCTGGTCGCCATCCAGGTGGAGGCGCTCGACCGGCACCGGCTGCTGTCGGACGTGACGCGGGTGCTGGCCGACGAGAAGGTCAACATCTTGTCCGCGTCGGTGACGACCTCCGACGACCGCGTGGCGATCAGCCGGTTCACCTTCGAGATGGGCGACCCCAAACATCTGGGCCACCTGCTCAACGTGGTGCGCAACGTGGAGGGCGTCTACGACGTCTACCGCGTGACGTCGGCCGCCTGACAGTCGAGCCGGCTGCGCCGGGATCATTCGACCCGCACCGACTCGATCGTCACGCTCTGTGCGGGCTTGCCGTCGTCGCCGCCGTCGGCAACGCCCCCGTCGGCGACCTTGTCCAGCGTGGACGAGCCCGGTTTCGTCGATGCGGCCGAACACCGTGTACGTCGGCGGCAGGACCGAGTCCTTGTAGACCAGGAAGAACTGGCTGCCGTTGGTGCCCGGCCCGGCGTTGGCCATCGCCAGCGTGCCACGCGGATACAGCACCGGCGTCTTCATCGCAGGATCGCTCAACCGGAACTGGTTGGTGGGGTACTCATTCGGGAACCGGTAGCCCGGGCCGCCCGTCCCGGTTCCGGTGGGATCGCCGCACTGCAGCACGCCGAGATCACTGGCTGGTGGTCAGCCGGTGGCACGTCGTGTTGTCGAAGTAGCCCTGCGCCGCCAGGCTCGCGAAGTTGTTGACCGTGCACGGCGCCTTGCCGTTGTCCAGCTGCAGCCCGATGGTGCCGCGGTTGGTCGTCATTCTGGCGTTGACGTAGTCGGGGTCCGTCGGCACCCGTCCCATCCGCGGCGGCTTGACGGGCTTGCTCGCCGGCTCCGTGGTGGGCGGGTACTGGCAGTTGGAACCCAGACGTCGGTGGCGGCTTGAACGGCGGAAGTGCGGCGGGCTCAGTCGTGGGACGGCCGGCGTCGGCGGGATAGCCGGAGCCGTAGTTGTTCATGTTTTCCAGGCTGCGACCCACGACGATCAAGAACATCACGACACATCACGATCACCAGAATGGCCAGCGCAGTGAACACGTAGCCGATGATCAGTCCCGCGATCGCCAGACCACGGCCCTCCTCGCCGCGTCTTCTTGATCTGCGACAGCGAGATGTGGCCGAACAGGATGCCCAGCGGAGCGAACACGAAGGCGCACACCAGCGACACGATGGCCAGCGCATTGGTCTGCCTGCCGCGCCGGGTAGCCGCCGTATGGCGGATACCCGCCATACGGCGCCTGCGGTGTGGTCACCTCGTCAGTCCAGCAGAATCGAGTTGACCTGACGTCCAGAGCCGGCTTGCCGTCCTCGCCGCCGCCGGCCACCCCGGCCGCGGCGATCTTGTCCAGCGTGGCCAGGCCGGTCTCGTCGATCGTGCCGAACACGGTGTAGTTCGGCGGCAGCTGCGAGTCCTTGTACACCAGGAAGAACTGGCTGCCGTTGGTGCCCGGCCCGGCGTTGGCCATGGCCAGCGTGCCGCGCGGATACATGACCGGCTCCTCAGCTTGGGGTCGTCGGGCTGGTACTGGTTGGTCGGGTACTCGTTGGCGAACTCGTAGCCCGGGCCGCCGGTGCCCTCGCCGGTGGGATCGCCGCACTGCAGCACGGACAGCGCTCCGGACTGGTGGTCAGCCGGTGACACGGGGTGTCGTTGAAGTAACCCTGCTGGGCCAGGCTGGCGAAGCTGTTGACCGTGCACGGCGACTTGGCGTTGTCCAGCTGCAGGCCGATGTTGCCCTGGTTGGTCGCCATGCTGGCGCTGATCTGCGCCGGATCGGTCGGCACCTTGCCGGTGCGTGGCGGTTGGTCGTGCTTGCTCGCCTGGTCGGCGAGGCCGGGTACTGGCAGTTCTCGCCGAGGCCGGCGGGTGCGGCGAACGCGGGCAGTGCGCCGGGGCGCGGAGCGGCGGCCGCCGACGTGGTTGGCGTGCTGGTGGCGGCCGCGTTCTCGCTGCCGGAGTCGCGGTTGGTGATGACGACGGTGGCCACCACGGCGGCGACGACGACGATCGCGGCCACGGCGGAGCCGACGATCGTGTAGATGCGGCGCTTGCGGGCCTTGGCCGCCCGGCGCTCCAGCTGCCGCTCGAGTTTGCGTTTCGCTGTTGCACGCCGTTGTTCGTTGGTCGGCACCGCCGGGGTCCTCCTCGTGTCTGATCGGTCGGCAACGAGTGTGCCAGGCGTTGCTGAGTGTGGCGCTGCCACCCACGTCAACGAGGGATGGGAAACTGGACGCCGTGTTGATCACCGGATTCCCGGCAGGCATGTTGGCGTGCAACTGCTACGTGCTGGCGCCGCGGGCCGGCGTCGGACGCGATCATCGTCGATCCGGGCCAGCGGGCGATGGGTCCAGCTGCAGCGGATCCTGGACGAGAACCACCTGACACCCTCGGCGGTGCTGTTGACGCACGGCCACGTCGACCACATCTGGTCGGCGCAGAAGGTGGCCGACATGTACGGCTGCCCGGCCTACATCCATCCCGAGGACCGGTTCATGCTGACCGACCCGATCAAGGACTTCGGGCCGACGGCTGGCCCAGATCGCGTTCGGCGCGCTGTTTCGCGAGCCCAAGCAGGTCGTCGAGCTCGACAGGGACGGCGACAAGGTGGAGCTGGGCGGTGTGACGGTGACCGTCGACCACACGCCCGGCCACACCCGCGGATCCGTCGTGTTCCGCGTGAGCCGACGGCCCCGATGAGGTGGTGTTCACCGGCGACACGCTGTTCCGGCAGTCGGTCGGCCGCACCGATCTGCCCGGTGGCAGCGGCCGCGACCTGCTGGGCTCGATCGTGACAAAACTGTTGGTGCTCGACGACGACACCGTGGTACTACCGGGACACGGCGAGAAGACCACGATCGGCTTCGAACGCCGCACCAACCCGTTCCTCGAAGGCTTGACCTAGTGAGTTCGTGAGCGACTTTCAGGCGCCCAAGGGCGTCCCGGATTATCTGCCGCCCGAATCGGCGCAGTTCGTCGGTGTCCGCGACGGCCTGCTCGACGCCGCCCGCCGCGCCGGCTACGGCGACATCGAACTGCCGATCTTCGAAGACACCGCGTTGTTCGCCCGCGGGGTGGGGGAGTCCACCGACGTCGTGTCCAAGGAGATGTACACCTTCGCCGACCGCGGCGACCGCTCGGTGACGCTGCGTCCGGAGGGCACCGCGGGGTGATGCGCGCGGTGATCGAGCACGGCTTGGACCGAGGGCCGCTGCCGGTCAAGCTCTGCTACGCCGGGCCGTTCTTCCGTTACGAACGCCCGCAGGCCGGCCGCTACCGGCAGCTGCAGCAGGTCGGGGTGGAGGCGATCGGCGTCGACGACCCCGCGCTGGACGCCGAGGTGATCGCCGTCGCCGACACCGGTTTCCGGTCACTCGGCCTCGACGGGTTCCGGCTGGAGATCACCTCGCTGGGCGACGACAGCTGTCGTCCGCAGTACCGGGAACTGTTGCAGGACTTCCTGTTCAAGCTCGACCTCGACGAGGAAACCCGTCGGCGCGCGGAGATCAACCCGCTGCGGGTGCTCGACGACAAGCGTCCCGCGGTGCGTGAACTGACCGCCGACGCGCCGGTGATGTTGGACCACCTCTCCGACGTCGCCAAGCAGCACTTCGACACCGTGCTCGCGCATCTGGACGCGCTCGAGGTGCCCTACGTCATCAACCCGCGGATGGTGCGCGGGCTGGACTACTACACCAAGACCACGTTCGAGTTCGTGCACGACGGGCTCGGCGCGCAGTCCGGCATCGGCGGCGGCGGCCGCTACGACGGACTGATGCGCCAGCTCGGTGGAAAAGATCTGTCCGGCATCGGGTTTGGCCTCGGCGTGGACCGGACGCTGCTGGCGCTGCAAGGCCGAGGGCAAGACGGTCGGCGGTACGGCCCGGGTCGACGTGTTCGGGGTTCCGCTCGGCGAGCAGGCCAAGATCAAGCTGGCCGTGCTGGCCGCGCGGCTGCGCGCCGCGGGTGTGCGTGTCGATCTGTCCTACGGCGATCGCGGTGTCAAGGGCGCGATGCGTGCCGCGGACCGTTCGGGCGCGTCGATCGCATTGGTGGCCGGTGACCGTGACATCGAGGCGGGCACCATCGGGGTGAAGAACCTCTCGACGGGCGAGCAGGTCGATGTGCCTATCGATGACGTTCTCGCCGAGGTGCTTTCGCGACTCAGCCGCGCCTAGATTGGGGCTCGAGCTCCCGCGAGTGTGCGTGTCTGCGGACGACACGCCGTCAGTTTCCAGCATTTTGCGCACGCTCGCGCCCGATGAACGCGCGCCGACGGCGAACCCCATCCGGGACAGCATGCCGTCACGAAGGGTCAGCGTGTGCCACAGCACCGCGCTGACATGCGCGGCGATGACGGCCACGAGCGCGAACGCCACCAGCGAGTGGGTCTGGCGCAGCATGAAGTAGAGATCGGCGTCGAACGGTGCGATGCGGGGCAGCCGCAGCGATCCGAAGATCACCGGGTGGCTTCCGGACGCCGACACCATTGCCCAGCCGACCAACGGCTGGGCCAATATCAGCGCGTACAGCGTCAGCTCGGAACCCACGACGAGTTTGTGCTCGACCCAGCCGACGGTGTCGGGCAGTTTGGGCGCCCGGTGGGTGAATCGGTTGGCGATCCGCACGACGACGACCGACAGGATGATCAGTCCCAGCGTCATGTGCACGAGCGACGAGCGACGAGTAGGACCCGATCGAGTGCACCATGACGAACCCGACGAACAGCGCGCTGAAGATCAGGACGGCCGTGAGCCAGTGCAGGATCCGGGTCCGAATCGGGTAGCGGCCCGTCGGCTCCGTCACGGTGCAACCTCGTCCACCTGGACGGCCGACGCGGACTTGGGTTCGCCGGTGCGGGCACGATAGGACGCCGCATACACCGCCGATCGCGCACTCAGCAACGGGTCGTCGGACGGTTCGATGCCGTCGGGCAGCATCAGCGGATCGAAGTTGATGTCGCGGGCGTTGCCTGCACGCTCGGTCTCGATCCCTGTCAACGTCAGCACTCCGGCGTCGACGGTGCGGCGATCACTCGGCCAGGGCAGGGTGGCGTCTGCTACCGGATCGTCGGGTTGGCCGACCGTCAGCACCAGCCGCCATTGCAGTGGGCCGTTGCGCAGCTGCCGGACAAGCGCGTCGAACAGCGAGTTGGTGGTCCCGGCGTGCGGGGCCAGCGCCTCTTGCATGGGGACGAACGCCCATCGGACCGGCGTGCGCACGCCGGCGTCGTTGACGAAGAAGAACGTGATGAACCCGTTGTAGGTGCTGTCCGCGAAGCCGAGCGTCGGCGGATGCTGCTTGTTCAGCGCCATGGCGGCGGCCGACTCGGGGTGTGCCTCCTCAAACGCGGACATCGCGGCCGGGTCGGGCTTTCCGGTCATCTTGTCCGGTTTGGATGCGAGCAACCGGTCGTAGAAGCCCTGCGGCGAATTGTCCGGGAATACCGCTGTGTTCAGCATCGCCGTGCGCCACTGCGTGCCATCGGGAAAGGCGAAAGCCAGCCCGAGGCCACGCGCGGCGTCAGGAGTGTCGGCCACCATGGGATTGCCTCCTGGCAGGGAGAACCGCCCCATCACCGATGTCCGCCCCGGCTCGAACACCACCGCACTGGACAGTTCGCGGCCGTTGCCGTTGCTGTCGAAATGCCCGGTCACCGCGACACCCTTGGCGTGGTTCCTGCGGAATCCTGCGTGCAGCCCGTAGACCCGCCGGAAACCCTCCATGAAGGTTTCGCGGGTCAATGCGGCTCGTGGGCCGATCCAGTTGTTGGCGTACGCGACCGCGCCGAGATCGATGGCCAGAAATGCACCGACCGCTCCGATACCGAGCAGCACTGATCGCCGAGGCAAGGCCACACCTGATTATGACGCGACGCGGCGGGTTGTTTATTCAGCGCCCCACAAGCTGTGAAGCCATTGCGACAGCGGGCAAACGTGTGGCCCGTCTGCGCGCGTAGGGTGGTGCCGACCCGACCGCGGAGGTGCCATGTCGTTGATCGCGCTCGAGGAGCATTACGCGTGGGATCCGGCCAGTGACGGCAACGTCGTGGCGACCTGGCTGCACTCCAACAACCGGGAGGCCTACGACCGGTTGTACGACCGCGGTCCGCTTCGCCTCGAGCAGATGGACGCCGCCGGAATCGACTTTCAGATCCTGTCACTCTTCGATCCGGGTGTGCAGGACGAAACCGACGTCGCGCGCGCGATCGATCTGGCCCGCCGCGCCAACGACGACCTCGCCGAGACGGTCCGCGGAAGGCCCAACCGGTTCGGCGGTTTCGCGACGCTGGCCACCCAGGATCCGGACGCCGCGGCCGCTGAATTGGAGCGTGCCGTCACCGAACTCGGTCTCGTCGGTGGCCTGATCAACGGCCATTGCCAGGGACGCTATCTCGACGATCCGGCGTATGAGGGACTGTTCGCGCGGGCCGAATCGCTGGGCGTACCGATCTACCTTCACCCCACGACACCGCATCCCGCGGTGATGGACGCGTGGTTCAAGCCGTATGTCGACGAGGGTCTGCACCTCGCGTCGTGGGGTTTCGCCGTGGAGACGGGAACCCACGTGTTACGCCTCATCTACTCGGGACTGTTCGACAAGTTTCCACGGCTGCAGATGATCATCGGGCACCTCGGCGAGATGCTGCCGTTCGCCGCATATCGGACCGATCGTTACTACGGGCTCGGCGGCAGCGGCTCAGGCCAGCGGCTGCAGCACCTTCCATCGGAGTACCTACGCAACAACTTTCATGTCACCACGAGCGGCAACTTCTGTCCGCCGGCGTTCGCGTGCACGCTTGACGTGCTGGGGCGCCGAACGGGTGATGTTCTCGGTGGACTACCCGATGGACGATAACCAAACCGGTGCGCAGTTCCTCGCGTCCTATCCGATGGACGATGCCACCCGCCGGAAAGTCAGCTCCGAGAACGCTGATTCGGCTATTCGGTGCGCGAATTCCCGAGCACCTCGGCGTAATCAGAGCGCAAACACCTGGCCGTCGCGGGCGACGGTGATCTCGCCCGAGAAGTGCTTGCCGATGGCATCCTGCCATTGCGAGTCGGGCAGGTCGGTCGGCTCGTAGTGGCTCAGGATGACGTGCTTTGGCGTTGGCTGCCGCCGCGACTTCGCCGACTTGCTCGGCCGAGGTATGCGAGTTCTGTCAGATAGTTCGGCGGAAACCTGTTGTGGTAGTACGCGTCATCGAGACTGAACTGCGCCTCGTGGACGAGGAAGTCGGTGTCCGTGGCGAGCGCGATCAGGTTGTCGGACTTAGTCGTGTCGCCCGAGAAGGTCACCGACACCCCGGACTTCTTCAGATCGAACCGCAAGCCGAAGGCCGGGAAGACGTCGTAGTGGCGAGACCAGCGTCGCGGTGACCGTCACGTTGTCGTCCGACATCACGGGGAACGGGGTCGATCTTCGGCGACCTGTTGAGGTAGTTGGCCTGCGGCGGGACCGCGATCTCGGTGACCTTGAACAGTGTCTGGAGGTCGTCGGTCCCCATATCCCGGATGAAGATGTTGTTCGTGTAGGCGTACGCCTGCTGTAGGGACTTTGTCATCTCGGCCAGCCCCGGCGTCGGGTTGTCCGGATCGATCGTCGGTGGATCGGCACTGCCCACCTGACTGGGCGGCAGGCCACCCGCGGGGCCGGGACCGAAAACGGTCACCGGCGCTTTGCCTTTCGAGGCGGTGTAGCCGCCCGAGAACAGGAAGCTGCCGTAGTCGACGGTGTGGTCGGTGTGCAAATGAGTGATGAAGATGCTCTTGAGTTCGTCGAATCGCAGACCGGCGTTGACGAAGGCATTCATCGATCCCAGTCCGCAGTCGATCTGATAGACGTCCTCGCCGATTTTCAGCGCCGAGGAGATGCCGATCTTGTTGGGCACCGGTGGTGGTCCGGCTTGAACGCCGAGGGTGATCAGCGCGTTCTCGGGCAGTGGGGGAGGCGTTTTCGGCGGCGACGACCGGCAGGACGACGTGCCGAGAACGGCTCCGCCGACGACGGCCGACATCAACGCCAGAGCTGACCGCCTGGAGATCTCCATGGTGGCCTAGGCGCTTCGGACCGCTGCGGTCAGCACCTCGTCGACGTTGCCGATCCCGCCGTCGAATGGGTTGCCCCGCTTGAGGACCTTCGCGCCGCCCGGTGTCAGCGCGACGAGTTTGGGTGAGCTGGAGCCGATTTGGAACTTGCGGGCAAAGCGCACCTGGTCGAGCTGCATGATTGCTCCGCCGCCGTAGCTGAAAAGGTCGAGCTTGCGGTCGATGACGGCGACGGGCCGGCATTCGTGCAGTGGTTGGCCGCGGCGACGACGAATTTTGCGCACGACGACGAAGAGCAACACCGCGAAGAGGACCCCGACGGCGAGGAATATCGCACCGAGGGCGGTCGACGGAACGCCCGCAACAAGAGCGACAGCACCGAAGCCCCCGACAACGAGGGTCAGCACGCCGAGCACGAATGCCAGGACGGCCAGCGCGCCAGTGCAGCGGTCGAAGACCAGAACCCGGCGGCCGTCGTCAGTGACGACCAGTCCGCCCGTGTCGGCAAGTATCCGGGTCTCGGCTGATGATGTGGTCACGCGTAGCAGCGTGCCTTCCAGCGGCGGCGAGGGTGCACGAAATGGCGAAGTTGGCTGTTAGCTGGTCTGCGGTGTTTGTAACGTTCCGGTACCGTGCGGCGATGTGACGGACATGCGAACAGCTACAACTGTGGTCGGGGCGGCGTTCATGCTGGCAGCAGCGTCAATTGCGGTCAGCGGTGCAACGGCGAGCGCGCAACCGGCCGGGCCAAACGTCAAGTACGTGCTCAGCGCGGACGCCCCCGTGAGCTTCGACGTCAACTATCTGATCAACCAGCCTGCCAGCAAGGACGCCTACAACGCCGACGCGTATGCGTATCTGAAGAAGGATCGCGTCGATGCGCCGTGGACGTTCGAGGCGACTCTCGCAGACCCGCAGTGGGCCATCATCAACGCGAGTGCCGCGGCGCACGCCATGCAGGCCCCGCCGAACGCGCACTGCGAAATCTGGGTCGACGGTCAGTTGGCCGTCCAGAACAGCGGTCCTTACACCGCCTTCTGCCAGCTCAGCCGTTGGTGAATCGGGCCCGGACCGCCCGGACGAACGATGCGACGGCCGCGCCGATCTCGTCGGCACTGTCCTCCTGGATGAAATGGATACCGGGCACGGTGACTTCCGTCTGGTTCGGCCAGGTGCGAACGAAGTCGAGCGCACGACCACGGATGAGCGCGCCCGGCTCCGCCTTGACGAACAGCTTGGGCACGTCGCTCTGCGACAGCCACGCGCCGTATTCCTCGACGATCGCGACGACGTCGGCAGGCTCACCCTCGACCGGAATGTTGCGCGGCCACGACAACGTCGGGCGCCTGTCCTCACCGGGGTTGCGGAACGGCCCGCGGTAGTGCTCCATCTCCTCGTCGCTGAGTTGGCGCTTGATGGATGCCGGCAGCACCGCCTCGACGAACATGTTCTGCTCCAACACCATTGACTCGCCGTCCGGGGAACGGAAACCCTGGAAGATGCTCCGCATGGGACCGGGAAAGTCGGACCACTCGATCGGCGTCGCAATCGCCTCCATATAGGCAATGCCCGCGACCCGCTCGCGGTGCCGGTTCGCCCAGTCGAAACCCAGCGCCGAACCCCAGTCGTGCAGGACCAAAATGACACGATCGCCGAGATCGAGAGCGTCCCATAGGCCATGGAGGTAGTCCCGCTGCTCGGCGTAGTGATAGCGGTCCGGCCCGGAGTCATCGAGTTTGTCCGACGCACCCATACCGATCAGATCGCATGCGATCAGCCGGCCCAACCCCGCCAGATGCGGCATCACGTTGCGCCACAAATACGACGACGTCGGGTTGCCGTGCTGAAAAACGATCGCGTCGCCTTCGCCCTCATCCACGTAAGCCATGCGCTTGCCGTTGATTTCCTTGTACTGCAGCTGTCCGTACGGTCTGGCTCCGGCCATGCTGTGCTCCTCCTGATTCGGGCTATGTCAACGCGGCAAGGGCCAGGGGGAGAGGCTCCGTGTGCAGGACGCCGAGGCGCTGGGTGGCACGGGTGAGCGCGACATAGAGCTCGGCTGCACCGCGCGGGCCTTCGGCGAGAATCCGTTCCGGGTGCACGACCAGCACGGCGTCGAACTCGAGCCCCTTCGTCTCTGCCGCAGGCACCGTTCCCGGCACGCCGACCGGCCCGATCACGACACTGGTACCTTCGCGACCGGCCTCATCCCGTTCGAATTCGGCGATGGTCGAGGGAAGTTCGTCCTCGGTGACGCGCCTCGCCCACGGTTGTACGCCGGATGCGCGGACCGACTCCGGTGGTTGGACTCCGGGTGCGAACTCGGCGAGCAGCGCGGCGGCGACCGTCATGATCTCGGCCGGGGTGCGGTAGTTCACCGACAGCGACCGGTAGACCCAGCGGCCGGGTACGTACGGCGCCAGCATCGTGTCCCACGACGTCGCGCCTGCGGCCGAGCGGCGTTGGGCGAGATCGCCTACCACCGTGAAGGATCGGCTCGGGCAGCGCCGCATCAGCGACCCGCCAATCCATTTCGGAGAGTTCCTGCGCCTCGTCGACCACGACGTGGCGGTAGGTCCAATCACGGTCTGCGGCCGCGCGTTCGGCGAGGTCGCGGGTGTCGCGCTCGACGAAGCGGTCCGCGAGGTCCTCGGCGTAGAGCATGTCCTGCGCGAGCAGCTGGTCTTCATCCTCCATCAGATCCTCGCGGCTGACCAAGAGGTCCAGCACGCCGGCCGCATACTCGGCCTCGGCCTTCCGTTCCCGCTCGGCTGCGTCGTCTGCGGGCTTGTCGCGGCCGACCAGGTCGACCAGCTCGTCGAGTAGCGGCACGTCCGACACCGTCCAGGCGTCGCCGCCGGCGCGCAGAAGCAGCGGGTCGGCGCCTGCCGCCTGCAACCGCTCAGGGGACTCGTACAGCTGCGCCAGCAGCGTCTCCGGCGTCAGGATGGGCCAGAGTTCGTCGAGAGCGGCGGTGTATGCCGCGTCGTCGGCGAGCTCCTCGATCAGATCGGCCCGGACCTTCTCCCATGCCTTGGTGTCCTTGCGAGTCAGCCAGCCACGGCCGATCCGGGCTATCGCCCGTTCGGTGAGCACCCACGAGATGATCTCGCTGAACACCGCGCGGGCTTCGTTGTGCGGCAGCCCGCTTTCGCGCGCCTCCTGAACCGCCCACTCGGCGGTCTCGGCGTCGATCCGCACCATCACGTCCTTCAGGGCGATCGGGATCGGTTGCTCGGGCAGTCGCTGTCGGTCGGCGATCGCCGCGCCCAGCACATCGAGCATCTTGCGCGATCCCTTGATCCGGGCGACGTCCGGCGTGTCCTCGGCGGTGACGCTCAGACCGGGTATCAGGCCGCCGACCGTCGTGAACACGACGTTCGTCTCGCCAAGCGACGGCAGTACGCGGCTGATGTGGTTCAGGAACGCGGGATTGGGCCCCACCACGAGCACGCCGTGGTGTTCGATCCGTTCCCGCTGCGTATAGAGCAGATACGCGACGCGGTGCAATGCCACCACCGTCTTCCCGGTGCCCGGGCCGCCCTCGATCACCAGCACTCCCTGGTGATCGAGCCGGATGATCTCGTCCTGTTCGGACTGGATCGTCGCCACGATGTCGCGCATGCCCTCACCGCGCGGTGCGTTGACAGCCGCGAGCAGGGCCGCATCGCCGTGCTCCTCGCCGCCGAGGCGGCCGAACACCTCGTCGGTGAAATCGACGATCCGACGCCCGCGGCTGTGGAGTTGGCGGCGCCGGCGCATGTTCTCGGGGGTGGCGGAGGTGGCGACGTAGAACGGGCGCGCTGCCGGCGCACGCCAGTCGAGCAGCAGCGGTTCGTACTCGTTGGCTTCGTCGAAGATGCCGATGCGACCGATGTAGCTGCGTTCGCCGGACACGCTGTCGAGCCGGCCGAAACACAGTCCGTGGTCCGCCACATCCAGTCGCGCCATCTGTTTGGCCAGCACGCGGACCTCGGCATCGCGTTCCACGAGCGTGGCCCCGTTTCCTCGCAACGTCGCGCGGTATCGCGCCCTTACGCGCGCGCGCTCGGCGTCGAGCCGCACGTAGAGCCCATCTACGTAGCTCTGCTCGTCCTGCAGTTCGTCTTCAAACTCTTGCGTTGACACATGCCCCATTTCTCGCAGTTTCGGGTTCGACCTGCGATTTTGAGGTATGACCCCGGTCTTGCCGCAAGCCCCCCGATGCGTTATACGTTAGAAAGGGAAAGAATTATTTCCCGTTCGCTTCGGGCCCGTCGTGCCCAGCCATCCTCTCCCAAAGCCGCTGCGACTCGCGCGCCTATCCACCTTGACATGTTATCGAACATAGGTTCGAATGGATGTGTGCGATGGGACGAGCAAGGTGTCAGCGTCGACGATGGCGCGCTGCCGGGCCTGCAACGCCTCGGCCTCGTTCGCAGCGTCCGCACCCCGCAGTTCGAGGGCATCACCTTCCACGAGATTCTCTGCAAGTCGGCGCTCAACAAGGTGCCCAACGCTTCGATGCTGCCGTTCCGCTACACCGTCAACGGCTACCGCGGCTGCTCGCACGCATGTCGGTACTGCTTTGCGCGGCCCACCCACGAATATCTGGATCTGGACTCCGGCAGGGATTTCGACACCCAGGTCGTGGTGAAGACCAACGTCGCGGATGTGTTGCGGCGAGAGCTGCTCCGGCCGTCGTGGCAGCGGGAGACCGTCGCGCTCGGCACCAACACCGACCCCTATCAGCGCGCCGAGGGCCGATATGCACTGATGCCGGGAATCATTGCGGCGCTTGCTGATTCGGGAACACCGTTCTCCATTCTGACCAAGGGCACGCTGTTGCGCCGCGATCTGCCGTTGATCACCGAGGCCGCCGCGGCGCGTCGAGGTCAGCGTCGCAGTGTCGCTGGCCGTCGGTGATCCCGAGCTGCACAAGGACGTCGAACCGGGCACCCCGTCCCCGCAGGCGCGTCTCGGGTTGATCAAGGCGATCCGTGATGCGGGCCTGGACTGCCACGTCATGGTCGCGCCGGTGCTGCCGCACCTGACGGACTCGGTCGACCATCTCGACGCGTTGCTGGGGCAGATCGCCGACGCAGGCGCGACCGGGGTGACGGCCTTCGGGCTGCACCTGCGGGGCTCGACGCGCGGGTGGTTCATGGGTTGGTTGGCGCGGTCGCATCCCGAGCTGGTATCCGAATACCGCGAGTTATACCGGCGCGGCGCGTATCTGCCGCAGAGCTACCGGCACATGCTGCACGAGCGGGTCGCGCCGCTGATCGCCAGACACGGGCTGGCGCCGGACCATCGCACTTTTCGGGCAAGGGAAGTCACGCAGGTCGGCGCCGCCGAGGTGTTGCAGCCCACGCTGTTCTAAGCCTTGTTGCGCCTGACCTGATTGAACGGCACACCACGGTCGGCGGCGTGCTCGCGGGGAAATCCGAGAACGCGTTCGCCGATGATGTTGCGCGCGATCTCGGTGGTGCCGCCACCTAGCGCGGAAGCCTGCCGCGAGAGGAACCGCTCGCCGTGGCGCAGCAGGTCATCGCCGACGTCGACGACGCCCGAGCTGGCGGTGATCGCCAGCACGGTGTCGACCTCCAGATGGTGAATCTCGGCGTGCACGACCCGATTGATCGAGCCCGCCGCCGGAGGCAGCGAGCCGTCGAGGACACCGTGATACACATGGTCGATCAGCTGGTCGCGGACCACCCGGTGCACCAACGCCCTGCCCGCCAACTCGCGAGCACGATCACTGTCACCCTGATCCGTCTGCTGCAGAAGCGCCACGTAGTCGATCGGCACGTCCGTCTTGCCCTCGGAGCCGAGGCCACTGGCGAATTCGGATCCGCCGCCGACGGCACGCCGCTCGTGATAGAGCTGCCGCGAAGCCACATGCCAGCCACCGCCGACGTCGCCGACGACCGCGTCGTCACCGAGTTCGAGATTGTCGAAGAACTCCTCGCAGAACTCGACAGAACCGTTGACCTGCTTGATCCGCCGCAGTGTGATTCCGGCGCTGTCGATCGGCACCATGAACATCGTCAGGCCCTCGTGCTTGGGCACATCCCAATTGGTGCGGGCCAGCAACAGTCCGTAGTCGGCCGCGAACGCACTGGTGCTCCATGTCTTCGCACCGTTGATCACCCACTTGTCGCCCTTGCGGTCGGCCCGGGTGATGACACCGGCCAGATCCGATCCGCCGCTCGGCTCCGACAGCAGCTGCACGAGCACTTCGTCACCTCGTAGTGCAGCCGAGATGTGCTGGCGCTTCTGCTCTTCGGACCCGGTGTCGAGAATCGTCGCCGCGCAGATCGTGAACGTCGGCGTGTTGAGAATGACCGGCAGCTCGTAGTTGCGCGACTCGTTGTTGAACGCCCGCTGATACGCGATGGGCAGGCCCAGGCCGCCGTACTCCCGCGGGAAGCAGATTCCTGCGAAACCGCCCGCGTAGAGCTTCTTCTGAAGTTCGCGGGCGCGCAGCCACGGCGCCTCTTCGCCGCGGTCGGAATCGGGCGGGTTGTCGGGATCGACGCGCGGCATGTTCTCGGCCAGCCACGTTCGCGCTCGCGCGGCGAATTCCTCGACCGCTTCCGTTGTTTCGGTGGGTGGCGACGTCGTCTCGGTCATGACGCGGGCTCCAGGTGCTCGGTGAGTGCGTACACGCGCAGGTTGTGCTCCTCGGGCGTGCCGTACAGCGAGCGGTAGAGCGTGACCCGCCGCAGGAACAGGTGAAGGTCGTGCTCCCACGTCACCCCGATGCCGCCGTGCAACTGCACGCAGTCCTGCAGCATGCCCGGGGCGTATTCACCCACATAGGATTTCGCCACGCTGACCGCCATCTCGGCGCCTGGCGAACGGGCCGCAACCTCCGCCACCGCCGCGTTGGTCGTCGCACGGCATGCCTCGAACCAGATCTTCAGGTCGGCATACTTGTGCTTCAGCGCTTGATACGAGCCGATCGGCCGGCCGAACGAGTGCCGGTCGAATCCCCACTGGATGGTGAATTCCAGCACGGTCTCCAAAATGCCGACGATCTCGGCGCATTGAAGGATCTGCGCGATCTGGCTTTGGCGCGCGATCAGGTCCGGTGTCTGCTCGGCCGAGCCGACCGCTGCGGCGGCGTCGACCTCGACTCCGTCGAAACGCACGCGCGCATAGCTCTTCACCATGTCCAGCGAGCGCTGCGTGTCGACATGGACGCCGGGTGCGTCGGTCGGGACCAGGAACTGCCGCGGTGCACCATCGCAGTTCGCCACCACCAACAGGACTGAACTCTCGGCGCCTGCCTCGACGCGGTCCTTGACGCCGTCGATCCGATACCCGGTCTCCGTCTGCGTCGCGGTCACCGTCGCATCAAGGGGAGACCACCGCTTGCCCGGCTCGTAGACCGCCCACGACGCAATGACCTCACCGGAGACCAGGGATTCGATTGTGTCCTGGTGATTTTCGGGTGCCTCGACCAGGCCGGCAAGCACCGTGCTGACCGGATGCAGCGGTCCGGGCGCGACGCTCCTTCCCGCGAGTTCGGCGACGAGCGCCAGATCGGCGACCCCATCGCCGGACACGCTGCCGCCGCCAAGATCCTCGGGCACGAGCAGGCTTGTCCAACCGAGCTCGGCCGCGCGCCGCCACCAGCCGGCGTCAAACGACGTGCCTGCTTCGTGAAGCTCGCGCAGCCGGCTCAGCGACGCTTCCTTCTCGAGGAACGACTGCGTCGTCGAGGCGAACAGCAGTCGTTCGGGGGAGGCGGCATCACTCATGCGGCGATCCTCTTTCGTTTACCCACCAACGTGCGTGCCGGTGGCCGACACGCACGTTGGCGACGATGGAGCCTGAGCTCAGGCGAGGACCAGGGCAGGAACGTCGGGGTTGTGGACGATCTCGTTCGGCACCTTGAACAGGTCGATCATGTTGCCGCCCATCACCTTCCGCTGTCCCTCCTCGTCGAGGCCCTGAAGGTCGTCGATCAGGTGGGTCGGCTCCGCCAGGCCTTCGGGGTGCGGCCAGTCCGAACCGAAGATCACCCGGTCGACTCCGCACAGGCCTGCCATCTGGGCGAAGTCGTCCTCCCAGAACGGTGCGACGTAGACGCCTCTCCGGAACGCCTGGATCGGATCCTCCAGGAACGATTGCGGCATCTTCTTGTAGGTGTTCTCGAACTGCTTGAACAGGTAGGGCACCCAGTCGGCGCCGTTCTCGATGGAGAGGATGCGCAAATCGGGGTTGCGGGTCAGCGCGCCGTGGCACACCAGGGCGGCCATCGAGTCTTCGATCGGCCGCTTGCCCATCGCGACCATGCGGAACGAGGTGGGTGCGAACGGCTTGAACTCGTCGCCGGGCTCCCAGTCGTTGAGGTACTCGGAGTAGCCGCTGTCGGATGCGTGCATCGACACCGGGATGCCGGCCTTGACGCAGGCGTCCCAGAACGGGTCGAACTCCTCGGTACCGAACGACCGGGTGCCGCGCAAACCCGGCACCGGAGCCGGGCGGACCAGCACGGTCTTCGCGCCGCGCTCCAGACACCACTCCAGTTCCTCGAGCGCCCTGTCGACGATTCCGAGGTTGATGACCGGGGTCGAGAAGATCCGGCCCTCGTAGTCGAACTGCCACGTCTCATACATCCACTCGTTGAGCGCATGGACGATGTCGAGAATCAGCTCGGGATCGTCCTTCAGTCGTTCCTCGACCAGGCTGGCAAGTGTCGGGAACATCAGCGAGTAGTCGAGGCCGAGTCCGTCCATCACCTCGAGCCGCGCGGCCGGGTCACGGAAGGCGGGGATCGCCTTCATCGGCTTGCCCATCACCTCGCGGAAGCTCTTGCCGCCGCTGCCGTGCCGGAAGTACTCCTCCTGGGCACCCGGCCGGGCGACGACCTCGAACGTCGGGTTGGGGATGTAGTCGCTGACCACGTTTCGCACCATGATCTTGGTGCGGCCGCGGACGTCGATGTAGTCGATGACGCCCTTCCGGTGATCGGGAAGGAACTGGGTCAGCGCCTCTTTGGGCTCGTAGAAGTGGTTGTCGGCGTCGAACACCGGATAGGGGAGCTTGCGGGCCATTTCCGCCTCCTGGAAGTCGCATTGGGCTCTGGTGGTAATGACATTACCACGTCTGGACCAGCGAAAACACCACCCCTGGGTGAGGCATTTTTCACAGGACGCCGTGCAGGTCAGACGGGGTCGAGGCGCCCAGTGAGCCCGCTGATGCAGAACGCGTAGATATGGGCGGCCTCGACCGGTACGCCGCTCAGTTCGGCGCCAAGGACTCGCAATCTCATCGCCCCGAGTACCGACTGCATGATCAGGGCCGCGGTGGCGTCGATGTCGAGGTCGGTGCGAAACGCACCCTCGGCCATGCCGCGGTTGATGATGTCCTTGATCAGCTCGTACACCGGTTCGAGGACGCGGGCGTATTCGCTTGGCAGCGCCTCGGCCAGATGGTCGTTGTAGTAGGTCAGGCCGCGGTTGACCTTGTCCTGGGTGGTCGATTCCGCGGGTGTGCAGATGCGGTCGACGAGCACACGGAGTGCTTCGGCGGCGGGCAGGCCGGTGGTGTCCTCGCGCCACTTGCGCGTCGATTCGGACATGATCTTGTCGACCAACGCGAGCAGCAACTCGTCCTTGGTTGAAAAATGCTGGTAGAAGGATCGCAGCGAGGTCTTCGACCGCTCGACGACCTCGAGCACGGTGAAGTCGGTGCGGCCCGTTTCACCGAGAATCGCCAACGCCGACTTCATGAATCGCTTCGGGCGGGACTCCGGGTCGAGGTCGACAACGTCCGGACGTGATGTCGCCGGCCGAGCGGCTCCGGCGGATTGTCCGCTGGGCTTCGCCATGAGAGACACCTTCCGTTTACGTAAGTCGGTAATGACGTTACCGCTTTTGCAGAAGCTCCGTTACTGTTCCCTCCCATGACCACAGACTCAGCGCAGATGCCGTGGACCGTTCAGAGCCTGCTCGATCTGTTCGACGTGGCGCCCGACGGCGAGAACCGATTCATCGCCGACACGGGGCCTGCCGGTCAGGATGATCGGCAGGTGGTGGAGGGCACGCAGGTGCTCGCGCAGGCGATTGTCGCTGTGGCCAAACGATTTCCGGAGAAATCCGTACGTTCTGTGTACGCGGTCTTCGCCCGCGCCGTCATGGTCGGAGCGGGTCCGGTCGAGTTGGAGATCGACGTGGTCAGCGAGGGGCGCTCCACCGCAACGGCGATCGTCGCGGCCAAGCAGAACGGCAAGCGGTGCATCACGATGACGATGCTGGCCGACGTGCCGACCGCTGACGTCATCCGCCACCACCTTCCGCGTCCGGATGTGGCGGCGCCCGCGGACGCGAACGTCTCCGAAATGCCGATGACCGGGCGGCAGCTGCGACTCGTCGACGTCGTCGATGTGAACAGCCCCGATGAGGTGGGACCGCCGGAGCTGTACGCCTGGTTGAACTACGACCCGATCCCGGCGCGCGAAGATCTGGCCAAGGCGCTGATCGCCTACTTCACTGGGCACCTTGGTATTTCGACGACGATGCGCGCACATGAAGGCATTGGCACGGCGCAGGCGCACCTGACCGTGTCGACCGCGCCGATGACGGTGACGGTGAGCTTTCACGAGCCGTTCTCGTGGGACGGCTGGATCCTCTACACCCACGAGAGCACGCAGGTCGGCGCGGGCATGTCGTATGTGCGCGGCGCCGTGCACACCGAGGCGGGTGAGCTCATCGCGTCCTTCGCGCAGGACGCCCTGATCCGCCCGTTGCGCACCACCGACACGGCGATCAAAGAGCAGTCGCGGCTTTAGATCTTCAGATAGCCCTTGTCCGCGGGGATCTGGGCCGCGGTCACCAACGAGGACGCGTCGCTGGCCAGCCAGACCACGATGTCCGAGATGAGTTCAGGGGCCGCCAGCGAGTCTGTCGGCAGGGCGCCGGGCGAGAAGCTGTGGATGTAGGTGGGATGGTCGGCGAACATCTGGTACATCGACACGTCATTGCCCATCGGCGTGTCGGTGCCGTACGGGTGCACCGAGTTCACTCGAATACCGAACTCGCCCAACTCGATCGCCAGCGAGTTGGTCAACGCGACGACGCCGAACTTGCTCGCACAGTAGTGGCCGCCGCCTGGAACCGCCTTGATGCCCGCCGCTGAACTGATGTTGATGATCGATCCGCCGTTGCCGGCCTCGATCATCGGAGGCACCACCGCTTTGATGGTGTTCCATACGCCCGTCAGGTTGATGTCGATGACGTCCTGCCACTGTTGAGCCGAAATCTCCCACAGCCGACCCCAATTCAGCACGCCCGCGTTGGCGACCACGATGTCGAGGTGGCCGAATTGCTCGAGCGCGTCGGAGACCACACGTTGTTGTCCGGCGGCGTCACGGACATCGACGTGGTCGGCGAGGATCTTGCGCCCCTCGCCCTCGACCAGGTTCACCGTCTCGGCCAGGTCCTCGGGCAGCGCGGGCGGGTAGCCGTTGTGCTCGGCGACCGGCCCGCAGGCGTCGATCGCGACGATGTCGGCGCCGGCGCGCGCCAATCGGATGCAGTGCGAGCGGCCCTGCCCGCGCGCGGCGCCGGTCACGTAGGCGACCTTGCCTGCCAATGGTTTGTCTTCAGCCATGCTCGACATCGTGCGCGTGGTGGACGATGTCGTGCAAGTGGTAGATCGCGATCGTGGCGACGGTGAACTCGCTGCCGTTGCTGCGCAAGCCGCGCCGCGACCACGCCTCGGTCGGCACGTTGTCGTAGGTGTCGGCCACGATGCCTGCGGCGTCGAACAATTCGGCGGCGACGGTGGCGGGATGCTGCGAACCGTAGTCGTCGGCGAGCGCTGTCTCATCCTGATCCCAGTTGGGAAACCGTGGTTCGTGCTCGTCGAGCATCAACCGGACGCGGTGATTGAAGATGCGGTGCACATCGCGGATGTGGCAGCCGTACTCGAGGGTCGACCACACCGTCGGCCGGGGGCGGTCCCTGATCCCGGCCTCGGACAGGCGTGGCACCCAATCGGCGGCATCGGCGCGGATGTGGCCGGCGACGTCGGTGTGATGGACCGCCGCTGGGTCGAAGCCGCACTCTGGGCATGTGCGGGAGAGCACCCAGGTCCAGTCCTTGCTGTCGGGCTCGATGGGTTCGCGCTCGGTCGTCACCCGCTCAGTGTGGCAGCCGCCTCACGAATCCGGCTCCGAAGCGCCCGGATCAAGCGCTAGCCGAGGTCGCCTGTCGCGAAGGTGTCGCACGCGTTCGGGTCGCCGGTCCGGTACCCCTCGGTGAACCATTTCTGTCGCTGTTCAGAGGAGCCGTGCGTCCAGGCCTCGGGATTGATCCGTCCGGTGGCCTGCTTCTGAATGCGGTCGTCACCGACCGATGATGCGGCCGACAACGCATCCGCAATGTCCTTGTCGCTCAACGGCTCCAGGAAGGGCACCCCAGTGCTTTCCTGCTTGGTGACGGACGCGAAGTGCGCCCACACGCCGGCGTAGCAGTCGGCCTGCAGCTCGGTGCGCACGCCCCCACCCGTTGCACCCTGCGGATCCTCCTGGGCCCGGCCGAGCACGCCCTGCAGGTTCTGCACGTGGTGACCGAATTCGTGGGCCACCACGTACTCCTGGGCCAATGGCCCACCGCTGGAACCGAACTGGGTCTTGAGCACGTCGAAGAAGTCGGTGTCGAAGTACGCGGTCTGGTCGACCGGGCAGTAGAACGGACCCACGTCGCTTGTGGCGGGCCCGCAGCCGGTGTTGGTTTGTCCGGTGAACAGCTGAACACGTGGCCGCTCATAGCCGCGAAGCAACTGTTGCCAGACCCCGTCTACCGAGTTACCCGTCGCCACCACTCGGCACTGCACGATGTTGTTGGCGTCCGCGCCCGTCTTGCACTGGCTCAGGTCGAAGCCCGGTGCCTCGACGCCACCGGTATCGATCTGCTCCTGGGGTATCACCGTGCTGGGGTCGACGCCGAGGAACAGGGCCACGACGAGGATCAACAATCCGCCGACGCCGCCGCCGATGGCGATTCCGCGACCGCCCCCACCGCCGCCGCTGGAGGACGTGGTGCTCGTGTCGATCTGCATGCCTTCGCTGAACGTCATCGTGCTACCTCATTTGCGTCCATGTGCACCCCGCCGCACGGGTCTGGCACCCAGGTGTGTCCAGCTTTGCACACTACGATTTGGTCGTGGCAGTCGTTCTCGGACATTCCACCCTGGCGCATACCGACCTTGGGGACTTGCGTGGCACGACCGAGGGCGGCGTCGGGGTCTGGCGCGGTGTTCATTACGCCGAGCAGCCGGTCGGTGAACGTCGGTTTCTCTCGCCGGCGCCGGCGCAACCGTGGACGGGTGTGCGCGATGCGCTGGAGCACGGACCGTTGCCCCCGCAGGGCAAGTCGTTCGTCGGCGGCGGCCGCGACGATCCGAAGGTTCGCGACGAGGCGTGCCTGACATTGACCGTGTGGTCGCCAGACACCAACGCATCGCTGCCGGTGATGGTGTGGATTCCGGGCGGCGCCTTCGTGTTCGGCGCCGGGCAGTTTCAGCTCTACAACGGGTCGCGCCTGGCCGCCAACGGAAACGTGGTGGTCGTCAACATCACCTACCGGATCGGGGTATTCGGCGGCTTCGAGCTCAGCGACCTCGGCGACGGCTTCGATGACAACCTTGCGCTGCGTGATCAGATGGCGGCACTGCGCTGGATCCGGCAGAACATCGCGGCCTTCGGTGGAGACGCGGACCGAATCACCGTTTTCGGTGAGTCGGCAGGCGCCACCTCGGTACTGGCGCTGCTGGCCTCGTCCCGCGGCGGACGGACTGTTCAGTCGGGCGATTGCGCAAAGTCCGGCATTGCCGTTGATCGCGGATCGTGAGACGCGCGCCAGGCAGGCACACGAGTGGCTTGCGCGACTCGGGGTGAGCACCGCAGAAGTCAAGCGTCTGCCGCAGCGCCAGCTGCGCCGCGCCGCGGGCATGCTCCAGCTCAAGAGCGCCTGGCGCACACCCACCCTGGCGTACGGGCTGACCCACGGCGTCGAGCTGCTCCCGCACCATCCGATCGATGCCGCCCGCAAGGGGGCCGTGGCGCGCATTCCGCTGATCATCGGCACCAACAGCCACGAGGCCTCGATGTTCGCGTGGACCAAACCGCCGATGCTGCCGACCACCGTGGCGTCGGTGGACGCATATCTCAACCGGGTCGCACCTCGTGACAAGCAGCGGGTGCTGGCCGCCTACCCGGACTACCCGCGAAGGCGCGCGTTGATCGCGTTCGGCTCGGACGTGATGTTCGGCGGGCCCGCGTGGGCGTTCGCCGACGCCTACAGCGCCCACGCGCCGACGCATATGTACCGCTTCGACCACTTCGGCTGGAGTCTGCGGGTGCTGGGCCTGGGCGCCACGCACGGTAGCGAGATCGTCCACATCCAGCACAGCTACGCCTCGTTCCTCGGCCGCAAGATGCATCCGCTGGGGCGGCGGCTGCAACCCTCGGTCGGCCGGCGCATGCAGCGGGCTTGGCTGGACTTCGCGGGCAAGGGCTGGGACAGCGGTGAGATCGAATGGTCCAACGGTCACGACTGGCCGGTTTACGACACCGAGCATCGCTTCACTCGCATCATCATGACCGCCCGCGACACCGTGGTCGAAGATCCCGGCGCGGAACGCCGCGAGGTGTGGGCTGCCCTTCTAGCGCCGAAATAAGGTTCCAGTACGCAGTCGGGCCGAAAACGTGCGATAAGCCTGATCTCGCCGCGGTTCAGGATTCCGACATGAAAGTGTTATTTGCCTTCTCGATACGGGTTGTCGAGCAAGGGCAGCAGGTATTCGGTATTCCACCGCTCTGGTTTCTTTCTTCGCATGTGTGCGGGGAGCTAAAAGCCGAGGGCGGGCTCGTTAAGCAGACCAGGTGACTCAGCCCAGCAGTACTCAGAACGGGTGCTGACTTTCGCGATCCTGGAGGAATTCATGACAACGACGGATACGGCCATAGTGGACGCCCCGGCAATCCTGGCGGGTGCGCGCCGGATCGCGCCGCTGCTGCGCGAGCAAGCGGCCGAAGTCGAAACAGCACGCCGACTCACCACACCCGTGGTCGAAGCCCTCCGGAGCATCGGTGTTTTTCGGATGTCTATGCCACGCGCCTGGGGCGGGTCCGAGGTGGACCTTCTCGAGCAAGTGGAGATCCTCGAGGTGCTTTCGGCCGCTGACGCCTCGGCCGGCTGGTGCGCCATGATCGGCGCCGATAGCGGCTACTACGGTGCGGCCCTCTCCGATGCGGACGCCCGTGAGCTATTTCCCCGCTTGGACTCCATCACCGCCGGCTGGGTAATTCCGGCAGGCACCCTGGAGATCACCGACGGCGGCTATCGGCTATCGG
Source organism: uncultured Actinomycetota bacterium (assembly GCA_963766945.1). Lineage (GTDB taxonomy): Bacteria > Actinomycetota > Actinomycetes > Mycobacteriales > Mycobacteriaceae > Mycobacterium. The sequence continues at coordinate 364,804 of CAVYCT010000003.1, forward strand.
GACGCTGGTCGTTCGGCAGCGGCTGTACCCACGCCGATGTGATGATCGGCGGCGCGGTGCTGACCGAAGGCGGTGTTCCGCTGCGTGGACCGGACGGACGGCCGCAGTGGCGGGTCGCGCTGCTGCCGGCCGCCGAGTTCGAAGTGCACGATACGTGGCGCACCACCGGGCTGTGCGGGTCGGGCAGCAATGACTACTCGATCGACGGCGCGTTCGTTCCTGCCGGACACACGTTCGAATTCGACCGGCCGCGAAGGGAGGGCACCCTCTATCGCTGGCCCAGTTTGTTCATTGCCAACGTGGTGGCCGTGCCGCTCGGTTCGGCGGCCGACGCGCTCGAATCGGCCATGGAGATCTTGGCGGGCAAGGTCAGCATGCCCGACAGGATCCCGGCCCGGGACGAGCCGAGGGTGCACGCCGGTATCGCGCGTGCGCAGGCCATGATCGGATCGGCCCGCAGCTACGCTTACGACACTCTGGGCAGCTTCTGGTCGACGCTCGAGTCCGGCGACGAGCCCGATTTCGACGAGCGCGCCGCGCTGGCCGGATGTCTCGTGCACACCCTGACAACCTGCCGGGACGCCGTCGCTGTTCTCGTCGAGACTGTGGGCACATCCGCTATCCATCGGGGTACCCGGTTGGAACGCCACCACCGGGACTTGATCACTATCGGACAGCATCTATTTGGACAGCCGAAGATGCGAGAGTGGGCCGGTGGCCTCTGGTTCGGCAAGGTTCCACCAAGTCCGGTTCTGTAGGCGTGTAGCGTGCAAGTAAGTCGCTGAATACGTCGTCGCGACGATTCAGGCGGTGGAGTACCGCTTGTCGGTGTAGTCGCGCAGGTTGTACAGAAACTTCTGGAAGGTCCGGCCCATCACGGGCCGACCCAGCGTCATCCCGATCCTGCCGGCGATGCCCTTCGGCTTCATCGCCATCACCCAGGTCAGGTGGCAGCCCGCCGGCCGTCGGCACCACGCGGTAGTCCTCCGCGAACGCCGCGATGCTGCCGCTGGATGCTTCGTTGAACCGAAAGGCCATGTGCGTGAACGGTTCCCAGGCCAGGAACTCCTCATCGCCGACGATGCCGCCGCGCATGTTCACCGTTCGTGTCGTGCCGACGCCGCGCGGTTCGGGGCTGGTCCACGTCACCTTGGTGATCGCAGTCGCCCAGTGCGGCCACGACTCGGCGTCGGCCAGCACCTCGAACAGCTGCTCAGGGGTGATCGCCAGGTCGACGGTGCTGACGAAGCGGAACGGCGCGGTGTCGATGAAGCTCAGGCCGACGCGGTCACATTCGTGCATGACCATACACAGTAGAGCATGGTGTCTAGCCAGGGCCGTCGCTGGACGCGGCCAGCAAGCGGCACCAGCACATCGCTGATCGGGGTGGCCAGGCCGTGCTGGGCGGCCTTGCGCTGGATCACGCCGTTGCGGATGTCCCATTCGAGCGTCCGGCCCGCCTGCCGGTCGGTCAGCATCGACGTGGTGATGTCGGGCGGGGACTTGGCCAGCAGGTCGATCACCTCACCGATCACCTCGTCGCCGAGGGTGGCGCCGTCGGCGCGGGCGACGGCCAGACATTCGGCCAGATACCTCCGCGCCAGCGCGGCCACGTCGTCGCGGCGAAAGATGCCCGAGCGCCTTCCGGTGAGCACCATGAAGCCCACCACGGCGTTGACCAGTAGCTTGTGCCACGCCGCGCTGACGAAGTTGGGGTCGATCTCGGCGATGATCCCGGCTCCGCGGAACAGTTCGGCCAGCGATTGGGCGGCCTCGGTGTCGGGCATCACCAACCGCGCCTCGGTGCGCATCCGTATCCAGCCCTCGGGCGTCGGCTCCGCTGAGATCCACACGGCGACGGGCACCACCGTCGACGACGGGCAGAACCGGCCCACCCGCTCGACCTGTTCGACGCCGTTCTGCAGCGCGCACACCACCGTGTGCTCGTCGCACAGCCTCGCCAACCAGGCGCCTGCCTGCTCGTTCTGGGTGTCCTTGACGGCGAGCAACACCACATCGACGGGCTCGGTGATGGCCGCGGGGTCGGTCAGCACGGGGCCGGGGACGACGATCGGCTCCTTGTCGTCGGGTCTGACCTCGATGGACTCGCGGGCAGTGCGCCCGCAGAGCGTCACCTGGTGGCCTGCGGAATGAAGCAGCGCGGCGACCGTCGATCCAATGGCGCCTGGTCCAACGAGAGTGATACGGGAGCCCACACACGCCAAGTTACCGACGAGAGCGCCCCCACTACACTGTGGCAGTCCTCTCGTCAGGCCATTCCCAGGGAGTTTTCGTGTTGCGCAGTCATGCCGCCGGATCATTGCGGCCCGCCGACGCTGGTCAGAAAGTGACGCTGGCCGGCTGGGTAGCGCGCCGCCGCGACCACGGCGGTGTCATCTTCATCGACCTGCGCGACGCTTCCGGGGTCTCACAGGTGGTCTTCCGCGAGGCCGATGTTCTGGAGTCGGCACACCGACTGCGCGCGGAGTTCTGCATCGCCGTCACCGGGATCGTCGAGACGCGGCCGGAGGGTAATGCCAACCCCGAAATCCCCACCGGAGAGATCGAAGTCAACGCGACGTCGCTGACGGTGCTGGGGGAGAGTGCGCCCCTGCCCTTCCAGCTCGACGAGCAGGCCGGCGAGGAAGCCCGGTTGAAGTACCGCTACCTGGATCTGCGCCGCGACGGCCCTGCCTACGCGATTCGACTGCGGTCCAAGGTCAATGCCGCGGCGCGAGAGGTGTTGTCGCGTCACGAGTTCGTGGAGATCGAGACGCCGACGATGACGCGCTCGACGCCGGAGGGCGCCAGGGACTTCCTGGTGCCCGCGCGGCTTCAGCCGGGTTCGTTCTACGCGCTGCCGCAGAGTCCGCAGCTGTTCAAGCAGCTGCTCATGGTCGCGGGCATGGAGCGCTACTACCAGATCGCGCGGTGCTACCGCGACGAGGACTTCCGCGCCGACCGGCAACCCGAGTTCACTCAGCTCGACATGGAGATGAGCTTCGTCGACGCCGACGACGTGATCGCGGTGTCCGAAGAGATCCTGAGGGCGCTGTGGGCGTTGATCGGCTACGACCTGACGCTGCCCCTGCCGCGAATCGGTTACGCCGAGGCCATGAGCCGGTTCGGCTCGGACAAGCCCGACATGCGCTTCGGGCTGGAGCTCGTCGAGTGCACAGAGTACTTCTCCGACACCACATTTCGGGTGTTCCAGGCGCCGTATGTCGGCGCGGTCGTCATGCCCGGCGGAGCGTCTCAACCGCGGCGCACCCTCGATGGCTGGCAGGAGTTCGCCAAGCAGCGCGGGCACAAGGGGCTGGCGTACGTGCTGGTCGCCGACGACGGCACGCTGGGCGGGCCGGTGGCCAAGAACCTGTCCGACGCCGAACGCGACGGCCTGGCCGCGCATGTCGGCGCCAGCCCCGGTGACTGCATCTTCTTCTCGGCCGGTCCGGCCAAGTCGGCTCGCGCGCTGTTGGGTGCGACCCGAATCGAGGTCGCACGGCGACTCGACATGATCGACCCTGCGGCGTGGGCGTTCACCTGGGTGGTCGACTGGCCGCTGTTCGAGGGCGCCGACGAAGCGACCGCGGCCGGAGACGTCGCGGTCGGCTCCGGTGCATGGACCGCGGTGCACCACGCGTTCACCGCGCCCAAGCCGGAGTCGGAGGCCACTTTCGACACCGAACCGGGGACCGCACTGGCCAACGCCTACGACATCGTCTGCAACGGCAACGAGATCGGCGGGGGATCGATCCGTATCCATCGACGCGACGTTCAGGAACGGGTGTTCGCGATGATGGGAATCGACCACGACGAAGCTCAGGAGAAGTTCGGATTCCTGTTGGACGCCTTCACCTTCGGCGCGCCGCCCCATGGCGGAATCGCGTTCGGGTGGGACCGCATCACCGCGCTGCTGGCAGGCACGGACTCGATCCGCGAAGTGATCGCGTTCCCGAAGTCCGGCGGCGGAGTCGACCCGCTCACCGGCGCGCCTGCGCCGATCACCCCGCAGCAGCGCAAGGAGTCCGGTATCGATGCCAAGCCGGCGAAGCCTGAGGGGGCATGACCGAACGGGTTCCGGACACTGAGGCGATGAAGGCGTTCAACGCCAAGGTCGCCGCGGAATTTCGGGCCGGCAGCGGCAGGGTCGACGCCTTCGAGGGCAATGAGCTGTTGCTGCTGACGACGACCGGCGCCAGGTCGGGTCAGCCGCGGCTGTCTCCGCTGTCGTGCAAGCGAATAGACGGAAAGTTGTTCATCATCGCCGGATTCGGCGGTGCCGATGTCAACCCCGCCTGGGTGTACAACTTGCGGGCCTATCCAAGCGCGCACGTGGAGCTGGGCGAGGACTCGTTCGACGTCTCGGCCCGCGAACTCGACGACACTGAACGCGCGGCCATCATTCCGAAGGTCAACGCTCTCGGCTCCGCCTTTGCCGAGTACCAGGCGAAGACGAGTCGCGTCATCCCGATCTTCGAACTGGAGCGAACCTGAAGATTGCGCTCAGGGTCGTCGGAGCGCGACAGCACGACCCCCAGTGCAATCAGGAGCGGCTGTGAAGTCATCACCGGGTGGAATAGTTGCGGCCTTGAAGGGTTTGGTTAGGGCATGACCGATCTATCAGATCCCGCTGTGTTCAAGGCGATGAACGACCCAGTCGTCGAAGAGTTCCGTGCCAACGAAGGGAAGGTTGGCGGCCAGTTCGAGGGCGAAGATCTGCTTCTGCTCACCACAACCGGCGCCAAGTCGGGCCAGCCGCGCCTGACGCCGCTGGCGTACTTCGAGATCGACGGCAAGCTGCTCATCGTCGGCTCCAAGGGCGGCTACACGAATTCTCCGGACTGGGTGCACAACCTACGGGCGAACCCGCAGGCTCATGTCGAGATAGGAACGACGGAATACGACGCCGTCGCGCGGGAACTACCTCTGGCGGAGCGCAACGAGACCTACCCGAAGGTCGTCGCGGTGACACCGGCCTTCGGCGAGTACCAGGAGAAGACCAGCCGCGTCATCCCGCTTTTCGAGCTGCAGCGCGCCTGAGTGCCCATGGAGAAGCCAGGGGTGTGAAAGGCACCTGATCACAACCCTGGCTTCTCGGTGGGGCAGGCTTACAGCCGCTCGATGATGGTGGCGTTGGCCATGCCACCGGCCTCACACATCGTCTGCAGCGCGTAGCGGCCGCCGCGCTGCTCGAGCGCGTTGACCATCGTCGTCATGATGCGGGCACCGCTGGCGCCCAGTGGGTGGCCGATCGCGATCGCGCCGCCGTTGACGTTCGTCTTCGCCAGATCGGCGCCGGTGTCGTGTGCCCACGCCAGCACCACGGGTGCGAACGCCTCGTTGACCTCGAACAGATCGATGTCGGCGAGCGTCAGCCCGGCCCTCTGCAAGACCTTTTCGGTCGCCGGGATCACACCGGTCAGCATGTACAACGGGTCGGAGCCGACGACGGTAGCGGTGTGGATGCGGGCCAGCGGACGTAACCCCAGGCGATTGGCGACCTCGCTGGTGGTGATCAGTACAGCCGCGCTGCCGTCCGACAACGGCGACGAGTTACCGGCCGTGATCTCCCACGTGATCTGAGGAAAGCGCTCCTCGTAGGAGGGGTTGTAGAACGCCGGCTTCAGGACCGACAGCGTCTCGACGGTGGTGCCGGGACGGATGATCTCGTCGGTGGCAAGCCCCGCGATCGGCGCCAGCTCGTTGTCGAACCGGCCTTCTTTGGTTGCGGCCGCGGCCTTTTCGTGGCTACCGGCGGAGAATTCGTCAAGTTGCTGGCGCGAGAAGCCCCACTTGGCCGCGATGAGTTCTGCGCTGATGCCCTGCGGCACAAGGCCTTCGGGATAACGCTGTGACATCGCCCCGAACGGGTCGCTGCCCGGCAGCACGCTCGACCCCATCGGCACCCGGCCCATCGACTCCACGCCCGCGGCGATCACGATGTCGTAGGCGCCTGAGATCACGCCCTGTGCGGCAAAGCTGATGGCCTGCTGGCTGCTGCCGCATTGGCGATCGACGGTCGTCCCGGGAACGGACTCCGGGAAGCCCGCACCCAGAAGTGCGTTGCGGGCGATGTTGACGGCCTGGTCGCCGACCTGGGTGACGGCCCCGGCGATCACATCGTCGATCTGGGCGGGGTCGACCCCTGTCCTGGCCACCAATTCCTTGAGGCTGTGCGCCAGCAGATCGACGGACAACACGTCGTGCAGCGCGCCGCTGGCCTTGCCCTTTCCGATCGGAGTGCGTACCGCTCCGACGATGACCGCGTCCCGGCCTACATATCCAGCCACTTCTGCCTCCTGCGACTCGAACGCTGAGTGATGATCTCTATACCCAGCTATACCACCTGGGTATACTTGTAACAACTCAGAGATTGGGCGGTGAATTCCATGGCAGTGCTACAGGGTCGTCTGGCCGACCGTGACTCCTGGTCGGCGGTGGGCGAATGCCCGGTCGAGAAGACGATGGCGGTGCTGGGGACGAAGTCGGCGATGCTGATCATGCGGGAGGCCTACTACGGCACCACGCGGTTCGACGACTTCTGGCGGCGCATCGGTGTGACCAAGGCCGCAGCGTCCGCGCGCCTGTCCGATCTCGTGGACGCGGGTCTGCTCGAGCGGCGGCCGTATCAGGAACCGGGCCAGCGAAGCCGCGACGAGTACGTGCTGACCGAGGCAGGCACCGACTTCATGCCGGTGGTGTGGGCGATGTTCGAATGGGGGCGACGCCACCTGCCCAACCGCACGCGGCTGCGCCTGTTCCATGCGGACTGCGGAGCCGAGGCCACCGTCGAGATCCGTTGCGCGAAGGGGCATGACGTACCTCCCGACGAGCTGGCGGTCCGCGTCGCCGGCAGCTAGTGGCGCTCAGCGCTCCCGCTCGAGAAATGCCTTCGCCAGTGTCTTGGGCGCTTGCACGAGCCACGCCTCGGTGACGAGTTCGGTGAGATCGGGCACGGCGATCTCAGCCAGCCGAACCAGCACCGACGGGTAACCGTCGAAGTGCGGGGTGGTGAAGTACACACCGGGCTCTTCGGCGATGAGCGCGAACTTCACCCCCTCGTCCGCGACGCGGGCGCCGAGGATGTCGCCGTCGGGGGCGTCGTCACCCAGCGCCTCGTGGTCGGCCTTGCGCAACGGCCGCTCCCAAACGATGAGTTTCTTGCGCGACGCGCCACTGCCGCGGGGTCGGCTCAGCGGTCTCGGGCAGCTCAGCGACGATGCGCGCGACGTCCTTCCAGGTGGCCACGGCTCGATTCTGCGCCATGCACACCGGGGCACGTTGTGATCTGATCGGTTGATGGGCATCAAGGTGGCGCTGGAGCATCGCACCAGCTACACATTCGACCGGCCGGTGGAGGTGCATCCCCACGTAGTCCGGTTGCGCCCCGCTCCGCACTCGCGAACCCCGATCGAGGCCTACTCGCTGACCGTCGAGCCCGCCGACCACTTCATCAACTGGCAGCAGGACGCCTTCGGTAACTTCCAGGGCCGCTTGGTGTTTCCCAGCCGGACCCGCAGCCTGACCATCACCGTCGGCCTGATCGCCGACCTGAAGGTCATCAACCCCTTCGATTTCTTCATCGAGGACTACGCCGAACAGATCGGTTTCGAATACCCCAAGGCGCTGGCCGAGGACCTCAAGCCCTATCTGCGGCCGGTCGACGAGGGCGGTGAGGGGTCCGGGCCGGGTGACCTCGCCGATGCGTGGGTGAAGAACTTCTCCGTCGCCCCGGGCACCCGCACCATCGACTTCCTCGTCGCGCTCAATCGCGCCGTCAACGCCGACGTGGGCTACAGCGTGCGCATGGAACCCGGTGTGCAGACGCCGGATCACACCCTGCGCAGCGGCATCGGCTCCTGTCGTGACTCGGCGTGGTTGCTGGTGTCGATCCTGCGCCAGCTCGGCCTTGCCGCGCGGTTCGTCAGCGGATACCTCGTCCAGCTGACGTCTGACGTCGAGGCCCTCGACGGGCCGTCCGGGCCGGCCGCCGACTTCACCGACCTGCACGCCTGGGCCGAGGTGTACATCCCGGGCGCCGGTTGGATCGGGCTGGATCCGACGTCGGGGTTGTTCGCCGGGGAGGGGCACATCCCGCTGTCGGCCACGCCGCACCCGGAGTCCGCGGCACCGATCACCGGCGCGACCGAGCCGTGCGAGACGTCATTGGACTTCTCCAACGTCGTCACCCGGGTGCACGAGGACCCGCGGGTCACGCTGCCCTACACCGAGGCGGCGTGGGGTGCCGTCTGCGCGCTCGGCGCACGCGTCGACGAGCGGCTCGCCGCGGGCGATGTCCGCCTGACGATGGGCGGCGAGCCCACCTTCATCTCGATCGACAACCAGGTCGATCCCGAGTGGGCCACCGACGCCGACGGCCCGCACAAGCGTGAGCGGGCATCCGCACTGGCCGCGAGGCTGAAGGACGAGTGGGCGCCGCAGGGACTGGTCCAACGCAACCAGGGCAAGTGGTATCCGGGAGAACCATTGCCGCGCTGGCAGATTGGACTGCATTGGCGCACCGACGGCAAGCCCTTGTGGCAAGACGCCGCACTGCTGGCCGATCCGTGGCTCAGCGACGGCGAGACGACCGAGACGCCGCCCGACGCCGCGCTGAACCTGCTCGGCGCCATCGCCGACGGACTCGGGCTGCCGCCGACCCAGGTACGGCCCGCCTACGAGGATGCGCTGGCCCGACTTTCCGGAGCGGTGCGGCGGCCTGAAGGCGAACCCGTCGCCTCCGCAGACGACCTGGAGGCCGACAACGTCGATGCCCGCGCCGCACTGATGGACCGTCTCGACGAGACCGTGACCGAACCGGCCGCGTACGTCCTGCCGCTGCACCGCCGCGACGACGACTCCGGCTGGGCCAGCGCGGACTGGAGCCTGCGCCGCGGCCGCATCGTCCTGCTCGCGGGCGAGTCGGCTGCCGGGCTGAGGTTGCCGTTGAACTCGATCAGCTGGCGTCCGCCGCGTCCGACGCATCCCGCCGACCCGCTGGAGCGACGCGGCAGTCTGCCCGCCGACGTTGAGGCGGGCGACGCGGCCATCGAGGACGCCGACGACCTGCCGACGACGGCGATCGTCACCGAGGTCCGCGACGGGTTGCTTCACGTGTACCTGCCGCCCACCGATGAGCTGGAGCACTTCGTCGAGCTGGTCGGCCGCGTTGAGGCGGCCGCGACGAAGGTCGGCTGCCCGCTGGTCGTCGAGGGATACGGGCCGCCGCCGGATCCGCGCATCACGTCGATGACCATCACCCCCGACCCCGGTGTCATCGAGGTCAATGTGGCGCCCACCGCCAGCTTCGCCGACCAGCGAAGGCAGCTGGAAGGCCTGTATCTCCAGGCCCGGCTGGCCCGTCTGTCGACGGAGTCGTTCGACGTCGACGGCACTCACGGCGGCACGGGCGGCGGCAACCACATCACGTTGGGCGGCAGCACACCCGCAGATTCACCGCTGCTGCGCCGACCCGACCTCTTGGTGTCGATGCTGACGTACTGGCAGCGTCACCCGTCGCTGTCATACCTGTTCGCCGGACGGTTCATCGGCACGACCTCGCAGGCGCCACGGGTCGATGAGGGTCGCGCCGAAGCCCTCTACGAGCTGGAGATCGCCTTCTCCGAGATCGCGCGGTTGACGGCGGGCGGCGCGGCCAAGCCGTGGATCACCGACCGGGCGCTCCGGCACCTGCTGACCGACATCACCGGCAATGCCCATCGCGCCGAGTTCTGCATCGACAAGCTCTACAGCCCCGACACCGCCCGCGGCCGGCTGGGCCTGCTGGAACTGCGCGGGTTCGAAATGCCGCCGCACTATCAGATGGCGATGGTGCAGTCGCTCTTGGTGCGTTCGCTGGTCGCCTGGTTCTGGGATGAGCCGCTGCGAGCGCCGCTGATCCGCCACGGAGCCAGTCTTCATGGCCGATACCTACTGCCGCACTTCCTGATTCAGGATATCGCCGACGTCGCAGCTGATCTTCGCGCGCACGACATCAACTTCGACACCAGCTGGCTTGACCCTTTCACCGAGTTCCGGTTCCCGCGCATCGGCACGGCCGTGTTCGACGGTGTGGAAATCGAACTGCGCGGCGCCATCGAGCCGTGGAACGTATTGGGGGAGGAGTCGACCGTGGCCGGCACAGCGCGCTATGTCGACTCGTCGGTCGAACGCATCCAGGTGCGGTTGATCGGTGCTGACCGGCACCGCTACATCGTCACCGCCAACGGCTATCCGGTGCCGCTGCTGGCCACTGACAAATCCGACATCCAGGTCGGTGGGGTCCGGTACCGCGCCTGGCAGCCGCCGAGTGCGCTGCACCCGACGATCACCGTGGACGGTCCGCTCCGATTCGAGCTTCTGGACACCGCGAGCGGCACCTCGCGCGGCGGCTGCACGTACCACGTGTCGCATCCCGGTGGCCGCGCCTACGACCACCCACCGGTCAACGCCGTAGAGGCCGAATCGCGGCGCGGCCGCCGGTTCGAGGCCACCGGCTTCACGCCGGGCAAGGTCGACATGTCCGACATCCAGGAGAAACAGGCTCGCCAATCCACCGACGTTGGCGCGCCGGGGATCTTGGATCTTCGGCGAGCGCGTACCGTTCTGCAGTGACGGATGCGCCTGCGGTCATCGTTTCTCCGGTGTGAAAACGACCGGAAGCGAGCTCACTTGCATCATCATGCCGCCGGTGAGGCCGGTCTCCTTGACCTCGCCGGCTATGCGAATATCCGGTAGGCGGTTGAGCAGCGCCTTCAAGGTAATCCGCATTTCGGCACGGGCAAGATGCTGCCCAGTGCATGTGTGCAGCCCGCGCCCGAACGCCACATGGGGCATCTTCGCCCTACTGGTGTCGAACATCTCTGGTTCGGTGAATACTCGTGGGTCGCGGTTGGCGGCAGCCAGATTGATCATGATTCGGTCGCCGCGATCGAAGTTCACACCGCCGACCTGCGCCTCGGCCCGTACCGTGCGGGCGAAGAGGCTCAATGGGGTCGTCAGACGAAGGCTTTCTTCGATCGCACGACCAAGCATGTCGTCGTCGGTCAAGATTTGTTCGCAGAGTGTGTGTTTGGGAAGCACATGCCCGAGCAGTCCGGCGATCGCAGTCGCAGTCGAGTGGTGGCCGCCGAGCATGAAAGCGCTCATGATGCCTGTTACCAAATCAGCATCGACAGGCTGACCGTAGATCTCACCTCGAGCGAGCGCAGTCAGGTAGTCGTCCCTAGGTGCTTCCTTACGTTCCTGGAGCCGGCGGTCCATGAACGCAACGAAATCTGCCATGTGCGCCGGAAAGTCCACGCCTCCAATGCTTGCGAAGGTTGCCATCGATATCCTGCGAACCTCCACCGCTTCGTCTTGACTGAGCCCAACCATGCGGCCGATGACGACGGCGGGCAGAATTTCTGTCAGTTGTACCGCCAGATCGGCAAATCCGTCGTCGGCGAAATCGTCGATGCACAGGTGCGCGATCTCTTCGATTGTTGGCTCCAGGGCGCGGACGGAACGCGAGTTCAGAGGGCCGTCCATCAGCGCTCTCAACGCGGTGTGCGCCGGCGGATCATATTCCAGCGGTGGGATCTTCGGCAGACCGCTGGGCGGTATGAACACTCCGTCGGTTGTACTGAACGTTTGGTAATCCAAAAGAATTCGACGCACATCCTCATAGCGGCTCAGGTAGGCCAAGCCTCCGAATCGATCGCTATGCGCAATCGGACAGCTCTCCCGCATATCTGCGAACGTTCGTCGAACGAGCTCAGCCGACATGGAGGAGTCCGTGTGGTCGAAGTCGGTAGTGGCTTGTTTACGAGCGTTCTCGTGTGACGTCATCGCGAGTTCCTTAAATCGAGCCCACCTCCGTCAACGACATCGAGCCGAGGTTCACTACCCGAGGACGCATGCGAAAAATGGATGTATTGGCGAAGTTTCTCTTCACCCAATCGCGCTCCTGCGCTGGTTTCAGATGAAGAAATCTGTGGGCCTTCGGTCAATTCATTGCGAATGTCACAACGCGCTGGGCTGGGCTGTTGGTGCGCCAACCTACGTCGCGACCCATCGATGGACACAGATGAAGCGTTGTCCGGTGAAAGTTCTCAAATGCGATGGCTACCTTCGCCGCATGACTACTTTGCGGACGCTGGAGTGCCTGGTCGCCTTGGTGGATCACGGCTCCGTGAGCGCAGCTGCCGCGTCGCTACACATGTCGCAGCCCGCTCTATCTCATCAGATTGCGGCACTCGAAAAGGAGCTCGGCGCGCCGGTGGTGGAACGACTTTGGAGGGGCGTGCGCGTAACGGCGGTCGGCCGTGCGAGCGCCGAGGACGCAAGGCGCGCATTGCAGGCGGCGGACCAGGCTATAAAGACGGGACGACGGGTAGGTGAAGGGGGTGCGGGACGGCTTCGTATCGCTTGCGCGGAGACGATGACCGCATGGCTTTTGGTTCCGGTGCTGCGGCACTGGCGATCTCGTCGTCCCGATGTTCACCTCGATCTGACGGAGTTCACCAGTGCCGACGCAATGGTCGCTTCGATCGAGGAGAATCGTGTTGACGTCGCGATCGGACCGCGCCCGACGGCAACTGATGCCCATTTCGAGGAGATCGGGGAGGAGGAAGTCGTCGTTGTCGTTTGTGCCGGTAACCCTTTGGCGCGAATGTCCAGCATTCCTGTGCAGGCGTTGGAGTCCGAGCCTTTCGTTCACTACAACCTGGAGAACGGGCTGGCGGTCTGGGTCGACCAGTTGGCCGCGCGGCACGATGTCGTACTCAACCCGGTGTTGCGCACTCGCAGTCCGCGGACGGCGGCGCAGCTGGCCGCCGCGGGAATGGGTGTGAGCATCGTTCCGGTGTCGGCGCTGGCGCCGCGGCCTTCCGGCGTGGTGCGCCGGCTGCATCCGATGATCAAGCGGGACATCGTTGCAGTGGTGGCCGCGCCCACGGACACCCTCGTCCAGATGTTTGTCGCCGACATTCGTCGTCGCGGCTTACCGAGTTGGTCGGGTCCGACCTAGCCACAGCCCCGGTCAGAAGACTGCCGAGCACATCGAGTCGGCAGAGCGTATGAGAGTAACCCGCCAGAGTCGCCGGGGCAGCTCACCTTCGTGGAAGTCGTGGACCTGCTTGAGGGTCCAGCCCTCGGCAAGGCTGTCGACTAGCTTGCGGTTGAAAAAGTGCACCGCAAAGCCGCCGTTCTCGAAGATCTCGTCACCTCGGGCGATTCCTGTGCCGTAGTGGGCATCATCGGTGTTTCGGACCGTGTAGATGAATGTTCCGCCCGGCCGGAGCACTCTGCGAATCTCGTCTACGACGGCGTGAATTTGGCTGGTGGACAACGCCATACACAGCGCCATGTGCGCATAGACTGCGTCAACCGATGCGGTGGCCATCGGCAGGGGTTCCCGTAGGTCGTACACCATCGCCACGAGCTTCTCGCTCACGACATTTGCTTCTGCCGTTCGCTGGAGCTGTTCGACGGCGACGGCACTGAAGTCGGTGGCCAGCACCGCGAAGCCTTGACGAGCGAAGTAGATCGCGTCCCGTCCGTGACCGGCCGCCAGTTCCAACACTCGGCCGGCATGGGCAGCTTTGAACGAGTCGGCCGCATAGATGGCAGGGGCGGAGGGCTCCGACCCGTACATGCCGGGGTGGGAGCGGTAGGTGGTCTGCCACTGTTTGCGCTGGTCAGCGCCCAGATCAGCCTGGATGTTGGACATGTCTTGCTGGAACCTTTCCCTGGGGTCTGGTCGGCGTGTGCTACGGGAACTCGCGTTCGCTGCGCCGGTCCTAAGGGTGCAGGCGCGTGTCGGCACAAACGATAAGACCGGGTGGGTTGCATTGTCGCCGAGCAGATTTCGACGCAGACAAACGGATTCACGTACTTACAATTCAACGTTACTCGGCTGGCGAGCTTCGTCACATGAGACTTTTCGCAGCGGCGATTCAGTTCCACGCATGCCAATTGTTCATCGGCTGGTGAATTCCCCGCCGCCATTCGCGGCCTGTCGTCGGGCGCCGCCGATGAACGCCGCTTAGCCTGTACCCGAAGGAATCGTCGGGCGGCTGGCAGGAGGAGACGGGCTGTGAGGATTGTTCGCTCGCCGCAGCTAGAGGCCGATTTTCCGGCCGTCTCGTGCTTCGTCAGACCTAGCCGTAGCGTTCTGCAGTAATGGTCCTTCCCGCCACGAGCGATATCGACGACCTGCTGGCCCGGTATCGCACAGTCCGCGCACAGCAGGCGCTGTTCGACGTGCGCGGTCGAACCGGAGGCGGTTACGACGAATTCGTCGATGCCGCAGGCAATATCCGGCCGGCCTGGCAGGAGCTGGCCGAGTGTGTCGGCGAGCGCGGTCGCGGTGGGCTGGATCAGCTGCAGTCGGTGGTTCGCGGCCTGGTCGACAACGACGGCATCACCTATATCGAGGTGGACCGGCACGGCGAAGCGGTGACCAACGGGGACGGCACCGCCGAACCGGGTCCGTGGCGCCTCGACGCGTTGCCGTTGGTGGTCTCGGCGTCGGATTGGGACACACTGGAATCCGGTCTGTTGCAGCGCTCCCGGCTTCTGGACGCGATCCTCGCCGATCTCTACGGTCCGCGGATCTCGCTGACCAGCGGGGTATTGCCGCCGCAGGTGTTGTTCGCCCACCCGGGCTATGTGCGCGCCGCGCGCGGTATCGAGGTGCCCGGCAGGCACCAGCTGTTCCTGCACGGCTGCGACATCAGCCGGGCCGCCGACGGCAACTTCGTCGTGAACGCCGACTGGACCCAGGCGCCGTCGGGGGCGGGTTACGCGCTGGCCGACCGGCGAGTGGTGGCGCACGCCATGCCCGATCTGTATGAACGGATCGGCCCAAGGCCGGCATCACCGTGGGCGCAGGCGCTGCGACTGGCGTTGATCGACGCCGCACCGGAGTCGGCCGAGGAACCAGTGGTGGTGGTGCTCAGCCCCGGCATCCACTCCGAGACCGCGTTCGATCAGGCGTACCTGGCCAGCGTGCTGGGCTTCCAGCTGGTGGAGAGCGCCGATCTGGTGGTGCGCGACGGCAAGCTGTGGATGCGATCGATGGGCACCCTCAAGCGGGTCGACGTGGTGCTGCGACGGGTCGATGCCGACTACGCGGATCCGCTTGACCTGCGAGCGGATTCGCGGCTGGGCGTCGTCGGGTTGGTCGAGGTGCTGCGCCGCGGCGCGGTGACCGTCGTCAACACGCTCGGCAGCGGCATCCTGGAAAGCCCAGGGCTGCTTCGCTTTCTGCCCGAGCTGGCCGAACAGCTGCTGGGCGAGACTCCGCTGTTGCCCACCGCGCAGCTGTACTGGGGCGGCATCAACACCGAACGCTCGCATCTGCTGACCAATCTTTCGTCGCTGCTGATCAAATCGGTGACCGGCGGGGAGACGGTGGTCGGGCCCGCGTTGTCTTCGACGCAGCGCAAGGAGTTGGGCATCCGAATCGAAGCCGCGCCGTGGCAATGGGTGGGCCAGGACCTGCCGCAGTTCTCGTCGGCGCCCAGCGACTATCAACCGGGCGGGCTATCGGCGACCAACGTCGGTATGCGGTTGTTCACCGTCGCCCAGCGCGGCGGCTACGCGCCCATGGTCGGCGGGCTGGGCTACCTACTCGGCCCCGGCAACGCCGCGCTCAAGCTGAACAACGTTGCAGCCAAGGATATCTGGGTGCGAACCCCGACGCGGGTCACCGCCGAGCGCATCCCGACCGCGCCGCCGGTGGAGTTGCCTGCGATCACGCCGAGCCCGACCCGCGCGGTCAGCTCGCCGCGCGTGCTGTCCGACCTGTTCTGGATGGGCCGCTACGCCGAACGCGCGGAGAACATGGCGCGGCTACTCACCGTCACCCGCCACCGCTATCACGAGTTCCGCTACCGCAGGGAGTTGGAGGGCAGCGAGTGTGTGCCGGTGCTGCTGACCGCGCTCGGCCGAATCACCGGGCACCGACACCGGTGACGGCGATTACGCCGAGATCGTCGCGACCGCGCCGACGACGCTGTGGTCGCTGACCGCCGACCGGCAACGACCCGGATCGCTGGCGCAGTCCGTCGAACGACTCGGCCTTGCCGCCCGCGCGGTGCGCGACCAGATGTCCAACGACACGTGGATGGTGCTGGCGGCGGTCGAGCGAGCCCTGATGCACGGACCGGATTCGCCGCCCGAATCTCGAACCGAGGGCGATGCGTTCCTGTCGTCGACCAACAACCTCACCCTCGCAGGCATGCTCGCGCTCTCCGGGCGTGGCCGCCGAGTCGATGGTGCACGACGTCGGCTGGACATGATGGACATCGGCAAACGCATCGAGCGAGGTCTCGGACTGACCGCGTTGCTGCGGCGACCCTGACCACGGTCCGCAGCCTGGGCGCCGAGCAGGCCATCACCGAGTCGACGCTGGTGGCATGTGAGTCGTCGGTCATCTATCGGCGCCGCAACCCCGGCACGGTTAGTGTTTCTGCCGTGGCCGACCTGGTCTTGTTCGATGCCGAGAATCCGCGGTCGCTGGTCTTCCAGCTCGAGCGGCTTCGCGCGGACCTGAAGACGCTGCCGGGATCGTCCGGATCGTCGCGGTCGGAGCGCCTCGTCGAGGACATCACCACCCGGCTGCGCCGCATCGAGCCGGCAGGCCTCGAGGTCGTCACACCCGACGGAAGCCGCGACGCACTGGCCGCACTGCTGACCGCGATGCACAACGACCTGCGCGAGCTCGCCGGCGTCATCACCGCCGCGCATCTGTCGCTGCCCGGCGGCATGCAGCCGTTGTGGGGGCCGGACGAGCGTCGGATCATGCCGTGACGGCGTTTCCCGACGGGCCGACGCCCTCGGGGACGAGCCGGTGCTACCAGATCACACACCGCACGGTGTACCGCTACTCCGACGTGGTCACCAGCTCTTACGGGCGCGGATTCCTCACCCCGCGCGACTCCGACCGGCAACGCTGCCTGTCGCATGAGTTGTTGATCGAGCCCGAGGCGGCCGACAGTTCCACGAGCCGCGACGCCTACGGAAACATCAGCTCGTACTTCCACGTCACCGAGCCGCACCGAAACGCTGTCCATCACCAGCAATTCGGTGGTCGAGGTGGATCCGCCCGCGGCCGAGCAGTACGACGCCGGATCGGCCAGGGCGCCGTGGGAGATCGCCCGTCCGGTGGGCGTCGATGGTGCGCTGGCCACCGAGTTCACCCTCGACCTGCAGCCACCCGAGATCACCGACGAACTACGGGCTTATGCCGCACCGAGTTTCGAGCCGGGAGCGTCCACTGATCGACGTGCTGGCCGACCTCAGCTCGCGGATCTACTCCGACTTCACCTACCGGTCCGGCTCGACCACGGTGTCGACTCAGGTGAGCGAGGTTTTGGGCGCGCGGGAGGGGGTATGTCAGGACTTCGCGCGACTGGCGATCGCGTGCCTGCGCGCCAACGGATTGGCCGCCAGCTATGTATCGGGGTATCTGGCGACCGACCCGCCGCCGGGAAAGGAACGCATGATCGGCATCGACGCGACGCACGCGTGGGCGTCGGTGTGGACACCGCAGAATCAATGGCTGGGTCTGGACCCGACCAACGACCAGATGGTCGATGAGCGGTACATCACCGTCGGCTTCGGCCGCGACTACGCGGACGTGCCGCCGTTGCGCGGCATCATCTACACGGACTCGGAGAGCAGCAAGATCGACGTGGCGGTGGACGTGGCGCCGTATGAAGGGGGCGTGCTGCGTGCGTGACTTCAACTGCCCCAACTGCGGTCAGCGCCTCGCGTTCGAGAACTCGCTGTGCCTGTCGTGCAAGAGTTCGTTGGGGTTCTCCTTGGACGATATGGCGCTCCTGGTCATCGCCCCCGGCGAGGAGAGCGAGCACGCCGGCGCCGTCGACTCGGGCCACTATCAGCTGTGCGCGAATCTGTACCTCGCGCAGTGCAACTGGCTGGTCGAGAAGGCGCCGACCCGGCAGACTGTGTAGCGTCGTGTGCATTGACCCGGACTCGGCCAAACGAGTCCGACACCAAGGCCATGGCGGCGTTCGCCGACGCAGAGATGGCCAAGCGGCGGCTGATCGCCGAGCTGCATGAGATGAAGCTGCCCATCGTCGGGCGCGATGAGGACCCTGACTACGGCCTCGCATTCGACCTGCTCTCCAGCGAGTTCGAGCAGGTGTTCACCGGCCACGAGAACGGCGTGATCACACTGGATCTCGCCGAGGGCGACGATGTGCACCGTGAACAGCTGCGGGTGGCGATGGACGAGCCGTATCGCACACTGCTCGGCCACTTCCGCCACGAGATCGGGCACTACTACTACTACCGGCTGGTCAGCACGTCGCCGGAGTACCGTCAGCAGTTCCGGGAATTGTTCGGCGATGCCGATGCCGACTACCAGGCCGCGCTGGACCGTCATTACAACGACGGCCCACCTCCCGATTGGAAGAAGCAGTACGTCTCCTCCTACGCCACGATGCACCCCGCCGAGGACTGGGCCGAGACGTTCGCCCACTACCTCCATATTCGCGACACGATGGACACCGCCGCGGCGTTCGGCTTCGCTCCTGCGTCAGCGACATTCGAGCGAAAAGTACTGGGCCCGAGTGGATTCGACACTCTGATTGAGATGTGGCTGCCGCTGTCGTGGGCATTGAACATGGTGAACCGCTCAATGGGAAAGCAGGACCTGTACCCCTTCGTCCTTCCGCCCGCGGTGCTGGAGAAGATGCGGTTCATCCACACGATCATCGAGGAGTTGACCGCCACCGGCTCCTAAGATCGTCGCGAGCGGCGTGTCTGCACACGCCACACCGCGAAACCGGTGCCATTCTGCGCACGCTCGCGCGAACCGGGCGCGCGCTCACGCGCCTGCCATCTGGAGCCCGATCAGGCTCTCGCCGGTTGCGGCGATCGTCTCGGCGACCGGACGCGGTCGCCAGCCAAGCATGTCGGTGGCCTTGGCAGTCGACACCAGCTTGGGCGGCCCGAGGAGGTCGGCCAGCGCGCCGAGCGCCGGCACGAGCCGTGCGGCGGCCCTCACGATCCAGTCGGGCGACGTCACGTGTCGGGATCCGGGTGCCAGCCGCACCCAGGTGGTCGCGCAGGATCGAGGCGATCTCGGGCAGCGTCAGCGGCTGACCTGCCGAGGCGAGGAACCGCTGGCCGGCCGCCTGTGGTTGCCGCATGGCACGCAGGTGCAGGTCGGCGACGTCGCGCACGTCGACGACGGCGAATGACGCCCGGGGCAACAACGGCGGCTTGCCGTGCAACAACATCTGGATCAGCCCGATCGAGCTGGCCAGGTCCGGACCGAGCACGGGACCGAAGATGCCGACCGGGTTGATGACCGCGAGCTCAAGCCTCACCGATGCGTCCGCCACGAAGTCCCACGCGGCGCGCTCGGCGAGCGTTTTCGACTGGACGTAGGGCGACTGCCCGCCGGTCGGGTCGGTCCAGTCTGATTCGTCGTACGGCAGCCCCGAAGGCTTCGGGCTGTACCCGATCGCGGCGAACGAGGACGTCATCACCACCCGCCGCACCCCTGCGTGTTCGGCCGCCCGCAGCACCCGCAGTGCGCCCTCCCGGGCGGGCACGATCAGACTCGTCGGCATTCTTGGGTTGTTGGGGCGGAAATGGCGACGCAACGTGCAGCACGTGATTCGCAACCGGCCACGGCTGCGGGCCAGCCGTCGTCTGCCGGTGAGATCGGCTATGACAAAAGACAATCGCCCGGTGTCGGTACCGGCCCGCTCGAGGCTGGCGCGGACCTCGGGCTCGCGGTCGAGCGAACGCACGGTGGTGCGAACGATGTGGCCGTCCTCAAGCAGCTGCAAAATGATATGGGTGGCAAGGAATCCCGATCCGCCGGTGACCAGCACGGGTGTCGTGGTGTCAGCTCATTGCTCTGGTTCACCTCTTCGTTCAGCAGTTGCGGGGATGAGGTGACGACCGCCGGTGTGATGGACGCCTCGGCGGCGGCGTCGCCGTGTTCCCTGGCGGCCCACAGCTCTGCCTTGCCGACACGTATCGCTCGCGCAACTGCAGCCGGGCGATCTCGCCGGCAAGCCGGTCGGCATGCTCGGCGAACAGTCGCCGTTGGTCGGCGGCTCCGGCGGGACCGCGCCGCATGTTGGCGACGTAGGCGTGCATATCGCGCACCGGCATTCCGGTGCCGCGCAGACAGCTCAGCGCTTCGATGGCGGCGACGAGATCGGGTGGATACCGGCGGTGGCCGCTGCTCTCGTCGCGGGGGACCGCGGCGATCAGTCCGATGCGCTCGTAATAGCGCAGCGCCGACTCGGCCAGCCCGGTGCGCCGCGACACCTGCTGGATGGTCAGGTCCGACTCCTCGGCGGTGATGCTCATGACACCAGTCTGCCGAACTTGAAGCGCTTCAAGTCAAGGCTTCGCGTCAACGTGGTCTGTTGCAGGTATTCGCGGCCGCCGCGGGACAGCCGGTACCCGACGTCGAGGCTGATGGTCAGGCCCAGCCCCTTCAGTTGGCGCACGCGGCGTTTGAACCGCGGCACATCCAGACCGACGCGTGCCGCCAGATCCGGCGCGCGGACCGCCTCGTTGTCCCCGATCATCGCCAAGTACTGCCTGGTCCACGGCTCGGTGGCGGCATCCCATCTGTCGAGGCGCGCCGCGATCGCCTCGACGTCGGCGCTCGGACAGCCGGTCGTCGGCGGCGAGTTCGGGCCGCTCGTCGGGTGACGAGATACGACACCGCGATCACGTACGTGTGCCGCGCCGGGCGGCGATCCAAGTCCGGCCTGCGCGGTCTTGGCGTCCGGATAGCCCGCCGCGCGGGCCTGTGCTGCCGTGACGCGGTAGCCGCCCGGATATTCGGTGACGTCTTCGATGCGGATCGTGCCGGCGACCGTGCGCTGGGTGCCGCCCGGCCTCGCCCGTGGCGCATCCCACCGCCGCAACACAAGCGTGATGCTGCCGTTCGCGATTCCCTCGGCCGTGTCGCGGTTCAGCAGCACGGATGTGACCCTACGATCACCCGGTGGCTGATCGCTATGGCTCCGATGTTCTCGCCAACAATCCGCACCGTAAACCGCGATCGACCGAGCAGGCGGCCGAGATCGGCATGGTCGTCGAGGACGCCCAGACCGGTTTCGTGGGCGCGATCGTGCGAATCGAGTACGGCCGAATGGAACTCGAGGACCGCCGCGGCCGCACCAAGCCATTCCCCATCGGGCCCGGCTACCTCATCGACGGCCGGCCGGTCATTCTCACCGCGCCGCGACGAGCGGCATCGACCGCGACACGCACCGCGTCGGGCTCGGTTGCCGTTAAGGGCGCGCGTGCGAAGGTCGCGCTCGCCAGCCGCATCTACGTCGAGGGCCGCCACGACGCCGAGCTGGTCGAGCAGGTGTGGGGACACGACCTGCGAATCGAGGGCGTCGTCGTCGAATACCTCGGCGGCGTCGACGATCTGGTCGTCGATCGTCGAGGAGTTCCGCCCCGGACCGGGACGCCGGCTGGGGGTGCTCGTCGACCACCTCGTCGCCGGATCGAAGGAGGCCCGCATTGCCGACGCCGTCCGGCGCGGGCCGGGCGGCGACGACACACTGGTCGTCGGCCACCCGTTCATCGACATCTGGCAGGCCGTCAAGCCCGGCCGCATCGGCGTCCCGGCATGGCCGGTCGTGCCCAAGGGCGTGGATTGGAAGAAGGGTGTGTGCCGCGCCCTGGGCTGGCCGCACTCCCAGCAGGCCGACATCGCCAAGGCGTGGCAGCGCATCCGGGGACGCGTGCGCGATTGGAACGATCTGGAGCCCGCGCTCATCGGTCGCGTCGAGGAGTTGATCGACTTCGTGACGCAGCCCGCAGGACGCGGGTTAGGTCAGCGCGCGGCCCGTCGTGCTGTCCACGTGGTCGGGGATTTCGCCCTCGTGACGATCGCCGGTGCTCGAGGTTCCGCGAGGGTTCGAACATCATGATCGAGCCACCCGGCGACGACGGCTTGTGCTCGGTGCCCCTCGGCACGACGAAGGTGTCGCCCTCGCGAAGCACGACGGTCGATTCCTGGCCATCGGCGTCGCGCATGGCGACGTGAAACTCACCGTCGAGGACGAGGAAGAACTCGTCGGTGTCCTCGTGGACGTGCCAGACATGGTCACCGTTGGCGTGCGCGATACGGACGTCATAGTCGTTCACGTGAGCCACGATTCGCGGGCTGTAGTTCTCGTCGAAGGACTTCAGCGCGGCGGGCAGGTTGACAGGCTTTGTGATCACGAATCGATCGTATGTCCGCATCTCGTGGTATGCCTGAACGGTGGCTGACGGGCTGTTCGACGTCCCCGGCGAGTCCACCTCGTCGGGAGGCGGACTGGGTCCGGTCGGCGCATCGGCCCCGTTGGCCGTCAAGATGCGCCCGGCCTCCCTCGACGAAGTCGTCGGCCAGCATCACCTGCTGCAGCCGAATTCACCGATGCGCCGCCTGGTCGAGGGCTCGGGCGCGGCGTCGGTCATCCTCTACGGCCCGCCCGGCACCGGAAAGACCACGCTCGCGGCGCTGATCTCCCAGGCCACCGGCCGCCGGTTCGAGGCGCTGTCGGCCCTGTCCGCCGGTGTCAAGGAGGTCAGGGCGGTCATCGATGTGGCGCGTCGCGCCGCCGCCCACGGCGAGCAGACCGTCCTTTTCATCGACGAGGTGCACCGCTTCTCCAAGACACAGCAGGACGCGCTGTTGTCCGCCGTTGAGAACCGCGTCGTGCTGCTTGTCGCGGCGACCACCGAGAACCCATCGTTCTCCGTGGTCGCGCCGCTGCTGTCGCGTTCACTGATCCTGCAACTGCAGCCGCTCACCGCCGACGACATTCGTACCGTCGTGCGCCGCGCCATCGACGACCCGCGCGGCCTCGGGGGCGCCGTCGAGGTCAGCGACGAGGCCGTCGAACTGCTGGTGACACTGTCGGCCGGTGATGCCCGCCGGGCACTGACCGCGCTGGAGGTCGCTGCCGAGGCGGGCGAGCAGGTGACCGCCGAGACCGTCGAACAGTCGCTGGACAAGGCCGCCGTGCGCTACGACCGCGACGGCGATCAGCACTACGACGTCGTCAGCGCGTTCATCAAGTCGGTCCGCGGTTCCGACGTCGACGCCGCCCTGCACTACCTGGCCCGCATGCTGGTGGCGGGGGAGGACCCGCGGTTTGTCGCCCGCCGGCTGATGATCCTGGCCAGCGAGGACATCGGGATGGCCGACCCGACCGCGCTGCAGACCGCGGTCGCCGCCGCGCAGACGGTGCAGCTGATCGGGATGCCCGAGGCCCAGCTCACGCTGGCCCACGCCACCGTGCACCTCGCGACCGCGCCGAAGTCCAACGCGGTGACGACCGCGTTGGGCCAGGCGATGAGCGACATCAGGGAGGGCAAGGCCGGGCTCGTTCCCGCCCATCTGCGCGACGGCCACTACTCCGGGGCCGAGAAGCTGGGCAACGCGATCGGCTACAAGTACAGCCACGACGATCCCGATGGCGTTGTGGGGCAACAATATCCGCCCGACGAGCTGGTCGGCGTCGACTATTACCAGCCGACCACCCATGGCGCCGAACGTGAGATCGCCACGCGGCTGGACAAGTTGCGCGCGATCATCCGCAAGAAGCGTTGAGTCGCGGAGACCGGTAGCGCACGCTTCGCCGCCCCTCACATCATCTGTCACTCCGCGCGACGTTTTGCAGATGCCTACTCGAACTTTCGCTGCAAAACGTGGATCGGTGTGACCGGCCCCTTGACAGGTCGTTTGACCGACGCCTACGTTTGTAATCAACCATATAGTTGATCAATGATATAGTTGACTAATGGGGAGTGATGACGATGCCGACTACCGGCTGGATCGCGCCTTCCTGGCGCTGGCCGACCCGGTTCGGCGCGCCATCGTGGCGCGGCTGTCGAGGGGACCGGCGACGGTCAACGAACTCGCGGCGCCGTTCGACATCACGAAACAGGCGGTGTCCAAGCACATTCAGGTGCTCGAGCAGGCGGGTCTGGTCACCCGGACCCGCGACGCGCAGCGACGGCCGGTTCACCTGGACGCGGCCGCCCTTGAGCGGCTGACGGCATGGATCGACCGGTATCGGCTCGACGCCGAACGCAACTACCGCCGGCTGGACGCACTGCTGGTGGCGATGAACGACACATCCGAGAAAGGAAAGAAGCAATGAGCAACGCACTGGATCTGACCGCACCTGTCGACACCTTGGCCATGGAGTTCACCCGCGAGTTCGACGCCCCGGTGGCGGCCCTGTACCGCGCGCACGCCGAGCCCGAACTCATCAAGCAGTGGCTGGGTCCCCACGGCCTCGAGATGGAGATCACCGAGTGGGACTTCAAAAGCCATGGCGGCTACCGCTACTCGCACGAGAACGAGCACGGCAAGTTCGGCTTCAACGGCGTGTTCCACACCGTGCGGGAGAACGAATTCATTCTTCAGACCTTCGAATTCGAAGGCGCGCCGGACATGGTCAACATCGAGTACATGTGGTTCGAGGACCTCGGGAACGGCCGATCGCGGCTGCGTGGCCGCTCGATCTGCCCCAATACCGAGGCGCGTGACGCGCTGTTGTCGTCGGGCATGGAAGGCGGCATGACCGAGGGCTACGAAAAGCTCGACCAGCTGTTGAAGTCGCTCTGAAGACGGCCTGATCCGCGCCGCCAGCGGCGCAAGCGCGCGATGATCTTCCGCCGAGTCGACGTTATAACGGGACGTCGGCAAAGGAGGAGACATTGAACGTCAACGGAAACGGGGCACCTAACCACACCGCCCCCGATGGCAAGCTGACCACGGTCGCCGGCGCGCCCGTCGTCGACAACAACAACGTGATCACCGCAGGCCCGCGCGGACCGATGCTGCTGCAGGACGTCTGGTTCCTGGAGAAGCTGGCGCACTTCGACCGCGAGGTGATTCCCGAACGGCGGATGCACGCCAAGGGGTCCGGCGCCTACGGCACCTTCACCGTGACCAACGACATCACGCGGTACACGCGCGCGAAGTTGTTCGCCGAGGTCGGCAAGAAGACCGACATGTTCGTCCGGTTCTCCACCGTGGCCGGTGAACGCGGCGCCGCCGAGGCGACCCGCGACATCCGCGGCTTCGCCGTCAAGTTCTACACCGAGGAAGGCAACTGGGATCTGGTCGGCAACAACACCCCGACGTTCTTCATCCGGGACCCGTTGAAGTTCACCGACCTCAATCACGTCGTCAAGCGCGACCCGCGCACCAACCTCAACAGCCCACGCAACAACTGGGACTGGTGGAGCCTTCTGCCCGAAAGCCTGCATCAGGTCACCATCACGATGAGCGACCGCGGGATCCCGAAGTCGTTCCGGCACATGCACGGATTCGGTTCGCACACCTACAGCTTCATCAACGCCGACGGTGTGCGGCACTGGGTGAAGTTCCATCACGTCTGCCAGCAGGAGATCGGCTTCCTCACCGACGCCGAGGCCGAAGCCGTCATCGGCAAGGACCGCGAGAGCAACCAGCGGGACCTGTACGAGTCGATCGAGCGGGGCGAGTTCCCGCGGTGGAAGCTGTGCGTGCAGATCATGCCGGAGGCCGACGCGGCGACGGTGCCCTATCACCCGTTCGACCTCACCAAGGTCTGGCCGCATGCCGACTATCCGCTGATCGAGGTCGGCGAGTGGGAGCTGAACCGCAATCCGGACAACTACTTCGCCGAGGTGGAGCAGGCCGCCTTCTCGCCGGCGAGAATCGTTCCGGGGATCGGCTTTTCGCCGGACAAGATGCTTCAGGGCCGGCTGTTCTCCTACAACGACGCGCAGAACTACCGCCTCGGCGTCAATCACCACCAGATCCCGGTCAACGCCGCGCGGTGCCCGGTGCACGCATACCACCGCGACGGTGCCATGCGCGTCGACGGAAACTACGGCAGCACACTGCAATTACGAGCCCAACAGCTATGGCGAATGGCGTGCGCAGCCGGCCTATCAAGCGCCGCCGGAACACATCGGAGACGTGTCGGCCTACAACTGGAACTTCCGCGAGGACGACGACGACTACTACACCCAGCCGGGAAACCTGTTCCGGTTGATGACGCGATGACGCACAGCAGCGGCTGTTCGCCAACACCGCCACGGGCGATGCGGGGAGTTCCCGCTGAGATTCAGCAGCGCTGGATCGGACACTGCGCCAAGGCGGATCCCGCGTATGGGGCAGGCGTCGCGCAGGCGATCGAGGACATCGCAGACAAGGCGATCCCGGCCGGAGGGGGGAACCGGCCGGGATCGCGGGGGGCGGCGCTAGCGCCTAGCGCAGGAGGCCCGAGCGCCTACCCATGAGTCCCGTGCGCCGACGTCCCATCAGGGACGCCACCAATGCGACGCCCAGTGCGGCGACAATTACCTGGACCAACAGTTCCAGCCAGTCGACGCCGTTGGTTGCGGTGGGAATGCCGAGTGCGCGGGCCAGTGCCGTGCCGATGAATGCCGAGACGATGCCGACGAGGATCGTCACGAGCATCCCGATCGGCTGCTTGCCGGGGAGTACCAGGCGGCCCAGCACACCGACCACGATGCCGATGAGTATGGCGCTGACGATGCCGGTCACGGTCATTTTGCCTCCAGAAGTCGTTGGTGAATTTGAGATACCCCTGGCCGCAGACAAATAAACGCGCGCGTAAATGAAGGTGGGGCCTCGTATCGTCGGGACTATGGACACCGATGTGATCGACGTCGACACGACCCGGCGCCGCATCGTCGACCTCACCGACGCGGTGCGGTCGTTCTGCCGTGACCGGTCCGACGGCCTGTGCAATGTGTTCGTGCCGCACGCCACGGCCGGCGTCGCGATCATCGAGACGGGGGCGGGGTCGGATGACGACCTCGTCGACACGCTGGAGCGGCTGCTGCCGCGTGACGACCGCTATCGCCACGCCCACGGCTCGCCGGGCCACGGCGCCGACCACGTGCTGCCGGGACTGGTGTCGCCGTCGGTGACGCTGCCCGTGCAGGGTGGCCAGCCACTTCTGGGCACGTGGCAAAGCGTCGTGCTCGTCGACCTGAACCGGGACAACCCGCAGCGTCAGGTCCGGTTCAGCTTCATCAACGCCTGATCCGGCACCATCCGCCACGCGGGTTCGTTGACTTGTCGGCGTGACAATCGCGACCGGTACTGTAGGGCGGTCGAATATTCGCAGGTAATGCAGAAAAGGGACAGTAGGACGTGCAGACACACGAGATCAGGAAGCGTTTCCTCGATCATTTCGTGAAAGCGGGCCACACCGAGGTGCCGAGCGCCTCGGTGATCCTCGACGACCCCAATCTGTTGTTCGTCAATGCGGGCATGGTCCAGTTCGTGCCCTTTTTCCTGGGGCAGCGCACGCCGCCGTACAACACCGCGACCAGCGTTCAGAAATGCATCCGCACCCCCGACATCGACGAGGTCGGCATCACCACCCGGCACAACACGTTCTTCCAGATGGCAGGCAACTTCTCGTTCGGCGACTACTTCAAGAAGGGCGCCATCGAGCTGGCCTGGTCGCTGCTGACCAACCCCGTCGAGGCGGGCGGCTACGGCTTCGATCCCGAGAAGCTCTGGGCCACCGTCTACCTCGATGACGACGAGGCCGCCGGGCTGTGGCAGGAGGTCGCCGGACTGCCCGCCGAACGCATCCAGCGCCGCGGCATGGCGGACAACTACTGGTCGATGGGCATCCCCGGCCCGTGTGGGCCCTCGTCGGAGATCTACTACGACCGCGGGCCGGACTACGGCATCGAGGGCGGTCCCGAGGCCAACGAGGACCGCTACATCGAGATCTGGAACCTCGTGTTCATGCAGAACGAGCGCGGCCAGGGCACCAGCAAGGACGACTTCGAGATACTCGGCCCGCTGCCGCGCAAGAACATCGACACCGGCATGGGGGTCGAGCGCGTCGCATGCCTGTTGCAGGGCGTCGACAACGTCTACGAGACCGACCTGGTTCGTCCCGTGATCGACACCGTCGCCGCCATTGCCCCCCGCGGCTACGGCGCCGGGAACCACGACGACGACGTCCGCTACCGGATCATCGCCGACCACAGCAGGACCGCGGCGATCATCATCGGCGACGGCGTCAGTCCCGGCAACGACGGCCGCGGCTACGTGCTGCGCCGGCTGCTGCGCCGCGTCATCCGGTCGGCCAAGCTGCTCGGCATCGACGACCCGATCGTCGGCGACCTGATGGCCACGGTGCGGGACGCGATGGGCCCGTCGTATCCGGAACTCGTCAGCGATTTCGACCGGATCCAGCGCATCGCAGTCGCGGAGGAGACGGCCTTCAACCGCACGCTGACGTCGGGCTCACGGCTGTTCGAGGACGCCGCCGCCGCGACGAAGGCGTCGGGCACGTCGGTGCTGTCGGGCACCGACGCGTTCACGCTGCACGACACCTATGGTTTCCCGCTCGAACTGACCCTCGAGATGGCCTCCGAGGCCGGTCTGTCGGTCGACGAAGCGGGCTTCCGCACCCTGATGGCCGAACAGCGACAGCGTGCCAAGGCCGACGCGGCCGCGCGCAAGCAGGCGCATTCGGACCTTTCGGCGTACCGCGATCTGGTCGACACCGGACCGACGGAGTTCACTGGGTTCAACGAATTGTCTTCCGAGGCAAGAATTCTCGGCATCTTCGTAGACGGTAAGCGCGTTCCCGTTGTGGGCCACGGCGCTCAGGAAGCCGGTCGTGTCGAGCTGGTGCTCGATCGCACACCGTTCTACGCCGAGTCCGGTGGTCAGATCGCCGACGAGGGCGCCATCACCGGTACCGGCGCATCCGGCGCGGCAAAGGCCGCCGTCGCCGACGTGCAGAAGATCGCCAAGACGCTGTGGGCGCACCGTGTCAATGTCGAGTCCGGCGAGTTCGTCGAGGGCGACACCGTGGTGGCCGCAGTCGACCCGCGGTGGCGCCACGGCGCGACGCAGGGCCACTCCGGAACGCATATGGTGCACGCCGCACTGCGACAGGTGTTGGGCCCCAACGCCGTTCAGGCCGGATCGCTGAACCGGCCGGGCTACCTGCGATTCGACTTCAACTGGCAGGGCGCGCTGTCGGAAGACCAACGGACCCAGATCGAAGAAGTCACCAATCAGGCCGTGGAGGCCGACTTCGAGGTGAACAGCTTCACCACCGACCTGGAGAAGGCCAAGGCGATGGGCGCGATGGCGCTGTTCGGCGAGGCCTATCCCGACGAGGTGCGGGTGGTCGAGATCGGCGGGCCGTTCTCGCTCGAACTCTGTGGTGGCACGCACGTCGGCAGTTCGGCACAGATCGGTCCGGTCACGATCCTCGGCGAGTCCTCCGTCGGCTCCGGGGTGCGCCGCGTGGAGGCCTACGTCGGCCTCGACTCGTTCCGCCATCTTTCCAGGGAGCGCGCATTGATGGCGGGGCTGGCGTCGTCGCTGAAGGTTCCCTCTGAAGAGGTTCCGGCGCGGGTGGCCAATCTGGTCGAACGGCTGCGAGCCGCCGAGAAGGAGACTCGACCGCATGCGGCTGGCGAACGCACGGGCTGCCGCTGCGAACGCCGTCGCCGGCGCTGAGCAGATCGGCAGGGTCCGGGTCGTGGCGCAGCGGATGGCCGGCGGAATGTCGGCGGCGGATCTGCGCACGCTCGTCGGCGACATCAAGGGCAAGCTGGGCGGCGACCCCGCGGTCGTGGCGTTGATCGCCGAAGGCGAGAACGACTCCGTGCCCTTCGTGGTGGCGGTGAATCCGGCGGCGCAGGACCTGGGTCTGAGCGCCAACGATCTGGTGAAGCAGTTGGGTGCTTCGGTCAACGGCCGTGGGGGCGGCAAGGCCGATCTGGCACAGGGTTCCGGTAAGGGGGCGGCGGGCATCGACGCGGCATTGGCCGCGCTGCGCGCAGAACTGGGCCGGAGCTAACTACGTGGTGACCTCCGACGACCGTCTTCCGGATCGGCCGGGTGCCACCCTTGACCCACCAGATCCCGGACGCGGGCGACGGCTCGGCATCGATGTGGGCAGTGTCCGCATCGGGGTGGCCGTCAGTGATCCGGACGGGATCCTGGCCACGCCGGTGGAGACCGTAGCGCGGGACCGCCGGAAGAACTCAGACAAGCATGTGCGCCGGCTCGCAGCGTTGGCCGGTGAACTGAACGCGGTCGAGGTCGTGGTGGGATTGCCCCGAACGCTCGCGGACCGGTCGGGTTCGGCCGCCAAGGACGCGGTCGAGTTGGCCGACCAGTTGGCGCCGCGCATTGCACCGATCCCTGTGCGGCTGGCTGATGAACGACTAACTACCGTTGTGGCGCAGCGGTCGCTTCGGGACGCAGGTGTTCGGGCCAAGAGCCAGCGATCGGTGATCGACCAGGCGGCTGCGGTGGGCATTCTGCAGAATTGGCTGGACCAGCGGCGTGCGGCGGTGGCCGCGCACGGAGAGGTCGGGGATGGCTGACGACTGGGGCCGAGAACGCGTGGAACCCGTGGCGGTCGGGCCGCCGCGGCGCAGGATGAACCGGGCTGCGCGGATACGGGCTGAACGGAGCCGACGTAAGCGCCGGCTTGCCGGTGGCTTCGCATTGGTCACGCTGATCGTGGTCGTCATCGGCGCGGTGTTCCTCGGGTCGAAGCTGTGGCACGGTCTGTTCGGTTCCGGCAGCGACTTCGCCGGCGACGGCGTCAACGACGTCGTCATCCAGGTTCACGACGGCGATTCCACGACGGCGATCGGCAAGACGTTGGAGGAGCACAACGTAGTGGCGACGGTCAGCGCTTTCGTGGGCGC
This sequence comes from uncultured Actinomycetota bacterium, assembly GCA_963766945.1. Classification (GTDB taxonomy): domain Bacteria; phylum Actinomycetota; class Actinomycetes; order Mycobacteriales; family Mycobacteriaceae; genus Mycobacterium. The sequence goes on from CAVYCT010000003.1 coordinate 395,539, forward strand.
AGCGGACGGAAATGCCGCGATCTCGTCCATCCAGCCCGGCTTCTATAAGGTGCGCACCGAGATCCCGGCGGCCAATGCCGTTGAGCGACTTGCCGATCCACAGAATCGGGTGGGCAAGCTGGTGATCCCCGAGGGGCGCCAGCTCGACGACATACGGGATGTCAAGACCAACGCCGTCACCGACGGGATCTTCAGCCTGATCTCCAAGGCGACGTGTGTTGACCTCGACGGTGAACGCAACTGCGTGTCGGCGGACGACCTGAAGAAGGTTGCGGGCAGCGCCCCGCCGTCGACTCTTTCGGTGCCGGAGTGGGCAATCAACCCGGTGACGGCCCTCGGCAGCGACCATCGCCGGCTGGAGGGCCTGATCGCGCCCGGGACATGGAACATCGATCCCTCGGCGCAGCCACAGGACATCCTTTCGACGCTGATCGGCGCCAGCGCTACCCAGTACGCGGCGGGCGGCCTGCTCGACACCGCGAAGGCGATGAACATGTCGCCCTACCAAATCCTGACCGTCGGCTCGTTGGTGCAACGCGAATCCACGCCGGAGGACTTCGCGAAGGTGGCCCGAGTCATCTACAACCGGTTGGCCGAGAACCGCACGCTGGAATTCGACTCGACGGTGAACTACGCGCTCGACCGCATCGAAGTGGCCACCACCGACGGTGACCGCGGGCAGAACACACCCTGGAATACCTATGTGCGGCCGGGACTTCCAGCGACTCCGATCTGTTCGCCCGGTCAGCCGGCGCTGGCGGCAGCCGAGCAGCCCGCGCCAGGGGACTGGCTGTACTTCGTCACCATCGACATGCAGGGCACCACGCTGTTCACTCGGGACTACCAGCAGCACCTGGCGAATATCGAACTGGCCAAGCGCAACGGTGTCCTCGACTCCGCGCGATGAGCGCGAATTGGGCCGGGGCGCGATGAGCGCGAATTGGGCCGGGGCGCGATGAGCGCGAGGCGGGGCCATGCAAGGCCGCGGTGCTCGGGTCGCCGATTGCGCATTCCCGCTCGCCGCAGCTTCATCTTGCGGCCTACCGCGCACTGGGTCTCGACGATTGGACCTATGAGCGCATCGAGTGCACCGGCGAGCAATTGCCGGCGCTGGTAGGCGGTTTCGGGCCGGAATGGGTCGGTGTCTCGGTGACGATGCCCGGTAAGTTCGCAGCACTGCGGTTCGCCGACGAGCGCACTGCCCGTGCGGAGTTGGCCGGCTCGGCCAACACGCTCGTGCGGTCGGAGGCGGGTTGGCGGGCCGATAACACCGACATCGACGGCGTGACAGGTGCGTTGGGTCAGGCGTCAGGACACGCGATCGTGGTGGGTTCGGGCGGCACCGCGCCTGCGGCGGTCATCGGACTGACCGAGCTTGGTGTGCGACGGATTACGGTGTTGGCACGAAACGCCGAGAAGGCCGCGCCGATGGTGGAACTCGCGACGAGGTCGGGCGCCGCCGGCGGGTGGTGCGACATCGACGGTGACAGGCTGGGTGCTGTTGTTGCCGACGCGGACGTGGTGATCAACACGGTCCCGGCCGATGCGGTGGCGCGCTATGCGTCCACGTTGGCGCGCACGCCGGTGTTGTTGGATGCCATCTACGATCCGTGGCCGACACCGTTGGCGTCGGCAGTACAGGCCAACGGCGGCCGGGTGATCAGTGGCCTGCAGATGCTGCTGAATCAGGCGTTCGCGCAAGTGGAACAGTTCACAGGGATGCCTGCGCCCAAGGAAGCGATGCGGACCGCACTGGCCGAACAGTAGTGTTCGACGAGTGAATGCTCGCATCGGTGTGGTCTTTCGCCCGGACTTTCGGCCCGATACCTTGCGGGATACCGCGGTGGCCGCGGAGCGTGCCGGCGTCGCCGAGCTGTGGCTGTGGGAGGACTGCTTCCTACAGGGCGGCATCGCTGCCGCGGCGGTGGCTCTCGCGTCGTCTGAAACGCTGACGGTTGGCCTGGGTGTGCTGCCCGCACCGCTGCGCAACGTGGTGACCACCGCGATGGAGGTCGCCACTCTCGAGGCGATATTCCCTGGCAGGCTGCGGGTCGGGATCGGGCACGGGGTGCAGGACTGGATGCGGCAGGCGGGTGCGGCCGTGGCGTCCCCTCTGACGTTGATGCGCGAATACGTCGCGGGCCCTGCAGGAGCTGTTGGCCGGCCGGTCTGTCACCGTCGAAGGCCGATACGTTCGACTTGCCGACGTGCGATTGGATTGGGCCCCGCAGCAACGAGTTCCGGTACTGATCGGCGGAAAAGGGCCGAAGACATTGGCGCTGGCCGGTGAAATCGGCGACGGCGTGATCCTCGACTCTGCGTACACGGTGACCACATTGCGGGACGCGCTGAGCCACGTTGCGTCGGGGCGGGTGGCCGTTGGCGACGCGCCATTCAGCACGGTGGCGTTCCTGGCGTGCAACGCAGACCAGGTGTCAGAAATGGCGGGCCCGTACCTCGAGGCAGGCGTGGATACCGTGGTATTTCAGCCGTCCGGACCGCATTCCGGCCTGGCGGAACTGATCACGGCCGCAGGCGAAGTGACGACGCCGCTGTAGGTCTCATCCGGCGGTGCTGAGCCCAGTATCGCGGCCCACCAACTGTTCTCGCGCCGACCGCACCGCCCCGATGCTGGCCGCAGTCACCAGCACGATCGCCACATAGCCGGTCACCGCGAGATGCTGTCCCAATATCAGCCAACCGGCGAGCGCGGCGACGACCGGAGACAGACACGTCAGGATCGCGAACGTCTCCCGCGGCAGGTGGCGCAGCGAGATCAGTTCCAACGAGTACGGGATCACCGAGGACATCAACCCGACTGTGACCCCGACTCCAAGCACGCCCCACTGCAGCGCTTTGGCCGGATCCACCGCTATCAACGCGAACGGCGCCGTGGCCAATGCGCCGATGGCGGTCGCAACGGCCAGCCCGTCGAGGCTCGGGAAATCGGTACCGGCCCGCGCTGTGGCCAGGATGTAACCCGCCCAGCTCGTCGCGGCAGCCACGGCGAACCCGAGTCCGACCGGGTCGAGATGACCGACGCGAACGCCGGTGAGGCTGAGCAGTGCGACGCCCAGCAGGGCGAGCAGCGCCCATAACCACGCTATCTTGCGTCGACTGACGACAACCGAAAGCGCAAGCGGGCCCAGGGCTTCCACGGTGACGGCAACGCCAAGCGGGATACGGGTCAGCGAGTTGTAGAAGCACAGGTTCATCACCGTCAACGTTGCGGCGAGCGCGATCGCAGAAGACCACGCCCTGACCGGACAGTCCTCTCAACGTGGGGCGAACTGCGATGCACAGGATCACCCCCGCGACGAGGAATCGGGCGAAGGCAGCCCCGATCGCGCCGAGCGCCGTGAACAGGCCGACCGCGAACGCGGCACCGACCTCCTGGCTGATTGCGGCAACGACCACCAGCAGAGCGGGACCGATTGGTGACCGTCGGTGCACCGAACCGACGTTAGCCTTCGAATATGGGGGTGGGGGTTGCGTTCTGTGTGCTCGGTTGGCTGGCGGCGCTGAGCACTTACGACATCCGGGAACGACGGCTGCCGAACTGGTTGACCCTGCCCGGCGCGCTCGCGGTTCTAATGGCCGCCACCGCCGCCGGGCGCGGGATTCCCGCCCTGCTGGGCGCGCTCGCGTTGTTCACCGTCTACCTGGTCGTGCATCTTGCGGCACCCGCGGCGATGGGAGCCGGTGACGTCAAGCTCGCGATCGGCATCGGGGCGCTGACCGGTGCTTTCGGCACGGACGTCTGGGTTCTGGCCGCGCTCGGCGCGCCATTGCTGACCGCCGTGATCGCGCTGGTTGGCCGTCCGAGATCTGGTGGCACCTCCCGCTTGCGGGAGAATGTGGCGCACGGTCCCTCGATGTGCGTGGCAGCGGCCGGCCGCGGCGGCGTTGGCCGTTCTCTAGTTCGGCGATGCACGCTCTGGATGCGCTCGAATCCACACTTGCATACTCGTAGTAGGTATGTACATACTGTGAGTATGCAAATGACAGAGCAGGACCTCAAAACCATTTCGGAGCGCTACTTCGCCGCATGGGCGGCTCACGACCCCGACGCGATCGTCGCACTGCACACCGCCGACACCCAGTTCTGGATGCACCTGGCCGGTGAACCCGTCGTCGGCCGCGACGCGGTGCGGGCAACGTTCGCCGAGATCTTCGAGCAGTTCCCGAATTTCACATGGGAGACGTACCGCGTGCTCTACGGCGAGGACCATTGGATCCTCGACTGGGCGTTGATCTCCGGTGACATCCGATTCGACTGCCTCGACGTCGTCAACGTGTCACCCGACGGCCTCGTCTCGCGGAAGGACACGTTCGTCGACGCGGCGCAGCTGCAGGCCGCGCCTTGGGTGTGGTGAACGCATGACCACCGCAATCGCCAACTTCGCCGACCAGCTGCCCCTCGTCTCCGCGCTACCGGTCGAGCATCTCTTCGACATGCACGTCGATCTTCAACCCGCGCAATTGATCGAGACACCCGTCGGCACCCGGTTGACGTTCATCGTCGAGCGTGGCGTCATCGACGGGCCGAAGCTGCACGGTGAGGTCCTTCCCGGGGGCGGTGACTGGCTGCTGGCAGGCAGTGACGGCGTGGGGCGGGCGGACGTGCGGGTGACGATTCGCACCCACGACGGCGTACTGATCCACTACGAGGGCCGCGGCATCATCAAGGTTCCCGCCGATGGACTCGACAGGTTGGCCGCAGGCGAGGTGCTGCCCTTCGAGGAAACCTACGTGCGGACCACTCCGAAGTTTGAAACCAGCGACGAGCGCTACGCGTGGCTCAACGAGGTAGTGGGTGTGGGCTACAACATCCTGTCGCATAACCACATCGACTATCGCGTCTACCGCGTGCTGTGAATCGGAATCCGTCGGCGCCGGTTATCGTCACGCCGTGGCCACAAAGGTGACACGACGGACCCAGGCAGAACGAACTGAGGCGACCACCACCGCGCTCGTCGACGCCGCGCGTGAATTGTTCGCGCGAGACGGCTACGACGCGACCTCGCTCGACGCGGTAGCTGCGGGTGCCAAAGTGACGAAGGGCGCGGTGTATCACCACTTCGAGGGCAAGCGCCAGCTGTTCGAGGCCGTGTTCAGCCGCGAGGTCGAGCGAATGGCGACGCCGCTTGCCGCCGCCTACGCGCGCAAGAAGGATCCGTGGGACGCCTTCAACGCGGGATGCCGCGCCTTTCTCGACGAGTGTCTCGATCCCGCGCTGCAGCGGATCCTCCTGCTCGACGCAACCGCTGCGATCGGCTGGGAGCAGATCCGGCGTCCTCGAATCCCCGCTGCTGGAGATGATGGAACTCGGGATATCCCGTGCGGCCGAGGCCGGCCGGATCGCACCGCGGCGGCCCGCTCTGCTGGCTCGACTTTCTGTACGGTGCCCTCTGCGAGACCGCGATGGTCGTCGCCCGTGCCGACGACCAGAAGGCCGCCCATCGCGAGGCGGTCGCCGAGATCGGCCGCGTCCTACGTGGCCTGGCCATCGGCTGATTCGGAGCCCACAGCGCGACGTGCGAAAATGGGACGCGTGTTGCGTTGGACTACAGCTGGTGAATCCCACGGCCGCGCGCTGGTGGCCATGGTCGAAGGCATGATCGCCGGCGTCCACGTCACCTCCGATGACATCGCGGGCCAGCTGGCCCGGCGCCGGCTCGGATACGGCCGAGGCGCGCGGATGAAATTCGAACAGGACCAGGTCACTGTGCTCGCCGGGGTCCGGCACGGCGTCACGCTGGGCGGTCCGATCGCGATCGAGATCGGCAACACCGAATGGCCGAAATGGGAGACCGTGATGGCCGCGGACCCCGTCGACGCCGCCGAGATGGAGGACAACGCCGCCCGCAATGCGCCGCTGACCCGGCCGCGACCCGGCCATGCCGACTACGCGGGCATGCTCAAGTACGGCTTCGACGACGCCCGCCCGGTGCTGGAACGCGCCAGCGCCCGTGAAACGGCGGCTCGCGTCGCGGCCGGAACAGTGGCCAGGGCGCTCCTGCGGGAGGCGCTCGGCGTCGAGGTGCTGTCGCACGTCATCTCGATCGGCGCTTCGAAGCCCTACGACGGGCCGCCACCACAGTTCTCCGATCTGACCCGCATCGACGACAGCCCCGTTCGTGCGTCCGACGAAGCCGCAGAAGCAGCGATGATCGCCGAGATCGAGGCGGCCAAGAAGGACGGCGACACGCTGGGCGGCATCGTCGAGGTGGTCGTCCACGGTCTGCCGGTCGGACTCGGCTCGTTCACCAGCGGCGACAACCGGCTCGACAGCCAGCTTGCCGGCGCAGTAATGGGCATTCAGGCGATCAAGGGCGTCGAGATCGGCGACGGCTTCGAGACCGCGCGTCGCCGTGGCAGCGTCGCCCACGACGAGATGTATCCCGGCGCCGACGGGGTGATCCGGTCGACGAATCGGGCAGGCGGCCTGGAGGGCGGCATGACCAACGGTCAGCCGCTGCGGGTGCGCGCCGCGATGAAACCGATCTCCACCGTCCCGCGGGCACTGGCCACCGTCGACATGGCCACCGGCGATGAGGCCGTCGCGATCCACCAGCGCTCCGACGTGTGCGCCGTGCCTGCCGCGGGCGTGGTCGTGGAAACCATGGTGGCGCTGGTGCTGGCACGCGCGGCGCTGGAGAAGTTCGGCGGCGACTCACTGACCGAGACGCGCGCCAACATCGACGGGTACCTGCGCTCCGTGGCCGACCGGGAACCGTCTGCCGACCCGGCACAGGTGTCGGGCTGATGGCTCCCAAAGCCGTCCTGATCGGCATGCCGGGCTCAGGCAAGTCCACTATCGGGCGCCGACTCGCCAAAGTGATGGAGCTACCGCTTCTGGACACCGACGCCAAGATCGTCGAGACCACCGGCCGCAGCATCGCCGACCTGTTCCTGCAAGGCGAAAAGGAATTCCGCCGCATCGAGGAGACCGTGGTGCGCGCCGCCCTGGTCGAACACGACGGCATCGTGTCCCTCGGTGGCGGCGCGATTACGTCACCGGGCGTGCGCGACGCGCTGGCCGGCCACACCGTGATCTTCCTCGAGATCAGCGCGGCCGAAGGCATCCGGCGCACGACCGGCGGCGGTGTCGTGCGACCGCTGCTTGCCGGTGACGACCCTGCTCAGAAATACCGCGAGCTGATAGCTGCGCGGGTTCCGTTGTACCGCCGCGTCGCGACGCTGAGAGTCAACACCAACCGCCGTAACCCCGGCGCGGTGGTGCGCTACATCGTCGAGCGGCTCGCGAATGCCGATGCGCCGCAACAGCAGAGACGCCGCCGCCGTCCGCCGTGGCGCCGTACGCCGACGACGCTGACGGCATCACCGAGCACCGAGGCTCCGCCGTCCCCGGCGGCCGTGGCGGCCAAGAAAGTGGCGGGACACCATGAGTGAGCCGGTGACCGTTGAAGTCCTCGTCGATCCGCCGTACCCGGTGATCATCGGCAACGGGCTGCTCGGCGAGCTTGAACGCACGCTCGAGGGGCGGCACAAGGTCGCGATCCTGTACCAGCCGACGCTGTCGGAGACCGCGGAAGCCATCCGGAAGGCCCTGTCGGACAAGGGCATAGACGCACACCGGGTCGAGATCCCCGACGCCGAAGCCGGCAAGGATCTGCCCGTTCTCGGGTTTATCTGGGAAGTGTTGGGTCGCATCGGGATCGGCCGCAAGGACGCGATCGTCAGCCTCGGCGGGGGAGCGGCCACCGACGTCGCCGGGTTCGCGGCAGCGACATGGTTACGTGGGATCGACATCGTGCACGTGCCCACCACGCTGCTGGGCATGGTCGACGCTGCGGTCGGCGGCAAGACCGGTATCAATACGGACGCGGGCAAGAACCTGGTCGGCGCGTTTCATCAGCCGGCCGCCGTGCTCGTCGACATAGCGACATTGGAAACGTTGCCGCACAACGAACTTGTCGCGGGCATGGCCGAGATTGTGAAGGCGGGGTTCATCGCCGACCCTGTCATTCTCGACATGATCGAGGGCGATCCCGGGGCGGCGCTCGACCCGAAGGGCACGGTGCTGCCGGAACTGATCCGGCGCGCGGTCGCCGTCAAGGCCGAGGTCGTCGCCGCCGACGAGAGGGAATCGCAACTGCGCGAAATCCTGAACTACGGGCACACTCTGGCGCACGCGATCGAGCGCCGTGAGCGCTACCAGTGGCGGCACGGCGCCGCCGTGTCGGTGGGTCTGGTATTCGCCGCCGAACTGGGCAGGCTGGCCGGGCGCCTCGACGACGCGACCGCCACGCGGCACCGCACGATCCTCACGTCGCTCGGACTGCCGGTCAGCTACGACGAGGACGCGCTGCCGCAGCTGTTGGAATACATGACCGGCGACAAGAAGACCCGGGCAGGCGTGCTGCGGTTCGTCGTGCTCGACGGATTGGGGAAGCCAGGACGTCTGGAAGGGCCGGATCCGTCGCTGTTGGCGGCGGCGTACTCAGAGATCGGAGCGGCGACGTCATGAGCGACTCACACGAAGAGGATCAGCGACCGACGACCGTGCTCGTGCTCAACGGGCCCAATCTGGGCCGGCTCGGCCGCCGCGAACCCGAGAAGTACGGCAGCACCACTCACGACGAGCTGGTGGCGCTGATCGAGCGCGAAGCCGGGGAGCTAGGCCTCAAAGCCGTTGTGCGACAGAGCGATAGCGAGACCGATCTGCTGGGTTGGGTCCACGCAGCGGCAGATGCGGGTGACCCGGTCATTCTGAACGCCGGCGCTCTCACCCATACATCGGTCGCGCTGCGTGACGCGTGCGCGGAACTGCGTGCACCGCTGATCGAGGTCCACATCTCGAATGTGCACAAGCGCGAGGAGTTTCGACACCACTCCTACATCAGCGGCGTGGCCACCGGCGTGATCGTCGGCTTGGGTGTGCAGGGCTACTTGTTAGCGCTGCGGTACCTGACGGCCGGTCCGGCTCCGGGTTCATCTGTGCTCGCGACTGAATAACAGATTGCGGTTGAGATGATCGTAGAGGGTAGGCGTGCACGCCTTCCCGGCTGCTTCGATCGAAGAGCAGGGCGATCGCGGTGATCAGGAAGCCGGCGAGCACACCGGCCAGTTGGGAGTTCGCCGATGCCGACGAGAGCATGCTCCAGTCGTCAGAAGCGCAGAACTCGTTCGGGTTCATCGCGCCGGAGCCGTTTCACACCGGCCTGGAATTAATCCTCGCGACGCGCTTGGGTCGTCTCGATCTCGGAGGTCTCATCCGCACCCGGGTGGCGGACCGCCGCGAAGACATCGGTGTCGGCGCGCTCGTCCTCATTCCCGGAGCGGTTGCGCGTGAACTCCGGAGCGTTGCGGTCGATGAGCCAGCGGCCAAGCGATACGCCGGCGATGGAGAACAGGAACACCAGCAGCGCGGTGAACGCCGCGAAGGTGGTGACTTCGTTGAGCAGCCCCTCCACATACAGGCTCTTGTAGAACAGGTGGATCAACCACGCCACCACGCCGCTGACGATGCCTGCGAACAGGCCGGCGAGCAGCCACGTCATCGCCAGGTCGCCACGCCGGTCCGGATCGGGATTGGCCCGCGCGTCGGCGCGCCCGTCGACCAACCCCCACACGAACACCGCGACGGCGTAGAGGGCCACGAGGACAATGCTGATGAGACCGGCCTTCGTCTCCCACGCGTTGATCAACGCTCCCTGCAGTAATCGCACGACCACCATCAGGGCCGCGAACACCAGTCCGCGCAGCAACCAGTTACTCATGGGGCCACACCTTAGCGAGTAGCGTCATCGACCGTGACTATTTCACAGCGCCGGGACCGGCTACGCGCGGGGTTGGCCGCGGCCGAGCTGGACGCGATGCTGGTATCGGACCTGGTCAACGTCCGTTATCTATCCGGTTTCACCGGGTCCAACGCCGCGCTGCTGATCCGTGCCGACGAGGAGACCCCGGTGCTGGCCACCGATGGGCGGTACCGGGACCAGGCCGCGCAGCAGTCCCCCGACGTCGAGATCGTCATCGAGCGGGCGTGCGCGAGCCATCTCGCCGGGCGCGCCGCCGCAGACGGCGTGCGGCGGCTGGGATTCGAGAGTCACGTGGTGACCGTCGACGGATTAAGCGTGCTCACCAGGGCGGCCGGCGATCGGCTCGAGCTGGTTCGGGCGTCCGGAACCGTGGAGGCACTGCGCGAAATCAAGGACGCGGGTGAGATTGCGCTGCTGCGACTGGCATGCGAAGCAGCCGATGCGGCATTACACGACCTCGTCGAGCGCGGTGGGCTTCGGCCGGGCCGGACGGAGAAGGAAGTAGGCCGCGAGCTCGAGTCGCTGATGCTCGACCACGGCGCCGACGGCGTGGCGTTCGAAACGATCGTGGCGGCAGGCCCGAATTCTGCAATCCCTCATCACCGGCCGACGGATGCGGTGTTGGCTGCCGGCGATTTCGTCAAGCTCGACTTCGGCGCCATCGTGTGTGGTTACCACTCCGACATGACCCGCACGTTCGTGCTGTCGGAGGCGGCGCAGTGGCAGCTCGACATCTACGAACTGGTTGTCGCCGCGCAACGGGAGGGCCGGGAAGCTCTCGCTCCTGGCGTATCCCTCAAGGACATCGACGCCGCGTCGCGGCAGGTCATCGCGGATGCCGGGTACGCCGCCAACTTCAGCCACGGGCTGGGGCACGGCGTCGGACTGCAGATCCACGAAGCGCCCGGGATCAGCGCGTCCTCCGCCGGTACACTGCTTGCTGGCTCGACGGTCACCGTGGAGCCCGGTGTCTATCTGCCCGACCGCGGCGGTGTCCGCATCGAGGACACCCTTCTCGTGGGGGCGACGAAGCCCGAACTACTTACCCGGTTCCCCAAGGAACTGGCTGTCATTGATTGAGACCTAGGAGAACAACCGACCGTGGCATCGACCGCCGACTTCAAGAATGGGCTCGTCCTGCAGATCGACGGCCAACTCTGGCAGATCACCGAGTTCCAACACGTCAAGCCGGGCAAGGGCCCTGCGTTCGTGCGCACCAAGCTCAAGAATGTGCTGACGGGCAAGGTTGTCGACAAGACCTACAACGCCGGTGTGAAGGTCGAGACCGCCACCGTCGACCGCCGCGACGCCACCTATCTGTACCGCGACGGCTCCGACTTCGTGTTCATGGACTCCCAGGACTACGAGCAGCACCCGCTGTCCGAGAAACTGGTCGGCGACGCAGCCAAGTTCCTACTGGAAAGCCTGCCGGTGCAGATCGCGTTCCACGACGGCGCCCCGCTCTACCTCGAGCTGCCGGTCACCGTCGAACTCGAGGTCACGCACACGGAGCCCGGTCTGCAGGGCGACCGCTCCAGCGCAGGCACCAAGCCCGCCACCGTCGAGACCGGTGCCGAAATCCAGGTGCCGTTGTTCATCAACACCGGCGACAAGCTGAAGGTGGACTCGCGTGACGGCAGCTACCTGGGAAGGGTGAATGCCTGACAACCGGGGCGAGCGAAGCGACGGGAAGAGCAGGCGAGGCGATCGCGGCCGCCATCAGGCCCGCAAGCGTGCCGTCGACCTGCTCTTCGAGGCGGAGGCGCGCGGGATCACCCCGGCCGAGGTGGCAGACGCGCGGAATGCACTGGCGGAGAGGGCAATCCGAGGTCTGGCCGCTCAATCCGTACACGGTGACGGTGGCGCGCGGAGTGACCGAGCACGCCGAGCACATCGACGACCTCATCTCGGCGCATCTGCAGGGCTGGACGTTGGAACGGCTGCCCGCTGTCGACCGCGCGGTCCTGCGCGTGGCGGTGTGGGAACTTCTGCACGCCGAGGACGTGCCCGAACCGGTCGCCGTCGACGAGGCCGTCGAACTGGCGAAGCAGTTATCCACCGATGATTCACCGGGATTCGTCAACGGTGTGCTGGGTCAGGTGATGTTGGTGACGCCGCAGATCCGGGCGGCGGCAGAGGCAGTGCGGGGGAGTTCGGAAGGCGCGTAATGGGCACACCGCAGGACTGGGCGCCGTACTCGAGCGTCGATGAGGCCGCCAAAGTGTTCCTGCGTGATCCCGATCTGGCACTGGACCAATTGCGTTCCGTCGTAGACCTTCCCACGATCAAGTCGTTCATCATGTCGCGTGACTTCACCGACGAGTCGTGGGGCGAGGCCTTGTGGCAGGAGGTCGTGCTCACCGATGGCCACCGGCTGATCATGTGGCGTGCCGACGACGAGATCTCCACGGCGGGTGACCGCGAACGTCGCGTGCTGAACGCGTCGGTGCGCACGATCCTGTTGTCCACCATCACCGACCACGTCCTGACCACCGAGTACGAGGTGCTCGACGACCACACTCGCAGGCTGTCCGAGGTCCGGCTGCGGATGTACACCCAACTCATCACGCGCTCCAGGCAGAAGTCCCTCACAGAGACCGACATCTACTGCGAGTCGTTCCGCTACTCCAAGTCGGTCGACAACGGGGGACTGGCCCAGATGCAGCGCTTGTTGCAGTTCGGCCGGGTGTTGTCCCGCTGCATGCAGTAAGTTCGCTCGCGCCGGGTCCAAGTCGCCCGATTTGCCCGGTTGCGCTGCCGGTGATTGCGTCCGTTAATACGCTGTCCCGGTGCGGTTGACGTGGCCGCTGACCGGCCGCTCTGAGGAGCTGCGGAGCATCGCCTCCGCGATCTCCGCGCCCGATTGTTCGGGCGTTCTCATCCGCGGTGCCGCAGGGGTCGGCAAGAGCCGCGTCGCGCGTGAGGCGCTGTCCGCTGCGGAGGCCGCCGGGCGGGAGACCCGATGGGCCGTGGCGAGTTCATCCGCGCGGGCGCTGCCGTTGGGTGCGTTCGCGCAGTGGGCAGGAGCGGCCGATGCCGATGAACTGACACTGGTGCGCGCGGTGATCGAGGCGTTGACGGCCACGTCGACCGGTGAGCAGCCGATTGTCGGTGTCGACGATGTGCATCTGCTCGACGACCTGTCGGCGTTCGTAGTTCACCAGCTCGTCGCCAGGCGCGCCGCGAAGGTCGTGTTGACCCTGCGCGACGGCGAATCGGTTCCGCCTGCCGTGCGCGAAATCTGGGGTTCCGGTCAGTTCGAGCGACTCGATCTGCAGCCGCTGTCCCAGCAGGAGGCGGCCAGCCTGGTGTCGAGCGGCACTGGACGGACCGTTGGAAGCGGACACGGCCTACCGGCTGTGGAAATTCACCCGTGGCAACGTGCTGTACCTGCGCAACATCGTCGAGCAGGAGGTAGCCGACCACCGGCTTACCCAGGGGCCGGTGACTGGTCATGGGGGGGGGACCCGGAGGTGCCACCCGAGCTGGCGGACGATGATCGAAGCGAGGTTCGGCACACTGCCACCCGCAGTGAGCGACGTCGTCGACACGCTCGCGGTCGGTGAGCCGATTGAGCTGGGCTCGCTGACGAGGATCACCGATTCCGTCGGCCGTGGAAGAAGCCGAGATCCGAGGTCTCATCAGCCTCGACAACGTCGACGGTGCGGTCGAGGTCCGCATCGCGCATCCGCTCTACGGTGAGATTCGCCGGAAACGATCGGCTGCAACGAGACTGCGGCGATTGAGAGGACTCGTCGCGGTCGAGCTTGCCGCCGGTGACACCGGCGACGATGTGCGCACGACGGTGCGGCGAGCATCGCTGAGTCATGGAATCCGATCTGCCGCCCGATCCGGACCTGCTCTTGCGAGCAGCAAGGGCCGCAACATCGTTGGCCGATCTGAATCTCGCCGACCGCCTGGCGGCCGCGGCCATCCGCGCCGGCGCGGGCGCAGAGGCGAACTTCATTCGCGCGCATGTCCTCGGCTGGCAGAGTCGGGGCGAAGAGGCGGATGCAGTGCTCGCAGAGTGCCCCACGATCGGATTCTCCGATGACGAACTCGCGCGGCTGGCATTCCTGCGCGCCAACAACATGTTGTGGACAGTCGCCGATCCCGAAGGCGCCAAAGCGCTCATCGATAAGGCGGAAAGCGCGATAGGCCCGGACAGGCGCGACTGCATCGACGCGTTCCTCGGACGGTCTATTGGGCGACGGCCGCCAAACCGCAAGTGGCCATCGAACATTCGGAGCGGTTCGAGCTGGCGAAATTGCCCGGTGTAGTGGCGGGAGAGACGGTTTCGGCATTGGTCGGTGCACTCGGCGCCGTCGGTCGCAGCGCGGACGCCACGTCGATCTGCGCGGCTACGGATATGCCACGGTCACAGACTCTTTGGGCGCGCCCTACATGCGGATGATCATCTCCGAACTGCACGTCGGGGGACTCGTCCTGGCAGGGCGGATCTCGGAGGCGTTGGAGGTCGCAGATCAGATACGGCGGCTGGCGGCCGACTTGCCCGGGCACGCCCAGGCGCTGAGCACAGCGATCACCGGCCGGGCGGCACTCGGGGCCGGCCACATTGACGCTGCGATCGCAACACTGACGCCACCGGTGCAGGCGTTCTCCGCCGCGGGCAACACCAATGCCATCTATTACCACTGTCAACCTCGACTCACGATGGCGCTGGCGATGCGGGGACTCAACGATGACATGAGCGCCCAATTCGTCGATCTCGAAATGAGGTGGAATCCGGCCAGGCGGTTCCTGGAGTGGGAGCGGGCGATGGCTCGGGCATGGGTCGCGTCGTGCCGGGACAGCGCGACCGAGGCGATTGCGATTGCGCTGTCGGCCGCTGAGACCGCCAGGGACAATGGCCAATTCGGAGTGGAGGTGTTCTGCCTACAGCTCGCGACACAGTTCGGTGCAGGGTACAACCGGAGCCGCGGTTGCGCGAGCTCGAAGCGATTGTCGATGGGCCTCGCGTTGGACTCGCGGCACGGTTTGCCGGCGCGCTCAGCGCGGGCAATGCAGGTGAACTAGCGGCCGTATCCGAGGATTTCGAGAAGATGGGTGACCTCGTGGCCGCTGTCGACGCGTCGGCGCATGCGGCCATCGCATATCGACGCGATGGGCACAATGGCACCGCCTTGACCTACTCGACTCGGGCTGACGATCTTGCGGCGCGGTGTGGGGGAGTGAGCACTCCCGCGTTGCGTAAGGCATCGGCGCGGGTGCCGTTCACGGACCGCGAATACGAGATTGTCACGCTGATCGGTCAGGGCTTGTCCAGCCGGGCGATCGCTGAGCGGTTGACGTTGTCGGTGCGCACTGTCGAGGGTCACATCTACCGGGCGATGGCCAAGACGGGCGCACGGACCGTGACGAGCTGGCACGAACGCTTCCCACGTCGGTCCAGGGCCACATGACAATCGAGTACTCGCATACTCAGCTCACGTCGATGATCGGCGGGCACGCTGGTCGAATGCCCGATGATGCCCCGACGCGACCCGAGCGCGATCGAGCGTGCATTGCGCAAGCTGCCGCTGCCGTATTCGCTTGCGTTGAGGCTTCGCGATGCCGGCGTCGCGCCCGAAGTGGTCAGTGAGTACATCGGAGTGGAGGTGGATGCACTGGACGGCATCTATCGCATGGCCGAGGCCAAGTTCGAGGCCGCCGTCAGTTCGGTGGGAGACGCGTGGCGACGATGGCCTCTGACCGCAGCCATATTGTGTTATGAGTTACATGACGTCCTACCTGTTTGCGTTGATAGATGGGGGCGGGACGGTGCCGCCCGAGTTGGGCGCGGTCCGGCGGCTCGTCGATCGGGGCCACCGGGTGGAAGTGCTCGCCGAGGACTCGATGCGCGAGGAGATCGCGGGGGCGGGCGCGACCTTCCGGCCGTGGACGGCTATGAACCGGCCAGATCGACGGCCAGAGAACGACCCGATGCGAGATTGGGAGATCCGGAGTCCGCGACAGCTCATCGACCGGCTGCTCGACACGGTCCTGGTCGGTCCGGCACCACAGATGGCGGCGGACTTGTTGGACGCGGTGCGGGCGAATCGACCCGATGTAGCGGTGTGCTCGTTCTTCGCCCTTGGCGGCATGGTCGCCGCCGAGGCCGTTGATCTGCCGTGTTTCGTGATGATGGCGAACACCTACTGCCTTCCCAGCACCAGGGATGCCCCCTTCGGCCTTGGTGCGCAACCGGCGACCGGAGCGGTGACCGGAATTCGCGACCGCGCCGTCAATGCCCTGGTGTCGCGGCAGTGGAATCGGGGGCGCGAGCAGTTCAACGGGCTGAGGACAGCCCATGGGCTCCGGTCGTTGGATGACATCTGGGATCAGGTCAGGCGAGCCGCAAAGGTGCTGGTGCTCACGTCTGGCCGGTTTGACTTCCCTGGCGCAATTGCCGGACAGCGTCCGCTATGTCGGGCCCGTTCTCGATGACCCGGCATGGGCGGCCGACCAGCAGTGGAGTTCACCGCGAGGCGAGGATCCCCTTGTCCTGGTGGCGATGTCGTCGACCTATCAGAACCACGTCGACTCGCTGCAGCGGTGTGTCCACGCCCTTGCATCGATGCCGGTACGCGGTGTCGTCACCACCGGTCCGGCCATTGATCCTTCGGAGGTGCGCGGCACCGCCGATGTCCACATCGTCGCTGCCGCACCGCATTCTGAGGTGTTGAAGCATGCGAGCGCGGTCGTGACTCATGGCGGGCACGGCACTGTCGTGCGAGCGCTCGCCGCCGGCATCCCGCTCGTCGTGCTCCCGCATGGTCGAGATCAGCCAGACAACGCCGCGCGTATCACTGCGCGCGGGGCGGGAATTGCCCTGAAAAAGACGTCCGACCCATCGGCTATCGCCGCGGCCGTCAAACGGGTGATCGAGGACCCGAGTTATCGGCGGGCCGCAGGTCGTCTCGGCGAGTCACTGCGCGCAGACGCGGCATCCGGCAGGTTAGTGGCCGAACTCGAAAACGTCTCAGCTGAAGGCATACTCGGGTAGCTCGATCGAATCCGCCGTGGTGGAACCATCGCTTCTCGGCGATCGGGCGAAATGGCCAGCGCTGCATCCACTTCATCACCGCGTGGTGATCGCGACATCGCTGGTTGACTTGGGCAGGTACCCGTCGATACCGTTCGGCAGGTCCTGGCAGTTGTCGATGAACGGTCGCATCACCGATTCGTAGCGCGCGAGCGCTGACCGGATTCGTTCGCCGTCAACCGACTCCGCCGGACCGAGTTCGCCTGCCAGTACATAGGCGCCGACGAGCGCCAGCGTCGTCCCCATGCCGCTCAGCGGTGAGGCGCAGTATCCGGCGTCCCCGGCCAGCGTCACTCGGCCGCTCGACAGTGCCGGCATGTGCACCTGCACGAATACGTCGAAGTAGAAGTCGTCGGCCTCGGCTGCAGCTGCGAGTAGCGCGTCGCTTCTGCCAGCCGGCGCCGGCGAAATGCTCAGTCAGCAGCGCACGCTGTTCGTCGAGGTCCCTGCGGTCGTAGGAGATCGGCGCGGACCGAAACGCCAGGCCCGCTTTGCACAGGGCTGGATCATGCGACGGTCGCATCGAGGCATTCAAGCCCGGAGCCTGATACATGAGATACCAGCCGTCGAGTCCGACGCTGTCTGGCGCGGTGAACCATGCGTTGTAACCACCGAGCGGTTGAACGAACTGTTCCTCCGGTCCGAAAGCCAAGCGCCGCAACGTCGAATGCGGGCCGTCGGCTCCCACGACCAGATCGGCTTTCAGGCATGTTCCGTCGGTCAGTACTGCCTCGACAGCTTCGTCGCCCTGCGAGATGTTCTCGATACGTGTGTTGAACCGGTAGTGGGTGTTGTCTTTGGTGGCGTTGTACAACACATCGACCAGG
This sequence comes from uncultured Actinomycetota bacterium, assembly GCA_963766945.1. GTDB lineage: Bacteria > Actinomycetota > Actinomycetes > Mycobacteriales > Mycobacteriaceae > Mycobacterium. Next base: position 413,199 of record CAVYCT010000003.1, read on the forward strand.
TCACCGCGCAGGATCTCGAGCTTCGACACCAACCCATTGCCGTTGAATGCGGTTACCGGCATTTCGGCGCGCCGACGGCCGTTGGCGCGGATCCAGGCAATGCCCTTCTGGTCCAGCGACCGTTCCCGCATGTGGTCCAGCAGGCCCATCCGCTCGACCACGTCGCCGCCGGCGCCACGCAGGTCGACGGTCTGGCCGCCCGGGCGGATCCCAGGCGCGGTCTCCACGACGAAGACCTGGTAGCCGCTGCGAGTAAGCCAGAATGCGAGCGCCGGGCCGGCGATTCCGGCGCCGCTGATGAGCACGGTCGGCTGTGTCATGGCGACAGGCTAGAACCATTAGATGTCAAGCGCCTGGTAGGTCCGGCGGACGAATTTCGGTTGTGCCGATCTGCAGTTTGGCCAGCGAGGTGTTGCCGGCGACCGCCGCGGCGTCCACGGTCAGATCGGGATGGTTCTGGATCAGGTACAGCAGGATCAGGTCGGTCGACGGGTCGGCCTGCCACCAGGTGCCGTAGGCGCCCGGCCAGCCGAACGTGCCCAGACCGCCGGGCCCGAAAAACTGCCGCGACTTCGCCGGGATCGGTGACCACCGACAGGTTCAGGCCGAATCCGCGGCCGATCCAGAACGGCGCTCCCAGAAAGTGGTGCCGCTTCTGTTCGTCGGTCAGCCGGTCGGTGCGCATCAGCCGACGGACTCCTCGGACAGCACCCGCACCCCGTCGACTATTCCGCCGCCCAGCAGCATCCGGGCGAACCGCAGATAGTCGTCGGCCGTCGACAACAGCCCGGCGCCGCCGGTGCAGAACGGCGGGTCGGTGATCGGCGCCGGACCCATCACGTCGTTGCGCAGCGCGGTCGTCGACCAGCTCGTACATGGTGGCCGCCGCCGGCGCTGTCGGGCTCACCGCGAAACCGGTGTCCACCATGCCCAACGGCGCGAAGATCCGCTCGGCGAGCACCTCGTGCAGCGGCTTGCCCTCGATCCGCGACACCGCGATACCCAGCACATCGGTGGCGTGGCTGTAGGTGATCCGTTCACCGGGCTGATGCGCCAGCGGCAGTGCGGCCAATTCGGCCAACCAGCGCTCCTCGTCCTGGCGGAACGAATCCGCCGTAGGCCGCGGCCAGCGGCCCCGGCACCGAGAACGTGTATGCCAGCCCGCTGCGGTGGGTCATCAGGTCGTCGAACGTGATGGGCCGCCGCGCCGGCACGGTCGGTCCAGCGGGCCGCGCGGATCGGTCAGCACCCGCATGTCCGGCGAGTTCGGGCAGCCATTCGCCACCGGGTCGCTGAGCGCGAACTTGCCCTCTTCGACCAGGGTCATCGCGGCCGCGACCGTCACCGGCTTGGTCATCGACGCGATCCGAAAGATCGTGTCGCGCTGCATCGGCAGGCCGGCTTCGACATCGCGGTGGCCCGAGTTCGTTGACCTGCACCACCTCGCCCGCATGCCACACCATCGTGAGCGCGCCCGCGAGCAGGCCGGCGTCGATCGCCTCGCGGATGGACGCCTGGTTGCCGTCGAGATTCATCCGGCGCCAGCCTACTGATCACCAATCGCGGAGGTTGACGCAGGTCAGCGTGCTGCGTGGGGGACGCATCCGAGATGAATTCAGAAGTCTGGAAGTCAGCTGAAAATGAGTACACATCTACTCAGTCCATGTTGTTCTGCGCGCGGCTCACGATTACTTCACCGAGTCGGAGGTAGGGCCATGGGTCACGCACGGTATGTCGGACGAGTAGGCGCCTTGGCGGTGGCGCTGGGTATCGGTGCAGCGGCACTCGGTGGTCCAGGAGTCGCGTGGGCCGACGACGATGGTGAGGGGTCATCGTCGTCGAGTTCGGCACCGGACTCGGGCCCTTCCTCCGCATCGTCGAGTCCATCGTCTTATACGTCGGGTGCTGACTCGTCCGGCGCCGACGCGTCCGGCGCCGATGCTTCCGGTGTCGACGCGGCGGCGCGGCCGGCGTGGACGGCGCGGCCGGGGAAGGCGAGACGCAGGGCAGCGAAGAGACAGGGCCCGAGGAGGGGATCGCGGAGGAGCTCGGCGAAGAAGTGAGCTCGGATTCGGAGCGGCCTTCGGTGAAGCGCAAGAGCGGGGCGATTTACAGCGGCAACCCGCTTTGCAGCGGGCTGAGGTCAAGGCGCGGGCATCGACGCAAGCGGATTCGAGCCCGAACGGGTCGTCGGGAACCCGGTCCGGATCTGAACCGAATCTTGCGGACATCGGCGGTGCCGTGAAACCCAATGCCGCCGAGGCCAAAGCCCAGGCTGTCGACGCCGATAGCGTCGTCGGCCACGGTGGCGGTGGTGTCTGCTGCGCCGGCCAAACCCACGGCGACACCTGCGCGCGTGCCTATGCAGACGATGACCACGGCGGTGTTGTCGTGGTTGGGGCTGGGCCCGTCGGCGTCAGGTGGTCCCACCGACAGCCCGGAATCGCCGATCGGGTGGGCGCTGTTCGCGGCGTTGCGGCGGCTGACCGATGACGACGATGTGGGTGAGCAGCGAGTGATGTCGGCTGCCGACCCGGCGGTCGCGGCACTGAAGGTGGATGCGGGACAGCCGATGTTGAAAGCTGCGGCGGCACCGGTGAATCGTGCGCCGACCGCGGTGGCCGATAGTGCCACGACGGCTGAGGACACGGTGCGCACGTTCAGTGCTTCGAGTTGGTGGGCAATGACACCGATCCCAATGGCGATGTGTTGAGCGTGGCGTCGGTGTCTGGGGCCACCAATGGCGCGGTGGTGCTCAATGGCAATGGGTCGGTGACGTTCACTCCGACCGCGAATTTCAGCGGGTCAGCGTCGTTCAAGTATCGGGTCAAAGACGCGGCGGGGCTTGTCAGCAGCAACACCGCGACGGTCAGTGTGACGGTGACGCCGGTCAATGATGCGCCGACCGCGGTCGCTGACAGTGCGACCGTGACTGAGGACACCGCGCGGACGTTCACCGCGGCAACGTTGGTGGGCAACGACACTGATCCGGAACGGTCTGCGTTGAGCGTGCACTCGGTGAGTGCGGTGTCCGGCGGGGCGGTGGTGCTCAATTCCAATGGGACGGTGACGTTCACTCCGACGGCGAATTACAGTGGGCCGGCGTCGTTTACCTATCGGGTGAAGGACGCGGCGGGACTCGCCAGCGTCAACACCGCCACGGTCAGCGTGACGGTGACGCCGGTCAATGATGCGCCGACCGCGGTGGCCGACAGTGCGACCACGTCGGCGAATACGGCGCGGACGTTCAGCGCGGCGGAGTTGGTAGGCAATGACACCGACCCCGATGGTGTGTGCTGAAGGTGCATTCGGTGTCAGGGGCCACCGAACGGGGTGGTGGTGCTCAATTCCAATGGGACGGTGACGTTCACCCCGACGGCGAACTACAGTGGCCCGGCGTCATTTAGCTATCGGGTGAAGGACTCGGCGGGACTTGCCAGCGCCAACACCGCGAAGGTCAATGTGACGGTGACGCCGGTGAATCGTGCGCCGACCGCGGTGGCTGATAGTGCGACCGTGGCTGAAGACACGGCGCGCACGTTCAGTGCGGGGGAGTTGGTGGGCAATGACACCGACCCCGATGGTGGTGTGTTGAGCGTGCATTCGGTGTCTGGGGCCACGAACGGCACGGTGGCGCTCAATGGCAATGGGACGGTGACGTTCACGCCGACGGCGAATTACAGTGGGCCAGCGTCGTTTAGCTATCGCGTGAAGGACGCGGCGGGACTCGCCAGCGCTCAACACCGCCACGGTCAGTGTAACGGTGACGCCGGTCAACGATTCCGACAGCGCCGACACGTCGATCATGACCACGTCGGTCGACGTTCGCGTCAGTCAACTCAAATGGCGCCGACTGCGTATTCCCCGCAACGGCAGTGGGGCCAGCTGACCGGGCAACGGCTGCGGTTAGCTGGATCGATCAGCGTCAGTCGACACCGATGGAGACCCATGGGCTACACAATGGTTGGCGTGCCCGCGCACGGCACGCTGGCGTTCAACCCGAACAACGGGCTGTACGCCTACACGCCAACGCAGTCTGCTCGGCTTGCCGCCGACCAGGCCACGGGCCCGGATACCGACTCGTTCATAGTGACGGTCAGCGATGCAAGGCCACAACGGCGAAGGTAGTGACCGTGCCGCTCCTGCCGGCGAAGCTGACGTCAACGCCCGACGGCGACGCCAGTCGGCACAGGAGCCGCCGACATCGCATTGAGCAGGCAATTACGCATTCGTCGTCAACCCGGGCACAGGCACTGTGTCTGTGATCGACACCAATACGAATGCGTGGGTCACCACGCTGCAGATCGGCGGCGCGCCAACATCCATCGCGACGATCAACAGAGATCCGGGCTATCAAGGAACGTTCGGCTACGTGACCAACCGTACTGGTAACTAGTCGCGGTCATCAACACGTACAATTAACGTGTGGAAACGATCCTGGTTGGTAACCAGCCGTGGGACATTGCGAGCCCGATCTGTCGACGGTCTATGCTCACGAATTCGGGAAGCAAACCCCGTTTCGGTGATCGATGCCTGTGCAGGAGGTGGTCTGGACGACGTCCATCGGATGATTCCGACGGGGTCGGCCATCAGCGATGACGGTCGGCGTGTGTATGTCGCGAACAAGGGCAGCAATTCGGTATCGGTGATCGATGCTCCGTCCAGGGCTGTAATTGCGACAGTGCCGGTGGGCACGAATCCGACTGCAGTCACTGTGAATACGGCCGGCACACGCGTTTACGTCGGCAATCTAAATGCACGGTGTCGGTGATCAATATGAATCGACTACGCCGACGGTGGTGGCCACCGTGACCGTCGGGGCGCAGCCAACCGCGCTCGCACTGAATCGGGAAGGCAGCTTGTACGTTGTGAACAGCGACGACACGATGACCGTGATCGACACCAGCACCAACACTGTCGCGCGCACCGTGACGCTCGACGCTGCACCCGAGAACGGCACGCACTTCTTGGCAATTGACCTCAACGGCAAGGTGTATGCCACCGATACAGCCGACGGCGTCGTGCGGTCGGTTTCAGTGGTGTTTCAACACCGTCCTCAATCGCGGCGTCCTTGACAGCGATCACCGTGGGCGCCAAGACCGACCGTGTTGGCGGTTAACGGCAGCCATACCTATGTGCTCAATTCGGGCAACCGCACGATATCGGTGATCGACAATGTCTCCAAGCAGGTCGTCGAAGACGATCCCGGCTCAACACCACAGGATGGAACATGGTGGCTCACCGGACGACGGACGCATCTATATCGCCGACTACGACACCGGGTCGGTGATCGATACCAACACCGAACGAAGCCGTGACTGGCATCAACGTCCCCAACTTGGGGGCCGGCTCCTACGAAAGCTTCCCGGCGGGCATACGACCGGCGATCAGCCCGGACGGCAAGCGGGCTAGTCACGTCACGGATACGGCACCCGAAGGCGGCAATTCCAGCTCGGTCGGTGATCGACACGGGCACCATGAGTCGCCGCCACCGTCGACGGGCTCTTGTACACATCGTGGTCGCGCGAAGCGGAAGCCTGCTTTACGGGGCATTCGGCGAGGCTTACTACTCGTCGATCCCTGGTCACGGTGTTCAACGCTGACACGCTGGCCGAAACCGGATCCATCGATGTCGCAAGCGCCGACGGCTCTTATGGTTCGTCGGGTGCAGTGCGGCTGTCGCGGCCGAGTCCGACGCCACACGGGTCTACGCAATCGTGAGCCCTTCGTCTTCCAAATATGTGGCGGTGATCGACACCAACCCGCTGAGTCCCACCTTTAACGAGCGATCGGGCCATCGCCGCTGCGGCCAGGGCATGGACGTTGCCGATCGGCCTGGACAGCACGCACCTATGTGCCTTAGCTACGGAAGCAGTCGAGGTCGTCGATACCGCCACCAACAGCGTGCTCGGCTACTTCACAAGCCCGAGTTCGGGGGTATGAGGGTGGGCCCCGACGGGCACCGTGTACTTCGCCGACTCGCCAAGGCGAAGCGTCGCAGTGGCCGAGGGCAGCTCGAGCCTGCTGGACGCCCTCGGTGTCGCTGGCGGCCCCGTGGCCCGCGGTGCTAGGCTCTCGCGCAGTTTCGACATCCTTTAACGATCCGTCCCGAGAGGCGGAGAAGGAGGTCAGGGTTAGTTCATGAGCACTGCCTGGCACCGACCGGGAGTTGATGTCCGCAGCCGACGTGGGCCGGACCATCTCCCGCATCGCTCACGAGATCATCGAAAAAACCGCGCTCGACGGTCCCGACGCACCGCGCGTAATCCTCCTCGGCATCCCGACCCGCGGCGTCACGATCGCCGCTCGGCTCGCGGACAAGATCAAGGAGTTCGCGGACATCACCGTTCCCCGCGGTGCCCTGGACATCACCCTCTACCGCGACGACCTCGACTCCAAACCGCCCCGTCCCCTCGAGGACACCTCGATTCCCGCGGGCGGCATCGACGGCGCCCTCGTCGTCCTCATCGACGACGTCCTCTACACCGGACGCTCGGTCCGCTCGGCGCTCGACGCCCTTCGCGACATCGGCCGACCGAAGGCCGTGCAGCTGGCGGTCCTCGTCGACCGCGGACACCGCGAGCTCCCGCTGCGCGCCGATTACGTCGGAAAGAACGTGCCCACCTCTCGCAACGAGAACGTCAAGGTGCGCCTCACGGAAGACGATGAAGTCGAGGGCATCTGGATCGCACCTCACGGGGGGCCAGCACGATGAAGCACCTACTCTCCGCCGCAGACCTGTCCCGCGATGAGGCCACCGCGATCCTCGACGACGCGGACCGATTCAGCCAGGCGCTGCTCGGCCGCGAGGTCAAGAAGCTGCCGACCCTGCGGGGCCGCACGATCATCACGATGTTCTACGAGAACTCCACCCGCACCCGGGTGTCGTTCGAAGTCGCGGGCAAGTGGATGAGCGCCGACGTCATCAACGTCAGCGCTTCGGGATCCTCTGTCTCCAAGGGTGAATCACTGCGCGACACCGCGCTGACCCTGCGCGCCGCGGGCGCCGACGCCCTGATCATCCGGCATCCCGCCTCGGGCGCCGCCCAGCAGCTCGCCGAGTGGACCGCCGCCGAGGACGGCGGACCGGCGGTGATCAACGCCGGCGACGGCACCCACGAACACCCGACCCAGGCCCTGCTGGATGCGCTGACCATCCGCCAGCGGCTGGGCAGCATCGAGGGCAAGCGGGTGGTCATCGTCGGCGACGTCCTTCACAGCAGGGTCGCGCGCTCCAATGTGTTGCTTCTGCACACCCTGGGTGCCGAAGTGGTCCTTGTCGCGCCGCCGACCTTGTTGCCCGTCGGGCTTGCCGACTGGCCGGTCACCGTCTCTCATGACATCGATGCGGAACTGCCTCTTGCCGACGCCGTTCTGATGCTTCGCGTCCAGGCCGAGCGGATGAACGGTGGCTTCTTCCCCTCCGCACGGGAGTACTCGGTGCTCTACGGTCTGTCCGAGAAGCGGCAGGCGCTGCTTCCCGGCAATGCGGTCGTGCTGCATCCCGGCCCGATGGTGCGGGGCATGGAGATTTCCTTCTCGGTTGCCGACTCATCGCAATCGGCTGTTCTGCAACAGGTATCCAACGGTGTGCATGTCCGCATGGCGGTGCTGTTCCATCTGCTGGTAGGAGCCGAACGGGAGGCGATCAGCGCATGAGCACCTTGATCCGCGGCGTGCGGCTCTACGGCGAGGGCGACCGCGTCGACGTGCTGGTGAGCGACGGGCAGATCACCGATATCGGGGCCGACCTCGCCATCCCCGACGACGCCGACGTCTTCGACGCCACCGGCCAGGTCCTGCTGCCCGGCTTCGTCGACCTGCACACCCACTTGCGCGAGCCCGGCCGGGAATATGCCGAGGACATCGAAACCGGTTCGGCCGCAGCGGCGTTGGGTGGCTACACCGCGGTGTTCGCGATGGCCAACACCAACCCCGTCGCCGACAGCCCGGTCGTCACCGACCATGTGTGGCACCGGGGCCAGCAGGTCGGCCTGGTCGACGTCCATCCCGTCGGCGCGGTGACGATGGGACTGGCCGGGGCGCAACTCACCGAGATGGGCATGATGGCCGCCGGCGCGGGGCAGGTGCGCATGTTCTCCGACGACGGCATCTGCGTGCACGACCCACTGATCATGCGCCGTGCGCTGGAATACGCGACGGGCCTGGGCGTCCTCATCGCGCAGCACGCCGAAGAGCCGCGACTCACTGTCGGCGCCGTCGCCCACGAAGGACCCAACGCCGCGCGACTCGGCCTGGCCGGCTGGCCGCGGGCCGCCGAGGAATCCATCGTCGCCCGCGACGCGCTGCTGGCGCGCGACGCCGGAGCGCGGGTGCACATCTGCCATGCGTCGACCGCGGGAACGGTAGAGATCGTCAGATGGGCCAAGGAGCAAGGGATTTCGATCACCGCCGAGGTGACGCCCCACCACCTGATGCTCGACGACGGGCGGCTGGCCACCTACGACGGCCGCAATCGGGTCAACCCGCCGCTGCGTGAGGACACCGACGTCGAGGCGCTGCGCCAGGCCCTTGCCGACGGTGTCATCGACTGTGTCGCCACCGACCACGCACCCCACGCCGAGCACGAGAAGTTCTGCGAATTCGCCCAGGCTCGCCCCGGCATGCTCGGCCTGCAGACCGCACTGTCCGTCGTCGTCGACACGATGGTGCGGCCGGGCGTGCTGGCCTGGCGGGACGTTGCGCGGGTGATGAGCGAAAACCCGGCCCGCATCGTCGGACTGCCCGACCAGGGCCGCCCGCTGGACATCGGCGAGCCGGCCAACCTGACCGTCGTCGATCCCGACGCCACCTGGACCGTGGAGGGTTCGGCGCTGGCGAGCCGCTCCGATAACACGCCCTACGAGTCGATGGAGCTGCCCGCGACGGTGACCCTGACCATGCTGCGCGGCAAGGTCACTGCGCGCGATGGGAAGAGCCCCGCATGAATACCGGGACGCTCGTTGCGTCGTTGATCATGGCCGCGGTGGTGGCTGTGGTGATCGCGATTGTCATCCAGGCGATGATGCGGGGATGGCGCAGGCGCGTCGAGCGGCAGGCCGAACTGATCGGCAAGCTGCCATCGATGCCGGACACCGTCGGGCCTGCGCTCATTCCCGCGACGAAGGGGCTGTACGTCGGCAGCACGCTGGTCCCGAACTGGAACGACCGAGTGGCCGCGAGCGATCTCGGCTTCCACAACAAGGCCGTGCTGACCCGATACCCCGAGGGAATCATGTTGCAGCGCACCGGCGCAGGTCCGATCTGGATCCCCGACGATTCGATCACCGCGATCCGCACCGAACGTGGAATCGCGGGCAAGGCCCTCACTCACGACGGGATCCTTGCCATCAGGTGGCGACTGCCGTCGGGCACCGAAATCGACACGGGGTTCCGCGCCGACAACCGTGCCGACTACGCGCCGTGGCTGGAGGTCGTATGAGGGCCCGAGGCATGAGTAAGGCGGTCCTTGTCCTCGACGACGGGCGCATCTTCACGGGTACCGAGTTCGGGGCGATCGGTGAGACCCTTGGCGAGGCGGTGTTCTCCACCGGCATGTCGGGTTATCAGGAGACCCTGACCGACCCGAGCTACCACGGACAGATCGTGGTGGCCACGGCACCGCAGATCGGCAACACCGGCTGGAACCACGAAGACGCCGAAAGCCGCGGCGACAAGATCTGGGTGGCGGGGTACGCCGTGCGCGACCCGTCGCCGCGGGCATCCAACTGGCGGGCTACCGGCACACTCGACGAGGAACTGGTCCGGCAGGGGATCGTCGGCATCGCGGGCATCGACACCCGCGCCGTGGTGCGCCATCTGCGCAGCCTCGGTTCGATGAAGGCCGGGGTGTTCTCCGGCGATGCCCTCGCGCACGCCGACGAGCTGCTCGCCCGCGTGCGCAGCCAGCCGTCGATGCTGGGCGCGAATCTGGCCGGCGAGGTCAGCACCGACTCGACATATGTCGTGGAACCCGATGGGCCGCAACGCTTCAACGTCGCCGCGATCGATCTCGGCATCAAGACCAACACGCCGCGAAACTTCGCCAGTCGCGGCATCCGAAGCCACGTGCTGCCGTCGACGGTGACCTTCGAGCAGATCGCCGACCTGAAGCCGGATGGAGTGTTTCTGTCCAACGGGCCCGGTGACCCCGCCACCGCCGACCACATCGTCGGAGTGACGCGAGAGGTGCTGGATGCGGGGATCCCGCTGTTCGGCATCTGCTTCGGCAACCAGATCCTCGGCAGGGCGCTGGGGCGGTCGACCTACAAGATGGTGTTCGGGCACCGCGGCATCAACGTGCCGGTGATGGACCACGCCACCGGTCGGGTGGCCGTGACAGCGCAGAACCACGGATTCGCGCTCGAGGGTGAGGCGGGCGAGACGTTCGACACCCCGTTCGGCACCGCGATCGTCAGCCATACCTGCGCGAACGACGGCGTCGTCGAAGGCATCAAACTCGTTGACGGGAAGGCATTTTCGGTGCAATACCATCCCGAGGCCGCAGCAGGCCCGCACGATGCGAACTACCTGTTCGACCAGTTCGTGGACCTGATGGCGGGGGTGAACCGCTAGATGCCGCGGCGGACCGACCTGAACCACGTGCTGGTGATCGGCTCGGGGCCGATCGTCATCGGCCAGGCCTGCGAGTTCGACTACTCGGGGACGCAGGCCTGCCGCGTGCTGCGCGCCGAGGGCCTTCAGGTCAGCCTCGTCAACTCGAATCCGGCGACGATCATGACCGACCCGGAGTACGCCGACCACACCTACGTCGAGCCGATCACTGCAGCGTTCGTCGAGAAGATCTTCGCCCAACAAGCCGAGCGCGGCAACAAGATCGACGCGGTGCTGGCCACCCTCGGTGGGCAGACCGCGCTGAACACCGCGGTCGCCCTGTACGAGAACGGCGTGCTGGAGAAGTACGGCGTCGAAATGATCGGAGCCGACTTCGAGGCGATCCAGCGTGGTGAGGACCGACAGCGGTTCAAGGACATCGTCGCCAAGGTCGGCGGCGAATCCGCCAAGTCGCGGGTCTGCTTCACGATGGACGAGGTCCGCGAAACCGTCGAAGAACTCGGTCTGCCGGTGGTGGTACGGCCGTCCTTCACGATGGGCGGGCTGGGCTCGGGCATGGCGTACTCCGCCGAGGACGTCGACCGGATGGCCGGCGACGGACTGGCCGCGTCGCCGAGCGCCAACGTGCTGATCGAGGAATCCATCTTCGGATGGAAGGAATTCGAGCTCGAGCTGATGCGCGATCAGCCACGACAACGTGGTGGTGGTGTGCTCGATCGAGAACGTCGACCCGATGGGCGTGCACACCGGCGACTCGGTCACCGTCGCGCCGGCGATGACGCTGACCGACCGCGAATACCAGACGATGCGCGACCTCGGCATCGCGATCCTGCGTGAGGTCGGCGTCGACACCGGCGGCTGCAACATCCAGTTCGCGGTCGAACCCCGCCGACGGCCGCCTCATCGTCATCGAGATGAATCCGCGGGTGTCGCGCTCGAGTGCGCTGGCATCCAAGGCCACCGGCTTCCCGATCGCCAAGATCGCCGCCAAGCTCGCCATCGGCTACACCCTCGACGAGATCGTCAACGACATCACCAAGGAAACCCCGGCCTGCTTCGAGCCGACTCTGGACTACGTGGTGGTCAAGGCGCCGCGGTTCGCCTTCGAGAAGTTCCCCGGCGCCGACGCCACGTTGACGACGACGATGAAATCCGTCGGTGAGGCGATGTCGTTGGGCCGCAACTTCATCGAGGCGCTCGGCAAGGTGATGCGCTCGCTGGAGACCGGCCGCGCCGGATTCTGGACCGGACCCGACCCCGACCTCTCCGTCGACGAACTGCTGGAGGCTCTCAGGACGCCGACCGACGGACGGCTCTACGACATGGAACTGGCGCTGCGACTCGGCGCCTCCGTCGAACAGGTGGCCGCGGCCTCCGGCGTCGATCCGTGGTTCGTCGAGCAGATCGCCGGACTCGTCGCGCTGCGCGGCGAAGTGCTCGATGCACCGGTGCTCGACGAGCACCTGCTGCGGCGTAGCAAGTACCACGGCCTGTCCGATCGCCAGATCGCCGCGCTGCGACCGGAATTGGCGGGCGAGGTCGGCGTGCGGGCCCTCCGCAGCCGCCTGGGCATCCATCCGGTCTACAAGACGGTCGACACCTGCGCGGCCGAGTTCGAGGCCAAGACGCCGTATCACTACAGCACCTACGAACTCGACCCGGCCGCCGAAACCGAGGTCGCACCGCAGACCGAGAAGCCCAAGGTGCTGATCCTGGGTTCCGGCCCCAACCGCATCGGGCAGGGCATCGAGTTCGACTACAGCTGCGTGCACGCCGCCACCACGTTGAGTCAGGCCGGCTTCGAGACGGTGATGGTCAACTGCAACCCGGAGACGGTGTCCACCGACTACGACACCGCCGACCGGCTGTACTTCGAGCCGCTGACGTTCGAGGACGTGTTGGAGGTGTACTACGCCGAACAGGCCTCCGGCGCAGGCGGACCCGGCGTCACCGGCGTCATCGTGCAGCTCGGCGGCCAGACCCCGCTGAGCCTGGCCGAGCGCCTCGAGAAGGCCGGCGTGCCGATCGTCGGCACCAGCCCCAAGGCCATCGACCTTGCCGAGGATCGGGGCGCGTTCGGGGAGGTGCTGAACATCGCGGGCCTGCCTGCTCCGCGGTTCGGCACCGCGACCAGCTTCGACCAGGCCCGCCGCATCGCCGCCGACATCGGCTACCCGGTGCTGGTGCGGCCCTCCTACGTGCTCGGCGGTCGGGGCATGGAGATCGTCTACGACGACGAGACCCTGGAGGGCTACATCACCCGCGCCACCGAACTCTCGCCCGAACATCCCGTGCTCGTTGACCGCTTCCTCGAAGACGCCATCGAGATCGACGTCGACGCGCTGTGCGACGGCACCGAGGTCTACATCGGCGGCATAATGGAGCACATCGAGGAGGCGGGGATTCACTCCGGCGACTCCGCGTGTGCGCTGCCTCCGGTGACGTTGGGCCGCAGTGACATCGAATCCGTTCGGCATGCGACCGAGGCAATCGCCCACGGCATCGGCGTGGTCGGGTTGCTCAATGTTCAGTACGCGTTGAAGGACGACGTGCTCTACGTATTGGAGGCCAATCCCCGGGCCAGCCGTACGGTGCCGTTCGTATCGAAAGCCACCGCTGTCCCGCTGGCCAAGGCCTGTGCGCGAGTCATGTTGGGCGCCACCATTGCCCAGTTGCGTGACGAAGGTGTGCTGGTGCGGACGGGTGACGGGGCGACGACTGCGCGCAACGCGCCGGTCGCGGTGAAGGAAGCCGTTCTGCCCTTCAATCGGTTCCGCAGGTCGGATGGCGCGCAGATCGACTCCCTGCTGGGTCCCGAGATGAAGTCCACCGGCGAGGTGATGGGCATCGCCCACGACTTCGGCAGCGCCTTCGCCAAGAGTCAGACCGCCGCGTACGGCTCGCTGCCCGCCGAGGGCACCGTCTTCGTCTCGGTGGCCAACCGTGACAAGCGGTCGCTGGTGTTCCCGGTCAAGCGGCTCGCGGACCTGGGGTTTCGCGTGTTGGCGACCGAGGGCACCGCAGAGATGTTGCGGCGCAACGGCATTCCCTGCGACGAGGTGCGCAAACACTTCCAGCCGCCTGGAGAGGGCAGGCCCGCCGCCACGGCCGTGGACTTGATCAGGTCCGGCGAAGTGGACATGGTGATCAACACCCCGTACGGCAACTCGGGCCCGCGCATCGACGGCTACGAGATCCGCTCGGCCGCAGTCTCGATGAACATCCCGTGCGTGACGACCGTGCAGGGCGCCTCCGCAGCGGTTCAGGGCATCGAGGCAGGAATCCGCGGTGACATCGGCGTGATGTCGCTTCAAGAGCTGCACAGCGTGCTGGGGCCGTGACCGGTTTCGGTTCCCGCCTTGCCGACGCGGTGTCCCGCCGCGGGCCGCTGTGTCCGGGCATCGACCCGCATCCCGAGTTGTTGCGAGCATGGGATCTGCCGGTCGGTGTCGAGGGGCTGCGCAGCTTCTGCGACATCTGCGTAGAGGCGTTCGCCGGCTTCGCGATCGTCAAGCCGCAGGTGGCCTTCTTCGAGTCGTACGGTGCCGCGGGTTATGCGGTGCTCGAAGGCCTTATCGGTGCGCTGCGAGGCGAAGGGGTGCTGGTGCTGGCCGACGCCAAGCGCGGTGACATCGGCTCGACCATGGCCGCCTACGCCGAGGCCTGGGCGGGAGATTCGCCGCTGGCGACCGACGCCGTGACCGCGTCTCCGTATCTGGGCTTCGGGTCTCTGCAGCCGCTGCTCGACGTCGCAGCGGCCCGCGGCCGCGGCGTCTTCGTGCTGGCGGCCACGTCCAATCCGGAAGGCGCTGCCGTGCAGCGGGCCGACACCGGCGGACGGACCGTCGCGCAGTCGATCGTGGACGCCGCCGCGGAGCGGAACCGGGAAGCGCCAGGTTCGATCGGGGTCGTCGTCGGCGCCACGTTGTCGGACCCGCCCGACGTGAGCGCACTCGCGGGTCCGGTCCTCGTTCCTGGGGTGGGTGCCCAAGGTGGACGTCCCGAAGCGCTCGGCGGTCTCGGCGGGGCCAAACCCGGCCAACTGCTGCCCGCGGTGTCGCGGGAGGTGCTGCGCGCCGGACCCGACGTGGCCGCGCTGCGTGCCGCCGCGGAGAAGATGCGAGACGCCGTGGCGTATCTAGCGTGAACGCATACGACATCGCGGCGTGGACGGATTTCGCCAATACGGTGGCCGGGGGAGCGGCCGCGCTCGCCGGCTTGCTCTTCGTCGGGCTGTCCCTCAACTTGTCCGAAGTGCTCGAATATCACGGTGTTCCGGCTCGCGCCGCCGCCACGCTGGCCGTGACGGTGGCCATCCTGCTCACAGCGATCTTCCTGGCAACGCCGGGGCAGCACCCTCGCGCGTTATCGGTCGAGATCGCCGTCGTGGGCATTGCGACGGCGGCCTTGGTGTTCGCCGGTATGAGGAGACAACGTGGCGGCCTGCACCCGTCACGCGCGCTGACCTCGATGGTGCTGCTGCTCATCCCCGCGCTGCTGTTGATGGTCGCGGCCATCTCGTTGTGGTTCACGCGCGGCGGCGGCTTGTACTGGATAACCGCTGCTGTTGCAACGGGTTTCGCGTCTGCAACAGCGAACGCGTGGGTGCTGCTCGTCGAGATCAAACGCTAGCGTCGGGTGACCCGCGGCCCAGCGCACGGCGACCACGACGCCGCCCGCGACGACCGCCGCGAGAAGGAGCAGTCCGGTGATGTCGCCGCGGTTGCGTGTGCGATAGATGACTTGCTGGTAGGCGGAGTCTGTGGAGGCGGGTGCGAACACGTAGTCGCCGTCGATGGCGGCGGGGTCGAAGATGTGGTCGGTCCAGCGGGTCAGGAACGCCCCATCGCCGACATAGGGCGCCAAGGCAGCCGAGACGTCGGCCTTCTCGACGCGGCCGGCGAACGCCAGGGACGGTTGCACACCCGCCACCGGCGTCGCCGTCGGGTCCATTCGATGGTCCGCCAGCACATACAGGTCGACGAACTGCGGCATCGTCGCCGAGCGGGACAGGCGCATCGGGTACACGAGGCTGTCGGTGGCGAAGGACAGTCGCAATGGCTGCAGGTCTCCGGTCAGCGATTCGCCCTGCTCGGCGGGTACGAGTTGGATCGCGACGACCTCCCAACCGTCTGCGACGTATGGGGCAAGGTTCCGGTCCAGACCATCAGGGTGCGGAAAGCCCTTGTCCGACAACCATGTTGCCAACGCCGTCGGATCGTCTGCGGCCAGCCGGGTGACATCGAATGGGCCGATCCGCTGATTGCTGAGCACGTCGACCGGCGCACCACGCGGAGCACCCGCCGTATCCGGCGCGGCCGCGCCAGCCATCAGCCAGGTGAACGTCGGCCACCACGACTCGCGCTACTCGACGCGCGGAGCGGTGAGCCGGCGAAGTTCGTCGAACACCTCGGCCTCACCGAGCGTTACGCGCGCGGCCGACGGCACTGGCATCACCCATGCCGCCTTGTCCGAACTTCCCGTCACCCCAAAGGACATCAGGATGTCCTCGGTCGTGCCGTCCCACGTGATCAGCGCGCGCTCGTCGGCGACGGCGGCGCCCGGATGGTCGGGAACGTAGGCACCGCAGCCGCAGGCCCATGCCGGGCTCGCGACACTGAACAGCAGGCCGCAGACGAACAGCGCGAGCACGACGGCGATCCACCGACCCTTGCGTACCACCACCGAACGCGACCTCCTCGGGGAGATCGTATTTGCGGTGGTGCGTTACGCGCGCTCTTCAACTTTTCTGGCCGCCAGCACGATCAGGGGCGGCAGCGCCAACTCGACCACGAGCATCGCGATGAAGAAGGGGTCAGGTGCGCCAGCGAAATACCGATGACAATGAAGCCGAACAACACCAGAAACGCCTGAAACATCCGTCTCATCGGCACCTCCAGGAGCGTCTACTACGCACTGTAGTTGGACCGAACCATCCGCCAAGGGTCAAATTTGAATTCATCTGATGCGCGGAGGTCGAAATTGACGCTGGCGCTTGTCATCCGATGCACTGCGACACGCCCGAAACGTCATGACCAGGCAAAATTTATTCTCCAGGCTCGCCGCGGGTGACCCCGAGCGCCCAGGACATCGGCGGGACGACATCAGTGACCCAGGCCACACTTCGCGAAAACCGTTGATATGCAGGCAGTTCCGCTCTCTGGTCGCCGGAAGCCACAGATCCTGAGCCAATTGCGACTGTCGCGACGCCGCCGGGCCACCGCCTTGCACGCTGGGCTTTTGACGCCGTAACCAGGGGGTGGGGTTCGCTTTCGTCAGGCTGCGTGGGTACGGTCGTCGTCGCTGGCTGTTCTGCATCAGCCGAGACAAAACAATGATGGTGAGAGACGGAGGAACCCGTGGCCCTTCCCCAGTTGACCGACGAACAGCGCGCGGCAGCGTTGGAGAAGGCTGCTGCCGCACGTCGAGCGCGTGCCGAGCTCAAAGACCGGCTCAAGCGCGGCGGCACCAACCTCAAGCAGGTGCTCAAGGACGCCGAGACCAACGAGGTCTTCGGCAAGATGAAGGTTTCTGCGCTTCTGGAGGCATTGCCCAAGGTCGGCAAGGTCAAGGCGCAGGAGATCATGACCGAACTCGAGATCGCCCCGACCCGCCGCCTGCGCGGCCTGGGCGATCGTCAGCGCAAGGCCCTGCTGGAAAAGTTCGACCAGACCTAGGCGCACAAGTTTGAGCGCCGGCCGGGGGGCCGGGCGGGTGATCGTGCTGTCCGGCCCCTCTGCCGTCGGGAAATCGACCGTTGTCCGCTGCCTGCGTGACCGCGTTCCCGACCTGCACTTCAGCGTGTCCGTCACCACCAGGGCGCCGCGTCCGGGCGAGGTGGACGGCGTCGACTATTCGTTCGTGACCGCCGAGCGGTTTCAGCAACTGATCGATGACGGAGCCCTGCTCGAATGGGCGGAAATCCACGGTGGCCTGCACCGCTCCGGCACCCCTGCCGAGCCCATCCGCGACGCCACCGAGGCCGGTCAGCCGGTCCTGATCGAGGTGGATCTGGCCGGCGCGCGGGCCGTCAAGAAATCCATGCCGGAGGCCATGTCGGTCTTCCTCGCGCCGCCCAGCTGGGCCGAATTGGAGAGCCGGCTGTCGGGCCGGGGCACCGAAAGTCCCGAGGTGATGGCCCGCCGTCTGGACACCGCGCGGGCCGAACTGGCCGCTCAGGGCGACTTCGACGAGGTCGTCGTGAACAGCGATTTGGAGTCTGCCTGCACTGAATTGGTATCCTTGCTGGTGGGCCGCGACTGACCCGAGTGCCGGACATCATCTGCTCCGGCCCATGAGCTACCAACGCATTCACGCGAAACCGCCAGGAGAACCTCTACGTGAGCACCCCCCACGCCGACCCGCAGCTGACCGCTGTGGACGACATCGACACGTCCGGCGCCAGCGCCTACGACACGCCGCTGGGCATCACCAACCCGCCTATCGACGAGCTGCTGGACCGCGCGTCGAGCAAGTACGCGCTGGTGATCTACGCCGCCAAGCGCGCACGCCAGATCAACGATTACTACAACCAGCTCGGCGACGGCATCCTCGAATACGTCGGCCCGCTGGTCGAGCCCGGCCTGCAGGAGAAGCCGCTGTCGATCGCGCTGCGCGAGATCCACGAAGACCTGCTCGAGCACACCGAAGGCGAGTAGCGGGAGAAGGCGCGGCGCGATGAGCCCCTCGGGCGAAGAGCTGAAATGAGCGAGCAAAAGCGGATCATCGTCGGCGTCGCCGGTGGCATCGCCGCCTACAAGGCGGCCACCGTTGTCCGTCAGCTCACCGAGGCCGGCCATTCCGTCCGCGTCGTCCCGACCGAGTCCGCGCTGCGGTTCGTCGGCGCCGCGACGTTCGAGGCGCTGTCCGGCAACCCGGTCCACACCGGCGTCTGGGACGACGTGCACGAGGTGCCGCACGTCCGCATCGGCCAGGAGGCCGACCTCGTCGTCGTCGCTCCGGCCACCGCCGACCTGCTGGCGCGTGCGGTCGCCGGCCGCGCCGACGACCTGCTGACCGCCACGCTGCTGACCGCGCGATGTCCGGTGCTGTTCGCGCCCGCGATGCACACCGAGATGTGGTTCCACCCGGCCACCGTCGACAACGTCGCCACGCTGCGCCGCCGCGGCGCCGTCGTCCTGGAGCCCGCGTCGGGACGGCTCACCGGCGCGGACAGCGGAGCGGGCCGGCTGCCCGAAGCCGAGGAGATCACCACGCTGGCGCAGCTGCTGCTGGACCGTGGCGACGCGCTGCCCTACGACCTGGCCGGCGTGAAGGTGCTGGTCACCGCGGGCGGCACCCGCGAGCCCATCGATCCGGTGCGATTCATCGGCAACCGCAGCTCCGGCAAGCAGGGCTACGCGATGGCCCGGGTGATGGCCCAGCGCGGCGCCGACGTCACGCTGATCGCGGGCAATACCGCCGGCCTCATCGACCCCGCCGGCGTCGAGGTCGTCCACATCGGCTCCGCCGCGCAACTCAAGGACGCCGTCTCCAAGCACGCCCCCGACGCGCACGTGCTGGTGATGGCCGCCGCGGTCGCCGACTTCCGGCCGACGCATTTCCAGACCAGCAAGATCAAGAAGTCCGGCGATCCCAACGCCGCAGCGCCTGTCATCGAACTCACCCGCACCGACGACGTGCTCGCGGGCACCGTTCGCGGCCGCGCCGACGGTCAGCTGCCCAACATGCGGGCGATCGTCGGGTTCGCCGCGGAGACCGGCGACGCCAACGGCGATGTGCTCTTCCACGCGCGGGCCAAACTGCAGCGCAAGGGATGCGATTTGCTCGTCGTCAATGCCGTCGGCGAGAATCGGGCGTTCGAAGTGGACAACAACGACGGATGGCTGCTGGCCGCCGACGGCACGGAGTCCGCGTTGGAGCACGGTTCGAAGACCCAGATGGCCAGCCGTATCGTTGACGCGATCGTGGCCTTCCTGCAGAGCGGCAGTGGGTAACTCAAATCACGCATCCAGCTGCGCGTAAGGGTTGCGCGCACCGGGTGTAGCCGCTTGGGTGCAACAGGGCACGGAGCCGCTCCGGCGGCGACAGAGAGGCATGGAGCCGCTTTGGCGGCGACATCGAGACGACATATAATTCGACTAACTAAGTTTCGGAAAGGATCAGACCGTGAGCGAAGCTCGGCTGTTTACCAGCGAGTCGGTAACCGAGGGCCACCCCGACAAGATCTGCGACGCCATCAGCGACTCGGTGCTCGACGCGTTGCTCGCGGACGATCCCAAATCGCGCGTCGCGGTGGAGACGTTGGTCACCACCGGGCAGGTGCACGTCGTCGGTGAGGTCACCACGACGGCCAAGGAGGCCTTCGCCGACATCACCAACACGGTGCGCGCGCGCATCCTCGACATCGGCTACGACTCGTCGGAAAAGGGCTTCGACGGCGCTGACCGTGCGGCGTGAACATCGGCATCGGCGCGCAGTCGCCCGATATCGCCCAGGGCGTCGACACCGCCCACGAGACCCGCGTCGAAGGCGCGGGCGATCCGCTGGACGCTGCAGGGCGCCGGCGACCAGGGCCTGATGTTCGGCTACGCCATCAAGGACACCCCGGAACTGATGCCGCTGCCCATCGCCCTGGCGCACCGCCTCGCCCGTCGGCTGACCGAGGTCCGCAAGAACGGGGTGCTGGACTACCTGCGCCCGGACGGCAAGACCCAGGTCACCGTCCAGTACGACGGCACCACGCCCGTGCGTCTGGACACCGTCGTGCTGTCGACCCAGCATGCCGCCGGTATCGACCTGGAGAGCACGCTCACTCCCGACATCCGCGAGAAGGTCGTCAACACCGTGCTGGCGGACCTCGGCGCACGACACCATGGACACCTCCGACTTCCGGCTGCTGGTCAATCCGACCGGCAAGTTCGTGCTCGGCGGCCCGATGGGCGACGCCGGCCTGACCGGCCGCAAGATCATCGTCGACACCTACGGCGGGTGGGCGCGTCACGGCGGCGGGGCGTTCTCCGGCAAGGATCCGTCCAAAGTCGACCGTTCGGCCGCGTACGCGATGCGCTGGGTGGCAAAGAACGTGGTCGCCGCGGGTTTGGCGGAGCGCGTCGAGGTCCAGGTGGCCTACGCGATCGGCAAGGCCGCTCCCGTTGGCCTCTTCGTGGAGACGTTCGGCAGCGAGACGGTCGACCCGGCCCGCATCGAGAAGGCCATCACCTCGGTCTTCGACCTGCGGCCCGGCGCGATCGTCCGCGACCTGGACCTGCTGCGGCCGATCTATGCGCAGACCGCCGCATACGGCCACTTCGGCCGCACCGACATCGACCTGCCGTGGGAGCAGCTCAACAAGGTCGAGGAGCTGAAGGCTTCGGTCTGACGACGACTGCGGGGCGAGGAACGAGCCCCGCTGAGGAGTCGGACGCGACAAATACGGTCTGACGACGACTGCGGGGCGAGGAACGAGCCCCGCTGAGGAGTCGGCCCGCCCTCAGATCCGCCGATTCGCGAGTACCGGAAGCGATCGGCGTACGGCGTCTACCGTGTCGAGCTCGAGGTCGACGATCAGCAAGTCGGGTTCGGCGCCCAGCGATCCGAGCACGCCTCCGTCCGGTGCCGCGACGAGGCTGTGGCCGACACCCCGCGGGGCGGAACCGCGATAGTCAGCGGGCGATGCCTGGTCGCACGCCGCGACAAAGGTCGTGGTGTCGAGAGCGCGGGCACGGGCGAGGAGTTCCCAGTGGTCGACCTTGCCGGGGCCCGCGCCCCACGACGCCGAGACGACGTGGAGTTGTGCACCGTTGTCGGCCATCTTTTGGAATAGCCCCGGGAACCGCAGGTCGTAACAGATCGCGAAACCGACACGGACACCTGCAATATCGATGACCAGCGGGCTCCTGACCGGGCGACACGGAATCAGACTCGGCGAATCCGAATGCGTCGAACAGGTGGATCTTGTCGTAGTGCGCGTCGACTCCGCCGCCGGTCACCAGCAGTGTGTTGCGGACCCGACCGTCGTCGGTAGGGGTGAACATCCCGGTTGCGACGGTGACGTCGGCCCGCTCGGCGATGGCGCGCACGGCGTTTGCCCAGGGGCCGTCGAGCGGTTCCGCGATCTCGCGGAGCGAAGCACCGCCGAAACACCGCATCATGGCCTCCGGGAACACCACGAACCGAGCACCGTCGGCCGCCGCGCGGCTGGTGTAGTCATCGATCGTGGCCAGATTCTCGTCGGCGTCATCGGTGCTGGTCACCTGGGCGAGAGCTATTCGAATCGTCATCGTGATGTCTCCATGTATCGCTTCGTGCAGCGGGTGAGGTATACAGAATGTATGCAGACAAACGGCGCAGGCGCCTCGTCAGGGCGACAGAGGGCGTACGCCTTCATCGTCGATCAGGTTCTTACGTTGCCGACGACCACCGGGTCGTTCCTCAACGAGCAGGAACTCGCGGCGCAGATCGGGGTATCGCGTACCCCGGTGCGCGAGGCGCTGTTGCTGTTGCAGGCCGAGGGATTGGTGGAGATGGTGCCGAAGCGCGGGGCGCGGGTACCCGCGCTGTCGGGCCGGCAGATCGCGGAGCTGATGGACCTGCGTGGTGTGCTCGAGCGGCATGCGGCGGAGCGGGTGCTGACCGCGGGCAATGCGCCGGTCGCCGAGATGCGCACCCTCCTCGCCGAGCAGGAGGCCCTGGTGGACTCGGCCGACGAGACGACGGCCAAGACATTCATCGCGCTGGATGGTCGTTTCCATCAGACGCTCATCGACGCCGCCAATAGCGAGCTGCTGGCCACGACGTACACCGGGCTGCGGTCCCGGCTGTCGCGGATCGGCCTCGCAGCGGTATTCGCGTCGCCGAATCGGCAGCGTCCGGTGTGTGCCGAACACCGGGCCATCGTCGACGCGCTGGAGAGCGGCGACGTGGCCATGGCGGAAGCCAAGATCGACGAACACCTCGACATTACTTTGCAGATCCTGTTGCGGGCGTGAGTGATTCGGCCATCTCGATGTAGTGCTCGTCCTCGGAGTCATCCGGGTCACGACCGAGGACGAGGCCGGCAATGGTGACAGCCATGGCCACGCCGATGTAGCAGGCCAGCGGCACCCAGCTGTCGAACTGGCTCAGCAGCCAGGTGAAGATCAGCGGGGCCATCGCACCACCGAACACACCCGCGATGGTGTAGGCGAGAGAGGAACCCGTCGACCGCAGGTGAATGTCGAACTGTTCGGTGATGAAGGCGGCCTGCGGTCCGTACATGAAGGAGTGGAACACCAGGCCGATCGTGATGCCGACGACGACCATCAAGTACGACCCGTTGCTGATCGTCATGAAGAAGATCACCGTCCAGACGAGGCCGCACACCGCGGAGACGCCGTACAGGAGGCGCCGGTTGATGCGGTCCGATATCGCCCCGGCAAGCGGGATTCCGATCAGCTGGAACGCGGAGCCGATCATGATCGCGACGAGCACCTGATTGCGTTCCAGGTCGAGGTGCTGGGTGCCGTACGTGATGGTGAACACGGTGAACAGCGCGTACAGGATGTCCGGACCGATTCGCGACATTATCGCGGCGATGAGCGGGCGCTTCTGCGTTCGAAAGACGTTGGTGACCGGGGCGTCTGGACGTTCACCCGACTCCTGCAGGGCCTTGAAGATCGGGGTGTCCTCGAGTGCGAGCCGGATCCACAACCCGAAGCCGACCAGAACGGCAGATGCCAGGAATGCGATCCGCCAACCCCAACTCTCGAACTGGGCATCGGTCATCGACACGGTCAGCAGTGCCAGCACGCCGTTGGCGAGCAGGTTGCCTGCCGGCGGCCCGATTTGCGCGGCCGACGCCCAGAACCCGCGCCGACGTGGGTCGCCGTACTCACTGGACAGCAGGACGGCACCGCCCCACTCGCCGCCGACCGCGACGCCCTGGGCGAACCGCATTGTGACGAGGATGATCGGCGCGAAGACTCCGATCGACGCGTGGCTGGGGATCAAGCCGATCGCGAAGGTCGTGAAACCGATCAGCATGAGCGTCATGATCAGAAGTTTCTTGCGTCCCACGATGTCGCCGAGACGGCCGAACACGAACCCGCCGATGGGTCGTGCGACATAGCCGACGGCATACGTCGAAAACGCAAGAAGCGTTCCGGTGAGCGGATCCTTCTAGGGGAAGAAGACCATGCGGGAAGACCAGTGCCGCGGACGCCGAGTAGATCGCGAAGTCGTACCACTCGAGGGCGGTTCCGGTGAGGCTGGCCGCGAACGCCTTGACGAGTCCGGGTTGGTGCGCGGGGCGATGAGTACCGTCCCGCGCTTCGTGGTTGGTCATGGCGCTCCTCGTGTCGTCGGCTGCTGATTGGTCGGTCGAGGTCGGCAACCGAGGTGTGGCCTCGATCGCTGGCATACCCTCAATGTGTTGTGCAGCATATATACTTCATGTATACATGTCATATACGCAAGCCCTCGAGGCAGATTTTCTGAGATTTTTCACCCACAACCCGCCAGGACCAGCGTTGTCCACGGCGTTATAGGAGGTCACCGTGTCGCAACTCAGCTTCACCCTGCCCGACGGCTCCACTGAGTCGGTAGATGTCACCGCGCTGCTCAACGCCGGCTACGCCGGACGCGACCAGGCCGAGGTCGCATCGCACATCGCCGAGCTGGAAGCCCTTGGCGTACCCGCGCCCACCGACCACCCCCGCGCTCTACCCGATCTCGCCATATCTGGCCCAGCAGACCGATCGCGTCTACGTACAGCACGGTCGGACCTCCGGGGAAGCCGAGTGGGCGCTGATCATCACCGACAGCGACGTCCTGCTCACCGCCGCGTGTGACCACACCGATCGCGACCTCGAGGTGCACAGCGTCGCGTGGAGCAAGAACGCGGCACCCGATGTCCTCGGTACCAAGGCATGGCGGCTGTCAGACATCGCCGACCGACTCGACGACATCGCGCTCCAAGCGTGGGTGGGCCACGGCGACACCATCGAGCTGATCCAGCAAGGCACGCTCGCCGATCTCCTCGCGCCCAAGTACTGGCTCGACGTGCTCACCGAGCGTGGTGACGCGCACCCTGGCACCGTTTTGATGTCCGGGACGATCTCAATGCGCAAGGGTGTCAACCAGTTTGCGGACACCTGGAAGGTTGCGCTGACCGATCCCGCCACCGAGGACGTCATCGAGGTTGAATATCGAACGGTGCCGATGCCCGAGCCGATCGGCTAACCGACCCGGCGCAACGACTAGGAACTGAACGAATAGTCGTCGAGCGGGTAGCGCCGGCTGCGCCAGTACGTCTCGAGCGTGCTGGCCGGCCGCAACGGCACGTCGCCGTTCTTGTCGAAGTAATAACTGTTGGCCAACTGGCAGGTGTCCTGCCAGAAGATCTGCCGGTGCCGCTTGCGCATCATCTCGGCGAAGTAGCGGTCGTTGGCCTCCTGCTTCACCTCGACGCGACTGGCGTGCTTGCGTCGAGCCTGCTTCAGACACCGCACGATGTGGTGGGTCTGGGTCTCGATGAGTGCGAAGTACGAGTTTCCGACGTAGCCGTACGGGCCGAACACCATGAAGAAGTTCGGGAAGCCGGGCACGCTGACGCCTTCGTAGGACTGCAGTCGATTCTCGTTCCAGTGCTGACTCCAGGTCTGGCCGTTCGATCCGGTGAGCGGATAGGTCGGTACGTTGTCGGTGTCCATCACCTTGAACCCGGTCGCCAGGATGAGCACGTCCACATCGCGGGTCTCACCATCGGCCGTCGCCACACCTGAACCGGTGATCTTGTCGATCGGCTCCGTGACCAGCTCCACGTTGTCGCGGTTGAACGTCGACAGATAGGTGTTGTGGAAGCCGGGCCGCTTGCAGCCGGGGGCGTATCGCGGGGTGAGTTTGTCGCGGACCTCCGGATCGTCAACCTGCTTGCGTAGGTAGGACTTACCCACTCGGTCCGTCCCCTTTGTCATCGGGTTGACGGTGAAGTACTGCGCGGGCAGCGTGAACGTGAGTTCGACGTAGGCCTGGCTGAGCAACCGCTGCACCGCATGGCCGCCTGGCAGTCGCATCAACCGTCGTGTCCTCGGTGAAATGGGCACGTCCAGCTTGGGGAAGCACCAGATGGGTGTGCGCTGAAAGACGGTGAGCTGCTCGACAATTGGCGCGATCTCGGGGATGACCTGCACCGCGGAGGCGCCCGTCCCGATGATCGCGACGCGTTTTCCGGTCAGATCCTGCTCGTGGTCCCACCGAGCCGTGTGCATCGTCAGGCCCGCGAAGGAGTCGACACCGTCGATGTCGGGCAGCTTGGGGGTGATCAGCACGCCGCTGGCGTTGACCAGGAACCGGGCCGTGACGCTGTCGCCGTTGTCGAGGTCGATGCGCCACAGGTTCTCGGTGTCGTCGAAGACCGCGCCGAGCACCCTGGTGTTGAACCGGATCTTCGGGCGCAGGCCGTATTTGTCGACGCAGTGCTCGGCGTAGGCCTTCAGTTCGCGACCATGCGCGTAGGTGCGGGTCCAGTTCGGGCTCTTCTCGAACGAGAACTGATAGGAGAACGACGGGATATCAACGGCGATACCGGGATAGGTGTTCCAGTACCAGGTCCCGCCGGGACCCTCGCCGGCCTCGATCACCAGGTAGTCACCCAGTCCGGCCTTGTCGAGCTTGATCGCCGCGCCGATACCGGAGAATCCCGCGCCGACGATGACGGTCTCGCGATCGGGCACTGTCATAGGGCCTCCCAACGTTGCATCGAGTTCTACCCGATCACCGGGGCATACGTCGACTGCCCCCGACTGTTGTGCGTGCCGGGCGTGTATGCGGGAGCCGGTTGACCTTCGTCTACCCGCCGACGGTCAACAGGTCGGACAGCCCGACCCGCTGATAGAACCATTGCCGGACGCGGTCGCCGACACGGAAGACATCCTCGGCGCCGTCATCGGCAGGGTCGACGTACACCCGGAAGGGCCGCTTGCCCTTGGGCAGACCCACCACCCGCACGACCTCCGTGGCCACCTCGCCGGGGTCGGCATCGTCGGGCGCCATCTCGGCCAGCTTCTTGCCGACGTCATCCATCAGGCCCGCGTACTGCTCCTCATAGGCCGTCGCGACATCGGTGTCGGCGGCATGGCCGGCGTTGGCGAAGTGATTCGTGCCGGAGGTGAACGAGCCGGGCACGACGATCGTGGTCTCGATGCCGAACCGGGTGAGCTCGGCCGCGTAACTGACCGCGAGCGCGTCCTCGGCCGCCTTGGCCGCGAAGTACGGCCCGAGGTAGGGCGGTGTGCCACCCCGAGAACTCGACGACCCGATCCAGATGACGAGCCCGTCGCGCTGCGCCCGCATGTGGGGCAGCACCGCCCGGTTGACGCGCTGGGTGGACAGCACATTCGTGTCGTACACCGACGCCACCTGCTCGGGGGTGAACGCCTCCGCGGGTCCGAGCACCATGTGGCCCGCGTTGTGGACGATCACGTCGATGCGGCCGGTCTCATCGATCACCGAACCGACCGCACTGTCGACCGAAACCTGTTCGGAGACATCCAGTTCGACGGGCCGAAGCTCGACGCCGTGCTTGTCGGCGTACGCACGGGCCGCCTGCGCCGACTCGGCGTTGCGCCCGTCGATGTCGCGCATGCCCGCGTACACAAGGTGTTTCGCGTCGGCGAGCGCGCGGACCATCAGCGCGCCGAACCCGCTTGATGCGCCGGTGACAAGGATGACTTTCTCGGTGGCCATGGCTTCCCCTTCGGATTCGAGGAGCGCCACGGAGTTCCGGCGCTCATGTGGGGTGTAACGCGCGTCGCAGCGCGGACAGTCCCCGTTCCGTCGCCTCGGTCGCGGCGGGCACCACACCCGCGTAGCCGAGATAGCCGTGCACGAGCGTCTCGGCGTTGTGCAGCTCGACGGGCACTCCCGCGGCGGCGAGCAGTTCGGCGTAGCGCGACGCCGTCGTCGCGCAGCGGGTCGTGGCCCGCGACGGCGATGTAGGCCGGCGGCAGCCCGGACAGGTTCTCGGCGCGCGGCCGGCGCCAGCGTCGCGGGCATGTCCGACAGGTCCAGATCGCCGGCGTACCAGCGGGAGAAGCCCTTGCACCGCGTCGGCGTCGAGGATCGGTGCGTTCGCGTTCTCCGTGAACGACGGCAGCGAGGTGTCCCACGTCGTCGCCGGGTACCACAACAGCTGGAACACGAATCGGCGGTCCGCCCGCGTCGCGGGCCAGCTGCGCCACCACCGCCGCCAGGTTGCCGCCCGCCGAGTCGCCCGCGACGGCCAGCCGGTCGGGGTCGGCGCCCAGCTCGCCGGCGTGCTCGGCCACCCATTGCGTTGCGGCCCAGGCATCTTCGACGGCGGCAGGGTAGGGATGTTCGGGCGCCAGCCGGTAGTCCACCGACACCACGACCGCGTCCGCCCCGACCGCGTGGCCGCGGGCGGTGCCGTCGTAGGTGTCGAGGTCGCCGACCGACCAGCCGCCGCCGTGGATGAACACCACCACCGGCGGCGTCGGCCTCGCCGTCCGTCGGCGGCCGGTACACCCGGATCGGAATCGGCCCGCGCCGGCCCGTCGATGGTGCGGTCCTCAGCTGCAGCACCTCGGGATGGACCTCGCGGCGGGGCAGGTCGCGGAACCGCTGCCGCGCCGCCTCGACGCCTCCGTCGGTTGTCAACTGAAACGGCACGGCCTCCAGTACCTTCTGCAGAATGGCGTCGACGGCCGGCTTCTCCCCAGCGACAGACATGGGGACACGGTACGCACACCCGCGAACCAGGCTTCTGTGGGTGGCGGCCGCGGTCGTCGGCGCCTGCTACGGGCTATTTCTCCTCGTGACGGCGCTGCGGCTGCCGTCGGGCGCCGAGCTCACCGGCCAGTTCGCGCTGCAGCCCGCGGTCAAGGCGCTGACGGCGGTGCTGCTCGCCGTCGCCGCGCTGACGCATCCGATCGCGCGGGAACGCCGCTGGCTGCTCGCCGCGCTGCTGTTCTCGGCGGCGGGCGACTTTCTGCTGGCGATGCCGTGGTGGGAGCCGTCGTTCGTGCTGGGGCTCGGCGCCTTCCTGGTGGCGCATCTGTGCTTTCTGGCCGCGCTGCTTCCGCTGGCCGCCCGTTCGGCGCCTCGGCTGGCGGCCGCGGCGGTCACCGTCGTGGCCTGCGTCGCGCTGCTGGTGTGGTTCTGGCCGCGGCTGATCGCCGAGGGGATGGCGGTGCCGGTCACGCTGTACATCGCGGTGCTCGGCGCGATGGTGTGCGCCGCGCTGATGGCCCGGCTGCCGACGCCGTGGACGGCGCTGGGCGCGGTGTGCTTCGCGGTGTCCGACGCGATGATCGGCATCGGCAAGTTCGTGCTGGCGCCGACGAACGCAGAGGCGCTGGCGGTGCCGATCTGGTGGGCGTACGCGGCGTCGCTGCTGCTGATCACCGCCGGGTTCTTCTTCGGCCGCACGTCTGAGCCGTCTGCTACATCTGCTTAGGTGACGAGTCGATGGCCCGGCTCGGCCGGGCGCAACCCGGCAGCAGGCCGAGCACGAGCCGATCGCGCGCGTGCTGCCGATGCTGTCGGTGCCGCACCTGGACCGCGAATTCGACTATCTGGTGTCCGCGGAGCAATCCGACGACGCCCAGCCCGGCGTGCGGGTGCGGGTGCGGTTCCACGGTCGGCTGGTCGACGCATTCGTCCTCGAAAGACGTTCGGACACAGACCATGTCGGCAAGCTCGGCTGGCTGGACCGGGTGGTGTCGGCCGAGCCGGTGCTGACCCCCGACGTGCGCCGGCTGGCCGATGCGGTCGCGGCGCGCTACGCGGGCACCCGCGCCGACGTGCTGCGGCTGGCCGTTCCGCCGCGGCACGCGAACGTCGAGAAGCAGACGCCGCCCGAGCCGGCGCCGTTCGTTCGCCAGGCCCGTCGACACCGCCGCCTGGGCCGCCTACGGCCGAGGCGAGCAGTACCTGGCCGCGCTGCGCGAGGGCCGCGCCGCCCGCGCGGTGTGGCAGGCGCTGCCCGGAGAGCAGTGGGCCGACCGGCTCGCCGAGGCCGCGGCGGTGACGGTGAACGCCGGACGCGGCGTGCTGGCGATCGTGCCCGATCAACGCGACGTCGACGCGCTGCAGGCGGCCGCGGTACGCCACGTCGACGAGTCTCGGGTGGCGGCGCTGTCTGCGGGACTTGGTCCCGCGCAGCGCTATCGCCGGTGGCTGTCGGTGCTGCGCGGTGCGGCCCGGTTGGTCATCGGCACCCGCAGCGCGGTGTTCGCGCCGGTCGCCGATCTCGGGCTGGTGATGGTGTGGGACGACGGCGACGACACCCTCTCCGAGCCCCGCTCGCCGTACCCGCACGCCCGGGAGGTGGCGATGCTGCGCGCGCATCAGCTGCGGTGCGCCGCGCTGATCGGCGGCTACGCCCGCACCGCCGAGGCGCAGGCGCTGGTGCGCAGTCGCTGGGCCCACGATCTGGTGGCGCCCCGTCCGGTGGTGCGGGACCACGCGCCGCGCGTCGTCGCACTCGAGGACAGCGGATACGCGCAGGAGCGTGACCCCGCCGCGCGCACCGCCCGGCTGCCGTCGATGGCGCTGCAGGCCGCGCGCACCGCGCTGGAAGCCGGGTCGCCCGTGCTGGTTCAGGTGCCCCGCCGCGGGTACGTGCCCGCGCTGGCGTGCGCGCGCTGCCGGAACGTCGCCCGCTGCAGGCACTGCACCGGCCCGCTGTCGCTGCCCGACCGCGACGCCGCAGGCGCGGTGTGCCGTTGGTGTGGCCGCGACGAACCGGCGCTGCGTTGCGCACGCTGCGGCTCGGACGCGGTGCGTGCGGTCGTCGTCGGCGCCCGGCGCACCGCCGAGGAACTCGGCCGGGCGTTTCCCGGCACCACCGTCATCACGTCGGGCGGCGACGCGATGGTGGCCGCGGTGCCTGCGGAACCGGCCGTCGTCGTCGCGACGCCCGGTGCCGAGCCCGCTGCGGCGGGAGGCTACGGCGCGGCGCTGCTCCTGGACAGCTGGGCGCTGCTCGGCAGGCAGGATCTCCGCGCCTCCGAGGACACCCTGCGCCGCTGGATGGCCGCCGCGGCGCTGGTGCGCCGCCGCGGCGACGGCGGGGTGGTCGCGGTGGTCGCCGAGTCTGCGATCCCCACCGTGCAGGCGCTGATCCGCTGGGATCCCGTCGGCCATGCCGACGCCGAGCTCGACTCCCGCACCGAGGTCGGCCTGCCGCCCGCGGTGCACATGGCCGCCATCGACGGCGCGCCCGACGCGGTGCGCGCGCTGCTCGACACCGCGCAGCTGCCCGACGCCGCCCAGCTGCTCGGACCCGTCGACCTGCCACCTGGCGCCCGCCGACCGCCGGGCACACCTGCGGGCAGCCCGGTGAGCCGGATGCTGGTCCGGGTGCCCCGCGACGGGGGACTGGCGCTCGCGGCGGCGCTGCGCCGGGCCACCGGCGTGCTCAGTGCGCGGCACGATCAGCAGCCGGTTCGTGTGCAAATCGACCCGTTGCACATAGGGTAATGCGGACATCGAGAGCCCGGGCGGGAGCAGGAGGTGGGCATGCGGCGGGTGTTCGCGTGGCTGATTCCGTTGGCGCTCATCGCCATTGGGCTGCTGTGGCCGCTGGTGTTCAGCGGCGGCGGGCAATCCGCGCCGCCAATGCCGAAGACCCGGTGGTGTTCAGCGAATTACAAGGCCGATTACGTCGTCAACAAGGACGGCCGACTCGACGCGGTGGAGACGATCACCGCCGAGTTCCCCGGCGGCCGGCACGGCATCTTCAAGTACTGGGACTGTCACCAACCAGAACAGCCCACGGGTGCGGCAGGTGCCGGAAGTCACCTCGATCCTTCTCGACGGCAAGTGGATCTCGTACCAGATGCTCTGGGAGAGCGGCGAGCGATTCAGGGTGGCCAAGATCGGCGATCCCGACAGGTACCTCGGCCCCGGCACCCATGTGTTCGAGATCCGCTACACCATCGACGGCGTCCTCGATCCGGGAACCACCGGCGCCGAACAAGCAGATTCGCCGCAGTCGACCGGCGAGCGCCGACGACCAGCCGATCGGTGTTCTTCTGGAACGTCATCGCACAGGCATGGAACAACCGGATTCAACGTGCCGACATCTACGATCACGCTGCCCGGCCGACGTCCCGCGCGCCCAGTGCTCGGTCGGCTACGGCGTCGGCGCGGCCTGCAGCGACCTGACCGTCAGCGGCAACACCGTATCGCTGTCGGCGGAGCACCTCGCCGCGCGCACCCCTGTCACCGTGCGCGCCGGCGTCGACGTGCCGACCCCGCCGCGGGCCGAGTTGCCGTGGCCGTACACGTGGGACCGCATTCTCGGCCAGTCGGTGACCGGTGTGCTGTGGGTCGTCGGCGCTCACCGCGGCGTTCGGGCTCGGCGCATTCCTGTGGTACCGCACCACTGTCGAACCGTCACCAGGGTTCCCGCTGCAGTACGGGCCACCAGCGGGCCTCGGTCCGGTGCAGACGGAGTACATCCGCACCGAGATCGGTTCCCAAGAACGCCCTGACTGCGACGTTGTTCTACCTGGCCGAACGCGGGCTGATCGAGCTGAAGCAGATCAGCGACCAGCAGTGGCGGATCCGCGGTATCGCCGAGAACGCGGCGTGGGCCGCATGTCGACCCGGTCAGCGGGGCGGTCGGTTCTGCGCTGAAGGTGACCAATCCGAATTCCCAGTTCGAGGCGAAGAAGACCGTCAAAGCCGGCCAGAAGCTGAACAAGGCCAAGACCGATATGGCCAAGGCGGTCGAGAAATGGGCCTTCGACAACGGGCTGATGGTCAAGCGCAGGAAGGAACTGTGGGTCCGCACGGCCAACGCGATCTCGTTCATCCTGATCTTGTTCGGTGTCTTCCGCTGGGGCTTCCCGACCACGATGTGGGCACTGCCGTTCGCGGCGTTCTTCTTGTTCTCCGTGCGGTCGTGGGGAGACGGCGTCGGTACCCGGCGGACCGAGGCTGGCCGCGAATTATGGTCGCGTGCAGGCGGGTTCCACCGCATGCTGACCACCGACTCGGCGGAGTCACGTTTCGACTTCGGCGCCCGCCGAGGATCTCTACAGTGCCTATGTCCCGTTCGCGGTCGCCGCGGGCGCCGCGGCCCTGTGGGCGAAGAAGTACCAAACGTCGACGGGCACGGCTGCGCCGCAACCGGATTGGTACAACTCGTCGTCGTCAACGAGCTGGGGTCTGGCCGGTGGCTCCGTGCGGCTCGAGCTTCGACAGTTTCGACAGCTTCGACTCGGCGTTGTCGTCGTCGATCGGCGCCTACACCGCATCGCAGTCATCGTCGAGTAGCAGCGGCGGCGGGTCGAGCGGTGGTGGCGGATTCAGCGGCGGTGGCGGTGGCGGCGGCGGCGGCGGAGGAGGAGGTGGATCATGGTGAGGGCCCTGCTGATCATCGTGCTGGTGCTGGCCGTGCTGGCAATGATCGGTTTCGTGTTGGGCTACAACAAGATCCGGTCCGCTGATGTACGCGTCGCCGAGGCGCTCGGCGGCATCGACGTCGAGTTGACGCGGCGGGCGTCGCTGATTCCGAGCCTGGTGCATACGGTGCAGACCTTCGCCGTGCACGAGAAGGGCATCCTCGACCATGTCACCGACGCGCGTGCCGCATTGACGTCGGCCACCAGTGGCAAGTCGGTGGCGCAGCGCAGTGCCGCTGAAAAGGAGCTCGACAGCGCGCTGGCTCCGCTGCTGGCGCTCGGCCAGAACTATCCGCAGCTCAACTCGTCGAACAACTTCCTGAACCTCCAGGACAATCTCGCCGATACCGAGAACAAGCTGGCATTCGCCCGCCAGTACTACAACGATGCGGTGGCCACCCTGAACGGGCTGATCAGCACCATCCCGTGGATGTTCGTCGCGCCGCTGACCGGGGTGGGCGAGCGGGAGTACTACCAGACGCCGCGGTAGGCGTCCATAGACTGACGCGGTGCGTCTCGTCTTCGCAGGTACCCCCGAGCCCGCGGTGCCCTCGCTGCGCCGGCTGATCGAATCGCCGCGCCACGACGTCGTCGCCGTGCTGACCCGCCCGGATGCCGCCTCGGGCCGGCGCGGTAAGCCGTCGCCGTCGCCGGTCGCGCAGGTCGCCCTCGAACACGACATCCCGGTGCTGCGGCCGTCGAGGCCCAACTCCGACGAGTTCATCGCCGAGCTGACTGAGCTGGCACCGGACTGCTGCGCGGTCGTTGCCTATGGTGCGCTGCTGGGCCGAGCGGCTGCTCGCGGTACCCGGACACGGCTGGGTCAATCTTCACTTCTCGCTGCTGCCGGCCTGGCGCGGTGCGGCACCGGTGCAGGCTTCCATCGCCGCGGGCGACACCGTCACCGGCGCCACCACATTCCAGATCGAACCGGCGCTGGACTCCGGGCCGGTCTACGGCGTGGTCACCGAGAACGTCCGACCCATCGACACCGCGGGGGATCTCCTTGAGCGACTGTCGATCTCGGGAGCGGCGCTGCTCGAGTCGACCCTCGACGGCATCGCCGACGGGTCGATCACGCCCGTCCCGCAGCCGTCCGACGGGGTCTCCATCGCACCCAAGATCACCGTCGAGGAGGCGCGGGTGCGGTGGGATCTGCCCGCCCACGTCGTCGATCGACGCATCCGTGCGGTCACTCCTAATCCCGGCGCATGGACCATGGTCGGAGAACTGCGTGTCAAACTCGGCCCCGTCGTCGTCGACGAATCCGCCGACGGCTTGGCGCCCGGCGCGATTCGAGTCGCGCGTGACGGCGTGCGCGTGGGCACCGGATCGCAGCCCGTCCAGTTGCGCACCGTCCAGCCGCAGGGAAAGAAGCCGATGAACGCCGCCGACTGGGCCCGCGGGGCCCGACTCGACGAAGCCGCACGCGCCCAATGACCAAGCCCAGCAACAGGCGTCCACAGCGACGCAAGCCGCTCGACCCGGCGCGCCGGGCGGCGTTCGATGTCCTTCGCGCGGTGGCAGAGCGTGACGCGTACGCGAACCTCGCGTTGCCTGCTCTGCTGCGCGAGCGGGGGATCAGCGGCCGCGACGCCGCGTTCGCCACCGAACTCACCTATGGGACATGCCGCACGCGCGGTCTCCTCGACGCGGTCATCAGCTCCGCGGCGGGGCGGCCGCCCGAGAACATCGACCCGGTGCTGCTGGACCTGCTGCGGCTGGGTGCCTATCAGTTGCTGCGCACCCGCGTCGAGCAACACGCCGCCGTCTCCACCACCGTCGAACAGGCGGGTATCGAATTCGATTCGGCGCGAGCGGGTTTCGTCAACGGCGTGCTGCGCACCATCGCGCGGCGCGACGAGCAGTCCTGGGTCGAGCGAGCTGGCGCCAGACGTGAGCGCCGATCCCGTTGGACATGCCGCGTTCGTGCACTCCCACCCCCGCTGGATCGCGCAGGCGTTCGCCGACGCGCTGGGCGCCGGAGCCGGTGAACTCGACGCCTTGCTGGCCAGCGATGACGAGCGGCCGCTGGTGCACCTGGCCGCCCGGCCCGGCGTGCTGACCGCCGAGGAACTCGCCGACCGCGTCGACGGGACAGTCGGCCGGTACTCGCCCTATGCCGTGTATCTGCCTGGCGGCGATCCCGGACTGCTTGCAGCCGATTCGCGACGGTGAAGCGCTGGTCCAGGACGAGGGCAGCCAACTGGTGGCCCGCGCGCTGACCCTGGCCGAGCTGGACGGGCCTGACACCGGCCGTTGGCTCGACCTGTGCGCCGGGCCCGGCGGCAAGACGGCGTTGCTCGCTGCGCTCGCCGGTGCCGGCCGCGTCACCGCGATCGAACCCACCGAACGGCGTGCCGAGCTCGTCGAGCAGAACACCCGCGGCCTGCCCGTCGACGTGCTGCGGGTCGACGGCCGCGATTCGGGTCTGGAGCCGGGGTTCGACCGGGTGCTGGTCGATGCGCCGTGCACCGGCCTGGGTGCGCTGCGGCGCCGGCCGGAGGCCCGCTGGCGCCGGGTGCCCGCCGACGTGCCGCAGCTGGTCAAGCTGCAGCGCGAACTGCTGGCCGCCGCGATCCGAGCTGACCCGGCCGGGCGGGGTGGTGCTGTACGCGACGTGCTCGCCGCATCTGGCCGAGACCGTCGGCGTCGTGGCCGACGCGCTGCGCCGCCATCCGGTGACCGCGCTGGACACCCGGCCGCTGTTCGAGCCCGTCGACGACTTGGGCGACGGTCCCTACGTGCAGTTGTGGCCACATCGGCACGGCACCGATGCGATGTTCGCGGCGCAGGCCCTCGAAAGTGCAAGCGTGACGCCCATAGTGCCCATGGCAGGACCGCTCATCGCGCCGTCGATTCTGGCC
The DNA here is from genome assembly GCA_963766945.1 of uncultured Actinomycetota bacterium. Taxonomy (GTDB): domain Bacteria; phylum Actinomycetota; class Actinomycetes; order Mycobacteriales; family Mycobacteriaceae; genus Mycobacterium. Next base: position 449,014 of record CAVYCT010000003.1, read on the forward strand.
GCCGACTTCGCCGAGCTGGGTGACGAGGCCGCCGCCGTGACCGGCGCCGACTGGCTGCACGTCGACGTCATGGACAACCACTTCGTGCCCAACCTCACGATCGGATTGCCGGTCGTGGAGGCGTTGCTCAAGCGGACCGACATCCCGATGGACTGCCACCTGATGATCGACAACCCGGAGCGCTGGGCGCCGCCGTACGCCGAGGCGGGCGCCTACAACGTCACCATCCACGCCGAGGCCACCGACAACCCGATCGGCGTGGCCCGCGACATCCGCGCGGCCGGCGCCAAGGCGGGCCTGTCCGTCAAGCCCGGTACGCCGATCGAGCCGTATCTGGAGATCCTGCGCGAGTTCGACACTGTGCTGATCATGTCGGTCGAGCCCGGATTCGGCGGACAGAAGTTCATCTCCGAGGTTCTGCCGAAGGTGGGCACCGTGCGCCGCCTCGTCGACTCCGGTGAGCTGACGATCGTGGTCGAGATCGACGGCGGCATCAACGAGGACACCATCGAAGAGGCGGCCGTCGCCGGCGTCGACTGCTTCGTCGCGGGCTCGGCGGTGTACAGCGCGGCCGATCCCGCCGCCGCCGTGGAGTCGCTTCGTCGGCAGGCGGCCGCCGCATCCAAACACCTTCGGCTATGAACCTCGACGCCGCCATGCGGTTGGCCGTCGAACAGGCCGACAAGGTCAAGGGCGGCACCTATCCGAATCCGCCTGTCGGAGCCGTCATCCTGGACCGCGACGGTGAGGTCGCAGGCGTCGGCGCAACCGATCCGCCCGGGGGTCCGCACGCCGAGGTGATCGCACTGCGCAGGGCGGGGGAGCGCGCCATCGGCGGCACCGCCGTCGTGACTCTGGAACCGTGCAATCACCATGGCCGCACGCCGCCGTGCGTGGATGCGCTTGTCGAATCCGGGGTTTCGACGGTGGCCTATGCCGTCGTCGATCCGAACCCGATCGCGGCGGGCGGAGCCGCCGCGGCTGGCCGAAGCCGGCGTGGAGGTCGTCGGCGGTGTGCTGGCCGACGCCGTCGCCGGCGGGCCCCTGCGCGAGTGGCTGCACAAGCAGCGCACCGGGTTACCGCACGTCACATGGAAATTCGCCACCAGCGTCGACGGCCGCAGCGCCGCCGCCGACGGAAGCAGCCAGTGGATCACCAGCGAGGCTGCCCGGGCCGACGTGCACCGCCGCCGCGCCGCCGCCGACGCGATCGTGGTCGGCACCGGCACGGTGTTCACCGACGACCCGCTGCTGACGGCGCGGCTGCCCCGACGGTTCTCTCGCCGAGCGCCAGCCACTGCGGGTCGTCGTCGGTGAGCGCGAAATCTCTTCGGAGGCAAAGGTGTTGAACGACGACTCGCGGACAATGGTGATTCGCACCCGCGATCCGCATCGAGGTGATCAAGGCGTTGTCCGATCGCACCGACGTGCTGCTCGAGGGTGGACCGACACTCGCCGGCGCGTTTCTGCGGGCCGGAGTGATCGACCGGATTCTGGCCTACGTGGCGCCGATTCTGTTGGGCGGGCCCGATCACTGCCGTCGACGACGTCGGCGTGCTGTCGATCGCGCACGCGCAGCGCTGGCGGTTCGACGGCATCGAGCCGATCGGACCCGACGTGCTGCTCAGTCTGGTACCGGGCTGACCGGAGGGTTCAGCGCGCCGACCTGATACAGGACGTCGAGTTCGTCGCGGATGCCCCAATGCTCGCAGAGGCGGCCGTCGCGGGCGCGGAAGAAGTGCGCGGTCTTCATCGCGAACGGCTTGCCGGTCGTCTCGATGCCCTGCGGCGACACGTCGTTGACACCGTGCGCGGTGGCGCGGATCGCCACCGATGTCGCCGGCAGACACGATGTCGTCGACCTCGTAGCGGACCTGCAGCACGGTGGTGACGAAGGTCAGGATCGCGATGTAGCCGTCGGGACCGGGCGGCAGCGGCACAGGCGAGCCGTGGTCGACGAAGTCGTCGGTGACCAGGTCGCGGATCTTCTCCAGCTGCCTGGAGTTCATGGCGTCGATCACTTCGGCGGCGAGCGCCTGCGCTTCAGTGTGCATGACCGCCCTCGACGGTGCAGGCGGCCCGAGAGGGTTCAGTCCGATCGTCGGCAGCGGACGGTGTTCGATGAGGTCGCGCACCCCGCCGACGCCGAGTCGCTCGCGGAACGCGCGCACGGTGTAGCCGACGACCGTGGCATCGGTGACTCGCTCGCGCCGTCGCCGACCGCGGCAGATGGAACACCGGCCCGATCTCGCCGAAGTAGTCGCCGGCAGTGGCGACCTTGAGCAGTTCCTCGCCGCCGCTCTCCAGCTCGCGGACGAGCTCGAGTTCGCCCTCGGAGACGACGTAGATCAGCTCGCCCATCGTGCCCTGCTCGAACAGCACCTCGCCGGCGCTCCAACCTGCATCGTCTCGGGGGCGCTGTCGGTCGATGCGAAGTCCGCGCACCAGCTCGACGACGCGATCGGCCAACGGCAGGATCCGGCTGTCGTGGGTCGCGACGACCACCATCCGGTCGCCGGTGGCGAGCTCGCGGATCAGCTTCAGTATCTCTTCGACCTGGATGAAGTCCAGGTGCGCGGTCGGTTCGTCGGCCAGGATGAGCGGCGGATCGAGCGCGATCGCCCGCGCGACCGCCACCCGCTGCTGCTGCCCACCGCTCAGATCGCCCGGCCGGTGGGTCATCCGGTCCTCCAGACCGACCCGTGCCAGCAGTTGTCCCGCCTTCTTGTGCGCCGCGCGGCGCGGCATGCCCGCCGCGAGCAGCGGCACCATCACGTTCTCGAGCGCGGTGAGGCTCGGCACCAGGTTGAACGCCTGGAACACGATGCCCACGGTGTCGCGACGGTATGTGCGAGAGCTCGCTGGGCGTCGAGCGACGCGACGTCGACATCGCCGAACTTGATCGCCCCGGAGGTGGGTCGCAGGATCCCGCCGAGACAGGACAGCAGCGTCGTCTTCCCGCAGCCGCTGGGACCCATCAGGATGACCAGTGAACCCGCGGCCACGTCGAGGTCGAGGCCGTCGATCGGGCGGACGGTCTCCGCGCCGCTGGCGTACTCGACCACCAAGTTCTGAATGCTGAGATCGCCCACGCTCATGGACCTCCGAACGCGACGGCGGGGTCGACGGACACCGCGCGCCGTAACCCCGTAGCGCTGGCGATCAAGCCGATCACGACGGCGATCACCGGCAGCGCCACGAAGGCCTCCACCGGGACGATGACCTTCATCGGGAACAGGGGTCCGAGTGCCATCGACAGCACGGCGCCGACAAGTGCGGCAAGCAGCGCAATCACCACCGCCTGCATCGCCAGGCCGGCCGCGATGTTGCGGGTGCGAACGCCAATCGCCTTGAACACCGCGAAGTCTCGTAGACGCTCTAGCGCGGAGAGATAGATCACCGATCCGACAACCAGCGCCGCGACGATCCACAGCATGATCGCCACGATCGTGATCGAATTCACCGCGACCTTCAACGGGCGCAGCAGATCGGCGATGGCGCCGTCGCGGTCGATGGCGTGATAGCCGGCCGGTATCTGATCGAGGGTGCCGCGAACACCGATCGAGGCGACCAGCGACCCGCCGCCGTACACGAGTCGCTGTGCGCCTTCGGTGGTGAGGAAGACGTTGGGCAGGTTGGCCAGCGCGGTCGAGTTCTCCACGATGCCGACGATGCGCAGTGTGCGCGAAGCGATTTCGATCTCATCGCCGACAGCACGGCCGAGCGTGCTCGACACCGCGACCTCATCGGGCGTCGACGGCGCCCGTCCCTCCGACACCGGGGGCATGCCCGGACCGTTCTCGGGCGCGCCGAAGATGTCGACGTTTCGCGTCGTGTCGCCGAGGGTGGCCGTACCACCGGCGTACACCAGGGGAGCCGCCGCCGTCACGCCTGGCGCCGCCGGCGACGCGTCGCAGCTCTACGGGCGCGAACGGCGTCGCCCCGACGAACGGGCCGGATGCGCCCTCCTTGACCATGAACAGGTCGACACCGAGCGAGTCGACGGTCTGTTCGGCCTCGACTCGGAACCCGTTCGCGAGCCCGGTGAGCACGAGCGTCATCGCGAAAATGATGGCGGTGGACAGAATCGCGATGACGAAGCGCCGTTTTCGCCACTGCATGTCGCGCAGCGCGGCCATCAGCATGTCCGCGAACTTACCGATGCCGCCTGCGTTCCGGGTCGAGTTTCGCTAGGTGTCGCTGTCCGCGAGAACACCCCGACCAGGGTCTTGCAGAACGCAGGCAGGTCGTCCGGCTTGCGGCTGGACACCAGCGTGTTGGGTCCGCGCGAGCATGTGACGACTTCCTCGTCGACCCAGTTGGCGCCCGCGTTGACGAGGTCGGTCTTGACGCTGGGCCAGGATGTGATGTTCCGGCCGCGCACCACGTCGGCCTCGATCAGGGTCCACGGCCCGTGACAGATCACCGCGACGGGTTTGCCGTCGTCGAAGAAGCCCTTCGTGAACTCGACGGCCGCGGAGTTGGTGCGCAGGAAGTCGGGATTGGCCACCCCGCCCGGCAGTACAAGAGCCGCATAGTCGGACGACGATGTGCTGTCGGCGGCCTTGTCCGCCTCGAACGTGTCGGCGGGGGTGAGGTGGTTGAAGGCCTGTACCTTGCCCACCTCCGTGGAAACCAATTCCGGTGTGCCACCGGCTTGCTCGACGGCCTTCCAGGGCTCGGTGAGTTCGACTTGCTCGGTGCCCTCGGGTGCGACCAGGAAGGCAATTCGCTTGTTATCCAATCGTGTTGCCATGTTCATCTCCCGTTTGAGTGGTCGGACTCACATCGCGTACCCGGCGCGGTAATCCGTCAATCATGTTGCTGACGCCGGTAGACTCGTGGCATAGCCGGTCACTGTGGCCTGGTTTGAAGGTCGCGCTTTCACCGACGAGTTGCGCGCTGGTGAGCACGAACAAAGGACAACGAGCATGACTGCGCTGCAGGACTGGCTCAGCATTGGCCCAGTGGACCCGCTGGGCCTCAAGACGAAGATCCGTGACGCGATTCGGGGTCTCGGCTCCGACGAGCCGGAGGAGCCTTGCGAGCCGACCCTGATGGGTCGCGGACTCGAGCGTTGCTGACGCCTCGCTAGCCGGACCGATGACGGCCGGGCGGTTGCGTTATCCGGGCCGTCTGCTCCGCGTTCTGCCCAGACAACTGCTGTGTCGGTGCATCGATGACCTGCGTCGACGCGTCACCGGCCGACAATCCGACATCTTCGGGTTCGTCGGCGTGCTCGTGCCTGCCGGCGATCAGCAGGCCCAGAACTGCGCCCAGCACGCAGACCCACGCTGTGATCGTGAAGATCTCGCCGTACTGCATGACGTACGCCTCGATGGTCGCCCGCTTCAGGCGTGCGCCCTGGGCGACGAGAATGCCCATCGGGGAGTCGGCGGCGGGAGCGGGCAGCGCGGCCAACCGTTCCTGCAGGTACTGGTTGAACTTGTAGAGCCCCCACGCGCTCAGCGCCGCGATGCCGATCAGCATGCCGATCATGCGTGCCACCACGACAAACGCCGATGCGATGCCGTGCTGGGCCGCAGGCACGACCCGCAGGGTTGCCGACGTCAGCGGGGCGATCACCAGGCCAAGGCCGAGGCCGGCGATCGCGAGGTCGGTGTCGAGCATCGGCAGTGTGATGAAGCCGAGGTTATGGCGCGCGGCCAGCAGATCGGCAGGCCACCCAGAAACCAGGTAGTAGCCGCCCGCTGCGATCAGCAGACCCACGAAGGTGACGATTCGATCGCCGATGCGGGTGGCGATCCAGCCGCCAAGCAGGGCGCCGATCGGAAGCGCGATGAGGAACCTCAGCAGCAGGAACGCCGCGTGATTCTGGTCCTGCCCCAGCACGCCCTGGCCGAACAGTTCGACGTTGACCAGGGTGACCATCAGCGCCGCGCCGGCGACCAGGGAGGCGCCCAGCGCTGCGAGGAAGGGGCGGAATCGCACACCGGCGGGCTCGATCAGCCGGGTGCGGGCGAAGCGCTCCCACACGAAGAACGCCACCGCGGCGACCGCCGCGCCGATGATCAGCGGGATGCCGTGGCTAGGCAGGATGTGTTTGCCGTCCGGTGCCGGGTTGTACAGCCCCCATGTCGCAAGACCGAGCGCGATCGCCAGCAGCAGACCGCCGACGACGTCGACCTTCTGCGGGGTCTCGGACTTCTGCCGTGACGGCAGGCTGAAATGGATCATCACCATCGCGATGACGGCCAGCGGCACGTTGACCCAGAACACCGACTGCCAGTGACTGAAGAGCGCGACCAGAGCGATGCCGTACATCGGTCCGAGCACGCTGCCGAGTTCCTGCGCGGCGCCGACGCCACCGAGAACCGCCGCACGGTTGCGGCTGGCCCACAGATCGGCGGCGAGAGCCAGCGTGACCGGTAGCAGTGCACCGCTGGCGGTGCCCTGAATGAAGCGACCAACGACGAGGATGTCGAGATCGGTGGACAGTGCGGTGACGACCGAACCGACCGTGAAAACGGCAAGGCTGGCCTGTAGCAACAGTTTTCGGCCAAACCGGTCAGAGGCCCGACCCAGCAGCGGCATCGCGGCGATATAGCCGAGTAGATATACGGTCACGATCGGGGTGACCCGCTGGATCTGGTTTATGCCGATGCCGACGTCGCGCATGATGTCGGTCATGATCGTGACCACGACGTAGGTGTCGAGGGCGCCGAGCAGTACCGCCAGGCTGCCCGCGCTTATCGCGACGCGCCGGCCCGATGTCGCCGACCGGACGGCGACGGGCGAATCGCCCATCAGACCGCCGGCTTGTTGACGGTCACACTCTTACCCCAGTCCGACAGCGTCATCGTGACGCTGTTGCCCGGGGTGGGCTCGAGCTTGGCCTGCACGAGCTTGTGGTCGTCCTCGGTGATCCACGCGGTGCCCGCAACCGGCCCGGTGGCCGCGATCTGGGGCGCGATCTTGTTGACCGCGTCGGCGCTGACGTTGCCGACGACGCGCACGGTGTCGGTGCCGTTGATGGTCTCGCGGCCGTCGGACTTGGGATCGGAGAAGTTGGACAGCACGTTGGCCAGACCCTTGTCCGGGCTGAGGATCGCCGCCACGTCGTAGATGTCGGCCGCCGGGCCGAAGTCCTGGAACGCGCCGCCGGCGGTGATCGCGCCGTAAAGGGTGCCGTCGACAACGATGAAGTCGACGCCCTGGAGTTTCTGGCCGAGGAAGATGATGTCGGCCTTGCCCTGCGCGGCGACCGCAGGCGAATTGGTCAGGTCAGCCTCCAGCGATGCGATCGGCAGTTCCTTGATCTCGCCCTGCACCGTCAGCTTCAGGTGCACGCTCGTCTGGCTCTTGGTGGTCTCTGCGGACTGCTGAAGTAGCGTCGCGCCGTCGGGAAGCTCTTTACCCGAGTCCGACTTGGAGCATCCTGCGATGAGGAGGATGGCGGCTAAGAGGACGGCGAGTATCGCAACTAGGCGCTTCTGCATGACTGCATCGTAGAGGGTGGGCCGATATGGACGCTGTGCCCAGCTAGCAGGTATAACCGGAATAATGGCCCCTGAACTGGACTTTCGGCACGTTTCCTCCGGACATGGCGAGGCGGCCGCATTGCTGGCGGCGATGATCGAGGAGATCCGGGAGCTTTACGACGGGTTGGATCTGCTGTCGCCGGATATGCCGGCAGCCGGACCCGCCGAGATGGGGCCGCCCGGCGGGACGTTTCTGGTCGGCTACCGCGGCGAGGAGGCGGTGTGCGGCGGCGGCATCAAGCGCCTGCCCGACGGGGCATGTGAGATCAAACGCATGTACGTCGTGCCCGCAGCGCGCGGCCATGGCGTCGCACGCGCACTCCTGCGCGCATTGGAGGACGCTGCCCGCGGGCTGGGCTACCACACCGCGCGACTGGATACCGGACCGCTCCAGCCGAATGCGCAGCGTCTGTATGAGTCCGAGGGTTATGTGCCGGTCGCGAACTTCAACGGAAATCCGGTTGCGACGTTCTTCGGCGAAAAGCGGCTGTCTGGATAGTCCCTGGGGGTGGGATGGGAGCCACCCGGGGAATAGTCTGGCGGCGTGTTCACCGGAATCGTCGAAGAACTGGGCGAAGTCGTCGACAGAGAAGACCTCGCGGACTCGGCTCGGATGGTGATCCGGGGTCCCGTCGTCACGACCGATGCTCGTCACGGCGACTCGATCGCGGTGAACGGGGTGTGCCTGACGGTTGTCGACCTGCTGCCCGAAGGTGCTTTCAGCGCCGACGTCATGGGCGAGACGCTGAACCGGTCGAGTCTGCGGGCTGTCCGCGTCGGCAGCCACGTCAATCTGGAACGCGCTGCCGCGGTCAACAGCAGGCTTGGCGGCCACATCGTCCAAGGGCACGTCGACGGCACCGGTCATGTGATTGCGCGCACACCGTCGGAGAATTGGGAAGTGGTGCGGATCGCGCTGCCGATGGCGTTGTCCCGCTACGTCGTCGAGAAGGGCTCGATCACGGTTGACGGGGTGTCGCTCACGGTGTCCGGCCTGGGACACGATTGGTTCGAGGTGTCGTTGATCCCGACGACGCTGGAGCTCACGACACTCGGGCGCGCCGACGTCGGCACCCACGTGAACCTCGAAGTCGACATCATCGCCAAGTACGTCGAGCGGCTGATGCACCGCGAATAGCACTCGGCCCGTATTTGTCTCGATCGGTTGCCCTGCATAGCGATTCACCTCGATCCGCGTGAGGGGACCAAGGTGCCGCCCAATAGTTATTCACCTGCCTGCCCGCGCTTCTGCGGCGTACATCACCAGCTCGACGAGGAACGTTCCTCAGCGTTGCTGGCAGTGTTGTCACCCAGCTCGACCCCGAGCATCGCGGCCAGGCAGCCGCGATCCGCGCAGTCATGTTGCGCGACTGCTCCGGCGGGCACTCGACGGGTCGGGGTGGTGGTGTTGGCGGTCATCTGAATTCTCCTGTTTGCGTTGTCATTTCGGATATTCACCGGTTTGTTCCGGTGACCACAAGCTATGTGTTCGCAGTCGATATGGCTCGCTTGTGCGCGCAAACCGCACAAGACGCGATTTACGTCTTTTGCGCATTGTGCTCGGGGTGTGGGAGTTCATACTGAGTTCACAGCCGGGCTCCCTATCGGCGAAGTGTGATACCTCGCCTGAAGAGGTCATATTTGTAACGCAGCAAACAGCGAGGACCGTTGGCAGGGGAGGCAGATGGCAATCACGACCAAGACCACCCCGCTAAGGCGGCACCCGCGAAGAAAGCACCGCCCAGTTACGTCGAGCGGCTGCTGTCTCACGACGAATCCCCGGTCTGAAGCGGCGGGCTGGCCGGACCGAACGAAGACACGTCCACCGTCACCATCGACGGCAACGGGTTCGGAGATCACTGTGTCCGACCGGTGACACCGTTCAGCGTGTTCTGAGAACCGCATCGGCCCAGCTCAGGGGCGCGGCAATAACACCAGCGGGTTGGTGGTTCATACTATTGTGATGACGAGGCTGGACTCCGTTGAGCGGGCGGTTGCCGACATCGCCGCGGGTAAGGCCGTCGTCGTCATCGACGATGAGGATCGCGAGAACGAGGGCGATCTCATCTTCGCCGCCGAGAAGGCCACCCCCGAGCTCGTCGCGTTCATGGTGCGGTACACCTCCGGCTACCTGTGTGTGCCGCTGGACGGTGCGATCTGCGACAAGCTCGGGCTGCTGCCGATGTATGCGGTTAACCAGGACAAGCACGGCACCGCCTACACCGTGACGGTCGACGCGAAAAATGGTGTCGGAACCGGTATTTCGGCGTCGGATCGCGCGACGACCATGCGGCTGCTCGCCGACCCGACCAGCGTCGCCGAGGATTTCACCCGGCCCGGCCACGTGGTTCCGTTGCGCGCGAAGGACGGTGGGGTGCTGCGCCGTCCCGGCCACACCGAGGCCGCCGTCGACCTGGCCCGGCTGGCGGGTCTGCAGCCCGCCGGGGCGATCTGCGAGATCGTCAGCCAGAAGGACGAAGGCGCGATGGCGCAGACCGATGAGCTGCGAGTTTTCGCCGACGAGCACGGTCTGGCGCTGATCTCGATCGCCGATCTGATCGAGTGGCGGCGCAAGCACGAGAAGCACATCGAGCGTATCGCCGAGGCGCGGATCCCGACCAGGCACGGTGAGTTCCGCGCGGTCGGCTACACCAGCATCTATGAGGACGTCGAACACGTCGCGCTGGTCAAGCGGCGACATCGCCGGGCCGCACGGCGACGGGCACGACGTCCTGGTGCGGGTGCACTCCGAGTGCCTGACCGGTGACGTGTTCGGCTCCCGCCGCTGCGACTGCGGTCCGCAGCTGGACGCCGCGCTCGCGATGGTGGCCCGCGAAGGCCGCGGCGTGGTGCTGTACATGCGCGGGCACGAGGGCCGCGGCATCGGTCTGATGCACAAGCTGCAGGCCTACCAGCTTCAGGACGCCGGCGACGACACCGTGGACGCCAACCTCAAACTGGGCCTGCCCGCCGACGCCCGCGACTACGGCATCGGCGCACAGATTCTCGTCGACCTCGGCGTGCGGTCGATGCGGCTGCTGACCAACAACCCCGCCAAGCGCGTCGGCCTGGACGGCTACGGGCTGCACATCATCGAACGCGTGCCGCTGCCGGTGCGCGCCAACGCCGAGAACATCCGCTACCTGATGACCAAGCGCGACCGGATGGGCCACGACCTCACCGGCCTGGACGAGATCCACGAAGCGGTGACGATGGACTCCTACGAAGAGGGTGTCTACATGCTGGGGGACCGCCGTCCCAACTCCGACGATCTAGACCTCGGCGGAGCCCTGTGAGCTGCCGGGCGGAGCTCCTGAATTGAGCGGAGGCGCGGGCGTACCCGATCTGCCACAGCTCGATGCCTCGGGATTGAGGCTGGCCATCGTCGCCAGCACCTGGCACGAGACGATCTGCGACGCGCTGCTCGACGGCGCGCGCAAGGTCGCCGTCGATGCCGGTATCCGCAACCCGACGGTCGTGCGGGTGCTGGGCGCGATCGAGATACCCGTCGTGGCACAGGCATTGGCTGCAAAAGCACGACGCCGTTGTGGCACTGGGTGTGGTAATCCGCGGTGAGACACCGCATTTCGACTATGTGTGCGATGCAGTCACCCAGGGTCTGACCCGGGTGTCACTGGACGCGTCGACCCCGGTCGCCAACGGTGTGCTCACCACGAACACCGAACAGCAGGCCCTGGACCGGGCAGGACTGCCGACGTCGGCGGAGGACAAGGGCGCCCAGGCCGCCGCGGCCGCGCTGTCCACGGCGCTGACGCTGCGAGACCTGCGCTTGTCATGAGCGACTGGGATCTGGAGATACGGCCGCATCTGACACCGTTTTTCGCGTACGCCGCGGCGGCCATCATCCTGGCCGTTCACATCGCGGTCGGGGCGCTGCTGAAGATCAGATCGACCGGGGTGATCTTCCAGACCGCCGACCAGGTGGCGATCGCCCTGCTCGGCGCCGTCATCGCCGGCGTCGGTACTGCTGTTCGCCCGGCCACGGTTGCGGGTCGGCGCGCCAGGTGTGGCGGTGCGAAACCTGCTCGGCTACCGACTTATCCCGTGGGCCGACGTGGTGGACGTGTCGTTTCCACGCGGCGCGCGATGGGCCAGGGTCGACCTGCCCGACGACGAATACATTCCGGTCATGGCGATCCAGGCTGTCGATAGGGATCGCGCGGTGGATGCGATGGACCGGGTGCGTGGACTGCTCGAGCGGTACAAGGGCATCAACTCACACTGAGGGAGAACTCGAGAGACTGAGGGCCATCGCGACTTCGTCCCGAGGACCCCGCGTTTCGACCGATGTCGCAGTGAACCCCAGGCTTTCGTACACGCCACGGGCCAGCGCATTGCCGGCGGCCACCCGAAGGGTGACAGTTCGTGCGCGACGATCGCGCGCCCAATCCACGGCCGCCGCGACAAGCGGCCGCGCGAGGCCCTGACCGCGGGCCTCCGGGTCGAGCCACAACGAATACAGGTAGACGCAGTCCTGGCGTTTCCTGCTGTGCGCCGATCAGACCGACGGGCCGGTTGCCGATCCACGCGGCGAACTGCGCATGGTCACGCAGGCGGCGGCGCCACTGCGCCGCGGTGAAGGCCACTTCCCTCTGGTATTGCGGGTCGTCCTCCCCGAGGGCGTCGGTCAGCGCCCGCAGCCGGACGACGGCGAACACCCGCCATTCGGACTCGGTGAGGCGGGCGACCCGAGCGCTCACCGGGTGTCGCCCATCACCAGCCCCTCACGGCGCGGGTCGGCGCCACCGACCAAGCCGGTGCCGTCGCTGACGATGGCGGACAGGCCACTCGACTGGTCCGCGAGGTCAACTTGGTGTCCGAGCTTGCGCAAGCCCTGGACCAACGGGTCGTGGTCACCGTTGTCGGAGGTATCGATGATGGGATGTTCGCCGCCGACATTGGTCTTGGGGGTGTTGGCCGCGCCGAAGTCGACCCCGGACACCGCCTGCTGCGGATCGAGACCCCAATCCACCATGTTGACAATGGTTTTCACGACGAACTGAATGATCACCGAGCCGCCGGGGGAACCGACCACTGCGTACAGCGGACCCAACTGACCGGGCGGGCCGGTGGCCGCCGGCTGATCGAAGACCAACGTGGGTGCCATCGTGCTGCGCGGCCGCTTTCCGGGTTGGATCCGGTTGGGTATCGGTGCGCCGTCGGGCCCGGCGGGTTCGGCGGAGAAGTCGGTCAGCTGATTGTTCAGGATGAAGCCGTCGACCATGTGGAACGAGCCGAAGGCCGACTCGACGGTGGTGGTCAGCGACGCGGCGTTGCCCTCCGCGTCGACGATGCTGATCTGGCTGGTGCCGTGTTCCGGGGTGGGCGGCGCGGGGGTGGTCGGCGGACCGAACTCGCCCGGTTTCGCGGTGCCCATGGTGTGTTGCTCGGAGATCAGCGCCGCGCGCCCCGCGAGGTAGTCGCTGTTGATCAGCGTGTTGGGTGAGCCGCCCGGCAGCGGCACGAAATCGGTGTCGGCGACGTACTTGTCGCGGTCGGCGTAGGCCAGCCGCTCGGCTTCGGAGATCAGATGCACGCCCATCACCGAGGGCCTGCCGCCGTTGAGGTCGAGGTCGGTGGGCTTGTGGTCGGCCATCGGCGAAGTGCTCGAGGATGCCCAGCGTCGCGGCCACGGCGATGCCGCCCGAGGACGGCGGCGGCATACCGCAGATCTCTTTGCCGCGGTAGGGCGTGCACAGCGGTTCGCGTTTCTTGACGGAGTAGCCGCCGAGGTCCTCCATCGTCATCTGCGCTCGGGGTGCGGCCGCCGGACGTGTCGGCCGCCGCCTCGACGATGTCGCGTGGCGATATCGCCGATGTAGAACGCCGATGGATCAGATGCGATGGCGCCCAATGTCTTTGCGTACGCCGGGTTGGTCAGTCGCGTGCCTGCCGACTTGGGCGCACCGTCGGGGTTGAGAAAGTACTCTGCGGCCTGCGGATCCACCTTCAACTGTGGCGCTGCGTCGGCGATCGCGGCCGCCAGCCGCGGGCTGATGTCGAAACCGTCGTCGGCGATGGAGACGGCCGGGTTGAACAGTTCACGCCATTCGGTCTTGCCGTGTTGGGCATGGACGTCCTGCAGGAGCCGCAGGATGCCGGGCACGCCGATGGAGCGGCCGGACGCGCGGGCATCCGGCTTGGGCTCGGTGCGGTCGGCGTCAGAGATCCAGCGCAGGTAGTTCTCCGTCGCCGCTGCGGGCGCGACCTCGCGGCCGTCGTAGGCCTGCACCGCGTTGGTCGCGGCGTCGTAGTAGAGCAGGAAGCCGCCACCGCCGATGCCCGAGGCCTGCGGCTCGACGAGGCCGAGCACCGCCTGCGCGGTGACCAGCGCGTCGGCCGCGGTTCCGCCGTCGCGCAGCGTCTCGCAGGCCGCCTGGGTGGCCAGCGGGTTGGCGGTCACCACCGCGTAGCGACTCGTGTGCACCGCCGTCATGTCCTTGCGGTAGCCGGTGGCGACCTCGGGGTTGGTGGAGATGTTGCGGGAGGGGGTGGCGGTGCCGGAAGGGGAACGCCGCGGCTGTCGTCTTGGTCACCGGGGTGCCGTTTTCGACGATCGCGCACGGCCCCGCCGCGCTGGGTTCGTGCGGGCTCGTTGGTGCCACAACCGGCCAGAACCAGTACGACCCCCATCAGCGGGGCCATCACCTTTGTCAGGGACGAGGTCCGCATCAGTCGACGGTAGTTCATCGGGGCGGTCCGATGGCGGCAGTAACCTGGAATCCGTGCCCGATCCAGCGACGTACCGGCCTGCCCCCGGGTCGATACCCGTCGAGCCGGGCGTCTACCGGTTCCGGGATCCGCACGGCCGGGTGATCTACGTCGGCAAGGCCAAGAGCCTGCGCAGCCGCCTGACGTCCTACTTCGCCGACATCTCCAGCCTGGCGCCGCGCACCCGGCAGATGGTGATGACGGCGGGCAGCGTCGAGTGGACGGTGGTCAACACCGAAGTCGAGGCGCTGCAGCTGGAATACAACTGGATCAAGGAGTTCGACCCGCGGTTCAACATCCGCTACCGCGACGACAAGTCGTACCCGGTGCTGGCGGTGACGCTGAACGAGGAGTACCCGCGGCTGATGGTCTATCGCGGGGCGCGGCGCAAGGGCGTCCGCTACTTCGGGCCGTATTCGCATGCCTGGGCGATCCGCGAGACGCTCGACCTGCTCACCCGGGTGTTCCCGGCGCGTACCTGCTCGGCGGGAGTGTTCAAGCGGCACAGCCAGATCGACCGGCCGTGCCTGCTGGGATACATCGACAAGTGCTCGGCGCCATGCATCGGACGGGTGACCGCGCGAGGAACACCGCCAGATCGTCATGGACTTCTGCGACTTCCTCGCGGGCAAGACCGACCGGCTGGTCCGCGACATGGAACAGCAGATGAGCGAGGCCGCCGCAGCAACTGGACTTCGAGCGGGCCGCTCGGTTGCGGGACAACATCTCCGCGCTGAAGCGGGCGTTGGAGAAGCAGACCGTGGTGTTCGGCGACGGCACCGACGCCGATGTGGTGGCGTTCGCCGACGACGACCTGGAAGCGGCCGTGCAGGTGTTCCACGTTCGCGGCGGCCGAGTGCGCGGCCAGCGCGGCTGGATCGTCGAAAAGTCCGGTGAGCCAGGTCAATCCGGGCAGGAGCGATTGGTCGAGCAGTTCCTGACGCAGTTCTACGGCGACCAGGCCGAACTCGACGGCGCGGCCGACGAATCGTTGAACCCGGTGCCCCGCCAGGTGCTGGTGCCGTGTCTGCCTGACAACGCCGACGAGCTGGCGACGTGGTTGTCGCAGCTGCGTGGCGCACGGGTGTCGCTGCGGGTGGCCCAGCGCGGCGACAAACGCGCACTCGCCGAAACCGTGCGGCGCAACGCACAGGATGCGCTCGCGCAGCACAAGCTCAAGCGCGCAGGCGATTTCACGGCGAGAACGGCTGCGCTGCAAAGCATCCAGGACACGCTCGGTCTCGCGGATGCGCCATTGCGCATCGAATGTGTCGACATCAGCCACGTGCAGGGCACCGATGTGGTGGCGTCGCTGGTGGTCTTCGAGGACGGCCTGCCGCGCAAGTCGGATTACCGGCACTATGGGATCAGAGGCGCCGCCGGCGAAGGCCGCTCCGACGACGTGGCATCGATCGCCGAAGTGACTCGGCGGCGGTTCCACCGTCACCTGCATGACATCGAACACCCGACAGAGCTTGCGCCGGAAGGCAAGTCACGCAAGTTCGCCTATCCGCCGAACCTCTTCGTCGTCGACGGTGGCGCTCCACAGGTCAACGCCGCGCAGGCGGTGCTCGATGAACTTGGGATCAGCGATGTCGCGGTCATCGGCCTGGCCAAGAGGCTGGAGGAGGTGTGGGTGCCGTCGGAGCCCGACCCCCTCATCATGCCGCGCAACAGCGAAGGGCTGTACCTGCTGCAGCGGGTTCGCGACGAGGCGCACCGATTCGCGATCACTTACCACCGCAGCAAGCGGTCCAAGCGGATGACGGCGTCTGCTCTTGACTCGGTGCGCGGACTGGGCGAGCACCGCCGCAAGGCGCTGGTCACGCATTTCGGGTCGGTTGCCCGGCTGAAGGAGGCCACCGTCGAGGAGATCACCGCGGTGCCCGGCATCGGTGTCGCAACCGCGCGGGCGGTGCTGGAGGCACTCGGCGCTCCGCCCGATTCCGACGCGCCAGCGCCCGATATCGGCAATGATCAGACCAGGGCATCGGGATGACAGACCAGGGCATGCAAGAGGAAACTCGCGACGGCAACGGGGGCGCGGCCGAATCTTGGCATCGACGTCATCCTGGTCACCGGGCTGTCCGGGGCAGGCCGGGGGACCGCGGCCAAGGTGCTGGAGGACCTCGGCTGGTATGTCGCCGACAATCTGCCGCCGGAGCTGATCGCGCGCATGGTCGAACTCGGCCTGGCGGCGGGTTCGCGGATCACCCAACTCGCGGTGGTGATGGACGTGCGCTCGCGCGGCTTCACCGGCGATCTGGATTGGGTGCGAAACGAATTGGCAGAACGCAATATCACGCCGCGAGTGCTGTTCCTGGAGGCGTCCGACGACATACTGGTGCGGCGCTACGAGCAGAACCGTCGCAGCCATCCACTTCAGGGCAATCAGACTCTGGCAGAAGGCATTGCGGCCGAGCGGGCCATGCTGGCACCGGTGCGGGCGGCCGCCGACCTGGTGATCGACACGTCGACACTGTCGGTGCCCGCACTGCGCGAAAGCATCGAGCGCGCCTTCGGCGGCGAGACCGTCGCCCATACGAGTGTCACGGTGGAGTCATTCGGGTACAAGTACGGCCTGCCGATGGACGCCGACACCGTGATGGATGTGCGCTTCCTGCCCAACCCGCATTGGGTGGACGCGCTGCGGCCACACACCGGCCAGCACCCGGACGGTGCGCGATTACGTGCTGGGCCAGCCGGGCGCCGAGGAGTTTCTCGACACCTACCATCAGCTGCTGGGCGTCGTGATCGACGGATATCGCCGCGAGGGGAAGCGCTATATGACTGTTGCCATCGGCTGCACCGGGGGTAAACACCGCAGTGTCGCGATGGCCGAGGCGCTGGCGGATCGCTTGGACGGCGGCCACGACCTGACGGTGCGGGTGTTGCACCGGGATCTGGGCCGCGAATGAGCCCGCGCATCGTCGCCCTCGGTGGTGGGCATGGGCTCTACGCCACGCTGTCGGCTGCCCGCCGACTCACTCCTCACGTCACCGCGGTGGTCACGGTCGCCGATGACGGCGGTTCGTCGGGCCGGCTTCGTAGCGAGTTGGATGTGGTGCCTCCGGGCGACCTGCGAATGGCGCTGGCCGCTTTGGCATCTGACAGCCCGCACGGCCGATTGTGGGCGACGATCCTCCAGCACCGCTTCGGCGGCAGCGGCGCACTTGCCGGCCACCCGATCGGCAATCTCATCCTGGCGGGACTCAACGAGGTGCTGGCCGACCCCGTCGCCGCGCTCGACGAGCTGGGCAGGATCCTCGAGCATCAACGGCCGTGTGTTGCCGATGTGCCCGATCCCGCTGAGCATCGAGGCCGACGTGTCCGGTCTGGAGTCGGATCCCCGGATGTTCCGGGTGATCCGCGGCCAGGTGGCGATCGCCACCACCGTCGGCAAGGTCCGCCGGGTGCGGCTGTCGCCCGGTGATCCGCCCGCCACCCACCAGGCGGTTGACGCCATCATGGCCGCGGACCTGGTGGTGCTGGGACCGGGATCGTGGTTCACCAGCGTGATACCGCATGTGCTGGTGCCGCAGCTGGCGGCGGCGGTGCAGGCGACCCGCGGCCCGGCGCGCATTGGTGGTGAATCTGGCGGCCGAGCCCGGCGAGACGGCAGGGTTCTCCGTCGAACGGCATATCCACGTGTTGTCGCAGCATGCCCCGGACTTCACCGTGCACGACATCATCGTCGACGCGAGCCGGGTGCCTGGTGAGCGCGAGCGTGAGCAGTTGCGGCGCACAGCGAACATCCTCGAGGCCCGAGTGGAGTTTGCTGACGTGTCCAGACCTGGTACACCTTTACATGACCCGGCGAAGTTGGCCGCGGCTCTGGAAGGTGTGCGGTTGCGTGGGGCGGCGCCGCCGGCGGCCGACGGTGCCCACACCGACAGTGAACGGACCGAGAGGTGACGACCCGTGGCGATGACGGCCGAGGTCAAGGACGAGCTGAGCCGGTTGGTGGTCAATTCCGTAAGCGCTCGCCGCGCCGAGGTGGCGTCCCTGCTGCGCTTCGCCGGAGGACTGCACATCGTCTCGGGGCGGGTGGTCGTCGAGGCCGAGGTCGACCTGGGCATCATCGCCCGGCGGCTGCGCAAGGACATCTACGACCTGTACGGCTATAACGCAGTGGTGCACGTGTTGTCGGCCAGCGGGATCCGGAAGAACACGCGGTACGTGGTGCGCGTGGCCAAGGACGGTGAGGCACTCGCACGGCAGACCGGTCTGCTCGATCTCCGCGGAAGGCCGGTGCGCGGCCTTCCCGCGCAGGTGGTGGGCGGCAGCGTCGCCGATGCCGAAGCAGCTTGGCGCGGAGCGTTTTTGGCGCACGGGTCGCTGACCGAACCGGGTCGCTCGTCGGCACTGGAAGTGAGTTGCCCGGGCCCGGAGGCGGCGCTGGCGCTCGTCGGCGCGGCTCGCCGGCTGGGAGTCAGCGCGAAGGCCCGCGAGGTGCGCGGCGCCGACCGCGTGGTGGTTCGCGACGGCGAGGCCATCGGTGCGTTGCTGACGCGGATGGGCGCGCAGGACACGAGGCTGACGTGGGAGGAGCGCCGGATGCGCCGCGAGGTGCGCGCGACGGCGAACCGGTTGGCCAACTTCGACGACGCCAACCTGCGGCGGTCGGCGCGCGCCGCGGTGGCGGCGGCCGCCCGGGTGGAGCGGGCGCTGGAGATCCTCGGCGACACCGTGCCCGACCATCTGGCCGCGGCGGGCAAGCTGCGCGTCGAACATCGTCAGGCGTCGCTGGAGGAGCTCGGACGCCTTGCCGACCCGCCGATGACGAAAGATGCTGTGGCGGGACGGATTCGGCGATTGCTGTCGATGGCCGACCGCAAGGCCAAGCAGGATGGCATCCCCGACACCGAGTCGGCGGTAACCCCGGATCTGCTGGAAGACGCCTGACACGCGCAAGATTGCGCACAGGGTCGTGGCTCGCGCCGACCACAACCATAGGGGCAATATCGCAAAGGTCTGCCGCCATGTGTGACATCCTTGCGGATGTCCGCGGGGGTGCCGCCGCCGGGGGTTGTGACGTTTCTGTTCACCGATATCGAGGGCTCGACCCGTCGGTGGGAGTTCGACGCGGACGCGATGCGTGCGGCACTGGCTGCACACGACGAGGTGTTGCGGACGGCCATCGAGTCGCACGGTGGCTTCCTCTTCAAGCACACCGGCGATGGTGTGTGCGCCGCGTTCGCCTCGCCGCAGGTCCGCCGTGGATGCCGCGATCGACGCGCAGCGCGCTGCTGAAGCTGCCGGTGCGGATGGGGCGTGGCGACGGGCGAGGCCGAGCAGCGGGACGGCGATTACTTCGGCATCGGCGCTCAATCGGGCCGCCCGGGTGATGGCCGCCGGGCACGGCGGCCAGATCCTGCTGGCCGACTCGACGGCGGCGTCTGCTCACGCGGTGTCGACCCTGGTGGACCTGGGCCCGCGGCGGCTGCGCGATGTACCGCAATCCGATCGCGATCTGTTCAGCTGCGGCGCCCCGGCTTGCGGACGGACTTCCCGCCGTTGCGGACACTCGAATCCGAGTCCGGGGAATCTGCGGGCGCCGGTCACCAGCTTGATCGGCCGCGCAGGATGAGGTCGAGCGAACTCGTATCCGCGGTGCGCTCACACCGCTTGGTTGACGCTGACGGGGGTGGGCGGCGTCGGTAAGACTCGGCTGGCGCTCGAGGTCGCCGGCTGCTCTCGCTGACGAATTCCCGGACGGTGTATGGCTTTTCGAGCTTGCTTCGGTGATGGATCCTGCGGCGGTGCCCGATGCGTTGGCGGCGGTGCTGGGCATCACTCAGCAGCACGGGCAAGACGATGAGCGAGTCGGTGGCCGCCGCATCTGGACGGCAGGGTCCGGCTCCTGGTGTTCGACAACTGCGAGCACGTCGTGGACGCCGCTGCGGATCTCGTCGACACCGATTCTCGCGAAGGCGACAACGGTACGGCGTCCTGGCCACCAGCCGCGAGGGACTTGGAGTCTGGCCGACGAACGGCTTGTGGCGGGTGCCCGTCGCTGGAAATCGGTGCGGCGGTGAAGTTGTTCGACGGATCGAGCTCGAAAGCATCTGACCGCTGATGAGCTCGACGGCGGTGGAAGAGGTCTGTCGCCGCCTCGACGGAATACCGTTGGCAATCGAGTTGGCGGCCTCGCGGATGGAGTCGATGACCGCGTGCGCGAGGTGCGCGATCGTCTCGACCACCGCTTCAAGCTGCTGGTCGGCTCCCGGCGCGGGTCTGGAACGCCACCAGACGCTGCGCCATGCGGTCGCGTGGTCGTATCGACCTGCTCGACGACTCGGAAAAGGCCCTGGTGGAACGCTGTTCGGTGTTCGCGGGTGGTTTCGATGTGCAAAGCGCCTGTGCTGTAGCGCGGATCTCGACGATGCCGACGAGTTCAGCGGTCGCTCGAGCTGCTCGACGCGTCTGGTGCGCAAGTCGCTGCTCGTCGCGCGAGTCGGTCGACGGGTGGAACGAGATACTCGATGCTGGAGACGATCCGCCAGTTCGCCGAGGAGCAACTGGTCGCACGTGGGGATAGCGACCGAGGCGAGCTCGGAACACGCGCCGCTACTTCGCCGACCGCGAAGCCGAAATGCATGGGCCGGTGGGACAGCCCGCGCCAGACGAGAGGCCTATCGAGTGGTTCGCCAACGAACTCGCCAACCTGCGCACGGCGTTTCGTTGGGCGGCCGACAACGGCGACCTCGACGTCGCGGCCACCATCGCGACCTAGGCGGGGCTTCTCGGGTTCGGTGTCGAGAACTACGAGCCGGTCGCCTGGGCCGAGGAGATGATCGAACCCGCCGTCGCGGCTCGACATCGGCGGCTTGCGAATCTATATGTGATCGCGATCGCTGTGCTGGATGCCGGGCCGGATCGATGACGGGCTCCGGTATGCGGACGTCGGCCAGCAGGTTCTGGCGAGCAGCCCGCATCCGCCGCCGTACGCGATGGAAGCCTGGCTCGGCGCGGCGTATACGGCGGTCGGGCGGCCGGAGCTGTGGGTTGAAGTGTGTGGTGCCCAGCTCGAACGCCGTCGCGACAACCATGTGTACATCCGGTCATGCCGGGTCTTCGCGCTGGCGTTCGCCGGTTCGATCGACGAGGCGAGAGCGCTGCTCTGAGGGATCTGATCGAGGCAGGTGCCGCCACCGGCAATCCGTACATGCATTCGTTCACGATCGCTCGCTGAGCAGCTTTCCTCTCAGCGCCGCGGGTCCCGAGCACGCGCTCGAGGCATGTCGGCAGGGGCTGGCAGATCGCACGGGACAGCGGCAATCAGCTTCAATGAATCGATTCTCGTGCCTCAGTACGGCCCGCCTGGAGGCACAGAAAGCCGTCACGGTGGAGGCGTTTGACGCATTTGATGGTGTGCATTCGCAACTACCACGACTCCGGCAACCTGTCAGCATTCGTACCCCGCTTGGTGTCCTCAGCTCCTACCTGGACCGCATGGGGCGCTTCGAGCCGGCCGCGACGATCGCCGGATTTGCATTGCAGTCCGATGTCTACGGCCGCCGCGCCAGAATTGCCGACTGGCCATCGCTCACCTCCGCGACGTCCTCGGGGAGGCGACCTACGAAACGCTTTCCCGGAAGGGGGAGGCGATGACGATGGCCACCACCACGGCATACGCGTACGAGCAGATCGACCAAGCCCGGGCAGAACTCGAGCGATCGGCGTAACGCCACAGCCTTTTGGCGCGGGAATCCAACACTGGGTCTAGTTTGGTCGAATGGGTCGTGTGTTGTCGGTAGCGCTTGCTCAGTACGCCCCGATCACGGGGGCGGATCCCGTAGCTCAGCTTCGTGAACAAATCTCGGAAATACAAACGGAGTCAAGCGATCTCGATCTCGTGGTGTTTCCTGAGATTCATCTCTGTGGTGACTGCGACATCGCCTCGGACAGCAATCAATGGCTGCGCTCGGCCGCCGAGCCGCTCGACGGCCGGCGCATGCGAGAGCTGGGTGAGGTAGCTGCGGCGCTGGGAGTTTGGCTGATCCCCGGAACGGTGCCCGAGCTTGGCGACGACGGACGTGTCTACAACACGCAGGTCGTCTTCGACCCGAGCGGTGATCTCGTCGCGAGCTATCGCAAAGTGTTTCCGTGGCGGCCCTACGAGGCGTGGTCGTCGGGGCACGAGTTCGCGGTCTTCGACATGGCAGGCAGCGGCCGCGTCGGCTTGTCGATCTGCTACGACGCCTGGTTCCCCGAATCCACCCGCAGCGTGGCGTGGCTGGGGGCGGAGTTCGTCGTCAACGTCGTCAAGACCATCGGTGCCGACCGCAAGCAGGAGCGAGTGCTCGCACAGGCGAACGCGATCGTCAATCAGGTCTTCATGCTGAGTGTGAATGCGGCGGGTCCCGTCGGTACCGGCGGATCGATCGTGTGCGATCCGGAGGGAACGTGATCGGTGACCTGCCCACCGCCGAGCCCGGCGTGCTGCGCGTCGCCGTCGATCTCGACGCGGTCACGCGGGTACGAGAACTGGGTACGGAGGGCTTCAACCGGATGTGGTCGCAGATGGCGCCCGACGATCCGGTGATCGACCTGCCGATCTACCAGGGCCGGATCGATCCGACCAGTTGGCAACCGAGAGGTGTATAGGGCGTCGATATTGCGCACAGGGTCGTGATTTCTGCCAGGTAACGACCGTCGACGCAATCTGGCGAAGACCGGATCTACCTCGCGTTATGTGAGACTCTGGGTGGGTGCCAGCGGGGGTGCCGCCGTCGGGAGTCGTGACGTTCCTCTTCACCGACATCGAGGGGTCGACCCGTCGGTGGGAGTCGGACGCGGACGCGATGCGCGTCGCGTTGGCCGGGCACGACAAGGTGTTGCGTACTGCGATCGAGGCCAACGATGGCGTCGTGTTCAGCCACACCGGCGACGGCATGGTGGCCGCGTTCGCGTCGCCGCAGTCTGCTGTCGATGCCGCGATCGATGCGCAGCGAGAGCTGCAGCTCCCGGTGCGGATGGGCATTGCGACGGGTGAAGCCGAGCTGCGCGACGACGACTACTTCGGCACGGTTCTCAATCGTGCCGCGCGGGTGATGGCTGCCGGCCACGGGGGACAGATGCTGTTGGCCGACTCGACAGCGGGTCTGCTCAGCGGTGTGGACCTTCGATCTCGGGCCACGGCGGCTTCGCGATGTCGCTAAACCCGTCACGATGTTTCAGGTGCGAGCGCCGGATCTGCGAACAGAATTTCCGCCGTTGCGAACACTCGACTCCGACCCGGGAACCTACGTCGCGCAGCCACCAGCTTATCGGGCGTGACGCCGAGATCGCCGACATTGTGGCCGCTCTGCAAGGCGCATCGGCTGGTGACACTGACCGGCGTCGGCGGGGTCGGCAAGACCCGGCTGGCCCTCGAGGTCGCGGCGCAGCTGCCGACGAATTCCCTGACGGCGTGTGGCTTTTCGAGTTGGCCGCGGTCGGCGACGCCGCCGCGGTGCCTGACGCGGTCGCAGCGGTGCTTGGGATCACCCAACAGCCGGGCAAGAGTCTGACGGAAGTCGTGGCCGCCGCACTGGAGGGCCGGTCGCGGCTGCTGGTGTTCGACAACTGCGAGCACGTGCTCGATGCCGCCAGCCGACCTGATCGAGTTGATCGTGGCCGCTCGGCGACGGTGAAGATCCTGGCGACCAGCCGCGAAGGACTGCGGCGTCGCCGACGAGCAGGTCTGGCCGGTGCCGTCGTTGGACGTCGGCATGGGCCAGCGCGGCGGCGCCTCTTCGTCGAACGTGCCCGGCAGTGTGCGCCGCGTTTTCGCCCTGACCGGATCGCGACGCGGTGGTGGAGATCTGCCGACGGCTCGACGGAATTCCGTTGGCGATCGAGTTGGCGGCGTCTCGGATGGCGTCGATGACCGCGACCGAGGTGCGCGACCGTCTCGATGACCGGTTCCGGCTGCTGGTCGGCGCACGGCGAGGCCTGGAACGCCACCAGACGCTGCGCCATGCGGTGGCAATGGTCGTACGACCTGCTCGACGATGCGGAGAAATCGCTGCTGAACGGTGTTCGGTGTTCGCCGGTGGATTCGACCTGGCAGCGGCCTGTGCGGTAGCGGAATCGACGACCGACGATACGCCGCGCTGGATCTGGCTGGACGCGCTGGTGCGCAAGTCGCTGCTGGTCGCCGACCGCTCATCCGGCCGGACGCGGTTTTCGATGCTGGAGACCATCCGCCAGTTCGCCGAAGACCAACTCGTCGCTCGCGGTGCGGCCGACGCAGCCCGGACGCCCACGCCCGCTACTTCGCCGGCCGCGAAGCCGAATCATGGCCCTGTGGGACAGCCCGCAGCAGCGCGAGGCCTACACGTGGTTCACCACCGAACTCGCGAACTTGCGCAATGCATTCCGATGGGCTGCCGACCATGACGACCTCGACACGGCCGCCACCATCGCCACGTTCGTCGGACTCATCGTTTTTTCTGGCCGAAAACTAAGAACCGACCAGCGTGGGCCGAAGAATTATCGAAGCCGCCCGAGCCGTTGACCATCCCCGGCTCGTGTATCGGCACCGCGTCCGTCTGTTACATGACCGGAGCGCAGTGAGCAGGGTGTCGCCTACGCCGAGGCCACACGAGCGTGTGAAACACCGAAGGCTCGCGTCGAGATGCCGTTCGGCTTCGAGGGCTTGGCAGGCGGGCGCTTATCAGATGGTCGGTCAACCCGAAAAGTACGTCGAATGGTGCCGTTCGTACCTGGGACGCGGTCGTGACACACACGGAATTACCAGGTCGGCCCTGGTCAACGCCTGGTGTGGGCAGGCTCGGGTGAGGAGGCGATGATCGCCGCGGAGGGCCTGATCGAAGCCGCCGAGGCCACACGCAATCCCTGGGTGATCTCGTACGCACTTCTCTCAGAGGGGTTTGCATTCGGCGACACCGATCCAGTCCGGGCGATGGAGGCGCTACGCCGGGGCCTGGCTGACCACCCGCGAGAGCGGCAATCGCTTCAACGAGTCACATATGGCAAGCGCGTTGGCACCATGGAGGTCAAATACGGCGATCCGCTCGCTGCACTGGAGTACATCACGTACGCGCTCCGCAACTATCACGACGCCGGCAGCATCGCCTTCTACCATTCGCCGCTTGCCAACCTCGCAGTAATTCTCGGCCGGATCGGACGCTACGAGTCGCCGCCGTCGTCATCGGCAACGCAGCGCTAAGCCCCATGACCGGCCACGCGAACCCAGAAATCACCACGACAATGGCCCATCTCCAGGAAACCCTCGGCGCACAGAGCCTACGAAGCACTAGCGCGGAAAGGTACGACATGACACCTGCGGCTATCGCGAGCGTACGCCTACGAACAAATCGACAGGCGCGAACCGAACTCGAGCGATCGTCATGATGCCATCCGGCGTGGTGACGTTCCTGTTCACCGACATCGAGGGGTCGACGCGTCGGTGGGAGGCCGATCCCGACGCGATGCGGCTCGCGCTGGCCGCGCACGACAAGGTCCTGCGCACGGCCATCGCGGCCACGGCGGCTTCGTGTTCAAGCACACCGGCGACGGGGTGTGCGCCGCCTTCGAGTCGCCGCGGGCGGCAGTCGACGCGGCCGTCGACGCGCAGCGGGAGCTGGAGCTGCCGGTGCGGATGGGCATCGCCACCGGCGAGGCCGAGCTGCGCGACGGCGACTACTTCGGGCGGCGCTCAACCGCGCTGCGCGGGTGATGGCCGCCGGGCACGGCGGACAGATCCTCGTCGCGGACTCCGACGCCGGTCTGCTCAGCGATGTCGACCTCGAACCTGGGCCACGGCGGCTTCGCGACATGCCGAACGCCGATCGACGATCTTCCAGGTCCGGGCGTCGGGTCTGCGCAGCCGATTTCCCGCCTCTGCGAGACCGTCGACGCGAGCCCGGGGAACCTGCGGCCCCGCCGCCGAGCTGATCGGACGGGAGCCGAGCTCGAAGCGAATTCAGCCGAGGCGGTCCGAAGCCACCGACTGGTGACGCTGACCGGCGTCGGCGGGGTCGGCAAGACGCGCCTGGCGATCGAGGTGGCGGCAGATGGCCAAGAATTTCCCGACGGGGTCTGGGTGATCGAGCTCGCCGCCATCACGGACCCGGCCACGGTGCCCGATGCGGTGGCCGGGGTACTGGGCATCACCCAGCAGCCAGGACAAGAGTGTCACGAGAGCATCGCCGACTACGTTGGAGGGCCGACCAGGTTGCTGGTGTTCGACAACTGCGAGCACGTGCTCGACGCCGCAGCCGACTGATCGAGGCCATCCTCGGGCATCGTCGACCGTGCGATCCTGGCCACGAGCCGCGAGGGCCTGCGGGTGGTCGACGAGCGACTGTGGCCGGTGCGCCGCTCGATGTCGACTGCCGCCACGAACTTGTTCGTCGAGCGTGCCCCAGTGTTGCCCCGGCCTTCACTGCCGACGATGCGGAGCCGTGTCGCGAAATCTGCCGCCGCTCGACGGCATCCCGTTGGCGATCGAGCTGGCCGCATCCCGCATGACCTCGATGACCGCCGCGACGTCCGCGACCGTCTCGATGACCGCTTCCGGCTGCTGGTCGGCTCCCGACGAGGCATGGAACGCCATCAGACGCTGCGCCAGCCGTTCAGTGGTCCTACGACCTGCTCGACGACGACGAAAAGACGCTACTGGAGCATGTTCGGTCTTCGCGGGCGGATTCAAGCTCGATAGTGCCTGCGCGATCGCCGGATCCGATGATCCGACGAATACGTCGACGCTGGATCTGCTGGACGCTCTCGTGCGCAAATCGCTGCTCGTCGCCGATCGCTCGTCGGGCACGACCCGATACTCGATGCTGGAGACCATCCGACAGTTCGCCGAGGAACAACTCGTCGCGCGAACGGTGCGGCCGACGCGGTCCGCGCACGCCCACGCCCGCTACTTCGCTGATCTGGAAGCCGATGTCCTGGCCCTGTGGGACAGCCCTCGGCAGCGGGAGGCGTACCTGGTTTGGCGCCGAACTCGCCAATCTGCGCACCGCGTTTCGATGGGCCGCGGACAACGACGACTCGACGACGCCGCCACCATCGCCATCTACGCGACGGCCCTCGGCAACTGGGGGAACAGTACGAGCCGATCGGTTGGGCCGAGAGTTGGTCGAGCCGCGCCGGGCAGTCGACCATCCCCGGCTCGTGGAGTTGTACGAAATGGCGTCGCATTGCTGGCTCGTCGGGACGCTTCGACGCGGCTGTCGCCTACGGTGAGCCGGCCAGAAGCAGGTCTCGGCGTCGCAAGGAGAGTACGTGGCGCGGATGGACATCGCGTAAATCGGCCACTCCACACGTATACGTGGGCCAGCCGGGGCGGGCGTCGAGTGGTGCCGTGCAGGTCGAGATCGCCGAGCCGTCAGACAACGACCAGCGCCGCCCTGGTCATCGTATTGACGAATGCCGGTCTGAGTGACGAGGCAGTGGCGGCCGCCGAAGGCCTGGTCGAGGCCGCGGAGGCCACCCGCAACCCGTATCTGCTCTCCATCGCCCTCCTTGCCGAGGGATTCGCCTTCCGCAACGCAGATCCCGACCGAGCATTGGCAGCGATCAGCGTCGGGGCATGGCGATAGCCCAGACAGCGGCAATCACTTCAACGAGACCCATCTGACCGCCAATCTCGCGGAACTAGCAGTGGAACGTGGCAACCCGCTGGGCGCACTCGATCATATCGGTCGGGCGATCCGTCACCTACAGGATTCCGGCAGCACCGATCACCCTCCCCTCGCCCTCATGAACTTTGCAATCCTGCTCGACCGAATCGGACGCCACGAGCCTGCGGCCACCGTCGCCGGCTTCGCATTCAGCCCAATGACCGCGGCGTCGTCCCACCATCAACACAGCATTAGCCCATCTCCGCGAGGTACTCGGACGACGAGAGTACGAATCGCTCGCGCAACGGGGCGAAGCGAGACCACCGAAGGGCGATGGTGAGGTACGCAAACGAGCAGATCGACCAGGCGCGAACAGAACTCGAACAACCACCATGAATACCGTCGGGGGTGGTGACGTTTCTGTTCACCGATATCGAGGGGTCGACCCGTCGGTGGGAGTCAGACGCCGATGCGATGCGGGTGCGCTGGCGGCACATGACAAGGTGTTGCGTACGGCGATCGAGGCGAACGGCGGTTTGTGTTCAGCCATACCGGTGACGGGATGGCGGCGGCGTTCGCTTCGCCGATAGCGGCGGTGGACGCCGCGATCGATGCGCAGCGCGAGCTGGAGCTGCCGGTGCGGATGGGAATCGCGACGGGCGAGGCCGAACTGCGCGACGAGGACTATTTCGGCACGGTCCTCAACCGCGCCGCGCGGGTGATGGCCGCCGGCCACGGCGGGCAGATCCTGGTGGCCGACTCGACGGCGGGTCTGCTCAGCGGCGTCGACCTGATGAACCTCGGCCACGGCGGTTACGCGATATCCCAACCGGTCAACGTTTTCCAGCTGCGGGCGTCCGGCCTACGGACGGACTTTCCGCCGCTGCGGACGCTCGATCCGACACCAGGGAATCTTCGCGCGAGCGTCGAGCTGGTCGGCCGCGACGAGGAGATCGGCCGACATCGCAGACGACTGCTGCGCGCGCGTCGACTGGTCACATTGACCGGTGTCGGAGGAGTCGGAAAACGCGACTGGCACTCGAGGTCGCTGCGCAGCTGTCCGATGAATTCCCGACGGGGTATGGGTTTTCGAGCTCGCGGCCGTCGCGGATCCGGCTGCGGTGCCCGATGCCGTGGCCGCGGTTCTCGGCATCACCCAACAACCGGGCAAGAGATGACGGAGTCGGTCGCCGCCGCACTGGAGGGACGGCGTCCGGTTGCTGGTGTTCGACAACTGCGAGCACGTACTGGACGCGGCTGCAGATCTGGTCGAGGCGATCCTCGTGGCCTCGCGAACGACGAGATCCTGGCGACCAGCCGTGAGGGCCTGGGCGTCACCGACGAACAGGTATGGCCGGTGCGATCGCTGACGATCGAATGCCGCGGCAGAGCTTATTCGTCGAGCGTGCCGCACAGGTGGCTCCGATCTGCTTCGATCGACGACGCGGATGCGGTGGTGGAGGTCTGCCGACGACTCGACGGAATCCCGTTGGCTATCGAGTTGGCGGCGTCGCGGATGTCGTCGATGACGGTGGACGAGAGTCCGCGACCGCCTCGATCACCGATTCAAGCTGCTGGTCGGCTCACGTCGCGCCTGGAACGTCACCAGACGCTCCGCCACGCGGTGGCATGGTCCTACGACCTGCTCGACGATGCGGAGAAAGCAACTGCTGGAGCGATGTTCGGTGTTTGCCGGTGGCTTCGATCTCGAAAGCGCTTGCGCTATAGCGGCGTCCGACGACGGACTGATTCCGCGCATGGATCTGCTCGATGCACTGGTGCGAAAGTCGCTGATCGTCGCCGACCGGTCGTCAGGTCAGACCCGCTTCTCGATGCTGGAGACGATCCGTGAGTTCGCCGACGAGCAACTCGTCGCCGATCGGGTGTCGCCGAAAGACGTGCGCGACGCCCATGCCCGCTACTTCGCCGGCCGCGAAGCCGACATCATGGCGCTGTGGGACAGCCCGCGTCAGCGCGAGGCCTACGACGTGGTTCATCACCGAACTGGCGAATCTGCGCTCCGCATTCCGATGGGCGGCGGACCGCGACGACCTCGACACGGCCGCCGCGATCGCCACGTGGCCGGCGTGCTTGGCTATGGCGCTGGAGAACTACGGAGCCCACGGTCGTGGGCGGAGCAGATAGTCGAACAGCGCCGCGCGCAGCCGACCATCCGCGGCTTGGTTCCTCTATACCGTGTCGCGTCGTTGTGCTGGATCGTCGGCCGAATCGATGACGCAGTCGGCTACATCGATACGAGCTCAAGAACTGGTGATCCGCGAGGCACGCGGTGAGATCCCGTTCGGTCTCGAGGGCTGGCTCGGGCGGAGCGTACATGTTGATCGGCGAGACGGACGAAGCCGCTTCGAATGGTGTCGGACCAGTACGTCGACGGTGATCTGACACGCACGGGCTGACCAGGACGGGCCTGACCGAATGGTCCAGCTGGTGATGGCCGGCCGCATTGACGAAGCGATCGCCGCGGCGCCGGAGCTGTTGGAAGTCGCAGAGGCCGACGGAGCAATCCGCTGCGCCATGTCGTACGTCTGTTTGTCCTACGGGATCGCACTTCCGAGATGCCGATCCCAGAACGTGCTCTCGACGCGCTTCGCCGCGGTCTTTCGATCGCGCGCAAGAACGGAAACCGGTTCAACCGAGTCGAACTTGGCCACGAAGCATCGCGCTAGATGGCGTACCGACAGGCGAGTCCGATGTCGGCGCTGCGAATACCTGACACAGGCAATCCGCACAATCAGGAATCCGGGTCATCACTGTGATCCGCAGCCGATGGCATCCTGGTGGCTGTGCTCGACCGGCATCGGCATCCCGAGAGCGGCGGCCGACATAGCCGGCTTCGCCAACACCCGCTGACCCGCGGCGGCTTTCCCGGAGATGGCGACACCGATGTCATGCGGTGCGCCAGATGCTCGGCGATGGCGTCTCGAAACGAATTGCTCGTCAGGGCGAGGCGATGACGACCGCCGCGATTGCGAGCTACGCGTACGACCAGATCGACAGGCACGAACCGAACTCGAGCAATCGACGGTGAGGGACTCCGAGCGTGGGTTTGACGCACGCTTTTGGGTCATCGGGCGTGCGGGTAGCCCACGTTTGGCGCAGTTTGGAGATTGGACTACATGAAAACCCTGAGAGTCGGTGCGGCCTTTCCCGATCCACCCTTCAACGGCATGCCGGACGACACCGGCCTCGACATCGACCTGATGACCGCGATCGCCAAGTCTCTCGGCGCCACCGTCGAATTCATCCCGTACGAGGGCACCGATTTCAACGGCATCTTCGACGAGCCTCGACACCGGCGCCTACGACTGCGTCGCCGCCGGCACGACCGTCACGCCCGAACGCGAGAAGAAGGCGAAGTTCATCCCGCCCTACCTCATCTCCGGGCAGTCACTCGCCGTCGACACCACACGGCTGCCGAAGGTCAGGTCCGTCGACGACCTCGACGGCCTCACCATCGGCGTGCAGCAGGGCAACACCAGCCAACCGATCGCCGACCGGCTCGTCGCGCAGGGCAAGGCGGCGGCCGTGCGCGTCTACGACTACGGATCCATTCGCACGGCGCTGACCGACCTGACCACCGGCGAATGCGACGCCTTCATGAAGCTCGCCCCTGTGCTCGACCGAACTGGTCAAGCCGATCCCCGGCGTGGAGGTCGTACAGCGCGGGATCTCAGTCGAGAACATCGCCATCGCCGTCGCGCTGACCGACCAGGCGCTGATGGCCCGCATCACCGTCGCCCAGGAACAGCTGGAGCAGGACGGAACGTTGCAACGGATACGCGAGAAATGGCTGGGTAGCCCATACGCGGACCAGAGTCTGGCAGTCCACTGACCAGCCCGCGCGTGGCGCGTATCACAGCACTAGGCTGACCCTGAGCATCAGGGCGAAAAAGGAGACACAAGTGACCATCCGGGTGGGCGTTAACGGCTTCGGCCGAATCGGACGCAACTTCTACCGGGCCCTCGCGGCGCAGAAGGCCGAGGGCAAGAGCACCGACATCGAGGTCATCGCGGTCAACGACCTCACCGACAACGCCAGCCTGGCGCATCTGCTCAAATTCGACTCGATACTGGGCCGGTACCCCGAGGACATCAGCCTCGAGGGCGAGGACACGATCGTCATCGGCGGCACCAAGATCAAGGCGCTCGAGGTCAAGGCCGGCCCGGCTGAGCTGCCCTGGGGTGATCTCGGCGTCGACGTGGTTGTCGAGTCCACCGGCATCTTCACCAACGCCGCCAAGGCCAAGGGCCACCTGGACGCCGGCGCCAAGAAGGTCGTCATCTCCGCGCCTGCCACCGACCCGGACATCACCATCGTGCTCGGCGTCAACGACGACAAGTACGACGGCAGCCAGAACATCATCTCCAACGCGTCGTGCACGACGAACTGCCTCGGCCCGCTGGCCAAGGTGCTCAACGACGAGTTCGGCATCGTCAAGGGCCTGATGACGACGATCCACGCCTACACCCAGGATCAGAACCTGCAGGACGGCCCGCACAGCGACCTGCGTCGCGCCCGCGCCGCCGCACTGAACATCGTCCCCACCTCGACCGGCGCCGCCAAGGCCATCGGCCTGGTGCTTCCGGAACTCAAGGGCAAGCTGGACGGCTACGCGCTGCGCGTGCCGATCCCGACCGGTTCGGCCACCGACCTCACCGTCGAACTGAGCAAGGCCGCCACCGCCGACGAGATCAACGCCGCGTTCAAGGCGGCCGCCGACGGCCCGCTCAAGGGCATCCTGAAGTACTACGACGTACCGATCGTGTCGTCCGACATCGTCACCGACCCGCACAGCTCGATCTTCGACTCGCTGCTGACCAAGGTGATCGACAACCAGGCCAAGGTCGTCTCCTGGTACGACAACGAGTGGGGCTACTCCAACCGCCTCGTCGACCTGGTCGCGCTGGTCGGCAAGTCGCTCTAGCCACGATGGCCGTCAAAACGCTCGACGACTTACTTGCAGAAGGGGTTTCGGGCCGGGGCGTGCTGGTGCGCTCCGACCTGAACGTCCCGCTCGACGACGGCACCATCACCGACGAGGGCCGGATCATCGCGTCGGTGCCGACGCTGAAAGCAGCTGTCCGATGCGGGGGCGAAGGTCGTCGTCACCGCGCACCTCGGCCGCCCCAAAGACGGTCCGGACCCGAAGCTTTCACTGGCGCCGGTCGCAAAGGCGCTGGGGGAGAAGCTCGGCCGTCACGTGCAACTGGCCGGCGATGTCGTCGGGTCCGATGCGTTGGCCCGTGCCGAAGGCCTGACCGACGGCGACATCCTGCTGCTGGAGAACATCCGCTTCGATCCGCGCGAAACCAGCAAGGACGACAACGAGCGGTTGGCACTGGCCAAGCAGCTGGTCGAACTCGTCGGCGGCCCAGACGGTTCGGGGGTGCTTTCGTCTCCGACGGATTCGGCGTGGTGCACCGCAAGCAGGCTTCGGTGTACGACGTGGCGACGCTGCTGCCGCACTACGCGGGCACGCTGGTCGCCGCCGAGATCAAGGTCCTCGAGCAACTCACCAGTTCGACCGAGCGGCCGTACGCGGTCGTCCTGGGCGGGTCCAAGGTGTCCGACAAGCTCGCGGTCATCGAGTCGTTGGCCAAGAAGGCCGACAGCCTGATCATCGGCGGCGGCATGTGCTTCACATTCCTTGCTTCGCAAGGAATTTCGGTTGGAGACTCGCTGCTCGAGGAGAGCATGATCGACACCTGCCGCAAGCTGCTGGAGGACTACGGCGACGTGATTCATGTGCCGGTCGACATCGTCGTCGCCGACAAGTTCGCCGCGGACGCGTCATCCGAGGTCGTGTTTGCCGACCGCATCCCCGACGGCAAGATGGGCCTCGACATCGGCCCGGGCTCGGTCGAGCGGTTCACCAGATTGCTGTCCAACGCCAGGACGATCTTCTGGAACGGCCCGATGGGCGTGTTCGAGTTCCCGGCGTTCGCGGCGGGCACCAAGGGGGTCGCCGAGGCGATCATCGGCGCTACCGCCAAGGGCGCGTTCAGCGTCGTCGGCGGTGGTGATTCGGCGGCCGCGGTGCGCCAGCTGGGCCTGCCCGAGGACGGCTTCTCTCACATTTCCACCGGCGGCGGGGCCTCGCTGGAATACCTTGAGGGCAAGGACCTGCCCGGTATCGACGTACTCCAGTAATCCTCGAGCAGTCCTGAGCACCTGACGAGCTCTAGAAAGGCCTATACGTGTCCCGTAAGCCGCTGATCGCCGGCAACTGGAAGATGAACCTCAACCACTTCGAAGCGATCGCGCTGGTGCAGAAGATCGCGTTCTCGCTGCCGGACAAATACTTCGACAAGGTCGACGTCGCGGTCCTGCCGCCGTTCACCGACCTGCGCAGCGTGCAGACGCTGGTCGACGGCGACAAGTTGCGCCTCACCTACGGCGCGCAGGACATATCGCAGCACGATTCCGGCGCCTACACCGGTGAGATCAGCGGTGCGTTCCTGGCCAAGCTGGGCTGCACATACGTCACGGTTGGCCACTCCGAGCGGCGCACCTATCACCACGAGGACGACGCGCTGGTGGCGGCGAAGGCCGCCGCGGCGTTCAAGTACGGGCTGACCCCGATCGTCTGCCTCGGCGAACACCTCGAGATCCGCGAGGCCGGAAACCACGTCGACCATTGCGTGACGCAGTTGCAGGGGTCGCTGGCCGGACTGTCGGCCGAACAGCTGGCCACGGTGGTCATCGCGTATGAACCGGTCTGGGCGATCGGCACCGGCCGCGTCGCCAGCGCCGGCGACGCGCAGGAGGTGTGCAAGGCACTCCGCGACGAACTCGGCAAGCTCACCTCTGCGCAGGCCGCGGCCGGAATTCGGGTGCTCTACGGCGGCTCGGTGAACGCCAAGAACATCGGCGAGATCGTCGCGCAGGAGGATGTCGACGGCGCGCTGGTCGGCGGGGCGTCGCTGGACGGGGAGCAATTCGCCATATTGTCGGCCATCGCGGCCGGCGGCCCCCTGCCCTGAGCAGGGCGTCAAGGCCTGTAGTCTGGCGGCCATGGAATTGGCCCTGCAGATCATCCTGATCGTGACCAGTGTCTTGGTCGTGCTCCTGATCCTGCTGCATCGTGCCAAGGGTGGCGGCCTGTCCACCCTGTTCGGTGGCGGCGTTCAATCCAACCTGTCGGGGTCGACGGTCGTGGAGAAGAACCTCGACCGGCTGACGCTCTTCGTCATCGGCATCTGGCTGGTGTCGATCGTCGGCGTCGGCCTGCAGATCAAGTACGGCGCCTAGCGACGCCGCCACGATCTGGCGACAGCCGAGCTAGAGGATGCCGCCCAGCCCGGGCAGATTGCCGACCACCGGCGCGTCGCCGAGTAGCCCGCCGCCGCCCGTCGCGTCGTCATCACAGACCACCGTCCCCTGCCGGGGCAGCGGCTCGCCCTGAACTATCACCGTGTTCTTGTTCGGGCAGGCCGGCGCGGCACCGGCGGTCGCCGGATATCCCGATAGCGAGCCCGATGAACCCCGCGACCAGCGCGGCCAGTAATAGACGCATCATGCGGTCCCTCCTGCAGGTGTGTTGCTGTCCGGCTAAGCATTACCCGCTTGACCGGGGCTCTCAACCCGAAGTTCAGTAAGCGGTACCACTGGCCGATGGCAACTGTTGCCGACGTCACAGCTCCGATGCCGCCGCTGCGGCCTCGTCATGCGCGCAGCCGAGGGCGAGTCGATACTGGGGGCATGGCTGAGCTCGCCGGACTGGAACCGATCGGCGCCGTTCAGCGCACCAAGGTGGGCCGTGAGGCGACCGAGCCGATGCGCGAAGACATTCGCCTGCTCGGCGCGATCCTCGGCGACACCGTCCGTGAGCAGAACGGCGAGGAGGTATTCGACCTCGTCGAGCGCGCGCGGGTGGAGTCGTTCCGGGTGCGCCGCTCGGAAATCGACCGCGCGGAGCTGGCCCGCATGTTCGACGGTATCGACGTCCATCAGGCGATCCCCGTCATTCGCGCGTTCACCCACTTCGCCTTGCTGGCCAACGTCGCCGAGGACATCCACCGCGAGCGACGTCGCGCGATCCACGTCGCCTCCGGTGAGCCGCCACAGAACAGCAGCCTGGCCGCCACCTACGCCAAACTCGATTCGGCTGCACTCGATTCGACCGCGGTGGCCGGTGCCCTGGCCGGGGCGGTGGTTTCACCGGTGATCACCGCGCACCCCACTGAAACGCGCCGTCGCACCGTTTTCGACACTCAGCATCGGATCACCGAGTTGATGCGGCTGCGCCTGCATGGGCTTTCGCAGACCGACGGCGGCCGCGATATCGAACGGGAACTGCGTCGCCACATCCTGACGCTGTGGCAGACCGCGCTGATCCGGTTGTCGCGCTTGAAGATCCAAGACGAGATCGAAACCGGGCTTCGCTACTACGAGTCGGCCTTCTTCGAAGTGATCCCCAAGGTGAACGCCGAGGTACGCAACGCGCTGCGGGCCAGGTGGGCCGACGCGAAGCTCCTCGACGAGCCCATCCTGCGGCCCGGCTCGTGGATCGGCGGGGACCGCGACGGCAACCCGAACGTCACCGCCGACGTGGTCCGGCAGGCGACGGGCAGCGCCGCGTTCACCGCGCTGGGCCACTACTTCGCCGAAATCACCGCGCTGCGAAGAGGAACTGTCGATGTCGGCGCGGCTGGTCACGATCAGCGACGAACTGGGTGCGCTGGCCGACCAGTGTCACGAGCCGGCCCGCGCCGACGAACCGTATCGCCGCGCTCTGCGGGTCATCCACGCGCGACTCACCGCGACGGCGGGTGAAATCCTCGACCGGCAACCCGAACACGGACTCGACCTGGGCCTCGAGCGCTATCGAAGCCCGGCCGAACTCCTGGCCGACCTGGACGTCGTCGACGTGTCCCTGCGCACCAACGGCAGCGCGGTGCTGGCCGAGGATCGGCTGGCCCGGCTGCGGGAAGCCGTGCACGTCTTTGGTTTTCACCTGTCGGGACTGGACATGCGGCAGAACTCCGAGGTACACGAGGAGGTCATCGCCGAACTGCTGGCGTGGGCCGGCGTGCATCCCGACTATCGCTCGTCTGCCCGAACCGGACCGTGTCGAACTCCTGGCCGCGGAACTGGCGACGCGCAGGCCACTCATCGGCGACGGAGCCGAATTGTCCGAGCTGGCCCGCAAGGAACTCGACATCATGGCTGCGGCGGCGCGTGCGGTGACCGTATTCGGGCCGCGAGCCGTTCCGAACTACATCATCTCGATGTGCCAGTCGGTGTCCGACATGCTCGAGGCCGCCGTCCTGCTCAAGGAGGTCGGCCTGCTGGATGCGTCCGGCGCCGAAGTGTTTGCACCCGTGGGCATCGTGCCGCTGTTCGAAACGATCGACGACCTCCAGCGCGGTTCTTCGATTCTCGAGGCGGTGCTGGAGCTTCCGGTGTACCGCGCCGTCGTCACGGCGCGGGGCGACAACCAGGAGGTCATGCTCGGCTACTCCGACTCGAACAAGGACGGCGGCTACCTCGCCGCCAACTGGGCGCTCTATCGGGCCGAACTCGATCTGGTGGAGTCGGCCCGAAAGACCGGAATACGGTTGCGCCTCTTTCACGGTCGCGGCGGCACCGTCGGCCGGGGTGGCGGCCCCAGCTACGACGCGATCCTCGCCCAACCGCCCGGCGCGGTGAACGGGTCGTTGCGGATCACGGAGCAGGGTGAGGTCATCGCCGCGAAATATGCCGAACCCCAGATCGCCCACCGCAACCTCGAGACGCTGCTGGCCGCCACCTTGGAGGGCACGCTGCTGGACGTCGAGGGGCTGGGTGACGCCGCTGGGCCCGCCTACGAGGTGCTCGACGAACTCGCTGTCCGTGCGCAGCGCGCCTACGCCGAATTAGTCCATGAGACACCGGGTTTCGTCGAGTATTTCAAGGCGTCCACGCCGGTCAGCGAGATCGGTGCGCTCAACATCGGAAGCAGGCCGGCGTCGCGCAAGGCGACGACCTCGATCGCCGATCTACGAGCGATCCCATGGGTGCTGGCCTGGAGTCAGTCGCGGGTCATGTTGCCCGGCTGGTATGGGACCGGGACGGCCTTCGAACAGTGGATCGGTGAAGGTGACGGCCGGCTGGAGGTGCTACAGGATCTCTACCGAAAATGGCCGTTCTTCGCCACCGTGCTGTCAAACATGGCGCAAGTGCTGGCCAAGTCCGACATGGGACTCGCGGCCCGCTACTCAGAACTGGTCGACGATGATTCGTTGCGGCGCCGTGTCTTCGACAAGATCGTCGGTGAGCATGACCGCACCATCAGGATGCACAGGCTCATCACGGGTCAGGATGATCTGCTCGCCGACAACCCGGCGTTGGCTCGGTCGGTGTTCAACCGGTTTCCGTATCTCGAGCCGCTGAATCACCTGCAGGTCGAATTGCTGCGCCGCTACCGGTCCGGTGACGACGACGAACTCGTCCAGCGCGGGCATCCTGCTGACGATGAGCGGGCTGGCCACGGCGTTGCGCAACAGCGGTTAGACGCGCTCCAGGAGACGGTCGACGACCCAGGGAGCGATCTCAATGTCGTGCACGGGGTCCCTTCACATAGCTGACTGGACATGGATCGGCGGCGCGGGCAACTCCGCCGATCTGTGCAGGCACCGGACGCGGGTAGGTCGTCCAGCCGGGCGTCATCTCGTATCGAGCACACAGATGTGTCATCGCGGTCGTCATCGCCGCCAATGAGAACGGCTGGGCGGGACAGGAGTGCTTGCCATGCCCGAAGGCCGTCACCAACATGGGCGACGCCAGCGCCGCCTGGTCGGCGAGGCGATGGCGGTGCCATCGATCGGGATCCCAGGACTCCAGGCCGGGCGCCGCCGATGTGTTCAACAGCGGCAACAGCGTGGCGACGGTCCAGCCCGGCGGGCACGCATAGACGTCGGTCGCCGGTGTCGAGGTCGAACCGGTGCCAGCACGGCACGAGACATGATCGAGCGCTGCGCCATCCGCGTGCTCTCCAGTGCGCAGCGCTGCGCGAGATCGTTGTCGCCGTCGGCCACCCGCGCCCGTTCGATCGGGTGCTCGACGAGGTCGACGAACGCCCAGCCCAGTGCCGCCATCAGATTCGACATCGACGCGATGTGAATGAGCGCGACGTCCATCGCGATGCCGCGGATGCGGGCGTCGTTCGGCTCCGACGACCACGCGTCGACGATCCTGCCGAAGAGACCGTCATCGGCGTTGCTACCGGAATCCATTCGGCGAACCGCGGTTTCGACAACGGCGGCGACTTCGTCGAGTGCGGCCCGTTCGGCTTGCTTGCCCGATGCCGCGACCGCAGCCATCGCATCGGGATGCACGAACGCGTCGGAGCCGTCGAGCGTGTCGAAGGCCAGCACCAAACGCTCGAATGCGTCGCCCTCGGCTGAGCCCGGCCCAGCCCACGAGGACAGCCCCATCCGGTGTCCGAGCCGCCGGGTGAGGTCGAAAACATCAACGGTGCCTTGGGATCCCAGCTCGACCACGGTGTGCTCGAGGGCCGTATCGAGGTTGGCGAGATACGAGACGACATCGTCACGGCGGAACAGCGCGTTCGGCAGCGTGCGTCTACCGTCGAAGATCTCGTCGGGGAGCTTTCGCCGCAGCATCAGATAGTCGGCCACCCCCTTGCTCGCCTTCTCCTCGGGAAGGCCGTAGAAAGATTCGACCCCGGCCGGCGAGAACGTGAACAGATAGTTGTTCGTGCCGCTCGTCACGGCGAACGTGTCTCCGTGGCGGGCGCGCGCGGCGGCGATCGCGGCGACGGCGTCGGAGACCGAGACATCCCATGGCAGCCCCGTGTCGTCGGCGAATGGGGGAGCGGGACTGACGGCGGCGGTCGGCACTAGATGCCGGTGCTCCGTCGGACCCTGTTGACCGCGCCCCGGACGGCCTGCTCGGTCGCGGCCAGCGGCGATATCACCGATTCGCCGAGACCGACGATCCGCTCTACGCGCGCGACGATGCCTTCCATGCGATCGACCACCGCAATGAGCCTGGGTGCCAGTTCGTTGATGCTGTTGATGGTTTCGTTGAACCTCTCCAGCGTCGTATCGAGGTTGGCGGTCGAATTGTTCAGATCGATGAGCGTCTCGCTCAGCCCTTCCAGGATGGTGTCGACCTGTTCCACCGTCACGTCGGCGTTCAGTGCCGCCTGCGCCAGCTTCCTGATCCGCTCGGGACCGGAACGCGCCGGCTTGCCACCCTTGTCTGCCATGACGGTCATTATGACCACATCGGGGAACCGCCGGAGCAGACTCGCGCGTCTGATCGACGTGCAGAGCAGACAGTGCAGGCCGGATCCGCGCCCGCTGCGCGCTGACGACGACCGGGTGCCGCGGAGTACGTGGCCGGATATGCCGAAGCGCTGGCTGACCAGGAAGAGTGTCCGCGAGATGTCAGTAACGGCGGATTCTCTCGGAAAACGCGTTACGGAATACAGTTTCGCGAGGCTGATCGCCTAGAGCTTGGAGGCCGCGTCCTCGTCGAGCAGCCAGACGGTGGCCTCGCGCCCCACCCCGCCTGCGGCAGGCACGTCGTCCGGCTTGGCGCCGCCGATGGCCGCCGCAACGGCGTCGGCCTTCTCTTCGCCGGACACCACCAACCACACCTCGCGCGAGCGCTGAACCGCGGGCAGCGTCAACGTGATTCGCCGCGGCGGCGGTTTGGGGGAGTCGGATACGCCAACCACGAGCCGGTCTGTCTCACGGACCGCGGCCGTATGTGGGAACAGCGAGTTGATGTGGCCCTCGCCGCCCATGCCCAGCAGGTGGACGTCGAAATCCGGCGCGGGCTTGGCCGTCGGCGGCGTTGGCCGCCAGCACGCGCTCGCAGTCGGCGGCGGCGGCGTCGAGGTCGTCCCCGAACTCGCCGTCGCTGGCGGGCATCGCGTGCACGTTGGCGGCCGGGATGTCGACGTGGTCGATGAGCGCCTCGCGCGCCTGTTTGTCGTTGCGCTCGTCGTCGTCCGCGGGGACGAAGCGCTCATCGCCGAAGAACAGGTGCACCTGCGCCCAGTCGATCTTGTCGGCCTGCTCGCGGACCCGCTCGAGCAGGCCGATGCCGGTGCCGCCGCCGGTGAGCACGATCAGCGCGCGGCCGCGTCTGGCGACCGCGTTGACGATGGACATCGACCAGCCGATCGGCCGCCGCCGCGACCAGCGCGTCCTTGTCGGGATACTTCTCGATGACGGTGCTCACAGGTACTGCACCTTGTCGATGCCCTGCAGCGCCTCGTGATAGATCTCGTCAGCATCGAGTCTGCGCAGATCCTCGGCGAGACATTCCTTGGCTTCCCTGCGCGCCAACGGAATCCGTGCCTCCGGTCTGCTGGTTCGGGTCAGCGTCGCGGTCACCCCCGTCTGCGGGCGCTCCAGTGTGATGGTCTCGCTGTCCCTGACGAGCTCAACCTTCAGCTCGCCCACTGCGCGTTGCACCGGACCGTCGATCCGGGTGGCCAGCCAGCCCGCGAGAACATCGAGCGAGGGCTCATCCCTCAGGCCCGAGACCACCGCCGAGGTGATCGGCTCGAAGGGCGGTTGATCGAGCGCCGACGCCAGCAGGGCGCGCCAGTAGGTGATGCGGGCCCACGCCAGATCGGTGTCGCCGTCGGTGTAACCCTGCAGGCGGCTCTTGATCGCGGCCAGCGGGTCGGCGCAATCCGTCGCATTGGTGATCCGGCGAATGGCCAAGTGGCCCAACGGGTCCTCCGCCGGAACAGCCGGGCCGCCCGCCGGCCACCACGCGACCACGGGCGTATCGGGCAGCAGGAACGGCAGCACCACGCTGCTGGCGTGGTCGGCGAGCTCACCGTGCAGGTGCAACGCCACGACCTCGCCCGCACCCGCATCACCGCCGACGCGCAATTGCGCATCCAGCCTCGGCTCGGCGGCGCTGCGATCGCCATGGACGACCACGATCACTCGGCATGGGTGTTCGCGGCTCGCGAAGTTGGCCGCCTCGATCGAGTCTTCCAGCAGCTCGTCGGAGTCGAGCGAGATCACCAGCGTGAGCACCCGGCTCAAGGTGATCGCGCCACCCTCTTCGCGCAGGCCGGTGATCTTCTTGTTGATGTCGTTGGTCGTCGTGTCGGGCAGGTCGACAATCATTGATCGACTCCTCGTCGCTCCGTCACGGTCGCCGCCATTCTCGGCCCATGCGGTGCATCATCTCGTCGGCCGATGCCGGTCCCCAGGTGCCCGATTCGTAGGCGTCGGGTCTTGCCGCGCGACGCCCAGTAGTCCAGCACGGGATCGAGTATCTCCCAAGATAATTCGACCTCACGGTTCACCGGGAACAGCGATGGTTCGCCAAGCAGCATGTCGAGGATCAGTCGTTCGTAGGCCTCGGGGGAGTCCTCGGCGAACGCCGAGCCGTAGGAGAAGTCCATGTTGACGTCGCGGACCTCCATCGCGCTGCCCGGCACCTTGGAGCCGAAGCGCGTGGTGATGCCTTCGTCGGGCTGCACCCTGATCACCAACGCGTTCTGACCGAGTTCCTCCGTCATCGTCTTGTCGAAAGGTAGGTGCGGGGCGCGCTTGAAGATGAGTGCGATCTCGGTGACCCTGCGCCCCAGGCGTTTTCCAGTGCGCAGGAAGAACGGCACCCCCGCCCAGCGGCGGGTGTCGATCTCCAGCGCGATCGCCGCGTAGGTCTCGGTCGTGGATTCCTTCGAGAACCCTTCCTCGTCGAGCAGACCGACGGCTTTCTCGCTGCCCTGCCACCCTGCCGCGTACTGTCCGCGCGCAGTGGTGTCTTCGAGGGGCTGAATCTGCCGGATGGCGGAGAGCACCTTGATCTTCTCCGCCTGCAGCTCGCGTGGGTTGAAGCTGACCGGTTCCTCCATCGCGGTAAGGGCAAGCAGCTGCAACAGGTGATTCTGGATGACATCGCGCGCCGCGCCGACCCCGTCGTAGTAGCCGCCACGGCCACCGAGGCCGATGTCCTCGGCCATGGTGATCTGCACGCTGTCGACGTAATTGTTGTTCCAGATCGGTTCGTACAGTTCGTTGGCGAACCGAAGCGCGAGGATGTTCTGAACGGTCTCCTTGCCAAGGTAGTGGTCGATGCGGAAGACCGACTCCTCGCGAAAGACGCTGTTGACCGTTGCATTGAGCTCGCGTGCGCTCTTCAGGTCGTGTCCGAACGGCTTCTCGATGACCACCCGGCTCCAGCGGCCCTCCTGCGGGCGGGCCAGACCGGACTTCTGCAGCTGTTCGCACACCTGCTGGAAGGCCTTGGGCGGAATCGACAGATAGAACGCATGATTGCCGCCGATGCCACGCTCGGCATCGAGCTTCTGCAGTGTCTCGGCGAGCCGCTCGAATGACTTCTCGTCGTCGAAGGTGCCCTGCACGAACCGGATTCCCTCGGCCAGCCGGTCCCACACCTCCTGCCGGTACGGCGTACGGGCGTGCTCTCGGACCGATTCGCTGACGAGCTTGCCGAAATCCTCGTCGGTCCAGTCCCGTCTGGCGAAGCCGACAAGGGCGAAGCTTGCCGGCAGCAGACCGCGGTTGGCGAGGTCGTAGATCGCGGGCATCACCTTTTTGCGGGCAAGGTCGCCGGTGACCCCGAAAATCACCACACCGCAGGGCCCCGGGATGCGCGGCATTCGCTTGTCGCGCTTGTCCCGCAGCGGATTACGCCAGTCGGTCATTTCTTGTCGAGCTGGGTCTGTGTCTCGTCGAGAAGCTCCTGCCACGACTTTTCGAACTTCTCCACACCCTCGTTTTCCAGAGTGAGGAACACATCGTCGAGGTCGATGCCGACCGCGTCGAGCTTATCGAAGATCTGCTGAGCGGCATCCGCAG
Source organism: uncultured Actinomycetota bacterium (assembly GCA_963766945.1). Lineage (GTDB taxonomy): Bacteria > Actinomycetota > Actinomycetes > Mycobacteriales > Mycobacteriaceae > Mycobacterium. The sequence continues at coordinate 492,662 of CAVYCT010000003.1, forward strand.
TGCCGGTGACGGTGTCGCCCTTGATGACGCCATGATCCGCAACCGCGTCGATCGTCTTCTCCGGCATCGTGTTGACCGTATTGGGCGCAACGAGTTCGGTGACGTACAGCGTGTCGGAGTAGTCCGGGTTCTTCACTCCGGTGGACGCCCAGAGCGGTCGTTGGACCCGGGCACCGTCGCCCTTGAGGGCTCCGAAGCGATCGCCACCGACGAACACCTCCTCGTATGCCGCGTAGGCCAGACGCGCATTGGCGACGCCGGCCTGGCCGCGCAGACCTAGCGCCTCGTCGGAGCCGATCTTCTCCAGTCGCTTGTCGACCTCGGTGTCCACCCGGGACACGAAGAACGATGCGACCGAATGGATCTTGGAGATGTCGTGGCCGGCCTCTTTGGCCTTCTCCAGGCCCGCGAGATAGGCGTCCATTACTGCGCGATGCCGCTCGACCGAAAAGATGAGGGTGACGTTGACCGAGATGCCCTCGGCCAGTACCGAAGTGATCGCGGGAATACCCTCCTCCATCGCGGGAATCTTGATGAACAGGTTCGGTCGATCGACGATCTTCCACAGCTCGATAGCCTGCTGGATGGTCTTGTCGGCGTCACGGGCCAACCGCGGATCGACCTCGATCGAAACACGGCCGTCCACGCCGTCGGACAGTTCGTACTGCTTGGCCAGCACATCGCAGGCGTTGCGTACGTCGTCGGTGGTGACGGTGCGGATCGTGGCGTCCACGTCGGCCCCGCGCTCGGCGAGCTCGGAGACCTGGCTGTCATAGGCGTTGCCCTTGGACAAAGCGGCCTGGAAGATCGACGGGTTGGTGGTGACACCGACCACGCTCTTGGTGTCGATCAGCTCCTGCAGGTTGCCGGTTTGCAACCGGTCGCGGGACAGGTCGTCGAGCCAGACGGAGACGCCCGCCGCGGACAGCGCGGCAAGGTTCTGATTTTGAGCCATGCTTGGTCCTTCTCTCTAGTTCTCTAGTGAACGCTCCGCGGCGGCCACCACGGCCTCCGGGGTGAACCCGAACTCGCGGAACAGGGTCTTGTCGTCGGCGGATTCGCCGTAGTGCTCGATCGACACGATTTCGCCGGTATCGCCGACCAGCTTGTACCAACTCTGGGCGACCGCCGCCTCAACGGCGACTCGTGCCGACACCGACGGTGGGAGCACGCTGTCGCGGTACTCCACCGGCTGGGATTCGAACCACTCGACGCACGGCATCGACACCACCGTGGCAGTGATTCCCTTGTCTGCCAGCATCTTCTGTGCGGCCACAGCCAATTGCAGCTCAGATCCGGTGCCGATGAGCACCACGTCGGGGTCTCCTTCGGGCGCGTCGCCGAGTATGTAGCCGCCCTTGGCCACACCTTCGGCGCTGGTGCCCTCCAGAACCGGGATGCCCTGTCGCGTGAGGATGAAACCGACGGGGCCGCTGCCCGCGCCGCGCGCCAGGATGGTGCGCCACGCATAGGCGGTCTCGTTAGGGTCGCCCGGCCGGACGACCGACAGGTTCGGGATAGCCCGAAGCGCCGCCAGATGCTCGATCGGCTGATGGGTCGGTCCGTCCTCGCCGAGGCCGATCGAGTCGTGCGTCCAGATGTAGATGGTGTCGATGTCCATCAATGAGGCCAACCGCACCGCGGGCCGCATGTAGTCCGAGAACTGCAGGAACGTGCCGCCGAATGCGCGGGTCGGACCGTGCAGCACGATTCCGGACAGGATCGCGCCCATCGCGTGCTCGCGGATGCCGAAGTGCAGCACCCGGCCGTAGGGGTCAGCGGTGAAATCCTTCGTCGAGATCGACGGCGGCCCAAAGGATTTCACGCCCTTGATGGTGGTGTTGTTGCTGCCTGCCAGGTCGGCCGAGCCGCCCCACAACTCGGGCAGCTTGGGGGCGACGTCGTTGAGAACCTGGCCGAACGCGGCCCGGGTGGCCGTCGGCTTGGAGCCCGGATCCCAGTGGGTCAGGTCAGCATCCCAGCCGTCGGGCAGCTCCTGGGCGAGCAACCGGTCCAGCAGTGCCTTGCGCTCGGGTTCGCGCTCTGCCCACGCGTCGAAGTCGCCCTGCCACTTCTCGTGTGCCTCCTTGCCGCGATCCACGAGCTTGCGCGTGTGCCCGATGACCTCGTCGCTGACCTCGAATGTTTTCTGGGGGTCGAAGCCCAGGATCTCCTTGACCTTGGCGATCTCCTCGTCACCGAGCGCGGCGCCGTGCGCCTTGCCGGTGTTCATCAGGTCGGGGGCCGGATAGCCGATCACCGTGCGGACCACGATGAGCGACGGTTTGTCGGTGACCCGCTTCGCTTCGGCGATCGCCTCCTCGATGCCGACCACGTTCTCGCCGCCCTCGATCTCCTGGACGTGCCAGCCGTAGGCCCGGTAGCGCGCCGGGGTGTCCTCGCTCAGGGCGATGTTGGTGTCGTCCTCGATCGAGATGTGGTTGCGGTCGTAGAACAGGATGAGGTTGCCGAGCTGCTGGGTGCCGGCAAGCGAGGATGCCTCGCTGGTCACGCCCTCCTCGATGTCCCCGTCGGAGGCGATCACGTAGATGTGGTGGTCGAACGGGCTGGTCCCCGGTGCGGCGTCCGGGTCGAACAGGCCGCGCTCATAGCGCGCCGCCATGGCCATCCCGACCGCGGAGGCCAGGCCCTGTCCCAGCGGGCCCGTAGTGATCTCCACGCCCCTGGTATGGCGGAACTCCGGGTGCCCTGGCGTCTTGGACTTCCATGTGCGCAGTGATTCGATGTCGCCGAGCTCGAGCCCGAACCCGCCGAGATAGAGCTGGATGTACAGCGTGAGGCTGCTGTGGCCGCACGACAACACGAAGCGGTCCCGGCCCAGCCAGTGCTCGTCGCTGGGGTCGTGGCGCATCTGCCGCTGAAACAGCGTGTAGGCCAGCGGCGCAAGGCTCATCGCCGTTCCGGGATGGCCGTTGCCGACCTTCTGCACCGCGTCGGCCGCCAGCACCCGGACGGTGTCGACAGCGCGCGAGTCCACATCTGTCCAGTCGTCGGGGTGGTTAGGGCGGGTGAGGGTTGGAATCTCCTCGAGTGTGGTCACAGGCGCACTCCTTCGATCTGCCGAGTTCCGCGGTCCGCAGGCTCCACCCTAGTGCCGCATGCGCAGGTGCTGCAGGCCGCTTGAGGGACGATTAGGCGGCCGTTCAGCTGCGGTCTACCATCCTCTGTAGTAGACGCCGCGCGCTACTGCGGCCATCCCCGAGGAGTTGACTGCGTGAGCATTCGCGAAGGACACCTCGTCGATGGGGTGCCGAACCGAATCCGCGTGGCACTGCTGGGCTACCTCTCCCTGACCAAGCCCCGGGTAATCGAGCTCCTGCTGGTCACCACGATTCCGGCCATGCTGCTGGCGGACCGCGGCACCGTTGATCCGCTGCTGATCCTCAACACTCTGGTTGGTGGCCTGCTGGCGGCGGCGGGCGCGAACACGCTGAACTGCGTGGCCGACGCGGACATCGACAAGTTGATGAAGCGCACCGAGCGCAGGCCGCTGGCCCGGGCCACCGTGCCGCGAAGTCACGCGCTGGTGTTCGGGCTGGCGCTGTCGGTCGGTTCGTTCTTCTGGCTGTGGTGGACGACGAACATGTTGTCGGCACATCTCGCCGGGGCGACGATCGCGTTCTACGTCCTCGTCTACACGCTGCTGCTCAAGCGACGCACCTCGCAGAATGTCGTGTGGGGCGGGGCCGCGGGATGCATGCCGGTGATGATCGGCTGGTCGGCGGTGACCGGAACCATCCAGTGGCCGGCACTGGTGATGTTCGCGATCATCTTCTTCTGGACGCCGCCGCACACCTGGGCGCTGGCGATGCGCTACAAGGAGGACTACCGCGCCGCGGGCGTGCCGATGTTGCCCGCGGTGGCCACCGAGCGCCAGGTGACCAAGCAGATCCTGGTGTACACCTGGCTGACGGTGGCCGCGACCCTGGTGCTGACGCTGGCTACCGGCTGGCTGTATGCGGCCGTCGCGCTGCTGGCCGGGGCGTGGTTCCTGGTGATGGCCCATCAGCTGTACAACGGGGTACGCCGCGGTGAGCCGGTGAAGCCGCTGCGGCTGTTCCTGCAGTCCAACAATTATCTCGCCGTGCTGTTCTGCGCGCTGGCTGTCGACTCGGCGCTGGCGTTGCCGACGCTGTTTTAAACACCTCCCGATTTCAAACATATCCCCCGCGCTGACGGCTAAGGTCTCTGGCGGTTAGGGTTCAGCAAAGCTTGCTGAGACTCACAGGGGGAGGATGGACGTGTCGTCATATCGAGGCGTTGCTGTGGCAGTGCTGGTTGCCGCGGTGGTAGCGGGATGCTCGTCAGCAGACAATTCGTCAGCAGACAATTCGTCAGCAGAGCAAGAGAAGCCGGCACAGTCGAACGGGCCGCTGGACGGCACCTACCGGTTGGATTTCGACGCGTTGAAGCGGACCCAGCTGGGGCAACTGTCGCCGGGTAAAGAGGCGTTCAGCAGGAGATGGGCCGTGCGCTCGCACTGCGCCGACGGCGGCGCGTGTGTGGCCACCGCGACGAGGATCAACAGCGACGGATCCGCATCCGACACCAAGGCAACGCTGGACCTGATCGACGGCAAGTGGGTGATGGCGCTCGGGGAGGACAGCAAGTGCAACCAGGGCGGACAAGCCGCCCGGGTGCTGGGCACCTGGGTGTTGGAGCCGCAGCCCGACAAGACGTTGACCGGCACGTGGACGGAGATCACGACGGGCAGCGACTGCCCGTGGGTCCTGCAGATGCCGCTCAAGGTCACCAGGGAGGGTGATGTCCCCGACGGCATCGACGTGACCGACCCGGCGAGCCTGCCGGCGTGGAAGCCGTCGAAACCGCAAGGCTTCCAGGGGGCATACAACCAACACGTCGCGCTCCGAGCGCCCGCCGGGGACGCGCCGGCTGACTTTCCTGTCGAGGTGAAGACCTACTGCGTGCGCAACACCGACGAATGCGCCAGCACACAGTCGATGACGATCGCGGGGAACCCGCAGTTGACCCCGTTGACCTTCGCCGGTGACCGATGGACGTATAGGTGGGCGCGAAGCGGGGTCGTGTGCCCGGACGGCGTATCGGTGCAGGCGTGGGGCAACGACGACATCCCCTTCCCCGAAGCAGCGGCGGATCCGATAGCGAGCCTCACGGGGTCCCGTCGCCTGGAGACCGTGGAACCGTGTGTCGGCGAGCAGTTCTTCGACCTGCAGTACACGCGCAATGACGCGCCGCACCCGCACCGCCGCGCCAGCGCCGGCACCCGCGCCAGCGCCGGCACCCGCGCCAGCACCCGCGCCCGGCGGCTAGGGCGTAAGCACCACCGACCCGACAGTTCTACGGCCCTGCAGGTCGCGGTGTGCCTGCTCGGCGTCGGCAAGCTGGTAGTGCTCGCTGACTGTGATGGTGATGGTGCCATTCGCGATAGCATCGAGCAGTTCGCCTGCGCGCCAACCGAACTCGTCGGGAGTGCGGGTGTGGTGCACGAGCGTGGGTCGCGTCAGGAACAGCGAGCCCGCGGGATTGAGCCGCTGTGGGTCGAACGGCGGGACCGGTCCGCTGGACGCACCGAACAACGCCAGCGTGCCGCGGATACGCAGGCTCGCCAAGCTTGCGTCGAAGGTGGACTTTCCGACGCCGTCGTATACCGACGGCGACGCCACCGTCGGTGAGTTCCTTGATCTTGGCGCCGAACTCCTGGGCGTCGTCGGGATAGTCGAGCACCTCGACTGCGCCCGCCTGGCGTGACAGCTCGGCCTTTTCGGGCGTCGACACCGTGGTGATCACCCGGGCGGCCATGCTCGTGGCCCACTGCGTGAGTATGAGTCCGACCCCGCCCGCGCCCGCGTGCACCAGCACCGCGTCGCCCTGCTGCACGGGATAGGTCGATGTGATCAGGTAGTGCGCGGTCATGCCCTTGAGCAGGGCGGCCGCGGCGACATCGCGCCGACACCGTCCGGCACGTACGCACAGAAATCGGCTGGGGCAACAGAGTATTCGGCGTATCCGCCGTTGGCCTGCGCGGTCACCACACGGTCGCCGACCTTGAGTGCAGCGACGTCGTCACCGACGGACTCCACGACTCCGCACACCTCGCTGCCGAGGATGAACGGCACCTCGCGCGGATACTGCCCGGAGCGGAAGTAGGTGTCGAGGAAGTTGACGCCGATCGCCTCGGCCTTGATCAACACTTCGCCAGTACCCGGGGCGGGCTGCGGCTTCTCGACGTAGGAAAGGACTTCGGGTCCGCCTGTCTCGGCGACTTCGATGGCGTGCATAGTTTCATCCTGCCTCCTAATCTGCCTAGGTGAAGCTTGCCCGGCCCGACCTGTTCCATCCCCGCATCGTGCTGGCCGGGTGTCCGGCGCTGCCGGAGGGCGACGGCGACGACGCTGAACTGGTCGATGCGCTGGGTAAACACGGGTTGCATGCGCGCTGGCTGTCCTGGGACGACCCCGACACGCTCGACGCCGATCTGGTGATTCTGAGGGCGACGTGGGACTACATCGAGCGGTTGGATGACTTTCTGGCCTGGACGGCCAGGGTTCGCAATCTGCTCAACGCGCCGGGCGTGGTCGCATGGAATACCGACAAGCGCTATCTGGCGGATCTCGCCGCGGCCGGTGTCCCGACCATTCCGAGCCGATTCTTCACGCGGGGCCAGCGAGTGCGGCTGCCCCGCGGCCAGGTGGTTGTCAAACCCGCCGTCGGCGCTGGATCGGTGGGCGCGCAACGGTTCACCGATCACGACGCGGCTCGCGAGCATGCCGAGCAGCTGCAGTCCGACGGCCGGACCGTGCTCGTGCAGCCGTACGACGAGCGGGTCGAGGACGGCGAGACGGCGCTGGTCTTCCTCGGCGGTCGCCAGTCGCACGCATTCACCAAGGGCCCGATCCTTCCGCCGCCGGGCAGCAGGCCGGAGTTCGACGGGTCCGGCACGTATGCCGAGGAATCGCTGACTGCGGCCGATCCGGACTTCGAGCTGTGGGGCATCGGGCATGCGGCGCTCGCCGCCGCGGCCGCGCACCTCGGCATCGACTCGGCTGAGCTGCTCTATGCGCGCGTGGATCTGATCGGCGGGCCGTCGGACGCGCAGCTGTTGGAACTCGAGCTCGTCGAACCGTCGCTCGGCTGGCGGCAGCTAGACGCCGCCACGCGGGCGCGCAGGCAGCGCGACTTCGTCCTGGAGGTCGAGAGCGCCCTCGAGCGGCTCGGGCTCGGTCCGCTCTCGCATCGACGCCCATAGCGCGGCGGTGGCCGCTGTGCAGGCGGCCGCGCCCGCGACGTGGATCGCGACCAGCGCCGCGGGCACGCCCGTGAAGAACTGCACCGTGCCGACCAAGCCCTGCGCACACACCAGCGCGAGCAGGACGCCGAGCCGCGCCATGATCGGCCGCGGTGCGCGCACGGCCAGCAGAGCGAAGCCGAGCGCGATCAGCAGCGAGAGGTAGGCCACCAGCAGCGACGAGTGCATGTGCACCAGCGTGGTGATCTCGACCTGCAGCCGCGGGACGATTCTGTCCACGCTCTTGTCGCCGGCGTGGGGACCGGCGCCGGTAACAAGTGTTCCCGCCACGAGCACTGCGGACAGCACGACCGTGCTCAGTAAAGTCAACTGTCGCAACGGTTTCGGCACACGTGGCGTGGCGACGCCATCGTCGGGTTCGCCGATCTTGACGTAGAGGAGCACCGAGAGCCACACCATCGTCATGGAGGCGAGAAGGTGGATCGCCACTGTCCACCACAGCAGGCCGGTGAGCACGGTGATGCCGCCGAGGACGGCCTGCACCAGTGTCGACGCCGGCATCAGCCACCCGTAGACCAGCACCTCGCGTCGCCGCCTCGCGCGCGTGACCGCCAACACCGCCAGCGCCGCGGTCAGCACCACCAGGAACGTGATCATCCGATTGCCGAACTCGACGGCCTGATGGATACCGGCGATCTCGGGATGGGGGACCGGGATGAAACTGCCGGGGAAGCACTGTGGCCATGTCGGGCAGCCAAGGCCGGAGGCGGTGACGCGGACGATCGCACCGGTGACGGCGATGCCGCCCTGCGTCAGGATGACCGCCGCGGCGATGATGCGCTGGGCCCGCAGACTCGGCATCGGCAGCAGGTCGACCAGCCGCAGGAAGAATCGTCCGACGGGCACGGACTCGATGGTAGAGCAGCATTAACTACAAGCTGTAGTAGGGCCGCTGGGCGGCCGACGCCTCGTCAGCTCCGCGGCGCGACGAACGGCACGAGCACATCGTCGACGAGCTGCACGACCAGGTCGTCGGTGATCGCATCACCGGTGATCAGCAGCCGGTGCCACAGCACGCTCTGGCCCAACTCGCGGGCGATCTCGACCGGCACATCGGCACGCACATCGCCCCGCTCGACGCCGCGGGATAACAGCGCAGCCATTTCGGTTTTGCGCCAACCGATTACGTCGTTCTGAAATGCCGCCGTCAGCTCGGGATCATGTGCGGCCGCGGCGATGGCGGCGCGCAACACAGGCGCCTCGGGCCCGGTGAACAATGTCGCCCAGCCACGGAGCACGGCGAGCATGTCGCTGCGGTAGCTGCCGGTGTCCTCGTGGGGAATGGCCGCGGTCGCGATCCGCATCAGCGTGTCCCGCAGCAGTGTCGTCGCATCGGGCCATCGCCGGTAAAGCACGGGCTTGCTGGTGTGCGCCGCGGCCGCGACGGCCTCCATCGTCACCCCTGCGGGACCGTGTTCGGCCAGCAGCCCGAGCACGGCGGACCGGATCGCGGTGTCCAGTTCCTCGCCTCGCCGACGACCCATGAGAACCCTCCTAGAAGAAACGCTTGCGTATCTTAACCTACCGCGCTAGGTCGGAAATAAGAAACGTTTCCGTATCTTGGAGGTCTTAGATGTCCCGCCCTGTGCTGCTTTCCGTTGCGCACCGTCGACACCGCGACGGTCGAATACAGCGCCACCCGCATCACCGTCGTCGGATAACGATCGATCACCGGCCGTTGGAGGGGATCACCCCTGCGATGCTGCTCGACTGGTTCACCCATATCGGCGAGAAGATGACCTACGGCGGCGAGGTCGTCGATCGCTACCTCGCGTGGCATCCGATCGACCACATCAAATGGGAACTGGCGCGGCAGGCACCCGGCGGAGGCGCGGCCGAGGGTGCCCGGTTCCGGATGGTCGAAGCCTTCGGTGGCAGGCCAGAATTCAAGATCGATGAGGTCGCCCGCGTCGAGAAGCTCGACGAGACGGGCATTCGGCTCACCAAGCGGGTGGCCGGGGTCCCGGTCTTCCAGCTCGAGCACACGTGGTCGGCGGGCGCCGACGGTGCCCACTACGTCACGGTGATGGATCTGGGCGTGCGCTCACCGCTGCTGTCGCTCGTCAACAGGATCGGTGGGCCACCGCTTTCCCGAGGACAAGGTCGCGCGCATGGGTGAAGCACAACATCGAGGAAGTGGGTCAGTTGGAGTATCTGCTGCCGCAACTCGTTCGGTCGGGTGAACCGGCGACGAGTAGGGCGTCATGAATTGGAGTAGCCGGACGCGTCGATTGGCGTAGTCCCTCACGCTGTCCTCCCTGCTGCCCGGACACCTACCTTTTCGTCCATACCAACGACAAAACTTCATCACTGGGGGACGACATGCCGTTCTTTCCTGCCTCGCAGCGATTCTCACTGCCCTATCGGGCAATCGAGATGCAGCGCCAGCGTCAGCTCAAGCTCGCCGGTGGCTCCGCGACGAATGAGCGAGAGACTGTCGCGCAGACGTCGGCCCACGACGCTGGGTTCGGCGCTCAAGGCGGAGATCCCCGCCGGGGTGTGGACATGGACCTGAGCACGTGCGTCAACCGGTATGGCCCTGCGCCTGCCGCCGTTGCCGCACTGCACTCGATACCGGCCGACGACATACTGCTTCACCCGTACGACGCCGCCGAACGGATAATCGAGCTGTATCGGTGGGCCACCGGTGTGAAGAGCGGTGCGATGATCGCCGGACGCGGAGCCAGCGAGTTCATCTGGGCGATGGGCCGGGAAGTCGAGCACGCCGATGTGCATGTGCCGCTGCCCGCGTACACCGACTACCTCAAAGCCTTTCCCGGGCGCGGATTCACCGTGTCAGGTGAGCAGATTCCGACGGTGGGCCAGGTCGACGCGGCCCTGGACTCCGCGAGTGTCGTCATCGTCTCCAATCCGCACAACCCGACCGGCGCGTTGCTGGACCCGAAAGATTTGATCGCGACGGCGGACGCCCATCCCAGGGCGACTCTCGTGGTCGACGAGTCGTACATCAACTTCACGTCTGATCCCATCGAATGGTCGGCGCTCGGCTGCGGTGTGCCAAATCTGGTGGTGTTGCGGTCGACGTCGAAGTTCTACGGCATCGCGGCCACCCGGGCGGGCGTCGCCTGGTGTGCTGACGACGAACCGCTGAAGCGACTGTTCGGCCAGCAGGAGAACTGGGGCCTGTCCGGCGTCGACGTGCACGTCGTGTGCGCGGCGGTACGTGACTTCCACTGGGCCACGCACTCCCGCGCGTGGATGCGCACCGACAGCGACATGGCTGGCCGACACGCTTTCCGGCATTCCAGGTCTGGCGCTCCACCGCAATGCCGACGTCCACTTCCAGTACGGCTTCTGTGAACGCGCCGACGACGTGGCGGAGATCTTCCGGCGTCACGGCATCGGGGTGCGTGTACTCGGCATCGCCCACGGTGTTCACCCGGACGCGCTACGCATTGTCGCGCCACGCGCCGATGAACGTGAACGCTTCCTCGGAGCCGTCGTCGACGTGAAGAAAATGCTCGCAACTCAACTCAGGTGAAGCGGAACCAGCGCAGGGCGCACAACGCCGCGACCGCACCCCACGCCGCGAGTACCGCCAGCCCGAACCAGTCGACTGACAGCGTCATCGCGCGCGACAGCGCTTCGGTCAGCGCACCCGACGGCGTCAACCGGGCGATCTGTTGCAGGGTGGTCGGCACCAGGCCGCCCTCCAGTGTCAGCGCGCCCAACGCGGCGAAGACGAACCACAGCAGGTTGGCGACCGCCAGCACGATTTCGGCGCGCAGGGTGCCGCCGAGCAGCAGGCCGAGGGCGGCGAAACCCGCTGTGCCCAAAGCGATGACCACCGCACCGAGCGCCAACCCTGCGATGTTCGGCCGCCAACCGAGAGTAACTCCGATGGCGCCCAACACAATTGACTGCAGGAACACCACCGCCACCACGGCCAGCGATTTGCCGGTGATGATGCCCCAGACGGGCAGCGCCGTCGCGCCGAGTCGCTTCAGCGCGCCGTAGCGACGGTCGAATGCCACCGCGATGGCCTGCCCCGTGAATGCGGTCGATATCACGGCCAGCGCCATGATCGCCGGCGTGAACGTCGCCGCGCGGTTGTCGCCGAAGGAGCCAAGCGGCAGAAGTGTCAGCCCGATCAACAACGTGATCGGGATGAACAGCGTCAGCAGCAGCTGCTCACCGTTGCGCAGCAGCAGTTTCAGCTCCAGACCGAATTGCGCCGTCAGCATCTTCTGCACGGTGGCCGGGCGCGGATCAGGCGTAAACGTCCCTGGCGCAAAGCGATTGGTCATGAACGCAGCTCCCGTCCCGTCAGGTCGAGGAACACATCTTCCAGGCTGCGCTGCTCCACCCGCATATCGGTGGCCAGCACGTTGAGCCGTGCGCACCATGCCGTCACGGTGGCCAGCACCTGCGGGTCGATGTTGCCCTCCACCAGATATTCACCAGGAGCGGCCTCGGTGGCTTTGTAGCTCTCGGGTAACGCGGACATCAGCAGGGACAGGTCAAGCATTCGAGGTGCGCGGAACCGCAGCTGATTCTCCGCACCGCTGCGCGTCAGCTCCTCGGGCGTGCCTTTGGCCACCGCAGCACCGTGGTCGACGATGACGATGTGGTCGGCCAGCTCCTCGGCTTCCGTCAGCTGATGGGTGGTCAGCACCACTGTGACACCGTCGCGCCGAAGGCCGTCGATCAACTCCCACACCACGATTCGCGCGTGTGCGTCCATTCCCGCGGTCGGCTCGTCGAGGAACACCAACTCCGGGCGGCCGACCACTGCGCAGGCCAGCGCCAGCCGCTGCTGCTGTCCGCCGGACAGGCGCCGGTAGGTCGTGCGTGCCGCCTCGGTCAGGCCCAGCGTGTCCATCAGCCACTGCGGGTCCAGCGGATTGGCGGCGTAGGCGGCCACCAGGTCGAGCATCTCGCCCGCCCGCGCCGCCGGATACGCGCCACCGCCCTGCAGCATCACGCCGATGCGCTCACGCACCTGCGCGTTGTCGGCGACCGGATCCAGGCCCAGGATCTCGATCGTGCCGGAGTCGGGCTTGATGAATCCCTCGCACATCTCCACCGTCGTCGTCTTGCCCGCGCCGTTGGGACCGAGCAATGCGAGCACCTCGGCGGTCGCCACGTCGAGATCGAGGTTGGACACCGCGGTTGTCGACCCGTACCGCTTGCTGACCCCGCGCAGGCGCACGGGAGGCGGGGAGGCCCGCGATCCTGGGTGGGTCACGGGGATTCAGCGTAGGCGTCAGGCTTCACCGGCAGCGGTGGCGGTGGTGGTGACGGCTCATCGACATCGGTCGGCGGTTGCTCGGTCGTCGGCACACTGCGCCAGGGCAGTCGGGTGTAGGTCATCGCGAGGAGCAGGGCCACGATCACGGTGCTCGCGGCGGTCGCCAGGAGGATCTGGAAGACCGTGAAGCGGTCGCCGTTGGCGGTCGGGCCGAAGATACCGACCACGAGGGTGACGACGATGGTGGTGCTGCGGAAGGCAGGCCGGGTCGCCCACGCCGCCAGCGGGATGACGGCCCACAGCACGTACCACGGCTGCACGACCGGGAACAGCAGCACGGTCATGCCCAGCGCGACGCCGAGGCCGCCGACGGGGTGCAGGCGGCCGCGCAGCACTGCCAGCAGCAGCCAGGTCACCAGGATCGCGATGATGATCACACCGATCGCACGGGTCAGGCCCAGGATGGCGGTGGTGTGATCGCCCAGTCCGAGCAGGATGCCGACCTGTCCGGTGCCCAGCGCGAGCAGTGTCGGCAGGGACATCCAACTGCGCACCACATTGGCGGTGCCCAGGGTGAACAGCCAGCCGAAGCCGAGGCCGCTGACCCAGCCGATGATCGCCATCACCGCCACCGATACCGCGGTGAGCGATCCGCCTGCCAGCACGAATGCCTTGAACGTGCCGCCCCAGCGGCACGCCAATGCCATCGCCACGAATCCCAGCGCCAGCAGCGACGGCAGCTTGACCTGAGAGGACAGGGTGATCAGCACCACGCCGGCCAACAACATCACCAACGGCCGCCATCGCGGCCAGTCCTCGTGTCGCTGTGGCCACCTCAGTGGCCGCGGAATGAGCGGAGTCGCGGCGTCGACACCGCGCAGGGCGAACTCGGTGCCAGCCAGCATCAGGCCCAGCATCAACGCCTCGTTGTGAATGCCCCCGACGAGATGCATGATCAGCAGCGGGTTGGCCGCGCCCAACCACAGCGCGCTCACCTCGGCGACACCGCAGCGCCGCGCCAATCGTGGTGTCGCCCAGACGATCAGGGCAACGCCGAGCAGCACGACCAGTCGGTGGCAGAGCACGGCGGCGACGATGTTCTCACCCGTCAGTGCGGAGATGCCCTTTCCGATCCACAAGAACAACGGACCGTACGGCGCGGGCGTCTCGCGCCACATGTTGGGCACCGACAGCGTGAACACGTGGTCGAGACCGAGGCCGGTGGCAGGCCCGACCCGGTAAGGGTCGAGGCCCTTGATGGAGATCTCGCTCTGCGCCAGATAGGAGTAGACGTCGCGGCTGTACATCGGCGGCGCGGCGAGCAGCGGCAGCACCCACAGCCACAGCGTGCGGTCCAGCTGGCTGCGCGTCATGCGCCGATTGCCCAGGGCGAACCGGCCGAGCATGAGCCACGCGAGCGTCATCATCACCGCGCCGGTCGTCGTCATCGTCAGCGACACAGTCTGGATTCGTGACGGCAGATTGAGCAGCCGCACGCCGAATGTCGGGTCCTGTACCACCGGTCGTGCGCCGACACCCAGCGCGCCGATGGCCATCAACACCGTGCCGGCAGCGCCGAACAGGCGCGTCCGGCGCAGCGCCATGACCTCGGCGTCGTTGAGCGGGGAGCCCACGGTGCGCTCGTCGGCATGCCAGCGGGCAATCGACGAACTGAGGGACCGGGGGCGGGCGGCCATCTGTGCAGCGTAGCCGCCACGCTTGAGACAACCGTCACCCTAAGGGTGCCCTTGCTTTACCCGTCTTGGGAATTCCGTCACAATGGTGTTGTGAAAATCCGTCCGGAGGTCCGGAGCCGCTACGGCAGCGACACGGATAGAGCCGCTACGGCGGCGACATCCGGCGAACGTCACACGCGTGGCGCGATCGTCCAGCTTTTGCTGGAGGCCGGACCCATCACCGCAGGTGAGGTTGGTGAGCAGCTCGGCATTTCCGCTGCGGGTGTGCGCAGGCACCTCGACGCGCTGATGGATGCCGGTGACGCGCAGTCCAGCGCCGCGGCGGCCTGGCAGCACAATGGCCGCGGCCGACCCGCCAGGCGATACCGACTGACCGCGGCAGGCCGGGCAAAAATGGGCCACGCCTATGACGACCTGGCCGCAGCGGCGATGCGTCAGCTGCGCGAGATCGGCGGCGACGACGCGGTCCGGACTTTCGCGCGACGCCGGATCGACAGCATCCTGGCGGGAGTAAGCAAGGGCACCGACGACGTTGCAACGACTGCCGATACGGTGGCCGTGGCGCTGACCAAGGCCGGCTACGCGACCACAGTGACTCCGCTGACGCCGGCGGCTGGTCCGATTCACGGGATTCAGCTATGCCAGCACCACTGCCCGGTGTCACACGTCGCAGAGGAGTTCCCGGAGTTGTGCGAGACCGAGCGTGAGGCGTTCGCCGAGATCCTGGGCACCCACGTGCAGCGGCTCGCGACGATCGTCAACGGCGACTGCGCATGCACCACGCACGTACCGCTCAACGAAACGAGCGAAGAGAAGCCACTGTCCCTTCGGCGCACAGCCCGCGCCGAAGCCATCACGAGCACGCAAGGAGCGTCGACATGACGACGACACCGGAAGCTTCTGACCCAAGAGGAAACCATCGCCTCAATGGGCAACTACGGCTACGGCTGGGTGGACTCTGACGTCGCAGGCGCCAGCGCCCAGCGCGGGCTGTCGGAGGCGGTGGTGCGCGACATCTCGATGAAGAAGAGCGAGCCGGCGTGGATGCTCGAGACTCGGCTGAAGGCGCTGCGGACCTTCGACAAGAAGCCGATGCCCAACTGGGGCTCCAACCTCGAGGGCATCCACTTCGACAACATCAAGTACTTCGTGCGCTCCAGCGAGAAGCAGGCCGCGACGTGGGACGACCTGCCCGCCGACATCAAGAACACCTACGACAAGCTCGGCATCCCCGAGGCGGAGAAGCAGCGCCTGGTGTCCGGTGTCGCCGCGCAGTACGAGTCCGAGGTCGTCTATCACTCGATCCGCGAGGATCTGGAGAAGCTGGGCGTCATCTTCCTGGACACCGACACCGCGCTGCGTGAGCACCCCGAGATGTTCAAGCAGTACTTCGGCACGGTGATTCCGGCCGGCGACAACAAGTTCTCCGCGCTGAACACCGCCGTGTGGTCGGGTGGCTCGTTCATCTACGTGCCGAAGGGCGTGCACGTCGACATCCCGCTGCAGGCGTACTTCCGGATCAACACCGAGAACATGGGCCAGTTCGAGCGGACGCTGATCATCGTCGACGAGGGCGCCTACGTGCACTACGTCGAGGGCTGTACGGCGCCGATCTACAAGAGCGATTCGCTGCACTCGGCGGTCGTCGAGATCATCGTGAAGCCCGGTGGCCGTTGCCGTTACACGACGATCCAGAACTGGTCGAACAACGTCTACAACCTGGTGACCAAGCGCGCCCGTGCCGAGGCCGGCGCCACCATGGAGTGGGTCGACGGCAACATCGGGTCGAAGGTCACGATGAAGTACCCGGCCGTGTGGATGACCGGTGAGCACGCCAAGGGCGAGGTGCTGTCGGTGGCGTTCGCAGGCGAGGGTCAGCACCAGGACACCGGCGCCAAGATGCTGCACCTGGCGCCGAACACGTCGAGCAACATCGTGTCCAAGTCGGTGGCGCGCGGCGGTGGCCGGGCGTCCTACCGCGGCCTGGTTCAGGTCAACAAGGGTGCGCACGGTTCGCGCTCGAGCGTGAAATGCGATGCGCTGCTTGTCGATACCATCAGCCGCAGCGACACCTACCCGTACGTCGACATCCGCGAGGACGACGTCACGATGGGCCACGAGGCCACCGTGTCGAAGGTCAGCGAGGATCAGCTGTTCTACCTGATGAGCCGCGGCCTGACCGAGGACGAGGCGATGGCCATGGTGGTGCGCGGCTTCGTCGAGCCGATCGCCAAGGAACTCCCGATGGAGTACGCGCTGGAGCTCAACCGGCTGATCGAGCTGCAGATGGAAGGCGCTGTCGGATAGTGGCTGCTCAAAATCTGACCGAGAGCTTGGAGGGCCGCACCAAGGGGGAAGTGTTCACGTCGTTCGACGTCGACGCCTTCGAGGTGCCCGGCGGCCGTGACGAGATCTGGCGGTTCACCCCGCTGAAGCGGCTGCGCGGTCTGCACGACGGCTCCGCTGCGGCGACCGGCAGCGCGCGCATCGAGGTCTCCGAGTGCTGACGGTGTCACCGTCGAGACGGTGCGCCGCGGCGACGAGCGACTCGGTCAGGGCGGCGTACCCGCCGACCGCGTTGCCGCCCAGGCGTTCTCGTCGTTCGACAGCGCGACGATCGTCACGGTCCCGAAGGACGTGGCGTGCGAGAAGCCGATCGAGATCGCCATCACCGGGCCCGGGCGAGGGCGCGACGGCCTACGGACACCTGCAGGTGCGGGTCGACGAGCTCGGCGAGGCGCGTCGTCGTCATCGACCAGCGCGGCAGCGGAACCTACGCCGACAACGTCGAATTCGTCGTCGGCGACGCCGCCCGGCTGACGGTGGTGTCGATCGCCGACTGGGCCGACGACGCCGTGCACGTCAGCAGCCACCACGCCGCGCTCGGCAAGGACGCGGTGCTGCGGCACGTCGCGGTCACCCTCGGCGGCGACGTGGTGCGCCTGACCGCGCGGACGCAGGTTCGACGCGCCGGGCGGCGACGCCGAACTGCTCGGCCTGTACTTCGCCGACGACGGCCAGCACTTCGAATCGCGCCTGCTGGTCGACCACGCGCAGCCGAACTGCCGGTCGCACGTGACGTACAAGGGTGCGCTGCAAGGCGATCCGGATTCGAAGCAAGCCCGACGCGCACACCGTGTGGGTCGGCGACGTGCTGATCCGCGCCGAGGCGACCGGCACCGACACCTTCGAGATCAACCGCAACCTGGTGCTGACCGACGGCGCCCGCGCCGACTCGGTGCCGAACCTGGAGATCGAGACCGGCGAGATCGTCGGCGCCGGACACGCCAGCGCCACCGGACGTTTCGACGACGAGCAGCTGTTCTACCTGCAGGCCCGCGGCATCCCCGAGGACCAGGCCCGCCGCCTGGTCGTCCGCGGCTTCTTCGGCGAGCTGATCCAGAAGATCGCCGTGCCCGCGGTGCGCGAGCGCCTCACCGACGCCATCGAACACGAACTAGAGATAACAGAATCGAGGACAGCCACCTCATGACCACACTGGAAATCAAGGACCTGCACGTCAGCGTCGTCTCCGAAGGAGGACGGGACCGACATCCCGATCCTCAAGGGCGTCGACCTCACCGTGAAGTCGGGGGAGACGCACGCGCTGATGGGCCCGAACGGGTCCGGGCAAGTCGACGCTGTCGTACGCGGTCGCCGGCCATCCGAAGTACACGGTGACGTCGGGCTCGATCACGCTCGACGGCGCAGGACGTGCTCGCGATGAGCATCGACGAGCGCGCCCGCGCCGGCCTGTTCCTGGCGATGCAGTACCCGATCGAGGTGCCCGGGGTGTCGATGTCGAACTTCCTGCGCACCGCCGCCACCGCCGTCCGCGGCGAGGCGCCGAAGCTGCGGCACTGGGTCAAGGAGGTCAAGGGCGCGAT
Organism: uncultured Actinomycetota bacterium; assembly: GCA_963766945.1. GTDB lineage: Bacteria > Actinomycetota > Actinomycetes > Mycobacteriales > Mycobacteriaceae > Mycobacterium. The sequence continues at coordinate 510,767 of CAVYCT010000003.1, forward strand.
GGAGGGCCTCGACATCGACCCGTCGTTCTCCGAGCGCAGCGTCAACGAAGGCTTCTCCGGCGGTGAGAAGAAGCGCCACGAGATCCTGCAGCTCGAACTGCTCAAGCCGAAGATCGCGATCCTCGACGAGACCGACTCCGGTCTGGACGTCGACGCGCTGCGGGTGGTCAGCGAGGGCGTCAACCGCTACGCCGCGGAGGCGCACGGCGGGTTGCTGCTGATCACGCACTACACCCGCATCCTGCGCTACATCCAGCCGCAGTTCGTGCACGTGTTCGTCGGCGGCCGCATCGTCGAGTCGGGTGGGCCCGAGCTGGCCGACGAACTCGACGCGAACGGCTACGAGCGCTTCACCCAGGCGGTCGGAGCCTGACATGACGGCGCGCGTGACGGTCGGCCAGGCCGTTGGACCTCACTTGGATGTCGAGAAGGTCCGGGCGGACTTCCCGATCCTGAAGCGCGTGATGCGCGGCGGAAACCAGTTGGCGTACCTGGATTCCGGCGCCACCTCGCAGCGGCCGCTGCAGGTGCTCGACGCCGAACGGGACTTCCTGACCACCTCCAACGGCGCGGTGCACCGCGGTGCGCACCAGCTGATGGAGGAGTCCACCGACGCCTACGAGCAGGGCCGCGCCGACATCGCGGCATTCGTCGGCGCCGATCCCGACGAGCTGGTGTTCACCAAGAACGCCACCGAGGCGCATCAACCTGGTGGCGTATGTCCTGGGGGACGACCGCTTCGAGCACGCCGTCGGCCCCGGCGACGTCATCGTCACCACCGAACTGGAACATCACGCCAACCTGATCCCGTGGCAGGAGCTCGCGCCGGCGCACCGGCGCCACGCTGCGGTGGTACGGCGTCACCGACGACGGCCGTATCGACCTGGACTCGCTGGAGCTCGACGAACGCGTGAAAGTCGTTGCGTTCAGCCATCATTCGAATGTCACCGGCGCGGTCGCGCCCGGTCGCGCGAGCTGGTCGCCCGGGCGCAGGCGGTCGGCGCGCTGACGGTGCTGGACGCCTGCCAGTCGGTGCCGCACCAGCCGGTCGACTTCCACGCGCTCGGCGTCGACTACGCGGCGTTCTCCGGGCACAAGATGCTGGGCCCCAACGGTATCGGCGTGCTCTACGGCCGGCGCGAGCTGCTGGACGCGATGCCGCCGTTCATCACCGGCGGCTCGATGATCGAGACCGTCACGATGGAGGCGACCACCTACGCGCCCGCGCCGCAGCGGTTCGAGGCGGGCACGCCGATGACCTCGCAGGTCGTCGGGCTGGCCGCGGCCGCACGGTATCTGACCGAGATCGGGATGGACGCGGTCGAGGCGCACGAAGCCGAGTTGGTGGCCGCCGCGCTGGACGGGCTGTCGGCCGATCGACGGCGTGCGCATCATCGGCCCGACCTCGCTGGTCGATCGCGGCTCGCCGGTGTCGTTCGTCGTCGACGGCATCCACGCCCACGACGTCGGCCAGGTTCTCGACGACGAGGGCGTCGCGGTGCGCGTCGGGCACCACTGCGCGTGGCCGCTGCACCGCCGGTTCGGCATCGCCGCCACCGCGCGGGCGTCGTTCGCGGTGTACAACACCCTCGACGAGGTCGACCGGCTGGTGGCCGGCGTGAAGCGCGCCGTGGAGTTCTTCGCGTGAGGCTGGAGCAGATGTACCAGGAAGTGATCCTGGATCACTACAAGCACCCGCACCACCGCGGGCTGCGCGAGCCGTTCGGCGCCGAGGTCGCATCACGTCAATCCGACGTGCGGGGACGAGGTGACGCTGCGGGTCACGCTGTCCGAGGACGGCGAGACGGTGACCGACATCTCCTACGACGGGCAGGGCTGTTCGATCAGCCAGGCCTCGACCTCGGTGCTGACCGACCAGGTGATCGGCCAGAGCGTCGGCGACGCGCTGAAGACCGTCGCCGCGTTCACCGAGATGATGTCGTCGCGCGGCACCGTCGAGGGCGACGAGGATGTAATCGGCGACGGCATCGCGTTCGCCGGTGTCGCGAAGTACCCGGCGCGGGTGAAGTGCGCGCTGCTGGGCTGGATGGCATTCAAGGACGCGCTGGCGATCGAGGCGCAGACAGTGTTGGCTCAGTGAGGAGACGCCGGATGAGCGACACCGCAGTGCCTAACGAGGAGTTTCTCGCCGACCTCGAGGAGGCGATGCGCGACGTCGTCGACCCCGAACTCGGGATCAACGTCGTCGACCTCGGCCTGGTCTACGGCCTGAACGTCGAGGAGGGCGAGACCGGCAAGGTCGCGCTGATCGACATGACGCTGACGTCGGCGGCGTGCCCGCTGACCGACGTGATCGAGGATCAGTCGCGCACCGCGCTGGTCGGCGCCGGGCTGGTCAACGAGATCAAGATCAACTGGGTGTGGAACCCGCCGTGGGGCCCGGACAAGATCACCGAGGACGGCCGCGAACAGCTGCGCGCGCTCGGCTTCACCGTCTGATCGCCTTCAGCGGAGTTCGTCGCCCCAACGGGTCTCGTTGCGCAGGGCTGGTTTCAGCACTTTGCCTGCCGGGTTGCGCGGCAATGGCTCGCTTCGGAAGCACACGTATTGCGGCGCGTTGTAATCCGCGATCCGTTCCTTGACGAAGGTCCGGATCTCCTGCGGGTCGGGATCCGTCCCCGGCGCGGGTACGACGACCGCGCCGACCTTCTCGCCCATCATTTCGTCCGGCACACCCAATACCGCCGCTTCGAACACCGCCGGATGCTGAGCAAGCACATTCTCGACCTCGACGCAGTACACGTTCTCGCCACCGCGACAGATCATGTCCTTCAACCGGTCGACGATCTGGACGAAGCCGTCATCGTCGATGCGCGCGAGGTCGCCGGTGTGCAGCCAGCCGTCGACGAACGTCTCCGCCGTCTTGTCCGGCTTGTTCCAGTAGCCGGCTGCGATGTTCTGGCCGCGGATCAGCAGCTCGCCAACACCGGACACCGGATCAAACAGGTCGACTTCGACAGGCGGCGCGGCCAGGCCGACGGTCTCCGGCCGTTGCTCTGCGTCCTCATCCGGCAGGCAGGTCGATACCGACGACGTTTCGGTGAGGCCAAATCCGTTGGACAGCCGGGCGTTCGGGAACGATGAGCGCAGGCGTGCGATGACATCGGGCGCCGTCGGAGCGCCGCCGTAGGTGACCCAGCCGACATGGTTGAGGTCGAAGTCGGTGAAGTTCGGTTGATTCATCGCCAGCCAGTAGATCGCAGGCACCGCTGTGAGCACGTTGATCGCCTCATCGACCGTGGCGCGAAGGAAGGCCTGCACCTCGAACGCGGGCATGATGACCGCCGTGCCCCCGAGTTGGATGGTGGGCAGTAGTTGGCTGTTGCACCCGGTGGCGTGGAAGAGCGGAACGCAGATCAAATTTCGTACGTGGGCATCGGTCGCGATCTTCATCACCCGAACGCACGTCTCGCTGTTCGACAGGAAGTTCTCGTGAGTGACCATCGCGCCCTTCGGGAAGCCCGTCGTCCCGCTGGTGTACATCAACGCGGCAAGCGTCTTGTGGCCGGCGTCGGTGGTGACGAAGGGTTCGCCGTCGGGTAGCGGCGCATCGGGGAGCAGCGCCACGTCTGCTCCAGCATCGGTGACGACGTAGGACACCTCCTCTTCGGAGAAGCGGGTGTTGACGGGCACGACCACCGCGCCCGCCATCAGCGTCCCCCAGAAGCCCAGGCACCACTCCAGGCCGTTGCCATGGCGGTTGGCTACCCGATCGCCGGGTCGCACGCCCGCTGCTCGCAAGCCGCCCGCGACGCGGGCCGAGCGGTCCCACAACTGCCGATACGTCACCCGCTCGCCGCCGAGGACGACGACGCACTCGCGGTCGGGGTATCGATCCACCGAGGCGCGGAACATGTCCAGCAGCGACGGCGCGAGCGTCGAGTAGCGCAACACACCGTCGTCGGTGCGGACCACGCCGGACATGTCGAACGGCAGTATCCGTCCGCTGCGGCCCTGCTTGGTGATTGCGCTTGCGCTTGTCTCCGCTGACATGGCTGCCAGTTTTGCGCGTTGACGCATCACCGTGGCGGCTTTTGCGATCACCGCGCGTGCAACCCTGTGCGGGGTCCGCCCGCTACGGCACCGTGACAACCATCTTCCCGTCCGCCTCGCCGGCCTCCATGACCCGATGTGCCTCGACGATCTCGTCGAACCGAAACACCCGTGACGGCTCGGCATCCAGTTGACCGTCCTCGATCTGCCTGGCGATGGCGGCCAGCGGCACATCGGACAACGCAAACGCCGGAGTACCGAAGACAAAGCTGCCGAAGAAGCTGAGGTTCACCCCACTGGCCATCCGCAGCAGCGGGTTGAAGTCGGCGATCGGGTCGAGTCCACCCAGCCATCCCGCCAGGCAGGCGGTGCCTCCCCGGCGAAGCATGTCCAGAGAATCGAGGATGGTGCTGTTGCCGACCAGATCGAGGACGGCATCGATCTCCACGTTCGCGAGTTCGGTTGCCAACGCAGGGTTCTCGACGACGGTACGCGAAACGCCGAGCGCTTCGAGGAGCGCGAAGCGGTCCCGGCCACGGGTGGTGCCGATGACGCGGGCGCCCGCGCCGACGGCCATCTTGACCGCAGCCTGGCCGAACGACGATGTCGCTCCGCGGATCACGAGGGTCTGCCCGGATTTGAGCTCGAGGTTGCGGAACAGACACGTCCACGCGGTTGCATAGGTTTCGGGCAGCGCCGCCAGTTGTGACCACGGCAGTGCGGATTCGGTGAGCGTGACGTTCGACGCGCGGACGCGGGTGTATTCGGCGTAGCTGCCGTTGATCGTCCTGCCCATACCGCCCATCAGCGCGGCTACCTTGGCGCCCACCTCGAATTCTCCCGACGGGCAGGAGTCGACGACACCTACGCACTCGATGCCGCTGACCTCGGCCGCCTCGGCCCACTCACCGCGGCGCATGTGCAGCTCGGCGTGGTTGATGCCAAAACCCTTGACCGCGATGACGACTTCGCCAGGCTTGGGCAACGGCTTCGGAATGTCGACGTACGCGAAGCTGTCGAGCCCGCCGAACTTCTCGAGCACGATCGCCCGCATGGTCTCTCCGCCCGGCCGTTCACGGACGACGGTTGGGCCGGCGACGGGGGTCGGTGGGTAACTCCGCGCGCCGCTCGATTCGGTGCGCGAGCTCACGCAGATCCGGCACGACCAGCGACGGCTCGGGTACACCCGGCGCATGCAGGGGAACATTGCCGGGACGGGTGATCAACGCGGCACGAAAGCCTGCGGACTGCGCACCGATGGTGTCCCAGACATGCGCGGCGACCATCATGCACTCCGCCGGCGCCACACCCAATTGTTCGGCGACTCCGGTGTACAGCTGCTGCGCCGGCTTGAACGCGCGTGACGTATCGACACTGAATTGCCGCTCGAAGAGATGGGCAAGACCCGCATGCTCGAGTGGGGTCGGCGTGCCCGGCCTCGGTGGCGAATTGGTCAGGGTGACGAGGCGAAAGCCCTTTGCACGCAGCGCTTTGAGTCCGTCGGCGACATCGGGATGAGCCGGCATGGTCTGCATGCCGGAAGCGAGTTCGTCGAGATCGTCGTCGGTGATCCGCACCCGGTGCGCGTCGGCCGTCATCCGCAGCACCGCCCGCCCGAGTGAGAAGAAGTCGACATACGTATCGGACAGGGTGACGGTCATCGAGTAGAGGACAAGCCGGTCGAACCACTCGCGCAGCACTGCGCCGTCGCCGAAGACCCGTTCGAAATGCGGCTCGAGCGACGTGATGTCGATCAGCGTCTCGTTCACATCGAACACGAGCACAGAAGGCGCATCACCCACGGTGGCCGCGCTCCTGAATGACCCAGGTGTTCCCGTCGGGATCGCTGAAGTCGGCGAAGCTCGAGTAGTCGGCTCGTTGCGGGTCGACCCCGAGGTGGTAGCGCCCACGCCACTCGCCGCTGTCGACATCCTTGTGCCTGATGGAGCTGACGCCGACGCCGCGATCGACGAGCTCGTCGCGGATGGCCACGATGTCGTCCACCACGAGGTAGAGCCCCTGCACGGAGCCGGGGTCGGCGTCGGTGAGGCCGGCGCCGAATTGTATTGAGGTGCTTGATCCCTGCGGCGTGAGCTGGACGACCCGGAAGTCGGAGACCGGCGCGTAGTCGACGTCGAGTGCGAACCCGAGCTTGTCGCGATAGAAGTCCAGAGACTTGTCGGCGTCGGATACGGGCAGTATCACGACTTCCAGTGTGGCGTTCATCGTGTGTTCCCAGCGGTGCGCTGCAGGACCTCATCGGGATCGAGGCCACGGTCGATGCCGTGTGCGATGACGGATTGACCGGGCTCGAGGTGCAGGCGCCGACCATCGAGCCAGACCTCTATCTTGTCCGGTTCGAACGACACCAGATTGTTCACCCGGCCGGACTCCGGCCACGCGTTGACGTAGGACCAGGCGGCGCGCTTGTGCTCTCCGATGGTGTAGTAGTCGGCGAGGCCCTTGTACGGGCAGAAAGTCTGGCCGTCAACGGGTTCGAGTTGGGTCTCGTCGATGTCCTCGCGGGGAACGTACCAACGGGGAGCGAAACCTGACTCGTACAGCGCAACCGGGCGGTGGGTGTCGGCGACGACCCGGTCGCCGTCCCGGACGACGAGATGGCGAGAGGTGTTCCGGATGTCGATGCGGTGGTAAGGGTCCGCGGCGTGCCCGACGATACGGTCGTCCTCTTCGTAGAAGCCATCCATCGCCCGCCACGCGAACGCCACTCGACTGGCCAGCTCGGTGGCAAACGCCGGCAGTGCGGTGTGCTGCCACGCCGCGTGCGGGATGCTTCGGTCACCGACGACCACGGTGTACCACTGCATGTCGCCGAGTTCGCCGTGCTGGGTGACGCGATCCTCGGCGACGAGCACGTTGTCGCCGATGTCGTCAAGCGGAAAATAAGCGACCGGGTAGCGCCCCGGTTCGTGCAGCAGCACGACATTCTCGCTGTCGGCGATCCAGTCGTTGCCGAGCCGCACCCGCATCCGCCTGCGCAGTGGCTCGGCGAAGAGAAGGCGCTCGGGCAGCGGTTGTGCGGTCAGGAAGCGGCCTACCGATCCGGCGGCCAGCGGGCCCTGTTGCCATGCCAATCCCATCGTGGTGTCCCTTCTTTCGATACTCAGGCGATAACTCGGTGCAGGAAGTTGCGAATCAGACCGGCGACTTCGTCGCCTGCGGTCTCCAGCAGAAAGTGACCGCCGTCGAGAAGATGTATTTCGGCTTCCACGGCGTCCTTGCCGAACGCGCGGGCTCCGTCGGGTCCGAAGATCGGGTCGCCCTGGCCCCACACGGCCAGCACCGGCACCCTGCTGGTGCGCAGGTAGTCGTGCAGCGCGGGATACAGCGGCGCATTGGTCGCGTAGTCGCGGAACAGCTTGAGCTGGATCGCGTCATTGCCGGGCCTGCCCACCAGGGCCGCGTCGTGTTCCCAGGTGTCCGGGCTGACCAGGGTCTCGTCGTCGACACCGCTCAGGTACTGCCACTTGATCCCCTCGATGTCGAGCGCGGTGCGAACGGCGGCCTCGGTGTCCGGGTTCTGTTCGCGCTGGTAATCCCAAACGGTCCTCCAAAAACTTTCAACGAAACCCTCGTCGTATCCATTGCCGTTCTGGGTGACGATTGCGGTGATGGCCTGAGGATGCCGAAGCGCGAGCCGCCATCCGATAGGGGCGCCGTAATCCTGCACGTAGATCGCGTAACTGAGCAGGCCCAGCTGATCGAGCAGCCCGGCGGTGAGGTCGGTCAGCGCGTCGAAGGTGTAGTCGAACTCGTCCACCGACGGGGCATCGGAGAACCCGAAACCGAGGTGATCCGGCGCTATCACCCGGTAGGAATCGGCCAGCCGCGGGATCAGGTCGCGAAACATGAACGAGCTGGTGGGAAAGCCGTGCAGCAGCACGACAGGCGGAGCACCCTGGCGTCCGGCCTCGCGGTAGAACAGGCGCCTGCCGTCGACGGTGGCGTAGCGGTGGTGAACCTGGATTCCCATTGCTAACTCCTCTAACTTGATTTAATGGTTAGTGACAGTCAACCCCTCGTGTTGTAACCTGTCAATAGTGATTTGGAGGTTAGATATGGATCTGGTAGCCGTTGAATCCCGAAGACGAGGCGCTTTCTTCTCGACCTCCTGAACAGCACCCCGGTGGTCGACGGGGCGGTGCGGGACGATCTCGCGGATCCCCGTGCGGCCCGGGCGTGGATGCGTGAGCGGGGAATTGTAGCGACCGACGACGAGCTCTCCGCACTCCTCGACGCGCGATCGATCCTGCAGCAGGTGGTGCGTGGCGACGCGCGGCCTTCGGCACTGCAGAGGTTCGTCGAGACCGCTGCGCTGCGACCGCAGGTCGACGGCGACGGGCTGCAATGGCGGCTCGTCACCGGCGTTGCGCCCGAAGGCGCTGCGCGCGCCGTGCTGGCGTGGGATGGGCTGCGGATATCCAGCCCGGGCAGGCTGCGGCCATGTGCGAACGACGAGTGCCGGCTGTTTCTGATCGACCGCAGTAAGCCCAACACCGCCAGGTGGTGCTCGATGGCCATCTGCGGCAACCGGATGAAGGCGCGCAGGCATTATCGCCGTGCCCGGCCGACTGATGACTAACGAAAGTGGCACGGCTGCAACAAGTTTCGCAGTACTAACCATGTAACATGCCTTGACAGGTTATGCACTTGTGCGCTTGACTTAGCGCTGATAACAACCGTAAGACAACACTCTGGGAGGCGACCGTGGGTTCGCTGCAAAGTAAGATCGTCTTAGTTGTGGGTCGGGGAAGTGGAATCGCGCGCGAGATCGCGCTTCTGGCACGTTCCGAGGGGGCCAAGGTGATCGTCGCGGGTCGCGACAAGTGCGCACTCGCCGCGGCTTACCCGGACACGGATGTCGCCGCTGAGACCGTCGACGTCACCGATGACACGTCGATCGCATCGCTGGCAGAACGAGTGGGTCCCGTCGACCACGTCGTGTCGACAGCCTCGGCCAGAGCCCGCGGCAAGCTCGCGGATCTGGACCGCGCGAAATTGCAGTTGTCGTTCGACACCAAGGTGATTGGCCCCGCGATGCTTGCCAAACATTTTGCGCCGCGGATGAACGAGGGCGGCTCATTTGTCTTGTTCTCCGGGGTGAACGCATTCAAGGTCAATGTCGGCTATCTCGGTGTCGCGATCACCAACGGCGCGGTCGATTTCCTCACCCGCTCGCTTGCGGTCGAACTCGCACCGATCCGTGTCAACGCCATCTCGCCGGGAGTCATCGACACCGGGGCATGGGACGCGCTCGGCGAGGACGGAAAGCGTGACTACTTCGCGAATATCAGTGACGCCAACCCGGCGGGGCGCATCGGCACCGTCGAGGATGTCGCCGACGCGGTACTGTTCGCCCTCACGAACACATTTCTGACAGGCGTCACTCTGAAGGTCGACGGTGGTGAACCACTCATCTGAAACTGGGCATGCCACGCTGGTGTCCGTGAACGTCGGGATGCCCGCCGACGTGGCTTGGCGCGGCAAGACCGTTCACACCGGGATCTACAAGTCCCCGGTGGATGGCCCGGTGATGGCTCGCCGGCTGAACCTCGATGGCGACGGCCAGGGCGACCTCGGGGGGCACGGCGGCGAACAGCGCGCTGTCATGGTGTACCAAACGGAGTCCTACGATCACTGGAAGCGCTACTTCGGCCGCGACGACCTTGTTCCCGGCATGTTCGGGGAGAACTTCACGATCACCGGCCTCGGTGACGACGAAGTCTGCATCGGAGATCGCTACCGCATCGGTGAGGCCGAGTTCGAGGTCACCCAGCCACGGGTGACTTGCTTCCGGGTCGGCATGCGACTGGGTGAACCTGACATGCCGAATCTCCTTGTCGCCCATCACCGCCCGGGCTTCTACTTCCGCGTAATCGCGGAGGGCAAGGTGGCGGCAGGCGACGTGATTGTGCGGACCCGGCGGGGACGCCACGAGCTGAGCGTCGCCGACGTCGACGCGCTGCTCTACCTACCCGCGCGCGATGTCGACATGCTCCACAAGGCCGTCGACGTCCCCGCGCTGAGTCCCGGGTGGCAGCAGTCGTTCGCCGAACTCCTTGCCGCACAGGACGGATCCACCGACGCAACACCGCCGCCCGTCGGCGTCGAACCGGGATGGAGCGGATTTCGCAGGCTTCGCGTCGCCGAGACCCGCCATGAAAGCCCGGCCGTCATGTCGATCGAGTTCGAAGCCGAGGACGGGACGCCGCTGTCCCTGCCGCGGCCCGGTCAATACCTGACGCTGAAAATCCCTGATGCGGGTGAGCCTGCGCCATTGCGCAGCTATTCGCTGTCGGGCGGCATTCCCGGAGCGCGGTATCGGATCAGCGTCAAACGCGAGGAACGCGGCCTTGTCAGTCGTTGGCTTCACGGACATGTCGTGGCGGGATCCGTCGTCGAGGTCGCGGCACCGCGCGGCGACTTCTACCTCGGCGAGGACACCGCGCCGGTCGTGCTCGTCTCGGCGGGCATCGGCGCCACCCCCGTGCTCGCCATGCTGCACGCCCTCGCCTCAGAGGGCAGTCGACGGGACATCCGGTGGCTGCACATCACCCGCGATGCGCACAGCCTGGCCTTCGGTGGCGAGGTCGCTGAGCTGATCGAGTCGCTGCCGAATGCGCGTCAGCAGGTGTTCTACACGGCTGACGTCGGCAGGCCCAATCAGGAAGTGATCGCCGCGTTGGACCTGCCGCGCGACTCGGTCGCCTACATGTGTGGACCCGAGCAGTTCATGACCGACATGCATAACGCCTTGGTGGGCGCCGGGATCGACCCGGCCCGCATCCACTCTGAACTGTTCGGCGCACTGCCGCCCATCAACCCCGGGATCACGGGTGCTCCGCACCGGGCACCGCACCAACCTGCGGGCCCAGCAGGAAACGGACCGCCGGTGTCGTTCTCGCGCAGCGGGATCACCGTGAACTGGTCGCCGGACTACGACAGCATTCTCGAGCTCGCCGAGGCCTGCGATGTGCCCACTCGATTCTCCTGCCGCAGCGGCGTCTGCCACATCTGCGTGACCCCGCTGATCGAGGGAGAGGTCGACTACACGCGGACCCCGCTGGAACTCCCGGCGGAGGGCACCGTGCTGATCTGTTCGGCTCAACCGCGCCAAGACGTCGTGCTGGACCTCTGAGCCGCGCTGTTGCCTCACAATTGACCAATGGTCACGATTCCCGCATTTGTGTGGCGAGGCGGATTCGTTTCGAGGACGTTGATCGTCGGCGGTGCCGTCGGCTTCTGCTTGGGCGTGCTGGCCTGGCTTGATTCGGGCTTCCTGCTGGCGGGCGCGATCGTGCTGGTCGTCGTCGGGCTCTTCTACGGCGTCTGGATGGCTCGCCGCATGGTCAGGTACTGGCCGGGTTCGGAGCAACTCGACGGCGACCAGCGGGTGACGGTGGTCCGGGCGGCGCGCAGTGGTGAGCCCGTCGACGACGCAGACCTGGCGCGGCCGGTCATCGAGTACGGCCGCGGATTGCATGCGGCTGCCGATGAGGGCCGGCCCTTGCGATGGCTGCTGGTCTTGGTCCTCGTAGTCGCAGGAGGGACGGCGGTGTGGGACACAGTGTTCGGCTCGTGGGGCAACGCCGTGGCATCGGCCATCTATCTGGTGGCGTTGTTGGTTGAAGTGTTCTGGATGCCGAAACAGCAGGCGCGCCTGCTGGCCAATGCCGACCGTGCGGCGGAGGGCGCCCGACAGCAGGAATGAAACCGCGACGACAACTACCACCATCCCGAGCCCTTACCTGACCAGATCGCCGAATTCCGTGTAACGCTTGGGCACTACCGCCACGCCAAGGCATCGGAAGGGAGCCGGGGATGGCCGATGGGGTCGACGATCTGTACGTCAACACCCGCCGCCAGCTGCGCGGCATCGCTGAGAGCCTGATCGCCGGGCCGCAATACCGCGCGTCGGAGACCATCCGGCTGGCCGTGCGTCCCGGCGGCTTCACCGGTGTTGCCATTCCGATCGAAGTGCAGGGCGCCGAGTTGGTCTGGCCGAACGGCAGTGCTGCGCTTGCCGGCACCGTCAGGGCGCTCGCCGATGCCGCCGGTGTGGACTTCGGCCCACCCGAAGGCGTGTACGACATCGTCGATCCACTGCCCCCGGATGCCGTGATCGACATCGACACACCATCGGCAGACCTGCTGTATCGGTGTCACTACGCCGGCGGATTCGCCCTCAAACACGTTCTGCCGGATCAGCATCCTGTGCTCTGGCCCGAACATTTCGACGTGGCGGTCACCGAGGACAAGGTCAACTACGGCGTCTCGGCGGGCGACGACCAACACCGGTTGCCCTACGCGTACGTCGGTCCGTGGACGCTGCCCACCGGACCCTTCTGGAATGCGCCATTCGGCGCGCTGTATCCGCTGGACTCCGCACATGACGTCGACGACCTGACGGCAGATGTCGTGGCCTTCTTCGAGCGCGGCCGCCGAGAACTCCTGCGCTGAGTTTGCGCTGGTCATATGGTGGGAACACACTGCTGGCCTTGAGCGTTAGGAGAATCGTGGCTACGCAAGACATCACCGCCGAACAGTTCAACGACACCATCACCGACAACGACATCGTGCTGGTGGATTTCTGGGCGTCGTGGTGCGGCCCGTGTAAGGCGTTCGCTCCGACGTTCGCGGCCTCCTCCGAGCAGCACCCCGACGTGGTGTACGCGAAGGTCGACACCGAGGCCGAGCAGGAGCTCGCCGCGGCAGCCGACATCCGCTCCATCCCCACGCTGATGGCGTTCAAGAAGGGCAAGCTGGTGTTCAACCAGGCCGGCGCGTTGCCGCCGGCGGCCCTGGAGGACCTGGTGCAGAAGGTCAAGGAGTTCGACATCGACGCCGCGATCGCCGCCGCCGACAACGGCCAAGCGGAGTAGCGGACTCCCCGCCGAGCGCTTCGCGTTGACCCCGGGCACGCGATAGCGTGCAGTCCGTGACCGAGCACAGCGACACCCAGAAACGACTTCGTCCTCGTCGACCGTCCGCGGCCCGACGTGGCGCTGGTGACGCTGAACCGGCCCGAGCGGATGAACTCCATGGCGTTCGACGTCATGGTGCCCGCTGAAGAAGGTGCTCGAAGAGCTGACCTATGACAACTCCGTGCGTGTGATCGTGCTCACCGGTGCCGGCCGGGGGTTCTCCTCGGGTGCCGACCACAAGTCGGCAGGCTCCGTTCCGCACATCGACGGACTGACCCGGCCGACGTTCGCGCTGCGGTCGATGGAGGTGCTCGACGACGTCATCCTGGCCCTGCGCAAGATGCACCAGCCGGTCATCGCCGCGGTCAACGGTGCCGCGATCGGCGGGGGGCTGTGCCTCGCGCTGGCCTGCGACATCCGCGTCGCGGCAGTCGGGGGCGTACTTCCGCGCCGCGGGCATCAACAACGGCCTGACCGCCAGCGAGCTGGGTCTGTCCTATCTCCTGCCCCGCGCAATCGGGACGTCGCGGGCCTTCGAGCTGATGCTCACCGGCCGCGACGTCGACGCCGACGAAGCCGAACGCATCGGCCTGGTCTCGCAGGCGGTGCCCGACGACGAGCTGCTGGAGGTTTGCTATCGGATGGCTGAGCGGGATCGCGTCGTTCTCCCGGCCGGGAATCGAGTTGACCAAGCGCACACTGTGGAGTGGACTGGACGCCGGTAGCCTGGAGGCGCACATGCAGGCCGAGGGCCTGGGACAACTCTTCGTCCGTTTGCTCACCGCCAACTTCGAAGAAGCGGTAGCAGCGCGCGCCGAGAAGCGGTCCCCGGTCTTCACCGACGACAAGTCACCGACGACCAGCACGAAGGAGGAGAGCAGCGTGATCACCGCAACGGACCTGGAGGTCCGCGCCGGCGCGCGCACGCTGCTGTCCACCGACGGATCGGCGCTGCGGGTGCAGCCCGGCGACCGCATCGGGCTGGTCGGCCGCAACGGCGCAGGCAAGACCACCACCATGCGCATCCTCGCCGGCGAGGGTGAGCCGTACGCGGGCACGATCGCGCGCACCGGCGAAATCGGTTACCTGCCACAGGATCCCAGGGAGGGCGACCTCGACATCCTGGCTCGCGACCGGGTGCTGTCCGCTCGCGGCCTCGACACGCTGCTGGCCGATCTGGAGAAGCAGCAGGCCCTGATGGCCGAGGTCGCCGACGACGCCGCCCGCGACAAGGCGGTGCGGCGCTACGGTCAGCTCGAGGAGCGGTTCGCCGCGCTCGGCGGATACGCCGCCGAGAGCGAGGCGGGCCGCATCTGCGCGAGTCTCGGCCTGCCCGAACGGGTTCTGACGCAGCCGCTGCGCACGCTGTCCGGCGGTCAGCGCCGCCGGGTCGAGCTGTCGCGCATCCTGTTCGCCGCATCCGACACGGGCGCGGGTTCGGCCACCACGCTGCTGCTCGACGAACCCACCAACCACCTCGACGCCGACTCGCTCGGCTGGCTGCGCGAGTTCCTGCGCGGCCACACCGGTGGGCTCGTCGTGATCAGCCACAACGTCGATCTGCTCGCCGACGTCGTCAACCGGGTGTGGTTCCTCGACGCCGTGCGCGGCGAGGCCGACGTCTACAACATGGGCTGGCAGAAGTACCTCGACGCCCGCGCGACCGACGAACAGCGTCGCCGCCGCGAGCGCGCCAACGCCGAACGCAAGGCCGCCGCGCTGCGCACCCAGGCCGCCAAGATGGGCGCCAAGGCCACCAAAGCCGTTGCCGCGCAGAACATGCTGCGGCGCGCCGACCGGATGATGGCCGCGCTCGACGAGGAACGCGTGGCCGACAAGGTGGCCCGGATCAAGTTCCCGACCCCGGCGCCGTGCGGCCGCACGCCGCTGGTGGCCAAGGGACTGACCAAGAACTACGGGTCGCTGGAGGTCTTCACCGGTGTCGACCTGGCCATCGACCGCGGCTCGCGCGTGGTGGTGCTCGGCCTCAACGGTGCGGGCAAGACCACGCTGCTGCGGCTGCTCGCCGGCGTCGAGACGCCGGATGCCGGGCGGACTGGAACCCGGCCACGGACTGAAGATCGGTTACTTCGCCCAGGAGCACGACACGCTCGACGACACCGCGACGGTGTGGGAGAACATCCGCCACGCGGCACCCGACACCGGCGAGCAGGAGCTGCGGGGACTGTTGGGCGCGTTCATGTTCAGCGGTCCCGCAGCTCGACCAGCCGGCAGGCACGCTGTCCGGCGGCGAGAAGACCCGGCTGGCACTGGCCGGCCTGGTCGCGTCGACGGCGAACGTGCTGCTGCTCGACGAGCCGACGAACAACCTCGACCCCGCGTCGCGCGAGCAGGTGCTCGACGCGCTGCGCAGCTACCTCGGCGCCGTCGTGCTGGTGACCCACGACCCGGGTGCGGCCGAGGCGCTCGACCCGCAGCGGGTGGTGCTGCTGCCCGACGGCACCGAGGACTTCTGGTCCGCAGGACTATCGGGATCTCATCGAACTGGCCTGAGCCGAATAGCGAACCGTTTGATCAATTCCGCCCGTCCGGGTGTAGCCGGTTCGTAGGCTGGGTATGCGTCGGGGCATCACAAGCACGCGGGGAGGTGCCGATGAAGAAATTGAACAAGTCGCGAGACGAAGTACTCAACGAGTTGCGCAGCGCCTACGAGGGGGGCGCAAGCATTCGCACGCTGGTCGCGTCGACCGGCCGGTCGTACGGTTCGATCCACAGCATGCTGCGCGAATCGGGTACGACGATGCGCAGCCGCGGCGGACCGAACCACCGAAGCCGTCGACGCTAGGACCGCTGCTGCCGCAATCGACGCCTCGACGAGGTCCAGCACGGCACTGAGCTTTTCGGGGTCGTCGCCGGAGGCCAGCCGCGCGACCAGGCCGTCGAGCACCAGGTCCAGGTACGTCTGCAGGACCTCGCTGGGCACATCGTCGCGCAGCCGGCCGGCCTGTTTCTGCGGCGCAGCCGCGCGGTGGTCGCCGCCGACAACTCCGCCGAGCGCTCCGACCAGCCGCGGTGGAACTCGGGATCGTTGCGCAGCTTGCGCGCGATCTCCAGCCGGGTCGCCAGCCAGTCGAACTGGTCGGGTGCGGCGAGCATGTCGCGCATCACCTGGACGAGGCCCTCCCGCGACGCGACGTCGGCCATCCGCTCGGCGTCCTCGCGCGCCAGCTCGAAGAACAGCGTGTCCTTGTCGCGGAAGTGGTGGAAGATGGCGCCGCGCGACAGCCCGATCGTCTGCTCGAGCCGCCGCACGGTCGCCTTGTCGTAGCCGTACTCGGCGAAGCAGCGCCGGGCGCCGTCGAGGATCTGGCGGCGGCGCGCCGCCAGATGGTCGTCGGTGACCCGGGGCACGGTATGCCTACGTCTTCAGCATGTTGCGCAGCACGTACTGCAGGATGCCGCCGTTGCGGTAGTAGTCGGCCTCGCCGGGCGTGTCGATCCGCACCACCGCGTCGAACTCGACCGTGTTATCGGAGCCATCGCCTGCCTGTTTTGGTGGCCTTGACGTGCACCGTCTTCGGCGTCTTGCCGTCGTTGAGCGCCTCGATGCCGGTGATGTCGAAGGTCTCGGTGCCGTCGAGCTTGAGCGACGCCGCCGACTCGCCCTCGGGGAACTGCAGCGGGATGACGCCCATGCCGATCAGGTTGGAGCGGTGGATGCGCTCGAACGACTCGGTGATGACCGCGCGCACGCCGAGCAGGCTGGTGCCCTTGGCCGCCCAGTCGCGCGACGAGCCGGACCCGTACTCCTTGCCGCCCAGCACGACCAGCGGGATGTCCTGCTCCGCATAGTTCTGCGCGGCGTCGTAGATGAACGCCTGCTCGCCGCCGTTGGTGAAGTCGCGGGTGTAGCCGCCGGAGACGTCGTCGAGCAACTGGTTGCGCAGCCGGATGTTGGCGAACGTGCCGCGGATCATCACCTCGTGGTTGCCGCGCCGCGAGCCGTAGGAGTTGTAGTGCCTTGTCGACGCCGTGCTCGTCGAGGTACTGCGCGGCAGGGGTGCCCGGCTTGATGTTGCCTGCGGGGGAGATGTGGTCGGTGGTGACCGAATCGCCCAGCAGCGCCAGCACTCTGGCGCCCGTGATGTCGGTGACCGGCTCCGGCTCGGCGGGCATCCCGTCGAAGTACGGCGGCTTGCGCACGTAGGTCGAGTTGTCGTCCCACTCGAAGGTGTTGCCGCTCGGGGTCGGCAGGTTGCGCCAGCGCTCGTCGCCCTTGAACACGTCGGCGTAGTTCTTGACGAACATCTCCGTGTTGATCGCCGAGGCGATGGTGTCGTTGATGTCCTTCTGCGACGGCCAGATGTCCTTCAGGAAGACGTCGTTGCCGTCGGTCGTCCTTGCCCGAGCGGCTCGGTCTCGAAGTCGAAGTCCATGGTGCCCGCCAGCGCGTAGGCGATGACCAGCGGCGGCGACGCGAGGTAGTTCATCTTCACGTCGGGGTTGATGCGGCCCTCGAAGTTGCGGTTGCCCGACAGCACCGCGGCGACCGAAAGGTCGCAGTCGTTGATGGCCTTGCTGATCTCATCGGGCAGCGGGCCGGAGTTGCCGATGCACGTGGTGCAGCCGTAGCCGACCAGGTAGAAGCCGAGCTTCTCCAGGTACGGCCACAGGCCGGCCTTGTTGTAGTAGTCGGTGACGACCTGCGAGCCGGGCGCCATCGTGGTCTTCACCCACGGCTTGGACGTCAGGCCCTTCTCGACGGCGTTCTTGGCGAGCAGCGCCGCGCCGAGCATCACCTCGGGGTTGGACGTGTTGGTGCACGACGTGATCGCCGCGATCACCACCGCGCCGTGGTCGAGGATGAACTCGCCGCGGCCCTCGCACTTCACGTCCACCGGATTGCTCGGCCGGCCGTTCGAGTTGACGGCCGCCGAGGGCACCGGGGTGTCGTTGTCGTCGAACGACAGCACCGCCGGGTCGCTGGCCGGGAAGGACTCCTCGACCGCCTCGTCGAGCTTGGTGTGCTCGGCCGGCAGGTTCTCCTCGACGTAGTTGTGAATGTCCTTGCGGAACGCCGTCTTCGCGTCGGTCAGCTCGATGCGGTCCTGCGGGCGCTTCGGGCCCGGCGATCGACGGCACCACGTCGGACAGGTCCAGTTCGATGTACTCGGAGAACTTCGGCTCCCGCGATCGGGTCGTGCCACATGCCCTGTTCCTTGGCGTACGCCTCGACCAGCGCGAGCTGCTCGTCGCTGCGGCCGGTCATCCGCAGGTAGTCGATGGTGACCTCGTCGATCGGGAAAATCGCTGCGGTGGAACCGAATTCGGGGCTCATGTTGCCCAGCGTGGCGCGGTTGGCCAGCGGCACCTCGGCCACACCCTCGCCGTAGAACTCGACGAACTTGCCGACCACGCCGTGCTTGCGCAGCATCTCGGTGACGGTGAGCACGACGTCGGTGGCGGTGACGCCCGGCCTGGCGCTCGCCGGACAGCTTGAAGCCGACGACGCGGGGGATCAGCATCGACACCGGCTGGCCGAGCATGGCGGCCTCGGCCTCGATACCGCCGACGCCCCAGCCCAGCACGCCGAGGCCGTTCTCCATCGTGGTGTGGAGTCGGTGCCCACGCAGGTGTCCGGGTAGGCGCGATCGTCCGTTGCGCATCGCGATTCATCACGACGCTGGCCAGGTACTCGATGTTGACCTGGTGCACGATGCCGGTGCCCGGCGGCACCACCTTGAAGTCGTCGAACGCGCCCTGGCCCCAGCGCAGGAACTGGTAGCGCTCGCCGTTGCGCTCGTACTCGATCTCGACGTTGCGCTCGAACGCGTTCGCGGTTCCGAACAGGTCGGCGATCACCGAGTGGTCGATGACCAGGTCGGCGGGCGCCAGCGGGTTGACCTTTTCGGGATCGCCGCCGAGATCGCCGACGGCCTCGCGCATGGTGGCCAGGTCGACGATGCACGGCACGCCGGTGAAGTCCTGCATGATCACCCGCGCGGGGGTGAACTGGATCTCGACGCTCGGGTCGGCCGACGGATCCCAGTTGGCGATCGCCTCGATGTGGTCCTTGGTGATGTTGGCGCCGTCCTCGGTGCGCAGCAGATTCTCGGCGAGCACCTTGAGGCTGTAGGGGAGCTTCTCGGTGCCGGGCACCGCGTCGAGGCGGTAGATCTCGTAGCTGTTGTCCCCGACCTTCAGCGTGTCGCGGGCATCCGAATGAATTAGACGAATTGCGTATTACCTTGCTCACATCAACTCCCGGTCTAGATATCGCCGCGACGGGCTGTGTCGGCGGCGCTCATAACTCTAACAGTACGCTTGTCCTGCAAGCGCACTCCGGGGGACGGTTTCAGTCTTGTCCTCGCGCGTGCGTGCTGCCACCCCGTCGACCCGCCATCGCGTACCGTTCACCTGTGATCGGACCGCTTGTCATCCCGTTCCCGCCGACGTATATCCCGCCGGATGTGTGCAGCCCCGTCGGGCAGGATCCGGCGACGACGCCGGTCGACACGTGCATGAACCTGGTGATCGCCGACGTCCGGGATGACGGGGTCAGCGCGTCGCCGGGCCCCGCGAGAATGCCGGACCTGGCCCACGTGGTCGCCGAGGCCAAGCAGAAGGGCATCGACCTGAAGATCGTCGTGCGTCGACACGCAACCCGCCGATCGACACGCCGCTGCGCGATATCGCCACCGAGGTCGGCGAGGCCTATCCCGGATCGACCGTGCTGGTGCTCAGCCCGACGGAGGCGGGCACCTTCAGCACGACCTACGACCGCGTCGACGCTCGAGGCGGGCCAGGACGTCGCCGAGGGCCGCGGGGCGGTGCAGGGATCGAAGAATTTCGTCAGCGAGTTGACGACACAACATTTCCCGTGGACGGCATTCACGATTGTGGTCGTGCTCGGGGTGATTGCCGCCGTCGTCGCAACCCGAGTGTTACAAAAGCGAAGGCGCAAGCGCGCGATGCCGCTCACGAAGGCACGACGTAAAGCCGCACGCTCACAGGCGTTTTGATGCGATTCCGCGATCCGCTACGTCTCGCAATTCCAAACATCACCAGTCGATAACACTCGATTCAATTACAAACTTGTAATTTGTGACTAAAGTTTCTTTAGCGTCAGATGTGACGTACGGTGCAATCGGTACCTGATGTTGCAGTTGTGACTAATGTGACTTCTGTGCATAGGCGCCCGACGAATGTGCCGGCACGTTCGCGTCGAGCCATAGGAGATCTTGTCCATGAGACGCATCCTTGGCGCCTCTGCTTCGCGGTCGTACGGGCGGATCTGCGCGATTCCCGCTGATCGCCGGCATGCTGCTCGCCACACCGGGTTTGGTCATGCCCGTTCGGCCAGTGCGCAGCCCGCAGGTCCGGACAGCGTCGGCGTCGCTCGTCGCCGCCGTCGCCAACGTCAACCAGAAACTGCAGGACCTCGGCGCCGCGATTCAGGCAGAAGCAGGAGAGCGTCAACAAGGCGATCGTCGACGTGCAGACCGCACGGGACAACGCCGCCGCCGCGCAGCGCGAAGTCGACGCCAGCGCGCAGCGCGTCGAGGAGGCCAACACCGCGATCACGGCCGCCCAGAAGCGCTTCGACACCTTCGCCGCCGCGACGTATGTCAACGGTCCGTCGGATTCCTACCTGACCGCAACCGACCCCGCCGACATCCTCAACACCGCCGCCGCCGGCCAGACGCTGTCGGTCAGCGCGCAGCAGGTGATCGACGATCTGCAGCGGGCCCGCACCGAACAGGTGAACAAGGAGTCGGCGGCGCGGCTGGCCAAGCAGAACGCCGACAAGGCCGTCGCTCGACGCGGAGAGCCAGCCAGCAGACCGCGGTATCGGCGCTGACCGACGCCCAGCAGACCTTCGGCGCCCAGCAGGCCGAACTGGACAAGCTGACGGCCGAGCGCGCCGCCGCGCAGGCCAAGCTCGAGCAGGCGCGTGCGTGGTCGGCGCCGGCGCCGGCGGCGCAGCAGGCCCAACCCGGGCCGCGGCCGCACCGTCGAACCGCCGCCGCCGACTGGGACCGCGCACCCGGCTGCCGCAGGCACCCGCCAGCGGCAAGTGGGACACGCCCACTGTGGGATCCGACGCTGCCCGCGATTCCCAGCGCCTTCGTCAGCGGCGACCCGATCGCGATCATCAACACGATCCTGGGCTACATGTCGACCTCGGCGCAGGTGACCCAGGACATGGGCCGCAACTTCCTGCAGAAGATCGGGCTGCTGCCGACCCCGACCGGCTACACCAACGGCGCGATTCCCCGGGTCTACGGCAGGCAGGCCACCGAGTACGTGATCCAGCGCGGCCATGGCGCAGCGGGGCGTGCCGTACTCGTGGGGCGGCGGCAACGCCGCCGGGCCGAGCCGCGGCATCGACTCCGGTTCGGGCACAGTCGGATTCGACTGCTCGGGCCTGATGCTCTACGTGTTCGCCGGCGTCGGCATCAAGCTCGACCACTACTCGGGTTCGCAGTACAACGCCGGCCGCAAGATCCCGTCGTCGCAGATGCGCCGCGGCGACATGATCTTCTACGGGCCCAACGCCAGCCAGCACGTCACGATGTACCTCGGCAACGGCCAGATGCTCGAGGCCCCGTACACCGGTTCGGTGGTCAAGGTCTCGCCCGTGCGCACCAGCGGCATGACCCCGTACGTGACCCGACTCATCGAATGGTGACGAAGAGGATTACTTTGCGCTCCAGGCTTTTTCGGTTCTTCGCTGGCCTCGCGGTGATGGTCGCGGCGCTCGCCGTGGTCGTCGGCTCGTCGTGCCCGCCGCGGCCGCGCCCGACGACGGCCAGTGGGATCCCACCCTGCCCAAACTGATCAGCTCCGGCGCGCCGGGAGACCCGCTGGCCATCGCCAACGCGTCGCTGGCGGCGACCGCGCAGGCCACCCAGGTCACGATGGACCTGGGCCGAAAGTTCCTGTCCAGCCTCGGCTTCGGCCCACCTCCCGGCGGCCGGCGTCGCGCCCGGCCGGGTGCGCGGTCCGCAGGCCATCGAGTACGTCATCCGCCGGGGCGGGTCGCAGATGGGCGTGCCGTATTCATGGGGCGGCGGCAAGCCCAACGGGCCCAGCACCGGCGTCGACTCCGGCGCCAACACCGTCGGCTTCGACTGCTCGGGCTTCACCCAGTTCTCGTTCGCCGGCGTCGGCGTGCTGATCCCGAAGTACTCCGGCGACCAGTACGACACCGGCCGCAAGGTGCCGATGGCACAGGCCAAGCGCGGCGATCTGTTGTTCTGGGGCCCCGGCGGCAGCCAGCACGTCGCCATCTATCTCGGCGGCGGCACAGATGCTGGAGGCGTCGGGCAGCGCGGGCAAGGTCGACCGTCAGCCCGGTGCGCACAGCGGGTCTGCAGCCCTACGCCGCGCGGATCATCGAATCCTGAGCCAGAGCCTGAGAGCACTCCGGGCAACGTCGACGGATTCCGAACTGCCTGGAATAGTTGACGACGAGCGTGCGACCGAATCCGGTCGGCGCGGCTACGACCAGCGTGAAAGAGATGTGGAAGGACCGTTGATGACGTCACCGAGTGGGCCGCCGCAGGGCGCCGGAGGGTATTCCGGCCAGGCACCGGCGCAGGGCTACCCGCACGGCTCGCACGCCGCACCCCCCAACAACGGCGGGCTGCAACAGGAGGTCCACACCCTGGAGCGGGCGATCTTCGAGGTCAAGCGGATCATCGTCGGCCAGGACCAGCTGGTCGAGCGCATGCTGGTCGGCCTGCTCGCCAAGGGCCACGTGCTGCTCGAAGGTGTGCCCGGCGTCGCCAAGACGCTGGCAGTCGAGACGTTCGCCAAGGTCGTGGGCGGCACCTTCGCCCGCATCCAGTTCACCCCCGACCTGGTGCCCACCGACATCGTCGGCACCCGCATCTACCGCCAGGGCAAGGAGGAGTTCGACATCGAACTCGGCCCGGTGGTGGTGAACTTCCTGCTCGCCGACGAGATCAACCGCGCGCCGGCCAAGGTGCAGTCGGCTCTGCTCGAGGTGATGGCCGAGCGGAAGATCTCGATCGGCGGCAAGACGTTCCCGCTGCCCGCACCGTTCCTGGTGATGGCCACGCAGAACCCGATCGAGCAGGAAGGCGTCTACGCGCTGCCCGAAGCGCAGCGCGACCGCTTCCTGTTCAAGCTCAACATCGACTACCCGACGCCGGAGGAAGAGCGCGAGATCATCTACCGGATGGGCGTCAAGCCGCCGGAGCCCAAGCAGGTCCTCGCCCCCGGTGACCTGCTGCGGCTGCAGGACGTCGCCGCGAACAACTTCGTGCATCACGCGCTGGTCGACTACGTGGTCCGCGTCGTCACCGCGACGCGCCACCCGGAGAAGTTCGGCATGCCCGACGCCAAGGCCTGGATCGCGTACGGCGCCTCGCCGCGTGCCTCGCTCGGCATCATCGCCGCATCGCGGGCGCTGGCCCTGGTGCGTGGCCGTGACTACGTGGTCCCGCAGGACGTCGTCGAGGTCATCCCGGATGTGCTGCGGCACCGCCTGGTGCTGACCTACGACGCGCTGGCCGACGAGATCTCTGCCGAGACGGTGATCAACCGGATCATGCAGACGGTCGCTTTGCCGCAGGTGAATGCCATTCCGCAGCAAGGTCATTCGGTGCCGCCCGTCGTGCCCGCCGCAGCGGCTGCGGCCAGCGGTCGGTGACCAGTTCGCGACGTGCGGTCGACCTGCCGTCACTCAAGCGCGGAGAGATCCGTGACCCCGCGCTGACGGCGGCGCTGCGCAAACTCGAGCTGACCGTGCGGCGCAAGCTCGATGGCGTGCTGCACGGCGACCATCTCGGACTGCTGCCCGGCCCTGGATCGGAGCCGGGGGAGTCGCGGATCTATCAGCCCGGCGACGACGTGCGCCGGATGGACTGGTCGGTCACCGCGCGCACCAACCACCCGCACGTGCGGCAGATGATCGCCGACCGCGAGCTGGAGACCTGGCTGGTGGTCGACGTGTCGGCCAGCCTCGACTTCGGCACCGTCGGCTGCGAGAAGCGCGACCTCGCGGTGGCGGCCGCGGCGGCGATCACGTTCCTCAACAGCGGCGGCGGCAACCGGATCGGCGCGATCATCGCCAACGGCGACTCCGTCCGGCGTGTCCCTGCGCTGTCGGGCCGCATGCACGAGCAGGAAATGCTGCGCGCCATCGCGACCATGCCCAAGGCGCCCGCGGGCGTGCGCGGGGACCTGGCCGCCGTCATCGACGCCCTGCGCAGGCCTGAGCGCCGGCGCGGGATGGCGGTGATCATCAGCGACTTCCTCGGCCCGATCAACTGGATGCGTCCGCTGCGGGCCATCGCAGGGCGCCACGAGGTGCTCGGCATCGAGGTGCTCGACCCGCGCGACGTCGAACTGCCGGCCGTCGGCGACGTCATCCTGCAGGACACCGAAACGGGCCGGGTCCGCGAGTTCACCATCGACGAGCAGCTGCGTGACGACTTCGCGAAGGCCGCAGCCGCGCATCGCGCCGAGGTGGCGCGGACTCTCCGACGCTGCGATGCACCGCTGTTGTCGCTGCGCACTGACAGGGACTGGATCGCCGACGTGGTCCGGTTCGTCGCCACTCGTCGGTTGGCCCTGGCGGGTCGCGCCTGAGAGCGTTTGACCTCAGAATGATAAGGCGCACATGACATTACCGTTGCTCGGTCCGATGACGCTGTCGGGCTTCGAACACGCGTGGTTTTTCCTGTTCCTGTTGGCCGTGGCCGCCGTGGTCGCGCTCTACATCATCGTGCAGATGGCCAGGCACCGACGGATGCTGCGGTTCGCCAACATGGAGCTGCTGGAAAGCGTGGCGCCCAAGCGGCCGTCGCGCTGGCGGCACGTTCCCGCGATCCTGCTCGTGATCGCGTTGGTGTTTCTCACGGTGGCGATGGCGGGCCCGACGCATGACGTCCGGATTCCGCGCAACCGCGCGGTGGTGATGCTCGTGATCGACGTGTCGCAGTCGATGCGGGCCACCGACGTCTCGCCGAACCGCATGGCCGCTGCCCAGGAGGCCTCCAAACAGTTCGCCGACGAGCTCACCCCCGGCATCAACCTCGGGTTGATCGCGTATGCAGGTACCGCGACCGTGCTGGTGTCGCCGACCACCAACCGCGAGGCCACCAAGAACGCGATCGACAAGCTGGAGTTCGCCGACCGCACGGCGACCGGTGAGGGCATCTTCACGGCGCTGCAGGCGATCGCCACCGTCGGCGCGGTGATCGGCGGCGGTGACGAGCCGCCCCCCGCGCGCATCGTGTTGTTCTCCGACGGCAAGGAGACCGTGCCGTCGAACCCGGACAACCCCAAGGGCGCCTACACCGCGGCCCGCACCGCCAAGGATCAGGGCGTGCCGATCTCGACGATCTCCTTCGGCACGCCCTACGGCTACGTCGAGATCAACGACCAACGTCAGCCGGTACCCGTCGACGACGAGATGCTCAAGAAGATCGCCGATCTGTCCGGCGGTGAGGCGTTCACCGCTTCCAGCCTCGAGCAGCTGCGCGAGGTCTACGGAAATCTGCAGCAGCAGATCGGCTACGAGACGATCAAGGGCGATGCGAGTATCGGCTGGCTGCGTCTCGGAGCGCTGGCGCTGGCGCTGGCGGCGCTGGCAGCGCTGCTCATCAACCGTCGTCTGCCGAACTAATGATGGGCAAGGGATGACGATCTGATATGACCCTTCCGCTACTTGGAGCGGTGTCGCTCACGGGTTTCCAGCACCTCTGGTGGTTCTTGGTGTTCCTGGTCGCCGTGGTGGGGCTGATCGGGTTCTACGTCGTCGTCCAACGCGCTCGGCGCAGGCGGCTGCAGAAGTTCGCCAACACGGAGTTACTCGACAGCGTGGCGTCCAAGCGCCCGAGCCGATGGCGTCACGTTCCGGCGGTGCTGCTGGCAATCTCGTTGTTGCTGTGCACGATCGCAATTGCGGGACCCACCTACGACCAACGGCTTCCGCGCAACCGTGCGGTCGTGATGCTGGCGATCGACGTGTCGCAGTCGATGCGGGCCACCGATGTGGATCCGAGCCGGCTGGCTGCCGCCCAGGAGGCGTCCAAACAGTTCGTCAATGAGCTCACCCCGGGTATCAACCTGGGAGTGATCGCCTATGCCGGCACTGCCACAGTGCTGGTTTCGCCGACAACGAACCGGGATGCGAGCAGGCGCGCCATCGAGAATCTGCAGGTGGCCGACCGCACCGCCACGGGCGAAGCCATCTTCACCGCGCTGTCTTCGATATCCACGGTCGGCGCCGTGATCGGTGGCGGCGACGAGCCGCCGCCGGCGCGCATCGTGCTGTTCTCCGACGGCAAGGAGACCCAGCCGTCGAATCCGGACAATCCGAAGGGCGCCTTCACGGCCGCGCGAACCGCCAAAGACCAAGGCGTGCCGATCTCGACGATCTCCTTCGGGACGCCGAACGGCACGGTGGAGGTCAACGACGAGCGGGTGCCGGTGCCGGTCGACGACGCCATGATGAAGAAGGTCGCCGAGCTTTCCGGGGGCGAGGCCTACACGGCTTCCAACCTCGCCGAATTGAACAAGGTCTACTCCACACTTCAGGACCAGATCGGATACGAGACGGTCCGGGGCGAGGCGACCACCGGCTGGCTGCGGCTCGGCGCTCTGGTGGCCGCGCTGGCGGCGCTGGCGGCCTGTTGATCAACCGCCGGCTGCCGGTGTAGCGCGTTCGGCGGACTAAGGCGATTTCTTAAGAATGCCGTGCAGGCGATAGGTTGGCGGGCATGCCGGAATTCGTATCGCGCTCCGTGCTCGTCACGGGTGGCAATCGCGGGATCGGGCTTGCGATCGCCCAGCGGCTCGCCGCGGACGGCCACAAGGTCGCCGTCACCCATCGCGGATCCGGCGCGCCGGACGGTCTGTTCGGCGTCGTGTGCGACGTCACCGACAACGAGGCCGTCGACCGCGCGTTCAAAGAGGTCGAGGAGCACCAGGGTGCAGTCGAGGTACTGGTCTCCAACGCGGGCATCTCCGCGGACGCGTTCCTCATCCGGATGACCGAGGAGAGGTTCGAGAAGGTCATCGACGCGAACCTCACCGGTGCGTTCCGGGTGGCACAGCGGGCATCGCGCAGCATGCAGCGCAAGCGATTCGGGCGGATGATCTTCGTCGGTTCGGTCTCCGGCAGCTGGGGCATCGGAAACCAGGCCAATTACGCGGCCTCCAAGGCCGGTCTGATCGGCATGGCCCGCTCGATCTCCCGTGAGCTGTCGAAGGCCGGGGTCACCGCGAATGTGGTTGCCCCGGGCTACATCGACACCGAAATGACCCGCGCACTGGATGAGCGGATACAGGAGGGGGCACTGGAATTCATCCCGGCGAAGCGGGTCGGCACCGCCGACGAGGTCGCCGGGGTGGTCAGCTTCCTGGCGTCCGAGGATGCCAGCTACATCTCCGGTGCCGTGATCCCGGTTGACGGCGGCATGGGCATGGGCCACTGAATTTTTCTCAGAGATAAGGACTTTCACATGGCAGGTCTGCTCGACGGCAAGCGCATCCTCGTCACGGGGATCATCACCGATTCGTCCATCGCGTTCCACATCGCCAAGGTCGCCCAGGAGGCAGGCGCCGAACTGGTGCTGACCGGCTTCGACCGGATGAAGCTGATCCAGCGGATCGCTGACCGGTTACCGAGTCCGGCGCCGCTTATTGGAACTCGACGTGCAGAACGAGGAGCACCTCAAGACGCTCGCCGACCGCGTCACCGAGGTGATCGGCGACGGCAACAAGCTCGACGGCGTGGTGCACTCGATCGGCTACATGCCGCAGACGGGGATGGGCATCAACCCGTTCTTCGACGCGCCGTACGAGGATGTCGCCAAGGGCATCCACATCTCTGCGTACTCCTACGCCTCGCTGGCCAAGGCACTGCTGCCGATCATGAACTCCGGTGGCGGCATCGTCGGCATGAACTTCGACCCGACCCGTGCGATGCCCGCCTACAACTGGATGACGGTGGCCAAGAGCGCGCTGGAGTCGGTCAACCGGTTCGTCGCTCGCGAGGCGGGTCCGTTCGGCGTGCGGTCGAATCTCGTTGCGGCGGGACCGATTCGAACGCTGGCGATGAGTGCCATCGTCGGCGGAGCGCTCGGCGAGGAGGCCGGCGCCCAGATGCAGCTGCTCGAAGAGGGCTGGGATCAGCGGTCGCCCATCGGCTGGAACATGAAGGATCCGACGCCGGTCGCCAAGACGGTGTGCGCCCTGCTGTCGGACTGGCTGCCCGCCACCACCGGGACCATCATCTACGCCGACGGCGGCGCCAGCACGCAGCTTCTGTAGATGACGCGATGAGCCCCTCGGGCGAAAAACCCACCGGCACAGTCGACGCGGTGCTGCTGTTGTCGTTCGGCGGGCCGGAGGGCCCTGACCAAGTGATGCCGTTCCTGGAGAACGTCACTAGGGGCCGTGGGATCCCGCGGGCGCGGCTCGCCGACGTCGCGGAGCACTACCAGCATTTCGGTGGCGTCTCACCGATCAACGGAATCAACCGAGCGGTCATCGATCGGCTGCGCACACTGATCGAGGAGCCCGTCTACTTCGGCAACCGCAACTGGGAGCCGTACGTCGAGGACGCTGTCGCCGCCATGCGGGACGACGGAATCGACCGCGCCGCGGTGTTCGCCACGTCGGCGTGGGGCGGCTACTCCGGCTGCACGCAGTACGTCGAGGACATCGCGAGGGCTCGCCAAGCCGCAGGGGAGCGCGCGCCGGAATTGGTGAAACTTCGCCAGTACTACGACCATCCGCTGTTCGTGCAGATGTTCAGCGACGCGATCACCGCCGCGGCGCGGAGCCTGCCGGACGACGCACGCCTGGTGTTCACCGCGCACTCCATTCCGGATGCGGCCAGACTCCGTTGTGGCACAGATCTTTACGCGCGGCAGGTGGCCTACGCGTCGAAGCTCGTCGCCGATGCCGCGGGCTATGACGACTACGACCAGGTGTGGCAGTCGCGCTCGGGGCCGCCGCAGGTGCCGTGGCTGGAACCGGACGTGGCCGATCATCTCGCCAAGCTCGCCGACGACGGGACGAAGGCGGTCATCGTCTGCCCGATCGGGTTCGTGGCCGACCACATCGAGGTGGTGTGGGACCTCGACCACGAACTGCGGCGGCAGGCCGAACAGGCGGGCATCGCCTTCGCGCGGGCCGCCACACCCAACGCGGACCTCGCACGGGTGGCCGCCGACCTGATCGACGAGCTGCGCGCCGGCCGCGAACCGGTTCGCGTGCCCGGACCGGATGCGCCGCCGCTACAGGGTCTGTCGTTCAACGGCGCGGTGTGCACGCCGGAATGCGATTCCAGCTAGCGGGGGGTCGCATTGGGTGCCTGCCGCAAGGACGCGGATGGGCGTGGCGCGCAACTCTGGAGAGAGCAAGAAAACATAGGTTTTCGAAGGAATGCCCATTATGCGAATTGGAACGAAGCACATCACCGCAGCGTTTGTGGCAGGTGCCACCGCGCTGACCATTGCCGTCGCACCCCCAGCGGTGGCCGACTCCGAACCCGCGCCGCCGGCTGTCGTCGCTACGGCGTCGACCGCATCGCCGCACATCGTGCAGGTTCGCCACGGCGGCTTCGGCTACGGCGGTCACGGCGGGTCACGGCGGCGGGTTCTACGGTGGCCGTGGGTTTCACGGCGGTTACGGGTACTACCCCCGGCGCTGGTGGCCATGGTGGCGTTGGTGACGCCGGGCCGTAGCCGGTCCGTCTAGCGTCGCCACGCCGAGTGCAGAATCGCGCCGACGGCGGCCATCCGCGCGGACCGCACCACCGCGGTCAAGGGCCGCAACGCGTCGCTGGCGATCTGAACCTCCGCGGAGCTGTGCATCCCGATCGGGATCAAGCCGGAACTGACCGTGATGATCGCGTCGACGTGGGCCGCGTTCTCCAGAACGCGCAGCGCCCGCGTCGGTGCGTGGTCGGGAACCCGGTGCTGGCGGCCGGATTCCAGTACCTGCTCGACGAGTCCGCGCGGGTCCTCGATGTCGGCGTCCGCGGCGCCCGCACGCAGCGCGCCCAGCGCGTCGGCCGCCGACCGGACCGCCGAACGCAGTGCGTACTCGGCCTCGCCGAGGTCGAGAACCTCTGCCGGGGCCGCGCCGGGCACCGAGTACACCGTCCACGACAACGCGCACGGATCCGGTTCGAGTTCGGATGCGTCGTCGACCTCGTCGTACTCGAATTCGGGCACCAAACCGATTGCCGCCGAAGGATCACCGGCGACGATCATCGCCTCGCCGGCGGTCAGCGCATCGCGCTGGAACTGCGTGCCTGCTGGCAGCCCCCGGACGTCGCCGGGCACCGGCAGCACCACCCCGATCGGAGGGCCGTTGGCCGCCGGATCGGCCGCCGTGCGCAGCGTCTGCAGCAGCGAGACCGCGCCCGTGTCGTTCAGATCGGGCCACGGCAACCCGGTGCGGGTCGCCGCAACCGAGTCATACGCCGTAACGGAATGCGTTGGCGCCCACAGCGATAACGCGTCAAGGACATCGTCCGGCGCGGCGGCACCAGCGAGCCAGGCGTTGGCCCACACCGACAGCGAGAGACTGGGACACCACATGATGCTCGCAGTGTAGTTGTTAGCCGCTCATCGGGTCGGCTACGCGCTAGGCTGACGCCATGCCTGTTGCGCTGATCTGGCTAATCGCCGCGCTGGCCCTTGCCGGGGCCGAAGCGCTGACCGGCGACCTGTTCCTTCTCATGCTCGGCGGCGGGGCATTGGCGGCGGCGGGATCGAGCCTGGTCTTCGACGATCTGTGGATCCACGGAGCGGTCTTCGCGGTGGTGTCGGTGCTGCTGCTGGTGCTGGTCCGCCCGGCACTGCGCAGGTACTTCATGTCGGGCACCGGACTGCCGGAACCGGCGAAGGCCCTGGAGGGCAAGAACGCGCTGGTGCTCGACCGGGTGGGACGCCACGAAGGTCAGGTGAAGCTCGACGGCGAAATCTGGACGGCGCGACCCTTGAACGACGACGATGTCTACGAACCGGGCGACCACGTCACCGTCGTGCGCATCGACGGCGCCACCGCCGTCGTCTACAAGGCTCGTCTAGAAACCTGGGCAGAAGGAAGGAACCCGTCATGGAAGGTGCCGTCGCCGGCTTGGTACTGGTGGGGGTGTTGGTGGTGTTCGCCGCCATCGTCGTCGCCAAGTCAGTCGCATTGATCCCGCAGGCCGAGGCCGCGGTCATCGAACGGCTGGGCCGCTACAGCAAGACCGTGTCTGGTCAGCTGACGCTGCTGCTGCCGTTCGTCGACAAGATCCGCGCCCGGGTGGATCTCCGCGAGCGGGTGGTGTCGTTCCCGCCGCAGCCGGTGATCACCGAGGACAACCTGACGGTCAACATCGACACCGTCGTCTACTTCCAGGTGACCAACCCGCAGGCGGCGGTGTACCAGATCAGCAACTACATCGTCGGTGTCGAGCAGCTGACCACCACCACGCTGCGCAACGTCGTCGGCGGCATGACGCTGGAGCAGACGCTGACGTCGCGCGACTCGATCAACGGGCAGCTGCGCGGCGTGCTCGACGAGGCGACCGGCCGATGGGGCCTGCGCGTCGCCCGCGTCGAACTGCGCAGCATCGATCCGCCGCCGTCGATCCAGGAGTCGATGGAAAAGCAGATGAAGGCCGAGCGCGAGAAGCGGGCGATGATCCTGACCGCCGAGGGCAACCGGGAGGCGTCGATCAAGCAGGCCGAGGGCCAGAAGCAGGCGCAGATCCTCTCCGCCGAGGGCGCCAAGCAGGCGGCGATCCTGGCCGCCGAGGCCGACCGGCAGTCGCGCATGCTGCGCGCCCAGGGTGAACGCGCCGCGTCCTACCTGCAGGCCCAGGGCCAGGCCAAGGCCATCGAGAAGACGTTCGCCGCGATCAAGCGGGGCCGGCCGACTCCGGAGATGCTGGCCTACCAGTACCTGCAGACCCTGCCGCAGATGGCCAAGGGCGAGGCGAACAAGGTCTGGCTGGTGCCAAGCGACTTCGGATCGGCACTGGAGGGCTTCACGAAGATGCTGGGCGCGCCCGGTTCGGACGGCGTCTTCCGTTACAAGCCGTCGCCGGTGGAGGAGGATCTGCAACGGCCGGAGGACGACTCGGCCGAGGTCGCCGAGTGGTTCAACACCCAGACCGACCCGGAGATCGCGCAGGCGGTCGCCAAGGCCGAGGCCGAGGCGCGCACACCGGTTGCGGGGGCCATCGACCCGCCGCCCCGGTACCCGCCGCTGTCCCAGCAGCAGCAGCCGCCGTCGGACTACCCATCGCCACCGCCGCCACCGGCACGCGGTGATGGCGGAGCGCACTCGCTATAGCGGTACCGCAGGCTCGTTGGACTCTTCGGCCGCGGCGAGGCGCTCGCGGTGGTGGCGGCGGTGCACGCGGATCTCGTAGATCAGGCCCGGCGATGCCGACGCTCGCCGTGCAGAGCGAGACCAGAACCAGCAGCGGGCTGACGTTGCCGGTGAGCGCATCGCCGAGGATCACCACCGCCGCGGTGCCGGGCAGCAGTCCGACCAGGGTGGCCAGCGTGTAGGGCAGCACGCGCACCGCCGACGCGCCTGCGGCGTAGTTGAGCACCGAGAACGGCACGGCGGGGATCAGCCGCATCGACAAGAATCGCGAGCCAGCCACGTTCGCGCAGCCGGGCGTCCAGCGAGTCGACGCGGGGATGGCGCACCAGCCGGTTGAGCTGCCAGCCGGCCGCGCGGACCAGCAGCAGCGCGATGACGGCGCTGACGGTCGCGGCGGTGACCGCCAGCGGGATGCCGAGGACCGGGCCGAACAGCAGGCCCGCGGCCAGCGTGAACGCCGTGCGTGGGAACGGGAACACCGTCACCACGATGTGGGCGCCCAGGAATGCCAGCGGGAACCACGGGCCGACCGACGTCGCCCAGTCGCGCAGCTGAATCGCGGTGGGCAGCGGCACCAGCAGGGCAACTGCGACGAGGATCACAATTGCCGCAGCAATCGACGAAGAATCGTCGCCGCGGCACGCCGGACGCCGTCGCGATCACCGCGGCGCGGAGCGCGCGCAGGGTGCTGACGACGGTATTCACGCCTACCAACACTACGTGGCGTCGCCCGGCGTCACCCGTCGGCGCGGCATGTGAGTCGGCTGCCCGGCGGACGGCGCCGTGATGCCGATCATTTAGCCTGATGGACGTGCAGAAATCCACTGCGATGGAGTCGGATCGCCAGCGTTGGCGCTCGGCGGTGGCCGCGGTCCTGGCAAAGAGCACCCGGCGGGATCCCGCCGACCTGCCGGCCGAACCCGAGCGGCTGCTGGATTCGCCGACCTATGAAGGCTTCCCGATTCGCCCGCTGTACACCAGCCTCGACGCGCTGGCCGAACCGGCGCTGCCCGGGCAGTGGCCGTTCGTGCGCGGCGGTGACGCGCTGCGCGACGTCAAGTCGGGATGGAAGGTGGCCGAGGCCTTTCCGGCCAACGGGTCCCCGGTCTCCGAGGCCAACGGCGCGGTTCTGGTCGCGCTGACCGAGGGGGTCAGCGCGCTGGTGCTGCGGGTCGGCGACGCCGGCGTCGCCGCTGCCGAGCTCGACCGCCTGCTCGAAGGCGTGTTCCTCGATCTGGTTCCGGTGGTGCTGGACGCGGGTGCCGACTGCGCTGCCGCCGCCGAGGTGGTGCTGGGGTTGCTGACCGACCTCGACGACGACCAGCGGTCACGGCTGTCGGTGGACCTCGGCGCCGATCCGCTGACCGCGCCGCTGAGCGCCGACCCGCGCCCGAGCGTGGCCGACGTGGTGGCCATGGCCGCCAAGGTGACCGGTTACGGCGGTGGCGTGCGCGCGATCACCGTCGACGGTCCCGCGTTTCACAACCTCGGCGCCAGCGCGTCGTGGGAGCTGGCGGGCAGCGTCGCCGCCGGCGTCGCCTATCTGCGGCTGCTGGGCGACGGCGGCATCGCCACCGGATGCCCTGCGGCAGATCAGCTTCCGGCTGGCCGCCGACGACGACCAGTTCATGACGATCGCGAAACTGCGTGCGGCGCGGCAGCTGTGGGCGCGGGTGGCCGAGGTGGCGGGGGACCCGGACGCCGGTGCGGCGACGGTGCATGCGGTCGCCGTCGCTGCCGATGATGGCCCAGCGCGACCCGTGGGTGAACATGCTGCGCACCACGCTGGCGGCGTTCTCGGCGGGCGTCGGGGGCGCGGACACCGTGCTGGTGCACCCGTTCGACGTCGCGATCCCCGGCGGATTCCCGGGCACCGCCGCAAGTTTCGCGCGGCGCATCGCCCGCAACACGCAACTGCTGCTGCTGGAGGAATCGCATATCGGCCGCGTGCTCGACCCCGCAGGCGGGATCGTGGTTCGTCGAGGACCTCACCGAACAGCTGGCCGAGCAGGCATGGAAGCACTTCCAGGACATCGAGTCCCGCGGCGGTTTCGCCGAGGCGCGCGACCATCTCGTCGGCCAGATCGCCGAGGTCGCCGACGCGCCGCAACGATGACATCGCGCACCGGCGAACCGCGCTGACCGGTGTGAACGAATATCCGAATCTCGCGGAACCGCCGCTGCCGCACAGCGATCCGCAGGCATTGATTGCGCGCTACGCGGCGGGATTCGAGGCGCTGCGGGACCGGTCGGACGCGTTCCTGGCGAAGACCGGAGCGCGGCCGCAGGTGCTGCTGATTGCCGCTCGGGCCACTTGCCGAGCACAACGTCCGCACCACGTTCGCGACAAATCTGCTCGCGTCCGGCGGCATCGAGGCGGTCACCGACGACGCGGACGGCGTCGCGATCGCGGTGATCTGCGGCACCGACGCCCGGTACGCCACCGACGCCTCGGCGGCAGTCGACAGCCGCCCGCGGTGCGGGTGTGTCCTACGTTCTGCTGGCGGGACCGGAAAAGGCTGTGGCCGAAGCCGATTCGAAGCCCGACGGCTACCTGACCGCCAAGATCGATGCGGTCGACGGCGTTGTCGGACCTGCTCACCCGATTGGGGGCGTGACGATGACCACGACGACCGGAATCGGTAGTTTCGCCGACATTCCGCTGCACGGCGAGCGCAACGCCGAGCCGGCGACCGAAGCCGCGGTCGCCGCGCACGTCGCCGCGGCGGCCTCCGCCCACGGGTACAGCGCCGACCAACTCGACTGGAACACCCCCGAGGGCATCGACGTCAAGCCGGTCTACATCGCCGCCGACCGCGACGCCGCCGTCGCCGCCGGCTATCCGCTGGACAGCCTTCCGGGTGAGCCGCCGTATGTGCGGGGGCCGTATCCGACGATGTACGTCAATCAGCCGTGGACCATCCGCCAGTACGCGGGCTTCTCCACCGCGGCGGAGTCCAACGCGTTCTACCGCCGCAACCTCGCCGGGGGTCAAAAAGGCCTGTCGGTGGCATTCGATCTGGCCACCCACCGCGGCTACGACTCCGATCATCCGCGCGTGGCGGGTGATGTCGGAATGGCAGGCGTGGCAATCGATTCCATCCTCGACATGCGCCAGCTGTTCGACGGTATCGACCTGTCGACGGTGTCGGTGTCGATGACCATGAACGGTGCGGTGCTGCCGATCCTCGCGCTGTACGTGGTGGCCGCCGAGGAGCAGGGCGTGCCGCCGGAGAAGCTGGCCGGGACCATCCAGAACGACATCCTCAAAGAGTTCATGGTCCGCAACACCTACATCTATCCGCCCAAGGCGTCGATGCGGATCATCTCCGACATCTTCGGCTACACCAGCGTGAGGATGCCGAAGTTCAACTCGATCTCGATTTCGGGCTATCACATCCAGGAGGCCGGTGCGACAGCCGATCTGGAGTTGGCGTACACGCTGGCCGACGGCGTCGAGTACATCAAGGCGGGCCTGGACGCCGGCCTGGACATCGACAAGTTCGCGCCGCGGTTGTCCTTCTTCTGGGGCATCGGGATGAACTTCTTCATGGAGGTGGCCAAGCTGCGCGCGGGCCGGCTGCTGTGGAGCGAGCTCGTCGCGGAGTTCGGGCCGACGGACGCGAAATCGCTGTCGCTGCGCACACATTCGCAGACATCCGGCTGGTCGCTGACCGCGCAGGACCCGTTCAACAACGTCGCCCGCACCTGTATCGAGGCGATGGCCGCCACCCAGGGCCACACCCAGTCGCTGCACACCAACGCGCTCGACGAGGCGCTGGCGCTGCCGACCGACTTCTCGGCCCGCATCGCGCGCAACACACAGCTGCTGTTGCAGCAGGAGTCCGGCACGACGCGGCCGATCGACCCGTGGGGCGGCTCCTATTACGTGGAGTGGCTGACACACGAGCTCGCCGAGAAGGTCCGTGCACACATTCGCGAGGTGGACGAGCACGGCGGCATGGCGCAGGCGATCAGCGACGGCATCCCCAAGATGCGCATCGAAGAGGCGGCCGCGCGCACGCAGGCCCGCATCGACTCGGGTGCGCAGACCGTGATCGGCGTCAACAAGTACCAAGTGGACGAGGACCACGAGATCGAGGTCCTCAAGGTCGAGAACAGCCGCGTGCGGGCCGAGCAGATCGCCAAGCTGGAGCAGCTGCGCGGCGACCGTGACCAGGCCGCCGTCGACGCCGCGCTGGCCGAGCTGACAGCGGCCGCCGGCTCCGAAGGCGAGGGCAATCTCCTCGAACTCGCCATCAACGCCGCGCGGGCCAAGGCCACCGTCGGGGAGATCTCCGACGCATTGGAGAAGGTCTGGGGACGGCATGCGGCCGAGATCCGTACGATCGCCGGGGTCTACCGTGACGAAGTCGGAAAGGTCAGCAACATCGCGTCCGCGACGGAGTTAGTGCAGAAGTTCGCCGAGGCCGACGGCCGGCGGCCGCGCATCCTGGTCGCAAAGATGGGCCAGGACGGGCACGACCGCGGGCAGAAGGTCATCGCAACGGCGTTCGCCGACATCGGCTTCGACGTCGACGTCGGCTCGTTGTTCTCCACCCCCGAGGAGGTGGCGCGGCAGGCCGCCGACAACGACGTGCACGTGGTCGGCGTGTCATCGCTGGCGGCCGGGCACCTGACGCTGGTGCCCGCACTGCGCGAGGCGCTCGCCGAGGTGGGCAGGCCCGACATCATGGTCGTGGTCGGCGGCGTGATCCCGCCCGGCGACTTCGACGAGCTCTACGCCGCGGGTGCGACCGCGATCTTCCCGCCGGGCACCGTGATCGCCGACGCCGCGATCGGCCTGCTGCAGAAGCTGGCCGAGCGGCTGGGCTACGAACTGAGTTAGATGGCCGAACCTGTTTCGGAACTGGCCGCGGCGGTCCGCAGTGGCGACCGAGCTGCGTTACCGCGCGCCATCACGCTGGTCGAGTCCACCCGGCCCGATCACCGGGAGCAGGCCCAGCAGCTGCTGCTGGAGCTGATGCCGACCGCGGGCGGGGCATCGGAGCCGGAAGGCCGGCGACATCAGTCCATGCACGTCGGGATCACCGGGGTGCCGGGCGTCGGCAAGTCGACCGCCATCGAGGCGCTCGGCATGTACCTGATCGAGCAGGGCCACCGCGTCGCCGTGCTGGCCGTCGACCCGTCGTCGACGCGGACCGGCGGCTCGATCCTGGGGGACAAGACCCGGATGGCGAAGCTGGCGGTGCACCCCGACGCGTACATCCGGCCGTCGCCGACGTCGGGCACTCTCGGCGGCGTCGCCAAGGCCACCCGCGAGACCATCGTGCTGCTCGAGGCCGCCGGGTTCGACGTGATCCTGGTCGAGACCGTAGGCGTCGGGCAGTCCGAGGTGGCGGTCGCCAACATGGTCGACACCTTCGTCTTCCTCACCCTGGCGCGCACCGGCGATCAGCTCCAGGGCATCAAGAAGGGCGTGCTCGAGCTCGCCGACATCGTGGTGGTGAACAAGGCCGACGGTGAGCACGCGGTGGAGGCCAAGGCCGCCGCGCGCGAGCTCACCGGCGCGATCCGCTTGATCTATCCGCGCGAAACACTTTGGCGCCCACCGGTTCTCACGATGAGCGCACTGCAGGGCAGCGGCCTCAACGAGCTGTGGGACACCGTGCTCAAACATCGCGAGGTACTCACCGAGGCGGGCGAGTTCGACGCCCGGCGGCGCGCACAGCAGGTCGACTGGACGTGGTCGATGGTTCGCGACACCGTGCTGGACCGTGTTCTGTCGCACCCCGCAGTGAAGAAGATCCGGGCCGAGGTCGAGCGCCAGGTCCGCGACGGCGAACTGACTCCTGCGCTTGCTGCGCAGCAGATCCTCGATGCCGCTGAAGTGCAGTGACCTAACGAATGGGTAACGCCAGGTTTATTTGCCGGGGTTCCAGGTAAATTGGATGCATTGTGACGGGCGTCAATATCCGGGAGCGCAGCGCCGCGCTCCCGCACGGTATCCAGGGCGCGGCTGACCCGAGCTTCGCCTGCACCCTGCGGGCATTCTCGCGGCTGTTCCCCGGACGCCGGATTCGGCGGCGGTGCGCTCTCCATCTATCTGCACGGTGAACCCGTCGTCGATGTCTGGACCGGGATACTCCGACCGCAAGAGCACCCAGTACTGGACCGCCGACACCGGGGCGATGGTCTTCTCCGTCACCAAGGGCATGGCCTCGACCGTCATCCATCGGCTGGCCGACCGCGGCCTTGATCGACTACGACATGCCCGTGGCCGAGTACTGGCCCGAGTTCGGCGCCAACGGCAAGGCCGACATCACCGTCCGCGACGTCATGCGGCACCGCGCCGGGCTGTCCCAGCTCAACGGTGTCAGCAAGGCCGAGCTGCTGGACCACGTCGCGATGGAGCAGCGGATCGCGGCCGCGCCGGTCAACCGGCTGCTGTACGGACACCAGGCGTATCACGCCCTGACCTACGGATGGCTGATGTCGGGGCTGGGCCGCGCCATCACCGGCAAGGGCATGCGCACCCTGATCCGCGAGGAGCTCGCCGCAGCCGCTCAACACCGACGGGCTGCATCTGGGCAGGCCGCCGGTCGGCTCGCCGACACGCGCGGCGCAGATCCTGGCGCCGCAGGGCACGTTCTCGAATCCGATATTCAACTTCGTCGCGCCAAGAATTGCGGCGCTGCAGTTCTCCGGCGTGTTCGGGTCGATGTACTTCCCGGGCATGAAGGCAGTGGTGCAGGGGGAGACGCCGTTCCTGGACTCCGAGATCCCGGCCGCGAACGGGGTGACCACCGCGCGCGGGCTGGCCAAGATGTACGCCGCCATCGCCAATGGCGGTCGCGTCGACGGCACCCAGTTCCTGTCACCCGGATTGGTGGCCGGCCTGACCGGTGAGCCGACCTTCGCCCCCGACCGGAATCTCTTCCTGCCGATGAGCTTCAACCTCGGGTATCACTCCGTGCCGATTCCCGGCGTGATGCCCGGGTTCGGGCACGCCGGGCTGGCCGGCTCGGTGGGCTGGGCCGATCCGGAGTCCGGTATGTCGTTCGGCTTCGTGCACAACCGGCTGCTGACCCGGATGGTGCTCGATCAGGCGGCGTTCGCCGGCCTGCAGGCGTTGATTCGCCGCGACGCGGCCCGCGCGCGACGGCGTGGTTACGAGACGATGCCCGAGCTGGGCGCGCCGTACCGCGTGACGCGGCCTGTCGCGCTGTAGCTCAGCTCAGCTGGGGGCTTTGGTGAACCACTTGGTCTTGTTGCGCCAGGACTCCGCCGAGGTGATCGCGAACCCGGCGCCGCACATGCACGCGAAGACCCACACCAGCGTGGTGCCCGCGTGCGCCGTCTGCAGTTGCGGAATGAATGCGGTGGCGAGTCGGACAACGCACGCGGCGATACCCGCCGCAGACGACACGAGGTAGATGTTGGCGACCTTGCGCGACCGCGGGTCTTTTCGCAGCA
Source organism: uncultured Actinomycetota bacterium (assembly GCA_963766945.1). GTDB lineage: Bacteria > Actinomycetota > Actinomycetes > Mycobacteriales > Mycobacteriaceae > Mycobacterium. Next base: position 550,504 of record CAVYCT010000003.1, read on the forward strand.
CCAGCAGCGCCCTGGCACCGTATCCCAGCAGATAGATGAGCGTGCCGCACAGCAGCAGCCAGTACATGTTCAACCAGAAGTCGGTGGGCACCTGGAAGAAGTCGGCCTTGTAGATATGGGCGCCGTTGCCGAGCGAGAACGTGACCAGCAGCAGCGGGATGCACAGCGTGGCCGGGAACTCGACGTACTGCCTGAACGACTTCTGCAGGTGATGGTCTTCCTGCAACCTGCCGAGTGCGTTGTAGACCACTGCGGAGGCGGCCACGATGTAGAGGTCGTGCCCGATGTAGTCCTCGAGATTCCACTTGCCGGTCAGGGCGTGAAGTGCCACGCCGACGGTCTCCGAGGCCCAGGGCGACATCAGTAGAACCGCGCCGCCCTGCAAAGCGATGTTCAAGGTTGCCGCGAATTCCCAGCGGGACGACCAGGTGACCCGGCGAATCCACAAACTCCACGCGATGCAGCAAAGCGTGATCGCGATGAGAGTTGTGAGTGCCATGGGTGTCGCCTTTGAGCCGCGGTGTACTCAGCAAAGTATACGGCTAGAGCGGCGGAGCGTCACTCCGCGGTTTCAGCTCGGACAGCTTGGGAGCGCGCGTGCGGGTGGTTGTCGCTTCTTTGAGCGCCGTGACCGTGAACGGTGTCGACTCGACGTAGCTCCAGACCTCGTCACGGCTCATCAGGCCGAACCGGATCTGGAGATCGGGATAGCTCAGGCCGAACCTGTCGGCCACCCGGCGCAGCTCTTCGGCGTCTGGGTAGTCGACTTCCTTGATGCGGCGGTAGTACGTACTGCTGGAGATCCCGAGCGCGTCGTAGATGTCCTTCGCCTCGACATCGCCGTCGAGGAGGTAATCGAGCAGGGCTTTTAGCTGCCGGTCGTTCTCGTCGGTACGTGGCACCCACTTACCATAAACCAATCTCCCGTGATTGGGCAGTGGCATCCGCAAACTGGAAATCGTTGCCTTAATTGACACTAGCGTCACAGTTTTGGGAGGTGTCTCCCAATTTTGGGACATGTGAGCTATCGTTGGCCACATGGTTGCTCCCTTCCTGGCTACGACGCCTAACGAGGTCTTTAGCTCCTACGGCGAATTTGCGACAGCAGTGATTCACGTGGTGGATTACGACACCGCGGACGCGACTCGTCCCGCGGGCATGGTGCGACTGTCCACCCCCGATAGCGAAGAGCTGACCGCCGAACTCGACGGAGCCACCGAGTGGCTCGGCGTCGCGGCCGACGAGATTCTCGTCGCGGCGCTGGCGCGCACGATCGCGCGCACGCTCGGCGACGGTGTCGTCCCGGTCGACATCGCCAGTGAGGGCCGTTGTTTGCTCGACGCGGTGCCGCTGGCATGCGCGACCGCGCAGCAAGCCAGCGCGACCGAGGTGCTTCGCAGTGTCCACCGCACGCTGGCGGCCGCGCAGGAGCGCGCGGCGGGCGGCATGTCGGAGGTCTACTTCAACCACCTCGGCGAGGTACCCGATGAGTCGGTGCCGGTGCCCGTTCAGGAAACCCCTCCCGGTCTCGGGCACGCGCTGGAGGTGCGGGTGTACCGCAGCGCCGGCATGATGCACGTCGACTGGTGGTATGACACCAGCCGCTTCGAGGCCTACACCGTCGAAGAGCTGACCGAGCAGTTCCCGCTCGCGCTCATCGAGATGACCTCGGACGCGCTACCCCCGCTCTGACCTGACCGCAGTCCCGCGGGCCCTATTGCGCTGCCCGCGATGGTTCACGCCGGTTCACGCGTTCTAAGCCATAGAAACTGTCACCAAAGGAGTTGACACTATGGCTGCCCTGGAACTGCCCGTCGGCACAACGCCGAGTTTCGATGAAGGCGATGTCTATTTCATCGGAAACGCCACGGTCTTGATCCGCTTCGGCGGGCTGACGATCCTGACCGATCCCGCGTTCCTGCACAAGGGTGAGCACGTCGATCTGGGCCACGGCATCTGGGCCCGGCGCGAGGTCGAACCGGCCTGTCAGATCGCCGATCTGCCGCCGATCGATCTCGTCGTCCTTTCGCACTACCACGGCGACCATTTCGACGACGTCGCCGCGCAGGACCTCGACAAGAACCTGCCCATCGTCACCACCGCCGACGCGGTGGACAAGCTCAGCGCGCTGGGCTTCGAGCGGGGACATCCCCTCGACACCTGGGAATCTCTGACGGTGCGCAAGGGCGACGCGACCCTGACGATCACGGCGATGCCGGGCAAGCACGCGACCGATGACGCCGTCAACGAGCTGCTGATGCCCGTCAACGGGCACCTGCTCGACTTCGGCAGGGGCGGCGATCACCTTTACCGGCTCTACATCACCGGCGACACGATGCTCGTCGACAGCCTCTCCGAGATTCCGCGCCGCTACCCCGACATCGACCTCGGCCTGATTCACACCGGGGGCACGACCTTCCTCGTCACGGTCGTCACGATGACAGGCGAGCAGGGGGTGCAGGCCGTCGAGATCACCAAACCGCACACCGCCATTCCGATCCACTACAACGATTTCTCGGTGTTCCGGTCCGGACTCGAGGACTTCAAGAAGGCCGCCGAGAACTCCGCAACGAGCACGGAGTTCGTCTACCTCTCGCACGGCGAAACCTACACATTCACGCCCAGCGCCGGCTAGCCGCCACGGTTTGGATTTGCGCTGGTCATTAGAATGGGTACGCAACGGCGTCGATCCGGCCATCACCGGGGAGCCTTCGGAAGAACAGCTGATCGAAGCCCAGTAGAACCGAACGGGTGGGCCCGTCATCGCCCGAAGTTGAGCGGCGCACGTCTCTGCAGAGTCGATGTGCGCAAGCGGGGTGGTACCGCGGCGCTCGCGCACCGCGCGACGTCGTCCCCGTGCCTGAAGCAGACCTGGGCACAGGAGACGACGCAGCATCGTGACCGCCTATCCGAAGCCGGCCGCCGGGCCGCCGAACTTTCCGGCGCTGGAAGGCGAGGTCCTGGACTACTGGGACCGCGACGACACGTTCCGCGCGAGCGTCGCGCGTCGCGACGGCGCGCCGGAGTACGTGTTCTACGACGGCCCGCCGTTCGCCAACGGCCTGCCGCACTACGGGCATCTGCTCACCGGCTACGTGAAGGACATCGTGCCGCGCTACCGCACGATGCGCGGCTACAAGGTGGAGCGCCGGTTCGGCTGGGACACCCACGGCCTGCCCGCCGAACTCGAGGTGCAGCGCCAGCTCGGCATCACCGACAAGGCCCAGATCGAAGAGATGGGCATCGAGAAGTTCAACGACGCCTGCCGCGCGTCGGTGCTCAAGTACACCGACGAATGGCGGGCCTACGTCACCCGCCAGGCGCGCTGGGTCGACTTCGACAACGACTACAAGACACTGGATCTCGGCTTCATGGAGTCGGTGATCTGGGCGTTCAAGCAGCTGTGGGACAAGGGCCTGGCCTACGAGGGCAACCGGGTGCTGCCGTACTGCTGGAACGACGAGACCCCGCTGTCCAGCCACGAACTGCGGATGGACGACGACGTCTACCAGAGCCGCCAGGACCCGGCGCTCACCGTCGGGTTCCGGGTCGACCGGCGGCGACCTCGAGGGTGCCTACCTGCTGATCTGGACGACGACGCCGTGGACGCTGCCGTCCAACCAGGCCGTCGCGGTCAATCCCGACGTCGACCTACGTCGCAGGTGCAGGCGCCCGACGGCCGGCGCTACGTGCTCGCCAAGGCGCGGCTGGCCGCCTACGCCCGCGAGCTCGGCGAAGAGCCCGAGATCCTTGGCGACCTACACCGGGCGGGACCTGCTCGGCACGCGGTACCTGCCGCCGTTCCCGTACTTCATGGACGCCGAGAACGCCTTTCAGGTGCTGCCCGGCGACTTCGTCAGCACCGAGGACGGCACCGGCATCGTGCACATGTCGCCCGCATACGGCGAGGACGACATGGCCACCGCCCAAGCCGCCGGCATCGTCGCGGTCACGCCCGTCGACGCCAAGGGCCGCTTCGACGCGACCGTGCCCGACTACGCCGGCCAGCACGTCTTCGACGCCAACCCGCAGATCATCCGCGACCTGAAGAACCAGGCGCGCTCGGCGGCCGTCAACGGCGCGGTGCTGCTGCGCCACGAGACCTACGAGCACTCCTATCCGCACTGCTGGCGGTGCCGCAACCCGTTGATCTACCGCGCGGTGTCGTCGTGGTTCATCAAGGTGACCGACTTCCGCGACCGCATGGTCGAACTCAACCAGGAGATCACCTGGTATCCCGAGCACGTCAAGGACGGCCAGTTCGGCAAGTGGCTGCAGGGCGCCCGCGACTGGTCGATCTCGCGAAACCGCTACTGGGGCACGCCCGATTCCGGTGTGGAAGTCCGACGACCCGGCGTACCCGCGCATCGACGTGTACGGCAGCCTCGACGAGCTGGAGCGCGACTTCGGCGTGCGCCCGACGAACCTGCACCGGCCCTACATCGACGAGCTGACCCGGCCCAACCCCGACGACCCGACCGGGCAAGTCGACGATGCGGCGCATCGAGGACGTGCTCGACGTGTGGTTCGACTCCGGCTCGATGCCCTATGCGCAGGTGCACTACCCGTTCGAGAACCACGGACTGGTTCGACACGCGCACTTTCCCGGCGACTTCATCGTCGAGTACATCGGCCAGACCCGCGGCTGGTTCTACACGCTGCACGTGCTGGCCACCGCGCTGTTCGACAGCCCGGCGTTCAAAACCTGTGTGGCGCACGGCATCGTGCTGGGCAACGACGGGCAGAAGATGAGCAAGTCGCTGCGCAACTATCCGGATGTCACCGAGGTGTTCGACCGCGACGGCTCCGACGCCATGCGGTGGTTCCTGATGGCCTCGCCGATCCTGCGCGGCGGCAACCTGGTCGTCACCGAGCAGGGCATCCGCGAAGGCGTCCGGCAGGTGCTGCTGCCGCTGTGGAACGCCTACACCTTCCTGGCGCTCTACGCGCCGAAGAAGGGCACCTGGCGCACCGACTCGACGAACGTGCTGGACCGCTACATCCTGGCCAAGCTGGCCGAGCTGCGCGACGACCTCACCGAGTCGCTGGACGTCTGCGACATCTCCGGCGCGTGCGACCAGCTGCGGCAGTTCACCGAGGCGCTGACGAATTGGTATGTGCGGCGGTCGCGTTCGCGGTTCTGGGACGAGGACCCCGACGCCATCGACACGCTGCACACCGTGCTGGAGGTGACCGGCCGGCTGGCCGCACCGCTGCTGCCGCTGATCACCGAGGTGATCTGGCGCGGGGTCACCGGCGAACGCTCGGTGCACCTGACCGACTGGCCGCGCGGCCGACGATGCTGCCGCAGGATCCCGAGCTGGTGGCCGCCATGGACCAGGTCCGCGAGGTTGCTCGGCCGCGTCGTCGCTGCGCAAGGCCAAGAAGCTGCGGGTGCGGCTGCCGCTGCCGAAACTGACCGTGGCCGTGGATGATCCGCGGCGTCTGGAGCCGTTCCGCGACCTGATCGCCGACGAGCTCAACGTCAAGGAGGTCGAGCTGACCGACGACATCGACGCCTACGGCCGGTTCGAGCTGACCGTCAACGCCAAGGTCGCCGGGCCGCGGCTGGGCAAGGACGTGCAGGCCGCGATCAAGGCCGTCAAGGCGGGCGAGGGCGTCGTCAACGCCGACGGCACGCTGACCGCGGGACCGGCGGTGCTGCAGCCCGAGGAGTACAGCTCGCGGCTGGTGGCCGCCGACCCCGAGTACACCGCGGCGCTGCCCGACGGCGCGGGGCTGGTGGTGCTCGACGGCACCGTGACCCCGGAGCTGGAGGCCGAGGGCTGGGCCAAGGACCGCATCCGCGAACTGCAGGAGCTGCGCAAGTCGACGGGACTGGACGTGTCCGACCGCATCTCGGTGGTGATGTCGGTGCCCGCCCGCACAGGCGGACTGGGCGCGTACCCACAGCGACCTGATCGCCCGCGAGATCCTGGCCACCAGTTTCGAATTCGGCGAGCCCGCCGACGGCAGCGAGATCGGCGACGGCGTGCGGGTGGCGATCAGCCAAGGCGCTGATCCGCGGCGGCTCAGCCGCGCGACGACGCGGGCGGACTCGGTCGCCGAACTCGACGGTGTCGCCCGGGTGCAGCTGTCGGCCCCGACGGCGCTCGACCGCATCGTTGACGATGACCAGTCCGTCGGCGATGACCGCCTTGGCGTCGGCTCCGCTGTCGATCAGCCCCGCCAGTTTCAGGAACTGGCCGAGGCGGATCGACTCGTCGCGGATCGGCACATCGTGCATGTCGGTCACGTTAGCGAAGGGCCGCCATCGCCAAGCCGGAGAAGTGGTCGACCCATCTGCGGAAATCGCCGACACCGACCGGTTGCGCCATGGAGGTCAGGCTAGCGCCCTAGCATCGGCGGATGTGGACGGTCGCTGGGTGCTGCACCTCGACATGGACGCGTTCTTCGCGTCGGTCGAGCAGCTGACCCGGCCGACGCTGCGGGGCCGGCCGGTGCTGGTCGGGGGACTGGGCGGACGTGGTGTGGTCGCCGGTGCCAGCTACGAGTCCCGGGTGTTCGGCGCCCGCTCGGCGATGCCCATGCACCAGGCACGACGGATGGTCGGCGCCACGGCGGTGGTCTTACCGCCGCGCGGCGTCGTCTACGGCGTCGCCAGCCGGCGGGTGTTCGACAACGTCCGCGCGATGGTGCCGGTGCTGGAACAACTCTCCTTCGACGAGGCGTTCGGCGAACCCGCCGAACTTGCCGGGGCGCCTGCCGAGGACGTCGACGCGTTCTGCCGGGCGCTGAAGGGCAAGGTTCTCGACGCGACGGGGCTGGTCGCGTCCGTCGGCGCCGGTTCCGGTAAGCAGGTCGCCAAGATCGCGTCGGACTTGGCCAAGCCCGAACGGCATCCGGGTGGTGCGCCGTGACGAGCAGCGCACGCTCCTCGAGGGCCTTCCGGTGCGGCGGCTCTGGGGCATCGGGCCGGTCGCCGAGGAGAAGCTGCACCGGCTCGGCATCGACACCATCGGCGCGTTCGCGGCCCTGAGCGGACGCCGAGGCCGCCAACATCCTCGGCGGGACGGTCGGCACGGCCCTGCACCGGCTGGCCCGGGGCATCGACGAGCGGCCGGTCGCCGAGAACTCGCCCGCCAAGCAGATCAGCGCCGAATCGACGTTTCCCGAGGACCTGACGACTCTCGACCAGCTCCGCGAGGCCGTGAACCGGATCGGCGAGCACGCCCACACGCGACTGGAGAAGGACGGCCGCGGAGCGCGCACGGTCACCGTCAAGCTGAAGAAGTCCGACATGAGCATCCTGACCCGCTCGGCCACGCTGCCGTATGCGACGACCGACGCGGGAGCCCTGATCGCCACCGCACGCAGGTTACTGCTGGACCCGATCGAGATCGGCCCGATTCGCCTTGTCGGCGTTGGCTTTTCGGGGCTGTCCGAGGTCCAGCAGGAATCGCTGTTCCCGGATCTGGAGCTGGTCGCCGAGGAGGTGTCCAACACCCGTTTGCCGCCGACGTTGACCGATGTCGCCGCCACTGCGCCGGCCTGGCGGATCGGCGACGACGTCGCCCACACCACCTACGGGCACGGCTGGATCCAGGGCGCCGGGCACGGCGTGATGACGGTGCAGGTTCGAAACCCGCGGCACGGGACCGGGACCGGTCCACACACTGCCGGAGCACACCCCCGACATCGTCCGCGCCAACCCGGTCGACAGCCTCGACTGGCCGGACTACATCGACGAGATCAGCCGCTACCAGAGCTGACCGTCGTCCTCGGACACGGAGAAACCGTGGTCGTTGTACGTCTCGCACATCACCGCGCCCTGGTGGTCGACCGCACACGTCGCGCCCCAGTTCTCCAGCCGGTATCCCTGCGGGAGGACGTCGACGTCGCGGGTGAAGGACGCGGTATCCGAATGGCGGTACTCGGCAGGCGCCCAGCTGTTGACGACGGTCTGGTTCGTGCCCGCAGGCGCGTCGCGGGGCACGGCGTCACATCCGACGGGCCCGCCGTTGGGGCCGATGCCGCACGAGCGGCCGTCCGGGGTCTTGAAGAACACGAAGTAGAAATCCTGTGGCGTGGTGTAGTTGCCCGTGGCGATGGGATAACCACGGATCTCGTCATCGGGTCCAGGCTGCGCACCGGCCGCCGGCGCCGCGGCCAGCACCAGGCCGAACATCCCTGCCACGACGACGCGATGAACGTTCACGGTTCCTCTCTATCAGCCCCAGCGGCCGAAGACGTCCCGGACGGGTGAGCCGGCCGCCAGTGCGGCCATCAGCAGGACGCGGGCCTGCGGCGGCGCGCAGCCGCGGCACGATCACCGCGCCGGCTTCCACCAGGTCGTGGCCCGGACCGTAGCCGGGGCTGACCCGCCCGCCCGGCACTCTCGTCGACACCGCGACCGTCACGCCGTCGCCGCAGAGCCGCCGCACACCGTCGATCACCGCCGCGCCTGCGTTGCCCGACCCCAGCGCCTCGAGCACGAGTCCCTGCGCGCCCGCGGCGACGCAGGCGTCCATCGCCACCGCGTCACCGCCGGGATACACCGCGATGGTGTCCACCCGCGGCGCGCCCGCCGCCGACAGCGCGGCCAGAAACGGCCGGACCTTCGACGACTGCGCGGTGAATCGCCCGTCCGCCACCGCGCCGAGCGCCGAACCCGCGAAGCCGCTGCAGAGTCCGACGTGGCCACCTTCTGCAGTCCCAGGGGTTGCCACACCGTGCCCGCGAAGCTCACCAGCACGCCCAGGTCCCGGGTGTCCGGGCTGGCGGCGACCGTCAGCGCGTCGCGCAGGTTTCGCGGGCCGTCGGCGTCCGGAGCGTCCGCACTGCGCTGCGCACCGGTGATGACGACGGGAATCGCCCCGTCGTAGGTCAGATCCAGCCACAGCGCCGTTTCCTCCATGGTGTCGGTGCCGTGGGTGATGACGACGCCGTCGGCGTCCGCCGCTGAGGTCACGGCGTCGCGAATCCGGTCCCAGTCGGCGGGTGTCAGCATCGAGCTGTCCACCGCCATCAGGTCGACGACCCGGACGTCCAGGCCGGCGGTGAGGTCGGCGCCGGTGCGGGTCGGTCGCTTGACGCCTGCGGTCGTCGCTGCTGGTGGCGATCGTGCCGCCGGTGGTGACGACGACGAGGCGGCCCATGGCGCGAATTCTTCCGCATATACCCTTTGGAATGATGGGGGAGTGACTGATGAAACCTCGGGATCGGCCAAGCCGGTGACCGACGACGAGGCACCGCAGCCCGCGCCGCAACGCCGGCTGCGCATGCTGCTGACCGTCGCGGCGGTGGTGCTGGTCGCCGACATCGTCACCAAAGTGCTCGCGGTCAGACTGCTCACGCCCGGCCAGCCGGTTTCGATCATCGGCGACACGGTGACCTGGACCCTGGTGCGCAATTCCGGCGCCGCCTTCTCGATGGCCACCGGCTACACCTGGGTCCTCACCCTGGTCGCTACCGCCGTCGTGATCGGCATCATCTGGATGGGCCGCAGGCTGGTCTCACCGTGGTGGGCGGTCGGCCTGGGCATGATCCTCGGCGGTGCGATGGGCAACCTGGTCGACCGGTTCTTCCGCTCACCCGGGCCGCTGCAGGGGCACGTCGTGGATTTCTTCTCCGTCGGCTGGTGGCCGGTGTTCAACGTCGCGGACCCGTCGGTGGTGGGCGGGGCGATCCTGCTCGTCGCGCTGTCGCTGTTCGGCTTCGACTTCGACACGGTCGGCCGCCGCAAGGCCGAAGCCGGGTGACGGCGGACCGCTCGCTTGCGGTCCCCGAGGGCCTGGCGGGGATGCGCGTCGATGCCGGGCTTGCGCGGCTGCTGGGGCTGTCGCGGACGGCGGCCGCGGCGCTGGCCGAAGACGGTGGCGTCGACCTCGACGGCACCCGGGTAGGCAAATCGGACAAGCTGACCGCCGGCGCGTGGCTGGAGGTTCGGCTGCCGGAAGCGCCTGCGCCAGTGGAGAATACGCCCGTCGAGATCGAGGGAATGTCGATCCTGTACTCCGACGACGATATCGTCGCGGTCGACAAACCGCCCGGTGTCGCCGCACATGCGACCGTCGGCTGGAACGGGCCGTCGGTGCTCGGCGGGCTGGCCGCCGCGGGTTTCCGCATCAGCACGTCGGGAATCCATGAGCGCCAAGGGATCGTGCACCGCCTCGACGTCGGCACGTCCGGCGTGATGGTGGTGGCGATCTCGGAACGCGCCTACACCGTGCTCAAGCGAGCATTCAAGCAGCGCACCGTCGACAAGCGCTATCACGCACTGGTGCAGGGCCATCCCGACCCGTCCAGCGGAACCATCGACGCACCGATCGGGCGCCATCGCGGGCACGACTGGAAGTTCGCGGTGACCGAGGGCGGCAGGCACAGCGTCACCCACTACGACACGCTCGAGGCGCACCAGGCCGCGAGCCTGCTCGACATCGAGCTGGAAACCGGCCGCACCCATCAGATCCGGGTGCATTTCGCCGCCCTGCATCATCCGTGCGCCGGCGACCTCACCTACGGCGCCGACCCGACATTGGCGAAAAAGCTTGGGCTGGAGCGCCAATGGCTGCATGCGCGCTCACTGGCCTTCGCGCATCCGGCGGACGGGCGGCGTGTCGAGATCACCAGTCCGTACCCGGCCGATCTGCAGCACGCGCTCGATGTGCTGCGTAATCACGAACTGTGAGTGACGCGCGCAAATCCGGTCTGCTCTTCGGCGCTGGCGCCTACGTGTCGTGGGGCGTGTTTCCCGCGTTCTTCCCCCTGCTCAAACCTGCGGGCGCCGTTGAGATCCTGGCCCACCGAATCGTGTGGTGCTTTGCCCTGATGGTCGTGGTCATCGCGGCGGTGCGACGGCTCGGCGACATTCGTGAGATCACCGCTCGCACATGGCTGTTGCTGACGTTCGCCTCGGCGCTGATCTCGGTCAACTGGGTCATCTACATCTACGCGGTCAACAACGGCCACGTGGTGGATGCCGCGCTCGGCTACTTCATCAACCCATTGGTGACGGTGGCGCTGGGGTTGTTGGTCTTTCGCGAGCGGCTCAATCGTCGCGCAGTTCGTCGCCCTGGCCATCGCGGTGATCGCGGTGGTGGTGCTGACCGTTGAGGTCGGCGCGCTGCCCATCATCGGGCTGGGGCTGGCGGTGTCGTTCGGCCTGTACGGCGCGGTCAAGAAGGTGGTGCCGACCGATCCCCGGGTCAGCGTCGGCATCGAAGCCGCGATCGCGACGCCGCCTGCGCTCGCGTTCATCGTGGTCCTGCAGCTCACCGGCCACGGCACCTTCGCCGACCATGGGGCCGGCCACATCGTGCTGATGATCCTGTCCGGGGTTGGTCACGGCGCTGCCGCTGTTGCTGTTCGCCGCGGCGGCGCAGCGGCTGCCGCTGGTGACGATGGGGCTGCTGTTCTACCTGACCCCCGCGATGCAGCTGACCTGGGGCGTGGTGGTCGGGCACGAGCCGATGCCGGTCGGCCGGTGGATCGGCTTCGCGTTGATCTGGGTGGCGCTGGTGGTGTTCAGCTGCGGACGCATTGTGGCGGGCCCGTGTCGATCGGGCATCGCCCGAATCGTCATACGGGTGATGAGCGCTTGCGCAAGACGCAAGCGCTCGACACCATCGATTCGGTGAAAGGATTCAGTCATGCGGTACTGCCTGTTGATGCACTACCAGGAGGCCAGTGAGATCGGGTCTGACCGAGGAGGACATGGCCCCGGCGATGGAGGCTTTCGCGCTTACGCCGACGACTTGACCGCCGCCGGGGTGCTGATCGACACCGAGGTGCTCGAGTCCGTGGTCGCCACGACCACGGTGACCGCGCGGAACGGCGCCGCCGAGGTCCAGGACGGACCGTTCGCCGACACCAAGGAGAAGCTCGGCGGCATCTTCGTCATCGAGGTCGACAACCTCGACGAGGCGCTTGAAGTGGGCGCAGCGCAATCCGGCCAACGGCTGGGGTTCGGTCGAAATCCGCCCGGTGGCGCGGACATACGCCGCCGACCGCGGGTGGTACAGCCCATAGGCATCCGGATGAGCGCTTGCGCGAAGACCAGCAAGCCCGGTCCCGGGTCGCCGAGCTCGCCCGGGACTCCTACGGTCGGCTGCTCGCCGTGCTGGCGGCGCCGAGCCGCGACATCGCCGCGGCAGAGGACGCGCTGGCCGATGCCATGGAACGCGCGCTGGCGCGGTGGCCGGTCGACGGCATACCCGCCAACCCCGAAGGCTGGATCCTCACCGTGGCGCGCAACCGATTACGCGACATGTGGAAGTCGTCCGCCTACCGGATGACTGAGCCGCTGAGCGAAACCGTCGATGCCCCAAGCTCTTTGGACGACGAGCCGCCCGCCATCGAGGACCGGCGGCTGGAGCTCATGCTGGTGTGCGCCCATCCCGCCATCGCCGCGAACATCCGCACGCCGCTGATGCTGCAGACCGTGCTCGGCGTGGAGGCCGCCGCCATCGCCGAGGCGTTCGCCGTCGAACCGGCCACGATGGCGCAGCGTCTGGTGCGGGCCAAGAAACGCATCCGCGACGCCGGGCATCCCGTTTGTGCTGCCCGAACGCGAAGACCTCGCCGAGCGGCTGCCGTCGGTGCTGGAGGCCGTCTACGGCGCGTACGCGATCGACTGGCAGCTCACCGCGGCAGGTTCACCGATCGACACGCTGTCGGCCGAGGCACTGCACCTGGCGCTGGTGCTGGCCGACCTGCTGCCCGACGAGCCGGAGGTGCTCGGCCTCGCCGCGCTGGTGTGCCTGTCCGAGTCGCGGCGAGCGCGCCCGGCGTACGCCGGACGGCGGTTTCGTCCCGCTCGACGAACAGGACACCGGCACGCTGGGACACCACGCTGATCGCGCGCGGCGAAGCCATCGCTGCGCCGCGCCCACGAGTTCGGCAGGCCCGGCCGCTTCCAGTACGAGGCGGCGATCCAGTCGGCGCACTGCGCTCGCGCCACCTGCGGCCGCGTCGACGAGCGAAGCGCTGCAGCAGCTGCACCGGGCAGTGCTGCGCGTTGCGCCGTCGCTGGGGGCGGCGGTGGCCTCGGCGGCCGTGGACGGGGAGGTCGACGGGCCCGACGCGGGGCTACGGGCGCTGGACGCCATCACCGACCCGGCCGTCGAACGATTCCAGCCTGCCTGGTCGACCCGGGCGCACCTGTTGGCGCGGGCGGGCCGCCACGCCGACGCCGCGGACGCGTACCGCCGGGCCATCGAACTGACGACGGATCGCCGGGGTCGCCGAATATCTTTTGCGGTAGTTTGCGTCAAATGCCCTATTGACCTCGCCATCAGCAATGCCATAACGTTTGCTCGTGGGGAGCAGGATTCAACCCGGTTCTGGCGGGCGCGGACGGGGCCGTCCGGTTGGCTCAGACTCGACCGAAACGCGGGCAAGCATTCTGCGCGCGGCGCGCGAGGTGATCAACGAACGCGGCTATGAAGCGGCGACTTTTCAGGCCATCGCGCAGCGCGCCGGATTCAGCCGGCCGACGATGCACTACTACTTCCACACCAAAGAGCAGATCTACGACTGCCTCCAGCAGGAGGCGTATTCGCTTGTCTCCGACTGCATTGCGCAGGCGCGGCGCGAGGACACGCTGCTCAAGCAGCTGGCGACGTTCGTCGACGCCGCACAGCGGATGGACTTCGCCGACGGCTCGATGATGCGGTTCATCATCGCCTCGCGCCTGGAGCTGCATCGGAATCCGGGCCTGCGCGGCGGCACCGCCCCGGCCGCCGAAGCGGTGGGCAACTTCTACGGGTGGATGGTCGACGACGCGATTCGGCGGGGCGAGCTTCCCGCCGACATCGACGCGGCGGCGGTGGTGAACATGTTGTTCGCGATGTTTTGGGGAATGGGCTTCTTCGCCGGTTTCGTCCACAAGCCCCACGACGTCTTGGGAATTGCCAAGCAACTTCAGCGTCTGTTCGTTCACGGCTTGCTGGATCGGGTGGCCGGCGACCCGCCGGTGACCACCGCGGCGCCCGTGGCCGCGGATGTCGTCGTCGGCGGATTTTCCTGGGTCGTGGCGGTTTCGAGCCGCTGAACACGGCGGTGCGGCCGGCGGCCCGACCCGACGCGGTATAGGGAAACACCCGATTCCTCTGGAGCCCCTGGCGCAATAGCGTGCAGGGTATGAATGGCATCTGGATCGCCGTCATGGTCGCCGGCCTCGTTGCGGTGGGTGTCGCCGCCCAACTGGGCTGGGAGCTGCGGTTTCCCGACGTCAAGCGGGCGCTCGACCGTCGGCGCCCGCAGGACGACGGCGAGCCGGGGCCGTTAAGTGACGGTCGAGGCCCAGCCGTCCGCCCAGGCCTGTAGCGGTTCCAGCGCGGCCATCAGCGCGCGTCCCTGCTCGGTCAGTCGGTACCCGCCCGCATCGTGGTTGACGATATCCAGGTGCCGGAGCTCTTTCAGCCGGGTGTTCAGCGACCCGGGGTTGGTGTCGCACGCCGTTTGAAGTGCGCGAAAGGTCAGCGGGTCACCACGCAGTTCCCACAGCACGCGCAGCGCCCCGCGCCGGCCGAGCATGTCCAGGGCCACCATGATCGGCCTGCCCGATGTCGAGCCACGGGCTGGTGAGCCGATCCTCGGGACAGTCATGCTTTACATTTTGTAGCACAGGTCCGTACCGTGGCAAGCATGACGAGCTATAAAAAACATAGCGCCCGTATCGCGCCTGCCCCCGCGCCGCTGCCCCGCGACATGCAGGACGCGATCGACGCAATCATGCGGGGCGCGCCGCCGCTCGTCTTGTTCACGACCATGGCCCGCGACCGGAGATTGTTCTTCAAGTTCTTCAACTCCGGCCTGCTCGACCGCGGCCACCTGACGATTCGTCAGCGGGAGATCGTCATCGACCGCGTGACGGCCTCGTGTGGCGCCGAGTACGAGTGGGGCGTCCACGTGTCCGCCTACGCACAGAAGGCGGAACTGTCAGACGCCCAAATCGAATCGCTGGTCACCGGCGGACCCGACGACGAGTGCTGGGGCGACGCGGACCGCGTGCTCATCAGACTGTGCGACGGCCTGCACCGGCACTGCACGGTCGACGACGAACTCTGGACGCAGTTGACGGCCCATCACAGCGACGAGGCGATTATCGAGCTGCTCATGCTGGCAGGCATGTACCGCACCGTGAGCTACCTCGTCAACGGGCTGCGCCTCCCGCTGGAGCCCGGTGCCCGCCGGTTTCCGGCCTGAGGGTTCAGCCGGCAAAGACACGCGCCCCGACACGCCGAGATGTGTCGGGCCGCGGTCATAGACTGGCGACCCTATGAGCGGCTCACCTTCGCGGTCCTTCGTGCACCTGCACAACCACACCGAGTACTCGATGCTGGACGGTGCCGCGAAGATCACGCCGATGCTCGCCGAGGCGCAGCGGCTGGAGATGCCCGCGATCGGGATGACCGATCACGGAAACATGTTCGGCGCCAGCGAGTTCTACAACAGCGCCACCGAGGCCGGCATCAAGCCGATCATCGGCGTGGAGGCCTATATCGCGCCCGGTTCCCGGTTCGACACCAAGCGCATTCTGTGGGGCGATCCGAGCCAGAAGAGCGACGACGTCTCGGGCAGTGGGTCCTACACCCACATGACGATGGTCGCCGAGAACGCGACGGGGCTGCGCAACCTGTTCAAGCTGTCGTCGCTGGCCTCGTTCGAGGGCCAGCTCGGCAAGTGGTCGCGGATGGACGCCGAGCTCATCGCCGAGAACGCCGCGGGCATCATCGCCACCACCGGCTGCCCGTCCGGTGAGGTGCAGACCCGGCTGCGGCTGGGCCACGACCGCGAGGCGCTGGAGTCGGCCGCCAGATGGCGGGAGATCTTCGGGCCGGACAACTACTTCCTCGAGTTGATGGACCACGGCCTCGACATCGAACGCCGGGTGCGCGAGGGGCTGCTCGAGATCGGCCAGCAAACTCGGCATCCCGCCGCTGGCCACCAACGACTGCCACTACGTCACCCGCGAGGCCGCCCACAATCACGAGGCGCTGCTGTGCGTGCAGACCGGCAAGACCCTGTCGGACCCCAACCGGTTCAAGTTCGACGGCGACGGCTACTACCTCAAGTCGGCCGCCGAGATGCGCGCGCTGTGGGACGACCAACTGCCCGGCGCCTGCGACTCCACGCTGCTGATCGCCGAACGGGTGCAGTCCTACGCGGACGTGTGGACAACGCGCGACCGGATGCCCGTCTTCCCCGTGCCCGACGGGCATGACCAGGCCTCGTGGCTGCGCCACGAGGTCGACGCGGGCCTGGCGCGGCGCTTCCCGGCCGGTGTGCCCGCCGCAGTACGTCGAGCGCGCGGCGTATGAGATCGACGTCATCTGCGGCAAGGGCTACCCGTCGTACTTCCTGATCGTCTCCGACCTGGTGAGCTACGCGCGGTCGGTCGACATCCGCGTCGGTCCGGGCCGCGGATCGGCGGCAGGCTCGCTGGTCGCCTACGCGCTGCGCATCACCGACATCGACCCGATCGAGCACGGCCTGCTGTTCGAGCGCTTCCTCAACCCGGAGCGCGCGTCGATGCCCGATATCGACATCGACTTCGACGACCGACGCCGCGGCGAGATGGTGCGCTACGCGGCCGACAAGTGGGGTCAGGACCGGGTCGCCCAGGTCATCACGTTCGGCACCATCAAAACCAAAGCGGCGCTGAAGGATTCGGCACGCATCCACTACGGTCAGCCCGGCTTCGCGATCGCCGACCGGATCGCCAAGGCACTGCCGCCGCCCATCATGGCCAAGGACATCTCGGTCTCGGGGATCACCGATCCAACCCACGAGCGCTACAAAGAGGCCGCCGAGGTCCGCGCCCTGATCGACAACGACCCCGACGTGCGGACCATCTACGAGACCGCGCGCGGGCTCGAGGGGCTGATCCGCAACGCCGGGCGTGCACGCCTGCGCGGTGATCATGAGCAGCGAGCCGCTCACCGAGGCCATCCCGCTGTGGAAGCGGCCGCAGGACGGCGCGATCATCACCGGCTGGGACTACCCGTCGTGTGAGGCCATCGGCCTGCTGAAGATGGACTTCCTGGGCCTGCGGAACCTGACGATCATCGGTGACGCGCTCGAGAACATCCGCGCCAACAGGGGAGTCGACCTCGACCTCGACGTCGGTGCCGCTCGACGACGCGGCGACCTACGAACTGTTCGGCCGCGGCGACACGCTCGGCGTGTTCCAGCTCGACGGCGGGCCGATGCGCGACCTGCTTCGCCGCATGCAGCCCACGGAATTCGATGACGTCGTCGCGGTGATCGCGCTGTACCGGCCCGGCCCGATGGGCATGAACGCCCACAACGACTACGCCGACCGCAAGAACAACCGCCAGGCGATCAGGCCGATCCACCCCGAGCTGGCCGAACCGCTCGCGGAGATCCTCGCCGAGACGTACGGCCTGATCGTCTACCAAGAGCAGATCATGCGCATCGCGCAGAAGGTCGCCGGCTACTCGCTCGCCCGAGCAGACATTCTGCGAAAAGCCATGGGCAAGAAGAAGCGCGAGGTGCTCGACAAGGAGTACGAGGGCTTCTCGGAAGGCATGAAGGCCAACGGGTTCTCGGCGGCGGCGATCAAGGCGCTGTGGGACACCGTGCTGCCGTTCGCCGATTACGCGTTCAACAAGTCGCACGCCGCGGGCTACGGCCTGGTGTCGTACTGGACGGCGTACCTGAAGGCGAACTATCCGGCCGAGTACATGGCCGGGCTGCTGACGTCGGTCGGCGACGACAAGGACAAGGCCGCGGTCTATCTCGCCGATTGCCGCAGGCTGGGCATCACGGTGCTGCCGCCCGATGTCAACGAGTCGAGCCTCAACTTCGCCTCGGTCGGTGAGGACATCCGCTACGGACTGGGCGCGGTGCGCAACGTCGGCGCGAATGTCGTTACATCGCTGATCAATTCGCGCACCGACAAGGGCAAGTTCGTCGACTTCTCGGACTACCTGAACAAGATCGACATCGGCGCCTGCAACAAGAAGGTCACCGAGTCGCTGATCAAGGCCGGCGCGTTCGATTCGCTCGACCATCCGCGCAAGGGCCTGTTCCTGGTGCACACCGACGCCGTCGATTCGGTGCTGGGCACCAAGAAGGCCGAGGCGATGGGCCAATTCGACTTGTTCGGCGGCGCCGACACGGCCACCGACGCGGTGTTCACCATCAAGGTGCCCGAGGAGGAGTGGGACGACAAGCACAAGCTGGCGCTGGAGCGCGAGATGCTGGGCCTCTACGTGTCCGGGCATCCGCTCAACGGCATCGCACATCTGCTGTCCGCGCAGGTCGATACCGCCATCCCGGCCATCCTCGACGGCGACGTCGCCAACGAGACGCAGGTGCGCGTCGGCGGCATTCTGGCGTCGGTGAACCGGCGGGTGAACAAGAACGGGCTGCCGTGGGCGTCGGCGCAATTGGAGGATCTCACCGGCGGTATCGAGGTGTTGTTCTTCCCGCAGACGTACTCCACCTTCGGCACCGAGATCACCGACGACGCCGTCGTGCTGGTCGGTGCCAAGGTGGCGATCCGAGACGACCGCATCTCGCTGATCGCCAACGAACTTGTCGTGCCGGACTTTTCGAACGCCCAGGTGGATCGCCCGGTGTGCGGTCAGCCTCCCGACGCGGCAATGCACCGTCGACAAGGTCACCGCGCTCAAGCAGGTGCTGGCCCGCCATCCCGGCACCTCGCAGGTGCATCTGAGGTTGATCAGCGGGGAGCGGATAACCACGTTGGAACTGGATACGTCGCTGCGGGTGACGCCGTCATCGGCGTTGATGGGGGATCTGAAGGCGCTGCTGGGTCCCGGCTGCCTGGGTTGATGACGTTTCGCCGAAGCGGTAGTCAGAACCGATAGCGCAGGATGCGCCCGTGCCGCGCTCCGGATTTGAACTTTCCGGTCAGACGCGTGGCGATCCTCAGCCAAGTCGGGAAGAGGTCGACCTCGGGGGCATGGGTGAGGCTGGCCTCCTCGACCAGCCGCATCTTCGGATTCCACGTCTGTGGGTGGTGGGCATCCTTGAAACCCGCGTAGCCCCACTGGCTTTCGACGTCCTTGAACATCTTCTGCGGGTAGAGCTTGATCGCAACGCGGCTGACCCAGCCGATGCCGCCGTAGTCGTTGAAGGCCAACTCGCCTGAGCCGAAGTGTCCGGTGATCCGTCGGAAGATTCCGGCGATCACCGGCTCGGACAGGAACGCGAACAGTCCGTCGGCGATCAGGATCGTCGGACGGTCGGCAGGGATCGAATCCGGCCAATGCTCGTCGGCCAGCGAAACCGCGACGGAGTGCGAATGCTCGTCGGCTCGGCCAACACCTGGTCGCGCAGTGCGGTGATGCCCGGCAGGTCGACGCTGTACCAGTCGACAGACGACGGTGGTGACACCCGGTAAAACCCGCCGTCGAGTCCGGCGCCGAGATCGACGACGACGGCGTCGGGGTGTCGGCAACGAAATCGCGCACCCGGTCGTCGAGCATCTTCGCGCGCAGCGCGGTCTGGCACACCACGCTCGTCTGCAGGCCGAGCCCGCGGAAGTCGTAGTCGATCTTGGCGACGACGTCGTTGGCCATCGCATCCCCGAGGATCGGGCGCGGCCGACCGGCTGTCCAGCGCACGGGCGTACTGGGTGAGAAAGGCGGTCTGTTCGATCGGCGTCAATGCGTCGTGGTGATCCCCATGACTGAGAAAATACACCTCTTTTGGGGCTGAACGATTTGCCCAAAACGTTCACCGCCCTTGCGATAACGGCCCTCAGGTCGGCTGACGTCGTGCACCGGTCGAGTGGTTGTTCGTTTCTCGTCTCGACGTTCGACTTCGTCGGCACGATCCTGTACCCACGCGATCCTCGAACCGCTGGCCCGGGTGCACGTTGGGAAGCCGGTTCATCACGCGGCTGAGCCAATCGGGCGCCGTGGCCGGCTCCCACTGAGGCAGGGCCGTGCTCAGCGCATAGAGCGTTTTGAGGACAACAAAGACGCCAAACAGCGCGGAGCGTCGGTCATGGCGGCACGCGAACATGCCGAGCACGAGCGTGAGATGGACGACCGCGACGCGACCGAGGTTTCGATTCGCCGTCTGCTCGATCTGCCAAAACGACCATCGGCGCAGGCCCGGGAGATCCACAACGAAATCGATGGCGAGGGCGATAAGCACGTACA
The DNA here is from genome assembly GCA_963766945.1 of uncultured Actinomycetota bacterium. GTDB lineage: Bacteria > Actinomycetota > Actinomycetes > Mycobacteriales > Mycobacteriaceae > Mycobacterium. Next base: position 570,630 of record CAVYCT010000003.1, read on the forward strand.
GGCCACCGAGTTTCACACTGCGCCAGTCGACGCCTGCCAAATCGCCCTGGCCGTTTGGTCGAGCATGAACAGGATGACACCGAGGAACAGACCGTGTGCCGCGGAGAAGACGAGACTTGTGACGAGGAACCCCCGAAGGAAGGAGGTCTGCGAGCGCTGCCCGTTTGATTTTGGTGCCTGGTATCTGACATGTCCGCGGCGTGGGCTCCATCGTTGGTGGGCGACGATCCGGGCCGAAACGAAGACGCACGCCGCGACGGTCTCGAACCAGTAGACGACCAGCGTCGTGCCTGCCGACCATCCCTCGACGAACCATCCGGCCACCGGCACAGCGTTGACGACCAGCAGGGCCAGTACGTGAACGATCCGCGTCATGTACCTGTGACCGAACGACGGCGGAGCATGCCCGATTGTCGCACGGTCAGCCCAAAACGTTCACCGCCCTTGCGATTACGAGCACTGCAGTCGAAAATGCGACCAGGCTCTGCGCCGCCATCATCATCTTCGCCGGGCGGCTCAGCGGCATCGTGTCGGTGGGGGAGAACGCTGTGACGTTCGTCAGGCTCACGTAGAGGTAGTCGACGAAGTTGGACCGCCAATCGTGACTGGCGCGTCCGGAGGCACTCATCTGCGGGAACAAGAAGTCGGGGTGTGGCCGCTCGTGTGGCCTCAGCCGGCGGGCGAATGGGCCGCCACGGTCGAACTCCCAGTACATCAGCGCGAAGGCGATGACGTTCGTGACGAAGATGGCTGCCCCGCCACCGAGGAGCACCGTCGCGTTATCGGCGGTGTCCGTGGAGAGGATCAGAACGTCGAGGTACACCGCGGTCGCGGTATTGGCGGTGATGAGTGCGCCGGTGAGCGTCCAGGACAGGCGATCTGACCAAGGGCGTTTCGTCCTGGAGGTCGTGTGGGTTGAGCCGGATGAGCACCACCAGCAGCACAAGTTCGACGACGACAGGGCCGCCCTGGATGACCCACATCCAGCCCCCGGAAACGCCAACGCGCGAACACGAGTTGAAATGCCGCCAGCCACGAAGATCGCGGTCGGACACCGGCCCACCGGGTTTCGGGATGCGGCTTTCTGCGCCAGAGGCCAGGCGTCGCGGTCGGGGTTCGTCGCGTGGGGCGTGTTGTCCATCAGGCAAGTGTGTGCGCGACCATTGGTAGATGGAGTCGCGACACGTGAGCATCTGGATCGAAGTACCACCCGAGGCCGTCTATTCGTACGCGGCGGATCCGCAGACCTGGCCGCAGTGGGCGGCGGGGCTCGCCGAGGGCGGGTTGCGGCAGAGCGCCGACGGGTGGGTGGCCGACTCACCGATGGGTCAGGTGACCGTCGAATTCTCGCCGCCGAACGAGTTCGGCGTGCTCGATCACGTCGTGCGCCTGCCGTCGGGCGATGCGGTGTACAACCCGCTGCGGGTGGTGCCCGGCGGGGTCAACGAGTCGCGCTGCGAGGTGGTGTTCACCGTGCGGCGACAGCCGGGAATGACGGACGAGCAGTTCAATGCCGACGCCGACGCGGTCGCCACAGATCTGGCGACGCTGAAGAGGTTGGTCGAGGGCTAGTCGGCCGACCGGAAGGCGCCGAGGCCCAGCCACACCACGGTCGCGGCGGCCGCTGCGGCCAGCACCGAGGCTCCGGCACTCGTGGTCGCGACGCCGACGATCACCAGGACGATGAACCCGACCGCGAGCGCGAGCAGCTTGTACACCGGCCAGGGAACACCGGCGATGCTGACTTCGTCACGCGTGGTCATACCTTGACGATAGCTCGTAAGTGAGTTTTCGGGCAACCGAAACACGGGATGAGGCCGATCACTTTCCTAGTCGGCCTAAGCTGGTCACATGCCACTTTCCGGAGAATACGAACCGAGCACGTCCGACTGGGCCCGCGAAAACGCCGAGAAATACATGGAGTCCGGCGGCAAAGAGGGGACCGAACTCAAGGGCAGGCCGGTCATCCTGTTGACCACCATCGGCGCCAAGTCGGGCAAGATCCGCAAGACGCCGTTGATGCGGGTCGAGCACGGCGGCGAATACGCCGTTGTGGCCTCGCTGGGTGGGGCGCCGAAGCACCCGGTCTGGTACTACAACATCGTGGCCCACCCGCAGGTCGAGCTGCAGGACGGCGAGGTCACCAAGGATTATGAGGCCCGCGAGGTGTCCGGCGACGAGAAGGCCGCATGGTGGGAGCGGGCAGTCGCGGCATGGCCCGACTACGCGGAATACCAGAAGAAAACGGACCGCCAGATTCCGGTCTTCGTACTGACCCCGATTACCTGACGGGTCCAAATTTAAGAGAAGGGCTAGGTTGGTGGCACCATTGACCGGTGTCCGCTGAACTGAGCCAGAGCCTCCGTACGTCGCCGCCGCTGACCGCGGCCGACATCGACGAGGCTGCTCAGCGAATTGCGAATGTGGTCCTGCGCAGCCCGTTGCAGATCTGCGAGCGGTTGTCGGAGGCCACCGGCGCCACCGTCTACCTCAAGCGCGAAGACCTGCAGACCGTCCGGTCCTACAAACTGCGCGGGGCCCATAACCTGCTGATGCAGCTGTCGGACGACGAGATCGCCGCCGGAGTGGTGTGCTCATCGGCGGGCAATCACGCCCAGGGCTTCGCGATGGCGTGCCGGTCGATGGGCATCCACGGCCGGGTGTATGTCCCGATCAAGACCCCGAAGCAGAAGCGCGACCGCATCCGCTATCACGGCCGCGAGTTCATCGAGCTGATCGCCGTCGGCAAGACCTACGACGAAGCCGCGGCGGCCGCGCTCGACGACGTCGCCCGCACCGGAGCGACGCTGGTCCCGCCGTATGACGACCCGCGCACGATGGCCGGCCAGGGCACCATCGCCGCCGAGATCCTCGACCAACTCGACGGCGAACCCGACCTGATGATCGTTCCGATCGGCGGCGGCGGATGCATCGCAGGCATCACGACGTATCTCGCCGAACGTACGAACAACACATCGATCCTCGGCGTGGAGCCGGCGGGCGCTGCGGCGATGATCGCCGCGCTGGCCGCGGGGGAGCCGGTGACTCTCGACCAGGTCGACCAGTTCGTCGATGGCGCCGCGGTCAACCGCGCAGGCACCCTCACGTATGCGGCGCTGGCCGCGGCGGGCGACATGGTGTCGGTCACCACCGTCGACGAGGGGGCGGTGTGCACCGCGATGCTCGACCTGTATCAAAACGAGGGCATCGTCGCCGAGCCCGCGGGCGCGCTGTCGGTGGCAGCGCTGATGGAGGCCGACATCGAGCCGGGATCCACTGTGGTGTGCCTCATTTCGGGCGGCAACAATGATGTCTCGCGCTACAACGAGATCCTCGAGCGCTCGCTGGTGCACCTCGGGCTCAAGCACTATTTCCTTGTCGACTTCCCTCAGGAGCCGGGCGCGTTGCGCCGGTTCCTGGACACCGTGCTCGGCCCCAACGACGACGTCACCCTGTTCGAGTACGTCAAGCGCAACAATCGCGAGACGGGTGAGGCGCTGGTCGGCATCGAACTCGGCTCGGCCGCGGACTTCGAGGGACTGCTCGAGCGGATGCGCGCCTCCGATATTCATGTCGAGGCGCTCGAGCCAGGCTCGCCGGCCTACCGCTATCTGCTCTAGCCGGCAGTGCGCAGGACCGCGAACGAATACTCCGGTATTCGCGTGGTTTTCGCCTCGACGACGGGCTCATCCCAGGCCAGCACCACCTGCCCGGTGACCGGAACGTCGACGGCTGTGGCGCCGAGGTTGCATGTGATCGCCAACGAGCCGCGGTGCATGACGATCCAGCGCTGATCCTCGTCGTAGTCGATCCGCAGATGCTCCAGCCACGGGTCGGCCATATCGGGCTCGTCGTTTCGAAGCGCGATCAACTGCTTGTAGATCCGCCGTAGGCGCGCGTGCTCGCCCTCGTCGACCTCATTCCAGTTCAGCTTGGACCGCTCGAACGTCGCCGGGTCCTGCGGATCAGGAATCGCGTCGGCGTCCCACCCATGCTCGGCGAACTCGCGCTTGCGGCCTTCGGCGGTCGCGCGTGCAAGTTCCGGCTCGGGATGGCTGCTGAAGAACTGGAACGGCGACGACGATCCCCATTCCTCACCCATGAAAAGCATTGCCGTATAGGGCGATCCAAGGGCGATCGCCGCCTTGACCGCTTGCTGGCCGAGCGTGAGGTTCTGCGACGGCCGGTCACCAACCGCACGGTTGCCGACCTGGTCGTGTGTCAGCGTGTACGCGAGCAGCCGGGTAGCCGGAATCGTCGAGGTGTCGAGCGGCCGACCGTGGCGCCGGTGCCTGAACGACGAATACGTGCCCGCATGGAAGTAGCCATGTTCGAGTGTCTGCGCCAACGTCTCCAACGAGCCGAAATCGCCGTAGTAGCCCTGCCGCTCACCCGATACCGCGGCATGGATCGCGTGGTGGATGTCGTCGTCCCACTGCGCGGTCATCCCGTAGCCGCCCCGCTCACGCGGGGTGATCAGCCGCGGATCGTTGCGGTCGCTCTCGGCAATCAGCGAGAGGGGCCTGCCCAACTCCGCTGCCAATGCGTCGGTTTCGGCGGTCAGCTCCTCGAGGATGTGGATGGCGGTGGTGTCGACGAGTGCGTGCACGGCATCGAGACGCAGGCCATCAGCGTGGAAGTCACGCATCCAGCGCAGCGCGCAGTCAAGGATGTAGCGACGCACCTCGTCGGCGTCCTCAGCGGAGATGTTGATCGACTCGCCCCACGGGTTGCTGCCCGACGACATATACGGCCCGAACTTCGGCAGGTAGTTCCCCGACGGCCCAAGGTGGTTGAACACCGCGTCGATCAGCACACCAAGGCCGCGTCGGTGGCAGGCGTCAACGAATCGCACCAACCCATCGGGACCGCCGTAGGGTTCATGCACCGCGTACCACAACACACCGTCGTAGCCCCAGCCGTGCGTCCCACCGAACGCATTTACGGGCATCAGTTCGACGAAGTCCACACCGAGATCGACCAGATAGTCCAGCCTTTCGATCGCTGCGTCGAATGTGCCGCCGGGCGTGAATGTCCCGACGTGCAACTCGTAGATCACCCGGCCCTCGATCGACCGGCCCGCCCAGTCGGCGTCGGTCCACCCGCCGGGATCGGGCTGCCATAGCGCCGACGGCCCGTGTACGCCGTCGGGTTGACGTGCCGAGCGCGGGTCGGGGAGCACCGTCGGGTCGTCATCGAGAACGAAGCCGTAGCGCGCATCCGGCCGGGCGTCCACATCGGCGCGCCACCACCCGTCGTCGGTCGGGGTCATCGGGTGCAGCGTGCCGTCCACATCGACGCGGACACGCTCGGGTCGCGGCGCCCATACCGCGAACTCAGCCATCGACCCGCTCCAGCAGCGCCACCGGCAGATTCGTGAACAGTTCGCCGGCCAGGACACGACCGCCGAAGCGGGCGCCGCCGATGCGGTCGACCCAGCTTCCCGCGGGAAGCTCCAACGACGTGTCCGCCCAACCGGATTCCGACAACCCCACGGAGTGCCGGGTCACCGCGGTGAGCACGTCGTCACCGCGGAGAAACGCGACGAGATGGTCTGCTGCCGGGCCGTCGGCCAGGATCGGCGTATAGCCGCCGTCGGTGAAGCTGCCGGGACGGTCCCCTCGAAGCCGCAGCGCGGCGGAGACCACCCGAATCTTGGGGTGGCGCAATGCCTTCAAGGCGTCCTGCCGGGCCGAGTAGTCGACCGGCCGCCGGTTGTCGGGATCGACCAGGCTGTCCTCCCACAGCTCGGTGCCCTGATAGACGTCGGGTACGCCGGGGGCGGTGAGAGCGACCAGCTTCTGGCCGAGGGAATCGCTTCGCGCGTGCAGGTCCAGCCGCTCGACGAGGGACGTCATCTCGGCGGCAACCGGCCCGTCGAAGATGGCGTCCAGCCACGAGTGCGTAGCGGCCTCGAAGTCGGAGTCGGGGTCGTTCCACGACGTGTGAGCGGCCGCCTCCCTGATGGCCTTCTCGGCATACGCGTGCACTCTGTTTCGCAGTTCCGCGGTGATCGTGCCGTCGACCGGCCACACGCCGAACACGTTCTGCAGGAGGAAGAGTCCCGTGCCGGCATCAGGCGGGGGAGCGGCCAGTGCCCACTTGCCGACGAGTTCGCCCCACAGCGAGGGCACCTGTGACAACACGCCGATCCGCGCGCGCACGTCCTCGCCACGCTTGGTGTCGTGGGTGGTCAGTGCGACCATCGCGTCGGGCCACATCGCGGCGCGGACGGCGGCGCGCTGATGAAACTCCGCGACGCCGACACCGAATCGGTCCGGTTCGCCTCCGACCTCGTTGAGCGATACCAGCCGCGAGTCGCGGTAGAACAGGCAGTCCTCCATCGATTTCGCTGTCGCGGCGCCACACAGCTGTTGTAGTCGCACAGTGGTTTCGGTGCTGACTGCCAGGGCCGCGGCGACGATCGCCAGCGGTGCAGCCAATTCCGGCTGCTCCGCGGCGGTGTCGGCGAACGCGAGCGGTAGGACCGCCGACAGCGCCTGGTAGTCCGACCGGTAGACCTCGACATGACTGACCAGTGCGGCCAAGGCGTGAGGGAGGTCGGGGTGGTCGGTGCCGGTCGCCGCCGCGACGGTGCGTCGCAGGCGGGCCAGCTCGCTGGCCAACGTGTTGGTGACGGCGTCGGTCTTGAGTCGGCGTGCGAGCGAGGGCATCTCGGCGTAGGCGCTACCTGCCGAGTCGAACAGGTTGGTCAGCGGTTCCTCGCCTGCGGGATCGATGAACAGCCCGCCGATCTCGCGCAGCGCGTCGTATCCCGTCGTGCCCGCGACGGGCAGGGTCGGCTCCAGCGGTTCGTCGACGGCAAGGATCTTCTCGACGACGATCCAGGCCTGCGGTCCGACCAGTTCGCGCAGCCAGGTGAGATAGCCGGTGGGGTTGGCCAATCCATCGGGGTGGTCGATCCGAACGCCGTCGACCAGGCCCTCGTCGAACCAGCGCTTCACCTCCACGTGGGTGGCATCGAACACCGCGCGGTCCTCCTGCCGCAACGCGGCCAGCGACGTGATCGAGAAGAACCTCCGGTAGCCGCAGACACCGTGGCGCCAACCGATCGCCCTGTAATGCCGACTGTCGGCGGGATAGCCCGGCGGGGCGGGATCGTCGTCGGAACCCAGCACCGGCAAAACGATTCGGCCGTCGGGGTCGAGATCCCAGTCGATATCGAAATAGTTCGCATAGTCGGATGAGCGACCGTGTTCGAGTACATCGCGCCACCAATGGTTCTGCTCGGGCTGTTCCACGCCGAGGTGATTGGGCACGATGTCGACGATCAGGCCCATCCCTCGCTCCCGCGCCGCGGCCGACAATCTCGCCAACCCCTCGGGACCGCCAAGGGCGGCCGAAACGGTGGTGGGGTCGGTGACGTCATAGCCATGGGTGGAACCCTCGGCCGCAGTCAGGATCGGCGACAGATACAAGTGCGAAATCCCAAGCGCAGCAAAGTAATCCAATTGCGATTCGGCGTCGGCGAACGTGAAGGCATCCCCGGCAGCCGGGCCCCTCATCTGCAGCCGGTACGTCGAAAGCACCCGAGAAGGCATGCGTCAGGCAGTCTTGCGCAGTACGACCAGCGACCGGGGCTGTAGTGGGATCTTCTTGCCCGCAGTGACGACCAGCTCGGTCGACCCTGTCGCGTCGGACGTGTCCAGCGTCGCCGTCCACTCCTTGGCGTAGTCACCCTTGGGCGTGACGAAATCCTGCGGTTTGTCGTTCGCGTTGAAGCACAGCAGGAATGAATCGTCGACAACCCGTTCGCCGCGCGCGTTGGGCGTCGGGATGGCCTCGCCGTTGAGGAACACCGCGACGCACTTGCCCAACCCGCTGCCCCAGTCCTCGGGGGTCATCTCCTTGCCTGCCGGCGTCAGCCAGGCGATGTCGCGGACCTGGTCGCCGGTGCGGATCAGCTGACCCTCGAAGAATCGGCGCCTGCGGAAGACCGGATGATCCCGCCGCAGCCTGCTGACCCTGCGGGTGAACTCCATTAGGTCGGCGTTCTTCTCGCACAGCGACCAGTCCATCCAGGAGATGTCGGAGTCCTGGCAGTAGACGTTGTTGTTGCCGCGCTGGGTTCGCCCGATCTCGTCGCCGTGCGAAATCATCGGGGTGCCCTGGGACACCATCAACGTGCCCATGATGTTGCGCATCTGTTTGGCGCGCAGGGCGAGGATCTCCGGGTCGTCGGTCGGGCCTTCCACCCCGCAGTTCCACGACCGGTTATGGCTTTCCCCGTCGCGGTTGTCCTCACCGTTGGCCTCGTTGTGCTTCTCGTTGTAGGACACCAGGTCGGCCAGCGGGAAGCCGTCGTGACAGGTGACGAAGTTGATGCTCGCGCCCGGCCGCCGCCCGGTGGCTTCGTACAGGTCCGAGGACCCGGTGAGCCGCGAGGCGAATTCGCCGAGTGTCGCGGGCTCGCCCCGCCAGTAATCGCGCACAGTGTCGCGATACTTCCCATTCCACTCGGTCCACAAACCAGGAAAGTTGCCGACCTGGTACCCGCCCTCGCCGACGTCCCACGGCTCGGCGATCAGCTTGACCTGGCTGACGACCGGATCCTGCTGCACCAGATCGAAGAACGCCGACAGCCGGTCGACGTCGTAGAACTCGCGGGCCAGGGCGGCGGCAAGGTCGAAGCGGAACCCGTCGACGTGCATATCCAGCACCCAATACCGCAGCGAATCCATGATCAGCTGCAGCGTGTGCGGGTGCCGCGCGTTGAGGCTGTTGCCCGTGCCGGTGAAATCCTTGTAGAGCCTCAGGTCGCCGTCGAGCAGGCGGTAGTAGGCAGCGTTGTCGATGCCGCGGAAGTTGATCGTCGGACCGAGGTGATTGCCCTCGGCCGTGTGGTTGTAGACCACATCGAGAATGACCTCGATCCCGGCCTCGTGAAACGACCGGACCATGGTCTTGAACTCCGCGACCGCGCCGCCCGCATGCCGGTTGGCGGCGTACTGGTAGTGCGGCGCGAAAAAGCCGAAAGTGTTGTAGCCCCAGTAATTTTGCAGGCCAAGGTCCAGCAGCCGGTGGTCGTGGAGGAATTGGTGCACCGGCATCAGCTCGATCGCGGTGACGTTGAGCGACTTGAGGTGGTCGATGATCGCCGGATGTCCGAGCCCGGCGTACGTTCCCCGCAGTTCCTCGGGGATGCCGGGATGGGTCTGCGTCATGCCCTTGACGTGGGCTTCGTAGATGATTGTCTCGTGGTACGGCGTGGACGGCGGACGGTCGGATGCCCACTGGAAGAACGGGTTGATCACCACGCTGGTCATGGTGTGACCCAACGAGTCGATCATCGGGGGTGTGCCGCCTGACGCGAGGTCTGCGGCCTCCAGATCGTAGGAGAACAGCGCCTGGCTGAAGTCGAAGCCGCCGTGGAACGACTTGCCGTAGGGGTCCAGCAGCAGCTTGCTCGGATCGCAGCGGTGCCCGGCGGCGGGCTCCCATGGTCCGTACACCCGGAAGCCGTAGCGCTGCCCCGGGGTGACGGTGGGTAGGTAGCAGTGCCAGACGTAGCCGTCGACCTCGTCGAGGTTGATCCGCTCTTCGCTACCGTCCTTGCCGATCAGACACAGTTCCACCCGGTCGGCGACCTCGGAGAACAGCGAGAAGTTCGTGCCTGCACCGTCGTACGTCGCGCCCAGCGGATAGGGCGCGCCAGGCCAGATGGTGGGTACTGATGCCGGCTCGGCGGACGCCATCAGGGCACCCACCAGCCGGTGGCGGCGCCGATCTGGCGTCCGAGTTCGGCGGTCATGGTGCGCATGTACGTCTTCGAGATGTGGTGAGCGTCGCGATACACCAGCACGTTTCCCTCCACGGCGCGGCAGATGTCCTTGCGGCACACCGAATCGCTCATGTCGAGTGGCTTGAGCAACGGGAACTGGGCGACGAAATCGAGTGTGGGATTACGGTCCGACAGTACGTCGGATCGCTTGATGCCGCAGGAAATGGCGTCGCCACCGTCGGCAAGGCAGTCAGCCGGAAAGAAGGGCTCGCCATTGCGCACTATCCATGGCGTATCACGCATGGCGAGGATCGGAATATTGTTGTCGGACAGGGTCCGCCAGATGCCGATGTAGGTACCCGGCATCACATCGCCCGGTTTGATGTTCCACGGCCGGGTGGAGGTGGTGAACACGAAGTCCGGGTGATCGGCGATGAGCCTGGGCATCACCCGCTCGTTCCATTCGCGGCAACCCGGATACGGGCGGTTGTCGCCCATCACCAAGGGGTTCTGCTCGGTGGTCAGCGGGCAGCCCATCTTCATGTAGGTGACGACCTTGAAATGGTGCCGCTGGCCGAGGCGATCGAGGGCGGTGATCCAGTGCTCCGCGTGCGACCCGCCTGCCAGGGCGATGGTGCGCGTCGCGGCCTTGTCGCCGAATGTACAGGTGATGATGCCGACGTTGTCGAAGTCGCTGATGCAACCGTCAGTGGTGGTCTCCGGAAGGTCGTCCTTGGCCTCCAGCACCGTCGGACGCATCGGTAGTTTCGGCACTCTCGCATGGTTGAGAAGCGCGCGGGCGCCCGGGTAGTCGGCTGACGAAAGACTTTCCAGCTCATGGCCGTTGGCGCGCTCGACGGCGACGTGCTCACGCCAGGTGAAGGACGTCGCAGTCAGGGTCACCCCGAGCAGCGCGACGATCGTACCGAGCACCATCGTCGGCCTGCGCAGCCGGATGCGGAGCGGAACGGCGGGAGCAGGCGTCGCCTGCGCGCGATACCGAAGGGGGTTCTCGATGTAGCGCGTGGTCAGCCAGGCCAGCACCCCGGAGACGAGCAGTACGCCCGCGCCGTCGAGGAAATTGGCGCTCTTGTGTCCGGAGTAGGCCAGCCAGAAGATCAGCAGCGGCCAGTGCCACAGGTACAGCGAGTACGCCATCGCCCCGAGCGACACGAACGGCGCCGTGGCCAGCAGGCGGTTAGGGGCGGGCATCCGGCCCGCGGTGTGCGGATCGGCGATCCGGTTGGCCCCGGACAGGATGAACAGCATCGCGGCGCCCACCGGAACCAGCGCCCACGGGCCGGGGAACTCATGCACGCCGTCGATCAGCGCGCCGCAGGCCAGGATCGCGGCCAGCGCGACCACAGCGACCGTCGTGCGCAGCCACATCGGCCAGCGAATGTAGGGCACCACGGCGCCGAGAAGGGCGCCCAGCAACAGCTCCCACGCCCGCGCGAAACTGTTGTAGTAGGCCATCGTCTGATTCGCGTTGTGGGCGAAGACCGCGTAGACGAATGACGCGATGGTCAGCGCGCTCAGCAGCGCGATGAACGCGCCCCGCATCCGGTCACCGAGCACGCGACGAAGCATGTACGCGGATCCGAAGATCAGCGCCAGGAAGGCGATGTAGAACTGGCCCTGCACGGACATCGACCAGATGTGTTGCAGCGGGCTGACCGCCTCACCGGCGCGAAGATAATCCGACGCGGTGTTGGCCAATTCCCAGTTCTGGAAGTAGCCAAGGCTCGCCAGGCTCTGGTCGGCGAAGGTCTCCCACCGGGTTTCGGGCTGGATGAGAATGGTCAGCACCGCCGAGGCGGCGAGCACCACGACCAGCGCGGGCAGCAGCCTGCGCACCAGGCGGGTGATCTCCGGGACCGGCCACAGCGACGCGCCGGGCGTCATCGCCGTGCGCAGCAGCCGTCCGCCGAAGAAGAAGCCCGACAAGGCCAGGAAGACATCGACACCACCGGAAACGCGGCCGAACCAGATGTGGAACAGCGCGACGAGCGCGATCGCAATGCCGCGCAGGCCGTCGAGGTCGTGTCGGTAGAACGCCGACGCGCGTGCACCCTTGGCACCGCTTGTGGCGCTGGGGGGTGGTCCCGGGTCGGTGACGTGGGCCGGCCGGGGAGGGGCGAGGGTCATCATGTTCGACGGATAATCTACCGAAGGTGCCAGCAATGACGCCCGCCGAGATCAGCGCGGTGGATGCCGCCCACGTCTGGCATCCCTACAGCACCATCGGCGCGGAAGCGCTCCCTCCGGTTGTCGCGGTGGGTGCCAGGGGCGCATGGCTGACGCTTCACCACCAGGGCCGAGACGTCGATGCGCTCGACGCGATGGCGTCCTGGTGGACCTCCATCCACGGCCACGGCCACCCCGTCCTAGACGCCGCGATCACCGACCAACTCGCCACGATGAACCATGTGATGTTCGGCGGGTTGACGCACGAACCCGCGGCCAGGCTCGCGAAACTGCTGGTGGAGCTCACCCCGGACGGCCTGGACACCGTGTTCTTCAGCGATTCCGGATCGGTGTCGGTGGAGGTCGCCGTCAAGATGGCGCTGCAGTACTGGCGCAGCCTCGGCCGCAGCGCCAAGCACCGGCTGATGACCTGGCGCGGCGGCTATCACGGCGACACCTTCACCCCGATGAGCGTCTGCGACCCCGACGGCGGCATGCACTCGCTGTGGACCGATGTGATGGCGCACCAGGAGTTCGCGCCGCAGGTGCCGACCGACTACGACTCCGCCTACACCGAGGTCTTCGAGAAACAGCTGGCCGAGCACGCCGGCGAACTGGCCGCCGTGATCGTCGAACCGGTGGTGCAGGGCGCGGGCGGCATGCGATTTCACGATCCTCGGTACCTCGTTGACCTGCGCGACATCTGCACGCGGCACGACGTGCTGCTGATCTTCGACGAGATCGCCACGGGGTTCGGTCGCACCGGTGAGCTCTTCGCCGCCGACCATGCGCGGGTCAGCCCGGACATCATGTGCGTGGGCAAGGCCATCACCGGCGGCTACATCACGTTGGCCGCGACGTTGTGCAGCCGCGCGATCGCGCACACGATCAGCACCCACGAGCCCGGCGCGCTGATGCACGGGCCCACCTTCATGGCCAACGCGCTGGCGTGCGCTGTCGGGGTGGCGTCCGTCGAGTTGCTGATCGGCGGCGACTGGAAGTCATCCGTCCGGGCGATCGAGGCGGGTCTGCGCGACGGGTTGGCGGCCGCGGCGTCGCTGCCCGGGGTCGCCGACGTCCGGGTGCTTGGCGCGATCGGCGTGATCGAGATGGCCGAGGCGGTCGATCTTCGGGTTGCGACGCCCACCGCCCTGGAACACGGAGTCTGGCTGCGGCCGTTTCGCAACCTCATCTATGCAATGCCGCCCTACATCTGCACGCCCGCCGAGATCGCGCAGATCACCTCCGCGATGGTCGGTGTCGCCGGTGCATTAACCTGAACGGTGTTCAATTGTCGGCTCGGTGCCGACGTGTTCAATTGTCGGCAGGAGGGCACTCGTGACTCGCGCAGGTCTGTCGCCGCTGGCATGGCTCGACGAGGTCGAGCAGCGGCGGCGTGCGGCCGGGCTGCGGAGGTCCCTACGTGCCCGCCCTCCGGTCGGCGCCGAACTCGATCTCGCCTCGAATGACTACCTGGGCCTGTCGCAGCATCCCGCGGTGATCGACGGCGGCGTGGCCGCGCTGCGCACCTGGGGCGCCGGGTCGACCGGATCACGGCTGGTCACGGGCAACACCGAGATTCACGAGGGCTTCGAGCGTGCGCTGGCCGATTTCGTCGGCGCCGAGTCGGCTCTGGTGTTTTCGTCGGGCTACACGGCGAACCTCGGCGCGGTGGTTTCACTGTCCGGCGCCGGCTCCCTTCTGGTGTCCGACGCCCTGACCCACGCGTCGCTGGTCGACGCCTGCCGGCTGTCACGGGCCCGCGTAGTGGTCACTCCGCACCGCGACGTCGCCGCCGTCGACGCGGCATTGGAGGCGCGTGACGAGGAGCGCGCGGTCGTGGTGACCGACTCGGTGTTCTCCGCCGATGGTGTGCTCGCCCCAGTTCGGGCGCTACACGACGTGTGCCGCCGGCATGGCGCCCTGTTGATCGTCGACGAGGCGCACGGGCTGGGGGTGCGCGGGTCCGGCGGGCGTGGCCTGCTGCACGAGGCCGGTCTGGCCGGGGCGCCCGACGTCGTCATGACGACCACGCTGTCCAAGGCACTGGGCAGCCAGGGCGGCGTGGTGCTCGGGCCTGCGGCGGTGCGCGACCACCTCATCGACGCGGCGCGGCCCTTCATCTTCGACACGGGCCTGGCCCCCGCCGCGGTCGGGGCGGCGTGGGCGGCGCTGAAGGTGCTGATCACGGAGCCTTGGCGGGCCCAGGCGGTGATCGAGCACGCCAAGACGTTGGCGTCGGTATGCGATGTGGTCGAACAGCCGGAGTCGGCGGTGGTGTCGGTGATCCTCGGCGAACCGGACGTGGCCTTCGCCGCGGCGGTCGCATGCCTGGACCGCGGTGTCCGCGTCGGCTGTTTCCGCCCGCCGACTGTCCCGGCGGGCACGTCGCGGCTGCGACTGACCGCGCGGGCATCTCTGTCAGAGGACGAGATGACGTTGGCGCGTGAGGTACTCACGGAAGTGCTGACGCCCGGCCGGCGACATCTAACGCAGTGAGCGTTGTGGTCGTCACCGGAACCGACACCGGCGTCGGCAAGACAGTGGCCACTGCGGCACTGGCATGTCATGCGCTGCTGGCAGGGGTCGACGTCGCGGTGTGCAAACCGGTGCAGACCGGCAGCCCCCGTGACGATGACCTCGCCGATATCGGGCGGCTGGCGGGCGTCACCGAATTACACGGTCTCGCGAGGTTTCCCGAACCCCTTGCCCCGGCGGCGGCAGCTGAGCGGGCCGGGCTGCCCCTGCCGACCCGCAGGGACTTGGGCGCCGCGGTCCGCGGCGTAGACGCACCGGGGCGGCTGACGCTGGTCGAGGGCGCAGGCGGTCTGCTGGTCGAGATCGGTGCGGGTGGCGTGACACTGCGTGATCTCGCGCTCGACCTGGCCGCGCCGGTGCTGCTGGTCGTCAAACCGGGGTTGGGCACGCTGAACCACACCGCGCTGACACTGGAAGCTCTTGCCTCACACGATGTTTGGTGCGCCGGACTGGTGATCGGTGCGTGGCCACGTCTGCCGGGCGCAGCCGAAGAGGGCAATCGCGAGGCGCTGGCCAAGCTGGCTCCGCTGCGCGCGGTCCTGCCCGCAGGTGTGGGTGCGCTCAGCGCCGGGGAGTTCGAGAAGCTCAGCGTGTCCGCGTTCGATCCGGACTGGGTCGCGAGTCTGGTTTAGTGGTCCATTCCGTCGAGCTGGTCTTCGACCCGGACACCGAGGCGGTGGTCCGGCACATTTGGGATGGCTTGCGCGAGGCCGGTATCCCCAGTCAGGCGCCTGCCAGCCGCCCGCACGCCACGCTGACCGTCGCCGAGCGGATCGACCCCGAGGTCGACGAGTTGCTGGCGTCGCTGGTGGGGCGGTTTCCGTTCCGGTGCCGGATCGGGGCACCGCTGTTCTTCGGCCGCACCAAGGCCGTGCTCGCACGACTCGTGGTCCCGACGATGACACTGCTCGACGTGCACGCCCAGGTCCATCGGGTGTGCCTGCAGCACCTGCATCCCGGGCCAATGGCCAATGCGTCACCCGGCGAGTGGACCGCGCATGTGACGATGGCCCGGCGCATCGTGCCGGCACAGATGGGGCGTGCCGTGCAGATCGCCGGAAAGCCGCGGGAAATCACGGGCAGCGTTGTGGGGTTGCGCCGCTGGGATGGCAATACCAAGCGCGAGTATTCGATCAGATAATTTCGGCTGCAACGCTTTTCGGAACGCACATCCGCCAGCCGTCGATGACCAGCTCGCGTAGTTCGTCCAGGTCGATGGCATCGAGCCGGACGTGAATCCAGTTGTAGCGCATGTCCGATGTGCGCGGCAGCATGAACTTTTCCGGCTCGGCGGCCACCATCGCCTCGCGCTCCTCCTTCGGGAAACCGACGCCCATCACTGTCTCGTCACGCGAAAAGGCAACGAACACGAGCTGACCGACCCGGAATTTGATGCAGTCCCGAACCACGACCTCATACGATCTCGGCAAGGTCGCCGTTATGCGCCGAACGTCATCGACGGTGATCACGCCCGCAACTCTAGGCGGCGCGCCCGACAAACCACACCGCCCACAGCGATCGACGTTCTGCAGGTGTCTACTCGAACTATGTCCGCGAAACGTTGATGGCCGTGACGGATGGTTTTCCGGTGACGCCGATGCCGTCCACCAGCAGCGCGAGCCCGAAGCTGAACCGCTTGCTCGGGTCTTCGGTGAGGATCGACTGCGCCTCGGGCAACTCGGCCCCAGCGGCGTCCCACTGCAGTCGCGACTGCTCGTCGGCTGTGAAGCCCAACACGTAGTAGACGACCGTGCGTGCGGCCAACTCGGCGTGCGCGGCGTCGACGCCCGCATCGGCCGCGGCGGCGGTCAAGCGGCTCAGGATCTGAACCATCAGCTCCGACTGTCCCGCCGCGAAGCTGGCCGACACCAACTCGGCGCCGTCGGTGCGAGAAAGCAGCGCGTCGCGCAGCCCTGCGCAGATCCCGGTCACGCGCTGCCGCCAGTCACCGGCGACATCGCCGACGGACTCCAGGATCCGATCGGCGACCGCGCCGAGCAGCTGCTGCTTGTTGGCGAAATGCCAGTACAGCGCGCCGGGGGAGACGTTGAGCTCGCGCGCCAGCCGCCGCATCGTCAGATCGGCGATGCCGTAGTTGTCGAGCAGCGTCGTCGCCGCGTCCACCACGTCGCGTTTGGTCAGCTGCACGTCGGTACCCTAACCTGAACACCGTTCAAGACGCGATGAGCGCTTGCGCGAAGAGCATCAGGAGGGCAACGGGTGAGCGACATTCTGGCGGAGGCGCGCGAGCAGGTATTGGAGCGCGGCGAGGGCCTCGACCAGGAGCAGACGCTGCGGGTGTTGCAACTGCCCGACGAGCAGCTCGACGAGCTGCTCGCCCTTGCACATGAGGTGCGGATGGCATGGTGCGGACCCGATGTCGAGGTCGAGGGCATCATCAGCCTGAAAACCGGCGGCTGCCCCGAGGACTGCCACTTCTGTTCGCAGTCAGGGCTTTTCGCTTCGCCGGTGCGCAGCGCATGGCTGGACGTCCCAAGCCTGGTGGAAGCCGCCAAGCAGACCGCGAAGACCGGTGCGACTGAGTTCTGCATCGTCGCCGCGGTGCGCGGGCCAGACGAGCGCCTACTGGCTCAGGTCGCGGCGGGTATCGAGGCGATTCGCAACGAGGTCGACATTCAGATCGCGTGCTCGTTGGGCATGCTCACCCGAGAGCAGGTCGAACGGCTCTCCGAGATGGGTGTGCATCGCTACAACCACAACCTGGAGACCGCGCGGTCGTTCTTCACCAACGTCGTCACCACCCACACCTGGGAAGAGCGTTGGGACACCCTGCAGATGGTCCGCGACGCAGGCATGGAGGTCTGCTGCGGCGGCATCCTCGGCATGGGTGAAACGCTGGAGCAGCGTGCGGAATTCGCGGCCAACCTCGCCGCGCTCGATCCGCACGAAGTTCCGCTGAACTTCCTCAACCCGCGACCGGGTACGCCGTTCGGAGATCTCGACGTGTTGCCCGCGGCCGAGGCGCTGAAGGCCGTCGCGGCTTTCCGGCTCGCCCTGCCGCGCACCATGCTGCGGTTCGCCGGCGGCCGGGAGATCACCCTCGGCGACCTGGGCGCCAAGAAGGGCATCCTCGGCGGCATCAACGCCGTCATCGTCGGCAACTACCTGACGACGCTGGGCAGGCCGGCCGAGGCCGATCTCGAACTGCTCGACGATCTGCAGATGCCGATCAAGGCCCTCAACGCCAGCCTGTAGAACTGATTGTGATGGCGTTCAACGTCTATACGGGAGATCCCGACGGCACGACGATGCCGACCGCGGCGCGGCTTGGTCTCGAGCCGCCGCGGTTCTGTGCGGAGTGCGGGCGCCGGATGGTCGTTCAGGTGCGCCCCGACGGCTGGTCGGCCAAGTGCTCGCGGCACGGCCGCACTGACTCCAAGGATCTGGAAAAGCAGCGATGAGCGCTAGCGCGAAGAGCCGAGAAGCGATGAGTGAGCAAGCTCCGCCGCGGCGGTCGCGCGGTCGCGCGGCGATAACCGTCGTCGTTGCACTGGCGTTGGCCGGCGCGGTGATCGGCGCGTTGTGGGCGTGGCTGGCGCCGTCGATCCACGGCGTCGTTGCGTTGACCAAGTCCGGTGACCGAGTACTCGCCTACCTGGGTAACGAAGCCGACCACTTCTTCCTATCGGCATTCCTGATGGTGGGGATGGTCAGCGCAGTGGTCGTTGTGGCGACGGTGCTGGTCTGGCAGTGGCGCGCGCACCGCGGCCCGACGATGATGGCCGCGTTGGTCGTCGGGGCCATGGCCGCGGCGGGCACGGCAGCGGGGCTCGGCGCGGTGCTGGTGCATTGGCGCTACGGGGCGATCGACATGGCCGCCGCGCCGATATCGCCCGAGCACCGCGTGCACTACATCGTCGAGGCGCCGCCTGTGTTCTTCGGGCAGTCGCCGCTGGTGGCCGCGTTGACGATCGTGATTCCGGCGGGGGTCGCAGCCCTGATCTACTCGCTGATGGCGATGTCGACCGCACGCGACGATCTGGGTGCCTGGCCTCCGGTCGAACCACCGGCGTTCGGCCCGCCTCTCACAGCGGAGAACGTTCTACCGTCCGCCCAGTGACCACCTTGGCGACGATTTTCGCCAGCCGCGCCATCCCGACATAGGTCATCGGGTTCAGCAGCGTCGGCCACTTCGTCCGAACCATGTGCTCGGACAACGGTTTTCCGTTGAACCGGTCGGTCAGCCAGCGCAGCGCCATCGGCGCAGACAGCGGATGCAGCAGCAGGTGCTCGCTGAGCATGTCGCGGTGGTAGGTCACCGACGCCCCGCCCGAGCGGTAGGTGTCGGCAAGTTCGTCGATGTCCGCGACGGAGATCAGTTGGTCATGGACGGCCTGCACGATCAGCACCGGCGGCGTCGGCACCGCCACCCCGAGCTTGATTTCCTCGAATACATGCTGGACCTCCGGCATGTCGAGGATCTGCTCGAGGGGCAGGTCGACCATGTCGTCCATGTCCTTGTTGACCATCCGGATGACGGCCTCCGCGGTGGTCATGGTGTGCAGCCGTTTCAGCAGCACCTTGCCCTCTTCGGTGGCGTGTTCCTGGATGACCCGATCGAGATCGGGATAGATGTGCGCGAGGGCGGCGACGACGAGCGCGGGCAGGCCGGACATGAAGGTCCCGTTGAGCCGGCGGAAGGTGTGGCCGAGGTCGCCGACGGGCGATCCGAGCACTGCGCCCACGATGTTGAGCTCGGGCGCGTAGGCGCCGCTCATCTCGGCCGCCCACGCGGTGGCCAGCCCGCCGCCGGAATAGCCCCAGAGGCCGACCGGCGCCTCCGGTGACAGACCCAGCCGCTTCGAGCTCAGCGCCGCGCGGACGCCATCGAGAACGTGGTAGCCCGGTTCATAGGGCGCGCCCCACATACCCAGGCGGCCTTCGTGGTCGGGCACCGAGACCGCCCAGCCCTCGGCGAGGGCGGCGGCGACGAGCAGCAGCTCGAACTGTGCGACAGCGCCTGTCGCGTGCGCGTGGCGCCGCAGGGCGTACGACGGAAAGCAGCGCGAGCTGACCGCGTCGATGGCGCACTGATAGGAGACCACCGGGGTGACGGCCTTCGGGGCGCGTTCTGCGGGCACGATCACGGTCGTGGCCGCGGCATCCGGATTGCCGTGCATGTCCGTGGTCCGGTACAGCAGCTGGCTGGCCTTGACGCGCTGCGGGATCAGGCCGAAAAACGCCAGCTCGACGTCGCGGCTGCGAAGCACTGTTCCCGGCGCGGCGTGCTGAAAACCGCCAGGTGGATCGTAGAACGGGTCATCGGAAGGCAGCTGCGGGCGTGCGCCGTGAGCCAGTTCCTCGTGCGGTGCCTGCCCGATCCACTCGGCGCCGGCTGGTGCAGCGCTGCCCAGTTCCATCCGGCCATTGTTACTTAAGAGAGCCTTAAGAAGCCAGCCGACTCACCCGGGCGGGCGCAGTGCGGCGAATTCGTCGGTGACCCGGTAGCGGCGGTCGGTGAACCTGTACAGCGCGGCGGGCCGTCCACCGCTGCGACCGGACCGCGCGGTGGTGCCGGTCCTGGTGATGACGTTGCGGCGCTCGAGCACGCGTTGCAGGTTGGTCGCGTCGACCTGATGTCCCAGCGCGGCGCTGTAGATGTCCCGCAGCGTGGAAACAGCGAATTCCGTTGGTGCCAAGGCAAATCCGATGTTCGTGTACGACAGCTTGGCGCCCAGCCGGGTGCGGGCGTGCTCCACCATCGGTCCGTGGTCGAACGCCATCGGCGGGAGATCGCTGACAGGATGCCAGCGCGTGTCCGGGGGAAGCTCGGGAGTCGCGGGGGAGGGCATGAGCCCGAGGAACGTCGACGCGATGGTGCGCGTGCCGGGCACGCGATGCGGGTCGGAGAACACGGCGAGCTGCTCCAGGTGAGCAAGCTCACGCAGGTCGACCTTCTCGGCGAGCTGACGGCGGACGGAGCTGGTCAGGTCCTCGTCGTCACCGAGCCGGCCGCCCGGCAGCGACCATTTCCCGCGTTCGGGTTCGAGTGCACGCTGCCACAACAGCACGTGAAGTGCCGGTTTCTCAGACGTTTCGGGCGGTCCGACCCCTCGTACCTGGAACACGGCGGCGAGCACCTCGTGCGCGGTGCTAATATGGGGCATGTTTTCGATTATAAGTCGAAAACCTCGCGGAGTTTAAGGAGGCGGGCAATGACGGTTCTGGACCGCATGCCGGCTAACGATCTGGCGGACCGCATCGTCGCGGGCCCTACGGGCTATTCCGGCGTCGACGGCGACGAGGAATGGGCCGCCGAGGTACGTCGCCTGGCCGATCTGCGCGGCGCGACGCTGCTGGCGCACAACTATCAGCTCCCGGCCATCCAGGACGTCGCCGACCATGTCGGCGACTCACTGGCGCTGTCCCGGATCGCCGCCGAAGCGCCGGAACACACCATCGTGTTCTGTGGCGTTCATTTCATGGCCGAGACCGCCAAGATCCTGTCCCCGGACAAGACGGTGCTCATTCCCGACCAGCGCGCGGGCTGCTCGCTGGCCGACTCCATCAGCGCCGACGAGTTGCGCGCGTGGAAGGCCGAGCACCCCGGCGCCGTCGTCGTCTCGTACGTCAACACAACGGCCGCGGTGAAGGCCGAGACCGACATCTGCTGCACGTCCTCCAACGCCGTCGAGGTGGTGGCGTCCATCCCCGAGGACCGCGAGGTGCTCTTCTGCCCCGACCAGTTCCTCGGCGCCCATGTGCGCCGGATCACCGGCCGCAAGAACCTGCACGTCTGGGCCGGCGAGTGCCACGTGCACGCAGGCATCAACGGCGACGAGCTCGCTGAACAGGCTCGCACCCACCCGGACGCCGAACTCTACGTGCACCCTGAATGCGGTTGTGCCACTTCGGCTCTGTACCTCGCCGGCGAAGGCGCGTTCCCCGAAGACCGGGTCAAGATCCTGTCCACGGGCGGCATGCTGGACGCCGCGCGGGACACCCGCGCGCGCCAGGTGCTGGTCGCCACCGAGGTCGGCATGCTGCACCAGTTACGCCGCGCCGCACCGGAAGTCGACTTCCGTGCCGTCAATGACCGGGCGTCGTGCAAATACATGAAGATGATCACTCCCGCCGCGCTGTTGCGGTGCCTGGTCGAAGGCAGGGACCAGGTCGACGTCGATCCCGAGACCGCTCGGTTGGCGCGGGCCAGCGTGCAGCGCATGATCGAGATCGGCACACCCGGCGGCGACGAGTGACCGCCAACGCCGTCAACGCCGCCTGCGGTGGTCGCGGCTACTGGCAGCAGCGCGCAGACGTCGTCGTCATCGGCACCGGGGTCGCGGGCCTGGTGTCCGCCCTGGCGGCTCATCGGAGCGGCCGAAAAGTGGTGGTGCTCAGCAAGGCCAGCGATACCGCGACGTTCTACGCGCAGGGCGGCATCGCCGTCGTCCTGCCGGACACCGAAGACTCGATCGACCAGCATGTCGCCGATACGTTGACCGCCGGCGCCGGGCTGTGCGATCCGGATGCGGTGCGTTCCATCGTGGCCGACGGTTATCGGGCGGTCCGCGATCTGGTCGACGACGGGGCGCGATTCGACGAGGCAGCACCGGGGCAGTGGGCGCTCACCCGCGAGGGCGGGCATTCGAGGCGACGGATCATCCACGCCGGCGGTGACGCCACCGGCGCGGAGGTCCAGCGGGCGCTCGACAACGCCGCGGCCCGGCTGGATATCCGGCGCAATCACGTAGCGCTGGAGTTGCTTCAGACCGACGGCGCGGTGACCGGTGTGCTGGTCCTCAACGAGGACGGCCCCGGAATCGTGCACGCTCCGTCGGTGATCCTTGCGACCGGCGGCCTGGGACACCTGTACACCGCGACGACCAACCCGGAGGGCTCGACGGGCGACGGTGTCGCGTTGGCGATGTGGGCGGGTTTGCCGATCGGCGATGTCGAGTTCATCCAGTTCCATCCGACCATGCTCTTCGACGGTGATGCCAGCGGCCGGCGCCCGTTGATCACCGAGGCCGTCCGCGGCGAGGGTGCGATTCTCATTGATCGGCAAGGGAATTCGGTGATGGCAGGCGTCCATCCGATGGGCGACCTTGCACCACGGGATGTGGTGGCCGGCGCGATCGACGCACGGATGGCCCTGACCGGCGATCCGTGTGTGTATCTCGACGCACGCGGCATAGATGGCTTCACGCGCCGGTTCCCC
Organism: uncultured Actinomycetota bacterium; assembly: GCA_963766945.1. Classification (GTDB taxonomy): domain Bacteria; phylum Actinomycetota; class Actinomycetes; order Mycobacteriales; family Mycobacteriaceae; genus Mycobacterium. The sequence goes on from CAVYCT010000003.1 coordinate 593,279, forward strand.
ACTGTGACGGCGGCCTGCAGCGCGGCAGGAATCGATCCGACCCGCCAGCCGATTCCGGTCGTACCCGGCGCGCACTACAGCTGCGGCGGAGTGATGACCGACGTATACGGGCGCACCGAACTGGCGGGCCTGTTCGCGGCGGGAGAGGTGGCGCGCACCGGCCTGCACGGCGCAAACCGGTTGGCTTCCAACAGCCTTCTGGAGGGTCTGGTCGTCGGCGCCCGGGCCGGCAGGGCGGCCGCGGTGCACGCCGTCGATGCCGGGCCGGGCCGCGCGACACCGCCCGAACAGTTCACGCGTCGTGCCCTGCCGCGCGCCGACCTGCAACGGGCGATGACGCGCTACGCGTCGGTGGTGCGCGACGGTGACGGACTGGAGCGTCTCGCAAAGGAACTCGATACCGCGACGCCACGTGCCCTCAAGTCCCGCAGCGACTTCGAGGACGTCGCGCTGACCACGACCGCGGGCGCCGTCGCGGCCGCGGCCCTCGCCCGTACCGAGTCCCGCGGCTGCCATCACCGATCCGACTACCCAGACACCGATCCGGCGTTGGCGCACAGCCTGATTCCGGCGGCGGCGTGCTGATGGAGCTCAGTGCCGACGAGCTGACCGAGGCTCGCAGGGTGATTGCGCGCGCCCTGGAGGAGGACCTGCGGTACGGACCCGATGTCACCACGCTGGCGACGGTTCCGGCCGATGTCGACGACGACGGCGTCGATGGTCGCCCGCGAGGCGGGGGTGATCGCAGGCGTCGACATCGCGCTTCTGGCGTTCGACGAGGTGCTCGGTACCGACGGCTATCTGGTGAAGCATCGCGTCGAGGACGGCGCACGGCTGGATGCGGGCGGCGTGGTGCTCACCGTTGAGGCGCCGACGCAGGGGTCTGTTGACGGCCGAGCGGACCACGCTCAACCTGGTATGCCATCTATCGGGCATCGCGACGACGACCGCTGCCTGGGTGGCCGCGGTCGAGGGCACGCGGGCCAAGATCCGCGATACCCGCAAGACGCTGCCTGGGTTGCGTGCCCTGCAGAAATACGCGGTGCGCGTCGGCGGCGGGGTCAACCACCGAATGGGCCTGGGCGATGCCGCCCTGATCAAGGACAACCATGTGGCGGCGGCGGGTTCCGTGCTCGCCGCATTGCGCGCCGTGCGTACGGCTGCACCGGATCTGCCGTGCGAGGTCGAGGTGGACTCGCTCGAGCAGCTCGACGAGGTGCTCGGCGAGAACGTGGGGGAGCAGGCGCTCGTGCTGCTCGACAACTTCCCGGTGTGGCAGACGCAGATCGCCGTGCAGCGCCGTGACTCCTGTTCACCGGCAACCAAACTGGAGTCGTCCGGCGGGCTGTCACTGGAGACCGCTGCCGAGTATGCGGGCACGGGCGTCGACTATCTCGCCGTTGGCGCGCTCACCCATTCAGTGCGCGTGTTGGACATCGGCCTCGATCTCTAGCGTTACTATCTCCTGCATGCCAGACACCTCGCTCAGCAAATCGTCCAGGGGCAATCGTGGCGCGTAGAGACGACGACGATGAGCCACGCCGGTTCAATCCGTTGGGCATCATCACCCTGATCCTCTCCATCGCCGCGGTGGCCCTGGCCGGATGGACGCTGTACCGGGTCGACTTCGCCAAGGAAGATGGCTACGACGCAATCCAGCGGGCCGACGCCAAAGTCAAGATCTGCGCCGCGATGGACGTCGTGCGGCGCGGGGTGTCGCTCAACACGAACCTGGCGCCGGCGGGCGGGCCCGAACGATGTCACCGGCTCCCAGGCGGTAGCAGCTAACGCCAGAGTGTCGCTGTACGACGGCGGGCAGTATCTGATGGCCCGGCTGGACCCGGCGACGCCGACCGATTTGGCCACCAAGGTCCGTGAGTTCGCCGACAACCTCATGGACATCGGGGCAAACGCCACCGCAGGTGCGACGAACGAGGATCCCGATCAAGCCGTCGCGGCTGAAGGATGCGGACGCCGCGAACTCCGCGATCACGGAGTTGTGCAAGTAGAATTCGCGCGACGGGCAACGCCCCGGTTGTGGGCCAGCGAACACCCGTATACGCTGTCGCAAGGCTTGGGGCTGGCAATCTGCCAGCTCCTTTGCTATGTGGCTAAAAGGGGAGATGTCGTGGGCAAACACCGCAAGCCGACCAGGAACTGGGCGCCGTACGTGAGCGCGGGCCTGGCCCTGGAGGCGGCGGCGCTATTGGGCGTGGCATACGGCGGCGACGGCCATCATCCCCGGCGCGGAGCTGTTGGCGACGTCGATCTTCGTCGACGGCACGAAGTCGGTGACGGGCAACGAATTGGGAAATCCGCCGTTCCGGATGGCCGACTCCCTTCAAGGGAACTACAGCGACGGCCCCGGCACCGACTACGACGAGCAGTTCGTGATCTATCCGCGCAGTCTGGGGCCGGCCACCGGACTCGGTGACCCGACTTACGACGTGTCCGAGGGGCTGGCGACCGAACAGGTCGTTGACACTCGTCAAGGCCGCGAAGGCGACGAAAACCCCGGCCAGAAGATCTTTGTCGTCGGCTATTCGCAGGGTGCGGGTGGCGCGGTCAAGGCGATTCCCGAGCTCGAAGACCAAGGACTCAGCGACAACGTCGAGTTCGTGCTCGCCGCGAACCCTCGCCGCAACGACGGCGGCATCCTCACCCGGGTGCCTGCGGGCGTCTACGTGCCGGTGTTCGGAGTGACCTTCGGTGACGGCACCACGCCGGCGAGCACCAAGATCCTTCAGGTCACCAAGCAATACGACGGCGTCGGTGACGCCCCCAAATACTTTTTGAACGTGGTCGCCGACGCCAACGCGGCGCTGGGGTTCTACTACCTGCACGGGGATTACTACAAAGACATCGATCCCACTCCCGACCCGACTCGGACCGACGCGATCGTGTCGACCAGCGCGGACGGCAAGGTCACGGACGTACTGGTCCTCAATCAGGATGGGCAGCTGCCGCTGACTCGACCGCTGCTGCAGCTCGGCATACCGCAGAACATCGTGACCGCGTTGGACCCCTTCCTTCGGGCAGTCATCGAAACGGGTTACGACCGACCTAGCGGCCCGGGCTCATATCCGTCCGAACCCGTTCCCTTCCAGGTGGTTCCGCCGCCGACGAAGTTGCTTTCCGACGTGCAGTCCGTTGCGGCGGGTGCCGCTGTTGACCACAGCAGCGGCTCGCCGCATTGGGGCAGCCTGCACCGGCAATCTCTCCGTCGACGACAAGCATCGCCGGCCGCTCGGCGCCGCCGCCCGCCGACCCTGACGAGGGAGAGCCGGTCGAGGCGCCGAAGGAACGACGAACAGCGTCGCCGGAAGATGCCACCAACAAGGCCGAGCCGCCGAAACCTCGCGCCGGCGGGTGGAAGCCCGGCGACTTGCTCCGCTCGATCTTCGCGCCGAAACCCAAGGAGCGAGACCAGCCAAGGACGCCGCGCCGGCGGACACCCGCTCCACCCAAGGAGCCCAGGGAACGAACGATCCGGCGCCCGCGAACGACACGGACGCCGAATCATCGGACGGCCCTAGCGAGTAAGCGCAGGCGCCTGCCTCAGCTCCCGGCGGGAGCTTCGCGCGCGGAGCTGAGCAGGGTGCGCGCCGCAGATTTCGCGGCGTCCAGTGCGGTCCTGTCGCCTGCGATACGAGACAGGATCAGCGCGCCTTCGAGTAGCGCGATCACCGCCAGCGCGGTCTGGTCTGCCTCGGCATCCGGCCAGCCGTCGGTGCGCAGTCGGTCGGCGACCGCACAGCCGCCAGCCGCCGAACGCTCGCGCCGAGGCCGTCCCGGACCTGGGTGCTGGCGTTCACCGACTCGGTGGCGATCGGCTCGATCGGGCAGCCGTCGCGCTGGTCGGAGGCCAGACCGGAGGCCATCAGGTCGATCCAACCCGCCACGATGTCGGTCACCGGCAATCCGCTGTCGAGAAAGTCCGCGCAGCCGCCGCTCGATGTCGGCGCCGACGCGGTCGACCACCGCGGCCGCCAGTTCCTGCTTGCCGTCGGGGAAGTGGTGATACAGCGAGCCGGCCTTGACGTCGGCGGTCTCCAGGATCTGGTTCACCCCGGTCGCGGCGTAGCCCTGCCTGCGGAACAGCAGGGCTGCAGTGTCGACGAGGGCGGCTCGGCTTCGGTCCGGACGAGGCATGGCCTTGACTTTACTAGAAAGGTCATTCAAGAATACTTGAACAGCCGCTAAAGAAAGGGTCGCGACATGCAGCAGCTGGTGTTCGAGGAGGCCGGCTCCTACGTATGGCGGGACGCGCCGGACCCGCAGATCACCGCACCCGAGCAGGCGCTGGTGCGGCCGCTGGCGGTGGCGTGCTGCGACCTCGACGTCGCGGTGGCGGAGGGGCTGCTGCCGATGCCGCCCGGTCACGCGATGGGCCATGAGGGGCTGGCCGAGGTGGTCGCGGTCGGCGATGGCGTCCGCAGCGTCAAGGTCGGCGACCGCGTCATCGTGCCGTTCCAGATCAACTGCGGACAGTGCCGCGCATGCCTGCGCGGCGTGACGGGGTCGTGCGCGTCGCTGCCCCTGATGGCGATGTACGGGATGGCGCCGCTGGCCGGACTCGACGGCGGCGGTTTCATGGCCGATCTGGTGGCGGTGCCCTATGCCGACGCGATGCTCGTCGCGCTGCCCGACGGTGTGGACCCGATTGCGATGGCGTCGATCTCGGACAATATCCCCGACGGCTGGCGCACCGTCGCCCCGTACCGCGACGAACTGGCGGCGCTCGATCCATCCGATCAGCGCGTGCTGGTCGTCGGCCGCCGGTCGATCGGGCTGTATGCCGTGGCCTCGGCGTCGGCGCTCGGGGTTCACGTCGACTACGTCGACACCGACCAGAATCGTCTGGCGATCGCGGAGAAGCTCGGCGCGGTCGTGCACGATCGCGAGAAGCCCGACAAGGCAACGGAGCCGTACCCGGTCACCGTGCACACGTCGGCCGATCCCGCGGTGCTCGCCGCGACGTTGCGCGTCACGTGGCCCGACGGAGTCTGCACCGACACCGGGATCTATGCGCAGGGCTCCGTCGAGATGCCGCTGCTGCCGATGTACACCCGCGGGGTGCGCTTTGTGACAGGCCGCGTCAATGCCCGCGCGGTGATCCCCGAGGTCATCGAACTGCTTGCAGGGCAAGATCTTTCGCCGACCGTCGACCGCGTTGTCGCGATGGGATGACGCGCCGTCGGTGTGGCCGACGATGACGGGCAAGACGGTGTTTACGCGCTAGCGGGTCCCGGCGATATCGGCGACGAAGACGCCGTCCTGTTCGCCTGCACGCGAGCCATGAACGGCAGTCCCTCCGCGCTCGCTGCCTGCGGGCACGATGCGTGGATTGGTGACGTGCACGCCTCGTCGGACGAATTGCAGATCGGCCTCGCCCGCGGCCAGCACGTTCTTGACCCAGTCCGTCTTGCCGTGCCCGAGCACGATCGCCAGGACGTCGCCTTTGCGATAGGCGCGTCACGATCGTCTCGTAGGGCTTACCGGACGTCCGGCCGCGATGTTTGATGGTCGCGAATCCCGGCATGAACGCGAGCGAACGGCCTGACCATCCGGTTGAGGTACTTGACCTGCAAATTCTCGAACCACGGCGGAAACACCATGGGGACGCCGGGCGCATTGTTGGGGTGATCCTTCGCGCGCATGACGGCAACCTATCCCATGCCCTCTGTCGTGCAATCATCGGTTGCGGTGCGGTGTTATTTGGATTTGTGCTGCTCTGGGACAATGGCTCATGTGAACACCTCGCCACCTGTGATGGCGCGCATCGACCTGCGCGGCGCCGCGCTTTCCGCGGCGCAACTGCGGTCGGCGCTGCCCCGGGGCGGTGTCGACGTCGACGCGGTGGTGCCGAAAGTGCGGCCGATCGTCGATGCGGTGGCCGAGCGCGGGGCCGCTGCGGCGCTGGAGTACGGCGAATCGTTCGACGGTGTGCGGCCCGACGACGGTCAGGGTCCCTGTTGAGCGCCTCGAGGCTGCGCTGGCCGAACTCGACCCCGATGTGCGGGCCGCGCTCGAGGTCGCGATCGAACGTGCCCGTGCCGTCCACGCCGACCAACGGCGCACCGATACCACGACGACGCTCGCGCCCGGCGCGACGGTGACCGAGCGATGGGTGCCCGTCGAGCGGGTCGGCCTGTATGTCCCTGGCGGTAACGCCGTCTACCCGTCGAGCGTGGTGATGAACGTCGTGCCCGCACAGACCGCCGGTGTCGACTCACTGGTGATCGCCAGCCCACCGCAGGCGGACTTCGGCGGGCTGCCGCACCCCACCATCCTGGCGGCCGCACGGCTGCTCGGGGTCGACGACGTGTGGGCGGTCGGCGGTGCGCAGTCGATCGCGCTACTGGCCTACGGCGGCACCGACACCGACGGCGCCGAACTCGCGCCCGTCGACATGATCACCGGTCCGGGCAACATCTATGTCACTGCGGCCAAGCGGATCTGTCGTTCGCAGGTCGGCATCGACGCCGAGGCAGGCCCGACCGAGATCGCGATCCTCGCCGATCACACCGCCGACCCGGTGCACATCGCCGCCGACCTGATCAGCCAGGCCGAGCACGACGAGATGGCGGCAAGCGTCCTTGTCACCGACAGTGAGCGGCTCGCCGACGCCACCGACCGCGAACTCGAAAAACAGCTCGAGACCACGGTGCATCGGGAACGGGTCACGGCGGCGCTTTCCGGCAAGCAGTCGGCGATCGTGTTCGTCGACGACATCGACGCAGGCATCCGCACCGTCAACGCGTACGCCGCCGAACACCTCGAGATCCAAACTGCGGATGCGCGCGACGTCGCGCGCCGAATACGTTCGGCCGGAGCGATTTTCGTCGGCGCCTATTCGCCGGTCAGCCTCGGCGACTACTGCGCGGGCTCGAACCACGTGCTGCCGACCGCAGGCTGCGCCCGCCACTCCAGCGGTCTGTCGGTGCAGACCTTCCTCAAGGGCATCCACGTCGTCGACTACGACGAGGCCGCGCTCAAGGACGTGTCCGGGTACGTCATCACGTTGTCCCAGGCCGAAAACCTGCCCGCGCACGGCGAAGCGGTGCGGCGGAGGTTCGAAAAGTGAGCTCTCGGCGAGACGGTGACGCTGTCTAGATCTGCCGTTGCGCGAGGATCTGCGCGGCAAATCACCATATGGCGCACCCCAATTGGACGTTCCGGTGCGGCTGAACACCAACGAGAACCCGCATCCCCCGACGAAGGCCCTCGTCGACGACGTGACGGCGTCGGTCAGCGCGGTCGCGGGTCATCTGCACCGCTATCCCGACCGCGACGCGGTGGCGCTGCGCACCGACCTGGCGGCGTATCTGACCGCGCAGACCGGGGTCCCGCTGAGTGTGGAAAACCTCTGGGCCGCCAACGGTTCCAACGAGATCCTGCAGCAGCTGCTGCAGGCGTTCGGTGGCCCGGGTCGCAGCGCCATCGGCTTCGTGCCGTCGTACTCGATGCACCCGATCATCTCCGACGGCACCCAGACCAACGTGGCTGGTGGCCAGCCGCGCCGACGACTTCGGCCTCGACACCGAGGTCGCGGTGCAGGCGATCAAGGAACACAGCCCGGACATCGTCTTCGTTGCGAGCCCCAACAACCCGTCGGGCCAAAGCGTTCCGCTCGATGACCTGCGCGGCTGCTCGACGCGATGAGCACCGGCATACTGATCGTCGACGAGGCCTACGGTGAGTTCTCGTCGCAGCCGAGCGCGGTGAACCTGATCGCCGACCATCCGACCAAGCTCGTCGTCACCCGCACCATGAGCAAGGCGTTCGCATTCGCAGGCGGCCGGCTCGGCTATCTCATCGCCGCACCCGCCGTGATCGACGCGATGCTGCTGGTGCGGTTGCCGTATCACCTGTCGTCGGTCACTCAGGCCGCGGCGAGGGCGGCGCTGCGCCACGCCGACGACACGCTCGGCAGCGTCGCCACCCTCATCGCCGAGCGCGAGCGCGTCACAGAGGGCTTGTCCGGCATGGGTTTCCGGGTGATTCCCAGCGATGCCAACTTCGTGTTGTTCGGCGAGTTCGCCGACGCGCCCGCCACCTGGCAGCGCTACCTCGATGACAGGGATCCTGATCCGCGACGTCGGTATCCCCGGATATCTGCGCGCCACCACCGGCCTGGCCCAGGAGAACGATGCGCTGCTCGACGTCAGCGCCCGAATAGGAGCACAGTGATCGACCGAACCCCGCCGCGCAAGATCGAACGCAAGACCAAGGAATCCGACATCGTCGTCGAGCTCAACCTCGACGGCACGGGTGTCGTCAGCGTCGAAACCGGCGTGCCGTTCTTCGACCACATGCTCACCGCACTGGGCAGTCACGCCAGCTTCGATCTGATCGTGCGCGCGAAGGGTGACCTCGAGATCGAAGGGCACCACACCATCGAGGACACCGCGATCGTGCTCGGTCAGGCACTCGGACAGGCGCTCGGCGACAAAGAGGGCATCCGTCGCTTCGGCGATGCGTGGATTCCGATGGACGAGATCGCTGGCGCACGCCGCCGTCGACGTGTCCGGCCGGCCGTACTGCGTGCACACCGGCGAGCCGGACCACATGCTGCACTTCACGATCGCGGGATCCGCGGCGCCGTACCACACGGTCGTCAACCGGCACGTGTTCGAGACCATCGCCATGAACGCGCGCATCGCGCTGCATGTGCGCACGATCTACGGCCGCGATCCGCACCACATCACCGAGGCGCAGTACAAGGCCGTCGCCCGCGCGCTGCGTCAGGCGGTCGAATACGACCCGCGCGTGACTGGAGTGCCGTCGACGAAAGGCGCACTGTGAAGTCGACGCACATGCGGCGCGTCGCGGTGTCGTCGTGCTCGACTACGGCTCGGGAAATCTGCGCTCCGCCCAACGCGCGTTGCAGCGCGTCGGCGCGGACGTCGAGGTGACCGCCGACGCCGATGCGGCCATGAATGCCGACGGTCTGGTGGTACCCGGCGTCGGCGCATTCGAGGCCTGCATGACGGGCCTGCGCAAGATCAGCGGCGAGAAGATCATCGCCGAGCGGGTAGCAGCGGGCCGGCCGGTGCTCGGCGTGTGCGTCGGCATGCAGATCCTGTTCGCCCGCGGTGTCGAGTTCGGCGTGGAGACGACGGGCTGCGGCCAATGGCCGGGCGCCGTTGTCCGCCTGGACGCCCCGGTGATCCCGCACATGGGCTGGAACGTCGTCGACGCACCGGCCGCCAGCCGGCTGTTCAAGGGGCTGGATGCCGACACCCGGTTCTACTTCGTGCACTCCTACGCCGCGCAGCAGTGGGAGGGCAACGCCGACGCGGAGCTGACCTGGGCCACGCACCATGTTCCGTTCCTGGCCGCCGTCGAGGACGGACCCCTGGCCGCCACCCAGTTTCACCCCGAGAAGAGCGGTGACGCGGGGGCCGCGCTTTTGGGCAATTGGGTTGGGGGGCTCTAGGTTGACCGCCGTGAGGTTGATTCTGTTGCCTGCTGTCGACGTCGTGGACGGCAAGGCCGTCCGCCTGGTGCAGGGCCAGGCCGGTAGCGAGACCGACTATGGCTCGGCGCTCGACGCCGCAATGACCTGGCAGCGCGACGGCGCCGAGTGGATCCACCTGGTCGACCTCGACGCGGCGTTCGCCCGCGGCAACAACCGCGACCTGCTGGCCGAGGTGGTCGGCAAGCTGGACGTCGCCGTCGAGCTCTCGGGTGGGATCCGCGACGACGAGTCGCTGGCTGCGGCGCTGGCCACGGGCTGCGCGCGGGTGAACCTCGGCACGGCGGCGCTGGAGAACCCGCAGTGGTGTGCCAAGGTCGTCGCCGAACACGGCGAGAAGGTGGCCGTCGGGCTCGATGTGAAGATCGTCGACAGTAACCACCGACTGCGCGGCCGGGGCTGGGAAACCGACGGCGGCGACCTATGGGACGTGCTGGAACGGCTTGACCGTGAAGGGTGTACGCGCTTCGTCGTCACGGACGTCACCAAGGACGGGACGCTGAACGGACCCAACCTCGAACTGTTGTCGAACGTCACCGAGCGAACGAACGCTCCCGTGATCGCGTCGGGCGGCGTGTCGAGTCTGGACGACCTGCGGGCCATCGCGACCCTGACCCACCGGGGCGTGGAGGGCGCGATCGTCGGAAAGGCGCTGTACGCAGGGCGATTCACGCTGCCGGAGGCGCTGGCCGCGGTGAGTAGCGTAGATGGCGCTCGATGAGGCCGACCTCGACGCACTCGTCACCGAGGCCTCCGCCATTCTCGACGATGCGGTCAAACCGTTCATCGAGGGCCACCGCGCGGATTCGGCTGTGCAGAAGAAGGGCAACGACTTCGCCACCGAGGTCGACCTGGCCATCGAACGCCAGGTTGTCGAGGCGCTGACGAGCCGCACCGGGATCGAGGTCCACGGCGAGGAATTCGGTGGAGCCGACGTCGAGTCGCCACTGGTGTGGGTGCTCGACCCGATCGACGGCACCTTCAACTATGCGGCAGGCTCACCGATCTGCGGCGATCCTGCTCGGCCTGGTTCGCGACGGCGAGCCGGTGGCCGGCCTGACATGGGTGCCGTTCACCGGTGAGCGGTTCACCGCTGTCGTCGGTAAACCACTGCGCAGCAACGGAGTCGAGCAACCCTCATTGAAGCCGTCTGCGGTTGGCGGATTCCGTAGTCGGGGTCGGCACGTTCAACGTCGACTCCCGGGGCAGGGTGCCGGGCACGCTACCGGCTGGCCGTGATCGAGAACCTGAGCCGCAAGTGCTCCCGGATGCGCATGCACGGCGCCACCGGTAGTCGACCTCGCCTATACCGCGGCCGGAATCCTCGGCGGGGCCATCAGTTTCAGCGGTCACGTCTGGGACCACGCCGCCGGCGTGGCGTTGGTGCGCGCCGCCGGGCGGCGTCGTGACCGATCTGGCGGGCAATGACTGGACGGTGACATCCCCGTCGGCGCTGGTGGGGCGCCCGGGCACACACGAGCAGCTGCTCGAGTTGCTCCGTTCCGTCGGCGACCCGAAGGACTTCTGATGGATGCCTCGCGGTGCGCATCATCCCGTGCCTCGACGTCGACGACGGCCGGGTGGTCAAGGGTGTCAACTTCGAAAACCTTCGCGACGCAGGCGATCCCGTCGAGCTGGCCGCCGCCTATGACGCCGAAGGGGCCGACGAGCTGACGTTCCTGGACGTCACCGCGTCCTCCGCGGGCCGGGCCACCATGCTCGAGGTCGTCAGGCGCACCGCCGAGCAGGTGTTCATCCCGTTGACGGTCGGCGGCGGCGTGCGCTCTGTCAGCGACGTCGACGTGCTGCTGCGCGCGGGCGCGGACAAGGTCGCGGTCAACACGGCCGCGATCGCCCGGCCCGATCTGCTGGCCGAGTTGTCCCGCCAGTTCGGTTCGCAGTGCATCGTGCTGTCCGTCGACGCCCGCACCGTCCCGCAGGGCCAGGAAGCCAACGCCGTCCGGCTGGGAGGTCACCACGCATGGCGGCCGGCGGGGGACCGGCATCGACGCGATCGAATGGGCGAGGCGCGGAGCCGAACTCGGCGTCGGCGAGATCCTGCTGAACTCGATGGACTTCGACGGCACCAAGGCGGGATTCGACCTGCCGATGATCAAGGCCGTGCGTGGCGCGGTCAACGTGCCGGTGATCGCCAGCGGCGGCGCAGGAGCGCCGGAACATTTCGCGCCGGCCGTTGTTGCAGGTGCTGACGCCGTACTGGCCGCGAGTGTGTTCCACTTCCGCGAGCTGACCATCGGCCAGGTGAAGGCGGCGATGGCGGCAGAAGGGATCGTTGTGAGATGAGCGCATTGGATGCGAGCATCGCCTCGCGGCTGAAGCGCGACGCCAACGGGTTGTTCGCCGCCGTTGCACAGGAGCGCGGCACCGGCCAGGTGCTGATGGTCGCGTGGATGGACGACGACGCGCTGGCCCGGACACTGGAAACCCGTGAGGCGACGTACTACTCGCGCTCGCGTGGTGAGCAGTGGATCAAGGGAGCGACGTCGGGCCACACGCAGCACGTGCACTCGGTGCGGCTGGACTGCGACGGCGATACCGTGCTGCTGGAAGTCGATCAGGTCGGCGCGGCCTGCCACACCGGCGACCACAGTTGCTTCGATGCGGACGTGCTGCTCGCGCCCGGAGGCTTAAGCTCCCGACGTGAAGAAGGCTCTCGCAGTCGCCGGTCTTGGCCGTCGCCGCGCTGGCGGTGCGCCGATACCTGGCACGGCGTGACGACGCGTTGGCGCGTGCCGCCCGAGCTTCGCAGCCCGCTACTGCCCTTCATCCCGGACACGGACAGCCCGCGCTCACTGCCATTGGCACGTCTGCAATCTCGAGTCCGAACACCATCCGGTCGTGGCGTAACGGTGACCAAGCGCTATGTCGGCGAGCCGCCGGTGTCGGTACTACATCACGACCCCCGACACCGGTGGCACGTCCCGTCCGGCGGTGTTGTGGATCCACGGCGGCGGCATGATCGTCGGCTCACCGCAGATCGAGGCGATGGGGACGGCTCGAGTGGCACGCGAACTCGGTGCAGTCGTCGTGTCGCCGGATTACCGGCTTGGCGCCCGAGAATCCGTTCCCTGCGCCGCTCGACGACTGCATGGCGACGCTGCGATGGATGCGTGAGCACGCCGAGGAACTCGGCATCGATCCGGATCGGATCGCGGTGATGGGCGGAAGTGCGGGTGGCGGCCTTGCCGCCGCGGTCGCGCAGCGAAGCCACGACGAGGGAATCGTGTTGCGCGCGCAGGTACTCGTGTATCCGATGCTCGACGACCGCACCGTGCTGCGCGCCGACCACGACGGTCGCGGGCAGCTTCGTGTGGACCCCGCGTCGAACCGGTTCGGCTGGACCGCGTATCTGGGGCGAGCGCCGCGGATGTCGGATGCGCCCGAGTACGCCGCGCCTGCGCGCCGAGAGGACCTGACCGGTCTGCCGCCCGCATGGGTCGGGCGTCGGCGACCTCGACCTGTTCTACGACGAGGACGTCGCCTACGCCGAGAGGCTGAGAGGCTGCGGGTGTGCCATGCGAACTCGTCACGGTCCCGGGGATGTATCACGGCGCGGACGGCGTCGCGCCCAAAGCCGTCGCAATGCGGGACTTCCACGCCACAGAGCGCGCGAATTCCTTCGCGCCAACCTGTGACGGGTCAGACGTCGATGATGCGGGTGGCCTTGGCTCTCGCTGTCCAGCGGCCTTCGTCGTAGGTGACCGCCACCGGATGTGAGAACGCTGCGGTGACGTTGTCGGTCGTCACCGTCTCACGCGCCGGACCGCTTGCCACAGTTCGCCCTTCGGCGATCAGCAGCGCATGCGTCGTGGTGGTCGGAAGCTCCTCGAGGTGATGGGTGACCAGGATCGAGGCCACCTCGGGGTGCGTCTCGTCGAGCGAGTCGATGGTCTCCAACAGCTGTTCGCGCGCGGCCACGTCCAGCCCGGTCGTGGGCTCGTCGAGCAGCAGCAGCCGTGGCTCCGAAATCAGCGCGCGCGCAATGAGAGTGCGGCCTCGTTCGCCCTGCGACAGGGTGGGCCAGACGTCGTCGGCCCGGCGCGACAGCCCAACCGTCTCGATCATGTTGTCCGCGCGGCGGAGTTCGTCGGCGCTGGGCGTCCAGCGATTCGGGATGTCGATCGTGGCGGTGATTCCGGTGAGCACGACCTCGCGCACGGTCAGCGGGTACTGCAGCCGGTGGCGAGGATTCACGTGCCCGATCGAATGGCGAAGCCGCGCCAGGTCGACGCGGCCCATCTGCTCGCCGAGGATGTGCACGGTGCCCGTGGTGGGAAAGCTGACCGCGGCGCAGAAGCCCAGAATCGTGCTCTTGCCCGCCCCGTTGGGGCCGAGCAGTGCCCAGTGCTCGCCGGGGTTCACGGTGAGCGAGATGCCGTCGATGATCTGCTTGCCGTCGCGGCGGAACGTCACATCGGCGAGCTCGAGGACCGCTGTCACGCGGACTGACGCTGCCGCAGCACCTCCAGCGCCTTGTCGGCGTGGGAGTCCATGCTGATCTCGCTGGCGATGACATCGAGCACGGTGCGGTCGGTGTCGATGACGAACGTGGTTCTCTTGACGGGCATGAGCTTTCCGAGCAGACCGCGCTTGACGCCGAACTGCGTCGCAACCGTGCCGTCGGCATCGGAGAGCAGCGGATAATCGAAACTCTGTTTGTCGGCGAACTGCGCCTGCTTCTCGACGGCGTCGGTGCTGATTCCGACGCGACTGGCGCCGACCGCGGCGAATTCCGACGCCAGGTCGCGGAAGTGGCAGGCTTCCTTCGTGCAGCCGGGCGTCATCGCCGCGGGGTAGAAGAACAGCACGATGGGGCCGCCGGCGAGCAAGCTCTGTGAGGTTGCGCACAGTGCCTGTCTGGTCCGGCAGTTCGAACTCGGCAACCTGGTCACCACGTTTCATAACTCCCCACGCTACGCGCAGGCGAAAATCGTTGGCGCTGGCTGTGGTTTCCATGAGAGCGTGCTTTGGATGTTGGATCTCGACGCCTTCATCCGAGACGGCTACGCCAAGGTCGAGCAGCCCGCTTCTCGGCGCGTGGCCGACGCGGCGAGGGCGATTCTCTGGCGGCAGCTGGGTCTTTCACCCGACGATCGCGACCGTTGGTCGGAACCGGTGCGGTGGGCTTCAGATCTGACTGGCCAAGGCCCCTTTGGTGAACTCGTCGGAAGTCCTGTGCTGGCCGCGGCGCTCGACGCGGTCTGCGGAAGCGGCGGCTGGGTGCCGCGAGGCTCACTGGGCAACATTCCCGTCCGTTTCCCGGTGTCTCCACCCAATGACGATCGCGGGTGGCACATCGACGCCAACACACCCCAATCCGACGGGTCGTGGGTGGTGACCGGACGTCCGCACACCGTGTTGCTGCTCACGCTGCTCTCCGAGGTCGGTTTGGACGACGCACCGACGCGTATCCGAGTCGGGTCGCATCGTGACGTGGCCCAAGTGCTGGGACCCGACGCCGTGGAGTTGGCCGAAATGGGTCGCCTGGTCGACGATGCCAGCGCGGACCGGGAAGTGGTGCACGCGATCGGCGAGCCCGGCGACATGTACGTCGTTCACCCGTTCACGGTGCACGCCGCCGACGAACACCGGGGCAGTACGCCCCGGTTCATGGCGCAGGCGCCCGTCGTGCTGACCAGTCCAGTGACGCCTACGTCGTCGTCGCCGCTGGCGCGCGTCTGGGAGGATTGAGTGGTGCAAACCACCGCCAACCTCTGCGATCACGACGTCGCGCGAGGACTTCCGGGCGCTGGCCGCCGGGCACCGCGTGGTGCCGGTGACCCGCAAGGTGCTCGCCGACAGCGAAACCCCGCTGTCGGCGTACCGCAAGCTGGCCGCCAACCGGCCCGGGACGTTCTTGCTCGAATCGGCCGAGAACGGCCGCTCGTGGTCGCGATGGTCGTTCATCGGTGCCGGCGCGCCGTCTGCGCTGACCGTTCGTGACGGCGAGGCGGTGTGGCTCGGCACGACGCCGCAGGACGCACCGAGCGGCGGCGACCCGCTGCAGGCGCTGCGCACGACGCTGGAGCTGCTGCAGACCGAGCCCGTCGCGGGCCTGCCGCCACTGTCGAGCGGCCTCGTCGGATTCTTCGCCTACGACATGGTGCGGCGGCTGGAGCGGCTGCCCGAGCTCGCAGTCGACGACCTCGGTCTGCCCGACATGCTGCTGTTGTTGGCCACCGACATCGCCGCCGTCGACCACCATGAGGGCACGATCACACTGATCGCCAACGCCGTGAACTGGAACGGCACTGACGAACGCGTCGACTGGGCGTACGACGACGCCGTCGCGCGCCTCGACGTGATGACCGCGGCGCTGTCCGAGCACCTGCCGTCGACGGTGGCGACGTTCAGCAAGCCCGAGCCGCTGCACCGCGCCCAGCGCACGCTGGAGGAGTACGGGGCGATCGTCGAAAAGCTCGTCGGCGACATCGAGGCCGGCGAGGCCTTTCAGGTGGTGCCGTCGCAGCGTTTCGAGATGGACACCGACGCCGATCCGCTCGATGTGTACCGGATGCTGCGGGTCTCCAACCCGAGCCCGTACATGTATCTGCTCAATGTGCCCAATGCCGATGGCGGACTGGACTTCTCGGTCGTCGGCTCCAGCCCTGAGGCACTGGTCACCGTGAAGGACGGCCGCGCCACCACCCATCCGATCGCCGGGACCCGGTGGCGCGGTGCGACCGAGGAAGAGGACCTGCTGCTCGAAAAGGAACTGTCCGAAGACGAGAAGGAGCGCGCCGAGCATCTGATGCTCGTCGACCTGGGCCGCAACGATCTGGGCCGGGTCTGCCAGCCGGGCACGGTGCGCGTCGAGGACTACAGCCACATCGAGCGCTACAGCCACGTCATGCACCTGGTGTCGACGGTCACCGGCCAACTCGCCGAGGGCAGGACCGCGCTGGACGCGGTGACGGCCTGCTTCCCGGCGGGCACGCTGTCTGGCGCGCCGAAGGTGCGGGCGATGGAGCTGATCGAGGAGGTCGAGAAGACCCGTCGCGGTCTCTACGGCGGCGTGCTCGGCTATCTCGACTTCGCGGGCAACGCCGATTTCGCCATCGCCATCCGCACGGCGCTGATGCGCAACGGCACGGCGTACGTCCAGGCCGGCGGGGGAGTCGTGGCCGACTCCAACGGGCCCTACGAGTACACCGAGGCCGCGAATAAGGCGCGTGCGGTGCTGAACGCGATCGCCGCCGCGGAAACGCTCACCGAACCGTGATCCGGGTCGCGCAGCTGCTGCTGGTGCTCGCCGCGGCGGCGCTGTGGGGGGCGTCGCGGTTGACGTGGGTCGAGGTGACGTCGTTCGACGGCCTCGGCCAGCCGAGGACTGCAACGCTGTCCGGCGGATCGTGGTCGACGGCGCTGGTGCCGCTGGCGGTGCTGCTGCTGGCCGCGGCGATCGCGGCGCTGGCGGTGCGCGGTTGGCCACTGCGGCTGCTGGCGGTGCTGGTCGCGGTGAGCAGCGCCGGGTTGGCCTACCTGGCGATCAACGCTGTGGATGATCCGTGACGTCGCCGTGCGCGCGTCCCACCTCGCCGAGGTACAGGTGGCCGACCTGGTCAGCACGCAGCGGCACTACACGGGCGCGGTGATAGTCGTGGCGGCCGCCGGGGCCAGTCTCATCGCCGGTGCGCTGCTGATGCGGTCGGCGACCACGGAGCGATCGGGCGCGGCCCGCTACGTGCGCCGCACAGCTGTGAAAACCGACGAACCCGGCACCGCGATGTCGGAGCGGACGCTCTGGGATGCGCTCGACGACGGACGTGACCCGACCGATCCTGACAACAAGGGCCGGTGATCGACGGTGGTGTGGTGGCGACTACCCTTCGGTAGAGATCAGGCTGCGTCACAGGAAGGGAATCGACGGGTATGAGTCCGGCGACCGTGCTCGACTCCATCATCGAGGGAGTCCGCGCCGATGTTGCCGCTCGCGAGGCCACCACACCCTTCAACGAAATCAAAGAGATGGCGAAGGCCGCGCCCAAGCCTCTGGACGTGATCGCCGCATTGCGCGAACCCGGCATCGGTGTCATTGCCGAAGTGAAGCGCGCGAGCCCGTCCCGCGGCGAATTGGCGTCGATCCCGGAACCGGCGAAGCTGGCCCGGGCGTACAGGACGGTGGTGCACGCGTCATCAGCGTGTTGACCGAGCAACGACGGTTCAACGGTTCGCTCGACGACTTGGACGCGGTACGAGCGGCGGTGTCAATACCGGTGTTGCGCAAGGACTTTATCGTCGGGCCGTATCAGATCCACGAGGCCCGCGCGCACGGTGCGGACATGCTGCTGCTGATCGTGGCCGCGCTGGAGCAACAGGCTTTGGAGTCGATGCTCGATCGCACGGAGTCACTGGGCATGACCGCACTCGTCGAGGTGCACACCGAAGAGGAGGCCGATCGCGCGTTGCAGGCGGGCGCGAAGGTCATCGGTGTGAACGCGCGGGATCTCAAGACGCTCGATGTGGATCGGGATTGCTTCGCGCGCATCGCTCCTGGGCTGCCTTCCGGCGTCATCCGGGTTGCCGAGTCGGGAATTCGCGGCACCGCGGACCTGCTTGCCTATGCCGGCGCGGGCGCGGACGCTGTGCTCGTTGGTGAGGGACTGGTCACCAGCGGTGATCCGCGCAGCGCCGTTGCCGATCTGGTCACCGCAGGTACGCATCCGTCCTGCCCGAAACCCTCACGCTGACAAGTGGCCGATCTCGCCGGGCCGGAGTTGCCGCGTTCAAGCGCGGCCGTCGCAGAACCCACGATCCACGACCCGGACTCTCGCGGCCATTTCGGTGTCTACGGCGGCAGATTCGTCGCCGAGGCGCTGATGGCGGTGATCGAGGAGGTCACCGCCGCCTATGAGAAGGCCCGCGGTGATCAAGCATTCCTCGACGAGCTGGACCGGCTGCAGCGCCACTACAGCGGGCGGCCGTCGCCGCTGTACGAAGCCGAGCGCCTCTCCGAGCATGCCGGCGGAGCACGGATCTTTCTGAAGCGAGAAGACCTCAACCACACCGGATCTCACAAGATCAACAACGTGCTCGGCCAGGCGCTGCTGGCACGCCAGATGGGCAAGTCCCGGGTGATCGCGGAAACCGGAGCGGGACAGCACGGCGTGGCCACCGCGACGGCGTGTGCGCTGCTGGGTCTGGAGTGCGTCATCTACATGGGTGCGGTCGACACCGCGCGGCAGGCGCTGAACGTGGCGCGCATGCGGCTGCTGGGCGCCGAGGTGGTATCCGTCGAGGCCGGGTCAAAGACGCTCAAGGATGCCATCAACGAGGCGTTCCGCGACTGGGTGACCAACGCGGACAACACGTATTACTGCTTCGGCACCGCAGCCGGACCGCATCCGTTCCCCACGATGGTGCGCGACTTCCAGCGGGTGATCGGGCTCGAGGCGCGCGCGCAGATTCAGGCACAGGCCGGCAGGCTGCCCGATGCGGTGACGGCGTGCGTGGGCGGCGGGTCGAACGCGATCGGCATCTTCCACGCGTTCATCGATGATCCCAACGTCAGGCTGGTTGGCTTCGAGGCAGCCGGCGACGGTGTCGAAACCGGCCGTCACGCAGCGACTTTCACCGGTGGATCGCCCGGCGCCTTCCAGGGCTCGTTCTCGTATCTGCTGCAGGACGATGACGGGCAGACCATCGAATCCCATTCGATCTCAGCGGGTTTGGATTACCCGGGCGTCGGGCCTGAGCACGCCTTCCTCAAGGACACCGGCCGCGCGCAATACCGCCCGATCACCGACACCGAGGCGATGGATGCGTTCTCGTTGTTGTGCCGCACCGAGGGCATCATCCCGGCCATCGAGTCCGCGCACGCCGTCGCGGGCGCACTCAAGCTCGGCCAGGAACTCGGCCGCGACGCGATCATCCTCGTGAACCTTTCTGGACGCGGCGACAAGGACGTCGAGACAGCAGCCAAGTGGTTCGGCCTGTTGGATGGTCCGTCGTGAGCCGACTCGCGGGACTGTTCGATGCGTGCCGTGCGGAGGACCGTTCCGCGCTGATCGGCTATCTGCCGACCGGCTTTCCCGATGTGCCGACATCGATCTCGGCGATGACGGCCTTGGTCGAGTCTGGCTGTGACGTCATCGAAGTGGGCATCGCCTATTCGGATCCCGGGATGGATGGCCCGACGATCGCGGCGGCCACCGAGGCGGCGCTGCGGGGTGGGGTGCGGGTGCGCGACGCGCTGACGGCGGTAGAAGCGATCAGCAACGCCGGTGGACGGGCCGTGGTGATGACCTACTGGAATCCGATATTGCGTTGGGGTGTCGACGCGTTCGCGCGCGACCTTGCCTCGGCCGGCGGGCTCGGAATGATCACACCGGACCTCATTCCCGACGAGGCGGCCGAATGGCTGGAGGTGTCGGAGGCGCACGAGCTGGACCGGATCTTCCTGGTTGCGCCGTCGTCGACGCCGGAGCGGCTGGCAATGACGGTCAAGGCGTCGCGCGGATTCGTCTATGCCGCATCGACGATGGGGGTGACCGGTGCACGCGACGCGGTGTCGGTGGCCGCGCCCGAGTTGGTCGGCCGGGTGAAGGCGGTGTCGGATATACCGGTCGGCGTCGGGCTTGGTGTGCGGTCGCGCGAACAGGCGGCGCAGATCGGCGCCTATGCGGACGGGGTGATCGTGGGTTCGGCCTTGGTGTCGGCGTTGCAAGAGGGGATTCCGGCGGTGCGGTCACTGACCGAGGAACTGGCAGCCGGCGTGCGACAGAGGATTACTGCGTGACAACCACAGTGCTCGCCTACATACCCAGTCCGTCGCAGGGTGTGTGGTACGTCGGCCCGTTCCCCATCCGGGCGTACGCGCTGTTCATCATCGTGGGCATCGTGGTGGCTCTCATCATCGGCGACCGTCGGTGGGAGGCAAGGGGCGGCGAGCGCGGTGTCATCTACGACATCGCACTATGGGCAGTGCCGTTCGGCCTTATCGGTGGCCGGCTCTACCACGTCCTCACGGATTGGCAAAAGTATTTCGGCACCGGCGATGCGGGCATCCTGGGCGCGCTGCGGATCTGGGATGGCGGCCTTGGCATTTGGGGTGCGGTGGCACTGGGCGGCGTCGGCGCATGGATCGCTTGCCGCCGACGGGGTATCCCGCTGCCTGCGTTCGGCGATGCGATAGCGCCCGGAATCATTCTGGCGCAGGCGATCGGTCGGCTGGGTAACTATTTCAACCAGGAGCTGTACGGCCGTGCGACGACCCTGCCGTGGGGGCTGGAGATCTACGAGCGCCGGAATTCGAACGGCGTCATCAGCCCGGATCTGGCGAACGGTGTGTCGACAGGGCAGCTGCACGCGATCGTCCATCCCACGTTTCTTTACGAATTGCTCTGGAACGTTCTGGTTTTCGGATTTCTGATCTGGGCCGACCGGAAGTTCAATCTCGGACATGGCAGGCTCTTCGCCCTTTATGTCGCCGGTTACTGCCTCGGCCGTTTCTGGATCGAGCTGCTGCGCAGCGATGCGGCGTCGATGCCCGTCGACGGCATCCGGATCAATTCCTTCACGTCGACGTTCGTTTTCATCGGCGCGGTGGTGTACATCATGGTCGCGCCGAAGGGCCGGGAGGATCCCGCGACTCTCAGGGGCCGGGCTGTCGACGACGAAACAGAAGACGAAGACAGCGCAGTCGAAGACTTCGTCAAGCAATTGGCACCGGTGGGCGCGACGAGCGGAGTCGTCGCCGCCGCAAAGGCCGCAGGCGAAGTCGAGGAAGAAGACGCTAAAGCCGCAGCCGGCGGTACGGATGCGGAAGAGCCCTCCACAACCGAGCAGCCGGAGTCGGAGCCCGCCGTCAAGGCCGAAGAGCTTGAAGCGGACATCGCCGAGGTGCCGTCGGAGGACGCCGAGTCGCGGAGGCCGAGTCGCAGGACGCCGAGCCCGTGTCCGAGGCCGCGGCGGAGGCCGAGGAGCTTGCCGAGGACGTGGCGAACGCCCCGTCGGAGGAGATCGCCGAGGCAGAGGAGTTCGCCGCCGCGGGCGAAGCGGCGGAGGCGGCCGCAGCCGGAGAGGGCGAATCAGAGGAAGGCGAGGCGGAGAAACTCGGAGCAGACGTAGCCGGCGTGCCCGCCGAAAGCGTCGCCGAGGCGGAGGAGTTCGCCGCTGAGGGCGAAGAGGAGCCCGCGGCGGTCGGCGGTGTGGGTGCGGTCGAGGGCGACGAGGCTGTCGAGGCCCAGGACGCGGCGCCGGAAGCCCATGAGGCCGCCGTAGAAGGTGAAGCGGAGGCCGAAGAGGTTGCAGCCGAGGCCGAGGAAGCTGCAGACCAGGCCGAATCCGAGAAGTCGGTCGAGGAATCCGAAGCCGAACCCAACCGGTTGCGGACGAGTCCGAACAAGAACCCGAGAAGCCTGCAGACGAGGCGGAAGCCGAGCCCGGTGGCGGCCTTGGCGTGGTCGAAGGCGAGGAAGCCGCCGAGGCCCAGGAGGCGGCGGCAGAGGCGCATGAAGCCGCCGTCGAAGGTGCAGCCGAAGCCGAGGAAGTCGCAGCCGAGCTGGCCGAAGACCAGGCCGAGCCGGTCGGCAGAAGAATCCGACGCGGAGCCGTCGACAGAAGAATCCGACGCGGAGCCGTCGACGGACGAGTCCGAGCGGAGCCTTCTGCCGGCGAGCCAGCGGACGAAGACGATGAGGCGGAGCCCATTGGCGGTGTCGGTGCCGTCGAGGGCGAAGAGGCTGCGGAAGCTGAGGAGGCGGCGGCAGAGGCGCATGAAGCCGCCGTCGAAGGCGAAGCGGAAGCCGAAGAGGTTGCAGCCGAGCTGGCCGAAGACCAATCCGAGCCCGAGCCGTCGACGGAGGAATCCGACGCCGAGCCGGCGACGGAAGAATCCGAGTCGGAGCCTTCTGCTGACGAGCCAGCGGACAGCGAAGACGATGAGGCGGAGCCCATTGGCGGTGTCGGTGCCGTCGAGGGCGAAGAGGCTGCGGAAGCTGAGGAGGCAGCGGCAGAGGCGCATGAAGCCGCCGTCGAAGGGGTAGCCGAAGCCGAGGAAATCGCCGCCGAGCTGGCCGAGACAGGCCGAACAATCCCGCAGATCTGTGTGAGGTCACGGCCGACGCGAGCGAGGAGCCCGAGGACCGAGAGGCCGAGGCGGCCGAGATCGAGGCACCCGAAGAGCCCGACAGCACGCCGCCAAAGCCAACACGCCCGCCGCAGAACCCACGAACGAGTCCGGCGGGAGACTCCGCCGTTGGCTGCGCGGACGCCGCAACGGCTGACTGACCGACCTATCCCCAAGGGCGAGCCGGGACGCGACCGAGTCGGCGGGTTTTCCTTACTTACGGGCCGCCGTTGCCGGTCTGGCATGCTGGGTGCCATGACTGAGCCGCAGTTTGGTGGCAGCGAACAAGGGTTTCCGCCTCCGCCGCCCCCGCAGCAGCCCGGATATCCGCCCCCGTACCCACCTCCAGCGGGCCAGTACCCGCCGGCGTACATGGATCCCGCCGCGCCGTTACGGCCGCCATCCGCTAACCGGTGAGCCGCTCTCCGACAAGTCCAAGGTCGTCGCCGGCCTGCTGCAGCTGCTCGGGCTGTTCGGAATCGTAGGCATCGGCCGCATCTATCTCGGCTACACCGGCCTCGGCGTCGCCCAACTCGCCGTAGGCATCGTCACGTGCGGCGTCGGGGCAATCATCTGGGGAATCATCGACGCGGTGTTGCTGCTCACCGACAAGGTTCGCGATCCGGCGGGGCGTCCCCTGCGAGATGGCACCTAGCGCCACCACCAGCCGTCGACGGCTGTATGGCGCGCTCGGGACGGGCGCCGTGTTGGCGGGCGGCCTGGCGTACATAGGAATCGGCGACCCGCACAGCTCGCGCTTCATGTTCCCGGAGTGTCCGTTCAAAGCGTTGACCGGGCTGAACTGTCCAGGCTGCGGCGGTCTCCGGATGACCCACGATGTTCTGCACGGTGATTTCGCCGCCGCGATTACCGACAACGTCTTCGCGCTCGTGGGCCTGCCGCTCTTGCTCGCGTGGATTGTGACCAGATGGCGCCTCGGTAAACCGTGGATGACGACTCCCACACTCATCGTGATAGCCGTCACCGCGATCGCGTGGACGGTGATTCGCAACTTGCCCGGGTTCCCACTGGTCCCCACCCTTTTCGACGGGTAGACCGCCGGCAAGCACACCACAACGCAACTGCTCCAATGCCTTCCAGTGCGCATCACGCCGCCCGTCGTCTGAATCGATTAACGACTATGCTCATCAGTCGTGGAGAGACGCGGAAAGATCGTCTGCACTTTAGGACCGGCCACCGCCAGTGACCACGTCGTCAGGGCACTCGTCGAGGCAGGGCTGGACGTGGCCCGGCTCAACTTCAGCCACGGCGACTACGTCGATCACGAAGCCAACTACAAGCGGGTCCGGGCTGCCTCCGACACCACCGGACGTGCCGTCGGCATCCTCGCCGATCTGCAGGGCCCCAAGATCCGGATCGGGCGGTTCGCCGCCGGCCCCACGTTCTGGGCCGAGGGTGAGTCGGTGCGGATCACGATCGACGACTGCGACGGCACCCACGATCGGGTATCGACCACCTATAAGCGACTGGCCGAGGATGCCACGCCCGGCGACCGCGTCCTCGTCGACGACGGCAACGTCGGCCTCGTTGTGGACAGCATCGACGGAAACGACGTCATCTGCACGGTCACCGAGGGTGGGCCGATCAGTAACAACAAGGGGATGTCACTGCCCGGCATGAACGTGTCCGCGCCTGCGCTGTCGGAAAAGGACATCGAGGACCTCGAGTTCGCCCTGCGGCTCGGCGTCGACCTGGTCGCATTGTCGTTCGTGCGCTCACCGGCCGACATGGAGCTCGTGCACGACGTGATGGATCGCGTCGGCCGTCGGGTACCCGTCATCGCCAAGCTCGAAAAGCCGGAAGCCGTCGACAATCTCGAGGCGATCGTGCTGGCATTCGACGCGATCATGGTCGCCCGCGGCGACCTCGGCGTGGAGCTGCCGCTCGAAGAAGTTCCGTTGGTGCAGAAGCGCGCCATCCAAATGGCAAGGGAGAACGCCAAACCCGTCATCGTCGCCACCCAGATGCTGGAGTCGATGATCGAGAACTCGCGCCCCACCCGCGCCGAGGCCTCCGATGTCGCCAACGCGGTCCTGGACGGCGCCGACGCGGTGATGCTCTCCGGCGAGACGTCGGTTGGCAAGTATCCGCTGGAAGCCGTCAAGACGATGGCCCGCATCATCCATGCGGTCGAGGAGAACTCGGTCGCCGCCCCGCCGCTCGCCCATGTGCCCCGCACCAAGCGTGGCGTCATCAGCTACGCCGCACGCGACATCGGGGAACGGCTGGATGCCAAGGCGTTGGTGGCTTATACGCAGTCCGGTGACACCGTGCGCCGACTGGCGCGGCTTCACACGCCGCTGCCGTTGCTCGCATTCACGTCGCTGCCCGAGATCCGCAGCCAGCTCGCTCTCAGCTGGGGCACAGAGACGTTCATCGTCCCGCACATCGACACGACCGACGGAATGATCCGGCAGGTCGATAAGTCGCTGCTCGAACTCGGGCGCTACAAGCGCGGCGACCTGGTGGTCATCATCGCTGGCGCTCCGCCTGGCACAGTAGGCTCCACGAACCTGATCCAAGTGCACAGGATCGGGGAGGACGACGTTTAGTCGGACGACGATAAAGAGGCGAGGACGCTGGGCCTCCACGCGAAGCGTAGAGAGTCCGACCATTTGTTAGGGGGCCTGAGTGTCAACGGCAGACCTAGACGAGCTGCTGGCCATACTCGACCTCAATCGGATCGACGACGACACGTTCACCGGCGCGCATCCGAGCAAGAACCCGGTGCGCACCTTCGGCGGGCAGATGATGGCGCAGTCCTTCGTGGCCGCCAGCCGAAGTCTGAACCACGACCTGCCGCCGAGCGCGTTGTCGGTGCACTTCATCGCGGGCGGTGACCCGGACAAGGACCTCGAGTTCCACGTTGTGCGGCTGCGTGACGAGCGCCGTTTCGCCAATCGACGCGTCGACGTCATGCAGGACGGTCAGTTGCTGACCTCCGCGATGGTGTCCTACCTGGCGGGTGGCCGCAGCCTCGAGCACGGTATCGAACCCCCGGATCTTCCGGATCCGCTGTCCGTGCCGTCGGTGGACGACCTGTTGCTCGGATACGAGAAGGTCGTCCCGCATTTCGTCAACGCCCTTCGCCCGATCGACTGGCGCTACACCAACGACCCAAGCTGGGTGATGCGCGACAAAGGGGAGAAGCTCACCTACAACCGGGTATGGATGAAGGCAGTGGCACCACTGCCCGACGATCCGGTGATACACACAGCGGCACTGGTGTATTCGTCGGACACCACCGTGCTCGACTCGATCATCACCACCCATGGTCTCTCATGGGGCTTCGATCGGATATTCGCGGTAACGACGAACCATTCGGTGTGGTTTCATCGCTCCGATTCGCTTTGACGACTGGGTGCTGTACTCGACGTCGTCACCGGTCGCCGCGGATTCTCGCGGCCTCGGAACCGGTCATTTCTTCGATCAATCACGTCAACTGCTGGCGACGGTCGTCCAAGAAGGCATCGTCAAGCACTTCCCGGGAACCAAGCGCTGACGGCGTATTGCTATCGCTGGAATTCGTGCCGCGGCGGCGGCGCCTGGATCAGGGCGTCGGAGTGACCGTGACCGAGAACTCGCTCTCCACGCGATCGGTGAACCGGTCGATGCACTGCTGCATGGCTTCCTGATCGGATCCGGCTCTCGAGAGACAGTCGATGTAGTCCGTCCCGCCGGCGCGGTCGAATCCCCATATGGCAAAGCCGATGACCACGACAGCTTCGATGATGCTGAGGAATCCCAGCACGATGCCCGCGATCGCGATGCCGCCGTTGTTCGCCTCGCCGCGCCGCGCCCGCCCCCATCCGAGGAATCCGAGGATCACCGCAACGACGCCGAGCACAATTCCGCCGAACACCGAAATCAGCGCGACGATGGCGACGACCAGCGCGGCGATGCCCAGGCCATTTCTCGGTCCGGCCGGTGGCGGTGTGTACCCGCCGTAGGGCACGGCTGGCGGCGGGGGATAGCTGCCGGGATAGGCGCCGTACTGGGGTGGCGGCGGCGCAGCGGGCTGCGGATGCGCTGGCTGGTGGTGGCGGCGTCTCGGGATTGTCCGGTTCGCTCATGTCGGTGAGGTTACCCGCAGGCGGGAAGGTCGAGGGTGGGACAACGAACGTTTTTCGGTAGGTGGTGGGTGGCGACGACGACGGTGCGGTCGGCGGGAAACAGGCCGCCAGGCGTGGTGAGCAGTTCGGTCAGTATCTGCTGAGCGTCGGCGGCGTCGAGATGTTCGGTCGGCTCGTCGAGCAGCACAGTACGCACTGGGGAGATCAATGCGCGTGCCAGCAGGAGCCTGCGGCGCTGCCCGGCGGACACGGCCGCCGCTCCGCCTGCGAGCACGGTCGACAGTCCGTCGGGCAGTGCGCCGAGCCAGTCACCAAGACCCACGCGCTGCAAGGCGTCTCGCAATTCGTCGTCGCGCGCATCACCGCGGGCCACCAACAGGTTGTCCCGCACGGTGGTGGCGAACAGGTGCGCGTCTTCGGCAAAAAACGCGGTGTCCGATGGCGACTCGTCGGGGAGCAGACCCGCGAGCGTCATCAGCAGCGTGGTCTTGCCGGAGCCGCTGGGCCCGGTGACGGCCAGTCGTGCCCCGCGATCGAGGTGTACCGGCGGAACTGGTGGCCGACGCGAGTTCCCGTCGTTGGCGTTGGTGAGCTCATGGAGTCGACGGGCGGCGAGACGGGAGCGGGCAAGCTGCACAGCGGCGCCGGGCAACGCCGTCGTCGCCTCAAAGGCCGACAGTGGAAGCAACATCAGGATCGCCAGCGTTGTCGGCGCGATCGTCGACGACAACGCGACGCCGGCGATGACAGCACCCAGCACGCTGGCTCCGAGCGCGGCGGTCGGTGCGGCCGACGCCAGCGCGGTGGGCGCGGCCGCGCGGTCGATTGCACGGCCCCATTCCCGTTGTTGGCTGTCCGCGTCGGCGAGCACGCTCTCGAGACGGTCGCTGACACGCAGCTCCGGCGCATGCTCGAGCGCGATCATCGCGGCGGTATCACGCGACGAATGGTGCTGCGCTGCAAGCTGTTCTGCCGCCAGCGCGGCCCGGGCGGCCAGATACGGCGCGATGACGCCCGCGACCAGCAGGCAAACCGCCAGCACGACAGCGGCGCCAGGGGAGATCACCGCGATGACGACGACGGCGGCCGATCCGAGGATGGCAGCCACCGAGATCGGCACCGCCGCTCGGACGAGCACATCGGCCAGTTCGTCGACGGACGCGCCGAGAGTGCTCACCAGCTCGCCGGTGTGCCGTCGCATGATGGCGTCGATGGGCCCGTCGGCCAACCGGATGTACAGGCGTTCACGGACGTCGGCGGCGGCGCGCAGCGCGGTGTCGTGGGAGGCCAGTCGTTCGCAGTATCCGAACACGCCCCGCGAGATGCCCAGCGCGCGCACCGCGACGACGGCAACCGTGAGGTCGAGCACCGGCGGCATCTGCCAGGCCCGGGTGATCAACCAGGCCGAAACCCCTGCCAGCGCAAGGGCACTGCCGAGGGCCAGCACACCGAACACGATCGCCAGTCAACAGCCGGGGCAGTCGTGGGACGCAGCAGCTCAAGCATCGACGAGGCTCCCCATGTGCAGCACCCGGTCGCCGATGGCCAGCACCGGTTCGCGGTGACCGACGACGATCACGGTCGCGCCGTCGGCCGCGCGCTGCCTGATCGCATGCAGCACACGGTCTTCCGCCGCGGCATCGAGGTGAGCGGTGGGCTCGTCGAGCGAGCAACACGGGTGCAGGCGATCCCAGCGCCCGGGCCAATCCGAGCCGCTGCCGTTGACCCAGCGACAGGCCGACCCCGCCGCGCCCAGCATGGTGTGCAACCCGTCGGGCAGGTGAGCGAGCACCTCGTCGAAACATGCGGCGCGGCAGGCCTCATCGAGATCGCAGAGCGGGCCGAACAGCTCGAGGTTTTGACGCACGGTGCCGGGCAGCAGCATCGGCCGCTGAGCCAGCCAGGCGACCCGATCCCACCACGCTCGTTGATCCGGATCGGATCCGGCTCGTCGAGGCGCAGAATACTGTGCAGCAGAGTGGTTTTGCCGGCCCCGTTGGGACCGGTGATCACCGTCACCCGGCCAGGCTCGGCGGTGGCGTCCAATGCGCCGAGGTGGATCGTTGTGCCGGCGACGGTAACCGCACGCTGCACGCTCGCCTGTCGGGGTGGACGCGTCGATCAGTCGAAATGCCCTGCTCGGCAGCGACCTTCCCGTCCTGGGCGGCGTGAAATGCCGCACCGACCCGGCGTAGCGGCCAGAACACCTCGGGAGCGAGCAGCAGCGCGGTGAGGCCCGCCGTTAGCGTCATGTTCCCGTTCACCAGCCGCAGACCGACGCTGACAGCCACCAGCGCGACTCCCAGCGTGGCCAGCAGTTCCAATACGAGCGACGACAGGAACGCGATCCGCAGTGTCGCCATGGTGGATCGGCGATGCGCCGCACCGAGTTCGGCGATCCGGGTCGCCGAGCCGCCGACACGTCGCAGCGCACGCAGTGTGGGCAGGCCCGCGACCAGGTCCAGCAGCCGGGACTGCAGAGTGCCCATGGCAGCGAGTGCGGCGGCCGAACGATCGGCGGTGGTGAGTCCGATCAGCACCATGAAGATCGGAACGAGCGGCAGTGCGATCAGCACGATCACCGCCGACTCCCAGTCGTAATCCGGCGATGACCACGACCGCGGCGGGGGTGAGGATCGCCGCCGAGAAGAGGGCGGGCAGATAGGTCGTGAAGTAGAGCCGCAAGCCCGTCGAGGCCGCGGGTGACCAGAACCGCGGCGTCGTCACGACGCTCGGCGAGTCTGCGCGGCGGCAGCGACGTGGTCGACGTCAGCACCTGTCGGCTGAGGTCGGCGATCACCGCGCTCGAGCCGCTCTGCGCCAGCCGGCCCTGCTGCCACTGAGTCAGCGTCCGAATCGTCCACAGCAGCAACAGAATCGACAGTGGCGTAGCGATCCGGGCCATGCTGCGTTCGGCGGGATCGGTGATGACCCGTGCGACGATCTGGCCAGCACAACCGCGGAGGCGATCGCGCAACCGGAGATCAGCACGCCGCAGGCCGTCGTCCCAACGAGGTAGCGGCGCATCGCCGCCGATGCGCGCCACAGGCGAGGGTCGACGGGGCCGCGGGTGCGCCCGCTCACGATGGATGCCGTCGCAATCCGATCGAGGCGGGTATCGCGTCGGCGGTGATCCTGCGCCGGAACACCCAATACGACCACGCCTGATACCCCACCACCAGGGGCAACACCGTCAACGACGCCCACGACATGATCCGCAGCGTGTACGGCGTCGAGGAGCCGTTGTAGATCGTCACGCTCCAGTCCGGGTTCAGCGTGGAGGGCAACAGGTTTGGATACATCACGCCGAACAACAGGGTCACGACGGCGGCGACGACCACCATCATCGAGACGAACGCCCAGCCCTCGTTGCGTCGGGCCCACATCAGCGCCACGGCAGTCAGAAGGGCCACCACGGCGACCGCGAGAGCAAGCCATGTCCACGACTTGCCATGGGCCAGCTGCGTCCACAGCGCGAATCCGCCTGCCAGCAGAATCACCGGCAGCGACAGGACACGTGCGAAGCGGAATGCGTCGTCGCGCACCGGCCCTGCGGTCTTGAGGGCGACGAACACCGCGCCGTAGAAGACGAACAGCGATGCGGTCGCGAGTCCGCCCAGGAGCGTATAGCCGTTCAGCACATCGGAGATCGACAGATGTGCGTGCCCGTCGGCATCGATCGGCAGACCCTGTACCAGGACGGCGAATGCGACGCCCCACAGAATGGCGGGCAGCCACGAGCCGGCCGCGATGCCGGCGTCCGCCCACGCCCGCCAGCGTGAATCGTCGACCTTGCCGCGCCATTCGATACCGACGATGCGCAGGATCATCCCGAACAGAATCGCCAGCAGTGGCAGGTACAGCGCCGAGAACATCGTCGCGTACCAGTTCGGGAAGGCGGCGAACATCGCCGCACCCGCGGTGATCAGCCAGACTTCGTTGGCGTCCCAGACCGGCCCGATGGTGTTCAGGGCCGCACGACGGCGTTGTTCGGGATCTCCGCCTTCGGCACGCCGACTCATCCCGAACGGCACCATCAGCATGCCGACGCCGAAGTCGAACCCCTCCAGGATCAGGAAGCCGCAGAAAAAGCGCGGCGATGATGAAGAACCACAACTCCTGCAGGCCCATCACAAGCTCCTAGTAGGCGAAGGACAGGGGTGCCACGTCGCCCTCGTCGGGCGACTTGGGGGGAACCGGTTCCGAGTCGTGTTCCAGCGGGCCCTCGATCACGTATCGGCGGATCAGCCAGAACCAGATCACCGCCAACATCCCGTAGAGAAGCGTGAACATGCTCAGGGAGAACACCACCATTCCCGCCGCGTGGTCGGAGACGCCTTCCTGCACGGTCATCCGCACCAGTTGGTCACCGGTGGGGTTGGGGACGACCACCCATGGCTGGCGGCCCATTTCGGTGAACACCCAGCCGGCCGAATTCGCCAGGAACGGTGTGGGAATCGTGATCAGGGCAAGCCAGCCGAACCAGCGCTGGTCCGGGATTCTGCCCCTGCGGGTGAGCCACAGCGCGGCCAGAGCGAACGCCACCGGGAACAGCAGTAGCCCGATCATCGCGCGAAACGCCCAGTAGGTCACGAACAGGTTGGGTCGATAGTCGCCGGGGCCGAAGCGTTCGACGTACTGCTGCTGGAGGTCCTTGACACCCTGCAACGTGACGCCGCTCGAACTTGGACTCGGCGAGGAAGGGCAGCACGTACGGCACCTCGATGAGGTGTGTCACGCTGTCGCAGTTGTTGTGGGTGCCGACCGTCAGGATGGAGAAGTCCGGATCGGTTTCGGTGTGGCACAACGATTCCGCCGATGCCATCTTCATCGGCTGCTGTACGAACATGAGCTTGCCCTGGAAATCGCCGGTGAAGAAACAACCCGGCGGCGGCGACGAGCGCGACGAGGCTGCCTGCGATGGTCGCCGGCCGATACATGGTCCTGGCTTCGTCGGCCTCGTCCGGTCGCCTGTGCGACCGGACCATGAGCCACGCGCTCACGCCTGCGACGAAAGCGCCTGCGGTGAGGAAGGATCCGGCAACCGCGTGCAGGAACGCCCAGATGGCCGTGTTGTTCGTCAACAGCGCGCCGAAGTCGGTCAGCTCCGCCCGTCCGGTCTCCGGGTTGAACCGCGCGCCGACGGGATGCTGCATGAAGGAGTTCGCCGCGATGATGAAGTACGCCGAGGCGTTGACCGCGAACGCGACCACCCAGATGCACGCGAGGTGCACGAGTCGAGGCAGCCGGCTCCAGCCGAAGATCCACAGACCGATGAAGGTCGACTCGAAGAAGAACGCGATCAAGCCCTCGAACGCCAGCGGCGCTCCGAAGATGTCGCCGACGAAGCGCGAATACTCGCTCCAGTTCATCCCGAACTGGAATTCCTGCACGATGCCGGTGGCCACGCCGAGGGCGAAGTTGATCAGGAAAAGCTTGCCGAAGAACTTGGTGAGCCGGTACCACGCCGGGTTCCCCGTGACGACCCAGGCTGTCTGCATGGCCGCGATGATCGGCGCCAGGCCGATCGTGAGCGGGACCAAAATGAAGTGGTAGACGGTGGTGGTTCCGAACTGCCACCGCGAAACGTCCAGGGCATCCATGGCCACTCCCAGGCTCGCCAAGTCTATCTACGACGTATTGTAGTAGAAATCCTTCCCGTTGACCGCAGGACTTTCGCCGGTATTTATTCGGCGGCCGCGGGCGCTGTGGTCTCGGCTGGTGGCGGAGTCAGCGCGGTGGACGCGCTGCGGATGCCGAACGCCGAGATGACCTCGAACACCCCGAGGACGATCAGCCAGATCCCAACGACGAACGTCAGCGTCGCGAGCGACTCGAAGGGCGAGGCCATCATGACGATGCCCGCCACCAGGCTGATCACGCCGATGAAGATCTCCCACCCGCGCCCGGGCAGGGTCGGGTCGCTGATCGCGGAGGCGGCCGTCGCGACGCCGCGGAAGATGAACCCGACCCCGATCCAGATCGCCAGC
The DNA here is from genome assembly GCA_963766945.1 of uncultured Actinomycetota bacterium. GTDB lineage: Bacteria > Actinomycetota > Actinomycetes > Mycobacteriales > Mycobacteriaceae > Mycobacterium. Next base: position 625,934 of record CAVYCT010000003.1, read on the forward strand.
AGCAGGATCGATTCCTGCAGACTGCGGAAGCACAATATGGCCAGAATCAGCGCTGCGGCACCGCTGATGAACAGCAGCACCCGCCCACCGGCCGAAACATGCAGGCTGAACGCGAATACCACCTGCGAGATGCCGGTGACCAACAGATAGGCACCGAAGAAAATCGCCGCGACGAGGATGGTTTTCGCCGGCCACGCAAGCACCAGAACGCCGAGGATCACGGCGAGCACTCCGGACAGCAATGTGGTCTTCCACAGATGCTGCAACAGGGTTGGGGGAGCAGGGGTTTCCATGCGCGAAGTGTGACATAGCGCGGGTCGAACCTGGCGGATTTCACGTTACCGCTGTGCTGTTTCGACGCGGTCGTTAATGTTCCGTTATCGACAGTAACGCTCACACTCTGAAATTGGCTTGACCAGCAGAATCGCCGGTCGATTGCAGGATAACACAAGAGCACAACGCCGCGATGTAGGATAACGTCCGTGCCTGAAGATTTGCTGGATTTGGACGTCTTGCTCGAATCCTGGCTAATCACTCTGCGCGGCGAGCGGAAGTCACCCGCCACGCTGAAGGCGTACAAAGCCGGTGTCACTGCGTATCTGGCGTTCTGCCAGCAACAGAACCTGCCCGCCGAACTGTCGAAATTCAATCTGCGTGCGTTCATGGCGCATCTCGCCGACTCCGAACCCGCCACGGCGCGGCTGCGGCTGACGGCGGTCAAGCTGTTCGCCCGCTGGCTGGCCGCCGAGGAAGGATTCGACGCCGACCCCGTCCTCGCGGTCCGTGCGCCCCGGCTCGACGACAAGGCCGTGGCCGATCTGTCGCTCGACGAGGTGCAGCGAATAGCCAAGCGGTGCAAGGGGTCGACGTTCCGCGACAAACGCGACTACGCCATGCTGCTGCTGCTGACCGAGACGGGTCTGCGGGCGTCCGAGCTGCTCGGCCTGGACCTCGCTGATGTCAACCTGCTGACGTGCACGCTGCTCGTCAGGCGCGGCAAGGGCGGCAAGGGCCGCCAGGTGCGATTCACCGCCGCGACGGCGGCCGCGCTCGATCGCTTCATCCGCGCCCGTCGCGCGCACGGCTGCGATCCGGCCGCGGGCCCGCTGTGGGTAAGTAGCACCAGCACCCGCCGACTGTCCTATCGCGGCATGACTACCGCGCTCAAGCAGCGCGCCGAGGACGCGGGTGTGACGGGGTTTCACGTTCACCGGCTGCGCCACACCGCGGCTGTTCGGTGGCTCGCGTCGGGCGGCTCAGAGACGGGTCTGATGGCCCAATCCGGTTGGGCGTCAAGGAAAATGATCGACCGCTACGTCAAGACCGCGGCCGAAGAACTCGCGTCGGCAGAGTTCGACCGGCTCGGCCTCGGGCTGGGGGAGCTGTGAACAGGTTGGAAGACGCGCGCAGGGCATTACTTGCCACCGGGCTTAGGACGGCGGAAGAAGCCGGCAGTTCCGCCATCGACTACGACCTGGGTCCTGAGCCTGGTGATTATGCGGCCGCGGAGATTCGGGTGCAGTGTCCCAGAGGTCATCTCGTAGCCGACATAGCGGTTGTGGCGACGGATACCTGGCCGGGGTCACGATATGGCCGGAGATTGAGAATGCGATCGAACCCACTGATGGACTGCGCTATGAATTCCGGAAGTTGTTCTGAGAAGTGATAACTCTCCTGCGTCGGCGGGAACATCATGAAGCCGTTCATCCGCGTGATGATTAGCTCAATCTCCTGCCCGCGGTGGATGAATTTAACGACTTCGATGTCGAAAATCCGATCCGTGCGTCGGTTCCGGACGCCGATTGATGGTGTTGGGATGTTTGGGCCTATGGGTTGCCTGCGGCCCAACATCTCCGCGGTTACGTGTACTAGTTGTGATGTCCAGGGAGGTTGGTCAGTCGGGTGACTGGCGGCTGGCCTCCGATGGCGGAGTGGGCTCGGTGGTGATTGTAAAAGTGCAGCCAGCCTGGCAGGGCGGTGTCGGCGCTCTGCTTCGGTTGAGTCGTAGAGCCGGGCGTAGGCCCAGCCGTCGGCGAGGGTGCGGTGGAATCGTTCGATTTTGCCGTTGGTCTGGGGCCGGTAGGGGCGGGTCCGCTTCGGGGTGATGTTGAGTTCGGCGCAGGCGTCACGCCAGGCGTGGGAGCGGTAGGCGGATCCGTTGTCGGAGAGGACCCGTTCGACGGTGACGCCATGATCGGCGAACCAGGCGACGGCTCGTTGGAGCACACCGATCGCGGTGGCGGCTTTCTCGTCGGTGCAGATCTCGGCGTAGGCCACGCGGGAATGATCGTCGATGACGGTGTGCAGGAACGCAGTTCCGATCCTGGGTCGTAGTCGATTGTTGCGCTCGCCGGTGCGGCGGGCGGTGCTGGCGGGTGTTGCGTCTGCCTTGCTGGCGGCTCGACGAACCCATGGCCGCCGCCGTCGGGGATGTTGCCGAACTTGGTGACATCGACGTGGATCAGCGAGCCGGGATGGTCGTGTTCGTAGCGGCGCAGCGGTTCGCCGGTGACCCGGTCGATGTGGGACAGCCGGTTGATCCGGCAGCGGACCAGCACCGCATGCACGGTGGAGGCCGGCAGCCGAGGCGGCCGGCGATCTGGACCGGCCCCAGCCGCTTGCGCCACCGCAACGTCACGATCTGCCGCATCATGCTCGGCGCGGTCTTGGTTCGGGCTGCGATGCGGGCCGTGAGCTGCGGTCGACCATCCCGGCAGCACCTTCGACGCGGTATCGGTCGGCCCACTTCTTGGCAGTGCGCGGCAGCGACCATGAACATTTTGGCCGCTGCGGCGTAGGTCCAACCCTGCTCGACGACGAGCTGAGCAAGCCTCAAACGGGCGCGCGGGGTCAGAGCAGCATTAGCGTGGGACACGAGGGCCTCCTGGTTGGCGAAGCGGTTCCTAGACAGCTCCACTTCACAACCGGAGGCCTTCACCTGTCACACAGGCTCACCGAGACCGAACCGGACAACCTCCCTGGACATCACACCTAGACCGGCCTGCCTCTCGAGATCGGCATCCGGCCGCGCTTCTGTGCGCTTGCGTTCCGCCGCGTTGTTGCGGCGGTCAGATACCGAAATCCAGAGCGCAGCACCGGCTGCGACGAAACTTCCCAACGCGCCCAGCCACTGCCCGAACCCCGTTACCAATCGACGTCCTGGCCCCAGTTGCGCGCGATCTGGCTTCCCGCGACGAGCGCACCGATCGATACTGCCGTAATTGTGATCGGACAGAACCGCACACTACGAGTTGGGAAAAATTGCTTCACTCAAACCCACTAGGGCCATTTGAAGTCATCCGGCGGTGCTTGACTGCACCTGCCGTTCTACCTTCTCCAGCTTGATGTCCAACTCTCGGAGGGCTTCGGTGAGCGCGGTCAGCCCCTCGGCCAGCAGCTTGGTTGTCGGGTTCTCAGTTGACCTGGCCACCTCGCGAAACTTGTTGCCTGCGGTTACGGCCCAGGGCGCTGCGTTGCTCATGGAAGGCAACGTATCGGCGGGCACCGACATGCCGAAGGTCCTGTCCACCAGTCAGCCGGCAAACGCTGCTTTGTACTGGTTGGCGATGGACGGGCTCAGCTTGCCGCTGACGCGCAGCAGGAGATTGTCGCGCAGGGTGGCGTATTCGGTGCCGAGGATCGGCGCCGCGCTGAGAACCGTCTTCAGGTAGTCGGCGCGTTGTTGGGCAGCTGCGGCGTCCGGCCACTGTTCGACCCCGGCACCGCACGCGATGCCTGGTGTCTTCTGGTCGCATTCCTCGCCCGTGCGTGAGTCGACGATCACGGTCGCGGCGACGTATCCGGTCGACCGGCCGATCATGTTGTTGGCGTCGTTGTCGCCAGTGATCGTGATGAGCGTTACCTCTGGAATGGCTGCCGAGATTTTCTCGGCGGCCGTCTGAGCGGTCATCTCTTCGTCAGGTTGAAGTGCCGCCGCCTTGGTGGTGGCTGTGGCGCTGCCGCCGCTGCCGCCGCTGCCGCCGTGGTGGGCTCGGTGCGCACGCGACCGCGCACGCCACCACCATGGCGACGCAGATCGGTTTGAGCACCTACGACAACGAGATCATGGATGCGTAGTAAACCACTTGCCCGGACGGAAACTCGTCGAGCGCCGGTTCAACAGGTTCGGCCCGGCCACCAGGGAATGGTGGCCCGGCCGAGCAGTAGATCAGACGGCGCTAGGCGCCAGCCGGTTCACTCGGTACCGGGCAGCTTGAGCATTTCGTCTGGAGTCGCGGTCGCGGCGGCCTCGGTGCAAGGCGCTACGAGTCTCATCCCGTTTCGCAGGGCGCGCTCGTGACGATTTGGGCGCTTTGCGCGCTGAGCGATACCGAACCTCCGCACCGCGCTGTGATGAGGTTGGCACTGCCGTTCAACTCCGTTGTGGCAGTGCCGTAGTCGGTTGCGGTGACGTGGTTGAAGCTTCCGCCTAGCGCCGCGGCGACGCTGTTATTGGTCGCACTAACGAAGTTGGAGCTCCCTATGCCAACAGCGTCAGCCTTACTGCCGTCTCTCGCGATGGCGGTGTTTCCAATACCTGCCATCGAGTGGGCGGAGCTGAAGTTGTCAGCGATTGCCGTGTTAAAAGAACCAGGGAGAATAAAGGCACCGCCGGCGAAGGCGTCGCTGTCGTTGGTGGCGATCGCCAAATTTCCGAATCCTGGTCCCGACGCGACGGCCTCGCTGTTGTTGGACGCATAAGCGAAGTTGAGGCCGGATGTTGTTGCTGTGCTGGGGCCACCGTCGTCGGCCACCGTCAAACCCCCGACCGAGACCGACACGTCGGCCCACGCATGTCCCGCGAGCGGGACAGACATCGTTGCTGCAGCGACCGCGCCGATGACCAGTTTCGAGTACATCGTGTCGCCCCTCCCCTGGAAAAAAATGTCTGCTGATCGTTGAGACCCAGCTCAACAACGATTCTGGCGCGCTAACGATGGTCCACACTCAGTAGTCGACTACTGCACTTCTGCGAGGGCGACCACAACGACTACTTGGGAGTGACTGTTCGGCCCCGCCACCGGGGAGCAGTGGTGGGACGGACATTGGGTAGGACGCGGGTTAGCGCTGATCGGTTCCAGGCGATTGCGTCAAAAGTTGCTTTCTTGCCTCGCCCGGCCGGCGCGTCGGAGTCGAACTTTCGCGCCGCCCGAGAACATAGAGTCGTGCACCTCGAGCTCGGCGGGATGTGTGCCTGGTGGCACGTCGAACGCCGCCTTCACCTGGATGGAGTTACCGGGATTGATTTCGCCGGTGCCCTCGTTCGCCCACATATCGGCCGCGGAGTTCGCCTCGTACTCGCGGCCCGCGGTATCTATGAGCTTCTGGTTGGTACCGAAATACGACTGTGCCTTGTCCCCGATGTTGGTGACTGACAACGTCAGAATGATGAACTCGCCCTGAGCGTCGACGGTCATATAAGGGTTGCTGGGGTCACCCGCCTGCGCTGCGCGAGTCATGCCGACAACGCGGAATTCAAACTTGCCGTCCCGAACTGGCGCTCCAGCCGGCGCGGCCGTCGGAGTCGCTGGCGCCGCCGGAGCCGCGGGCGCCGCCGCGGAAGGGCGGCTGGAGGAGGTTCGGCTCGAGCTCGACGATGAGCTCGAAGTCTTGTCGTCACTGCTTCCGCATTTCCCGATAGCGAAGATGAGGACGACGATCCCGGCGACGATCAACGCCACCTTGCCACCGCTGGAACTCTTCTTCGTCGCCACCGGCGCCTGCGGTGCCGCCCAGCCCCGGCCGTCCCAGTACATTTGTCGACCTGATCCTGAGGGATCGGGATACCACCCGGGCGGCGTTGGTCCAGTCACGATTTCTCCCGCTTATTGATGCATTCCACGAGCGGCGAGGCTAGCCACTCGCACCGACAAGCGCAGCGGTTTGATTGAATACGCAAAGACCAAGCATGAGCCCGCTACGCTCGATAATTCGGTCAACGCGCCGACAGCAATCGACCACCGAACCCGATGGGCCGGTGGTGGATTGGGCTTTGGTGGGTCAGCTGTTGAGCCGCTCGACCTCGTCGGCAGCCTCGATCAGCGCTGCGCCGAGCTGGCGCGCTTGCTCTGCCGTCAGATCGTCCGCCTCGTAGACGAGCACGTGCCGTTCGATTCGGCCGTCGTTGAATTGCACACTCGAAGACGTCCACCTTCCGCTCGGGGTCACGCGACCAGATGCCGTACATGCGGCCGAATCTGGTCGTTGTCGCGTTCCTCCCAGTCATAGATCTCACCGGCGACTGCCTCGGCGGGCGGCGTGCGATGTCCGCACACACGGCCTGGATGATGTTCCGCCGGGCCATCGCACGGGCGCAATTCAGTTGGCCCTGAGGGCCAGCCAAGCCCGGGCGGGATCTGTCGCGCGCTCGCAATACTCAAGCTCGGCGACCTGCTGCGGCGTGAGCTGGTCGGCGAGGTCGCGCCAGGTGGTCGCGTTGTCGTCGTGAGTGTATGTGGTCATGGGCTGTTCCTCTCACATTGGTGTTTGCGTCCTGCCGAATAACACCCACCACAACGCTTATTGACGAGCAGGTCTTTGTTTCTCCTGCCACAGCGTCTACGTGGCTAGTGTTCCGTTACCGGCAGTGCGCGCTGGGTCAATGGTCGTTAACGTCCTCGACGAACGAGGCGGAGACGGCCCGATGCAGAAAGAGGAGCAACCGTGCTAGGTGGAGGTCAAGACCGTCGAACAAAGCTATGGCGCTTTGCGGCGGTGTTTGCTGTGACAGGGGCTCTCGCCTTGTCAGGTTGTGCCAGTGGTGAGCAGAAGAGCGAGCCAGCCAGCCCGTCGGCGGGATCGTCGGACAAGGTCGACGACATCGCGAACACCGTGCCCGAGGACATCAAGTCGTCCGGCAAGCTGATCGTCGGCGTGAACATTCCGTACACGCCCAACGAATTCAAGGATCCCAGCGGCAAGATCGTCGGCTTCGACGTCGACCTGATGAACGCGATCGCGGCGACGCTCGGCCTCACCCCGGAATACCGCGAAGCGGACTTCGCCAAGATCATTCCGTCGATTCAGGGCGGCACCTTCAACGTCGGCATGTCGTCGTTCACCGACACCAAGGAACGCGAGGAGTCGGTCGACTTCGTCACCTACTTCTCGGCGGGCATCCAGTGGGCGCAGCGGCCCGGCGCACCGATCGACCCGAACAACGCCTGCGGCAAGAAGGTTTCGGTGCAGGCCACCACTACCGAGGAAACCGAGGAACTGCCCGCCAAGAGCAAGGCGTGCACGGACGCGGGCAAGCCGCCGATCGAGATCGTTCCGTTCGACGGCCAGGACGCGGCGACCAACGCGGTCGTGCTCGGTCAGGTCGACGCGATGTCGGCGGATTCGCCGGTGACCTCGTACGCGATCAAGCAGAGCAACGGCAAGCTCGAGGCCGCGGGCGAGATCTTCGACTCCGCGCCGTACGGATGGCCGGTGAAGAAGGGTTCGGCGCTGGCGCAGTCGCTGCAGAAGGCGCTCGAGCACCTGATCGAGACCGGCAAGTACAAGGAGATCGCCACCAACTGGGGCGTCGAGAGCGGGATGATCGACAAGCCGGTCATCAACGGCGCGATCAGCTGACGAGGAACCCACATGACTGATGTCGACACGTCGTCACCCACCACCCCCGCGGCCATCGACGCCGTTCCGCTGCGTCATCCGTGGCGGTGGGTGGCGGCGGTCGTCATCGTCGTCATGGTCGCGCTGTTCCTCTACGGCGCGGCCACCAACCCGGCCTTCCGGTGGTACGGTCTTCCGCGAGTACCTCTTCAATGACGCGCGTACTCAGCGGTCGGTTTGGTCAACACTTTGCAGCTGACCGTCTACTCGATGGTCATCGCGATCGTGCTCGGCGTGCTCCTGGCGGTGATGCGCCTGTCACCCAACCCGGTGTTCAAATCGGTGTCCTGGGTGTACTTGTGGATCTTCCGCGGCACCCCGGTGTACGTGCAGCTGGTGTTCTGGGGGCTGGTCCCGGTCATCTACAGCACGATCCAGTTCGGCGTGCCGTTCGGTCCGCATCTCTTCCAGTTCGACCTTCAGGCCCTGTCCTTCCCGTTCGTGTTGGCCATCATCGGCCTTGCGCTCAACGAGTCGGCCTATATGGCCGAAATCATCCGCGCCGGAATCAGTTCCGTGCCCGAGGGGCAAGCCGAGGCGTCGACGGCGCTGGGCATGTCGTGGGGGATGACGATGCGCCGCACAGTGCTACCGCAGGCGATGCGGGTGATCATCCCGCCGACCGGCAACGAGGTCATCAGCATGCTGAAGACCACGTCGCTGGTCACGGGTGTGCCCTTCACGCTGGACCTGTACGGCATCACCTCCCGCGAGATCGCCGCGCGCGAATTCGAGCCCGTGCCGCTGCTGATGGTGGCGGCGTTCTGGTATCTGGTGGTCACCAGCATCCTGATGGTCGGCCAGTACTACCTGGAGCGCTATTACTCGCGCGGTGCGTCGCGAAAGCTGACGACCAAGCAACTCGAGGTGCTGGCGAAGGCTCAAGGGACGGGCGCACCGGGAGGAGGAGGTGAGGGCGCATGACGCCGATGGTGAAGGCCGAAGAGGTCTGCAAGAGCTTCGGCGCACTGCATGTCCTCAAGGGCATCACGCTGGAGATCGGCAAGGGCGAGGTGCTGTGCATGGTCGGGCCGTCCGGCTCGGGCAAGTCGACGTTCTTGCGCTGCATCAACCATCTCGAGCAGGTCAATGCGGGCCGCCTGTATGTCGACGGCGAGCTGATCGGCTACCGGGAGCGGGGCAACAAGCTGCACGAGATGTCGCCGCGCGACGCCGCCAAGCAGCGCCGCGACATCGGCATGGTGTTCCAGCATTTCAACCTGTTCCCGCACCGCACGGCGCTGGAGAACGTCATCGAGGCGCCGATCCACGTCAAGCGGCGTCAAGAAGGATGCTGCGGTCGCGCGGGGCAAGGATCTGCTGGATCAGGTCGGGCCTGTCCGCCAAGGCCGACGCCTATCCTGCGCAGCTGTCCGGCGGTCAGCAACAGCGGGTGGCGATCGCGCGCGCCCTGGCGATGAACCCGAAGCTGATGCTGTTCGACGAGCCCACCTCGGCGCTGGATCCCGAGCTGGTCGGCGAAGTGCTCGAGGTCATGAAAAAGCTTGCCACCGAAGGCATGACGATGGTGGTGGTCACCCACGAGATGGGGTTCGCCCGCGAGGTCGCCAACAATCTGGTGTTCATGGACGAGGGTGTGGTCGTCGAGAGCGGTCCGCCCCGCGAGGTGCTCGCGAATCCGAAACACGAACGGACGAAGGCGTTTCTGTCCAAGGTGTTGTAGTGCCGGCGCCGTTCGCCGGATCCAGCCACGCCGCTGTGGCGCGCCGCGCAGGTGTTCCGGCTGCTGAGTTGCATTTACGCGATGGGCTTTCAGATCGCGGTCAATCCCGACCTGGATCGGCCCGCGATCGGATGGGCGCTGTTCGCGGTGCTGATCGGGTGGAGCGCGGCGTGCGCCGTTGCCTATCTGCAGGGCTTCGGTCGGCGCGCCGTCGTGGGTAGTGGCCGAAGTGGTTGTCGTGGTGGCGTTGATCCTGTCCACCGAGGTGGTCGCCTCCGACCAGTGGGCGCTCGACAACCAGTCGTGGCCGACGACGCTGTGGGCCACCAACGCAACGATCTCGGCCGCGATCGTGCTCGGGCCCATCGGCGGGATGCTGGCCGGTGTCGTCGTGATGATCGCCACCACGATCGTGAAGGGTTTCATCAACTTCGACCTGGGCCGCAATGCGACGATCGTCATCGAGCTGGCGGTCGGGCTGGCGGTCGGCATGGCCGCCCAGACCGCACGCCGCGCGCATGCCGATCTCGAACAGGCCGCGCGTATCGCCGCCTCGCATCAGGAGCGGGAGCGGTTGTCGCGGCAGGTCCATGACGGGGCGATCCAGGTGCTGGCGCTGGTGTCCCGCCGCGGCCGAGAAATCGGCGGGGAGACAGCGGAATTGGCTGAGTTGGCGGGGGAGCAGGAGCGTGCGTTGCGGCGGCTGGTCAGCACGGCCGACGCCGAACCCCGAGCGGGAGCTAAAACCGACGTGGGCGCATTGCTACGTCAGCGCGCTTCGGACCGGGTGTCGGTGAGCGTGCCTGCCGACCCCGTGCTGTTGGACGGGGAAGTGGCGGAGGAGCTCTACGCTGCGGCGGCCAATGCATTGGACAACGCCGCCGCGCATGCCGGACACGATGCCCACGCGTACGTGTTACTGGAAGACCTAGGCGACTCGGTCACGGTGAGCATCCGTGACGACGGCGTCGGCATCCCGGACGGCCGCCTGGATGAGGCGGTCGGTGAGGGCCGCGTGGGTATTGCCAAATCGATTGTCGGACGTATGAATTGGCTGGGTGGGAGTGCGAAGCTCAACACTGGGCCGGGATGTGGGACGGAATGGGAACTGACAGTTTCCCGAAAGTGATGGTGGTCGACGACCATCCCATCTGGCGCGACGCGGTGGCCCGCGACCTCGCCGAGGAGGGCTTCACGGTGGCGGCGACCGCTGATGGTGTGGCGACGGCGCGTCGCCGGGCCGCGGTCGTGCTTCCGGACGTGGTGGTGATGGACATGCGACTGTCCGACGGTGACGGTGCGCAGGCCACCGCGGAGGTCTTGGCGGTGTCGCCGTCGTCGCGCATCCTGGTGCTCTCCGCATCAGACGAACACGAAGACGTGTTGGAAGCGGTAAAGGCCGGTGCCACAGGGTATCTCGTGAAGAGCGCGTCGAAGAAGGAACTCTGCGACGCGGTGCGGGCCACCGCGGAGGGCCGCGCCGTGTTCACCCCGGGGCTGGCCGGGCTGGTGCTCGGGGAGTACCGGCGCATCGCTCAGATCAGTAGGCGGGCCCAGCTGACACTTCGGTGCCAAGCCTGACCGAGCGTGAGACCGAGATATTGCGCCACGTCGCAAAGGGCCTGACGGCCAAGCAGATCGCCGACCGCCTGTCGCTGAGCCACCGCACGGTCGAGAACCATGTACAGGCCACGTTTCGCAAGCTTCAGGTCGCCAACCGCGTGGAGTTGACCAGGTACGCGATCGAACACGGCCTGGACAAGGACAAGGAATAGCCGAGTAGTCCTACTCATCCGGATACCCCGTCATCGCGCGACGATGTTCGCCATGACCGAACCCCATCGCGCCGTCATTGCCCGGCTGTCCTCGGATTTCGCCGCAATCTCGCAATACATGGCGCGGGTCTCGACGGACCTCACGACCTGGACCGGGTGCTGGCGGCGCCACCGCGCCGCGCCGGTGCGCCGTACTGGCCGCAGTATCAGCAGCCGCAGTATCCGCAGGCGCAGTACGCCCAGCGGTACGCGCCGCCACCGCCTGACTGCGGCGCCGACACCACCGGCGGCTCCGCCAACGCCGCCTTTTCCGCCGGTCGCGAAGCCGGCCCGCGACGAGGGTTGGATCGGCAAGCTGCTCGCCGTCGCCGGTGTGGCGGTCACACTGATCGGGGTCGTGCTGTTGCTGGTGCTCGCGGCCCAGGCCGGCATCCTGCGTCCGGAGATTCGCGTCGCTGCCGGCGCGGTGCTGGCCGCCGCGCTGGTCGGCGCCGCCGCGTGGCTGTACGCGCGACCCGGTGGACGGGTCGGTGCGATCGCACTTGCGGCCACCGGTGTCGCGGCCGCGTACATGGACGTCATCGCCATGACAACGATTTACGGCTGGGTGTCCGCCCCGATCGGCCTCGTCATCGCCGCGGTCATCGGCGGCGGTGGCCTGACCCTTGCCCGGCGCTGGGACTCCGAATCACCTCGGGCTGCTGGTGCTGGTGCCACTGCTCGTGCTGGCGCCCGTCGTGACCGGCGGCATCACGCTGCTGCTGGTGGGCTTCATGCTGGCGCTGTCGGCCGCCTCGTTGCCGGTGCAGCTGGGCAAGGACTGGATCTGGATGCACTGCGCCCGCACCGCTGCAAGCACACTTCCATTGTTGGTGGCGCTGGTCGCGGTCTATTTCGACGACGGGCGCGATCGCTGGCTGGCAGGTGCGTGCGGCATCGCGGCGGTGCTGGCCATCGTCGGCGCGCTCATCCTTTTGCCGCAGACCGGCAACCGGGTGCTGATGGCCCTGCTGACCGCCGCGGGCGTGGTGCCCGTGCTATGCGCGGCGCTGGCCGTCGACAGGGTGGTCGCCGCGCTGATGGCTGCCGCCCTTTCCGCGGCGCTGCTGTCGATCGTGCTCATCGGCGATCGGTTGAACGGGGTCGACGGCATCGTGCGGCAGATCTGGGCCGCGCTTTCGGCGATCTCGGCGCTGATCGCCGTGCTGGTCGCGTTCGACGGCCACGTCGCAGGCCCCGTCCTGCTGGCGATGGCGGTGGTGGTGGCCGTCGCGGGTCGCCGCGCCGCCGTCGCGAGGTGGGCCGCGCTCGGCTTCGCCGTCTTCGGCGCGGGCTTCTACCTGAGCTACGCACCGCCGAGCACGCTGGTCGAGGCGACCGCGCCGGGCCCGGCGAGCCGGGGTGTCGACCCTGATCGCCAGCCTGCTGCTGATCGCGTTCGCGGCGGTGATCGGTGTGGTGGTCGGGCAGGGACTCCGCGCGTGTTGGCCGGCGCCGCTGTCGTGGTCGTCTACGCGATCACCACGTTCACTGTCACCGCAGGCGTGCTGGTCGGCGGCGAAGGGCGGCGGTTTCTTCGCCGGCCACATGGCCGCGACCATCTGCTGGATCGCGCTGGCCGCGGCGCTGTTCATCTACGCGGCACGGGTGCCGCGGGCGGATCGATCCCTGCCGATCGGCGCCGGGTTGGCACTGGTCGCCGCGGCGATGGCGAAGCTGTTTCTGTTCGACCTCGGCACGCTCGACGGCATCTTCCGGGTCGTGGTGTTCATCGTCGTCGGTTTGGTGCTGCTCGGTATGGGGGCCGGCTATGCCCGGCTGCTCGAGAAGCAGGACCAGCAGGAAGCGGCAGCCCGGATGGCAGCACAGCTAAACTGGAAAGCATTGCCGAGTAAACTGGAATCAATCCAGATTAAGGGAGGTTGAAGAAGTCATGGGCACACAAACGACACGTCGCACCGAAACAGAAGTCCAGGGCTTTCAGGCATCACCGGAGCTAGCGCGAATCTTCAGCGGGTCCTGGTCGATCTGATCGAACTGCACCTGCAGGGCAAGCAGGCGCATTGGAACGTCGTCGGAACCAACTTCCGCGATCTGCACCTGCAACTCGACGAACTCGTCGACTTCGCCCGCGAGGCCAGCGACACCGTCGCCGAGCGGATGCGCGCCCTGGATGCCGTGCCGGACGGCCGATCGGACACCGTCGCGGTCAGGCAGCACGCTGCCGCAGTTCCCGGCGTACGAGCACAGCACCGACGAGGTCGTCGACCTGATCACCGCGCGTATCTACGCCGCCGTCGACACGATGCGCACCGTGCACGACGCCGTCGACGCGGAGGACCCCAGCACCGCCGACATCCTGCACCAGCTGATCGACGGCCTGGAGAAGCTGGCCTGGCTGATCAAGTCGGAGAACCGCAAGGTCTGATCCGACTGCGCGGTTAGGAGCGGCCCGCGACCGCGTCGCCTTGTTCGACGGCGCTGCGCACCGCGTGATCGTCACGGCGCCCGACCAGGTACCAGGTGTGCATGACGCCCTTGCCCTTGATGTCGATGTCGCCGCGCTCCTCGAGCAGGAAGGCATGGTTGAGGCGCTCGTAGACGTCGTGTGGCACCTGGATGCGCCCCTCGACGTCGGTGGTCTCCATCCGTGACGCGACGTTGACCGCGTCGCCCCAGACGTCGTAGAAGAACTTGCGCGCGCCGACGACGCCGGCGACCACCGGTCCGGCCGCGAGGCCGATCCGCAGCGGAACCTCCCGCCCCTGCGGATCCTTGAGGTCGGCGACGGCGTCGGCCATGTCCAGCGCCAGGCAGGCAAGCGCCTCGATGTGGTCGGGCCGTGGTTCGGGCACACCGCTGACGACCATGTAGGAGTCCCCGCTGGTCTTGACCTTCTCCAGGCCGTGCCGGTCGACGAGGGCGTCGAGGTCGGTGTAGAGGCGGTCGAGGAACCGCACCAGCTCGGCGGGGGCGGTGTCGCTGGCGCGCTTGGTGTATCCGGCGATGTCGGCGAACAGGATGGATGCGTCGTCGTACTTGTCGGCGATGATGTTGCGGGACGGGTCTTTCAGCCGTTCGGCGATCGAGGCGGGCAGGATGTTGGCCAGCAGCCGTTCGGAGCGTTCGTACTCCGCCTCCATCGCCTCTCGTGCGCGGCGGATCTCGCGCAGCGCGTACCAGATGGTCGCGATCACGAGAATCCATGCGGTGATCACCGTCAGGATGAACGAGGTCTTGAAGGCCCACGGCGGCTGTGTTCCGGTGTCGTTGGGGACGAACAGTTCGAGCATGATGACCGTCACGGCACCGGCCGCCGCAAGAACGCAAGCAAGCACGATGTGGTCGACCCCGAGAACGACCAACACGATCGCGGCGGCGACGACGAAATAGAACTGCAGCCCTGACCCCGTGCCCAGATGTATGCACAGCACGACGATGGTGGCGTAGGAGACGACGAAGAACACCAGCGGTGCGACGATCTCGCCCATTCCGCAGAGCCGCGGGATCATCACGAAGACGACTGCGCTGCCGAGGTTGACGAGCGAGACCCACCAGTCCATGCCAAGGAACAGTCCTTGGATCCCGAAGAAGGCGGTGATGGCGGCGCTGATCATCGCGGTCAGGTTCAGCACCCGCCGGTGCCTGGCCGCGCTGTCGGTGTAGTGGCGGGCGCGACTGGAGACGCTGTCCATCGTCGCCTCGGGCACGCAGATGGGTCGCATCTTGACCACCACGTGATCAAGCCTAGCCCCGCCGAATTTGCCGACCTGGATTTCGCCGACGACGAACTAGACAGCCGACATCCGCGCGGCGTCCCTGGCCCGCAATGCGAGCCACAGCTCGTGGCGATCCTGCGCAAAGTCCATCCGACGCCCGGTTAGCCGCTCGATCGTCTCGACACGGTTGCGCATCGTGTGTCGATGCACCCGCAATGCACCGGCCGCGGCTCCCCAGTGGCCGTTGTGCTCGAGGAAGACCGCCAACCCGCGGAGCAGGTCGTCGGCGCGGTCGGTCGCGTCGAGCGGACCGAGCACCGCATCGGCGTACGCCTGCAGGGACTGCGCGCCGACGGCGTTGAGCAGCAATCGACTGCTCGCGATCTCCTCGGCATGCATGTGCCGGCCCTGGACACGGCTGGCGGGCAACGCCGAGCGGGCCTGGCGCAGCGACACGACCAGCGCGCCGGGTCGCACCGCGATGCCGATCCCTGCCGCCCTGTCCGCGGCGAGCGTGCCGAGCACCGCCGGCAGGTCGGTGTCCAGAGGAGCGGCCAGCTCGACCACGTCTCCGACGACGCGCACGAGCGCATCCGGCAAGGTGATCAGCAGGTCTGCCGCGAGGTCTTCGGCGTCCTCGGGTGCCGCGACGGCGGCGACGCGTAGGTCGGCGTCGGGTAGGCCGATTGAGGTCAGCCACCGTGCCGCGACGACATCGTCGACGGTGGCGCGGGCCAGCCTGTCGAGCACCTGTGCCCGCGCGCGCCGCTGCCCGGTGTTCAGGCCGTGTCGACGTTCGAGCTCCAGCGAAAGCAGTGAGACAAGGTCGCCGGAAACCTGATGGGCCGCGGGCTGCTCGGCCGGACCGTCGATCAACAGCCATGCCCGTAATCGGCGGGCGCCCAACGCGTGTAGCTCGCGGCGGCGCCCGTCGCTGATGTCTGCCGCCGCGGCGTGTAGGCCCTGGTCTCGAACCGTGTCGAGCGCCCGGACAGCAGCGTCACGAGCCGCTCGCCGCCGGGATCCGATTCGGCCAGCACGCGGCCGAGCAGATCGACGACGACGCCGGTGCGTCCGGTGGCCTCGCGATGCGCGGCGAGGATGCCGAGCAGTCCGCCCGGCGTAACCGCGGCCGCGGTGAGTGCCCGCTGCGTCTGCAGCACCCATTCGAGATGATGGCGCTCTTCGCGGGCGCGGTACGCGAACACCGCCTTGGTCACCGCGATGAACGGGACGGGATCGGGAACCGTCAGCAGGGGCATGCCGATGTCGTCGGCGGCGACGATCAGCGCCGCAGGTGCGCATTGGTGGGGAAGTTCAGCGCCCAGTCCCAGGCCGACGGCCCGCACTCCTGCGGCATTGAGTTCGGCGAGGTAGGACCGGCAGCCGTCAGCGGTGGAGGGGAGTAGGAAGCCGATGGTCAGCAGCAGCTCGCCGCCCTGCAGCCACGGGCCGGGGTGAGCCAGTTCGGAAACCGCGGCGGCCTCGATCTCGCGGCCGCTGCCGGGATGCCCCGCGACCAGCTGCAAACCGAGTTCGGGGTCGGCGACGAGGTCCGCGACGGTCAGCATGGACATAGTGTCCAACTATTCGCGTACCTGTTGGACAAATTGGCCATATCGACGGGCAGCACGGTCGGGAAACCTGTTTCGCATGACGTCGAAGAAGCCGATCGGACCGGTTGATGCCACCCAGGTGCCGCGATACGCGGGCCCGGCGACGTTCGCCCGTCTTCCCCGAACCGACGAGGTGACGCAGACCGATGTCGCGGTCGTCGGCATCCCGTTCGACTCGGGCGTTTCCTATCGGCCGGGCGCCAGGTTCGGGCCCGGGCACATCCGCGCGGCGTCCAAGCTGCTGCGGCCCTACCACCCGCGGTTGGACGTCGAGCCGTTCGGCGCGCAACAGGTCGCCGACGCCGGCGATATCGCGGTCAACCCGTTCGACATCGCCGAGGCGATCACCACCATCGAACGCGCGTCAGACGAGCTGCGCGACGGCGGCACGAAACTGATCACCCTGGGCGGCGACCACACGATCGCGCTGCCCCTACTGCGCTCGCTGCATCGAGACCACGGCCCGATTGCCGTCCTGCACTTCGACGCTCACCTCGACACGTGGGACACCTACTTCGGGGCGCCGTTCACACACGGCACCCCGTTCCGGAGAGCCAGCGAGGAAGGCCTGCTCGACCCGGAACACTGCCTGCATGTCGGCATCCGTGGCCCGCTCTACGCACCCACGGACCTGTCCGACGACCGCGTGCTGGGATTCCAGGTCATCGGCTCCGATGATGTGCAACTCGACGGCCTCCCCACGGTGATCGAGCGGATGCGTGCCCGCCTCGGCGACGCGCCCGTGTATGTCTCGATCGACATCGACGTGCTCGACCCGGCGCATGCACCCGGCACCGGTACCCCGGAGGCCGGCGGCATGACCAGCCGCGAACTGTTGCACTGCCTGCGAAACCTGGTGGGCACCAACATCGTCGGCGCCGACATCGTGGAGGTGGCGCCCGCATACGATCACGCCGAGATCACCGGTATCGCCGCGGCACACGTCGCCTATGAGCTGTTGTCGGTATTGGCGGCGCGGAAATGAGCGATCATCGCAACGGCGGGGCCGCCGTCGTCGAATCCCTTGCCGTGCACGGCGTCGACACGGTCTTCGGCATCCCCGGCACCCATAACCTGGAGATCTTCAGGCACTTGCCGGGAAACGGAATCCGCGCGATCACGCCGCGCCACGAACAGGGTGCCGGCTATGCGGCCGAAGCCTTCGCCCGGGTCTCCGGCCGACCCGGCGTCGCGGTGACCACAAGCGGACCCGGCCTCACCAACGTGATGACCGCGGCGTCTACGGCTTACGCCGAATCACAGCCGATGCTCATTCTGTCGTCGGGTCTTCCCACCGGGGCCGCCGAGGGCAGCGACCTCGGCCAACTGCACGAAGCCAAGAACCCGTTGGGCGCCATGGATCAGCTGGTGCGGTGGAGCCGACGGGTGAACAGCGCCGACGAGGCGGCCGCCGCGGTGACCGAAGCGTTCGGCAGCTTTCGCGGTGGTCGGCCGCGGCCCGTCCACATCGAGGTGCCCTACGACGTGCTCGAGCAGGGCTGGTCCGGTCATACCGAAGAGTGCACGGAAGTCGCTGCACCACAGGCGGATCCAGACCGCGTCCGTCGAGCGGCGGACGTGCTGGCCGCGGCCGAGCAGCCGATGCTCATCGTCGGGGGTGGCGCCGTCGACGCGCAAGCCGAGGTGACCGCGCTCGCCGAGGCGCTTGGCGCGCCGGTCGCCACCACCGTCAACGGCAAGGGGGCCCTCGACGAGTCGCACCCGCTGTCGGTCGGTGCATCCATCCGGCTGCGTGCCCTGCAGAAGGCCGCCGCCGACAGCGATGCTCTCGTGCTGGTCGGCACCGAACTGGGGGATTCTGATCTGTGGGGCGGGCAGATTCGTGGGCGGACGGTGATCCGGTGCGACATCGAACCGGCACAGCTGGACAAGAACTGTCCCGCCGATCACGCGCTGCTCGGTGACGCTGCCGCCACGCTGTCAGCGTTGTCGGCCGCGCTGCCGCACGGCCTGTCCGCGCACGACCCCGGGCGGGCGGCAGCGTTGCGCACGGCGTGCCGCGAGGAGGCCATGTCCGACGCAGGTCTCTACGCCGAAGTCAACGCCGCGGTCCGCGCGGCGCTGCCCGCCGATTCGGTGCTGTGCGGGGACAGTTCCCAGGTGACCTACTTCGGCTCCGTGCACTTCTTCGACGTGCCGGCGCCGCGCCGGTTCTGCTACTCGCCCGGCTACGCCACCCTCGGCTACGGCCTGCCTGCCGGGCTGGGCGCTTCGATCGCGCGACCCGAAGCCCCGGCGGCGGTGCTGCTCGGCGACGGCGCGTTGATGTTCTCCGTCCAGGAGCTGATAACCCTTGTCGAACAACATCTTCCGGTACCGGTCATCGTCGTGGACAACGGCGGCTATCAGGAAATCAAGGACCAGGAGGCCGCCCGCGGCATTCCGCCGATCGGGGTCGAACTACGCACGCCCGACCTGGCCGCGCTCGCGGTCGCCATGGGTGCGCACGGGGTGCGCACCACCTCGACCGCAGACCTCACCGGACTCGTCAGCGGCGCACTCGACGCCGACGGACCAACGCTCATCCACTTCGACATCCGCTGAAAGGACCTGAACCATGGACATCGCGATTGTCGTCATCTACCTAGTGGGCATGATCGCGTTCGGCTTCTGGGGTAAACGCAGGGCCACAACGCAATCCGACTTCCTGGTCGCCGGCCGCCGGCTCGGCCCTGCGCTGTACTCCGGGACGATGGCGGCCATCGTGCTCGGCGGCGCGTCGACCATCGGCGGCGTCGGCCTCGGGTACCAGTTCGGCATCTCGGGCATGTGGCTGGTGTTCGCGATCGGCGTCGGCATCCTGCTGCTGAGCCTGCTGTTCGCGGGTCGGATCCAGCGGCTCCGCGTCTACACGGTCAGCCAGATGCTCGAACTCCGTTATGGCCCAGGTTCTTCCGTGCTGTCCGGGGTGGTGATGTTCGGCTATACGTTGATGCTGTCGGTGACCTCGACGATCGCGTACTCGACGATCTTCGGGGCGCTGTTCGACATCGGCCGGGTGCCCGCCATCATTCTCGGCGGCGGCGTCGTGATCATCTACTCGGTGCTCGGCGGGATGTGGTCGATCACGTTGACCGACTTCGTGCAGTTCGTCGTCAAGACCATCGGCATCTTCTTCATCCTGCTGCCGGTCGCGCTGTACAAGGCCGGCGGAATCTCCGGTCTCGCAGAGAAGCTGCCCGCGGACGCCACCTCGCTGACCGGGATCGGCGGCGACAGGATCCTGACGTACTTCGTCATCTACACGTTCGGCCTGCTGATCGGCCAGGACATCTGGCAGCGCGTCTTCACCGCCCGCAGTCCGGGTGTGGCCCGGTGGGCCGGCGCGGTGTCCGGCGTCTACTGCCTGCTGTACGCGGTGGCCGGAGCGGTGATCGGGATGGCGGCCAAGGTGCTGCTGCCCGCGCTCGAGTCCCGCGACGACGCGTTCGCGGCGTTGGTGGAGATGCAGTTGCCACCGGTGCTCGCCGGCTTGGTGCTGGCCGCCGCGCTGGCCGCGGTGATGTCCACCTCGAGCGGTGCCTTGATCGCGACGGCCACCGTTTTCAGCCAGGACATCGTCGCCCGGCTGCTCAAGCGCGACATCGAAGGGGGCAGCGAGCACGACCACCTTCGCAACAACCGGCTTTATGTCGCCGGCTTCGGCCTGCTGATGGTCGCGATCGCGTGTGTGCTCCAGGACGTCGTCAACGCGCTGACGATCGCGTACGACATCCTCGTCGGCGGCCTGCTGGTGCCGATCCTGGGCGGGCTGATCTGGCGGCGCGCCACCATCGTCGGGGCGCTCGGGGCGATGGCCGTCGGAACCCTGGCGACGCTGGTGGCCATGTTCATCTACGGCATCGAGGCCAACGAGCCGATCTACTGGGGCCTGGCCTCCGGACTCGTCGTCTTCGTGGCGGGCAGCCTGCTGAGCAAGCCGACCAGTCCCGAATTGATGGCCGAATGGGATCGTCGCAGCGGAGGTCAGGAGGCTGAGGCGGTGCCGACAGCGGTTTCGTAGGGCCCCTCGGTGGACGAGCTATCGGCGCTTGCCGTGGTTCTGCGCCCGCGCGCGGGCAGCTCGACGTGCCTTGATGGCTCGACGTTGCTTGCTAGAGCCGTAGATCAACAAGAACTCTTCTGACTCCCGCGTGTTCATCCCTGCCATGTCAGTCGACGTATTTGCACCGGAGAAACCGTCGATTGGTGACGCGAGCCATTCACCCTCGAATCCGGTAGTGACCGCGAAGTCGGGCTCCTGATCTCCGATGTTGTCCAGATCCGCCCGCCCTACCGCAACCGCGTCGAGTTTGTCCCGGAGCCAGTGGACTGCCTTCCACGCCGCCAAACCCAAGATCAGGAGGGCGAGGAAGAGCAGGCCGCACCAGAGGTACATCAAGGGGTCGACATCGCCGTTTTCGCGGATGGTCGACGCGTATGTCCCCATGGCGCCCCCAGCAGTCTGGGAGCGAGTCTACCGCTGGTCAGGGGATGTTCTCGCAGTCTTGGCGGTAATTTCCGGATGCGCCAGCGATGTAAATCCGATCGCCGAGGCTGTCGTGGGGTGTCGGCGGATCTGGCCGCCCCGACGGACTGAGGTGGACGATCGCCGCTCGCGTACCCTAGCCTTGCTCCTCCGCATGCCCGAGTGGCGAAATGGCAGACGCGCCGGACTCAAAATCCGGTGGTGGCAACACCGTGTGGGTTCGAGTCCCACCTCGGGCACTTATCTGGCGTGGACGTACCCGTTGGGATCCGCGCGCGTCGTTTCGCGCGGCTTTCGACCACAGAGAATGCCCCGAGGTCGCTGACCCCAGCGGCTACCGCCACAATGGCAGCCATGACCGGGTCAGGAGCCGACGCCGAAAAACCACGCCGTGTCCTCGTCGCCGAAGACGAGGCGCTCATCCGGATGGACTTGGCCGAGATGCTGCGCGAGGAGGGCTACGAGGTCGTCGGTGAGGCCGGCGACGGGCAGGAGGCCGTCGATCTGGCCGAGAGCCTGAAGCCGGATCTGGTGATCATGGACGTCAAGATGCCCCGCCGCGACGGCATCGACGCCGCCTCCGAGATCGCCAGCAAGCGCATCGCCCCGATCGTCATCCTCACCGCGTTCAGCCAGCGTGAGCTCGTCGAACGGGCACGCGACGCCGGCGCCATGGCCTACCTGGTCAAGCCGTTCAACATCACCGACCTCATCCCTGCCATCGAGGTGGCGGTAAGCCGATTCAGCGAGATCACGGCGCTGGAGCAGGAAGTGGCGGCGCTTGGGGACCGGTTGGAGACGCGCAAGCTCGTCGAGCGCGCCAAGGGTTTGCTGCAGTCCAAGCAGGGGATGACCGAACCCGAGGCGTTCAAATGGATTCAGCGCGCCGCGATGGATCGGCGGACCACGATGAAGCGCGTCGCCGAGGTCGTGCTGGAAACCCTCGACACGCCCAAGGACGCCTCGCCGTCAAACTAGGGAATTCCCACGGCGAACCGTAAATACTGCGTTTCCGACGGCGCAGTTTGGCGCGAGTCGGACACCGGATAGTTCCTGCGGGTTTTTCAACATCACGCACTCCGGCCATGCGTTGGCTATGGTCGTCCCGAAGCATCGCCGCCCACGTCGAACTGGGGTGGGGTGGCGACGCCGACGAAAACATTGACCCGGAGGTGAAACGTGCGCGGTCGCGTGGCACGGAATGCATTTGCTATCGGTAGCGCAGGTTTGATTGTGCTCGGCATAGCCGGCTGCCAACAACAGTCCGAGCCGAGCGGCGAGGGAGGCGGCGGTGAGGCGCAGTCCGACCTGAAGATCGTCGAGCAGGTTCCGATCGACGAGAACGGCGCAGAGATCAAGCCGCCAGACGCCACTGCGGCTGCCGATCCTGCCGGCGACGGCAAGGCGCAGTGCCCGCCGGTGTCCCTGGCCATGGCGGGCGCCCTCAACGGCCCCGATGCCGCGCTGGGCATCAACATCAAGAACGGCATCCAGCTGGCGGTCGACAAGCACAACGCCGCCAATCCCGGCTGCCAGGTGCAGTTGAAGACGTTCGACACCGAAGGTGATCCGCAGAAGGCCACGCCAGGTCGCACCGCAGATCATCAACGACGCCTTCACCATCGGCCTGATCGGCCCGGCGTTCTCCGGCGAGACCAACGCCACCGGCGATGTGTACAACCAGGCCGGCCTGGTCGCGGCCACCGCGTCGGCGACCAACGTCACGCTCTCGGAGAAGGGCTGGAAGACGTTCTTCCGCGGACTGGGAAATGACGGTCAGCAGGGTCAAGCGGTCGCGAACTACCTGAAGAACACGCTGGGCAACAAAAAGGTGTGCGTCGTCGACGACAGCACCGACTACGGCCTCGGGCTCGCGACGGTAGTGCGCGACACGCTCGGTCCGGTTGCCGATTCCGCCTGCAACATCTCGGTGAAGAAGGGTGACAAGGACTTCTCGGCCGCGGTGACGCAGGTCAAGGGCGCCAGTCCCGACTCTCTTTTCTACAGCGGGTACTACGCCGAGGCGGCACCGTTCGCTCAGCAGCTGAAGGACGGCGGATTCGAGGGCACGTTCGTCAGCGCGGACGGCACCAAGGATCCGGAGTTCGTCAAGCAGGCCGGTGAAGCGTCCAAGGACGCCATCCTGTCGTGCCCGTGCACCCCGGCGCCCGCCGCGTTCGCCGAGGAGTACAAGAAGGCGTTCAACGCCGATCCCGGGACATACAGCGTCGAGGGCTACGACCTCGGCACGATCATGCTGAAGGGCATCGACTCCGGCAAGATCACCCGGCCGGACCTGCTGGAGTTCGTGCGCACCTACAACGGGCAGGGTGTCGGCCGCAAGTACCAGTGGACCCCCACCGGTGAGCTGACCACCACATTGATCTGGATCTACAAGGTCCAGTAGCGCACTGATCGAGGACGCGTCCGAGACCCTAGGGCTCGGGCGCGTTCTCGTGAGTAGAGTGTTTTCGCGAGGAGCCGCCGCCGGATGATTCACGAGTGCGTCGACCAGTACGCCTGCCTGGCCGCCAACATCAACTTCAACCTAGAAGGCCTGCGAAACGGCTTCTGGCAGTTGACGATCGACGGTCTGTCGTGGGGTGCGATCTACGCCCTGGTGGCGGTCGGCTACACGCTGGTGTTCGGCGTGCTGCGGCTGATCAACTTCGCGCACTCCGAGATCTTCATGCTCGGCATGTTCGGCGCGTACTTCTGCCTCGACATCATCCTGGGCTTCACGCCCAGCGGTAACGACTACGAGAAGGGCGTCGCGCTGACGGTGCTCTATCTCGGCGTCGCAATGCTTTTCGCGATGCTGGTGTCGGGGACGGCGGCGGTCGGTCTGGAATTCATCGCGTACCGGCCGCTGCGAAGACGCGGCGCGCGGTCACTGACGTTTCTGATCACCGCGATCGGCATGTCGTTCGTGCTGCAGGAGTTCGTCCACTTCGTGCTGCCGAAGATCATCACGGGCTACGGCGGCAGCAACGCGCAGCAGCCGATCATCCTGATGCAACCGAAGACTCAGTTCACCATCTTCGGCGCGACGGTCTCCAACGTCACGCTGGTCATCGTGTCCGCCGCGCTGGTTTTCGCGCTGTTGACCGACATGGCCATCAACCGGACCAAGTTCGGCCGCGGCATCCGTGCCGTCGCACAGGACCCGACGACCGCGACGCTGATGGGCGTGTCCCGCGAACGGATCATCATGACGACGTTCCTGCTGGGCGGTCTGCTGGCCGGCGCGGCCGCGCTGCTGTACACGCTGAAGGTGCCGCAGGGCATCATCTACTCCGGCGGATTCCTGTTGGGCATCAAGGCGTTCTCCGCGGCGGTGCTCGGCGGTATCGGCAACCTGCGCGGCGCTCTGCTCGGCGGCCTGTTGCTCGGCATCATGGAGAACTACGGCCAGGCGGTGTTCGGCACCCAGTGGCGTGACGTGGTGGCGTTCGTTCTGCTGGTTCTGGTGCTGCTGATCCGGCCGACCGGAATACTCGGTGAAAGCCTCGGGAAGGCACGAGCATGAGACCGAGCGAGAAGCCGACGGCGGATGGCGCATCGAGCTGGTCCGACAAGTTGATGGCGCCGGGCGACGGTCTGCGCCGGTGGTGGGATGGCCTGTCCCGCGTGCAGAAGTGGGGCTTCGGCGTCATCGGCTTCGGGCTGCTCGCACTGCTGCCGCTGTTCCCGCCGCCGTTCCTCAACACCCCGAACATCAGCTTCGGCGGCACGATGGCGCAATTCGCGATGGTCGCGATCATCGCGATCGGCCTCAACGTCGTCGTCGGCCAGACCGGTCTGCTCGACCTCGGCTACGTCGGGTTCTACGCCGTCGGCGCCTACACCGTCGCCTTGCTGACCAGTCCCAACAGCCCGTGGAACCAAATGGGTCCGACGGGCTGGTTCACACGAGAAGTGGGCGTGGCTGGCGTGTGTGCCGCTGGCGATGGCGATCACCGCGCTGACCGGTCTCATCCTCGGCACGCCGACCCTGCGGTTGCGCGGCGACTATCTCGCGATCGTCACGCTCGGATTCGGCGAGATCATCCGGCTGCTGGCGGACAACCTCGCCGACGTCACCAACGGTCCGCGCGGCCTCAACGAGGTGGCCTACCCCCGGTTCGGGGAGAGCGAGCGGTTGCCCGACGGCGTGTTCTCCAGCGGTAACTCCATGGGCAACGCGGACTACGGCACCTGGTGGTTCTGGCTGGGCATCATCCTGATGATCGCCATCCTGCTGCTCGTCGGAAACCTGGAACGCAGCCGGGTCGGCCGCGCCTGGGTCGCCATTCGTGAGGACGAGGACGCCGCGGAAGTCATGGGCGTCAACACCTTCAAGTTCAAGCTGTGGGCGTTCGTCATCGGTGCGGCGATCGGCGGGTTGTCGGGCGCGCTCTACGCCGGCCAGGTGCAGTTCGTCGCGCCGCCGACGTTCAACATCATCAACTCGATGCTGTTCCTGTGCGCCGTCGTGCTCGGTGGGCAGGGCAACAAACTGGGCGTGGTCTTCGGCGCGTTCATCATCGTCTATCTGCCGAACCGGCTGTTGGGCGTGGAGTTTCTCGGCATCAACCTGGGCGACCTGAAGTACCTGTTCTTCGGGCTGGCGCTGGTGGTGCTGATGATCTTCCGGCCGCAGGGCCTGTTCCCGGCCCGTCAGCAACTGCTGGCCTACGGCAAGGCCGCGCGCGATCTGCTGCGGACCGCGCCCGCGGACAAGGAGCCGGCGAAATGAGCATCGAGGAACTGGCGGGTGTGCACCGCGAGATTCAGGTCGACAGAGGGCGAAACTCTCTTGCAGACCAAGGATTTGACGGTCAAGTTCGGCGGCCTCGCCGCGTTGGATGCGGTGACGTTCGACATCCGCCGCGGCGAGATCCTCGGCATGATCGGGCCGAACGGCGCGGGGAAGACGACGTGCTTCAACGCGATCACCGGGGTGTACCGGCCCACCTCTGGGACGGTGACGTTCGACGGTGCGCCGCTGGGCCGGATCAAGCGGCACCAGATCACCCGCCGCGGCATCGCCCGCACGTTCCAGAACATCCGGCTGTGGGGCGAGATGACCGCGCTGGAGAACGTCATGGTCGGCACCGATGCACGGCATTACACCTCGGTGCCCGGGGCGCTGCGTCCGGACGCCGCGGCACCGGCGCGAGGAGAAGTCGGCGATCGAACGTTCGGTGGCACTGCTGCATTTCGTGGGCATCGGCACACCGCGGCGAGGAGAAGGCCAAGAACCTGCCCTACGGCGATCAGCGGCGGCTGGAGATCGCCCGCGCGCTGGCCACCGAGCCGAAGCTGCTCTGCCTCGACGAGCCCGCCGCCGGGTTCAACCCACGCGAGAAGGCCGCGCTGATCGAGCTGATCCAGAAGATCCGCGACGACGGCTACACCGTGCTGCTCATCGAGCACGACATGCGGCTCGTCATGGGCGTCACCGACCGCATCGTCGTGCTGGAGTTCGGCCGCAAGATCGCCGACGGCCTGCCGGCCGAGATCCGCGAGGACCCGAAGGTCATCGCGGCGTATTTGGGGGTGCCCGATGACGACAGCCAGTGACGAACGGCCGGTTCTGCTCGAGGTGCGCGACATGGTCGTGCAGTACGGACGCATCCGTGCGTTGCACGGCATCTCGCTGGTGGTCCGAGAAGGCGAGCTGGTGACCCTGCTCGGCTCCAACGGGGCGGGCAAGACCACGACGATGCGGGCGATCTCGGGGCTGCTGCCGCTGACGTCGGGGTCGGTGTGGTTCGACGGCGCCGACATCTCCAAGGTCAAGGCGCACCATCGGGTCACCCAGGGTCTGGTGCAGGCGCCGGAAGGGCGCGGCGTGTTCCCCGGCATGACGGTCGTGGAGAACCTCGAAATGGGTTGCTACGGACGGAAATTCCCGTCCAAGGCGGAACACAAGGAGCGGCTGGACTGGGTGCTGGAGACGTTCCCGCGGCTGGCCGAACGGCGCAGCCAGGTCGGCGGCACGCTGTCGGGCGGTGAGCAGCAGATGCTGGCGATCGGCCGTGCGCTGATGGCCCGGCCACGAGTGCTGCTGCTCGACGAGCCGTCGATGGGCCTGGCGCCGATGGTGATCTCCCAGATCTTCAAGATCATCGCCGACATCAACGCCCAGGGCACCACGGTGCTGCTCGTCGAGCAGAACGCACAGCAGGCGCTGAGTCGGTCGGACCGCGCCTACATCCTGGAAACCGGCGAGGTCACCCGGGACGGGCGTTGCGCGAGACCTGTTGGCCGACGACAGCATTCGCGCCGCCTACCTCGGCGTGGCCTAGCCTAGCGCCCCCATTTTTCGCGAGCGTGCGTGTCTGCGGTCGACACGTGCGACACGGTTTGCGCACGCTCGCCAGCCACGTCGCGAACGCCTCGCGACTCGTGGCGTCGAGCACGCGATCTGCTCGGGCGGCACAGCGATGTGCATCACGATCTCGACGCCGGCCGAGTCGAACTCGAAGGTGAAGAACGAGCAGCATTCGCTCTCGCGCCGGGCCAGATCTCGCGCCGCCGCCTCGATGTCGACGGGTATCACCAAGTCCAGTCGCGTGGGCTCGAACCCGTTTCGTGCCGCAGTACATACGCGAACAGATCGTCGAACTCGGCCACCCGCAGCGGACGTTCCTCAGTCGGGAGCGTGCACGCCTCGCGGCGCCCAGTCGTCGGGAACGGCCATACCCAAGGCTAGCGCTACGGCGAGCCGGCCCCGGGCACGTCGACACGCGCCTGCATGATCCATCCCGTCGACTCGCCGGTCGACGATGCCTTCGAAAGTGGTCTCGTCGATGACCATGTACAGCGTGCGCCCGTCGGCTCCGCCGAGAGCCGGGCGCGATCGCCCATCCACGGTCGATCGCAACGCGGTGCGTGATAGTGCCGCCCCGGACGACTCGGAGGAACTCGCCGGTGTCGTAGCAGCCGACCCACACCCCACCCTCGACGTCCACGCAGAGACCGTCGGGGTGGCGCTGCGCGCCGAGGTCGGCGAATACGTTCGGCGCGCTGAGGCTCCCGTCGGGTTCAGCCGCGATACGCGAGGATCCGTGATCCGTTGGTCTCGCTGACGACGACCGTCGAGTCGGGCAGCAGGCCGAGGCAGTTAGGTAAGGCGAGGCCAGTCGCGACGATGCGCACGCCCCCTTCGCGGTCGACGAGGCCGATCTGGCCGACCAAACCGGTCTCGCCAGCTAGGTAAAGATCCACATAGGCGCGCCCGTCGGGGGTGACCAAGAGATCGTTGGTCGACCATGCGATGTCGCTCAGATCGTAGGTGGCGGTGACGTTCCCGTGCGGTATCGACGTGGTGGATCCTTGGCGTCCATAAGCGCCGACACCACGAGCGTTCCGTCGGGAAGCCAGCCGAGCCCCGAGGCATGCGCAACCTCGGCCTCCACCGTGAGGTCACCGGTCTCGCCCGCCGAGTACACCTTGCCCGCGGGTCCGTCGCTGAACCAGAGTCGCCCGCCGTGCCATCGGGGACCTTCGCCGTAGACGATCCCGTCGATGAAGGGGAGTGCCTCAACGACTTCGGGTGCGGTCACCCGGTCAAACTATCGCGCGACGATGACCGACGAGCCGTGTCCGAACAAACCCTGGTTGGCGGTGACGCCGACCGTCGCGCCTTCGACCTGACGTCCGGTGGCCTGACCCTTCAGCTGCCAGGTCAGCTCGCAGACCTGCGCGATGGCCTGCGCCGGAATGGCTTCGCCGAAACACGCCAGCCCGCCGGACGGGTTGACCGGGATCTTTCCGCCGATGGTCGTCGCGCCGCTGCGCAGCAGCTGCTCGGCCTCACCCTTCGGGCACAGGCCGAGATGCTCATACCAGTCCAATTCGAGCGCGGTGGACAGGTCGTAGACCTCGGCGACGCTCAGATCCTCGGGCCCGATGCCCGCCTCGGCGTAGGCGGCGTCGAGGATCTGATCCTTGAACACCCGATCCGGTGCGGGCACCACCGCGGTGGAATCCGTTGCGATGTCCGGCAATTCGGGCAGATGCTGCGGATAGCGCGGCGTCACCGTGCTCACCGCGCGCACCGACGGCACCCCTTCGAGTGAGCCGAGATGCTTCTCCGCGAACGACTTGCTCGCCACGATCAGCGCGGCGGCGCCGTCGGAGGTGGCGCAGATGTCAAGCAGCCGAAGAGGATCGGAGACCATCGGGCTGGCCAGCACGTCCTCGACCGACGTCTCCTTGCGGAACCGGGCGTTCGGGTTGTCCAGGCCGTGGCGGGCGTTCTTGACCTTGACCGCCGCGAAATCCTCCAGCGTCGCGCCGTAGAGGTCCATCCGGCGGCGCGCGAGCAGCGCGAAGTACACCGGGTTGGTGGCGCCGATCAGATGGAACCGCTGCCAGTCCGGGTCGTTCCTGCGCTCGCCGCCGACCGGGGCGAAGAAGCCCTTCGGCGTCGTGTCGGCGCCGATGACCAGCGCGACGTCGCAGAACCCGGCGAGGATCTGCGCGCGGGCGCTCTGCAGTGCCTGCGAGCCGCTGGCGCACGCCGCGTAGCTCGACGACACCGGCACGCCGTTCCAGCCCAGCTTCTGCGCGAACGTCGCCCCTGCCACGAAGCCGGGATAGCCGTTGCGGATGGTGTCGGCGCCGGCGACCAGTTGGATCTGCCGCCAGTCCAGGCCGGCCTCGGCCAGCGCGGCGCGGGCCGCGGCAACCCCGTACTCGGTGAAGTCGTTGCCCCACTTGCCCCACGGGTGCATGCCCGCACCCAGGATGTACAGCGGTTCGGGACTCATGAGGCGATCCTCCATGCGTGCACGACGCGTTCGACGCCGTCGTCGTCGACGAACAACGGCATGGTGGTCAACTCCATCTCCATGCCCACCTTCAGATCGGCGGCGAGCGTTCCCTCGACCACCTTGCCCAGCACGATCAGGCCCTCGTCGGCCAGCTGCACGGCGGCAACGGCGAAGGGCTCGAACGGATCCGGCGACGGATACGGCGGCGGGGGCGCATACCGGTTCTCGGTGTAGCTCCACAGCGTGCCGCGGCGCGACAGCGGCACCTGCGCGAGCTCGTCGCCGTCACAGGCGGGGTTGGGGCAGTTGTTGGCGCGCGGCGGGAAGACGAAGGTGCCGCACTGATGGCATTTGCCGCCGATCAGATACGGCGCCCCGGACCCGTCGTTGGCGAACCACCCGTCAATGGCGGGCTGCGTGGATGCTGACACGCGGGTTAGCGTACCGACTCGCCACGCAGAACTGAAACGTGTTCCAGTTCGGGAAATGGGCGTAGGTCATTACCCCACCCGGCGTCAATTTGCGCTGTTAGCGTTCCGCCATGGGACTCTTCGACAAGGCGAAGAAGGCAGCACAGCAGGCAGGGCAGGCATTTGCGCCGCAGGCCGGCCAGCAGGGTGACGGCAGGGTGCACGTTCAGGGCGCCGGACCGATCGACCCGGCCATCCTCGGCGGGCCGTCGACCCGCTCGGTGGCGGGAGACGACCCGATCTGGCAGCCGATCAACGGGATCTCGCTGGAGGACTACGCCCAGTTGGCCCGTGATGCACAGGCCCGCGGCGTCACCGACGAGGCCGGCATGATCGCCATCGCCCAGGAGAAGGGGTGGAGCCCGGCCGACACGAAGGCGGCGCTCGACGGCTGGGTGCAGCGGATGGGCCAGTCGATGGCCGTCGGACAGCAGTTCCGTAAGCTCCTCGGCTACTGACCGGGACTGACCACATGCCCAACCCGTTCAAGGACTGGGCCCGGATGTACGGCGCCAACAAGCAGTACCTGGAGTCGCAGGGCCGCCCGTCGTCGTTCCTCGGCCAGATCGGTGACATCCCCAACCGGATTCACGAGGCTGCGGACGCCTCGGAGATCGGCATGAAGATGATGCGGCATGCGCAGCTGACGAACGGCGCCGGCCTGCCCGCGACCGTCACCGTCGAGGGCATCTGGCAGGTCGGGTCGTACATGAACATGTCGCCGGTGCTGCGGATCCAGGGGATGGTCCAGCGGGAGGACGGCACGCAGCCCTACGGTGCCGTCTTCGACGAGGTCGTCGCGCAGATGCACAGCGCACGGATGCAGCCGGGCGCGAAGCTCGCGGTGTTCGTCGATCCGCAGAACCCCGTCGACATGGCGATCGACTGGATCCGCACCGGTCAGCTCTGATTCGCGACGTCGCGCAGGATTCGTAACAGGTCGTCGGGGTTGTCGCGCATCAGGTTGTGGGCGCCGTCGAGTTCATGGACGTTCCAGTTCGGGTCGTCGCGGACGCGTTCATAGGAGGGCCGGAGCGGTGAATCTCCCGGCCATTTCAGCGCGTAGACGAAGTCGCGGCGGCGGAACCTGTTCACATCTTCGGTCAGCTTGATCCGCTGGAGAAATGACGCGAGGGGATGGGCGCTCGCGCGTGGGTCGAAGAACGGCATCGGGGGGACGCCGTAACCGGTGTCGTCGACGTCGAGGTACCACTGCCGCTCCTCGTCGTTGACGAGGTGCCAACACGATTCGCCGTCGCGCGGTACCAGCGCGTCGAGATACACCAGCGCGTCCACCTTTTCGGGGATGCGGTCGGCGACGCCGGTGATCACCATGCCGCCGTAGCTGTGCCCGACGAGGATCGCGTCGGTCACGTGATGCGCCTCCATTTCGGCGACGACATCGGCGATGTGGGTCGCAAGATTCACGCCGCTGTGCAGCAGGTGCGCGCGTTCCGCGATGCCCGTCAGGGTGAGAGCCAGTACCCGGTGGCCGTGCGACCGCAGTCCATCGGCGAGATCATCGAAGCACCACGCACCGTGGCAGGCACCGGGAATCAGTACGTAGGTCGTCATGAGCGGATCCTGTCTGCGTGGGTGTCGCGCCGGTATTTGCCGGTCACGTCGGCGAGTGACTCAGGTTGTCGGGTGGCTCCGGCGTGGTGCATCTCGCGGTTGGCCTCGACGACCTTCGACGTCTCGGGACGGCGCCGGTCTTCGTATCGACGCAGCCCATGTTCGAAGTCCCGCGAGAGCTCGTCGGCCAGCACCGCCGCGTCGACGATGGCCTGCGAACCACCATTGGCGCCGACGGGATACATCGGATGGGCGGCATCGCCGAGCAAGCGTCACGCGATCACGGCCCCACCAGGGCAGCACGTCGCGGTCGACCATCGGATACTCCAGCACGGGTTCGGTGCGGCGGACCAGATCGGCGGCGTCCAGCCAGCCGAGATTCCAATGCTCGAGGTGACGCAGCACCTCGGCGCGGTCGCCGGGCTGGTTCCAGATGGCGTCGCCGGGCAGCGGTCCCGGTGCGGCCTCGGGCAGCATCACCACCCAGTTGATCTGCCCACCGCCGATCGGGTACACGACGAGGTCTGGTTGTTCCGGCTGCCGTTGGCGCCCTTGACGATCGCCATCGTGCGGCCGTCGAGGAACGGTCCGCCGTCGACCGCGCCGCGGAACATCCGCACGCCCGGACCACAGCAGCGGGTCCGGCTCGCGGATGCAGCTGCGCCCGCACGCTCGAGTGGATGCCGTCGGCGCCGATCAACGCATTCGTCGTGTAATCACCTGCCGGACGTGCGAATCCGCACGACTGCCCCGGGCTTCCTCGAAGGTTGTCAGTTCGGTGTCGGCGTGAACTGCATTGGGACCCAGCCGACTCCGCACTGCCGACAACAACAGCATCTGCAGCTGGCCGCGGTGCACCGAATACTGCGGGAAGCCGTAGCCGCCGTCGATGCCGCGCGGTTCACGGTGCAGAAGCTTGCCGTCGGTGTCGTAGTAGGAGATCGCGGCGGGCGCCACCGCGACCCGCGACAGCTCGTCGCCGAGTCCGAGTTCATGGAGTTCACGCACGGCATGCGGCAGGAGGTTGATGCCGACGCCCAGCGGGCGAAGGTCGGTGCGTTCGATGACAGTCGCGTCGATGCCGCGGGCGTGCAACGCGATCGCGGCGGTCAGGCCGCCGATTCCCGCCCCGGCGATGAGAACGTTTTCGGTCATGTCCCCAGCGTCGGTCGAACACTTCTATAAGTCCAATATCGAATTAGTCGCGAAACTATAATCAATGCTTATGGAACTCCGGCAGCTGGAATACCTCGTCGCCGTCGCCGAGGAGGCCAACTTCACGCGGGCGGCGGAGCGGATCCACGTGGCACAACCCGCGGTCAGCGCGCAGATCCAGCGGCTGGAACGCGAGCTGGGCCAACAGCTACTCGACCGGTCGCGACGGACGGTGCGGTTGACCGCTGCCGGCGAAGCGGTGCTGCCATATGCGCGGGCCGCGCCTTGGCCGCCGTCGACGACATGCACGTCGCGGTCGACGAGCTCACCGACCTGGTGCGCGGCGCCGTCACGATCGGCACGGTGACGTCGCACAGCGTCGACATCCCGCAACTGCTCGCCGACTTCCACGCCGACCATCCGAACGTCGAAATCACCCTCAGCACGGACAGCTCCGACACTCTCATCGAGAACGTCCGCACCGGACGGCTCGACGCGGCGATCGTCTCGGTCGGGCCCGACGAGCGCCCGGACGGGCTGGAGGTGCAGGTCGTCACCGACGAGGCGATCCAGGCCGTCGGTGTGCCGCACCGATCCACTTGCCAAGCGGGCCAAGATCCGGCTGTCCGATCTGCGCGACAGGTCACTCATCGCGCTGCCCGTCGGCGCGGGCATCCGCCATCAGTTCGACAAGGCATGCGCGGCGGCGGGCGTCACCCCGCGGATCGCGTTCGAGGCGAGCACCCCGCCGGCGCTGGCTGACCTGGCAGAGCGCGGGCTCGGCGTGGCGATCGTGCCCGCATCGGTGCCGCGGGGCCGCGACGCGCTGCACGCGCTGGCGTTCGTGCCGGAGATCCGGGGGCGCCTGGTGCTGGCGTGGCGATCGGCCGGCCCGGTCAGCCCGGCGGCTCGCGTTCTGATCGATAGGGCTCGGCGGCTACTGCGTGTCAGCGGCCGTGCATAGAGTAGGGCCGTGAGCCCGCAAGCGCAACGGCCGAGAAGGCGACCGAGCAAAGCCGACATTGATGCTGTTGGACGGCAATTCGCTGGCGTACCGGGCGTTCTACGCGCTGCCCGCGGAGAACTTCAAGACCCAGGGCGGGTTGACCACCAACGCCGTGTACGGGTTCACCGCGATGCTGATCAACCTGCTGCGCGACGAACAGCCCACCCACGTCGCCGCCGCGTTCGACGTCTCACGGCAGACCTTCCGCGTCGAGAAATACCCGGAGTACAAGGCCGGCCGATCCTCGACCCCCGACGAGTTCCGCGGCCAGATCGACATCACCAAGGAGGTGCTCGTCGCGCTCGGCATCACGGTGCTGGCCGAACCGGGGTTCGAGGCCGACGACATCATCGCCACGCTGGCCACCCAGGCGGAGGACGAGGGTTACCGGGTGCTGGTCGTCAGCGGCGACCGCGACTCGCTGCAACTGGTCAGCGACGACGTCACGGTGCTGTATCCCCGCAAGGGGGTCAGCGAGCTGACCCGGTTCACTCCGGACGCCGTCGTCGAGAAGTACGGCCTGACCCCGCGGCAGTATCCCGACTTCGCCGCGTTGCGCGGCGACCCGAGCGACAACCTGCCCGGCATTCCCGGTGTGGGGGAGAAGACGGCGACGAAGTGGATCGTCGAGTACGGGTCGCTGCAGGCGCTGGTCGACAACGTCGACGCTGTCAAGGGCAAGGTCGGCGACGCACTGCGCGCCAACCTTTCTCACGTCGTGCTCAACCGTGAACTCACCGATCTGGTCAAGGACGTGCCGCTCGCGCAGACGCCCGACACGCTGCGGATGCAGCCATGGGACCGTGACCAGATCCACCGGCTGTTCGACGATCTGGAATTCCGGGTCCTGCGCGACCGGCTGTTCGAGACGCTGGCATCGGCGGACCCCGAGGTCGACCAGGGCTTCGATATCCGTGGCGGCGCGCTCGAGCAGGGCGAACTGGCGGCGTGGTTGGCCGAACACAGTTCAGGCGAGCGGTTCGGGATGGCGGTCGTCGGCACGCATCTGGCGTTCGACGCCGACGCGACCGCACTTGCCATCGTCGCGTCCGACGGCGACGGCCGCTACATCGACACCGCGGCCCTGCAAGCCGACGACGAGGCGGCGCTGGCGGCGTGGCTGGCCGATCCGGCCCAGCCCAAGGCGCTGCACGAGGCCAAGCTCGCGATGCACGACCTGGAAGGCCGCGGCTGGAAGCTGGCCGGGGTCACCTCCGACACCGCGCTGGCCGCCTACCTCGTGCGGCCCGGGCAGCGCAGCTTCGCCCTCGACGACCTGTCACTGCGATACCTCAAGCGTGAGTTGCGCGCGGACAACCCTGAGCAGCAACAGCTTTCGCTGCTCGACGACAGCGACGGCGTCGATGACCAGGCTGTGCAGACGGTCATCCTGCGGGCCAGCGCGGTGATGGATCTCGCCGACGCCCTCGACGAGGAACTGGCCCGCATCGACTCCTCGTCGCTGCTGGGCAACATGGAGCTGCCGGTGCAGCGGGTGCTGGCGGAGATGGAGACCGCGGGCATCGCCGTCGACCTCGAGCTGCTGGCCGAGCTGCAGAGCGAGTTCGCCGACCAGATCCGCGACGCCGCCGAGGCCGCCTACGCGGTGATCGGCAAGCAGATCAACCTCGGCTCGCCCAAACAGCTGCAGGTGGTGCTGTTCGACGAACTGGAAATGCCGAAGACCAAGCGCACCAAGACCGGTTACACCACCGACGCGGACGCGCTGCAGTCGCTGTTCGACAAGACCGGACATCCGTTCCTGCAGCATCTGCTCGCGCACCGCGACGCGACCCGCCTGAAGGTCACCGTCGACGGGCTGCTGAACTCGGTGGCCTCCGACGGCCGGATCCACACCACGTTCAACCAGACGATCGCCGCCACGGGCCGGTTGTCGTCGACCGAGCCGAACCTGCAGAACATCCCGATCCGCACCGACGCCGGCCGCCGGATCCGCGACGCGTTCGTGGTCGGCAAGGGCAGCCAGGGCGACTACGCCGAGCTGATGACGGCCGACTACAGCCAGATCGAGATGCGGATCATGGCGCATCTGTCGCGCGACGACGGCCTCATCGAGGCGTTCAAGACCGGCGAGGACCTGCACTCGTT
This sequence comes from uncultured Actinomycetota bacterium, assembly GCA_963766945.1. Classification (GTDB taxonomy): domain Bacteria; phylum Actinomycetota; class Actinomycetes; order Mycobacteriales; family Mycobacteriaceae; genus Mycobacterium. The sequence goes on from CAVYCT010000003.1 coordinate 661,914, forward strand.
CGTGGCGTCACGGGCATTCAGCGTGCCGATCGACGAGGTCACCGGCGAGCTGCGGCGCCGGGTCAAGGCCATGTCCTACGGGCTCGCCTACGGGCTGTCCGCCTACGGCCTGGCCGCGCAGCTGAAGATCTCCACCGAGGAAGCCAAGGTGCAGATGGAGCAGTACTTCGACCGGTTCGGTGGGGTGCGCGACTATCTGCAGGCGGTAGTCGACCAGGCGCGCAAGGACGGTTACACGTCCACGGTCTTGGGCAGGCGGCGCTATCTGCCGGAACTGGACAGCAGCAATCGCAACGTCCGCGAGGCCGCCGAACGGGCCGCGCTCAACGCGCCGATCCAGGGCAGCGCCGCCGACATCATCAAGGTGGCGATGATGAACGTCGACACGGCGATCAAGGATGCCGGACTGAAGTCACGAATGCTGCTGCAGGTGCACGACGAGCTGCTGCTCGAGGTCGCCGACGGGGAGCGCGACGCCATCGAGAAGCTGGTCCGCGACAAGATGGGCAACGCCTACCCGCTGGACGTCCCGCTGGAGGTCTCGGTCGGCTACGGCCGAAGCTGGGACACCGCCGCTCACTGATGGGCAGCGCACTGAGTCAACGCGCGTCGGCGGCAAGCCCGACGCCCACCGCCATCAGTACGGCGCCAAGCGTGCGTTCGATTCGGCGGCGAATGTGGACTCGGCTCAACACTTCTCGGGCCCGATCCGCGGCCAGGACCACGCCGGCGCACCACGCGGTGTCGAGAACGAGCTGAATCACTGCCAGCACGAGAAGTGTGGGCAGCACCGGACCGCTGGACGGCAGGAATTGCGGTACGACCGCGATTCCGAACGCCGCCGCCTTCGGGTTGGCGGCGATGGACACGAGTGCCGCCCGAAACGCCGCCGCAGGCGTCCTGCCGCGGGGTGGCACAGGCAGTTCGATGTCTGCCGGGCGCTTGGCATTCCGCCATGCGCTGATGCCGAGCCAGATCAGGATCGTTGCGCCGACGACATGCAATGCCATCGACAGTGCCCGGTTCGCCACCAGCAGCATCGACAGGCCGGCACCGCCGGCGACCGTCCAGCTGAAGATCCCGATCTCATTGCCGACGACGGCCGCCAACCCCGCCGCGCGGCCGTCGCGAACCGAGCGGTGCAGAAACAACGCTGTCGCCGGCCCGGGCAGGACGGCCAGAATCACGCATGCGAGCAGAAAAGCCGGCATGACGTCGATCAAGTGCTGCACGTCCATGTGTGGAGTATGCAGAACCGGTCAAGCGGATTGCGGCCCGGAGCCGGGCGCGCGATACCTCGCCAGCCACTGCAACGCGGGCGCGGCGGACCGGGCGGCGTGAACCGCGTAGGCCTCCTCCGTCTGCAGCGCGTACACCCGATCGTCGCCGAAACCGCGGTCGATCCGGTCGCGCACGAAGGCCAGCTCCACCACCTGGGCGGCGAAGCTCTTGACGGCCTTGCGCGCGGGCCGTCCGCCGAACTGCGCCGCCGCGCCGACGGCAGCCTTGCGGCTCTGGATCGAGCCCAACCAGGTCGCCTCGTTCGGGGTGACGAGGCCGGCCGCCACCATGCCCGGCAGTTTCTCGGCGACCACGCGCTGCTCCCTGCGGCGGCTCCGGACACCCAGCACGATCGCCAGCACGAAGACCGGCACCATCCAGAACAGGTACACGCTGAAGTAGGCCTCAGTCCCCACCAGCGACGAGCCGTTCCACAATCCGTGCATGAACACCGCCGCGAGGTAGCCGAGCGCGACGCAGACCACCTTCGCGAATCCGCTTCGCCGCTGCAGGGCGAAGTAGACGCCAAGCCCGGTCATCGTCGTGAAAAGCGAATGGGCGAACGGCCCCATGATCAGGCGAACGCCCGCGGTGAGCAGCGAGTCGCCGAGTGACTCACCGCCGGCGATGTAGAGGATGTCCTCCAGCCACGCGAATCCGGCCCCGACAAGGCCCGCATACACCAGGCAGTCGGTCAGCGAATTGAGCTCGTTGCGTCGGCGGCCGGTCAACATGAGCAGCAGAAACACGCCCTTGGCCGCCTCTTCGATGATCGGCGCCCAGATCGCGACGGATTCCCAGCTCGTCTCCGTGTCGCCCCTGTTGATCAGCGACTCGATGAAGAGCCCCAGGATGATCGAGACGAGGATCGCCACCGATGCGCCCCAGAGAAAGGCGAACACGAGCAGCCTGGGCGGCTCAGGCTCCCAGCGGTCCAGCCAGATGTAGGCCAGCACCACAACCGTCATGGCCACGCTGGACAGCACGAATCCGATGCCGGCGCCGACGGGGTTGAGCGCGGTCAGCCCGATGACAATCAGGCCGGCAACCGTGCCGAGCAGGATGAGTACGACCAGCGGTGCCCCGACTGCACGGATTTTGCGCGGCAGCGGCGGACCGATCGGCCTTTGCGGCCGCGCCGCGCCGGAGTTTGACACTCCGGCAGGATAGCGGCATGCGGGGACCGGGTTTGTCCAGCGTGTACACAGTCGAGTAACCTCTACAGGTACCCGTACGCGCTCGATCGCGGGTGCGAAGCACGATATCGGCGCCCGCGCCGAAGCCAATAACAAGCACTGTCCTTAGTCCCTACGACCCAACCTGTCCGGAGCAACCCACCACATGCCAAGCCCCTCCGTCACCTCGCCGCAAGTAGCCGTCAACGACATCGGCTCGGCCGAGGACTTTCTCGCCGCGATCGACAAAACAATCAAATACTTCAACGATGGCGACATCGTCGAGGGAACCATCGTCAAGGTTGACCGTGACGAGGTCCTACTCGACATCGGTTACAAGACCGAAGGCGTCATCCCTTCCCGCGAGCTCTCCATCAAGCACGACGTCGACCCCAATGAGGTTGTGTCCGTCGGCGATGAGGTCGAAGCGCTGGTCCTCACCAAGGAGGACAAGGAAGGCCGTCTGATCCTGTCCAAGAAGCGCGCGCAGTACGAGCGCGCCTGGGGCACGATCGAAGAGCTCAAGGAGAAGGACGAGGCCGTCAAGGGCACCGTCATCGAGGTCGTCAAGGGCGGCCTGATCCTCGACATCGGCCTGCGTGGCTTCCTGCCCGCCTCGCTGGTGGAGATGCGTCGCGTCCGCGATCTGCAGCCGTACATCGGCAAGGAGATCGAGGCCAAGATCATCGAGCTCGACAAGAACCGCAACAACGTGGTGCTGAGCCGCCGCGCATGGCTGGAGCAGACCCAGTCCGAGGTGCGCAGCGAGTTCCTCAACCAGCTCACCAAGGGCGCCATCCGCAAGGGTGTCGTGTCCTCGATCGTCAACTTCGGCGCATTCGTCGATCTCGGCGGCGTCGACGGCCTGGTGCACGTTTCCGAGCTGTCCTGGAAGCACATCGACCATCCGTCCGAGGTCGTCAACGTCGGCGACGAGGTCACCGTCGAGGTGCTCGACGTCGACATGGACCGCGAGCGCGTCTCGCTGTCGCTCAAGGCGACGCAGGAAGACCCGTGGCGCCACTTCGCCCGCACCCACGCGATCGGCCAGATCGTGCCGGGCAAGGTCACCAAGCTGGTGCCGTTCGGCGCGTTCGTCCGCGTCGAGGAGGGCATCGAGGGTCTGGTGCACATCTCCGAGCTGTCCGAGCGCCACGTCGAGGTCCCGGACCAGGTGGTGGCTGTCGGCGACGACGCGATGGTCAAGGTCATCGACATCGACCTGGAGCGTCGCCGCATCTCGCTGAGCCTCAAGCAGGCCAACGAGGACTACACCGAGGAGTTCGACCCGTCGAAGTACGGCATGGCCGACAGCTACGACGAGCAGGGCAACTACATCTTCCCCGAGGGCTTCGACTCCGAGACCAACGAATGGCTCGAGGGCTTCGAGAAGCAGCGTGAGGAGTGGGAGTCGCGCTACGCCGAGGCCGAGCGGCGGCACAAGATGCACACCGCGCAGATGGAGAAGTTCGCCGCTGCCGAGGCCGAGGAAGCCGCCAAGCCCGCGTCATCCAACGGGTCGTCGCGGTCTGAGGAGCCCTCGGCTGGTGGGTCGCTGGCCAGCGACGAACAGCTCGCGGCTCTGCGGGAGAAGCTCGCCGGCAGCGCCTAGTAGCGCCTCCGGATGCTTCGCATCGGTCTGACCGGCGGTATCGGTGCCGGTAAATCGACGGTGTCCGCCGCATTCAACGAGTGCGGCGGCATCATCGTCGATGGTGATGTCATCGCCCGCGAGGTTGTCGAGCCCGGCACGGACGGACTCAGGGCCCTTGTCGACGCGTTCGGCGAGGACATCCTCCTGCCCGACGGCGCGCTGAACCGGCCGGCTCTGGCCGCCAAGGCTTTCGTCGACGACGAGCAGCGGGCGAAGCTGAACTCCATCGTGCATCCGCTGGTCGGTGCGCGGCGAATGGAGATCATCGAGTCGGTCTCCGACGAGGCAGTGGTAGTGGAGGACATCCCGCTGCTCGTCGAGACCGGGATGGCGCCGATGTTCCCGCTCGTGGTGGTGGTCACCACAGATGTCGAGACTCGCGTCGGGCGACTGATCAAGCGTGGGATGGACGAGAAGGACGCGCGTGCGCGGATTGCGGCGCAGGCACCCGAGGAGCAACGCCGCGCGATCGCCGATGTGCTGCTGGATAATTCGGGCTCACAGGATGAGCTGACCGACCGTGCCCGCGAACTGTGGCGGGCACGGGTGTTGCCCCTGGCGGACAACTTGCGCAACAACAGGGTCGCGCAGGCCCCGTGGAAGCTGGTGCCGTACAACGCCGAATGGAGCGACCAGGCGCAGCGGATCGTCGAACAGGATTGAAACTGCTTGTGGCGCCAAGGTATTGCGTGTTGACCACATCGGGTCGACGGCCGTTCCCGGCCTGGAGGCGAAGGATGTCATCGATATCCAGGTGACGGTCGCATCGTTGGAAGTCGCCGACGAGATCGCCGACGCCCTCGCCGGAGTCGGGTATCCGCGCATCGAAGCCATCACCGCCGATGTCGCGCACACCGATGATGCGTCGTTGTGGCGCAAGAGGATTCACGGCGCCGCGGATCCGGGCCGACCGGCGAATGTCCACATCCGCGTCGACGGCTGGCCGAATCAGCAGTTCGCGCTGTTGTTCCGGGACTGGCTGATCGCCAACCCCGAGGTGCAGCGGGAATACGTCGGGATCAAGCGCAAGGCGCAGGACGCGTCCGACTATCCCGAGGCCAAGGAGCCCTGGTTCGCCGACGCGTATCGCGCGCGCCTGGACGTGGGCCGGCGCCACCGGCTGGAAACCCTGACCAGCGATTTGTTTCGTTCGCTGAAGAGTGACGTGAATAGTTGCCAGGAGCAGTGTCAAACCCCCGTTGACTGACGCCATCGTCAGTATTATCCGCACCCATGGGGGATAGGTTGAAGCGGTTCACGCCGCCCGATGCGATGACGTTTCTGCTGATGGACTCGCGCAGGCGGCCGATGCACATGGGCGGTTTGCAATTGTTCACGCCGCCCGAGGGGGCCGGGCCCGATTTCGTCCGGCGCACCTATGAGGCGATGCGAACATGTGCTGACATCGCGCCGATGTTCGCCGGACATCCTGTCACCGTTCGCGGGCGCCCGTTCGTCCCGCTTTGGACATACGACGACGAGGTGGACCTCGATTACCACCTCCGGTACACCACGCTGGCGGCGCCCGGCGGGAAACCCGAACTCTTCGAAATGGTTTCGGACTTGCACGGTCACCGCATCGATCGGACGCGGCCGCTGTGGGAAGTGCACGTGATCGACGGTCTCGACGACGGAAGCTTCGCGATCTTCACCAAGGCACATCACGCACTCTTCGACGGTGTCTCCTTCCTGAGTCTGCTGCGGCGTTCGCTGAGCACCGATCCCCAGGAGCGCGAGGTCCGGACGCTGTGGGCGCAACGGCCCAAACCCGCGGACGCCTCGCGATGCCGTCGAGGTGGTCAGGTGCGCGGTGGAGCCAAACCCCGAGACTGATCCGGGACGCGTGGCGCGAGCACGAGTTGTTTCCCGCGTACCGGGCGCCGAGCACCTTTCTCAACGTCCGGAGCGAGGTGCCCTGGATCTGTGCGATCGAGCGGTGGTCGATCGACCGTGTCGAGGCCGTTGCCCGGGCGACCGAGACCACCGTCAACGACATCGCGATGGCGATGTGCTCGGGCGCGCTCCGCGCGCTCCTGCTCGATCGCGACGCGCTGCCGGACCGTCCGCTCGTCGCGCTGAGTCCGGTGGATCTACGCACCGAAGGTGAGGTCGAAGGCCGAAACGTGATGAGCAGCGCCGTCTGCAATCTCGGCACTCACCTGGACAATCCGGTGGAGCGCCTGGCGACGATTCAAGCGTCGATGCGCTACAACACGCAGTTCTTGCGGCAGTTGCCGCGTCAGGTGTCGTTATATCTGGCGGGTCTCGTCGGTATGCCGTTCAATGACGGGTCACGCCTGCTGCAGTTCAACGTCGGCATCTCCCATGTGGCGGACGCGAAGAAAGCCATGTATCTCAATGGCGCGCGATTCGAAGGTATGTACGGATTCCCGCCGACATTGCGCGGACACGCGCTGAACATCGGCCTGTCGAGCAATTCCGTCAGCCTCAACTTCGCGATCGTCGGCGCCGCCCGCGTCGTTTCCGACCTCGACCGCTTCGTCCATCACCTCGAGATCTCGTTGAAGGATCTCGAGCTAGCAGTGGGCGTCTGAGCCTAGTGAGCGTCGTCGTCGTCAATGGGGTCAGCAAGGCGTTCGGATCCGTGACGGCCCTGCGGGACATCAGCTTTGAGATCGGCTCGGGTGAGGTGGTGGGTCTGCTCGGCCCGAACGGCGCCGGCAAGACCACCACGGTGGACATCTTGTCGACACTGGCCACGCCGGATCGCGGACGGGCGCGCGTCGCGGGTCACGACGTGATGGCAGACCCTGCGAAGGTGCGCGCCGCGATCATGTTGACCGGACAGCACGTCGCGGTCGACAACATGTTGACCGGCCGGCAGAACCTGGTGATGTTCGCGCGCCTGCAAGGGCTCAACAAGGCCGCGGCCAAGGCGCGCGCCGCCGAGCTGATCGGTGACTTCGACCTCACCGATGCGGCGGATCGCCGCGTTGACACCTACTCGGGTGGGATGCGCCGGCGCATCGACATCGCCTGCGGCCTGGTGGTGATGCCCCAGGTGGCCTTCCTGGACGAGCCGACGACGGGACTCGACCCCCGCAGTAGGCACAGCGTTTGGGATTTGATCCGACGGCTCAAGGACGCCGGCATCGCGACGCTGTTGACCACCCAATATCTCGAAGAGGCCGACGCGCTCTGTGACCGGATCATCGTGATCGACCGCGGGTCCATCGTCGCCGAAGGCTCGCCCGACGATCTGAAAGAGCTTGCCGGGGGGACGGTTTGCGAGATATCGCCGGTAGACCCCGACGACTTGCCTGCCGCGCTTGCGGCGCTCGGCGGGTTGCTTCCGGATGACAGCGACGCCGCGCTGAGCGCAACCGAAAGTCGCGTCGCGATTCCGGCACCCGACGGTGCGCATACGCTCGTCGCGGCGCTGCGGCTGCTCGATGCGGCCGACATAGCGGTTGCCGACGTCGCGCTGCGCCGACCATCGCTGGACGATGTCTTCTTCGCGTTGACGGCCGAACAGCCAGCTGCCGGCGTGCCGTAGTGACGACGTTGCGTCCGCGCCCGTCGGCGGTCGGGCAGTGGTGGGTGCTGAGCGGCAGGGCGGTCGCACCGATCTGGCGTAATGGAGAGCTGCTGATTGCCGTTGTGCTGTCGGGCATCTTCACGGCCAGCTACTACATACCTCTGAAGAACATGATCGGCCACGCGGTGCCGGAGGTAGGCGGCTACGGGCAGTACCTGATGCCGCTCATCACGTTGCAGGCGGTCTATTTCTCCAGCATGTCCGGCGGGCTGCGTTCCGCGATCGACGCGATGGACGGCATCAACCGCCGGTTCGGTTCCATGCCGATCCGACCGTGGGCACCGCTGGCCGCGCGCATGTCGGCCAACATCTTGCGGTGCGCGACCTCCCTGACGACTGCGATCATCTTCGGGTACCTCATCGGCTTCCGGTTTCAGCGCGGAGTGGTGTGCGCCGTGGCGTTCTGCGTGCTGGCGATGCTCATCGGCATGGTGGTGACATTCGTCGGCGACCTCGCCGGCGCGGTGTCCAAGAATCCCGAGGCCACGAGCTATCTGCTGCTGATGCCGTCGCTGATCCTGATCATGTTGTCCGTCGGCATCCAGCCAGTCGAGCTGTTCCCGGCATGGATACAGCCGTTCGTCCGCGATCAGCCGTTCTCCCAGTTCGTGTACGCGCTGCGTTCTCTGGCCAGTGAGGCCACTCCGTCACCCACCTGGCGGGTGGTCGCACCGGCGCTGGCGTGGTTGTTCGGCATCATGGTCATCGCGGTACCGCTCTACGCACGTCTGCTGAGGCGGCGGTGACGGCCCGGGTCGCCGGTCAGACCTGGGTCCTGACCCAGCGACTCCTGGCGCGATGGGCACGCGACCCCCAGACCGTCATCGAGGCGCTCCTGCTGCCGGTGGGATTTCTCATAGCACTGAATGTTGTTTTCGGCCAACCAGTTTCGTCCGTATCAGGCCACAGCGCCCTGTACGGTACCGTCCCATTGTCCGTGCTCATCGGCGTGGCATTCGGGGCGTCGGCGGCCGGGGTCGGTCTGATGCGTGAGCGCAGCGACGGTCTGCTGGCCCGGCTTTGGGTGCTGCCCATCGCCCGTGTCGCCGGACCGCTGTCGCGCCTGGCCGCCGAGGTGATCCGGGTGGTGCTCACGGGTGTCGTGGTGATGGTCGCCGGGGTGCTCCTCGGTCTGCGCTTCCACAACGGCTTCCTCGCCGCCGCGGGATGGCTGCTGGTTCCGGTCGCGTTCGGGATCGCCTTCGCCGCGCTCGTCACCACGATGGCGCTCTACGTCGCGAACATCGTCGCCGTCGAGTCCACCGGACTGATAGTCATGCTGCTCGTCTTCTTCTGCACGGGATTCGTGCCGCTGGATCAGTACCCGGCATGGATTCAGCCGGTGGTCGAACACCAGCCCATGAGCTATGCGGTCGAAGCGATGCGTGGACTGTCGTTGGGCGGTCCGGTCCTCGTTCCGCTGATCGGATCGCTTCTGTGGTCGGCGGGCATCACCGTCGCATGCATGGCACCGCTGTTGATCGGCTACCGGAGGGCGAGTACGCGCTAGGCCGGCGAGCGCAGATCCCACCGACGCCGAACTCGCCATTGCGGAGGCGGCCGGGGATCGTGCGGCGTTGGCGGGAATCTACGACCGCTAGCGCCGCAGGCGGCGGGGACGCCGGATCCGCGGGCGCTGCGCCCTCCGCGGGAACGGGGGCGTTGAGTTGGCTGGTGCTCGGCACGTCTCCGGCGGCCGCAAGGTCCAGCGGTGCGCCGCATTGCAGGATCCCGTACAGCGGATCGTTCTTAGGCCTCAGCAGCCGGGGTGCGATGAACTGGTCGGCCTGGGCGACGATCTGGTCGTCGACCAGGATCTCGCAGTGCAGGTTGGAACCGTAGGGCCAATCGATCGAGATCTGCATGCCCGCGAGTTTGGGATCGGCCAGTACGGCGTTGACCTCGAACGTTTGGCCGGGCAGCATCGTCGGCTGCGCGCTGTTGACGTTCGTGTCGTCCATCTTGTAGGCGACCACCGCCCCGCGGGACGTGCCGTCGGCGCGGGCACGGTAGATGACGTTGTGCAGCACCTCTTCCCCTGGCGCGGGGGCGACGACGTCAGCAGGTCCGGGCGTCGGGGCATCGGGCTCCGGGTCAGCCAGCGCGATCGGCGAAGTCGCGATCATGAGCGGCGCCAACCACTGCCGTGGCGGCGATCGCCAGCCATGCGCGTTTGGGGGAGCTCATGACGGCCGACATTACAGGCTTTCGGCACGTCAGAGCCATTTCGTTAGCTGGTGTGGGTGCTGCCATCACCGGAAAATCGACGGGAACAGCAGTTTTGTTACCCGGCTCCACGCCAGGTCAGAGTGATGCCGTTGCCCGCCAGCCAGCGGCTGAGGTCGTAGTCGTGTTTGGACAGTCCGTCGATCGCCGATACGGCTGTTTGAACCGCCTGCTCGCCGGTTTCCGGGGTCAGCAGGCCGTGCCGGACCGCGGTCAGCAGTTCGTCGACGTCGGCCAGCTCGACGCCGATACCGGTGCGCACCACCAGGTCGAGGTAGTGATCCTCGGAGTGCCACGCGGTCTGGCCGGGCGTGAAGCGTCCGACGTCGAGATAGTGGTCCTGGTCGAGCTCGTGGCCGGGGTTGAAGTGGAACACCGTGGCCCGCAGGCCCATCGTCGGCAGCAGCCAGGACTCCATGTAGTGGAACTGGGCCCGCCCGGGGGTGGGTCGCGCCATGTAGAGGCCCCACGGCTCGACGGTGTAGACGTCGACGGCCCGCACGATGCCCTTCGGATCGGTATTGGTGCGGGCGACCAGGTCGAACGTTTCGTGCTTGGGAGCGTGGATGGTCAAGAGGATAGTGGCGCGGAACAGAACTTGTCGGTCTCAGGTTCTACCCTGGTGAATATGGCATTCGCTACCGAACATCCCGTGCTTGCGCACTCGGAGTACCGCGCCGTCGACGACATCGTCCGGGTCGGCGGCCGCTTCGAGGTGGTCAGCGAGCACGAGCCCGCGGGCGATCAGCCGGCCGCCATCGAGGAGCTGGAGCGCCGGATCACGGCGGGGGAGCGCGACGTCGTGCTGCTGGGCGCCACGGGCACCGGTAAGTCGGCGACCACGGCGTGGCTGATCGAGCGGCTGCAGCGGCCGACGCTGGTGATGGCGCCGAACAAGACGCTCGCCGCGCAGCTCGCCAATGAATTGCGGGAGATGTTGCCGCACAACGCTGTTGAGTACTTCGTCTCGTACTACGACTACTACCAGCCCGAGGCGTACATCGCGCAGACCGACACCTACATCGAGAAGGACAGCTCGATCAACGACGACGTGGAGCGGCTGCGCCACTCGGCGACGTCGAGCCTGCTGTCGCGGCGCGACGTGGTCGTGGTGGCGTCGGTGTCCTGCATCTACGGCCTCGGTACCCCGCAGTCCTATCTGGACCGCTCGGTGGAGCTCAACGTCGGTGACGAGGTGCCGCGGGACGGGCTGCTGCGGCTGCTGGTCGACGTGCAGTACACCCGCAACGACATGGCGTTCACCCGCGGGTCGTTCCGGGTTCGCGGCGACACCGTCGAGATCATCCCGTCGTACGAGGAACTCGCGGTGCGCATCGAGTACTTCGGCGACGAGATCGAGGCGCTCTACTACATGCACCCGCTGACCGGCGACGTCGTGCGCAAGGTCGACTCGCTGCGGGTCTTCCCGGCGACCCACTACGTGGCGGGCCCCGAGCGGATGGCGCACGCGATCTCCACGATCGAACAGGAACTCGAGGAGCGGCTGGCCGAGCTGGAAGGCCAGGGCAAGCTGCTGGAGGCGCAGCGGCTGCGGATGCGGACCAACTACGACGTCGAGATGATGCGCCAGGTCGGGTTCTGCTCGGGCATCGAGAACTACTCGCGCCACATCGACGCCCGGCCTGCCGGTTCGGCGCCTGCCACGCTGCTCGACTACTTCCCGGAGGACTTCCTGCTCGTCATCGACGAGTCGCACGTGACGGTGCCGCAGATCGGCGGCATGTACGAGGGCGACATGTCCCGCAAGCGCAACCTGGTCGACTTCGGCTTCCGGCTGCCGTCGGCCGTCGACAACCGGCCGCTGACGTGGGAGGAGTTCGCCGACCGGATCGGGCAGACGGTGTACCTGTCGGCGACGCCCGGACCCTACGAGCTCAGCCAGACCGCGGGCGAGTTCGTCGAGCAGGTCATCCGCCCGACCGGGCTGGTCGATCCGCAGATCGTCGTCAAGCCGACGAAGGGCCAGATCGACGACTCTGATCGGCGAGATCCGCAAGCGCACCGAACGCGACGAGCGGGTGCTGGTCACCACGCTGACCAAGAAGATGGCCGAGGACCTCACCGACTATCTGCTGGAGCTGGGCATCCGGGTGCGCTACCTGCACTCCGAGGTCGACACGCTGCGCCGCGTCGAGCTGCTGCGCCAGTTGCGGCTGGGTGAGTACGACGTGCTGGTCGGCATCAACCTGCTCCGTGAGGGTCTGGACCTGCCCGAGGTGTCGCTGGTGTCGATCCTGGACGCCGACAAGGAGGGCTTCCTGCGGTCAGCGCGCAGCCTGATCCAGACCATCGGCCGCGCCGCCCGAAACGTGTCGGGCGAGGTGCACATGTACGCCGACAAGATCACCGACTCGATGCGCGAGGCCATCGACGAGACCGACCGCCGCCGGGCCAAGCAGGTCGCGTACAACGAGGAACACGGCATCGACCCGAAGCCGTTGCGCAAGAAGATCGCCGACATCCTCGATCAGGTGTATCGCGAGGCCGACGACGTCGAGGTGGGCGGCTCCGGTCGCAACGCGTCGCGTGGCCGTCGTGCACAGGGCGAGCCGGGCCGCGCCGTCAGCGCAGGCATCTTCGAGGGCCGCGACACCACCAACATGCCGCGGGCCGAATTGGCCGACCTGATCAAGGATCTGACCGAGCAGATGATGGCGGCCGCGCGCGACCTGCAGTTCGAGCTGGCGGCGCGCATCCGCGACGAGATCCACGACCTGAAGAAGGAACTGCGCGGCATGGACGCCGCGGGCCTGAAGTGATGCTGAGCCGGCCTTGACCTCAACAGTGGTTGAGCTCGTAGCGTGGCCGGCGTGACCGATACCGCGACGACGGCCACGGGCGGCTGGCGTGAGCTGTTGGGGCCGAAGAACCTTGGCGCCTGCACCGTGCTGGCCGGCGGCGTCGCGCTGTACGCGACCAACGAGTTCCTGACGATCAGCCTGCTGCCCAGCGCCGTCGCGGACATCGGCGGTCAGCGGCTCTACGCGTGGGTCACGACGGTGTACCTGGTCGCGTCGGTGGTGGCGGCCACCACCGTGAGCGCGACGCTGGCCCGGCTCGGGCCGCGCTGGGCCTACCTGTCGGGCCTGGCCGTGTTCGGTCTCGGCAGCCTGATCTGCGCGGTGGCGCCCACCATGGAGTTGCTATTGGCGGGCCGGACAGTGCAGGGCGCGGCGGGCGGACTGATCGCGGGGCTGGGTTACGCGGTCATCAATTCGGCGCTTCCGCAATCCTTGTGGACGAAGGCGTCTGCGCTCGTCTCGGCGATGTGGGGAGTCGGCACACTGCTGGGTCCGGCGGCCGGCGGACTGTTCGCGCAATTCGGTTCGTGGCGTTGGGCATTCGGTGCGCTGGTCATCCTGACCGTGGCCATCGCCGTCCTGGTGCCGTTCGCGCTGCCCGCGCGCACGGGTGAATTGCCACGCGCGGGATCGGATTCCGGTGTGGTCGCTGCTGCTGCTGGGGTCGGCGGCGTTGGCGGTCAGCGTCGCGGGCATCCCGCGTAATGTCGGCTGGACGGCGGCTCTGCTCGCGCTGGGGCGGCGCTGGTCGGGGCGTTCATCGTCGTCGATCGGCGGACGGCGGCGGCGGTGTTGCCGCCCACGGCATTTCGGCCGGGCCCGCTGAAGTGGATCTACCTGACCCTCGGCATGATGATGGCCGCCACCATGGTGGACATGTATGTGCCGCTCTTCGGCCAGCGACTCGCGCATCTGGTGCCGGTGGCGGCGGGCTTCCTCGGGGTGGCGCTGGCCATCGGTTGGACGATGAGCGAGATCGTGAGCGCGTCGGTGACGCGCCCGCGCGCGATCGTGCGGATCGTGGCCGTCGCACCACTGGTGATGGCCGGCGGACTGGTGCTGGCGGCGGTCAGCCAGGTCAACGATGCGTCGATGGGGCTGATCGCCGTCTGGGTGGTGGCGCTGTTGATCACCGGCATCGGCGTCGGCATGGCGTGGCCGCATCTTTCGGCGTGGGCGATGGGTTGCGTCGACGACCCCGGCGAAGGTGGCCGGGCCGCCGCGGCGATCAACACCGTGCAGCTGATCTGCGGGGCCTTCGGCGCCGGCCTGGCCGGGGTCGTCGTCAACATGACCGACACAGGGGACGCGACGCCGGCGCGTTGGCTGTTCGCCGTGTTCGCGGTGCTCGCCGCGCTTGGTGTCGTGGCGTCTACGAGAAGCGGACGTCGGTCAGATCGATCGCGACCATGACCTCGTCGAGGATCGGTTGCCGTCGTCGTCGCTTCGGTACGCCCGCCGCTTTGTCGGCACTGGATGCCGTCGGCTTCGACAAGATGCGAAACGTACTGAATCGCGGAGAAACCCCCAGCAATATCGACACGGTAATCGTGGCGTGCCAGCAGCAGATCCGGCCCGAAGTAGAACTCCTGGACGGTCGCTGTGGCTGGCGAAGTCCGGCGGGAACTGCGACCTGCAGGCCGCGCGAGTCTCCGCCCGTTGTCCTTGACCGGCTCGACCTCCCGACGGTAAAACCCGGCAGTGCCAGCAGAAACGGGCTCGTCGAGATAGGTCCACAACGCATACCCGTTGAAGTACGCGCGCTGCAACGGATCCCACGGGGTGGCAAGTTCATGGCCGGCGAACGAATCGCGCGGATTGTCCCGCTCGGCGACGACGCTGCCATCGAGCTTCTCGATCGCCACCCGGGTCGGGGTGAAGTCTGTCCTTCTGATCGTCGGCGCCGAACGGCCGAACCGATGACCACTCGTGCTGCAGCGCCACCGTCATCCGTCGCGGCGTCGGATCCTGAGGCTGACCCTTCATCTCGAACATCAGGCCGCCGCTGACGATCGTCGCCTCGACGCGGCGTGAAGCTGCTGCCAGCGGTCGACTCCGCCGTGCGCGTCGAGCACCGCGGTCAGCAGATCAGTCGCCATGTAGGCCTCACAGCACGGGGAGCAGGTGCCGCAGAATCATCGCAGAGGTCGCGGCGGCCCGATCGACGAATGTCGTGAAGTCGAAAAGCGCGCTACCCCCGGCCAGATCCGACAGCGCGCGGATCACCAGCCACGGCAGGCCGAACGACTCGCACACCTGCGCGACCGCTCCGCCTTCCATCTCGATCGCGCGGCCACCGAACTCGTGCAGCAGGCGTTGGCGCGTCGTCTCGCAATTCAGGTACTGGTCGCCGGACAGGACTGTGCCGTAGACGATTTGGGACGGCAACGAGACATCCGCCAGCTGCTCTCTGACCCTGGCGAGCAGTCCGGGGTCGACTGGGTAACCGAGTCGGTCGGTGGGGTTGATGATCGGCGCATGGCCCGGCTGATAGACCTGAACCCGCTCGTCCTCGATCACGCCCGCGTCGTGCTGAATCACCTGGTCGGCCACGACGACATCGCCGATCGCGAGCGCCGGGTCGAGTCCGCCCGCCACGCCGGAGAAAACGATTGTGCGGCAGCGGAATCGGTCGGCCAGCACCGTGGTGACCAGTGCGGCGTTGACCTTGCCCATCCCGGATCCCGCGAGGACCACGTCATGGCCGTCAAGCGTGCCTGCGGTGAATCGCGTATGCGCCACCGCTTCGGTGCGGGTGTGGGTCAGCACACCCTGCAGGGCGTCGAGTTCCTGCGGGATGGCGCAGATCAGTCCGATGGTCACAATGCATTGTGGCGCGGCGGTCGCCTATAGGCCATGTGCGGCCGCCAGTATCTCGCCTGCGCGTTCCCCGATCACCACGCAGGGTGCCATCGTGTTTCCGGTGGTGATGCGCGGCATGATCGAGCCGTCCGCGATCCGCAGATTCTCCACGCCGTAGACCTTGAGATTGCTGTCGACCACGGCCATCGGATCCCTGCCCATCTTCGCAGTGCATGTCTGATGCCAGTACGACTCGGCTGCGTCACGGACGAAGCATTCGAGCTCGTCGCGGGAAAGATCGCCCGGTGCGGCCGCCCGTTTGACGAAGGGGCGCAGGGGAGCCGAGTCGGCGATCGCCCGGCACAATTCGACGCCGGCGATGGCCGCCTTCACGTCGTCGGGATCGGCCAGCAGATTTGCCTCGACCTTCACCGGGTCCGACGGGTCCGGGCCGGTGAGGCGAACGCGCCCGCGGCTCTTCGGGCGAGCCACGCCGACGCATGGCGTCCAGCCGTGTTCGGGTATCGCGAATCTGGCCGCAGTCCGTTCGTTCGCGAACGGGAACTCGATGAAGCAAACGTGGATATCCGGCGTGTCGAGCGCCGGATCGCTCTTCCAGAACACTGTCGCTTCAGAGGCGCAGTTGCGCGGTGGCATCGGCTCGGGGTACTCCCACACGCAGGGGATGAGGGGGTGGTCCTGGTAGTTGCGACCCACTCCGGGCAGGTGCTGCGCCACCGGGATGCCGAACCGCCCAAGTTCGTCGGCGTCTCCGATGCCGGACTGCATGAGCAGCTTCGGCGTGTGGATCGCGCCCTGCGACACGATCACTTCCGATCCGGCCTGCACTCGGTGCGTTGTACCGCCATGACTGAACTCCACGCCGGTGACTCGGTTGCCGTCCAACCGCAATCTGGTCACCAGCGCGTCGGTGAGGATGGTGAGGTTTCGCCGATCCAGATAGGGCCGCAGGTACGAGTGGAATATCGAGAGGCGCTGGCCGCCGCGGACCCGGATGTCTTGAATGGCCGCACCGCCGGGGCCCTCCATCAGCACGCCGTTGCTGCTCCGATAGATCGGAATCCCAATGTGCTCGGCGCCTTTGACGATTGCCTTTGCGACCGGGTGAGGATTCGGCGCCGATTGGACGAATGCCGGGCCGCCGGTGCCGCGTCGTAGCGGGTCGGGTGCTCCGTACCAGTCCTCGATCCGGCGATAGATGTCGATCACGGCGTCGTAACTCCAAGCCTTGTCGCCGGCCTCGGCGGCGAAATAGTCCCAATCGTTGCGGTGGCCGCGAGCCCAGCACATGACGTTGATGCCGGATCCGCCGCCGAGCACCTTTCCCATCGACAGCGGAAGCGCGCGGCCGTGGACATGCGGGCTGGGATCTGCGACGAAACTCCAGTCGCGTTCGCTGCCGAGGTTGCTCAGCCACGAGGCGGGATCGGTGACTTCCGGGGCGTCGTCAGCGCCACCGGCCTCGAGCACCAGCACGCTGACGTCGGGATGCTCGGCGAGGCGCCGCGCCACGACCGAGCCCGACGAGCCGGACCCGCACACGATGAAGTCGTACTGCGGCGCGAATTGAGCTGGTGACATGGTGTTCAGACTCGCCGCTGCCACGTGTCCGTGTCGCTACCGCTGTCACGACTTCGTGGTACCGGCCACCTGCAATCTAGTCAGGATCGTCGTCGAGCTGGTGGATTGCGGTGACACCCTCGAGACAACCAAGCACCGTGGGCGCGTTGAGTATCCCTCTGCCTGACAGTGTCAGCAGCACACCCGACTGTGCCGTGCCGCCGGTGGTCTCTCCGGCCGCATCGGCGGCCAGGTCGGTGAGCTGCCACTGACGCCGTTCGCAGACCTGCAGGAGCTGGCTCATCACGCCGCGGCCCTCCTCATAGGTGACATGCATGGTGATCGAGCCGCTCAACCGGGACGAGAGAAGGCGCGCCAACGGCATGAATCCCACGATGATGAGGAAGTGCATTGCCGTCACGGTCACCGCGAGCAATATCAGACCGGATCCTGCCGCCATGCCGATGGCAGCGGACTCCCACACCGCGGCGGCGGTCGTCAGCCCATGCACCGAGCCGCGGCGGAAGATGATGATGCCCGCGCCGAGAAAGCCGATGCCCGAGACGATCTGGGCCGCGACGCGGGAGGGATCGACGACGACGAGTCCGTCCTGCAGGACGTCGTTGAAGCCGTACTTGCTGACCAACAGGATCAGCGCGGCCGCGGTGCCGACGATCGTCTGCGTGCGCACTCCCGCGCTCTTGCCCTGGATCTCGCGCTCCAGACCGATGAGCGCGGTCAACCCGAATGCGACGAACAGCTCGACGATCTGACGCGTGCCCTGTCCCGGGCCGCCGAAGAACGGCGGATCTGCGGCCAGCCAGACATCCATGCGAACAAGCTAACCCGGCGATGAGTGCGACCGATGACTTTCGGCGCGCCGCGAAGTCTGTCTCTGTGAGGCCCATTTCGATATCGAGGAGTGATGTTCATGCCCGCGACTCCCACCGCTTACCCCGAGGTTGCCACCCGCGAGGAATGGCTGGCTGCCCGCAAGAAGCTGCTGGCCCGTGAACGCGAGGTCACCCATCTGCGCGACGCGGTCAACGCAGAGCGGCGTCGGCTGCCGATGGTGAAGGTGGAGAAGGACTACGTGTTCGAGGGGCCCGACGGCGAGCTGCGCTTCATCGACATGTTCGAGGGACGTCCGCAGCTCTACATCCATCACTTCATGTGGATCGACGCCACCGACCAGGGATGCCCGAGCTGCACGATGGCGGCGAACCTCACATTCACCGATAAGGATCGCGCGCTGTTGAACGCGAGAGGCGTGACGTTCGCGGCGGTGTCGCGGGCGGCGTACCCGAGCATCGCGCGCTACAAGGACGAGCACGGGTGGACGTTCCCGTGGTACTCGTCGCGCGACAACGATTTCACCTACGACTACCACGTCACCTTCGACCCGGCGCGGACACCGATCGAGTACAACTACACGTCACTGGACGAGCTGCGTGCCGCCGGCGTGGCGGACAGCGACTTCCGCGGCGACTGGCCGGGCGCCAGCGTGTTCGTGCGCCGCGGCGACGACGTCTTCCACACCTACTCGGCCTACGCGCGCGGCCTGGACCACTCGGCGCCGGGGTATCCGTTCCTCGATCTCACGCCGTACGGCCGGCAGGAGACCTGGGAGGACTCACCGGCCGGCTGGCCGCAAGGCGTTGACGCCGTGGGCGTCCCGACAGACGAGTCCCGTCCTGACGCTCTCCGTGCCATGAAGCGATCGTGGTGAGCGAAACGCTGGGCGAGGCAGGGTCGGCATGGCACCTTGAGCGCGTGCGGGTGTGGCCGAGTGGCTAGGCACCGGCCTGCAAAGCCGTTTACGCGGGTTCGAATCCCGCCACTCGCTCGCACAGATCGGCGATCCGTAGCTGGCTACCCCAGGTGCGCAGGGCCTGCCTAGTATTGGGCGTGGCAAAACTGGAGTTGTCTCGCGACCTGTCGTTGACGCCCGAGGAGGCATGGGCGCATGCGTCCAATCTGTCCGAGCTCGGGGACTGGCTCCAGATGCACGAGGGCTGGCGCGGCGACGTGCCGTCCGAGCTGACGGTTGGAACCAAGCTCGTCGGCGTCGCCGGCGCGAAGGGGATGCGCAACCGGGTCACGTGGACGGTCCGCGAACTCGATCCTCCGAGACTGCTCGGGATCACGGGCGACGGAGTCGGGGGAACCAAGTACGCGCTGAAGATGACGGTGAAGCCGACGAAGTCAGGCTGCTCATTCAGCGTCACGATCGACTTGGGCGGCAGGCCGTTGTTCGGCCCGATCGGCGCGGTCGCGGCGAGAGCGGTCAAGGGCGATATCGAACGCTCGATCAAGCGCTTCGAGACGCTGTACAGCTGACCGCTCGCACCGACTGGGCAGATACTTGCCGATGCCGTCCAGATGCGTTGCATCACTGCTGGCGCGCGACCAGTAGGCGCGCTGATCAGGTTCTGCGCGCCAACAGCCCCGCGGCGAACCGCAGATCCGCGACAAGCGCATCGAACGCCTTCTCCCGGTCGTCGGGCGGGCCGCGCAGCACCGACGACGGGTGCGCGGTAACCACCACATCCGGTGTGAAGTCGAAATCCGCGGCCTCAGGCAGGCGCAGCAGCTCACCGCGATGCGCGGTGAGCCGAAATGAGCTGCCCATCAACGACTGTGCAGCCGTCGCGCCGAGGAGCACCACCACGTCGGGCCGCACCGACATCATCTCGGCTAACAACCACGGCCGGCACGCCACCGCCTCGGTGCGGCTCGGCGTCTTGTGGATGCGGCGCTTACCGCGCTCGGGAAGGGTGAACTTGAAATGCTTCACGGCATTGGTGACGTACAGGCGGTCCCGCTCGATGTCTGCCGCCGCGAGAGCCTTGTCGAGAAGCCTGCCTGCTGGCCCGACGAACGGTGCTCCGGCCTTGTCCTCCTGATCGCCGGGCTGCTCGCCGACCAGCATCATGCCGGCGACCGGGGAACCCGCACCGAACACCGTCTGGGTGGCGTTCAGGTACAGGTCACAGCCCTTGCAGGCGTCGGCGGCTGTCGCCAGTTCGTCCAGGTCGTGCGTGTCAGGAACGAAGTCCGCGGCGTCTTTCGCTGCCATGCCGATCGGTTACCCCGTTGGTGCAGGAGCACTCACCCATCTACTCGGGGCGAGCGGTCGATTCGCTCGGCGACCCGGCCATTGCTGTCCGGCGCGACCTCGGTCCCGCCCCACCGCTTGAGACCCGGAGTGGACACGTCCAGCAGCTCCAGCGCACGTCCCACCGTCTGGTCCACCACATCGTCAAGCGTCGTCGGCAGGGCGTAGAACGCAGGCACAGGCGGCATGATGATCGCGCCGTTCCGGGTGGCCTGGGCCATCAGGTCGATGTGCCCGGCATGCAGCGGCGTCTCGCGCAGCATCAACACCACCCGGCGGCGTTCCTTCAGACACACATCGGCGGCCCGCACAACCAGATTCTCGTCGTAGGAATGCGCGATGCCGCTCAACGTCTTCACCGAACACGGTGCCACGAGCATGCCGGCGGTGACGAACGATCCCGAGGCGATCGCGGCACCGATATCGCGCGGGCTGTACAGGTGGTCGGCAAGGGCGCGGACCTCGTCGGGCTTGTACGCGGTCTCGTGTTCGATCGTGCGGTGTGCGGAGCTGGTGAGGATCAGGTGGGACTCCACCTCGGCCGTGTCCTTCAGCAGCTGCAGCGCCCGTACGCCGTAGATCGCGCCGGATGCGCCGGTGATCGCGACGACGATGCGCTTCACGGTTTCGCCTCGCTGTGTCGTGCCGCCGCGTCGGCGACCGTGGCCAGTGCCTGGCGATCACCGTCGTTCAACGGCTCGCTGGAGTACGAGCGCACGACCAATTCCATTGCAGCCGTGGCGCTTACATCGAGGACAGCGTGGCGGGAGCGGCCTCGAGCTCCGCTGCCCAGGCGCCCAGAAGATCGAGCTCGATCAGCTCGGCGTCGAGTTCTGCCTTCGCCACCTGCGCCCTCACTTCCTCAGTCTGCGGAGTCGGAGCGGGCGCGGGGCCCGACTTCAGCCGGCGACGCACGCTGCGTAGCGGACGGACGACCTCAATGTGCCACGCATCGACGACCGTGCGGGCGGTGTCGAGTTGATCGGCGGTGAGGGTCTGACGGCGGGCAGCGCCGACGTAGGCCGCAAGGAGCAACAAATTGACGTCGAGGCCGAATTGGTCTTGCAACGACACGCACGCGGCCGACACACCTTCGGCCTCGTGGACGGCGAGGGCGAATTGGCGAAGCGGCACCCTTGCCGCAGGCGGCTGCGACACTGTATCTGTTGTATTCGCTGGCACCCGCCACGCAGGAAGTATGGGGCATCCCGCTATGCCGTTCCAAGATTTTCGAGAGTTCCTCGACGCACTGCGCGCGCAGGGCGAGCTGATCGACGTCGACCGACCCGTCGCGCTCGAACTCGAGGTCGCCAAGGCGATGCGCAAGAGCGCGGCGGTCGGAGGTCCCGCGGTGGTGTTCAACAAGAACGGCACCGCATTCCCGTTCGTCGGTGGCGTGTACAACTCGAACGCCAAGGCGCTGATCGCCTATGGCTGCCAGGACAACGCCTTCGACGAAATCGTCAAGCGGCTGAAAACCCGCATCCCGCCGAAGTATGTCGACGACGGTCCGGTGCACGAAAATGTGATCCTCGGCGACGACATCGACCTGTCGATTCTGCCCGTCCCGCGCTACAGCCCCGACGACGGCGGCCCGTACATCACTCCGGGATTCGTCGTCAGCCACGACCCCGAGACCGGCGTCCCGGACATCGGCCACTACCGCTGCGAGATCATCGACAACAAGACGATGACGCTGATGGCCATTCCCAACCACCGGTTCGCAAAGAACCAGGCCAAGGCACAGCGGATGGGGCACAAGACGTTTCGTGCGGCGCTCGTCATCGGCGTCGACCCGATGATCGCCTACTCGTGCCCGATCCAGGTTCCCGAGGACACCAACGACTGGGAGGTCGTGGGCGGCATGCGGGGGGAGGCCGTCGAGCTGGTCAAATGCCGCACAAACGACGTCTCGGTGCCCGCGCACGCCGAGGTGGTCATCGAATTCGAGGTTGACTTCACCCAGACCGTCGTGGAGGGGCCGTTGGGTGAGTACACCGGCTACTACACGCCCGCATCGCCCAAACCGCTTGTGCGGCCGACCGCCATCACCCATCGCAATGGTGCCTACTTCCAGGCCTTGCTGACCGGCCGCCCCACCACCGAGAACCACATCCTCAAGCAGTTGTCGTTCGAAGCGTCGTTCTACGACCTCATTCGCCAGCAGTTCCCGACGGTGACGGCGGTGGCAATCCCGCCGTCGGGCGGCGTCTACTTTCGCGTGGTCATCGCCATGCAGACGCGCTACGCCGGCGAGGCCCGCAGCGCGATCCTCGCAGCCATGGGCAGCAACCTACGGCCGAAAACGGTGATCGTGGTCGATCCCGACATCGACGTGCACGACTCCGAACAAGTCGAGTGGGCGATGGCGTTCCGCACTCAGCCGGCGCGGGACATGATCATCGTGGAGAACCTGCCAGGGGGACCGCTGGACCCGACGGCCGACGAATCGCTGCCACAGGATCAGCGCACCGGTTCGGCGATCGGCATCGACGCAACGTATCCCTACGGCACGGTGATCAGGAAGGTCGGCGACGTGTGCGGGCCTGCGTTGGAGGAACACGGCGGACGGGTCGTCGAGGTGGCCGACGTGCCGGGCTGGCGTGAGTACGACTTCCCGGAACTCGATCGCCCAGGAAGGTAGACGGACAGTGCCCCAGATCGACCACGAGATCAAGATTTCCGCCGCGCCCGAGCTGGTTTACGATGCGTTGACGACGTTGAACGGCGTCAAGGGGTGGCATACCCCGACGGCAACGGGCAGTGGCGCCCTCGGCAGCGAATGGGTGTTCTCGTTCGCCGACCACCCCGAATTCGCTTGGAAGATCGTTGCTTTGGATGCCCCAGAGCAAGGTCGTGTGGAAATGCACCCGCGGGCCGGGTGATTCGGTGGGCACCACGGCGACCTTCACCCTCGTCAACACCGATGACGATCGCACCCTCGTCGAGCACGTCCATGCGGGCTGGCCCGGCACGCACGGCAACTTCCGCAAGTGCAACACCACGTGGGGCGTGCTTCTGCACCATCTGCGCGACTACGTCGAGTCCGGCGACGCCGCACCGGCATTCGAGTAAGGGACACCGCCGTGCCGCAGCAGAGCCTCAGCGACTTCGTCGACGACATGGAGAAGGCGGGCATGCTTGTCCGCATCACCGAGGAGAAGCGGGTCGACGAGTTGCCCACGGTCATGGAGGACAACCCGCTGACCGCCGTCCTGGTCGAGAACGTCAAGGACTGCGAGTTCCAGTTCCTGGCCAACGCCTACTCCAACCAGGATCAGACCGCATGGGCTCTCGGCTGCGAGAAGAGTCAAACCGGGCGCAGGATGGTCGAACTCGGCAAGGGCCGCATCAAGCCGGAGATCGTCGACACCGCGCCGTGCAAGGAGGTGATTCTGACCGGTGACGAGGTCGATCTGACCCGGCTACCGCTGTTTCTCCATCACGACCGCGACGGCCATGCCTACACCAACGACAACCTCGTCGTCACCAAGCACCCGGACACCGGCGTCTACGACTGGGGCATCTACCGCAGCATGTTCCGGACGAAGACCGAGAAGATGTTTGACATGACGTGCACGTCGCACCGTGCGCGATTGAATGCTCAAGCGGCACAAGCCAAGGGACACAATCTCGAGCTCGCGATCGTGATCGGCGGACCACTGGTGGACAAGGTGGCCGCGCTGACGGGCGTGCCGCCGGGCACGGACGACTTCGAGGTGCTCGGCAGTTTCTACGGCCACCCGGCGAAGCTCGTGAAGTGCGAAACCATCGACCTGCTGGTTCCGGCCAACGCCGAGATCGTGATCGAGTGCGAGCTGATGGCCACCGAGGGGTTGACCCACGACGAGGGTCCGTACGGCGAGTTCACCGGGATGTACGGCGGCGGAATCAAGGCCAACTTCCGGGCGGTCGTCAAGGCGATGACATTCCGCAAGGGCGGCATCTTCCAGCACGCGACGATCGGCGGCAATCACCCCTGGTACACGGACAACATGCTGCAGCTGCCCATGATCGAGTCGGACCTCTACGGCGGGCTGGCGATGGCCGGAATCGACGTCAAGGAGGTTCGGGCACCGCTGGGCGGGCTGTCCAACATCGCCTACGCGAAAATCAAGCACGAGAGGCGCGGGGGACTCGAAGCAGGCGCTTGGGGTGATGCTGACCTGCTCGAAACAGGGGCTTCCCAAGATTGCCATGGTATTTGACGAAGACGTCGACATCTGGGACGACAACGCCGTTCAGTTCGCAATGGCGTTCCGGTATATGCCGCATCTGGACACGGTGACGATCCCGAACTGCAACACGATGACGGTCGACCCGATGATCGCCGAGGACGCGGCGCCGGGAACCGCATCGAAGATCGGGCTGGACTGCACAATTCCGATCAGCCCCAAGTTCGTGCAATCGCACTTCGACCGCAGCACCGTGTTCGTACTCGGCGACCCGCCGCCAGACGTCGTCGCGATGACAGAGGAGGAGTTGACGGCCGATATGGCGGCGCTGATCCGCGAGGCGCCGCGTACCTGGAAAGAGATCCTCCAGCACTACAACGGGCAGTCGTATCGCACCGTCTATCGGGCATTCAGCAATCTCCGCCACCAACTCGGTCGCTGCGATGATGCGCCGTGGTACCGCTATACGTTCTCCGACACCGACTTTGCCGTTGACGCCCCTGAACGGCCGTTGTCGACCTTCGATCCTCGCCACGGGGTGTAGGCCGGGTCACGTCGGCCGGGCAGAGTGATGTTGCCTGCGCAAACACGACGAAATACCAGGCAAATGCTATTCATGTGTGGTGATTCGCACCCATGTTCCCCTGACGACGGGTTACTGTCTCGGGTGGCGTTGCAACTGAACACTGGGAGGATATGGATGAGCGCCTATCAGACCGTCGTGGTCGGCACGGACGGATCGGATTCGTCTTTGCGTGCAGTGGAGCAGGCCGGTCAGATCGCCGCCGGGTCGGGCGCCAAGGTGATCGTCGCGACGGCGTACTTCCCCCAGTCCGAAGACCAGCGGGCCGCCGATGTTCTCAAGGACGAGGGCTACAAGATGGCGGGCAATGCGCCCATCTACGCGATCCTGCGCGAGGCCAAGGAACGCGCGCACGCGGCCGGGGCGAACGAGAGTCGAGGAGAAGGCGATCGTCGGTGCTCCCGTTGACGCGCTGGTCGATCTCGCCGAGGAAGTCAACGCGGACCTGCTCGTCGTCGGCAATGTCGGTCTGAGCACCATCGCCGGGCGCCTGCTCGGGTCGGTGCCCGCCAACGTCGCACGCCGGTCCAAGACCGACGTGCTGATCGTGCACACCACTCCCTAGCGCGGCTGGAACGGCCCGAAACCGTCGCCACCTTCCCGTCAGCGATGCCAGACTCTGGCTGACGGGAGGGTTGACTCATGACCGCCACAGTCCGCAAAACCGGCATCGCTCCGCGCAGAAACGGCGCTCCACCCCCGATGTCGCCGCTCGCGGAGATCGATATCGGGACGCTCGAGTTCTGGGAGTGGGACGACGACACCCGCGACGGTGCATTCGCGACGTTGCGGCGAGAGTCGCCGATCACGTTCTTCGAGGTCGCCGGAGCTGGCCGGGCTTTCCCGGCGGGCGCCGGGCACTGGGCGTTGACGACGTTCGACGACGTTCATCACGCGAGCCGCCACCCCGAGATCTTCAGCTCGAGCCCGACCAGCACCTCGCTCACCGATGTGCCCGTGGAGATCGCCGAGTTCTTCGGTTCGATGATCACCCTGGACGACCCGCGCCACCTGCGCCTGCGGACGATCGTCAACCGGGCCTTCACCCCCAAGGTGCGTGGCGCGCATCGAGGACAGCGTGCGCGACCGGGCGCGCCGGCTGGTCACCGAGATGGTCGCCGAATCACCCTGACGGCAGCGCGCGATTTCGTCGCCGAGGTCGCCGGACCGCTACCGCTGCAGATCATCTGCGACATGATGGGCATCCCGGAGGAGGACGAGGCAGAAGGTCTTCCACTGGACGACGGTGATCATGGGCGCCGGCGACGACGAGGTCGTCCGGCGACTTCGACGAGATCGTCAAGGTCTGCAACGGAACTCGCCGGAGTACGGCGTCGGCCTTGCCGAGGAACGTCGCGCCCGGCCCGCCGATGACCTGACCACGAACCTGGTGCAGGCCGAAGTCGACGGTGAGCGGCTGACATCGGCGGAGATCGCCTCGTTCTTCATCCTGCTGTGCGCCGCAGGCAACGAGACGACGCGCAACGCGATCAGCCACGGCATGGTTGCGCTCACCCGCTATCCCGGAGCAGCGGCAGAAGTTGGTGGAGCGACTTCGACGGGTGTGGCGGGACCGCGGTCGAGGAGATCGTGCGGTGGGCGTCGCCGATCATCTTCATGCGGCGCAACCTGACCCGGGACATCGAGATGCGCGGCATCGAAGATGAAGGCCGGCGACAAGGTGTCCATGTGGTACAACTCGGCCAACCGCGACGAGAACAAGTTCGACAACCCGTGGCTGTTCGACGTGACCCGCGATCCCGAATCCGCAGATCGGTTACGGCGCGGGCGGGGCACATTTCTGCCTCGGCGCCAATCTCGCTCGCCGCGAGATCCGGGTGCTGTTCGAGGAGTTGCACCGCCAGATACCCGACATCGTCGCGACGGAGGAGCCGGCGATCCTGCGGTCTGCGTTCGTTCACGGCATCAAGCGGCTGCCCGTCGCCTGGACACCGCGGCTAGATCAGCTATCGCTCGCCGACGCCTTGGCGATCTCCGCGATCGCGGCATCCAACGTGGCGTTGAACTCCTCATCGCTCTGCTGTGCGGTGAGCCCCTCGGTCAGTGCCCGCGAGAAGCTCGCGATGACGCCGTGTGTTACGGGCCAGCTTCTCGCAGGCCTCGTCGCGGCTGTAGCCACCGGAGAGCGCCACCACGCGGACGCACCTTCGGGTGGTCGACGAGGTCGCGGTAGAGGTTGTCGGTGTCGGGCAGCGTCAGCTTCAGCATGACGGCCTGGTCATCGCCGAGGCCATTGAGGCCGTCGAGCAGGGCCGCCTTGAGCTGGTCTTCGGCTTCGGCCTTTCGCGGGCTGTGGATGTCGACCTCGGGCTCGATGATCGGCACGAGGCCCTTCGGCGAGGACCTGCTGCGCGACCTCGAACTGCTGCGCGACGACCGCGTCCAGGCCGGCGCCGGGCAGCTTGATGACCGAGCGATTCTTGGTGCCGAACACGCCGTTGGCCACGGCGCGGTCCAGCAGGTCGTCGAGGCCGGGCATCGGCTTCATCGTCTGCGCGCCGTCCTGCTCGTCGTCCAGGCCCTTGTCGATCTTGAGGAACGGCACGACGTGCTTGACGTTCCACAGGTAGTCGGCGGACGGGCGGCCCTCGATCTGGCGGTCCATGGTCATTTCGAACAGGATCGCGCCCATGATGCGGTCGCCGTCGAAGGCCGGACTGGTGATGATGCGGGTCCGCATCTCGTGCACCAGGTCGAACATCGCCTCGTCGCCGGCGTAGGCGTCCTCACCGATGCCGTAGAGCTTCAGCGCCTTCGGGGTGCTGCCGCCGCTCTGGTCCAGTGCCGCGATGAAGCCTGCGCCGCTCTTGGCCTTCTTGAACTGATCCTGATTCACGTCTGCCCTTTCTGCTTCGTCAGGCAATCTAGCGCTCCCCGCGCCCCTCTCCGCACGATAGCTGGCCCAAAACCTGATCATGATCGGGTCGGGGGTGCGACACTGAAACTGTCGGGGGGGACAATTATGACGACAACATTGCATCGGTCAGGTATCGCTCGCCGCGAGAACGGCGTGCCACCTCCGGACGTAGCCCTCGCCGACATCGACATGGCGTCGCTCGAGTTCTGGGAGCGCGATGACGACCTGCGCGATGGAGCCTTCGCGACCTTGCGCCGGGAATCGCCGATCACCTTCTTCCAGGTTGCGGAGTTCCCTGGCTTCCCCGCGGGCGCCGGACATTGGGCGCTCACGAGGTTCGAC
This sequence comes from uncultured Actinomycetota bacterium, assembly GCA_963766945.1. GTDB lineage: Bacteria > Actinomycetota > Actinomycetes > Mycobacteriales > Mycobacteriaceae > Mycobacterium. The sequence goes on from CAVYCT010000003.1 coordinate 690,110, forward strand.
GACGTTCACCACGCCAGCCGCCACCCGGAGATCTTCAGCTCCGTTCCGACAAGCACCTCGCTCAACGAAGTGCCGCCCGAGATCGCCGAGTTCGCGGGCTCGATAATCAGCATGGACGATCCCCGTCACACGCGGCTTCGCACAATCGTCAACCGAGCGTTCACGCCGAAGGTGGTGGCCCGCATCGAAGACAGCGTGCGAGACCGGGCACGCACAATCGTGACCAACATGGTCGCCAACCATCGTGATGGCCGAGCTGACTTCGTCGCCGAGGCGTCCAGTTTGCTGCCGCTGCAGGTCATCTGCGACATGATGGGCATCCCAGAAGAAGACGAGGCGAAAATCTTTCACTGGACCACGGTGATGCTGAGTGTCGGCGACGAGGAGGTGTCCGGCGAATTCGCCGACGTCGTTGCAGCGGTGGCCGAGCTGGCCGACTATGCCATGCGCCTTGCCGAGGAACGCCGAGCGAATCCTGCCGACGACCTCACCACCAGCCTTGTGCAGGCCGAGGTCGACGGCGAGCGCCTGACGTCTGTTGAGATCGCGTCGTTCTTCATTCTGTTGTCTGCGGCAGGCAACGAGACAACCCGCAACGCGATCAGTCACGGCATGGTGGCACTCACCGCTATCCCGAGGAACGAGAGAAGTGGTGGTCGGATTTCGATCGTCTGGCCGGCACCGCCGTCGAGGAGATCGTCCGATGGGCAACTCCGGTTATCTTCATGCGGCGCACCCTGACTCAGGATATCGAGATGCGCGGGATCAAGATGAAGGCCGGGGACAAGGTGTCGCTGTGGTACAACTCGGGCAACCGCGACGAGGCTAAGTTCGCCAATCCATGGCTATTCGATGTGACCCGGGATCCCAACCCGCACATGGGGTATGGGGGCGGCGGCGCCCACTTCTGTCTCGGCGCGAACCTGGCGCGTCGTGAGATACGGGTGCTATTCGACGAACTGCACCGCCAGATACCCGACATCGTCGCGGCCGAGGAGCCTGCGATCCTGCACTCGGCGTTCCTCCACGGAATCAAGCGATTGCCGGTCGCCTGGACGGCTTGAGGTCAAGGCCATCACAGCATTGCCGCGGCCCATGCATATGCCCTTCGAATCCCAATGACGTGGCCATCTCGCAGTAGTGATCACGCAACTCGCGGTAGCCGGCCTCGTCGCCTTTGGTCCGTGCCAACAATGCCCGCATTCGCAATAGCCACACATCGCGAATCACCCACGGCCGTCGGCGGGAGCTGCGCGAGCCTGTCGATGGCGGGATCGGCTTCGGCCACACCGCCTGCGGTGCCACGTCCAACAGCGTTTCCACCAGAAACCCGTCGTGGCGATGCCGTAGGTGGCCTGACCCTGCGCGAAGATGTGGTCGACGGAATTGCTGCATGGCAACCCCGGAGCGCGGTCAGCTCGCCCGCCTGGGCTCGTCCGGCGTTCATATCAATCAAGGTGAGTTCCGACATCGGGTACCTGTGCTCAACACACATCGGCCGGATTTCTTTCAGTATCTGGAGGCCGCGATCTTGAGTGCAGGTGGTCGCGGAGCTGCAGTACGATGCCGAGCACATAGCGAACCATCGTCATGGCATAGTCGTCGCCGGAGGTCTCGACGGCGTTGACGGTCCTCTCGATCATGGCCAGCACGTCGTCATCGACCGCTGCTACTCCGTCCCACGAGCCGATACCGTACCCCCACGAGACGACGACGGCGAGGGTCAACGCGTCAGCTGTTCTGCCATCGCCATTGCGTCGTCGCGGTCTTCGCGCCAGCCGGATTCGCCTCGCGACCACCTGGTCATTGCGCGGAGCACCAAGGCCACTGCAAGCGGTGATCCCACCACGATATTGCCCTTCGCTGGATCGCCATTGGCCCAATCGATGGTGGCCTGTGCCCACGCGGACGGCTTCTCCATTCCCCGGTTTGGGCCATGACGCCGACTGCACCGAAGCCGGCGAGGCGGTGAGAGAGGGATCACCGATCGAGTCCAGCAGCGCCAAGTGTTCTGATGCCAGTCGGGACGCCTCATGCATCTCGCCGAGCTGATCGCGCCCGTCATCGGGCCCGATCATGCCAATGGCCAGCGAGGTCTTGTCGCCGGCGAGCGTGCACAGTTCCCGCAGCTCATCGAACCGTGCCGGCATCGTCGGCATTGACCGCCAACCGGTTGCGCACAAGAGGGTGCGCGGAGCGATGCGCATCTCAGGTGCGGTCGGATCCTCGTCGGGCAAGCAGTCGGCGACTTGCGGGCTCGCTCCCAACTAGCGCGTGCGGCGCGACGTCGCGGTTGTTGCGACCATGTGCCTGCGCGCATGTGCCAGCCGAAAGCGGCATGCAGATCACCTGCGGCCTCGAGGTGCTCGGCGATCAGCGCCGCGTTCTCGTCGAGCTGACCCGGCGACTTGTTCGATCGCCGGTAGGCGACCCGGCGATGCAAGTCGGCGCGGTCCGACTTGAGCTGGGCCTCGTAGGCGACCGCGCGAATCAGCGGATGGTGGAACACATATTCGGGGTGCCGCGGTGAACGTGACCTGGTCGATGAACTGAGCCGCCAGCAGGTCGGCGACCACCGGTTCGATGTCCAGGGCCGTCAACAGGTCGGCGCCGAATCGCGAGCCGACAACCGCTGCCGCGCTCAGCGTTCGTTTCGCCTTCGGGTCGAGTCGGTCGATGCGCGAGGCGATGGTGGCCTGCAGCGTGGCGGGCACACTGACCTCCGCTGCCGCAGCCGTCGATACGTAGGCGCCCGGCTTTCCTTGCAGCACACCGCGTTCCGCCAGCTCGCGAACGATCTCCTCGGCGAAGAACGGTGTGCCAGAAGCCCTTTCGGCGATTGTCTCGCCCAATTCGCGCAACAGACGGATCTGGTCCGAGCAGCTCCGAGACCAGCGCCACGGTCTCCGGGTTAGTCAACGGAGCCAGTGCGATGGTTTGCGCTCCGGGCACCTGTGCCAGCGCACCGCGATACTCGGGTCGATACGTGATCAGCGTGAGCAATCCGCGTCTGCGGAACCACGGTGAGGAAGTCGGCGAGCAAGGATTCGCTGGACTCATCGATCCAATGGGCGTCTTCGATGACGTAGACCGCAGGCGTCGGATTGGCCAGAGTCGCGGAGTTCACCAATGCGGTCAGTCGCCGTCGCCGCGCTTCCGGATCGATCCGGCGGAAGCGCCGTGTCTGGGTCGCCGATGCCGAGCAGATCTTCGAAGAGCGCCACGTCCTCGGGCTCGGCATCCGTGAAGGCCTGGCCTCGATCAGTTCGCGGGCCGGCCAGGTCGAGACCCTCGACACCGGATGCCGAGCGCAGAAGCCGGGCGATCGACGTGGAACGGGACCTGGCGGTGTGCGATTCGCAGAACGTGGTGAACACATCCACGCCACGCGCTGGCGCCAGCGCCGCAAGCTCACGCGTGAGGCGGCTCTTGCCGATACCGGGTGGCCCCGCGACGCCGACCACCGCGCCACGGCCGTCAATTGCCCTCGTCCAGCAAGCCCTCGACGGCCGACATCTCCCACTGTCGACCGACCAATTCGACTCGACGCGCGCGGTGCGGTCCTGTTGCGCCGACGCCCAACAGGCGGCGGGCGGGGACCGGTTCGTCGGCGCCCTTGATCTGAACCAGCTCCGGCTCACCGAGTGCTCGCCACACCCTCCACGAGTCGCGCGGTGGACGCGCTGAGCATCACACCGCCAGGCGGTGCGACCGATTCCATCCGCTGGGCCATTCCGACGTGTTCGCCGATGGCGGTGTAACCCGAAGCGCCAGAGCCGATTTCGCCGGCGATCACCTGACCGGAGTTCAGTCCGACCCGCAGTTGGAGGTCGATGTCGTCGCGATCGTCGACGTCGACGGCCAGGCGCCGCGCCTCCTCCTGAATGCCCAACGCCGCCAAACACGCGCGCACCGCGTGATCCTCCAGCGCGACCGGCGCGCCGAAGACGGCCATGATGCCGTCGCCGGTGAACTTGTCCACGGTGCCGCCGTAGCGCTGCACCACGGCGTCGCGCCGGGCGACCAGGTCGGCCATGATCTCGCGCAGCCGCTCCGCGCCGACCGCTGGGCGATGTCCATCGAGTCAACGACATCGGCGAACAGCACGGTCACCTGCTTGTACTCCGCCGACCGGCGCGGGTGTGAGTGGCGTGCCGCACTCGCTGCAGAACTTCGCTGTGGCGCCTACTTCAGCGCCACACGACCCGCAGCGCGTCGTCCACGCGCTAATCGTGTCATCGCTGGTCATATGCTGTCGGCGTTATCGCTTCGCATGACACGTGGAGTTGATAGGCGGTCTGGAGGTTCGATGGACGCGGACGAGTCGAGCGCACCGGCACTTCGCGCGATCTGGGATCTCGGCTGCGCCAGCGTGGGGCACGCACGCGGAATATGTCGACACCAGGGGTGCGGCGGTCGCACAGGCGATGATCGGCGCTGCCTCCCGCGAAGGGGACTGCGTGCTCGAGCTCGCCGCGGTCCCGGCGGTGTGGGCATCGCGGCCGCCCCCGATCGCGGACCTGACGGGGCGGTAGTGCTGCTCCGATTCGGCTGGAGATGACAGCGATCGCCGCCGAACGCGCAACCGCGGCGGGCTTGCTCAATGTCACGACACGGGAAATCGACATCGAGCGATCGATTACCCCGAGAGGCCTTCGACGTGGTGTTCTGTCTGAGAGGGTTGATGCTGGTCGCGGATCCGCCATCCGCGGCTCAGGAGGCACGACGGATCCTGCGGCCCCCGGGGCGCGCGGTGTTCACCGTCTGGGGGCCGCGTGACCGCAACCCGTGGTTGGGCACGCTGTTCGACGCGATCACGGCCCAGCTCGGGGTGCCGGTTCCGCCGCCCGGCCTTCCCGGACCGTTCTCGCTCGAAGCCGATGGCGCACTCGGAGAGTTACTGGAGGCCGCAGGCTTCGCCGATGTCTCGGTCCGCGAAGTTCCGACGCCGATGCACGCGAGCTCGCTCGACGAGTGGTGGGCGGTTGCCCATCACTGGCGGGGCCCATCGCGCAGTTGCTGGCGTCGATGCCCGCGGAGGTGAGTGCTTCCATCCGGACCCGCGCCGAGGAAGCGCTGGCAGATTTTGCCTCGGCCGATGGTTACGAGCGCCGGGGCAGCCCGGCGGGGGGTCACCTCAGGATGCGGGAGAACTGCTTTATCGGGTGAATTCCGTAGAGGTCGCGGTAGGACGGTGGCTGGCGGTCGCCGTCGTCGGTGATTCCGTACTCACCGCCAACTCGGCGCCGATCAGCGTCTGGCCGGTCTTGTCCATCAGGTCGGGGTCGTTGAACAGCGCCCAGATGAGATGTCCCGTCAGCTCGGGGGTCTCCGCGATGTCCAGCATGTGGCCGAATTCTCGGGAGCGGCTGGCGACGATGTTCTTGAGCCGTTCGGTCAGCAGGATGCCCATCCAGATCGACACCGCCGCGATGCCGAACTCCTTGAAGTCCACCGCCATGTCGGCGGCCATCTTGTCCATCCCGGCCTTGTGCACGCCGTAGGACGGACCGAACACGTAGTGGGCGGCGCCCGGTGCCGAGGTGAAGACGACCAGGCCGTGGCGCTGCGGGAGCATCAGCGGCGCGGCGTACACCGTCGCGACATAGCTGCTGCGCAGTCCGACATCGAGCGTGTCGATGACGTTGACGGGTTCCTCCCAGAACCGCGTCCGGCCCATCATCTCGTCGCGGATGATCGCGGCGTTGTTCACCAGGATGTCGAGCCTGCCCTGCTCTCGCTCGACCCGTTCGAACAGTGCCTTCGTCTGTTCGTCGTCGGCATGGTCGACGGCGACGGCGATTCCGGTGCCGCCCGCGGCGGTCACCAGCGCAGCGGTCTCGTCGATGGTGCCCGCCGAGGGGCGATGGCCGGCGCGTCTCGGTGCGCCCGGTGACGTAGACGGTGCACCCGTGGCTGCCGAGCGCGTGCGCGATGCCGAGCCCGGCGCCGCGGCTGGCGCCGGTGACGACCGCGACCGGCTTGTCGGCGTCTACCAACCGCGTTCTTTCCACTCGCTCAGGTGCGGGCGCTCGGTGCCGAGCGTGGTGTCGTCGCCGTGGCCCGGATAGACCACCGTGGAGTCGCCGTAGACGTCGAACACCCGGCTGGTCACGTCGTCGAGCAGCTGCTCGAAGTCGCCCTCCTTCCACGTCTTGCCGACGCCGCCGGGGAACAGGCAGTCGCCGGTGAACAGGTGGGTGGCCGTCGTCGGCGCCGTCGAGCGCCAGCGCCACCGAGCCCGGGGTGTGGCCCTGCAGGTGGATGACGTCGAAGCGACAGCTCGCCGATCTTGATGGTGTCGCCGTTGGCCAGGATCGCGGTCCGGTTTGACCGGCAGCGGTTCGGCGTCGAGCTGGTGCGCGGCGGTCGGCACGCCGGTGGCCTTGGCGACCTCGTCCAGCGCCAGCCAGTGGTCCTGATGCTGGTGGCTGGTCACGATCAGCGACAGCTTCGGCGCGAATCGGCTCGATCAGCTCGAGCAGGATCTCGGCGTCGTTGGCGGCGTCGATGAGTAGCGTCTCGCCGGTCTGGGAACACGTCACCAGGTAGGCGTTGTTGTCCATCGGGCCCACCGAAACCTTGACGATCGATGCGCCGGGCAGGGTTCGCCGAGCGGCGGTCCGGGGGTCGACATGGCCGGTGTAGTTGTCGTCGACGACGGTCATGACGCTCACGGTATCGGGCTTGGCTGAGCGCTTGTCGGAGGGGCACATAGCATGGGCATGAACTATGTCTGCGGGAGGACTGTGTCTTTGAAAGAGGTCGGGCGTGGCTGACCGCCTGATAGTCAAGGGTGCGCGTGAGCACAATCTGCGCAGCGTCGACCTCGATCTGCCACGTGACGCCCTGATCGTCTTCACCGGGTTGTCCGGGTCGGGCAAGTCGTCGCTGGCGTTCGACACGATCTTCGCCGAGGGGCAGCGGCGCTACGTCGAGTCGCTGTCCGCGTACGCGCGGCAGTTCCTCGGCCAGATGGACAAGCCCGACGTCGACTTCATCGAGGGCCTGTCGCCTGCGGTGTCCATCGACCAGAAGTCGACCAACCGCAACCCGCGGTCGACCGTCGGCACCATCACCGAGGTCTACGACTACCTGCGCCTGCTCTACGCCCGGGCCGGCACCCCGCACTGCCCGGTGTGCGGTGAGCGCATCGCCCGCCAGACACCGCAGCAGATCGTCGACCAGGTGCTGGCCATGGACGAGGGCCTGCGCTTCCAGGTGCTCGCGCCGGTGGTGCGCACCCGCAAGGGTGAGTTCGTCGACCTGTTCGACAAGCTCAACTCGCAGGGCTACAGCCGCGTGCGGGTCGACGGGGTGGTGTATCCGCTGACCGAACCGCCGACGCTGAAGAAGCAGGAGAAGCACGACATCGAGGTGGTCGTCGACCGGCTCACCGTCAAGGCCACCGCCAAGCAGCGGCTGACCGATTCGGTCGAGACGGCGCTGAACCTGGCCGACGGCATCGTGGTGCTCGAGTTCGTCGACCGCGAGGACGACCATCCGCACCGCGAGCAGCGGTTCTCCGAGAAGCTGGCCTGCCCGAACGGGCACCCGCTGGCCGTCGACGACCTGGAGCCGCGGTCGTTCTCGTTCAACTCGCCCTACGGCGCCTGCCCGGAATGCACCGGGTCTGGGCATCCGCAAGGAGGTCGACCCCGAACTCGTCGTCCCGGACCCGGACCTGACGCTCGCCGAGGGCGCGATCGCGCCGTGGTCGATGGGGCAGACGGCCGAGTACTTCACCCGGATGCTGGCGGGGCTCGGCGAGCGCGCTCGGCTTCGACGTCGACACCCCGTGGAAGAAGCTTCCTGCCAAGGCGCGCAAGGCGATTCTGGAAGGCTGCGACGAGCAGGTGCACGTGCGGTACAAGAACCGCTACGGCCGCACCCGTTCGTACTACGCCGATTTCGAAGGCGTGATGGCGTTCCTGCAGCGCCGCATGGAGCAGACCGACTCCGAGCAGATGAAGGAGCGCTACGAGGGCTTCATGCGCGACGTGCCGTGCCCGGAATGCGACGGCACCCGGCTGAAGCCGGAGATCCTGGCGGTCACGATGGCGGCGGGGGAGCTACGGCGCGAAGTCGATCGCCGAGGTCGCCGAGCTGTCGATCGCCGACTGCTCGGCGTTCCTCAACGCGTTGACGCTCGGTTCGCGCGAGCAGGCCATCGCGGGACAGGTGCTCAAGGAGATCCAGTCGCGGCTCGGGTTCCTGCTCGACGTCGGGCTCGACTACCTGTCGCTGTCGCGGGCGGCCGCCACGCTGTCCGGCGGTGAGGCACAACGCATTCGGTTGGCCACCCAGATCGGCTCCGGACTCGTCGGGGTGCTGTACGTGCTCGACGAGCCGTCGATCGGGCTGCATCAGCGCGACAACCGGCGGCTGATCGAAACCCTGATCCGGCTGCGGGATCTGGGCAACACCCTGATCGTGGTCGAGCACGACCTGGACACCATCGCCCACGCCGACTGGGTGGTCGACATCGGGCCGATGGCCGGCGAGCACGGCGGCCGGATCGTGCACAGCGGCCCCTACGACGAGCTGCTGAACAACCGCGAATCGCTCACCGGCGCCTACCTTTCCGGCAAGGAAGAGCATCGAGGTGCCCGCGCATCCGGCGGCCCACCGACCGCAAGCGGCAGCTGACGGTGGTGGGCGCGCGAGAACACAACCTGCACGAGATCGACGTCTCGTTCCCGCTGGGCGTGCTGACCGCGGTCACCGGGCGTCTCCGGGTCGGGCAAGTCGACTCTGGTCAACGACATCCTGGCGTCGGTGCTGGCCAACAAGCTCAACGGCGCCCGTCAGGTGCCCGGCCGCCACACCCGGGTGACCGGGCTGGACAAGGTCGACAAGCTGGTCCGCGTCGACCAGTCACCGATCGGCCGGACGCCGCGGTCCAACGCGGCGACCTACACCGGAGTCTTCGACAAGATCCGCACGCTGTTCGCGGCGACCACCGAGGCCAAGGTGCGCGGCTATCAGCCGGGCCGATTCTCGTTCAACGTCAAGGGCGGTCGCTGCGAGGCGTGCTCCGGCGACGGCACCATCAAGATCGAGATGAACTTCCTGCCTGACGTGTACGTGCCGTGCGAGGTGTGCCAGGGCGCCCGCTACAACCGCGAGACGCTCGAGGTGCACTACAAGGGCAAGACCGTCGCCGAGGTGCTCGACATGTCGATCGAGGAGGCGGCCGAGTTCTTCAAGCCGATCACCTCGATCCACCGTTACCTGGCGACGCTGGTCGACGTCGGCCTCGGCTATGTGCGGCTGGGGCAGCCGGCGCCGACGCTGTCCGGCGGTGAGGCGCAGCGCGTCAAGCTGGCGTCCGAGCTGCAGAAGCGCTCCACCGGCCGCACCGTGTACATCCTCGACGAGCCGACCACCGGCCTGCACTTCGAAGACATCCGCAAGCTCCTCGGCGTCATCAACGGCCTTGTCGACAAGGGCAATACGGTGATCGTGATCGAGCACAACCTCGACGTGATCAAGACGTCCGACTGGATCGTCGACATGGGACCCGAGGGCGGCGCGATGGGTGGAACCGTCGTGGCCACCGGGACGCCGGAGGATGTCGCCGCCAATACCGACAGCTACACCGGACACTTCCTCGCCGAGGCGTTGGGCGTTCCGCGGCCGTCGCCCCGCAAGCGCCGCAACGGCCGAAAGGTCAGCGCCTGACTACCGGCTAGCCGGAATGAGCGACTCCGGTATTCGGGCCGCAAGGACGGATGCTAGCCATGGCGACATCGGCCGCCGGTGCGAGTGATCCTGGTCACGTAAGCAACGAGGGTCGGTCGTCGGGGAGTCGTCATGGCATTCATCGTCTCGGCATCGATAGTGGTGATCATCGGCTTCGTCATCGAGTGGTGCCAGCGCCGCTGCGAGGCCTGGGCTTTTCAGCGCGACAAGGATCTGTGATGGCGCTGCTCGTCAACGCCAAACAGGCATGGGGCATGCTCGCCGCCGGCGTGCTGGCGTACGAGATCTCCTGCAACGAAGGCGAACTCCTCAGTGAGGGTGTCGACGACTGGTTGGCCGCCAAGCCGGTACTGACGAGGGCGGTGATCGCGGCACTCGCGCTTCATCTCGGCAACGCCGTCCCTCCGCAGTTGGATCCGATCTCCCTGGGGTTCCACGGAATTCGCCGAGCATCGCGGTTCCTCGCCGCTTAGAAGACCTGGTTCCCTTTGGCCTTCGACAGCGGGGAGGGAAAGCGCGGGCTGACCCGCACACCGTCCAGCCAATCCGTCAGCTCGTCGGCGCGTCGCTTCAGCGCCTGCTTCGCCGCGCGTCCGACGTCTTCGAGCAGCCGCAGCTCGACACGGCCGTCGGAATCCTGACCCCAGCCGCCGACGATTCGGCCGTCACACCATGCGGTCGGGCCGCCATTGCCGTTGGTGTCGAACACCTGGCCCCGATGTCCGCCGAGATACCAGTCGCGGTCGAACCAGCCCATCGTGGTGATATCGAGGCCGGGCAGCAGCGCACACCACGGCTCGCCGCCGGGTTCGACGTCGAGATCGTCGGGCAGCGCGTAACCGGGTGCGCCGTCCAGGTCCACCTCGACGGCGTCGATGTCGCGCAGCGCCTGGCGTGCCCAGGTCAGCGTGTTGCCGAACCACCATTTGATGTCGGTGACCGTCGCGGGACCGAAGGTCCGTAGCCACCTGCGGACAAGCTCGGTGCGCGCCATCTCCGGCGTGACGTCATCCGTCCCGCGTCAACCAGTCGGCCGTCGACACCCAACGTGGCCGCGACGTCGTCCATTTGCCGTCGTTCGGGCCCCGCATGATGTCTCCACGCACCGACAAGACAGTCAATATCCTTGGAGCTCAAAGGGGTTTCACCGCCCCAGCGCTTACCCGGCGCCGGATCGTAGGTGCCCGCCAGCTCAGGCAGTGCCGCCCGCAGTTCTCTTGCGTTGGCAGGCCCATTCTCGGCGAGGTGCCGTGTCACTGCCGCGCATGCGGTATCGAGCCAGGAATCGCCATCGGCGCACAGGCCTGCCTTCTGCGCGTCGGCCACCAGCTTGCGGCGTTCGTTGTCGGCGACCCGGTCGCTGGCACCGCGCTGGATCAGCGGCAGGTCGTCGGTCCGAATCGTCCACAGTGTCCGGCGCATCGCGAGGTGTTTGACGAGCGTCCGCGTCTCGTAGACGGCCGCGTCGAGGTCGGCGACGGTGAAGCGCGGCAGCCTCGCCCACAGCGACAGATACGGGGTGGCCGGGTCGGTGGCGTGCAATCCGACGACACCTCCGGCGACGTCGACGACCGAGCCGGCGGGCTCGCTCAGAAATAGCCGGCGCCCGAGCCGGGTGCGCCTTTCGGCGACAGTGAATGACCGCATTGCCTGGGAACCGTACCTGCGACAACCGACAAAGTTTGGGATCGGTAGCGGCCCGGCCCGCCTTGACTGACTTCACGACGGCGCCATCGGGGCGACGTGCGAACGAAGGGAAGACCGATGAATCGAGTTGTCGTGGGTGCGATCAGTCTGATCGCCGGCGCCGCCGTGCTGGTGGGCTGTTCTGACGACAAGGGCGCCCAGGCGTCGAGCACCGCCGCAGAGGGGTCGGCAGTGAGCACGAGCGGCTCGACCGAGGTCAAGGTCGACGGCAAGGACCTGGCGGGTCTGGACATGAACTCGGTGACCTGCGTCAAGCAGGGCGGCAAGATCAACGTCGCCAGCGCCGCGGTCAACGGCCAGGCGGGTCTTGCGGTCGTGATGACCGACGCGAACCCTCCGACCGTGGACTCGCTGGGCATGTCGGTCGACGGCAACGCCCTCGCGGTCACCAACACCATGGGCGCGAAGGTCGGCTCGGCCGAGGTGAAGGTCGACGGCAGCACCTACACCATCACCGGCGAGGCGTCCGGAGCCGACATCAAGAACCCGATGGCAGGGATGATCACCAAGCCGTTCACCGTGAAGGTGACGTGCAGCTGATCCGTCCCACCCCCGAAGCGGCGGGCGTGCCACGCGCGCCCGCCGCTTCCTATCATTTGATCGTGACGATCGACAGCGACCTCGAGCGCGCCCGGCGGCTGATATTCGCCGCCGACGAGGTCGCGGCGAAGGATCTGCTGTTGTCCCTCGGAGATCAGATCGAAGAGCTGGACCGGGACGATCTGCAGTTGGAGGTCTACGCCCAACTCGGCGAGATCTATCTGGTCCGTACCGCCTACAACGGTGTCGAGGAGTGCCTCCGCAGGATCACCGACTGCCTGGACATCTACCGGTCGATCCGGGCGGGCACCAATCCCGACGCGGCCCAACAGGTGACGATGTCCGACACCGACGTCGACCACTTGATCTGCCGGTACTCGCGTCGAGCGCAGTTCCTTCAGACGGGACTGGCCGCCGCGGGGCACGGAGACCACGAGGCCGCGGAGGCCGGGCTGCTGACTCTCACCGACGACACGTCGGCAAGGTTTCCCGATCTCGCTGCGGAATACGGGTTTTTCCTCACCTATGCGCGGATTCTCTGCGCGATTGCGCTGTGCGACGACGACCTGCATGTGCGGTCGGTTCCGCTGTGGCAACAGGTGATCGACGTGATCGACGACACCACCGCCGCCACCGACGGCAGCGAATTCGACGACTTCCTGCTTGTCCAGGGCGCCACCGGCTACGGCCGGTTCTGCGTCGAGACCGGTCGGCTGGCCGAAGCAGGGCCGTGGCTTCAGCGCGCAGGAGCCCGCGCCGAGCGGCGGGGATGGAAATTGGCAACGGCGAGAACGCAGTTGGAGCGGGCCACGGCGAGCTGGGCGGCGGGTGACCGCGCCGAGAGCCAGCGCCTGGTCCACGAGGCGTATCCGGCGATAGCCGAAGGCTACCGCGCGAATGACGTGTCGCGATCCTGGCTGTATCTCGGCCTCATCAGCTTGTCGATCGAGAAGCTGGACGACGCCGACGAGCGTTTCGGCCATGCGGAGCGGCACTGGCGGGAGATTGAGAAGCCGCTACACATTCACCGTATTCTGTTGCAGCGCAGCTGGGTCGACATCTTCCGAGGTGATTTCGCGGCCGCGACCGCCCGGGTGACAGAGGCGCGGGAGTTGCTCGATTCGTGGCCCCGGCACAGCTGGCTGCAGTACGCCCGCCTCGACGACCATCTCGGCTCCATTCTGCGGGCCGAGGCGCTGGCCGATCCCGACACCGCGGCCGCCAAACTCGAGCAGGCCGCCGAACTCAAGGTCCCTGCGGCACTCGCCGTCGACTCGGTGCGGCACTCGATGACCGACGCCGATGCGCGGATGCGGTGGGCTACACACGTCTCCGCCCGAATCCTGGCTGGCGCGTTCGCCGTCGCATGGGAGTGGGGGAACACCGAACTCGTGAGCGAACTGGTCGAATACCACAGCGCGCGAGGAAGTTTCAGCACGGAGACCCCTGAGCAGGCGGCGGGCTGGACGGCGACGGCGACAGCGGCGATGCCCGTCGATACCGTCGATGACTACGCCCTCGTCGCCGCGGGTTCGCCGTCGTCGGGAGGCGGCGCACTGACCCGGCTCGGGCCGCTGCCGCCGCTGCAGATGGATCCGACCACCGCGCCGATCATGCGCCGCTATCGCGCACTGGCGTCCGAGCGCTACGGGTGTGCGGTAACCGCCGACGAGGCCGGCTGGTCGACGTGGCCGTAACCCTCGTGCTTCGATTCGCCGACGTCGGCGTCGCCACCTACGCCAGCCTGCGGGTGGTCGGTCGAGCCGTCGAGAACCATCACCTGGGTGGTCGAGGAAGACGGTCGTCGTCTCCGCGCGCGAACGACGTCGGCGGGCGCACTGCCGGACCCGAGTGGGTCCGAAACTCGCGCGTGACGCGCTCGGAGCGCGCAATCACCAGGGGCGCGTTCGCTGCGCCTGCAACGGAACTGGCGCTCGCCCGCACACTCGGGTGCAGCAGCTGATCACGCCCGCAGGCCTGGCAGCTGCTGACCGAGTGCGTCGCCTCGCCGCGCGCGGTGCTGTTCGTCTCGCCCAGCGCCCGCCTCGCGCGGGTGCCGTGGGGACTGCTCGCGATGCCGAGCCGACGACGGCCACCGACTGATGGAACTCGTCGACGTGCTGATGGCGGCTCCGCCGAACATCGTCAACTCGCCGCGCACACCCGACCGGCTGGGACGACCGGCGCGACGGCCCGCCACTGCTGGTGCTCGACCCGCGCGTGCCCGGGCAGCGGCCCGATTCCGCGCTGGGTTCCGTGCTCGGCCGACCGTCGACCGAGACGGCGTTGGCGCGCCACTTCGCCGAATTGATGGCGCGGCGAGAGGTGCTGCCCGACGTGGCGGCCGCCGTCGAACTCTTCCGGCGCGACCGACGCCGACCGCTGCGTGGCTGGCCGGACTGCTCGACGCGGCACCCCAGCCGCCTGCTGTACGTCGGCCACGCCACGGCCGCCGACGGCGACGTCGGCCACGCCGACCGCGCGCGCTGCACCTCGCCGACGAGCGCCCGGTGTCAGCGCGGCGGACGTGATGTCGTCGAGACTGCCGATGCCGCCGCGGGTCGCGCTGCTGGCCTGCGCGTCGGGTGGCGACTACCAGTTCGACGAGGCGACCGGTCTGGTGGCGGCGATGATCCTGGGCGGCGCCGAATTGGTGACCGCGACGCTGTGGTCGCTGCCGACCGCGGCCGGGTATCGGCAGTTCGCGCATCCGGCGCGATGCCGATCCGATGGCCGAGGCGATCATCGCCGTGGACCGCGCGCACGAGGCCGACGACGCGGGAGGGGCGGTCAATCGGCTGGCAGCGCGAACAGATGCGGCGATGGCGCGACGGCGACATCACCGCCAGCCCGCTGTACTGGGCAGCGCTGGCCACGTTCGCCGTCGACGGTGCGCGTTGAGCGGTAGTCGGTGGAACACACACCGCGATCGCGGACTCGTCGCCACGTCGGTAGTACGTGTCGATGACGCTGCCGGGGAGACCTTTGTATCGACGATGCCGGAATCAGCGCCGTCTCGTGCGCCGGGAACTGGCCGCCCTCGGGCGGCGCACCATCACGTCGAGTTCGACCTCGCGGTAGTCCTCGCGGGCCTCACCCGTGGGCCGCATTCCCGTCACGACCCCGCGCGATTTGGTGCCATGACGAATCAGGTCCAGCTGTTCGCCGGTCAGCAGACCCTTGTGAACCAGCATTTGGTCGAACGCGCCGAACGGCGACCATGTCGTCGGGCAACGAAAGCTGCTCGCGCGTATCGGGATCGAATGCCACCAGAAGGACGACGTCGGGACGCAGGGTCGCCAGCAGTGATCGTCGGCGCCGCGCAGCCGCCCGGTGAACCGCTTTCCCGAGACCCTCTCGACCTCGATCGTCACCACCTCGGCGATCGTGCGGACGGTGCCGACGCGACCTTCGCGCAGTCAAACGGCAGGTAGGTTCGCGGCGCTCTCCGAGCGCGGGATGTACAGGGAGCGATGCCAACAGAGCCACGAAGAGGAAACGAGCAACATTGCATCGGACATGCCACTAAGGCTCTGTTGCGCTGCCGGCTACCGAACCCAACTTCTATCCTGGTCTGATGGGCACCAGGCGGCCGTCGCCGTCACGCAGCCCCGCCGGGCGGTGATCGACCGGGCGTGGCGTGCGATCGGACCGGGGGTCGAGGTGCTCAGCGGTGACGACGGCGGCCCGTTGCGACGCACCGTCAAACGGATCATCGACCCGCTGGTGCTGCGGCTGCGCTCGAACACCCAGTACTCCGCGCCGTTCGTGGCCATCCGACGTCGCCGGGGCGATGCACGACGTGATCGTCGGGCACGCGCCCCGTCTGCGCGCCGCCGCCGCGTGGTTCGACTGCTCAAGCGGGAGCGCCGCCGGCTGCGCATCACCACGGGGAACGCCCAGGAGCTGTACTTCCCGGTCTGCTTCGAGTTGGCGGTGACGAAAGGTGCGCCCGCCCAAGCCGGATCCCGGCGGCGCCGAAGCGGTGCTGCGCGAGATCCACGGCGACCGGGACCGCACCGCGATCGAGGTGCTGAACCAGTACGTGTCCGATCGGCAGGTCATCGAGAAGCTCTCGGATCAGCTCGGCCGCAGCTGGCAAGACGTCACGGGCCGGGACGAGATCACCGGACCGTTCCTGGCCGGCCTGACCACGGTGCTCGGGACCCGCCGACGGCCACAGCGCCGCGGCGGCGCGCCAGCGGGTCTGGCAGGCGCTGATCGCCGACGCGACGCCGTACAACCTCGGGGCCGACGCGCCCGCCGGACGATGGCACGACTGCCGTGGTCGATCGTCGGATCTCGGACTGAGTTCCGTTGAGCCGCAGCAGCCGCCCGACGATCGTCGGTGGCGCCGACAGCGACCGCCCGCTGAACCGCAGCGTCGTCGACCGGGTGCGCGCGACGCTGCGCCGGGCGATGGACCGCGACGAGCTGCCCGACATCCCGCTGCTGTGCGCGGAGGAGGTCGACCGGTCGT
Organism: uncultured Actinomycetota bacterium; assembly: GCA_963766945.1. Lineage (GTDB taxonomy): Bacteria > Actinomycetota > Actinomycetes > Mycobacteriales > Mycobacteriaceae > Mycobacterium. The sequence continues at coordinate 706,542 of CAVYCT010000003.1, forward strand.
GCGCGCCGTGGGGTCTGCTGGCCGAGGACAAGCAGGCCACGCTGATCGCCGGCATCGAGGTCGCGGTCGACCTCGCGCCGCTGTCCGAGTCCGGCGACGACGCGCTACGAGTTGGCGGCAGCAGATCCAGGCCCGGCTGCGCAAGGAGGCCTACGTGCTGCACGCGCGCCGCTACCTGGCCGACGGCGGGCCCGATCCATCCGCGCCAGCAGCAGGTGATCGACGACCTCGCGGCGTTCGCCCGCCCCTATCTGAGCCGGCTGTGGGCCCGGCTGCACGGGCGCGACGTCTGGCAGGAGCCATGCGACGACGTCGACGAGGTGCGCGCGCTGCTCGAGGGCGTGGCGCGGTCGGTCAGCCTGGACCACCGGCAGCGGATCAAGGCGATGCTGGAACTGCAGGTGGCCGGATGAAGCTGAGTGCCGGATTCCGGTCTGTGGAGCACCGGTCCGCCGGTGACGCCGACGTCACTGGCGTGCGGTGCTGGAGGTCAGCGGCGCGGTGCTGTCGTGGACGGTCGACGACCCCTCGGCCGACGCCCAGATCGACGTTCACCGACTTGGCCGCGCGGACTGGCTGTGGCGGGTGCTCGGCGAATCCGGGCACAGCGCCGTCGCGCGGCGCTCGACGGCACGCGCGCCGAAGAAGGCCGCGACCGTCGAGCTGGCCGGGTGTCGACGTGCTCCCGGGGTCGTTGGACCCGCTGCGGCGGCTGGCCGCTCGGCCACTGGCTTCGGCGGTGGTGGCCCGCCAGCCACCGAGACGGCATCGCCACCCTCGACGCGGCGCTGCTCGACGCCGAGATCGCGGTGCTGACCGCCGCCGCCGCAGGACTTCTTCACCGACGACACGCTCGATTCCGACGTGGCCGCAATGCTGCCGGCCGCACACCGCAGCGCTGAATGCCCATCGTCCAGGGCGGTGACCCGCGTGTCGTCGAACTCGTGACGGAAATGCGACCGATCTGGCCGACGATGTCGGCGTCGCGTTCGGCGGCGCCGTGCGACGGCGCAGACCGTCGCGGACGACTACGCGCTGGCTGCCGGCGCGGATCCTGGCCGGCAACACGGCCGGGCGCGGTCGCGACGCGGAGGGCGTCGTCCGGTCAACTGGAGCGCCGTCCCGCCGGGCATTTTCGACGCCGCCGAGAACACCGTTGACTGGCGCGTCGAGGCCGCCGACGCCGCGGTGACGGCCGTTGTGCGGGTGGAGCTGTCGGGAGGGGGCTCGCCCAACGGTGTCGCGGTGCGGCTGCGAGTCCGGAGACGGTCGGCGGCGCGGGCGTTCTCGGCGCCGACGGCCGTGCGGCGTTTCCCGCTCGTCGACATCGCTCAACGCCCGATGACGGAATCGGCTGCGTGGGACCACGATTGGCGGACGACGACGGTGAGCCGTCGGTGCCGGCGTCGACGGAATCAGCGCAGACGCGCGAGCGCGTCCGGGCTTTCGCGCGTGCGCGGCTGGCCCGGCCGGCCGCTGACGCGTTCCTGGCGGAGATCCTGGCCGCCGAGTCGGACTACTGAGAGTCGTGCTCTCGTGCGGTTGCGCATCGACTCGCGGATCTGTGCCAGCCGTTCGGCGGCCGCGCGCTGGCGCGCGTCGTACTGTTCCTCGACGGTGCGGCCCTCCGGTGTTTCGGCGGCGAGTTCCGCGGCGCCGATCGCCGTGCCGTAACGGGTCTCGATCTTCTCGCGCACCGATTCGAACGTCGGTACACCGCTTGGCGTGTAACCGGTGTCGGCAGGTTCGGCCGGCACACGGCTCGCGGGCGCGGTGGACTGCGGCGATCTCGGCCTCGTCGGCGGCGGCTTCCGGCTCGGGTGTGGGTTCGTCCGGCATGCCCTCACGGTACCCGCTACCTCGCGGCCGCCTGTACGATGGGGCGGACCGCGGCGGCGGGGTCGGGCAGCGGGACGGGCGGCACGCCCGGGTGTGCCGAGCTGACCGGCCAGCCACGGCAGCGCGGCGGCGAACGCGTGCGACGGCGAACGGCCAGTCGTGCTTGCCGGGCTGGGCCACCACCGCACACGTGATGCCGTTGGCGCTCCCAAGGGCGCACAGTGAGTTCGCCGCGGAACTCTGCGGTGCCGCCGCCTGGTTGTTGAGGCCGAACCATCCGGCGACAGTCGTGTGTAGCGGCCGTGGCGGGTGATGACCGTCGTCGGGATCGAAGGCCGCGTACGCGGCGGCATTGCCGCCGAACAGGCGGTCGATGGTCTGGGCCTTGTTACCGGATTGGGGCCAGCGTCGCCCGCGATGTCCTCGAATGCGCTGAACATGTCCGGGTGCATCACGGCCAGGTCGACCGCGCAGGTGCCGCCCATCGACCAGCCGACGACACCCCAGTTCTCCGGTTGGCGCTGACCCCGAAGTGGGAAACCATGAACGGCACAACATCTTTGGTGAGATGGTCGGCGGCCTTCCCGCGGCTGCCGTTGACGCATTCGGTGTCGTTGTTGAATGCGCCGCCGGCGTCGACGAAGACCATCACCGGCGCGTTGCCGCCGTGTGTGGCGGCGAAATCGTCGGCGATGGTCACCGCGTTGCCGGTGCGCAGCCAGTCGGCGGGGGTGTTGAACTCGCCGCCGATCATCATGAGCGTCGGCAGCGGCGGCGGAGGATCGGTGGCGTACCAGGCGGGCGGCAGGTAGACCAGTTCGCCGCGGTGCTTGAAACCCGATGCGGCGTCGCTGATGTCGACGGGCACGACGGTGCCCTTGGGCGGAATCTCGTGCCGCTGCTGCATCGCCGTCGACGGTCACCTGATCCGTCTGGTCGGGCAGCGGACCCGCGGTCAGCTGATTCCACGCGGTCTGCACGGTGGGGAAGTAGCCCGCCCACAGATTGAGCGCCAGCGCCGCACACAGCAGGCACAGCGGCAGCGCGAGCACGGAGACGCCGCGCCGTCACCAGCCGGCCCCGCGCCAGCCCGCGACCAGCACCCCGGCGGCGACGCCGGACAGCCCGATCCAGATCCACAGTGCCATGCGGCGCGGGGTTGTCGCGCCAGACCTTCTGCCGCGATGTACCAGTAGGCGGCGACCGCCAGCGCGACGCCGCAGAGCGCGGCCCACGGCAGCCACACCCACCGCCAGCGGCGGTTGCGCCAGCCGATCGCGGCAACCAGCACGACGACGGCGACGACCTGCACCGTCGGCGGGATCCAGCCGTGCATCAGCGAGAGGTGGTGGCGCAACGAGCTCGGGTAACGTCACGGCAACAAGCGTGGCCGCGGATCCTTGGGACCCGCTGTGAGATAACCTGCTAACGTGGTTTGGCCAGCGGGAACGGCAGCGTTTCGCGGATGCTGCGGCCGGTGATCAGCATGACGACGCGGTCCACGCCCATGCCGAGCCCGCCCGTCGGCGGCATCGCGTACTCCATCGCCTGCAGGAAGTCCTCGTCGAGTTCCATCGCCTCCGGGTCGCCGCCCGAGGCCAGCAGCGACTGCTCCTGCAGCCGCCTGCGCTGTTCGACCGGATCGGTCAGCTCGCTGTAGGCGGTGCCCAGTTCGACACCCCACGCGACCAGATCCCAGCGTTCGGCCACCCCGGGGATGCTGCGGTGCGGCCGGGTCAGCGGGGACACCGACGTCGGGAAGTCCTTGTAGAACGTGGGCTCCTCGGTGCTGGTCCTCGACCAGATGCTCGTACATCTCGAGCACCACGGCGCCCGCGTCCCAGTGGGTCAGGTACGGGATGCCGGCCTCGTCGCACAGCCGGCGCAGCGTCGGCCAGGTCGGTGTCGGCGTCGATGTGCTCGCCCAGCGCCTCCGAAACCGCGCCGTGCACGGTCTTGACCGCCCATTCGCCGGAGATGTCGACCGGCTCCAGCGCCGCCGCTCTCGCGGGGCCGCATGAAGACGTGCGCGCCGTTGGCGGCCTGCGCGGCGTTCTGGATCAGCTCCCGGCAGCCGTCGATCCACACGTTGTAGTCGGCGTGCGCCTGGTAGGCCTCCAGCAGGGTGAACTCGGGGTTGTGGCTGAAGTCCACGCCCTCGTTGCGGAACGCGCGGCCCAGCTCGAAGACCCGCTCGACGCCGCCGACGCACAGCCGCTTCAGGTAGAGCTCGGGCGCGATGCGCAGGTACAGGTCCAGGTCGTAGGCGTTGATGTGGGTGAGGAACGGCCTCGCGTTGGCGCCGCCGTGGATCTGCTGCAGGATCGGCGTCTCGACCTCCAAAAAGCCCTTGCCGACCAGGGTTTCACGGATCGCGTGCAGCACGCCGCTGCGGGCCCTGATCAGGTCGCGCGCCTCGGTGTTGATCGCCAGGTCGACGTAGCGGGCGCGCACCCGCGCCTCCTGGTCGGTCAGGCCCTTCCACTTGTCGGGCAGCGGGCGCAGGCACTTGCCGATCAGTCGCCAGCTGAGCACCATCAACGAGCGGGTGCCCTTCTTGCTGTAGCCCATCGTGCCGGACACCTCGATCAGGTCGCCCAGGTCGAGGGCATGGGTGAAGTCGGCCGTCGTGCCCTGCTCGAGCAGCGAATTGTCCAGCAGCAGCTGGACTTCGCCCGACCAGTCGCGCAACTGCGCGAAGAGCACGCCGCCGTAGTCGCGGATGCGCAGCACCCGCCCGGCCACGGTCACCGTTCCGGCGCCCTCGGAATCGACCGCCTCGGCGACGGTGTGGCTGGGAGCCTCACCGACCGGATAGGCGTCGATGCCGTTGTCCTGCAACGCCTTGAGCTTGGCCATCCGGACCCGAACCTGCTCGGGCAGCCGTGCCTGCTCCTCCTCGTCCAGGTCGGCCTGCATCTGGCTGACATCGGGGGCGCTGCCGTCGTGGTGCAACACTCCGGTGTCCACCAGGCTCTGCGGTGCGGAGATGTGGTGGCCGGTGTGGGGCTGCTCGTTACGCCGCGAGAACGGCAGCACCAGAAAGCCTTCGGCGATGACCGACGCGACCCCGACGCGGGGGACCAGCCGGGCGTCCTCATAGCAGGCGTAGCGCGGCACCCACTCGGGCTGGTACTTCATGTTCGACCGGTACAGCGTCTCCAGCTGCCACCAGCGGGAGAAGAACACCAGCAGTCCGCGCCACAGCCGGGCGACCGGGCCTGCGCCCAGCTGGGCGCCCTGCTCGAACGCCGACCGGAACATCGCGAAGTTCAGCGAGATACGGCTTACCCCAATGCCTTCGGACTGCATGCACAGCTCGCTGACCATCAATTCGATGGTGCCGTTGGGGGATTGGGGCGAACGGCGCATCAGGTCGAGCGAGACGCCGTTGGTGCCCCACGGCACCAGCGACAGCATCGCGACCACGTCGCTCGTGCTGCACCGCCTCCACGAGCAGGCAGTCGCCGTCGGCCGGATCGCCGAGCCGGCCCAGCGCCATCGAGAACCCACGTTCGTCGTCGGTGTCGCGCCAGGCTTCGGCCCGCTCGATCACCTGGGCCATCTCGTCGGTACTCAGGTCGCGGTGGCGCCGGATCCGCACCGTGGCGCCCGCGCGCCGCGCGCGGGTGACGGCCTGGCGCACGGCGCGCATGTCGGGCCCGGACAGCCGGAAGTTGTCCGGATAGCAGGATGGCCTCGTCGCCGAGCTGCAGAGCGTTGAGGCCGGCCGCGCGGAAGGCTTCGGCCGCGGTCGAACTCGCGCCCATCACGCCCGGCGCCCAGCCGTAGGTCTGGCACAGCGACAGCCATGCCTCGATGGCCTGCGGCCACGCCTTGGGATCACCGACCGGGTCGCCGCTGGCCAGACAGACGCCGACCTCGACGCGGTAGGTGATCGCGGCCCGGCCGCTGGGTGCGAACACCACTGCCTTGTCGCGGCGGGTGGCGAAATAGCCCAGCGAGTCGTTCTTGCCGTACAGCTCCAGCAGGCCGCGGATCGCGGACTCGTCCTCGCCGGTCAGCGCGTTTTCGGCGCGCTGCGACCGGAACAGCACGATCGCGGTCACCATCAGGGCCAGCGCGCCGAAAAGGCCAAGCAGCGCATTGACGAAGACGTGCGGGTGACCGGAGAAATTCGACGAGTCGGCGCCCGCGAAAGCGCTCACCCGGTTCAGCGCGTACCAGGGGCGGTCCTCGCGGGCCAGTGAGCCGGGGAACAGCTCCAGCAGCCCCCAGCCGATGAGCGTGCCGACCGCCATCGCCGCGACCAGGGTGGCGGCCGCCTTGACCAGCGCCGCGCGACGCACCTTGGCCCAGAACTCCTTGCGGGCCAGGAGCAGGAACAGGATCGCCGCGACGTGGAAGGCGAGCCCGATCACCTCGCCGATGTCTTCGACGACCGATTCGTCACCGGTGACCAGGTCGCCGACGTTCCAGCCGATCGCCGCGACCATGTAGCCGACGAGAATCCACCACGCGATGCGCTTGCGGGCGGCCAGCGCCGCCGCCAGCAGCGCAAGCACGAACGCCCACGCGAAGCTGGTGTCGGGGAAGTTGAAGATGTAGTCGTTGACGAACTCGCGCGGCACTCTGATCAGCGAGCGGAACAGCGGCGACACGCTCGCCAGCAGCGACAGGGTGGCGATGATGCCGACGATCCAGCCGGCCGCCGCGGGCACCCACGCGTATCGGGCGTCCGGCGCGGCCTGGGCGGGGTGGTGGCGCCTGCCGGACTAGTGACGGTCATAGGCCGCGAGGATATTCGCTCAACCGGCGAATTTGGTGTGACTGCACCAGACCGGGCCGGTGTATTTCTCGCCCGGAGCCTCGCCCGGTTCGTCCGGGGCGGCGCTGGCTTCGCGGAACGCCAGCTGCAGGGTCTTGAGCCCGTCGCGCACCGGTCCGGCGTGTGGTCCGAGGTATTCAGCCGACGCGGTCACCAGCCCCGCGAGCGCCGTGATCAGCCGGCGCGCCTCGTCGAGATCGCGGTGCGGGCTATCGTCGGGGTCGTCAGCGGACAGCCCGAGCTTCTCGGCCGCCGCGCTCATCAGCATCACCGCCGACCGGGTGATCACCTCGACGGCGGGAATGTCGGCCAGCTCGCGGACGGGCGGCGCAGGCGTCGATTCGGGCGATGCGGGAACATCGGTCATGCCTGCTAGACTGGCATGCGCGACCGTCCCGGCGTACGCCAGGGACAGCAAGTGGAGTCCCACTCCCACCGCTGGCCATACCGGTGCAGCGGTCCGGTCACAGGCATCCGATGCCTGTCCTGGTCGGCTTTGGGCCCTGCTTTGAGCAGGGCTTTTCTGTTCTAACGGGCAGAGCGCTGACGGTGTGGGGTTCCTAGAGGACAACATAGGAGGCCCCATCAGCACTGAGACCCGTGTCAACGAGCGCATTCGAGTACCTGAAGTCCGCCTGATCGGACCAGGTGGCGAGCAGGTAGGCATCGTGCGCATCGAAGACGCCCTCCGCGTCGCCGCGGACGCCGATCTCGATCTTGTCGAAGTAGCCCCAGACGCCAAACCGCCGGTTTGCAAGATCATGGACTACGGCAAGTTCAAGTACGAGACGGCTCAGAAGGCGCGCGAGTCTCGCAAGAACCAGCAGCAGACCGTCGTCAAGGAACAGAAGCTGCGACCCAAGATCGACCCCCACGACTACGAGACCAAGAAGGGTCACGTCGTCCGCTTCCTGGAGGCGGGGTCCAAGGTCAAGGTGACGATCATGTTCCGCGGACGCGAGCAGTCGCGGCCCGAGCTGGGCTACCGGCTACTGCAGCGGCTGGGCGCCGACGTCGCCGACTACGGCTTCATCGAGACGTCCGCCAAGCAGGACGGCCGCAACATGACGATGGTGCTGGCACCGCACCGCGGCGCGAAGACTCGTGCCAAGGCGGCGCACGACGCCGACGCACCCGCCGGCCCGACGCGCAGAACCGCCCCGGCGCCCGCGGCAGCCCCAACCGAAGACCCCAGACGTATCGCAGAACCGATACACGACAGAACTAGAGGACACCAATGCCCAAGGCGAAGACCCACAGCGGCGCTTCAAAGCGGTTCCGGCGCACCGGAACCGGCAAGATCGTGCGCCAGAAGGCCAACCGTCGGCACCTGCTCGAGCACAAGCCGAGCCAAGCCGCACCCGTCGCCTCGACGGTCGCACCGAGGTGGCGGCCAACGACACCAAGCGCATCAAGAAGCTGCTGAACGGCTGAGCTTCACTCCCGAGCACGATCGAAAAAGATAGGAAGACTTTCATGGCACGCGTAAAGCGCGCAGTCAACGCTCAGAAGAAGCGGCGCACAGTACTCAAGGCATCGAAGGGCTACCGCGGTCAGCGGTCGCGGCTGTACCGCAAAGCGAAAGAGCAGCAGCTGCATTCGCTGACCTATGCCTACCGTGACCGGCGTGCCCGCAAGGGCGAGTTCCGCAAGCTGTGGATCTCCCGGATCAACGCCGCCGCCCGCGCCAACGACATCACCTACAACCGGCTGATCCAGGGCCTCAAGGCCGCCGGCGTCGAGGTCGACCGCAAGAACCTCGCCGAGATCGCCGTCAGCGACCCGGCCGCCTTCACCGCACTGGTGGAGGTCGCCAAGGGTGCGCTGCCCGAGGACGTCAACGCGCCGTCGGGCGAGGCTGCCTGACGCTCACCGAACGCTCTGCCCGGGTGGCGGCAGCGGTCAAGCTGCACCGCCACGTAGGACGGCGCCGCGCCGCACGCTTTCTCGTCGAGGGACCCAACCTCGTCGAGGCCGCGTTGCGGCGCGGACTCGTTTCCGAGGTGTTCGCCACGGAGGCGGCGTCGGCCCGGTTCGGTTCCACGCTGACCGAGGTTCCCGGTTCATCTGGTGACCGAGCGCGCCGCAAAAGCGTTGTCGGACACGGTGACTCCGGTCGGGCTGGTCGCGGTGTGCTCGGTGCCCGAGACCACGCTGGACGACGTGCTCGCCGGTGGGCCGCGGCTGGTGGCGGTCGCGGTGGAGATCTCCGAGCCCGGCAATGCGGGCACGTTGATCCGCGTCGCCGACGCGATGGGCGCCGACGCCGTCGTGCTGGCCGGCCACAGCGTAGATCCGTACAACGGCAAGTGCCTGCGAGCCTCGGCGGGAAGCATCTTCTCGATCCCGGTGGTGGCCGAGGCCGATGCGGCCCACGCGGTTGCGGCAGTTGAGCGCGGCCGGACTCCAGGTGCTGGCGACGACCGTCGACGGGGAAGTGTCCCTCGACGACGCGGACCTCGCGGTGCCGACGGCGTGGCTGTTCGGGCCGGAGGCACATGGTCTGCCAGCGAATTGGCCGGCGGCGCGACTCATCGGGTGCGGATCCCGATGCCGGGCAACGCCGAAAGTCTCAATGTCGCGTCGGCCGCGGCGATCTGCCTGTACCAGAGCGCGCGGGCGCATCGCCGCGGCAACTGAACGCACCATCGCGCTGCCCGCCTCTGAGCGACAGGAGAGCGACAACGCCCCGAGATGTCGTACCCGCGTGCCATTGTCTGCGGATGACCAACTCGCTGGAGGTGAGAGGTACCGACCTGCGGTATCTGCTCACGGCGTACCTTTTCGACCACGGTCCCGCGACAGTCGACGAACTGGTAGACGCGTTGGCCTATCACGGCTTCCTTACGGTCGGACGCCCCTCGAAGTGCGTATCCGATGCGTTGCGGTCGGGAAATGACGCACGGCCGCGTGGTGCGTTTCCGGCGCGGACGGTACCGCGCCGGATGCATGCCTCGGGCGACGGAGCATCGGATCTACAAGCGTGTACAGGCGCTCCACGGCGAAGTCGCTGCGCTGTCGCTCAGAGGCGGGCAAGTTCACAGTCCGTCCGGCCGGCCGGCGTAGCCTAACCGCCGTCGAGCAGGCCCCGGGCGACGTGGGTGATCTGCACCTCGTTGCTGCCGGCGTAGATCATCAGCGACTTGGCGTCGCGCGCCAACTGCTCGACGCGGTACTCGGTCATGTAGCCGTTGCCGCCGAACAGCTGTACGGCGTCCATCGCCACGTCGGTGGCGGCCTGCGAGCAATACCACTTGATCGCCGACGCCTCGGGGAGCGAGATCGACTTGCCGGTCTGCGCCGACTCGATCACCCGGAACAGTATGTTGCGCACGTTCATTCGTGCGACTTCCATGTTCGCCAGCTTGAGCTGGATGAGCTGGAACTGGCCGATCTCCTGGCCCCACAGCTTGCGGCTCTTGGCGTAGTCGACACACAGCCGCAGGCATTCCTCGATGACGCCGAGCGCCATCGCCGCAACGCCGATCCGCTCGGTGGAGAAGTTCGACCGTGCGCTGTCGCGCCCGTCGCCGGCGGCTCGTTGTTCCTCGGTCTCGCCGAGCAGCCGGTCGCGGCCGAGCCGCACGTTGCTGAAGAACAGCTCGCCGGTGCGCGAGCTGTGAATTCCCATCTTGCGGAACGGCTTTGACTGGACGAAGCCCTCCATGCCGCGGTCCAGCACGAAGGTCAGCACCTTGCGGTCGCGCTTGTTTGAAGCGGAGTCGCCCGCTCCATCTTCATTGAGCTTGGCGTAGACCACCACCACGTCGGCGTCCGGTCCGTTGGTGATGAAGGTCTTCTGGCCGTTGAGGATGTAATCCTCGCCGTCGCGCACCACATAGGACTTCATGCCGCCGAACGCATCCGAGCCGGAGTCGGGTTCGGTGATCGCCCATGCGCCGACCTTGTCGTAGGTGACGAGATCGGGCAGCCAGCGCTCCTGCTGGGCCAGCGTGCCGCGGCCCATGATGGTGGGCACCGTCAGCCCGAGGCTGACACCCATTCCGGTGACCACGCCCATCGACACCCGGCACAGCTCGCTGACCACCACGAAGCCCATGCCGCCCGCGCCGTCGCCGAACATCCCGCCGCCCGACGAGGCTTTCCGGACGACTCGCCACCTTCGCGCAGCCTGGCGAGGCGCTTGTTGAGAGACTCGCGCGCCATATCGGCGATGCCGAACGTCGCGAACAGCTTGCGGATGATGGGGTAGGGCTCCATCTCGCCGCTTTCCAGCTCGTCGACATGGGGGCGGATCTCTTTGTCCACGAACTCGCGCACGGCGTCGCGCACGGCGAGATCGACGTCAGACCATTCCAGCATGCCTTCAGGCTGCCTTACCCGATTCCCCCGGCCGCGGGCCGGTCGACGCAGCCCCGCCAAAGAGAACGTGGTGTGCACCAGCGACCCCGCGCGGTCGAGCAGCGTCTTGCGCTGCGGCACGTAGTGCATCGGCAGGCCATGGCGGTCGCGGGGCGGTGCCATGAACGCGGGTGCCTCGACCAGTGGAGCGTCTTCGGAGCAGCCTGCCTTGGGCGCGGCGATACGCGGCCAGCGCCCGCGGATGCAGCCGGATCTCGTCAGGCACGGCGACGAACGCCAGCTCGACGAGCTTGCCGAATATCCGCAGCAGCACCTCGTCGCCGGGTGTCCAACGCATGCCGGCCTTCTCGCGCACCGCCGGATCGAACAGGCCCGCCGCGATCCAGCGCTGCGCGCCGACCATCGGCCGGAAGAGCTGATCCCAGATCGGCGTGGGCATCAGCACGAACCACGGCTTGGGGATGCGGATCGTGAAGATGTCGAGCGTCGCGCGGTTGATCTCCAACTCGTCGCGACACTTGGCCTCCCAGTACTCCTGGAAGTCCTCCCACGTCTTCGGCACCGGCCGCATGCTCATGCCGTACATCCGGTACCACTGCACGTGTTCGTCGAACAGCTGGCGCTTCTCGGCCTCGGTCAGGCCGCCGCAGAAGTACTCGGCGGTCTTGATGATCAGCATGAAGAAGGTGGCGTGCGCCCAGTAGAACGTCTCGGGATTCAGTGCGTGATAGCGGCGGCCTGCGGTATCGTGCCCTTGATGGTCGTGTGATAGCCCTTGATCTGCGCACCGGTCTGGCCCGCGCGGTCGCCGTCGTAGACGACTCCCATGATCGGGTACACCGACCGCGCGACCCGCTGCAGCGGTTCACGCAGCAGGATCGAATGGTCCTCGACGCCCGCGCCGAGCTCGGGGTACATGTTCTGGATCGCGCCGATCCAGACGCCCAGCATCCCGGTCCGCAGGTCGCCGAAGTACTTCCACGTCAGCGAGTCGGGGCCCAGCGGATCGCCCTTGATCGCCGCTGTTGCTGATCTCGCGGTCATCGGTTCCTCGCTGAATCGACAGTTAGACCATCACGATAATGTTGACAACGCACGTTGTCTACGATTTGCGGGGGCGTGGCGCGCAGCTGTTACTCAGGCTCCATCGGCCCGCCGCTCGCCCGTGACCAGCGGGTTTACCCGACCTTTGGGCCTCAATTAGGCTTGCGGCCGTGGATGAGGTCGAGTCGATCGACGAACGATCCGGCAGACAATCATCCGGGCCGGTGGCGTGGCTGAAGAACACCAATCACAGCCCGTCCGTCATCGCCTTCCTGCGGCGCGCCCGACGCGCGCTGCCGGGCGACCCGGAGTTCGGCGACCCGCTGTCGGTAACCGGTGTCGGGGGTCCAAGTGCCGCGGCGCGGGCCGCCGACCGGCTGCTGGAGCGCGAGGCGGCCTCCCGCGAAGTCAGCCTGGGCGCGCTGCAGGTGTGGCAGGCGCTGACCGAACGGGTGTCCGGCAAGCCCGCCTATCGCGAGGCGACGCTGGTCTTCACCGACCTGGTCGGGTTCTCGGCATGGTCGCTGGAGTGCCGGCGACGATGCCACGCTCAAGCTACTTCGCCGGGTTTCGCAGGTCGTCGAGCCTCCGCTGCTGGAGGCGGGCGGCCAGATCGTCAAACGGATGGGCGACGGCTTCATGGCGGTGTTCTCGCAGCCGACGACGGCGGTACGCGCCGTCATCGCGGCACGGGAAGCGGTGAAAGCCCTTGACGTCGACGGCTATACGCCGCGGATGCGGGTCGGCATCCACACCGGCAGGCCGCAGCGCATCGGTTCGGACTGGCTGGGGATCGACGTCAACATCGCCGCGCGCGTGATGGAGCGGGCGACCAGAGGCGAGTTGGTCGTTTCGCAGGCCACGCTGGACGGGATCTCCGAGCACGATTTCGATTCGCTCGGCGTTGAGGCCAAACGGCTTCGCAGGCAGGTGTTTACCGCCAAGCAGGACGGCGTGCCCGCCGACTTCGATCATGTATCGGCTGAAAACTCGCAGGCAGTTGCCAGGTGGCGATGACGAGGACGGCGACGGTCCGGAGGAATAGTTGTTTCCAATGGTGTTCGCATTGTTCGGCCGCGCTGGCGCGGGTTCGGGTCACCGTGGCATACGCGGTGATCGTGACGGGTGTCACGACGGCGATGGTGTACGCTCGGCCCGCAGGTCGCACGACCGGGTCGTCAGCCATGCGAGCACGAATCTGCACAACCTGAGCCACGGCCACGTCGGCACGCTGCTCGGTAGCGCGTTCGTCGTCGACGCGGGGCCGATCTACGTGCTGGCTGCCGGGCCTGGTCTGCCTGCTTGCCGCTGGCCGAATTGCAGTGGGGAAGTGCGCGACTCGTGGTGGCGTTCGGCGTCGGGCACATCGGCGCCACGCTTCTGGTTGCCTCGGGGCTGACGGCGGCGATCGAGCAGGGCTGGCTTCCAGGGTCGTTGACCCGCGCGACCGATGTCGGCATGAGCTATGGGGCGGCAGCCGTGTTGGGATCGCTCACCGCGGCGATGCCTCGACGCTGGCGGCCCGGCTGGATCGGCTGGTGGCTCGGTGTGGCCGGCGCCGTGTTCATCCTTGGGCGCGACTTCACCGACATCGGGCATGCGGTCGCACTGCTTCTCGGCATGCTGGTGTCAACGCGGTTCAAAATGCCGGCGCGGTGGACGCGGCCGTCGATCCTGTTGGCTGTTGTTGGGGTGGCCTTCGGCTATCTCGTTCTGGCCAACGCCGGGCCGCCGATGGGCATCATCGCCACCGCGAGCGGGCTACTGGGTGTGCTGATCGCGGAAGTGGTGGCCCGGTGCTGGCGACGAAGTCAGACGATGGGGACGTCATCGATATGGATGACGAAGTCGTCTTGCGCGCTCGTCGAGTAGCCGTTCTCGAGGCTGTACGCCCTAGCGGTCAGGTTCATGTCGCCCGTGTAACCACTCGGCGGTTTTATCGATAGCCCAGCCAGTTGGGCCGCAGTGAGCGTCCAGCTTCCGTCGCCGTTGTTCAGTCCGGACGACAACACAGAACCCTGCGGGAGGCCACCGATTACCACGCTCAGGCGCTCGCTCGGACTGGCCAGATTCGCTGAGATGTTCAGTGCAACTGATGTATTGGCAAGACCGGTGGCATTCGAGGCGGACACGGATACCGGGTCGGGTTGCGAGGTGATGTGGATGGTGAGGGTGCCGTTGGCGCCTGCCATTTCGCCGTTGGCCGATTCTCGGGAGACCGCGACCACGTTCAGAGTCACATCGCCGCTGAAATTCGTCGGCGGTATGAACCTGACATTGTTGAGCTGCGCGACGTTGACGCTCCACGTGCCGACACCACTCGGAGACGCGTTCGTCAGCGCAGCGCCCGCGGGCACACCCGACACGGTCAGTGAGCTGGTGCTCTCCGACCCGTCGATATCGTTGAGCGCCACGCCGAAATCAAGAGCGATCGGGGTGTCCTCCGAGCCACTGGCTGCTCGGGGAGTGACGGAGGGCGGATCGGCCACCGGTAGGACCGCGAAGCTGGCGGTGGTCTGCCTGACCGTCTGATCGCCTTCACGTTCGCTCGCGATGTGCGAAATGGTCACCGTTGCGAATCCGCTCCAATTCTTGGAGATCATCGTGAGCCCGGAGACATCAGCAGCAGTCAGGCTCCAGGTGCCGTTGCCGTTGTTGATCCCGTGGTTCAGCGTGGCGCCGGCAGGCAAGCCGCTGATGAGATAGCTCGAGGTTTCGGATCCGTCCAGGTCGGCGAGCGCCCCAGCGATGTTCAGCACGGTGGGCACGTCTTCGGGTCCGGGAACACTGTTAGCGGTCAAGGTGGGCGTGTCGGCGACCCCCATGACATGCACGACGGTCGTGGTCAGCGGGACCGTTACCAACGTCAGCAACTTCGCCGCGGAGTTGATCGTGAAGTCCGTGTCGCCATTCCCGGCAGCCGTCATCGACAGACCGGTCAACTGGGCTTGGGTGAACTCCCAAACACCGCCGCCCACGTTGGTGCCCGCCGAGAAGCTGACTGTCGAAGGGACGCCGCTGAATTGAACCGTCGAGATGAGCCCCACAAGCCCGGGCAGGTTCTGCGC
This sequence comes from uncultured Actinomycetota bacterium, assembly GCA_963766945.1. GTDB lineage: Bacteria > Actinomycetota > Actinomycetes > Mycobacteriales > Mycobacteriaceae > Mycobacterium. Next base: position 721,605 of record CAVYCT010000003.1, read on the forward strand.
ATCGGACAGGAGGAAGGTCGAATCCTCCCGGATGTAGATCCCCCCGGGGACCTGCATGCCGCCCGAGTTCGAAAACTGGTTTATCTCCGTCCCGCTGACGACGACACCTTCACCGATGCCGCCGGTGTGGGCGCCGACGGGAATGTTCACCTGGGGTCCGCTGGCGAAGTTGCCGACCCGCACCACGAAAGGCGTCGGTGTTCCCATCTTCACGACCCCGCTGAGCTCGTGCGCCACAGCGGTCACGTTCAGGGTGAGCTGACCTTCGAACTTCGGCGGCGGCACGAGCTTCAGGACGGCGAGCTGAGCCTGAGTCAACGACCATGTGTTGTCGCCGTTGTTCAGGCCCGCACTGAGCGCAAAACCGTCTGGAACCCCGTGCACCACGTATGTAAAGGTTTCGGAGCCATCGGTGTCGACGAGCGTCGCACCCACGGCGAGGTTGATCGGGGCGCCCAGGGCAACTGTGACGTTGGCTGCGGTCGCGACGGGGGCGTCGGCGACGCTGTCCACTGTCACGACGATTGTTGCACTGCGTTCCGCGACGCCGCCGCCGATCGAGTTGCTCCGTGCAGTGACGGTCAGCGTGAAGTCTGCATCGCTGTTGGCTGGCGGGGTGATGGTCAGACCGGTGAGCTGAGGCGGACTGAGTGTCCAGGTGCCTGCACCCTGGTTGGCCCCCTGGCTCAGGACGGCGCCGATCGGCACGCCGTCGATCCTGATGCTCAGACCTTCCGAACCGTCGGTGTCGACGACCGCAGCGACGATCGACAGGGGAATGGCGGTGTCCTCGTTGCCTCTGGCCGGTGCGACGACCAGTGATGGCTGATCGGCCACCGGCGTCACGGTGAGGGTAAGTGTCGCGGACGTCGAAGTCGCGCTGCCGTCTTGGTCGGTGGCGATGGCCTTCACCGCCAGATTGGCGACGTTGCTGTAGTTGGCCGGCGGGGTGATCGTCAGGCCGGCGAGTTGAGCTTGGGTGAGCGTCCAAGTGCCTGGGCCCGAATAGGTTCCGGCAGAGAGTATCGCCCCGTCCGGCAGGCCGGAGATGGTGATGCTCAGGCTCGTTGAGCCAGCGGGGCCGGGCAGTGCCGCGGTGATATTCAGCGGGATGGTGGTGTCTTCGGCGCCGGATGCAGGTTGGACGAACAGCACGGGTGGTTCGGCGACACCCGCCACCGTGACGGGCAGGGTTTTCTGAGTCATCGCGGTGGTGCCGTTGAGGGTGGTGGTTGCGGTTACCGTGAGACTGATGGCGCCGCTGAAGTTCGACGGCGGCGTGATCGTCAGTCCGCTCAGTTGTGCTGCGGTGAGTGACCATTGGCCGCCACCGAGGTTGGTGCCATGGTTGAGCGCAGCGCCGGTAGGCACACCGGAGATGGCAATACCGAACGTCGCGGATTCATCGCCAATCGCCGGTGCGGCACCGATATTGAGGGCGATGGGGGTGTCTTCGTCGCCAGCGGCGGGCTGCACCGACAGCGTTGGGGGATCGGCAGCCGGGTTAACCGTGACATAGACGTAGCCCAACGTAGTGGCGGTGCTGGTGCCGTCTGTGCTGGTGGCAACGATGGTCAGCCTGAACTCGCCGGTGTAATTGGGCGGTGGGGTGATCGTCAGCCCGTTGAGTTGGGCCGGGCTCAGCGTCCAGGAACCGTCGGCATTCTGGTTGCCCTGATTGAAAACGGCGCCCGCAGGCGCGTCGCTGCTGATGTTGACACTCACTGTTTCTGAAGGGTCACTTGGCCCGACGCCGATGTGCACGCCGATGGCGCTGTCTTCCAAACCACTGGAGTGAGAGATACCCATGATCGGAGCATCAGCGACACCCGCCACCGTGACGGGCAGGGTTTTCTCGAGTCATCGCGGTGGTGCCCGTTGAGGGTGGTGGTTGCGGTTACCGTGAAGACTGATGGCGCCGCTGAAGTTCGACGGCGGCGTGATCGTCAGTCTGCTCAGTTGTGCTGCGGTGAGTGACCATTGGCCGCCACCGAGGTTGGTGCGACTGGTTGAGCGCAGCGCCGGTAGGCACACCGGAGATGGCAATACCGAACGTCGCGGATTCATCGCCAATCGCCGGTGCGGCACCGATATTGAGGGCGATGGGGGTGTCTTCGTCGCCAGCGGCGGGCTGCACCGACAGCGTTGGGGGATCGGCAGCCGGGTTAACCGTGACATAGACGTAGCCCAACGTAGTGGCGGTGCTGGTGCCGTCTGTGCTGGTGGCAACGATGGTCAGCCTGAACTCGCCGGTGTAATTGGGCGGTGGGGTGATCGTTAGCCGGTTGAGTTGGGCCGGGCTCAGCGTCCAGGAACCGTCGGCATTCTGGTTGCCCTGATTGAAAACGGCGCCCGCAGGCGCGTCGCTGCTGATGTTGACACTCACTGTTTCTGAAGGGTCACTTGGCCCGACGCCGATGTGCACGCCGATGGCGCTGTCTTCCAAACCACTGGAATGAGAGATACCCATGATCGGAGCATCAGCGACACCCGCCACCGTGACCTTGAAGGCGATGCTTCGAGTGATCGGCGGAGCGTTGCTCCCCGCGTTGACGGTGATGGCCGTGATGGTCAGATCCATGGTTCCGCTGAAGTCATGCGGCGGGGTGAGAGTCAATCCGGTGACTTCAGACGGTCTGAGCGACCATGATGTCCCGTCGCCGCGGATGAGGCCTTTGTTGAGAGTGGTGCCAATCGGCATGCCGCTGAGGATGATGCTGTTGATCGTTGTGACATCGAGTTCGACGTCGCGAAGGGATGTGGTGATCGCCAGCGGGATCGGGGTGTCCTCGTTGCCGGCTACGTCGTGAGCCGTCAGAATCGCGGAATCAACGGTGAGGGCGATGTGGCCGACCTGCGACGCGAAGCCGAATGGATTCAATTGGACGTTGGATGCGGTGACGGTGAGGAAATGGGTGCCGGCGACGCTCTCGGGAACGGTGATGGTCAACCCGGCCAATTGATCCGCATCGACGCCCCAGGTCCCGCCGCCCAGATTGAAGCCATGGCTGAGGGTGGCCCCGAGCGGGACTCCATCGATAGTGACGCTGTGAATCTCGGATTCGTCTGGGTCGTTGAACGTTACGCTGATATTCAGCGGGATGGGTGTGCCTGCCTCTCCGCGGGCCACGTCCTCGACGACCAGGGTTGGCGCGTCGGGGACGGCATTGACGGTGACTACGAGTGTGCCTGGGGTGCTTGCGGTGCCGCCGTTTTCAGTGGAGGTGGCCTTGACGGTGAGTTCGAAGGTGCCGCTGAAGTTGGGCGGTGGAGTGATACTCAGCCCGGCCAGTTGGGCCTTGGTCAGACTCCAACTGCCATTGCCGTTATCGGTGCCGGCGCTCAACGTCGCATTGGCCGGCACCCCGCCGATCGCGATGCTCAACGTTTCTGATCCGTCGGTATCGACCAGTGCGGCATCGATGCTCAGCGAGATCGCCGAATCCTCATTGCCGCTGGCGTTCTGCACATTCAGTGCCGGCGCATCGGCGACCCCGGCGACGGTAACGGTCAGAGGGTCTTGGTGGGCTTGCTGTTCGCGGCGGCGGTGACGGTCAGGGTCAGGGAACCGCTGAAATTGCGGGGGCGGATGGCCAGGCCGTTGAGTTCGACAGGCGAAAGGCTCCAGAGCCGCCGCCGTTTTCGTGCCTCCGTTCAGACCGCACCGATGGGCATCCCGCTGATCGTGATGCTGACCTGTGCATCTGAATCCGCCGGAGCCGCTTGGATACTCAGGGCGATCGGACTGTCTTCATTGCCGGACGGCGTTCTGCACGGTCAGCGTAGGGGTATCGACAACCGGATTAACAGTGACTTTGAGGAAGGCTTGGCTGCTTGCGGTGGTGCCGTTTTCGGCGGCGGTGGCCTTGATCGTCAGCTCGAACGATCCATTGAAGTTCGGCGCCGGAGTGATACTCAGCCCGGCCAGTTGGGCCTTGGTCAGACTCCAACTGCCATTGCCGTTATCGATGCCGGCGCTCAACGTCGCATTGGCCGGCACCCCGCCGATCGCGATGCTCAACGTTTCTGATCCATCGGTATCGACCAGTGCGGCATCGATGCTCAGCGAGATCGCCG
>CAVYCT010000004.1:0-79695 GCA_963766945.1 uncultured Actinomycetota bacterium
CGCGGATTTATACGGCGCTTGTCGGCAAAGGACCGGGCGATCGAGGTGGTGAAACGGGTGAGCCGGTTCGAGGCATTTCGATTGACCCAGAAAGCCAAACGCTGAAGCGTACGGCGAGTAGCGGGCTAAGCCGATTGGTTAAGCCCGCCAGTTAGCAAGCGCCGCCACCACCTCGTCTTTTGGAACCTCCCTAGCGCGTCGGGGTTAGAGCGAAAAAGGAGGAAGCCATGCCCTCTTACCAACGGAATGCCGGCCTTCCCCAAAACGCTCGCCGCAGACGCTCGGTTCTTTTCGCCGCCTTCATCGTCACGGTCCTAGCCGTATTAGCCGCTCCCAGGACCAGCGAGCAGAAGGCCGGAGACCATACGGTCATAACGCATGAAGTGGGCCAGTCGCTCTTCGGAACTTTGGCGGGTGGGTAGGCTCCTCAGGCAACATAGGAGGCCTGGACTTCCGGGCGTCGCCCCTCCCCATCGAGCGGTGGAAACGCAGAAGGCGGTCCGATCATTGAACGACGTGGATGCGCTCCGGCGTAGGCGAGCCTCTGCTGGCTTGATCTAGTTGCCCAGTGGTACCGGCGGCGGGGCATTATCTGTAACGCTGGCGGCCAGGCCGAGCTCGGCGGCCTTTGCTGTGACCTCATCTTCACGGCGTAACAGCACCTCGGCGATCTCGGCTGGATCGACGCCGCTTTCATAACCGTCGCGGAGATCGAGCATGTCGTCCTCCGACCACGGGCTGCCTGCTCTGTCGCGTTTGGCGGGATCCGTCATCGCATCACCTCGTTGGACCCCTAACGTCGCGAACGGCCTGGAAAGTTCCGTTTAGGCCTCGGAGAGTTCGCTCACCCGGCGTCGGGGATGCCGAGGCAACACCCACCCACTCTCCCGCCGCGAATTCGCAAACTCTCGGCCCGACAATAACGGCCTTGGTAACCCGGGGGACCTCCAATGCCGTTTTCCAGCACCTCCGTCGAGCCTGACCTGCAGCCGGTAATTGAACTCGCCTTCGAGGCCGCATGGCGAGAGTTGCGCCTGACGCCGGGAAGAGTTGTCACCTCGCATTACGAGATGTCCGCTCGAGCGGAGCTGGCGCGCCGCATCATGGCGGCGGCTGCCGAGGGCGAAAGCGATCCGCTCCGCCTGAAGCTGAAGGCATTACGAGCATACCGGCCAGGTCTGCCGCTCGGGGACTGACGGGAGGGAGAAGTCAGTCAGCTAAGCGCCACTGGACCCTTGGGCTGCATTCCCAAGAGCTCATCATGATTGATCTTATGGGTTCGATCGTTCCGCGGTGTCGGCCTGCGCGGTTAGGTTCGCATTCACAGATGCGTCAGCTCATAGGGACACGCCGCCGCTGGCCGTTCGAGTCCACGCAAACCTACGGGGCGCAGTGTGTACCGCGCCCCGCGAACAAAGCTTAGCCTGGTGAGCTTACCAACGGCCACGCCGGCCACGCCAGCCGCGCCTTCCAGAACCGAAATAGAGTCGGATGCTCGGTCCACCCCAGCCGCGACGATAGTAACGTCTGCCGTGGCAACCCCAACGGTGGCAATGACGGTATCCACGCCAGTGCACTTTCTCGGGGACTACTTTGGATAACCCGGCCTTTTGAAGATCGCCTAGTGCTGTGGGTGCAGCAGCAGCAGGCATGGTCAAGGCTGCGAGGCCTATGACCAAGCCGGCGCCCAATATGCTCAGTCGTCTCATGGTTGAGTACTCCGGTTAACACCGGTAGTGATCCGCTTTTTTAACTCGCCCCGCCCGGGCGGGTTCCTTGTACGCCGTTCTTCGGTGCGAACCATCGCACCCAATAGCAGACCCCGCAGCTCACCGCCTGCGGCCCGCCGTGATGGAGTACCGCCCTCGGCGTTTTGAGTAGATGATGCCCAGCCTTCGCGCAGCAAGTCACCGCGTTCAGCGGCGACGGCCGCGATCATCATCATCGAAGTCGCCGAGCTTATCGAAGCAGCGCTGCAGTTCGTCCGCCCGGCTGCGTTGCTCTTCTGCTGTCTTCCTACGCGGCACATATCTGCACCACTGGAAGTGGGGCTTAGCGTCAGCGACCCAGGCTGGGCCCCGCAGGCCACAGCGGAAGCGGCTGTTAGCTTCAGCTTGGACCACAGCGACGCGGGCGTAAACTTCGCATGACGCGCGCTTGCCCTCTACGTCGCCGCGTCGATCATCGCGGCCAAACTTGAACGAAAACCCCCCATCACGATCAAGCCGCAGGGTTTGCGCCGAGACCGTCCCAGCGGCGAGGCTTAGCAAGGCGATAAAGAGCAGTGTTTTCCTGATACGCATAAGTGTGCTCCGTGTGCAGACTTTGAACTAAGCAATCTTCTGACGAGGTATGAGACGAGTAACTGAACGCCGCTGCTTGCGAAGCCGCCGGATTTGAGTGCGCATGGAGCGCACTCTCCTTTCCCTGTCGCCGCTTAGGCGAGAGAATGGGATGTCCAGCAGTCCAGCCGGTTCACGATTGAGAACTGACTCGGTTCTGATGATCAGTTCGTCCAGCTCGCGTAAGGTGGTTCGAAGATCCATTGTACGATCCTGAGGTCGTTACATTTAGACCTTGTTGCAACGATTGATGATCCGGCACAGTTCCGATCGTCAGAACGCGGGCCTTCTGCTGGGCAAAAGCCCAGCGCAGGCTCCGACGCCCGAGTTGTGAGCAAGCGGTCGCTCAGGCGCTTTCCCTCGGCCTGATTTCGCGAGGCGACGCGCCCGCGAATAATTTCTATCTCGCCCTTTCCCCGGCGAGCCACGCGCAATGCTCACCGCCGCCCGTCATTACCCTCATGGCCGCGATTGCCGCGACGCTCTCCGTGCGCTTCACCCCCGCGGTCGGCCCCTTGGCGTCCGCGACCAACACCATCGCCCTGCACCTCCCTGCTAACGCTTTCTCCACGGCGGGCCGGGCCGCGATCACCGCGGTCCTCACGGGAGATATCTTGACCGCGATCATCGCCGCGCTCGCCCCGACGGTTACGCCCACGGTCATCGCGCTCTTCACGCGTCTGGTCACGGTCGCTACGATCACCTCTTCCGTCACCCCGTTCGTAGCGCCCCCCGCGGCCCCGATCGCCTCTGTCCCCGCCACGCTCATTACGGTCATCCCGAAGTCCTCGCGGACCGTGATGGATAGGACGTCTCCATCCACGATCAGGAGGAGGACGCATGCCAGAAGGCGCGTGATATCCGGAGCGCCACCAGCCAGGCCGGCGCGGACCCGATGGCGGGGCATGCCAACCTTGGCGCGAACGAATTCTATAGGCGAACCACCGATCGCGGTCTCTATACCAGGGGCGCCCGACATAGTAGCGACCCCAGTAGTCAGTTGCCGCGAAGCTGATGATAGGGATTTTGAATTCCACGAGGCCCACGTCCGGCAACGGCATCAGCTCCCCGCGGTAATCGAGCGCCAGGAACTCGCTATAGACCCAGCCCCGATCATCTTCCCAAACAACGTCGCACCACGACTCATCGCGAAGGCAACCCTTGATGTAGACGGGCTCGCCTTCAGGGATGACGGCGACGGGCGGAAATTCGACGTCCGGCCCTGCACGCATATTCACATCGGCCGTCGAAAAAGCTGGCTCAGCGTGGGCTGACGCCATGCCCAACGTTGCAATGGCCGCGATAACGGCGACTAGCCTTGGCATCATTCTCGTGGGCCTCCTGGTGGTCAGCTAATCGACGCAATGGCGATAGGCGGGAACCGGCACCCCGATCCCCGCCAGGCAAATTACTTTGCGGCCCCTTTGGTCACGCCGCCCTTGTCACAGGCTTGCAAAAATTCATTCTGGTCGAGCGTGCCATCACTATCCGGATCGGCCGACTTGAAGTCTGCAACATACGGCTGCGCTTGCGTCATGGTGATCGTGGGTGCGTTGCTCGGGTTCGCCTGCATCCAAACGGCCTCGCAGTCGGCTTTGCTCATGCCAACGGCTCCTCCGGCCGTGTCGCCTGCCTTCATAGGTGGAACGGCCTCATCCATCCGGCCCGTAGGTGGATGCTCTCCTGTCCCCGGTCCTTTCATTTCGGGTGTGGCTGCGTCCATACTCTTAGTGGGGGCGTCGCCCGGGGTAGTTTTCTTATCAGCCGTTTGCGCAAAGGCCGATGTCGCCATCGCCAAGGCGAGGCCGGCGCCAAAAATCACAGCTCTCATTTGTTTCCTCCATGTGCATTTTTTTTAAACGTCACACTGCTCGCGACGTTCTGGGAGGCAGAGTCAGCAGCACGCAGCCTGAACCGGAGCTGAAAGCTTGTAGGCGAAAAGAGCCATTCCCTTGGGGCGGATGCTTGCCTGCGCACTCTTCACCCACGGAGTTGGCGTCCGTCTCTACGCGAGACAGAGGTAGCGCACACGCTAGGCATTGAGGTGACGCCAGGGCAGTGAGTTGCAGCCTGCCGTTGCCGTGCAGTGCAGCGTTCGCGCGGGTGGCATGTCCCGATAAACGGTTGCAACGTTGGAGCGGTGAGTTTCTGGCACGAGATCTAGGTGCTCCACACCCGATTGATTTCATCTTCCGACAACGGAACAGCAGCGTCGGGACCTCGTTGATGAAGCAGTTGTTCGCTCGGACAACCGATGTCAGCGCCACGGCTTCAACCGCTCGCACTTAGTCCAACTGTGGAGGAAGTTACGAGCAATGCTTCGACCATTGCTTGGATAATGAGGGGTGTTAGCGGCCCTGCAATTGCAGCGTACGATCGCCGCGCTTTTTGGGGCTGGCGCTGGCGTACACCTGATTGTCAGAGCAGCAGCTCGGCCGCGGAACAAACGACTTGCCCCTTCGTTACCGCGGCGCTCGATGTAATCGGCAAAATCTGGCGGAGGCGTAGTTATAGGCGCCTAGTTGGAGTTCCACGTATGGCAACCCGCAAGGATTTGTTTTCGCTGCCTATGAGCGCGATTGCGCTTGCTGGCCTAGCGCTGACCGTACCGGTCGCTGCGCAAGGTGAGCCCCCAAATCCACCGCCTTTGGACGCGGCGCCCAGTGAGCAAACTCAGCAAGACAAGGGCGAAGCTGCCAAGGAAAAAGCCGAAGCCGAGAAGCAGCAGCAGCGCGAGGCCGAGAAGGCCCAGGCCGAAGCGGAGAAGCAGCAGCAGCGCGAGGCCGAGAAGGCCCAGGCCGAAGCGGAGAAGCAGCAGCAGCGCGAGGCGGAGAAGACCCAGGCCGAAGCCGAGAAGCAGCAGCAGCGCGAGGCCGAGAAGGCCCAGGCCGAAGCCGAGAAGCAGCAGCAGCGCGAGGCGGAGAAGGCCCAGGCCGAAGCCGAGAAGCAGCAGCAGCGCGAGGCCGAGAAGGCCAAGCAGAAGCAGCGCGAGGCAGAAGGCCGAAGCCGAGAAGCAGCAGCAGCGCGAGGCGGAGAAGGCAAAGGCCGAAGCCGAGAAGCAGCGCACGAGGCCGAAGCCGAAGGAGAGCAGCAGCGCGAGGCCGAGAAGGCCCAGGCCGAAGCCGAGAAGCAGCAGCAGCGCGAGGCGGAGAAGGCAAAGGCCGAAGCCGAGAAGCAGCAGCGCGAAGCAAAGGACGGCGGAAGCCGAGAAGCAGAAGCTCGATGCCGCCAAGGCTAAAGAAGCGCCTGAGCCAACGCCTCAAATCGAGTCCGACGCAGACAAGGCCACCCCATCCGATAAGCCCAACGCGAACGTCGGGACGCAGAAACGGCCCGAAGCCGAAAAGGCGCGGGGCGAAGCTGAAAAGCAGGGCGAAGCAGCAAAGGCAAAACCTGAAGCCCCAGAGGTCAACGGGCAAAAGCAGCAACCGATCAATAAGGCGACCGAAGCGGCTAAGCCTGCGACGGATAAGGGCACCGCAGAAGCCGACAAGCAGAAGCAGCTCGAAGCCGATAAGGCGAACGCCGACGCCGACGCGAACAGTGCCGAAGCCAAAAAGACCGACCCGGTGCCGACGAGCAATCCGAGGCAGATCGCACGGGTCGCGGCGGACCGCGCGATGGTGCGAGGGTGCCCGAGCTCCGCTTAGACGCCAAAAACGAAACGCAAGCCGTCGAGCAGCTCAAACAGGAGCGTGTGAAAGCCGACGACGAATTCGAAAAGGCCAAACGCGAGGCGGAACAAAAAGCCCCTCCGGCGGCCGCAACTAGGGGCGGAATGGAGGACCGTGAGCGGCGTAGCCAAGGAGCTGAGAACGAGTTCGTGAAGCTTCGAAAGCAGCGGAAAGAACGCGTCGAGGACGGCGGCCGCCGCGCCGTCATCGAAGAGCCGGACAAAAGAATTATCGTTATCGAAAAAGACCGCAGCTTCGTGCGCCACGATGAGACGCGGCGTTTTGGTCGTTCCGGTGGAACGCCGAAGCGCGAGCGGCGGAAAGACGGCACCACCCTCAGCATCTATTTAGGTTTCGGAGGCGTGGAAATCCTGAACCTCGAGGATGACGAGGGACACCTATTGCGCAGGTCGCGCCGCGGTGCTGATGGGCGAGAGACAGTTCTCGTCGACAATCGCCGCTTTTACAGCTCCCGTCCCCGCGGTCGTTATTACGACGCCTATGTCGACCTGCCGCCGCCGGTCGTGCGGATTCCGCGGGCGAAGTACATTGTCGATGATGACGAAGCGTCAGAGGAAGACATCTACGAAGCCCTCAACGCTCCGCCGATCGAGAGGCTTCAGCGCGGCTATGCGCTAGAAGAGGTTCGCGGAAAGTCGCTGGCTACGCGAGCGTATGCGTCGAGTTCGATCTCAATGCCATTAACTTCGCGTTTGCATCATGGGAGGTTGATGAGAGCCAGTATCCCAAGCTCGATCGGGTTGCGGAAGCTATGAACCGTATTTTGAAGCGCAACCCCGATGAGATGTTTCTTATCGAGGGTCATACGGATGCGGTCGGATCGGACATTGACAATCTGTCCCTGTCTGACCGACGAGCTGGAATCAGTAGCCATCATTCTGTCGGATACGTTTCGGGTGCCGCCGGAAAATCTGACGACACAGGGCTACGGCGAACAGTACCTCAAAGTGCCGACGGAGGGCCCGTCGCGGGAGAACCGTCGCGTGGCTGTGCGCCGCATTACACCACTGCTGTCCCGCAGCGATTGACCCGTTTATGGTTTGCACTTGACTGGCCTTGTTGGTGCACAAGAACTCGTATGCAATAGCATCGCCGCCTCCAGGCCGCCGCGGAACGCAACGGTTTGGACTGGCCGGCCCACCAACTGCAAATGGATCGTGAGGAGCTCCGACGAGGTAACGCCGTTGTCGCGCGCCTGCCGTCGCCAAGGACCTCGATCATCCACGCGTCGCCCTTGTCCCCCATGATGATTTCGCTCGACTACTCCCTCCGGGGCAAAGCAGACCTCAAAGACATGGAACCTACGCGTCCAAGGCGCGTTCGCAGACACCGTTATCGTCGAGGTAAAGACAAGCCATGCACGAAATCATCTATCTCATCGGCCTCGTCATCGTCGTGATGTTCGTTCTCGGCCTCGTTGGGCTGCGCTGATCCTTGGGAGTTGCACCTATGGTGGATGTCGTCACGCCAGCTCGCTCTGGCACCAGTTATGTGGAGTGGGGCGCCGTGTTCGCCGGCGCATTGGCGGCCAGCGCCATCTCGTTTGTTCTACTGACAGCCGGCGCCGCGATCGGCTTGTCGCTTGTCTCGCCCTATGAGTTCGAGAGTCCTACGGCAGGCTTGCCGGTTTGTTGGCCGTCTTCTGGGCCATCGCCGTGCCCATCCTGGCGTTCCTGGTGGGCGGCTACATCGCCGGCCGCATGCGTTCAGCTTGGGATGCTGCGGCTTCTGATGAGGTGCAGTTCCGCGACGGCATCCACGGACTGCTCGTCTGGTCGTTGAGCGTCGTTGCCGGAGGCGTGCTGGCGTTCTTGGCCGCTTCAACAGCGGCGCAGACCAGTGCTCAAGTCGCGGCTAGCGCCATGGGCGATCGTGGAGCCGTCGTGGCACCCGCGGTCGATACGCTGTTCGGCGCTTCGGTCGCGCAAGCTGCGCCGGCTCCCGCTGGTGAACCTGAGGCGACCCGCGCGGCTCCGGCCGGACGCGCCGCGGTCGTCGATGCCGACGCACGATCCACAGTTTCACGCACGCTTGTCGCTGCGGCGGCAGCGGGTCAGCTCAGCCCGTCCCGGAAGCAAACCCTGGCCCAGATCGTCGCTGAACGCACCGGGCTGTCGCAGGCGGAAGCCGAAAAGCGCGTAGACCAAGCCTATGCGGATGCCAAGAACGCTATCGAGAAGGCGCGACGAAGCGGCCGTGCTTGCCGGACTTGGAACGGTGACCGCTCTGCTCGTCGGTCTGCTTGCGGCCTGGTATGCAGCGCAACGCGGTGGCCATCACCGTGACAACAACATCCCTGCGCGCGTCGTGGTGTCTCGCCGCCGCCCCTCCGTGGGCATCCGCTGAAGTGTGAGGAGCCGGTTAGCACCGGGTAGACGGAGATCGATGGCTTGTGGACCGCCATCGACGCCTATGAGGCACGGCGATGGGCATCTCGCGAGGCGGAATGGCTGTCAACCGCTCGGGCGTGAACGGAGCGGGTTGAAATGAAATCAGCGTTGCTGGCGATAATCTTTGTCCTCCTGGCGGCAGTGAGGCGCATTGGTCTGAGGCGAAGCCCTCAGTCGCTATCTATCATGGTCGGCATTTAGCCTAGCTCAATGGGCTGCCTCTCAAGGCGTCGAGGTCCGCTACGGCTGCCGGACCACAATTATGGCCGACAATGCGTCGGCGAAGGATGAGTGAACGGGCGGGCGTAGCGAAACAGGCAGTTAAATACACGTTCCGTGACTTTGAAGCTTGACCTGCAACGCCCACTCCAGACGACGCAGCATAAGGGGCTGCCGCTCGCGGCTGCGATGTAGCTACTGGATCGGCGCCTGCGTAGGCCGTGGCTCCGTTGTTGGTATTGGCTCCGTTGTCGGATCTGGGGTTGGCTGCGTTGCCGGCTTCGGAGTTGGCTCCGTTGTCGGCTTCGGAGTCTGTGTGGGCGATGGTGAAGGCGACGGAGTCACTATCTTCGGCCTTCGTTATTGTCGCGACGTTGCCCGGCAAGAACAAGGCAACCAAACTGAAAACCGCGATTGTGGAAAAGAAGACCGGCGCACTGTTAGCTGTCGTCATCGGGGTGCGCACATCCGGACCGGGCAAATCGCTGGGTTGTGACAAAAAGCCATCGCTTCTTCCATCGGTGTTTCGGCCGAACAGCGTCACGCTCGGAAAGTTCCGATAGCCGGTCGCTGCCATAAAGGCCGTTAGCGGCGCATCACCTGTCCCTGCCGCGTTCCAAGTGAGAAAGTCTTGCTACTTCACAACTGTCTTCTCGTTAGCGCTGCGGCCTCGGTATCCGCCTGGCATCGAGGCATCGCATGTCCACCTAAACTTCAACCAGGGCCTCCGCCACCCGCTGCAGCAGCACCGATGCCGAGAAGGGCTTAGCCACGAAGGTCGCCTTGAGCGGCAGGTCTTCGCGCCGCGGTAGCTCATGCCCGGACATGATGACGATGGCGATCTCCGGCATCAGGCCGTCCACAATGCGCGCAAGCTGCAGCCCGTCGAGAGTGCCGGGCATGTTGATGTCGGTGAGAATGGCTTCGGTGGTAGCGCCGTCGGCGAGCATGGGCATGGCTTCATCCGCGCTCGCCGCTTCCGTTACCACATAGCCGGCGTCTTCTAGTATCTCGCGCGCGTCGAGACGAACGATAGGCTCATCGTCGATTACGAGAATCCGGACTAAGGGCTGTGTGGGCATCGACGAATTGAATTCCTTGCCAGCTCGGTGACCTCGCGTAGATACGGCACCGGCCCGACCGGTTGTGGCTCGTCGAGTTCCTCGGCATAGCGGTGGCCGGCCCAGACCGCCGCGGCGATCGTCGACGGCGCCCATGCATCCCCGACGGCCTTCACACTCGCCAGACCAGCCTGCTCCCACTCGGATTGGCGCGCGTTCAGATCGTCGAACAGGCCGTTCTCCGGCAACCTGGCCGTCACCAGCACCACCGAGTCCACCTGTATGTGTCCTTCGTCGCCGGTGAACATGCATGCCGTCGAGACGCCATCGGCGGTAATGGCGGTGACGGCCGTGTTCGCACGCACGTCGACGCCTGCGCGGATGAGCCGCTTACCGATCCGCATCACCTCCATGGTGTTGACCGTCCATTGCGACGCGTACGCCGCAGGGGTGACCAGCACTACGTCGAGCCCTTCCTTGGCCAGCAGTTCTGACACCACGCCGCCCATGTAGTAGTGGTCGTCGTCAAACACCACAACCCGACGGCCGCGGGGCCGAACGCCTGCCATGATCTCGTCGGGAGTCAAGACATCGGCGTTCTCGGCGATGTCGATCGGGTGAGTGTGGAATCGCCCGACTCCGTCTCTGCGCCAATGAGATCCGGTGGCGATCAGCACATGGTTGAAGTCGTTCTCGATGATATCGTCGGCGGTCATTTCGCTCTGCATGAAGACATCGATGTTGTCGAGCCTGCCGATCTGTTGGGCGCGGTAGTCCACCACCCGGATCCATGCTGACAGCCCAGGTAGCTTGGACTCGCGCTCCACGCGGCCGCCGAGCACCCGGGTTGCTTCGGCGAGGCTGACGGTATAGCCCCGGTTACCAAGTGAGCGCGCCGCTTCCAAGCCTGCCGGACCTGCGCCGACCACCAGGACATGTGAGTCGGAAGCCTTCGGGCGAATGCGTTCGGGATGCCAGCCCCGCCGGAATTCCTCTCCCATGGTGGGATTCTGCGTGCACCGGATCGGAGACATGGTGAAGTCACCGGAGACGCAGATGTTGCACCCGATGCATTCCCGGATGTCCTCGAGATCCCCGGTCTCGATCTTGCGGGGTAGGAAGGGGTCGGCGATCGATGGGCGCGCTGCGCCGATCATGTCGAGCACACCGCTCTTGATCTGGTGCACCATCATGTCCGGTGAGGTGAAACGGCCAACGCCCACAACAGGTTTGGTGGTCAGGTCCTTCAGGCCGCGCACATAGGGTTCCTGCTCGCCCTCGGGGCCGAAGCGTGAGGTCACCGAGTCGTCTTCCCAGCTGCCCAGAACGAAGTCCCACAAATCGGGGTGCTCGCCGAGCATGCCGATGACTTCCTCGATGTCGGCACGGTTGATGCCTTCGTCACCGAGGAGTTCATCGATGGTGATCCGGCAGGCGATGGCGGCCTTTCCGTCGGCCTCTTCGCGGGCGTCTTCGAGGACTTCGCGCAGGAACCGCGCGCGGTTGGCGATGCTTCCGCCGTATTCGTCGGTGCGGTTGTTGTACCGCCGCGAAAGAAAGTGGTGTAACCCGCCGAGTGCGTGTCCGGCGTAGACGTAGACGATGTCGTAGCCGGCCTGGATGGACCGGCGTACCGCGGCCCGGTGCCATCGCCGAACGTCGGCGATGTCCGCCTTGGTCATCGCCCGCGCCTGGACCGGATCGTTCGAGAACGTGGCGACCGGCAGATGTTGGGGACTCAGCGGGGTCTCCCGGCTGATCAGGTTCGGGCTGTTGAGCCCGTTGTGTGCCAACTCGATGCCCGCCAGCGCACCTCCGTCGTGAATCTTGTCCGCGATGCGCGCGACCGCTGGGAGGTCTTGGTCGTCCCAGAGGCGGAGTTCGATGAAGGGACCGATGTCCGATGTCGGGTGGATCTCGACTTGTTCGGTGCAGACCACGGCCCAGCCGCCCTCGGCCTTGACCTGACGCATGTACGCCTCGCCCGACGGATCGCGGTATCCCATGCCGTTGCAGTGCGGCACCTGGTAGAAGCGGTTTCGCGCGGTGACCGGTCCGATCTGCACGGGTTCGAAGAGGATGTCGTAGCGGGGGTCGCGCATTGGGTCGCTCCTGCATTCGTTGGGCTACTAGTAATCGTCGTGTCATCTCTAACCTGGGTCAACTAGTGGTTTCAGCGGATTTGCATCTGTTTTGACGATGAGTAGGTAATGCTGGTAGTTCCCGAAGCGGCGAGGAGACCAGCATGCGCCGACGTCCCGACGTCACGCTCACCCAGCTCCGGTACTTCGTGAAAGCCGCGACGCACTCCTCGATGACCAAAGCGGCCGACGAGTTGCACATCGCACAGTCGGCGGTCTCGGCCGCTGTCAGCCAACTCGAGCAGCAGATCGGAACGCAGTTGTTCATCCGGCACCGGGCTCGTGGCTTGGCTCTGACCGCAGCCGGTGAGGAGATGTTGCGCGACACCCTGGCCCTGCTGGCGCATCTCGACGAGGTGCTCGACGGCGCGAGCGGCCGCGTCGACCAGGTGCGCGGGACGGTGAGGTTGGCGTGCTTCACCACGCTGACGCCGTTCGTGCTGCCTCGTCTGCTTTCCGATCTCGCCGTTCGCCATCCCGATCTCGAGGTCGAGGTCATCGAGACATCGGCCGACGAGGTACGCACGGTGCTGCGCAACGGGACGGCCGAACTGGCCATCACCTACGACCTGGCACTCGGAACGGGTGTCGAAGCCGAGCATCTCGGTGTCGCGGCCCCCTACGTCGTCCTACCGCCACGGACATCGGTTGGCCAAACGCAAATCCATTCGGCTGACAGACCTCGCCGATGAACCGATGGTGCTGCTCGACCTTCCCGACAGCCGGGACTACTTCGAGTCGATGCTCGCCAAAGCCGGTGTGACACCGATCGTCCGACACCGCACGGCCAACTACGAAACGGTTCGCGGGCTGGTCGCACGGGGACACGGATTCTCAATCCTCAACCAGGTGCCTGCGCACCGCGATACCTACGATGGCGGCACCGTGGCCGCTGTCGCCATCCGCGACGACCTTCCCGGGTTGCCGATCGTCCTTGCCCGACTGCAGTCGATGCGTACGACAGCGCGGGCGCGTGCTGTCGCTGCGGCCGCCCGTTCGATCTTCGCGGATCACGACGGAATCAGTCGCTGACGGATTTCGGTCTGAGTGGCGGCGTCGACGACCGTCCCCGCAAGCGCGAGCGCACCGTGCGCGATCGCTGTCTCGGCTGCGGAAGTGATTGTCGCTGCGGCGAATTCGGGCTGATGGTTGACGGCGGGCAGCGAGTCGATGCCGATGTATGGATGTATCGCGGGCAGCACCTGGGAGACGTTGCCCATGTCGGTGGATGCCCGCGCCATCATCGCGTCGGGTCCTGAGCTGAACCGCCGACCCGCCGCGGTGGCCCGTCGCTCGTAGCAGGTGAGAAGTTCCTCGTCGGTGCGAAACTCCGCATACGGTTTGGATTCCGGCGTGACCTCGAGTTCAGCGCCCGAAGCCAGTGCACCCGCTTCGAAGCAGCGCATGACCCGCGGCTCGACATCGGACAGTTCGGCGAGGGTCTCGGCGCGCACGTACCAGCGTCCCTCGGTGCGTTCGGCGATCGCGTTCGGAGCCTCTCCGCCGCGGGTCACCATCCCGTGGACCCGGACCGACGACGGCAGCTGCTGACGCAGCAGTCCGATCGCGACCTGGGCGATCGTGAACGCGTCCGCCGCGTTGATGCCGCGCTCCGGATACGCCGCGGCGTGCGCTGACTTTCCCCTGTATTCGATGTGGCTGTGCGACACGGCGAATGGCCGCGCCCGCGACCACGTCGACCGGCCCGGGATGGATCATCGCGGCTGCGTGCTGTCCTTCGAAGCCGCCGCGTTCGAGCAACTCGATCTTGCCGCCGCCACCTTCTTCTGCCGGGGTGCCGATCACCGTCAGTGTCAGGCCGACGTCGTCGACGACGGGCGCAAGTGCGAGCGCGGCCCCGACGGTGATCGCCGAGATGAGGTTGTGGCCGCAGGCATGCCCGAGGCCGGGAAGTGCGTCATATTCGGCACACAGCGCGATGTGCAGGTCGCCACTGCCGATTTGTGCTGCGAACGCGGTGTCGAGGCCGCAGTACCGATCGGTGACGCTGAATCCGTTGTCCGACAGCTCGCCGGCGACCCGCCGGGCGGACCGGAATTCCTCCCAGGCGGTTTCCGGGTGGTCGTACAGATCCCGCGACAGCGTTACCAGACGCGGGTGAGCCGCGGTGACACGTTCGGCGATCGCGGTGTCGACGCTCGTCATTGGTCGCCCGGCACCCCATAGGACGGCGCGCGGGTCGGGTCGATGCCGCGCACCCGATAGTCGTCCTTCTGCGGCTTCCACACCCGCCAGAGATCGACCAGATCGTTCACCGGATCGGCGGCCCAGTCGACGCGCAGGTCGGTCACCGGCCACGGGACGTCTTCGACCACAACAAGACCCGCGGAATGCACAGGACCTTCCTCGCCGCCTGCGGCCAGTGCCGCACGGAGACCGTCGAGCAAGCGATCTTCGAAGGCTGCCGAGTCGCTTTCCGCGTAGCCGGTCAGCAGTTCGGCGATCACCCGTTCGCCTTTGAGCATGTTTCCGGCGCCCACTGCTTGATCGCCTTGCGCGTGGGTGTGCACTCCCAGACTGCGCGCCCCGGAGTGCACCGCGGTGTTTCCGTGGATGTCGACGACAGTCAGCTGTCGGTAGTCGGGGAACTCTTCGTGTGTCAGAGCCGCTTTGAGGGCACCTTCGGCGTCCGCGCCGCCGGCGAGTGAGTCGAGGGCGAGTGGCCCGAGCGCCGGATTGGTGACGTTCTGTGAGGCGACGACACCGACGTTGGCCCGCGTGTGTGCACAGCGCGACGCGACCGCAGGGCTCGACGAACAGATGACGATGCCGAATGCACCCTTGGCGGGATCTCGCGCAACGAGAGAGAACGTCATCGGTCGGTTCCGTTCTGCTCGCTGATGACTGCGGTGGCGTCGATCTCCACCAGCCACTCGGGGCGCGCAAGCGCCTCGACGACCAATCCGGTCGAAACCGGGTAGACGCCCTTGAGCCAGCGCCCCATGATCGTGTACACCGTTTCGCGGTAGCGAATGTCGGTGAGATAGACGGTGACCTTGACGATGTCGCGCAGCGAGCTGCCTGCCTCGTCGAGGAGCATCGCGATATTGCTCATCGCCTTCTCGGCTTGAGCCTCGACGTCGCCGATGCCGACCGATTCTCGGGTGTCGAGATCTTGGCCGATCTGCCCACGTAGGTAGACCACTCCACCGGCAACGACGGCCTGACAGAGGTCATTGTCGAGGTTCTGTTCGGGGTAGGTGTCCTTGGTGTTGAAGGGCCGGATCCGCGTGTGGGTCACCTGTGGCGTATCGGCGCTCATTGAAGCGTCACGTTCCTTTCCGGTCAGGCCTTGTAGGCGAGGTAGCTTCGCTGGATCGCAATCTGGTCGGCGAGATATTTGGCGTCGTGCCATACGCCCCAGATGAAGCTCGATCCGCGCCGTGACAGCCAGGGTAGGCCGAGGAAATACAGTCCGGGCTCGGACGAAACACCGCGCTGGTGGCTGGGTTTGCCGTTCTCGTCGAACGCATCGACCTGCAGCCACCGATAGTCGAACGCGAAGCCGACCGCCCAGATGATCGAGGTGACTCCGGCTGCGCCGAGGTCGAGCTCGAGGACGGGGTTCGGTCACACAGTCCGGGTCGGGGCCGAACACGCGGGCTTCCGGCTCCTCGGGCAGGTCGATGCCGTTGCGGGCGATGTAGGCGTCGGCCTCGTCGAGCATGGACAGGTAGTTGGCGTCGCCGTTCTCGATGTTGGTCGCAAGGTCGGGGGCGAAGCGCATCACGCCGTTGTCGAACGGGCCTGCCATTCCCAGCAAGGTGATGCCGCTCGAGGCGAGGTCACGGAAGTCGACGGTGTTTCCGCCGTGCGCACCGCTTACCGCGATTGTCACGTGCTCGGCGCCGCGCGGAGGCGCCGAGGCATCCCATTTGCCCAGTACTCCCAGCCACCAACAGAAGTCGCGGCCGCGATAGCTTCGCGGGGGCCGGTCATGCGGCCCGACCGCCAGATAGACCTGGCGACCCGACTGCTGGAGTTCGTCGGCAATCTGCACACCCGACGAACCTGCGCCGACAACGAGGACGGCACCTTCGGGTAGTTGTTGCGGATTGCGATACCCGCTCGAGTGAATCTGATGGATCCCTGCGCTGTCCGGAACGACTGTCGGAATGATCGGCCGCTGAAACGGTCCCGTTGCGGCGACGACGAAGCGTGCCTCGATCGGTCCGTCGGACGTTTCCACGCAGAAGCCCGCCCGACCATTGTTCTTCCGTACTGACGTCACCTCGACGCCGGTACGAATCGGTGCGTCGATTTTCTCGGCGTATGCGACGAAGTAGTCCGCGATCTCTTCCTTCGTCGGGGAACCCGTCTGCGTCGATGTTGAATTCTTGACCCGGAAATCTGTCGTGCCAGGCGGGGCCATTGGCAACCAGGGAATCCCATCGCCATGAACGCCACCGTTCGGCGACGCGGTCGCGCTCGACAACTAGGTGCGGCACGCCGAGCAATCCCAGATGTTCGCTCATCGCGATCCCGGCTTGGCCTGCGCCGACGATGAGAACCTCGATTTCTTGGCTCGTCATCTCAACCTCCAGATACGTCGGGCGGACTCGTTTGTTGGTTCCATGATTCAGGTGAAAAGAACATCTGTACAACTCATAAATTCGATCTAGTACATCGTCAAAACTGATTCAATCATGCGTCTCCAAACGCAAGACAACGAACGATTCAGATGTCCCAGACAATCGGCAGTGATTTCGCCGCCCGGGTGAGCCAACCGTGCACAACGGGCGCGCGGTTCGGGTCCAGCCGAAGATTGGGAAGCTTGCTGAAACATCTCTTCGAGCACCACTTCGCCGATCGCACGAGTGACGATGTGGCCGATGCAGAAGTGAGAGCCGAAGCCGAACGACAGATTGCCTTGGTCGGCGCGGTCGATATCG
Organism: uncultured Actinomycetota bacterium; assembly: GCA_963766945.1. Classification (GTDB taxonomy): domain Bacteria; phylum Actinomycetota; class Actinomycetes; order Mycobacteriales; family Mycobacteriaceae; genus Mycobacterium. The sequence continues at coordinate 16,762 of CAVYCT010000004.1, forward strand.
AAGAGCTCCGGGTCGACGAATCGTGTGGGATCCCGATTGGCAGAGCCGATCACCAGGGCGATCTCTGTGTGCGCGGGGATGGGAACGCCCCCGAGAATGACGTCTTCGGTCGTCAGTTTCTCGGTGAATCCGAATGGGGGAAGCCAGCGCAGTCCTTCCTCCACGGCCGTTCGGGCCCAGGTCGCAGGATCCGAAGCGACCCGCTGGGCTTGTTCCGGCCGCCCGAACAAGCCGAGCAACGTGTTGGAGATGAGGTGTGCCGGCTCTTGAAAACCGCCGACGATCAGCACGCCGATCGTGGGGGCGATGTCGGCGATGGAGCGCAGTTCGCCCGGTGGCATGCCGTGGCGGAGAAGATGATCCAGGCCACTGTCACCCGGACGCTCGACGAGGTGGGGGATACGCGCTTCGAGATAGTCCCATACCTCGGCCTTGACGTCCTTGACGCGTTCGGCGACCTGATGGTCGCGGCCGTAGTCGACCAGATAGTCGGCGTAGACGTGGAACCACCGGCTCAGCGTGGCGTCGTCGACATCGGTGAAACCGAGGACATCGCCGATGACGCGCTGGCTGATGGGTTCGAAGATCTCGAGGGTGGCATCGGCCGCGCCCCTTCGCCGGATCGAGTCGATGTAGCGCACTACGGTCTTGCGGATTCCGTTCTCGTAATACCCCTTAACCGCTTTGGGTTGTACGGGAACCCTGGCAGCGTTCCGCAATGTCCGATGCCCATCACCGGTCATGCTCATGACATTCGGGCACCCGTAAACGGTTTCGTGTGCCTCTTTGGTGGGGCCGAAGACGGTGTCGTTGGCGCCTGCCTCCTTGCACAGGTCCCAGGTGGTGACGAGCACGCGACCTGTCTCGGGTACGTAGACGATCGGCGCCTCGGTGCGCATCCAGCCATAGAACTGATAGGGGTCGTCTTCAAGTGCCCGCAAGGACACGTCCGCGACGATGTCGAAGGCAGATCTGACCGGATCAGCCTGGCTGACTGGCGATTTCGCCGGCACTGTTCGGGCTCCGGGTCGTCAGATTCCGCGGTCAGTCGTGTCGGTGACGAGCGCGTCGGCCGATGGCGTGCGGGCCGCCTCCCGGACGCCGCGCCCTCGCCAGTATCCGATCACCGCGATCAGGATCACCACGATCAGAGTGCCGATGGTGAATGCCTCGAAGTTCAGTTGAGAAACGCCCCACACGTCTTCGAACGAGTACTCCAGGCCGAAGAGGCTCTCGATGGTGCCTGGGAAGACCGCGACCCACGAACCCAGAGCGATGAAGCCAAGCACCACGCCGGCGAGAACGTAGAAGCCGGTAGTGCCGCCGGGAACGCGGTAGGGGCGGTGCACATCCGGAAAGTCCCTGCGCAGCTTCATGACTGCCGGAACGATGAGCAGGTAGCTGATCAGCAGAGTGGATATTGCCACGGTCAAGACGACGACGAAGACCGATGCGGCGGTGCCTTCGACAAGCGTCAAAGCGGCGACGGCGAACACGGTGGACACCACGCCCGACAGGATGTTCATTCGGACCGGGGTCCCCAGCTTTTCGTGGAATTCGCCGAAGAATCCGCCGAAGAAGGCGCCGTCGGCGGCGGCCATCGCCTGCATCCGGTCGGTGGCCATCATCCACGCGCTGCCCTGAGTGAGCAGAGCGAAAACGAACAGCAACGCGGTCAGCACCGTCAGGAACCCGGCTGCGGGTCCGTAGACGGAGTAGGCGCGCTCCAGGGCTGCCATCACGCCTGCGTCGGCGATCTCGTCTGCCGGTGTGGCCCAGAGGATTGCGAGAACGGGTAGGACATAGGCCAGCATGGTGATGACGCTGCCTCGCCTGATGGCTGCGGGCACGTCCTTCTGCGGGTCGTGCATCTCTCCTGCCGCGGAGTTGGGCGCTTCGAATCCCAGGTAGGCAAAGAGCGCGATCGGCACGATCGCGAGGAATCCTCCCGCGGTCGGCGTCAGCGACGACAAGGTGATGGGCTCGAAACCTTCGGTGAAGCCGTAGATGACGGCAGTCGCCACCAGGCTGATCAGTACGAGCAGTTTGGCGATCGCGCCTGCGCTGATGACGGTCTTGCCCTTCTGCAGGCTCACGATGGCCAGCGTGATCGCCACCCAGATGAAGATCAGCTTGAAGAGGTAGTCGCCCGCGCTGCCCGGCTCGATGCCGAAGACATATTCATTCCAGACTTCTGAGGCGATGAAGACCAGGGAGCCGCCGAGCCAGATCGGATTGGTGATCCAGTACAGCACGACGGCGATCGCCGCCCAACTGCGCCCGAACGCGTACTTGACCCACTGATAGGGCCCGCCCTCCTGAGTGAATGCACCACCCGTCTCGGAGAAGATCATTGCGGACGGGACAAGGAACGCGCCCGCGAGGAAGACCGCCCACAGCAGACCCTCGGGACCTCCGGAGGCCATCACGCCGATGGTGTCGACGCTGATGACCGCCGCGACGATGAAGAGGACGATGTCGCCGCGGCGCAGCGTCTTGATCAACCGGGTTTCTTGCTCGGCGGCCAGTTCGGTCAATCCGGTGACGCCGCCGGGTCGAACGCGATCGGGTAGTTTCCGTCATGACAATCTCCGTTGTGTGAGACGACGTAGCGCGGTCACCGCAACCACGCCGTGGTCATGTGACGGAAACCACTATGCGCCCCAGGGGGTCAGCTGTAAAACACAAGAAACTGACTTATTGCATCGTCAAATCCGATGCAGTCGCCCTCGCAGCGGCAGTGCTGGCTCGGCTGCTGCTGTCCGCCTGGTGGGATTGCCGCGGCCTGTGAGGCGCCGCAACCACTGCAGGTGCCAATAGTGTCACCTGCAGCGTCATGCTGTAGGATGACTGACGATGTCTCCTCGCCATCGAACGTGGAGAGCGCGTGTCGCGAGCGATGAAGAATCGATGGTCTGCAGGTGAATGTCAGCTTGTCATTGCTGGCGATGTGTCATGTTGCTTTCGGAAGTCCTTCACCACCGTCATTAGCTCGGCTACTCGTTTGGAGTCGGCGTCATTCTCGAATACGCCATCTTTTTTGAAAGCAGTGCCGACTACAGCGCCGTCTGCAATGGAAAGTTGGTCGGCCGCCGACTCAGCGGTCATTCCAGTATTGACGAAAACGGGCACTTCGCCGGCATTCTGCTTCACGGTTGACAGTGCCGAATTGTCGGTCGGCGCACCGGCGATCAGCCCGGACACGACCAGTGCATCTGGAAGCGCGTTGAACACTGTGGAACGTGTAATCGCGGCCAGATCTCGATCTGCCAGGTAGGCGGTGGCTTCGGGTACGACGTTGAACAATAGGCGAACCCCCGATGCATCGACGCGTCGACGGTGGCGTGCTGATTGTCCAATGTTGGTGTTCCATAATCCGAAATCGCTCGCGTACACGCCTGTGAAGATCTCGCGAACAAACGCCGCACCTGTGGCAGCCGCCAAATCGATGGACGCCACACCGTCCCAGAGCACGTTCGCGCCGAAAGGAACAGTCAGATCGTCGAGCAGTTCACCGATGACGCGTGCCATCGTAATCGCAGTTATGGCTTCGGTTTTCGTGAGATAAGGCAGGCTGAATTCATTGGAGATCAGCACCGCGTCAACGCCACCGGACTGCAGTGCATCGAGATCACGCTTGGCGTTGTCGACGACCCGGCGTACACCTGCATCAGTGTCGAAACTCGGATCGCCGGGAAGCGCACCCAGATGCAGCATTGCGATCACGGGCTTGGTAACGCCAAACACGTCATTCAGCCATTGCATCAGAATTCTCCTATCGTCGATCAGGCAAGTCGCTGGACGGTGACCGTCTGTGTGTCGAGATGCACACGGCCCTCTTCGATATCGCGGGCAAGCGCTTCACCGAAGATGTGATAAAGGGTGAGTTGTTCAGGCTCATGGCCCAACGCAACCACTTTCATCGCTTGCCGGGCAGCCTTCTCGATCACTGTTGCAGTGAACAGGGCGTCGGACAAATCCGTCCCGAGTGCCACGGCCCCGTGGCGTGCCATCAGTGCGGCTTTACTCTGACCGCCCAGGGCCTTAACCATATTCTCGCCGAGTTCCACAGAAGCTACTACGCCGAACTTCCCGCATCGAATCGGGCCGAATCCCGCGCGGGTGTAGGAATCGATAGTCGCAGTCGGGATGTCGCGCTCGGTGGCTGCAAAGACTTGAGAATCTTCGGCGTGGGTGTGCACGATCGCGTTCGCGTCGAGACGCGCCTTATAGATCGACAAATGCATGGGCAGTTCAACGGTGGGTTCCGTCATCGATTCCGGAAGGACTGTGCCGTCAGGCGTGACGATTGCAATGTCTTCGGGCCGCACGTCCTTCCAGGAGCGAATCGGCATCCGGTCTGAGGGAGCGGGCAACGCATAGATAACACCTTCTTCGCGATCGAAGAGTGTGACGTCGCCGGAATCGAGGCCCGTCGTCAGACCGAGGTCGACCATCTTCCATCCGGCGTCGGCGACAGCGACTTTGTGCTCATGGCGGATCCGCAATTCGTGCCTCCTTATCGGTGTCTCATGTTGGTAACCAAGTGAGTGACGTCACCGTTTGGATAGAGCGTGCGAGATAGGTCCGAGAACTGAGCCGGCTCTGCGCCACAGGTCGTAGGCCTCGTCGTAGATTGACACCCGCGCGGAATCCGGTGTGAATGGAGGGTCCAAGCTGAGGAATCGGCTTGTGTCGTCAATCGACAGCGCATCGATGCCAACCCCGGCCAGGATTGCTGCCCCCAGCGATGCCCCGGGATGGTCGCGGACCGGGAACAGTTCAGTGTTCAGAACATCGGCGTGAATCTGCTTCCAGAGCGTGGATTTGCTTCCGCCATTTGTAACAAGCGCACGCTGGAGTGGGATACCCATCGCGGTCATGACTCCAGCGTTGTGCCTAAACCCGTAGGCGATTGCCTCCAACACCGCGCGATAGAGATCTGCAACTGTGTGGCGCAGTTCCAAACCGATGAATGCCCCGCGCAACGCAGGGTCGTTCAAGGGCGACTTTTCGCCGAGGAAGTAAGGCAGGCACAACAGGGCAGCCGGCGTCCGGGAGGCGGCTTGGGTATCGAGGTCGGGGAGTGCGGTGCCGCCGACAAGATTCTGGTACCAACGGATCAGGCTGCCGCTGGTCGCCATGCAGCCGTTGGGCAGCCAAACTCCCTGCCGCGGATGGGCATCGAGGTAGAGGCGTTCGTCGGTCACCGGTGTGTCGCTGGCAGTGAGGATGTCACCTGCGCCGCCGAGTTTGATCAGCCAGTCGCCGGGTTTGTCCACTCCCGCGGCGTAGGCGGACAAGACGTGATCGGCGCCTCCGACCACCAAGGTCGTGGCCCGGTCCAATCCAGTTGCCTCTGCGAGTTTCTCGGAGATCGTGCCCACGGGGGTGCCCGGCCGCTTTATCGCAGGAAGGACGTCGTCGCCGAGGTCGATGGCTTCGATCGCAGGGGCGTATGCTGCGCCGGTCAAGGTAAAAAGGCCCGACTCGATGGCCCAATTCTCCTCGACATGGGGTGGCGCACCCAGGGCGATGAGCATGTAGTCGTAGGAGCCGACGACATGCCGTGTGCGTGACCATGTCTCGGGCTCGTATCGCTGCAACCACCGCAGGGTCGGGGCGACCGATTGCTGTGTGAGGGCCGAACCGGTCTGGCTCAGCATGTCGGCGTTATCGATGTCCGTCGCGAGCTCGACAAGTTCTGTCGTCGCACGGGCATCGTTCTGCAGAATCGGATGACGAACGGGCTGCAGCGAGTCATTAAGGCAGACGACCGCGGGCACCATGCCGGTGGTGGCGATCGACTTCACCGACTCGGGGTTGACCCCGGCTTCGGCGAGAACCACGCGAATCCCGTTGATCGCGTTCTGCACCCAAACGTCGGCGTCCGCTTCGGCGTAGGCGGGGCCATCAACCAACATCGGTGATTCGAATGTTGATTGAGCGGCGATGCCGGCTTGCTGCTCGAGGAGCACTGTTTTGGTACCTGTCGAGCCGATGTCGATACCGAGGAAGTAGGTCGCCGACACGAAGCTCCTTTCGTGGCGACATGCGTGATGTGGCGAATGTAAACGGATCACATCACTCATGTCAATGTTTCACAACCGCTGTTGGCCAGCCATCTCGATCCGGAGCGATGAAGAGTTTGCTGAGGGACGTTGTACGCGCAACCCCGCCTCTTCGGCGATCACCGCGGCGGCCGCCCAGTCGTATTCGGCCAGGTCGGTCTCGATATAGCCGTCCAGGACGCCCTCGGCGACGGCGCATACGGCCAATGCCGCCGACCCCAGAGCGCGAGCATCGGTGTACCCGGACATCACTTCCGCGGTCATCGCGTACTGGGCGGAACGGATCTTCGCAGAATAGGCGTAACCCATGCCGAGCAGGCGGGCGCTCGCGTCGGGTGCGGGTCCGCTCAGCAGTCGGACGCCGCGGTCGTCGGCTAGCCATGCGCCTCCGCCGCGGTGGGCAAAGTAGGTTTTGCGCAGCGCTGGGGCGACAACAGCGCCGGTCAGCCAGGTCCCGCCCAAGGTCACCGCGGCCACAGACGTCGCGTAGTACGGGATTCCGCGAGTGAAGTTGGTGGTGCCGTCCAACGGGTCAATGGACCATCGGATGCTGGTCTCGCTAGGTGAGGTCGCCGGTAACTCCTCGCCGGTGACCTGGTCGCTCCCGCGTCGTCGCGCTAGTACGGCCCGGACCGCATGTTCGGCGGCCACATCCGCGTCGGTGACGAGATTGCCCGGCTCTCCTTTAATCGTGATGTCGAAGCCGCGTTCAGCGAACGAACTCAGCACCGCTGCGCCAGCCCGCGCCGCCTCGAGCGCGACGTCGGTCAACGCTGCACCGTCAGCATTAGTAATAGTTGCCATGATCCCTTCCGTGGCAGAGATAACGTGTGATAGAAATTAACACCAAGCGGAGGTGTTGGGAAAAGTTCACTCTTGATCGGGAGTTTTATGTCACCGAGCAGCAAGGCCGGCGAGAAGTCTGGATGGCCGTCCTTGCCCGTCGAGGAGCGGCGTGCGCTGATTCAACAGCGTGTGACGGCCGACGGCAGGATTGACTACGCGACGTTGGCTGCCTCGCTTGACGTCTCGGAGATGACGATTCGTCGCGACATCGAGGTTCTGGAATCCCGTGGTGCGGTGCGCCGCGTCCTCGGTGGCGCGATCGCCTTCGCGGGCAAGGCCGAAGAGCCGGCGTTCGAAGCCCGTGCCTTGCAGGCAGCTCATGAGAAGACACATATTGCTGCGGCTGCTGCGGCGCTGCTCGGACGGCACGAAACCGTCATCTTCGACAGTGGCAGCACGGCGCTCGCGGTGGCCAGGGCGGTGCGGGGGCGTGGTCTGGGCTTGACGGTCATCACCCCGAGCACGTTGGCGGCGATCGAGCTCGCTGAGGAGCCGGACACGACGATCGTCCTCACCGGCGGGCGTCTGCGTCCGGGAGAGCTGAGCCTGATCGGCCCCGACGCTGAAGCCTCGTTCCGGCGGTATAACTGCGACACCTATGTCATGGGAGTGGCGGGCGTCGACGCCAAGCGCGGATTGACCGATTACCACGGCGAAGAAAGCCACGTGAAACGGACGGCACTCGAGTCGGCCGATCGCGTAATCGTGGTTGTGGATCACAGCAAGTTGGGGCGCGTGCAGTTGGTGAACATTGCCCCGCTGAACGCCGCACACACGATCGTCACCGACGGCGCTGAGAACCACCCCGTGTTGGAGGCGGCGCGTCAACAGGGTGTGGGAGTCGTGGTGTGTTGAGCAATAACACATTTCACGTCGGTTCAAGCGAGGAGGAGCTTAGTGACTAAGACGGTTGTCGTTACCGGAGCTGGTTCGGGTATCGGCAAGGCGATGGTGACCGAACTGGCGCGCCGCGACTGGCGGGTAGTCGTCACCGACGTCGACGAGATGGCGGCGAAAACCTCCTGCGAGAGTTTGGACACGTCGTCCGGCCACGAACACGAGTACGCACGACTCGATGTGACCAGTGCTTCCGACGCAGCGCGAGTGGCCGACGACATCGCTGATCGTCTGGGTCTCGATGCATGGGTGAGTAACGCCGGAATCTCTTTCATGCAGCGGTTTCTGGACATGCCACTGGAACGGGTCGACAAGACTCTTGAGATCAATCTCAAGGGCGTCTTCATCTGCGGTCAAGCGGCTGCGCGTGCGATGGTGCGCACCGGGAAGAAGGGCGCGATCGTCAACACCGCGTCGATGGGAGGCAAGCAGGGCAACGTCCCCTATCTCGCCGACTACATCGCGTCGAAGTTCGGCGTCGTCGGACTGACCCAGGCGATGGCCTACGAGCTCGCCGAACACGGCATCATCGTCAACAGCATCTGCCCGGGATACGTGGCGACTCCAATGCAGGAACGCGAACTCGAATGGGAGGCGTCGCTACGGGGCACCTCACCTGAGGCCGTCAAGCAGATGTGGGTCGATGCGACCCCCCTTGGCCGACTCGAACAGCCCGAGGACATCGCGAAGTCGGTGGCTTTCCTCGTCTCCGACGACGCGCGGTTCATCACCGGCGAAGCCTTGTCCGTGAACGGTGGAGTCTTCATGGATTGACGCGCGAGGTTTGCCGACAAATTAATGGAAACGTCCTTACATAAACCAAACAGATGGGAAGGCGATGTTCGGAAACAGATTGACCACGACAGTGGCTGCGCTGGTAAGCGTTGCCGCGTTGTCGCTGGCCGGATGCTCGTCATCAAGCACGAGCCAGAGTGGCAGCGGTGCAGGCGATATCCCGAAGGATACGTCGGGCACCGTTCGGATCCTGATGGAGGACGAACACGACACCGAAGCCATTGAGGGACTCCTCGACGGCTTCAAAGAGGCGTACCCGAACATCAAACTCGATATCGAGAAGCTTGCCTACGATTCGATGCGGGACAAGCTTATCGCTTCGTTCCAATCACCGGATCCGACCTACGACCTGATCATGGTGGACAACCCGTGGATGGACGACTTCGTCAACGCGGGATTCGTTCAGTCGGTGGGCGAGCGGATCAAGTCGACCACAGGGATGGACTACGACGACTTCTACGAGTCACTGCGCAAGGTCAACGAGATCAACGGTGAAACCTACGGCGTACCGATGTACAACTACGCCCTCGGTTATATCTACCGGCAAGACCTGATGCAGCAGGCCGGCCTCAAGGTGCCGACATCGTTGGACGAACTCGTCGCAACGGTGCAGAAGTTGACGACGCCCGAACATGCTGGCATCGCGCACAGTCCGCAACGGGGTTACAAAATCCTCGAAGAGTGGTCCAGCTGGTATTTGGCTGCTGGTGGCCAGATGTTCGACAACGACGGCAAGCCGACGATCAACACTCCCGAAGCGCACCGCGCGCTTCAGATCTACATCGACACACTGAAGACAGCGGCACCGCCCAACAGCGTCAACTGGGCACAGGATGAAACGATCCGGTCGCTGACTTCGGGAGGGTCGGCGTCCATCGTGGGTTACAACTGGCTGACGTCGAGCGTTAACAAAGAAGGTTCTGGTCCGTTCGCGGGTCAGTTCGCACTGGCTCCCATGCCCGGTGGGAGGGGCTCACTGGGTACGTGGTCGTGGGCCATTCCATCCAATTCGGCCGATCCGGACGGCGCGTGGGCGTTCATCTCCTGGGTGACGTCGAAGGACGTGGACAAGAAGCGAGTGATCGCCGGTGGTGCGCCCATTCGCCTGAGCACAGTCAACGACCCGCAGGTTCGTGAGCAGGGCCTGGGTGAGAAGTACTTCGTCGCAGTTAACGAAATTCTCAACAGCGCAGTGCCTTTCGCGGAGGGGCCGAACGCCGAACAACTCGTGCAGGAAGTGGGTACTCAACTCAACGAGGCGGTGATTGGCGCAAAGTCAATCGATCAGGCGCTGGCCGATGCGCAAAAGGCGGCCGAAGATATTTCAAGCCGCCGCTAGCACAACGCGGTCTGTGTCGGGTCATGGTCCGCCGTGGCCCGGCACAGACCGCAACGTCAACCGAGAAGGCTGTCTATGAGATCGTTCCGCTACGGCATGTTGGCGCCGTTTATCGCGGTATTCACCATTGCGATCGGATTCCCACTTCTCAGTGCCGTATATCTCAGTTTTGTCGACAAGAAGCTGACGTCACGTCAGACGCCGGCGTTCGTCGGTCCCGACAACTACATAAAGGCGTTCGGCGGTCACTTCCTCGGGTCTGTGGGAGTGACGTTGACCTACGTCGTTGCAGCCGTGTTGATCGAGCTGATACTGGCACTGCTGATCGCCCTGGCATTGCATCGGCAACGCTGGATGAAGGATCTCACACGCTCCGTGTTGCTGATCCCGATGTTCATCACGCCGATCGCCGTCGCACTGGTCTTCCGCTTTCTTCTCAACAGCCAGCTGGGTGCAATTCCGCGTACGTTGCACGTAATCGGAATCGACATCGACTTCTTCGGTTCCGGAACAGCTCTTTTCACACTCATCGCCATCGATGTTTGGCAGTGGACGCCCTTCTTGGTGCTGCTCATCCTCGCGGGGCTCGAGTCGATGCCCAAGCAGCCACTGGAGGCAGCGCGTGTCGACGGCGCGACCGGCTTTTACACCTTGTTGCACGTCACTCTGCCGCTGCTATCTCCAGTCCTCACCATTGCAGTGATGTTGCGGGCGCTCGACGCGCTCAAAGTCTTTGAGTACGTCTACGCCACCACCAGGGGCGGCCCCGGAACCGAGACCGAAACGTTGCAGTATCTGATGTACCAGACCGGTATTCAGTTCTTCAGCCTCGGGGAGGCCAGCGCGATGGCTTGCCTAGTGCTTGCCTTCGTGCTGGCGGTGATCGTGGTGGTGTATCGGCGAATGGAAAGGACCGTCCGGTGAGCGCCCGGCTCAGGGCGTTGGCGGTCAGCCGAATCGCGCTGCTAACGCTGGCCATAGTCGTGGTGGTGCTGCCGCTGTGCTGGATCACATTAGCCAGCTTCAAATCCTCGAGTCAGATCAATGACCCGGGCCTGCTTCTGTTCTCACCAACCGACGAGAACTGGTCTCACGTCGTCAACGGCGGGATCATCGCGGCGGTCGGCCGGAGTGCCATCGTCGCCATCGTCACCGTCGTGGTCAGCATCGTCACCGGGGCCATGGCCTCCTACGCAATTAGCCGGTACCGGGCAGGCGGCTCGGTGACACGATTCGGAATGCTGGCCGCGCAGGTGCTTCCTCCGGCCGTGCTGGTATTCCCCTTCCTCACGATGGCTTACTCGCTACGCCTCAGTGACACCCTGATACCGGTGATACTCGCCCACCTCAGCTTTGTGCTGCCTTTCGTCACGTGGTTTCTCATCGGCCTGTGGGAGGGGGTGCCGCCCTCGCTGGAGGAGCAGGCGCTTATCGACGGACTGTCACGTTTCGGAGCGTTCCGCAAAGTCATGATCCCGCAGCTACTTCCAGGCCTCGGCGCCGCAGCGATCTTTGGATTCACCCTGTCGTGGAACGACATGTTCTACGGTCTCATCCTCGCGCCGAACAAGAACCAACTGCTTCCGGTGGCGATCTCGTCGTTCAACACCTTCCGAGGCGTCGACCTCGGCACGATGAGCGCGGCGATCATCATCTCGACCATTCCGGTGGTCATCGCAGCATTCTTCGTGCAGCGCCGGCTCATCCAAGGCATGGGTGGCGGAGCGGTCAAGCTCTAACACCTCGACTCGAAGGAAATTCATGGCAACAATCACTTTCCGCGACGTTCGGAAGTCCTATGGTGACAACACTGTCGTCGACAATCTGAACCTCGACCTGCCCGACGGCTCGATGAACGTTCTGGTTGGGCCCTCTGGATGCGGAAAGTCGACATCGTTACGGATGTTGGCCGGACTGGAACCGATCACATCCGGCGACATCTTCATCGGCGAACGAAACGTCACCCACGTCGACACCCGCGATCGAGACGTCGCCATGGTCTTTCAAAATTACGCCCTTTACCCGCACCTCGATGTGCTTGGCAATGTGGCGTTTCCGTTGCGCGCCAAGGGAATGAAGAAGGCCGAGGCGGTACGTCACGCGACGGCGGTCGCGGAGTCGGTGGGCCTCGGTGAGCTGCTCAAGCGACGGCCCAAAGACCTCAGCGGTGGTCAGCAGCAACGGGTCGCCATTGCGCGTGCGATAGTCCGTGAGCCCGCGGTGTTCCTTTTCGACGAGCCGTTGAGCAACCTTGACGCGAAGCTACGCGTCGAAACCCGCACGGAGCTCCTCCAGATTCAGCGCCGCCTCGGCATTACGTCGTTCTACGTCACCCATGACCAGGAGGAGGCGATGACATTATCCGACCGTATGGTCGTGATGCGGGAAGGGACGGTGGCGCAGACCGGCACACCCAACGAGGTCTACTCCCTCCCGGTCGATACGTTCGTGGCGACGTTCGTCGGCAGTCCGAAGATGAATCTGCTTGCGGGTGTGCAGGACCAGGGACGTTTTCAAGCAGAGTTGGGCATCGACTTCGACGTAGACGCGCCAGGTCGAGGTCCGCTGGTCCTCGGAGTGCGACCCGACGACCTCCTCGTCACACCGGCGCGTGAGTCAAGCGCGCGAGTGACGCTCGTCGAGCTTCTGGGGCCGCGGGTAATCCTTTCGATCGCGATTGCGGAAACCGACCTCACAGCGGTAGTGCCCGTCGACCGGTTGAGTGGGATCGAGCCTGGCGCACCGGTGTCACTAGCCGTCAGGCCGGGCGCCGCACACTTCTTCGACACCCAGACCGGAATGCGAGTCGACTCATGACCGAAACCAAAGCCGACCTGATTCTCGGAATCAACACATGCTTCGCAGTCAAACGGTGGCCCGACCCCGCCGACTGGATCGAAATTGTCACCACACTCGGGCTCGACTCGGTACAGCTGAGCCTCGACCTGTTGCCGCTGGCTTTCGACCGCAGGCCGGCGCTGGCGTATGTGCGACGCGCTGCCAAACTCGCCGACGCCGCCGGGGTGCGAATTCACAGCCTCTTTACCGGTTTAGCGGCGTACTCATCGGGACTCCTGCTGTCTGACGACACCGAGGACCGGCTCGCTGCATTTCGCTGGTATCAGGACATCATCGAAATCACTGCAGAAGCGGGTGCTCGTGGCGTCGGCGGACACATCGGCGCTCTTTCGGTTCGAGCCGCTTCGAGCCAGGCGATGACGCAGCGACTTATCGATGAAGAGTTGTCGATGATGCGCGATCTCGCCGACACCGCCCAACGCGCCGGCCTTGACCATCTGCAATTCGAGAACCTCGCTGTCAGCCGAGAATACGGCCACACGATCGCAGAGGCTCACGCGCTCGAAGACGCCCTGGTCGACACCGCGGTGCCATGGCGATTGTGCCTAGACCTCGGGCATCCCGCTGCGATCCGTACTGACCAACTGAGCGCAGAGCCTCAGAACTGGTTGGCGCAGCCGTGGCGCAATACGCCGGTGGTCCAGTTGCAGCAGTCACCGCGCGGTGCCGACCACCACGGTCCGTTTACCGATCAGGCGAACGCCGAGGGAACCGTCACGGCGGCTGCAGTGGTGGAGACGATTCGGGCCAACTGGAGCGGCGAGGTCTTTTTGTTCTTCGAGATCATCCACCCGCACGAGTACGACGACCAGAAAACTCTTCAAGAGTTGCAAGCCAGCGTCGAGCATTGGTGTCAAGCAATGCAGGGCTCCTAGGTCTCGGCAACGAATCAACGACCCCGAACAATGCGCTGTCGGCGGCGACATTCGCGTGCACGACTGCGTGAAGCCCACTCAGACAGCAATCTTCGCTAGAGATGGCCGTCCGTCGGAGAGTTCGAGCGCGATCGCGCTGCCAGCTCTTTAGCGCCTTCGCGGCCTTTGCCGCGCGGTGATGTCGAGGGCGTCCGCCGTCCGTGCCGTGGCGGGTTCCTTGCATTGCCGCGCGGGGCCGTCGCTGGTATTCGAATCGCCGATGTTAGTGGCGTCCGCAGGCGGGTGCTATCGGCATGTGCGTCCAGCTGGCGCAGGTTTGAGAAGGCGGTCGACGTCAGTGATCCGTCGAGCAAGACGCGTTTGGCGACGGTTCGGCAACGACAGTCTGACGAGAGCCGTGACGGCAGTTGCGTCTGGAACTACGCCCACAACAGAGCTCCGCGATTTCCAACGCCGCACCGAGGAACGCCATTTCGCCGGCCTCGACCCCGCCGGAGATGACGATGATCGTCGAGCAGCCCCACCCCTCAGAGCGCTCGTAGGCCAATCAGGGTCCTTCTAATCAGCTCACGTCGTTCGTCGATTGTCATCGAATCGCCGGGGGTGGCGTGCACCCGCAAGTAACCCTGTGTCACCAGGTCGCCGACCAGGAACCGCGTCGCGCCGAGCGGCAGGGACAGTTGCGCGGCGATCTCTGCGACCGAGGGGCTGTTCATGCAACTCGTCAGGATCTGGCCCCGCACATCATTTCTCGGCCAGCGCGGCGGCTTCGCTGTGGTGTTGAGCGCTTCGACAGGAGCCTCGAGTGGCAGTTCGACACCAGAGTCGGTACGGCCTGCCGTCAGCGTGTACGGCCGGACCAGGCTCGGCTCGTCAGCGGTTTCCGGTTCTGTGAACCAGTCGCCGATCGATCCGCCCTTGCCCTCCGACTGCTGATGCGCGTCGGTGTGCGTCTCCCGGGCCTGTGCCGAACTTTGCGACACGTTGAGGTTCTGCAAGAACAACAAGGTCTGGTCGGCGTGCACCGATGCGCGTAGCTCGCTGGAGACGACCTTGAGTACGGTGCGGTCGGTGTCGATGACGAATGTGGTCCGTCTGACCGGCAGCAGTCGGGCCAGCAGGCCACGGCGCCGAGTGTGCTGGCACCACGCCGGGCCGCCTCACTCGCCACGACGGATTTACGCAGCTTGGCGAGCCTGCCTCGGCGCACCCCGAACAGCTCGGACACCACGCCATCCGCGTCGGAGAGCAGCGGATAGTCGAACGAGCGCTGTTGGGCGAAGTGGGCCTGCTTGTCGACGGTGTCGGTGCTGATGCCCACCCGCTGGGCGCCCACCGTGGCGAATTCGCTGCTCAGGTCCCGAAAATGACAAGCCTGGGCGGTACAGATCGGTGAGGACGCTATCGGGAAGAAGAACAGCACAACCGGCCCGTCGGAAAGGAGCGCGGACAGTGTCCGAGGCCGACCGGTGTGATCGTACAGAGTGAAGTCAGGCGCCTTATCGCCCGCGATCATCGGCAAAGACTAACGCGGGAAGCTCTGCGCGACGCGCGACTCGGATAATTCGGTGTTCGCCGAACAGCTTCCAGCTGGGCCGGAAGGCGGTAAGACGTTTCAAATGAGGACGGCTTCCTGTCCGGGGCCCAATGGACTCAGTGACCGAGCGCATCCGCTGTTCGGGCCATCCCACGCTCCACAGCCGCGATGATGCTCGGGCGCAATTCAGCCGCCGGAATGATCGAGTGGACCGAGCCCACCTCGCGGGCCCGCTCCACGTTATGAACAGCTTCAAACTCCGCTGCCACCTCGCCGAGCTTGTCCGAACGCACGGCCGTCCGGGTGGCGTCGAGCTTGACCCGCACGCTGGCACTCGCCGCGTCGTCCGTGCACGCGGCAAGCTGCGCCTCGAGCTCGCGGACAGCCGGGTCTGCTGCGGTACGTGCGTTCACGTCTCGCGTGAACACCACCGCTGCCGCGGGTGCACCGCCGATAACCGAGGAAAACGATCCCTCGACTGCGAGCACTTCCATGTTCTCGTTCAGCGCGTTGGAGAACACCACGAACGCTCCACCGTGATAGCGCGAGATCACGCAGAACACGATCGGTCCGTCGAAGTTGACGATGGCGCGGCCGATTTCGGCGCCGTTCTCGAGCTGGAAGTTGCGCAGGGACTCGGGTGAACCGTCGAAGCCCGACAGGTTCGCCAGCACCACGAGGGGTCGGCTTCCGCTTGCGGCGTTGATCGCGCGGGCGGTCTTCTTGGAGGACTGCGGGAACAGCGTGCCCGAAGTCCACTGGTCCGGTCCGTCGGCGGGCACCCACCCCTTGCGCGGGATGACTCGCGATTCGATGCCGATGACGGACACCGGAATTCCGGCCATGTGCGCGTCGAACACCACGGAGGTATCGGCGTCTGCCATGTCGGCCCACCGCTCGAGTACCGGATGGTCCTGGTCGACCACCGAACGCATGACCGTTCGGATGTCGAACGGCTTCTTGCGGTCCTTGTTGGTGGCATCGGAGAAGATGTCGCCGACGGTCGTGAAGTCGCTGGACGGATGTACGTGCGGAAAGGTGCGCACGTCGCGGTCGACCGGGTCGGAAGTGTCGGCGCGGCGCGGGAAGCGTTCTCCGGGTGCGACATACGCGTGGTCGTAGTGGGCAAACAGGATTTCGCAGGCCGCCTGAAGGTTCGGCGCCCAATACTGAGCCTGCCCGTTGGGTCCCATCACGCGGTCATAGCCGCCGATGCCGAAGTTGTCCTCGGCCGAGACGCCGCCGGAGTAATCGAGGGATTGCTTGCCGGTGAGGACCATCGCGCTGTCCGGGCGTCATGACCAGAATGCCCTTGGTGTGCATCAGCATGGTGGCTTCGGCATTCCAGTACGGCTGTGCGCCGACGTTGATTCCGGCGACGATGACGTTGATCTCGCCGCCGTTCTGGGTGAAGGTGATGATTCGGCGCAGCGCGCGGGACACCCAGTCCATGTTCTCGGTGCCGCTCTCCATCGAAATGGTTGCCCCGGAGGACAAGGCGAACCACTCGACCGGCGCGGAGAGCTTCTCGGCAAGATCGAGCGCCGCGACCACCCGAGCGCATTCGGCCTCGGCCACCGTGCCCAGCGCTTTCGTCGGGTCACCGAACAGCGCGATGCGTGTCATGCCCTCGGGGTGGCGGGGCGTCGGTCGTGACACCGTGCCGACGATGAGGCCGGCGGTGTTGCGTCCGTACGCACGGTCGACGGGTGCAAGCGCGCCAGCCGCATCGAGGTCATATTCGACGAAGCGTGCCCGTCTGGTGCCGGTGAGAAGTGGGATCAGCTCGTACGGATAGACCAGGCCGCGAGCCTGTGAACGCTGGACCTTCTGCGCGTACTCGTCGAGTGGGCGCAACGGTTCGGTCGGCAGCGCCGTCACGTTCGCGACCACGCCGGCGCCCGGCGCATACGAGAACCGAATCGCCACTCGCCTCGTACTGCGAGGTCTCGTCGTCCTTGAGCCTGGCCAGGATCGTGATCTCCTCCAGCCCGGCGTTGATGGTCAGCGGCGCCATGCGTCGCACGATTGCGGGGGCACGAAGTCGCCGGGAAATCGAGCAGCGGCCACACGTAAAGCGCGATGCGGTTGTGGTCGAGCCGCTTGTTGCCCTGCTGGGTCTGCGCCCGGCGGATGCCGTCGAGGCAGGCGGCGAGCGTGCGCTCGATGGCCGGGATCCCGACCACCTCGCCGGCCTCGTCTATGGGGGGTGACGTCACGAACATCGGCCATGGCGATGAGCCGCTGGTCGGAGGGATTGTCCTTGGCCACCAGGTGGAAGAGGTAGGTGCCTGGCGCGGCGGGTAGCCGCGTGCCGTTGAAGTTCTTCAGCCGCCACATGACGAAGCGTTGCCCGATCAGCGGATGCATGTCGCGGATCGTCCGGTCCTCCGCCAGTGCCCCTTCTTCGTCCGGGCGGAAGGTGACCTGATGCTGCTCGCGCCCGACCACCGTTACGGTCGCCCGGCGCCACCTGGTCGCGCTCGGGTGTGCGGCAAGTGTCGTCACGCAGTTCAGCAGACAGCTCGTCGCCGTCGGTGGGCGCGCCCGGCCAGGACAGGTAGATGTCGACAACGAGGTTGTCGACCTTCGGTCCGGCGATTGCATCGACGGCGCTGAGCGTCGCCGACAGCCGCTCGCGGTCTGTCACAGTCGGAGACCAGATACAGCTGTTGGCCGGCGAATTCGTAACTGCCGGTGACGAACTGGCCGCCGGCCTGTTCGAAGGTCTTGACGTCTTCGAGTGCGCGGATCTCGTAGTACTGCCGCGTGACGACCTCGAGCAGCGGGCCGGGATCGGAAATACGTTGCGCCAGAAGGTCGATCAACAGCGCAGGCGTTGCGACAAGCGCATCGATGCGCGCCGCGTAGTCCGGCGCGTCCGGATTGTCGGCGAGGTAATGCAGTGCGTCGCGCACGCTGTCGTAGAATCTTCTCGCGCGCCTTGCGGATCTGCGGTTCGTCGAACAAGCGGAAGCGCAGGTTGCGGGCGATGTCGCCGATAACCGGATAGCGCACCTGCGTGGCACTCGATCAGGCGCTCCAGAACTTCAGCCACCGCACCGTTCGAAGCGGATGGGACTTCGTCGGCGGTGAGCCAGCGCCCGAGCATCGCGGTGATCACAGGGACCTGGTTCTCCATGCGCTGCAGCGCGAGGAATAGCCGGTAGACCGCTTCTTCCAATTCGGGACCTGGGTTCGAGGGCGTCGATGTCGTAATTACCCAGCGCGCGAACGATCTTGGCGCGAAACGCACGGTGGCAGCCCCTCCACTTCGGCGTCGAGCGAATGCAGGAAGGAATGGAAGTGCTCGCGAGGGCTGTGGACGCGTTCGTCCGTGCTCCTCTTCGTCCAGAGTCGGACGGTTGCGGGAAATCTCGCAGATATCGGCGAAGGTGTCCAGCAGTCCGAGTTCGGCGTCGACCAGTTCCGGGTCGTCGAGAGGAAGGCTGCCGCGAAGGGCGTCGATACTCGGCGAGCAGGATGCGTGCGCGTTCGGCGCTCACGTCGTAACCGGTGATTAGGGCGCGCAGTTCGTCGAGCCGCACGAGGGCCTCGGTGCGCGGGTTCGCGTCCGGCTTCTTTGGCTGCGTACGGAACTCGAACCCGGGGCGCGGCTTGGGCTTCCGTGGTTTCAGCCGACCTGGTCGAAGCGCAGCAGTGCGGCGCCCGCATCGACCTGGTTGTTGACCGTAGCGAAGATCTCACGAACGCGTCCCGCCGATGGTGCGCGCAGCGCGGTTTCCATCTTCATGCTTTCCAGCACGACGAGCGTGGCACCCGCTTCGACTTCGTCGCCCACGGCTACCGGCATGGCGACGACCACGGCCGGAGCCGCGGCGCGGACCAGGCCCGCTTCGTCCTGGCTGATGCGGTGACTGATGCCGTCTACCTCGACAAGGAATCCAGTCGGACCCGCGACGGTGACGATATGGAAGCGCCGGTCGCCCAAGGTGAGTCGACTCTCGAATTCGCCGAGCCGTTCGACGTCGACGACGAGTTCGCCGCTGTCACCGTCGATTCGGTAGCTGCGCGGACCGATCTGCCCGACGGTGAGCTTGTAGGCCTGACCCTGGTAGTTGAGCTCGACGGTACGGCCGATCGCGTGGGTGGCGCGCGGTCGGCCACCGCGTGCCGAGGCCAGGAAGGCGGCACGTTCAGGAGTCTCCTCGGCTTCGTACGCATCGACCGCGGCGGCGATGAGTGCGATGTCGGCCGCCGGCGTAGGGCCGGTCGCCGTTCCAGCGCCGGTGCGGTCGAGCCAGCCCGTGTCGGCCGAGGCGGAGATGACCTCGTCGCGGTCGAGCAGGTCGAGAAGGAAGGACTTGTTGGTGGTGCCTCCGTCGATGACGACAGTGGTCTCGCGCAGGGCAGTGCGCAGCCGCGCCATAGCTTCGTTTCGGTCGCGGCCCCAGGCGATGATCTTGGCGACCATCGAGTCGTAGTCGGGTGGAATGACATCGCCCTGCGCAATGCCGGTGTCAACGCGAATACCGGAGCCGAGCGGGAACTTCAGCAGCCGCACCGTGCCTGGGGCGGGCGCAAATTCGTTGTCGGCATCCTCGGCGTTGAGCCGGGCTTCGACGGCGTGGCCGAACTCGGGCAGGGCATTCTCCGACGAGAGAACCGCCGCCGGCGACGAAGATCTGCAGCTTGACCAGGTCGATGCCAGTGGTGACTTCGGTGATCGGGTGTTCGACCTGCAGCCGGGTGTTGACCTCGAGGAACGTGAAGGACTTCTGATCCGGCTGGTAGAGGTATTCCACGGTGCCTGCGCCGCGGTATCCGGCGGTGCGGACAAGTTCGGCCGACACGCTTCGCAGGTGATCGGCCTGCTCCTTTGTCAGTAGCGGGGAGCTGGATTCCTCGATCACCTTCTGGTTCCGGCGTTGGATGGAGCAGTCGCGCACTCCCGGTGCCCAGACATTGCCGTAGTTGTCGGCGATGACCTGGACCTCGACGTGGCGGGCATCGGTGACAAGGCGTTCGAGGAATACGACCGGGTCGCCGAACGAACGCTCGGCTTCGCCCTGCGTGCGCTCGAGTGCGACGTTCGAGTTCGTCGGGGGAGAACACTTTGCGGATGCCGCGGCCGCCGCCGCCACTTCGGGCTTTGATGATCAGCGGGTAGCCGATGGCCTCCGCGTGCCGGCGGGCGTCCTCGCGGGTGCCGACGGGGCCACCGCTCCACGGTGCGAGCGGAACGCCCACCTTCTCGGCCAGAAGTTTGGCCTCGACCTTGTCGCCCAGTGTCCGCATCGCGGCCGGGCTCGGCCCGATGAACGTGAGGTTCAGGCGCGCGCAGAGCTCTGCGAAGGCGATGTCTTCGGCGACGAAACCCCAGCCCACCCATACCGCGTCGGCCCTGGATTCCAGCAGAGCGCGTTCGAGCTCGGCGTGGTCGAGGTATGCGATGCCCGCCGATGTCTTGCGAAGCGTCACGGCTTCGTCGGCTTGGCGTACGAACATGGCGCGGCGCTCGGCGTCGGTATGCAGCGCAATCGGTTTTGATGCCGCAGTCGTACTCGGCATTCAGTTCACGTACGGCCCGAATCAGGCGTACTGCGGCCTCACCTCTGTTGACCACTGCGATTCGGCTGGGGAACGTGATTGTCAACTCCTCGGTGTCGAGACATCGGCTTATCCGAACGCAAGGGCCGCGTCGGAGCCGGTGGTTATGGGGAGCGATTCAGCGTCGGCGGCCGACTCGCGAGTTGGCTCCGCCTCGTCGTCGGGCGCGACGACGGCCGGATCGATCCGCAGAATCGCATAGCCGGCAACCGCGCCGGCACCGAAGCCCGGGGCGAAAACCCGGGAGGGTTTGGTGATCACACCGTCGCGGACCGCGTCGTCGATCGCCAGCGGAATGCTCGCCGAGGAGGCGTTGCCCACCCGTTCGATGTTGAAGTACAGCTGATCTGGCGACAGACCGGCGGCCGTCGCGAGGTCGATCACCATGGTCTTGTTCGCCTGGTGCGGGACGATCAAGTCGATGCTGGCCAGAAGTGATTCTGCGACCCCATCCGGGTCGGGAAGGGCCCTGATGTCGTCGAGCATCTGCCTAAGGTAGCGCCCGGCGAGGGCCTTCACCTCGGGGCCGAAGACGGTGACGTTGTTGGCGAACGCGGGGTTGGGCCACAGGATCGAATTGACCTGACTCACCGGACCGCTGGCATACGTCTGCATGTACTCGATATCCGGCGGTGCGCCCTCAGGTGCGACGTCGAGGATGATGGCGGACGCGCCGTCGCCGAAGATCATCCGGGACGGCCGGACGTTCCCGATCTTGTCGGAGAACTTTTCCGCGCAGACCACAAGCACCGGCCGCTGACCAATTGCAGAACTCTGCAGGGCCTCGGCCAGCCCGTAGCTGAGGCCGGCACACGCGGCGACGAGGTCGAACGAGCAGTGCGTCTGCTGGATGCCCAACGCGCCGGAAAGCCAGGTCGCAACCGACGGGAGCAGCCGAGAGCTGGTGCAGGTGCAGACGATCACCGCCCCGATCTGGTCTGGACCCACCTGAGCGTGCGCCAGCGCCGAGCGGGCGGCTCGCAACGAGAGGTCCTCGAGGGTCTCCGATGTGTAACGACGTTGTTCAATGCCGGTCTTGGCGACGATGTCGTCGGCGGACATGGGGGACCAGTTGTAGGCGCTGTTGCGGATGAGGTCCTCGTTGGTGCACACCAGATCACCGTGCGCGGCGGCGATGGCCACGATGCGAGGTTGCACCGCCAGGTCGTTGCGCACGTCGAGCGCGGGGTACGGGCGAATCGGCTGGCAGACCGTGGGGGACGCCGGGTGGGCCTTCTTCGGGGGCGCGCCGAAGCGATGCGGGACAGGAAACGTTGGACCTCGCTGTCTCGGGGACGAAACACCACCACGTAGTCGTCGTCGTGCAACTCGTCGACAGGGACCAGAGTGGCCTTGTCGCGAGCCCATGGGTACTGGTTGTGCAGCACCATCGACCAGCGCCGTAGCGCCTCCAGCTCGGCCACATCCTCATTGCAGTCGACGATCTCCGTATAGGTATACCGGCGGAAGTCGGGGTCGTATTCAGTCAGCCGCAGAGTCTGATTACGGGAATCAGACAGCAGATCGGCAACCGTGGGTACGACGGCCGACAGCTTCGTCGCGTGGTTCCTGCGGTGGCCGAACACATCGAAGAGGATCTCGAAGATGCTGTCCTCGACCTCGGCGTCCCACTGCGCCGGAAGACCCGGATAGGCGGACATCACCGCAGTCACCTTCGTTTCGCGATCCTGCCACGGCGTCAGGATCGGTACGAAGACGTCGTCGCGGCTGCGCGGCACATCGGCCCACCGTGTGGGCTGGACCTCGTACATCGTTATTTTGAAACGATTGGCCCAGAACAGGTTCAGCGCCATATCGCGCATCAGCTCGAACTTGCTTTGATAGGCGCCCGTCTTGATCCGCTCGAGGATATCGCTTCCAGTAGGGGCCTTGGAATCGAAGTCCCGCCGGACTACCGCATCGAGCTGCTCGAGGCTTTCGAACGTGGAGAAGTCGAGATCAGGAAAACAATTGGACGGAAAGACGATCTTGCCATGCTTGTTTATTTCATAGGAATGCATTGCCGATCACCAATTTCACTGCGAAGTGTGTGAGTCGAAAGAACGCGATGCGGCGGAGGACAAACCGAATGGGTCTCACATGTCCAGACCGCCGTTTACCCCCCAAACCTGTCCGGTGATGTAGCCCGAGGCGTCCGCGGCCAGGAAGTGCACCACTCGTGCGACCTCCCAGGGCTGGGCCAGCCGGCGCATCGGGATGCTGCCCTTGATGCGGTCTAGGACCTTCTCGGGAATGGTCTCGACCATCTCGGTCGCTACGTACCCGGGAGTGATCGCGTTGACCGTGACGCCGATACCGTCTTCGGTCAACTTGCCCGTGCGGCCCTTCTGGAAGCACGCCTCGCGCGCGAGTGTCTTCGTCAGGCCGAACAACCCGGCCTTGGAAGCCGCATAGTTTGCCTGGCCGATGGCGCCCGTCTCACCAATAACCGAGGAGACCATGACGATCCGGCCGCTGCCGCGCTCGAGCATGTGCGCCAGCGCGGCCTGGGCGAGGAAGAAGGCCCCGGACAGGTTGACGCCGATGACCTTGTTCCATTCCTCTTCGGTCATCTTGGCCACGGTCTTGTCGATCGTGATGCCGGCGTTGTTGACCAGGATGTCCAGCCGGCCGTGCAGGTCGATGACTTCCTGGATTGTGCGTCGACAGTCATCCGCGCTCGCGACATCGCCATGATGGACGCTGACCTCGGCGCCATCGCTGGCCGCCGACAACTCGGCGAGGAACTTCTGCGCGTGCTCGCTATTCCTGCCGTAGCCCGCGGCCACCGTTGCGCCTTGGCTGACCAGGCTCTTACTGATCGCCGCACCGATCCCACGGGTACCACCGGTCACGAAAGCGACCCGCCCGCGGAGCTTTGTTCCACGAGCTTCCCCAACCGGGACTCGCCGGCCTCCTCAATGGTCGTCGTGGCCGTCATTGTGATTCCCTTCGCCGTCGTTCGATCGATTAATGGCCCGTCCTGTCGACAGAATTGTGCCGAACGATGATTGAACGAAAATGCTCGGGAATAAACGTCCGCGGCCACTGGAACGCGAGCAGAACCCACTGGGTGAAATAACCTAGTCCGCCTTATGAATTGAAGCGCTCAAACAGCGCCGCCGACCTCCTCGCGTCGCAGCCCGAGCAGTGTCAGAGCGAAGCGGCCTGACAACCCGTTATTACGACGACTGACTCGCGTCCTTTCGGCTGCCGCCTCGCGCGGTCAGGCACCAATCACAGGAGGGCTCAGAGCTGTGCTCGACCCATCAATCGTTATCAAGAAACACCGTTCATCGTTATCAGGAAACACCGGTCAACCTCACATAGGCATCGGCGGCGTTACTGCACCATTTCTTCACGCGCCACGATCTGGGGGATATCGCGTCCACGCTGGACGGTTGGGCACCGCTGGAAAGGGGAGGAAGACATGCGCCGACCTATGGCCGCACTTGCGGTTGCAGTCATCTGCGTTTTGATCGCCGGGTGCGGCACAAAAGGCAACGCCCAGTCGATGACGACCACCCGATCGATGATTCCGCGTCCTCTTGTTGAGCGTGAGCTCGCCGGGTTGCTGCTCAGCCCCGAACAGGTGAACGTCGCTATGGCGACGGCCGGAATGACAGTCACGAATAGCCAGACCGCGATGTCTGACAACAGTGCCACCATGGCGCCTCAGGAGTGCCTCGCCATCGACGGCGCGGCGGAGGCCCCGGTCTATGCCAACAGCGGTTACTGGGCCGAGCGCGATCAGAGCCTCAACGACGGCGATAACTTCACGCACTATCTCAAACAGGCAGTGGTGTTGTTCCCTATCTCGGAAAAAGCCGGTGCCTTCCTCGATGCCTCCGCCCAGCAGTGGCCAAGCTGCCGCCAGTACACCCACACGCAGAGCGAGTCGCAGTGGTCCGTCGGGCAGATCTCCGACGCTAACCGCACACTGAGTACCACCGCGACTCAAAATGACGCCAGTACCCTCGGCTGGGCCTGTGGACGCGCGCTGGCACTCAGCAACAATGTCATTATTGACATCAACACCTGCAGCCCTAATCCCGGTGACTCGGCGTTGAAGATTGCCAACCAGATCGCTGCCAATGTAGAGGCGCGGTGGTAACGAGCGTTGTCGCCGTCAACACCGTTCGCGGATCCGCAGGTTATTGTGTGTGCTTCTACGTCGTTTCGCGTACCGGAAACTCGCGTTTCACAGGTCACCGCATTTCTGTTGGGGGGTTCGAGTCCCCTTAGCTCCACCCAGGAAACCCGTTCTGACCAGCGTCGGAGCGGGTGTTGCTCGTTAGCCGGAGCGAGCCGCAGGACGCCTTGTGTCCGAAATCTGTCCTATTGCTGAGGAGAAGACGTCCGCGCTGCGGTCAGGCGGTCGTCGGTAACCCGCCCATTGACGGCGTGGGTCATGGGCTCGGTATCGCCGTGCCAGGGGGCAACCAAATCGGCGGCGATGCCCGCCGCACACATCCGTGAGATGTTGCTGTGCCGCAGCTTGCCGGGCGCGGTTCGATCCCGTCGTTTTCAGTTGTCGTTTGGACTGGGTGGCGCGCGGCTGGCGCGTGACCTAGGCGGGCCGAAGGAGCGCTACGAGGAAGTCGGAGTCTTCAGTGAACGGTCGCAGATCCCAGGTGGACAGCAGCAGCTCGGGCGCGAGCCCAGCGTCTGCTGCGTCGTCGAGAAAGTGGACGAACTCGTAGTCGCGACCGGCGCCGAAGCCGATGACCGCTCGACCGTCGCGCCCGAGGTGGGCACGCAGTCGGCGCAGCACCTCGACGCGGGTACTCGGGGCAAGGAATGTCATCACGTTGCCGGCCGACAGAATTACGTCGAACGGCTCGGCGATGCCGCGCGCAGGCAAGTCGAGCTCGGCGAGGTCGCCGACGAGCCATCGCGGCCCGGGATGGTCCTGCTCCGCTGCCTCGATGAGCGCCGGGTCGACGTCGACACCGACCACGTGGTGACCGACCGTGGCCAGATACCCGCCCAACCGGCCGGGGCCGCACCCGGCATCGAGGATGCGGGCGCCGCGGGGCGCCATCGCATCGACGAAGCGTGCCTCGCCGAGCAGATCCTCGCCGGCGCGCGCCATGGAACGGAAACGTTCGACATACCAGTGCGAATGCCCCGGAGCGGCCGTGACCTTCTGCATCCAGATGCTCTGCTCGACCATGCGAACATTGTCGCAAGAGAGGACCGGCTACAAGCCAAGGGCCAAGGCAGCCCGGCACAACGATCCACAAATAGTCGCATCTTCACCGTGGCTGTACATCGGTGCGGTACGTAAACTGGCGGTCCGAACTATTCAACGGACTCTGGCGCGCCCCCGGGGATCTAAATCTGATGCAACATGGGCAGGCCTGATGGGCATGAACACCCACGGATTGAAGAGCCGCTGTGCGGAAAATGTTGCCGTGCAACCCATGACCGGCGCGACACATTCGAGGAGCATTTCTCTCACCTAGCCGAGACCATCGTCTGCAACGCCCACCAAACCGAGCGAATCAACCGAACCCGGTGCGAGAGCCAGCGCACCGAGGGCGAGTTCCGCGAGCAGGTCGGGCAGGTTGGGTGTGCGCAGGGCGTCACGCGGCCAGCTGGTCACCGACATCAACATTCCGATCACTGCCGAGGCCACGCTGCGCAACTCCTGTTGTGAGCGGTCCGGGTGCAGCTGTTCGAGCGGAGTGACCCAGCGGTCCAGGTAGCTGCTCTCGCGGCGGCGGAAGCGGCGGCGCGCCTCGGCGCGCAGCGACCGCTCCTCACGCGTATAGATCGTGAGCAGCTCGCGCTCTTCGACAGCGAAGACGGCGTGGGCGCGGACGAGGTTCTCGAGGTCCTGGCGCGGATCTTCCCGGGGTGGGCCGGCCCGCTGGAGCATGCGGTCCATGGACTCGTCGAACAGCGCCGCGAGAATCTCCGCCTTGTACCGGAAATGCGTGTAGATCGACGGCCCCGCGATGCCCACCTCCGCGCCGATCGCGTCGACCCCCACGGCCTCATACCCGCGCGCGTAGAACAGCCGGCGTGCTGCGTCCAGGATCTCGTAGTATCGGCTCATCGCCCAACCCTAACGTGCGTTCAGGGCAAGCATCTATTTGCGCACAAACATTGTGACTTAACGCAAATTAATCCCTAACGCTCGTTCGGGTATCATGAGGTCATGCCCACCACCGTGACACCCGTCGACCCGTTGGTCGCGCAGGCGTTCTACGACTCCTGGTTGGACGCCTGGAACCAGGACGACATCGATGGTGTGCTCGCTATCGTCACCGACGACTTCGTGCTCTCGAGCCCGACGACACGCCTGACTGGCATGCTGGTCGAGAGCGCGAAGGCGATCCGCGACTACATCGGCTACATCCGCGGCGCCTACCCCGACCTGATCTTCGCGCAGACCGGCGCGCCGATGTATGACCTTGAGAATCCGGTCGTCGGCTTTCCGTGGACCGGGACCGGTACGTTCTCCGGCCGCATGGACCCCCCCGGAATCGAAGGGAGCGGGTAAGCCGTTCGACTTCTGCGGGGTCGAGGTCTTCACGTTCCGCGGCGACCGCGCGTGTCGGCTCGACGCGTCCTACGACCTGCTTCGCATGTTGCGACAGAGTGGCATGCTCGAGGGGTCCTGGGCGCCGGCACAGACGCAGGACTAAGGCCGAGATGCCGGCCAGCCTGCGAGCGCTGCTGTCCCAGCGTGCAATACCTCGCGGTGTATCCGCAGGTCGCCCGACGTCGGTCCGCGTCGCTTCCGCGTGGGTGTGATCGGCGTTTCCGCAGTTCAGCGCGATTTCGTTGAGGGGTTCGAGTCCCCCAACTCCACTTATTTCCGCAGGTCAGAGCGAATAGACGAGAACATCGTCGATTCCGCGTCATCACTTCGGTCCCGGCTGCCCCGCGGCTGCCCGACGAAGGTTCAGGATTGCGAACAGCTCGATGTGAATGAGGCCCATGCGTTGCTCCCGTTGTGAGATTCTGCGTGGATGTCCGCTGATCCGGCGGCTGCTCCTTCGGGGGTGGTGACGTTTCTGTTCACCGACGTCGAGGGTTCGACCCGTCGGTGGGAGGCCGACGCCGGCGGGATGCGGGCGGCGCTGGCCGCGCACGACGCGGTGTTGCGCGAGGCGATCGAGTCGCGCGGCGGCTTAATGTTCAAGCACACCGGTGACGGGTGGTCGCAGCGTTCTCGTCGCCGAGGGCCGCAGTCGATGCTGCCGTGGCAGCGCAGCGCGAACTGGAGTTGCCGGTGCGGATGGGGCTGGCCACCGGGGAGGCAGAGCTGCGGGACGGGGATTACTTCGGAGCGGTGCTGAACCGTGCAGCGCGGGTAATGGCTGCCGGGCACGGCGGTCAGATCCTGCTGGCCGATTCGACGGCGGGTCTGCTCAGCGGAGTCGACCTGGTCGAACTGGGGCCACGCCGGCTGCGGGATGTGCCAATGCCGGTCGGGGTGTTTCAAGTACAGGCGCCGGGCTTGCGCACTGACTTTCCTCCGTTGCGGGCGCTGGATACGACGCCGGGGAATCTGCGGCCTGCGACTACCAGCTTGATCGGACGCGAGGCCGAGGTCGCCGACATCGAAGCGGCGATCAAGGCGCATCGGTTGATGACGCTGACCGGCGTGGGTGGAGTCGGTAAGACCCGTCTGGCGTTGGAAGTCGCGGCGCACCTGGCCGATGAGTTTCCTGATGGCGTTTGGTTTTTCGAGTTGGCAGCGGTGACTGATCCGGCGGCTGTGCCCGATGCGGTGGCGGCGGTGCTGGGCATCACCCAGCAACCGGGTAAGACCGTCAGTGAGTCGGTGGCCGCTGCGTTGGAGGGCCGGGTCCGGCTGTTGGTGATCGACAATTGCGAGCACGTTCTCGGCGCCGCCGCCGACCTCATCGAGGCGATACTCGCGCACTCGGCGACTGTACGAATCCTCGCCACCAGCCGCGAGGGACTCGGGTCCCCGACGAGCAGGTGTGGCCGGTGCGCTCTCTGGACGCGGCAGCGGGAATCGACTCTGCGGCGGTGAGTCTGTTCGTCGAACGCGCTCAAGGCATCGCACCGGGCTTCTCGATGGTCGACGGCGGCGAAGCTGCCGCAGTCACCGAGATCTGTCAGCGCCTTGACGGGATTCCATTGGCCATCGAACTGGCTGCCTCGCGGATGGCGTCGATGACCGCCAGTGAAATGCGTGATCGTCTTGATCACCGGTTCAGGCTGCTGGTCGGCTCGCGGCGCGGCCTGGAACGCCACCACACGCTGCGCCACGCGGTGGCCTGGTCCTACGACCTTCTCGCCGACACCGAAAAGACAGTGCTGGAACGCTGTTCGGTGTTCGCGGGCGGATTTGACCTCCAAAGCGCCTGCGCAATAGCCGGATCAGACGACCGCGACGAGTACGCCATCCTCGAGATACTCGACGCCCTGGTGCGCAAGTCGCTCCTGCTCGCCGTGCGGTCAGGCGGGCGGACCCGGTATTCGATGCTGGAGACGATCCGCCAGTTCGCCGAGGAGCAACTCGCGGCGAGCGGTGCGGCCGAAGAGGTGCGGGCCGCGCATGCCCGCTACTTCGCCGGGCGCGAAACCGAATCATGGCCCTGTGGGACAGCCCCCGCCAGCGCGAAGCCTACGAATGGTTCGCGGTCGAGCTGGCCAATCTGCGAACCGCATTTCGATGGGCCGCCGACCACGGCGAACTCGACGATGCCGCCACCATCGCCACCTACGCGGCATTACTCGGCTTGTGCGTCGAAAACTATGAGCCCACCGCCTGGGCCGAAGAAATGATCGAGCCCGCCCACGCTGTCGACCACCCACGGCTCGCCTTCCTGTACACGATGGCGGTGAGTGCTGGATCGTAGGACGCATCGAGGAGGCCGTCCGGTACAGCGACGCCGGACAGACGGCGATGCGCACAGGCCGCGGTGAGGTCCCTTTCGGACTCGAGGTCTACCTGGGGGGTCCGTATCTAGCCATTGGACAGCCTGATCGGTCAGTCGAGTGGTGCGGTGCCCGGGTTGCAAGAAGGCGCGACGCGCACGGAAACGCGACGGCACTCCTCGTCGTTTCATTGACGATCGCGGGTCGCGACGACGACGCTATCGCCGCCGCGGATGGCCTCGTCGACATCGCCGAAGCCGCCCGCAACCCGTATGCGCTCTCGTTGGCCCTGTTGTCCTACGGCATCGCCTGGCGCAACGCCGACCCCGACCGCGCTGCCGAGGCGATGCAGCGCGGCCTGGCGATCGCTCGCGACAGCGGCAACCGCTACGCCGAATCCCACCTCGCCGACCATCTGGCCTTCCTTGAAGTCGAAAGCGGCGACGCGTTGGCGGCGCTCGATCACATCACTTTCGCGATTCGCCACATCCACGATTCCGGCAACATCGCCACTCTCCGTTCCCCCTTGACAAACCTCGCAATGTTCCTCGATCGGCTCGGGCACGACGAACCGGCGGCCACTATCGCGGGTTTCTCATTCAGTCCCCTGACTGCCGCGGCCTTCCCCCAGCTCGCGAGGACGATCGCCCACCTACGTGAGGTCCTCGGCGACCAGGGCTACGAATCGCTCGCTCGCAAAGGTGAGACGATGACGACCGCCGCCATGGCGAACTACGCGTACGACCAAATCGACCAGGCCCGAGCAGAACTGAATGCCGTCACGAAAGAGATCACGAACGACAACGGGACTGACCGGCAGCGCGCGTAGCGTCGATCCCATGACGCAGACCGGCGGGGGTGCCGGGGCCGGCGGGCTGCAGCCCCCTTTACAGATTCGGCGAGATGGGTTCGACCCGACACCGGAACTCGGCGAGGTCAGGGCATCCACTGGACTGCGCACGGTCCCCAACGTGTTCGGCGTGCCGGTCCATCTGGTCACCCGCTACAACGACGTCAAGGCGGTGCTGTCGGATCACGAGCGGTTCTCCAATTCCCGCCCCGCAGGTTTCGTGATGCCCGGCGCGCCACCGACTTTCAGCTGATGAGGCCGCCGACCCACGGGCCGGAAACCTGCTCGGGCTTGACCCGCCCGAGCATCAGCGGCTGCGCCGGATGCTCACCGGAGAATTCACCGCCCGGCGGATGACCCGGCTTCAGCCGAGGATCGCCGAGATCGTGGATCAGCAGCTCGACGAAATGGAAAGCCATGGCTCGCCAACGGATTTGGTGTCGGCTTTCGCAATGCCCATCCCGTCGCTGGTGATCTGTGAGTTGCTCGGCGTGCCCTACGACGACCGGGAAGGCTTCCAGCGCCGCTCCGATTGTCAGATCGACCTGGCGATGCCATTCGCCGAACGCTACGCGTTGCAACGCGACAGCCACGACTACATGCGATCGCTCGTGAAGAAGGCCCGCAGCCATCCGGGCGACGACATGCTCGGCACGTTGATCCGCGAACATGGCGACGAGCTGACCGACGAGGAGTTGACGAGGATCTGCGGTTTGCTGCTGCTGGCCGGGCACGAAACGTCGTCGAATATGTTGGGTCTCGGGACGCTGGCACTGCTCCGCCATCCCGACCAGCTCGCCGCGTTGCGCGACGACCCGGACGCGGTCAGTCCGGCAATCGAGGAACTGCTGCGCTACCTGTCGGTCCTACACCACTCGATACCGCGGATCACGACCGCGGACGTCGAGATTTGTGGACTGACCATTCCGGCGGGCGAACTGGTCCTGGCCTCACTCTCAGCCGCCAACCGCGACCCTGCCTACCTCGACGACGCCGACGTCCTGGACATCCATCGCGATGCGGCGAGCCATGTCGCGTTCGGCTACGGCGTTCACCGCTGCCTAGGCGCGCCGCTGGCCCAGCTGGAGCTGCGGATTGCGTTGCCCGCACTGTTTCGCCGGTTCCCGCACCTGGCGCTGGCTGATGGTTTCGAGACGTTGACATACCGTTCGTTCCACCTCATCTACGGGCTGAAATCGCTAGCCGTCCGCTGGTGACCGTTCGCCGCGGCCGCCCTCGTGGTTGTTGTGGTGGAAGTCGATTAGGTAGTGCCGCGCCGGTACCACCCGAGATTGCAGTGGCCTGCTACTGCTTTCCCTTCTCGCCATTCGAGTGACGGTTGACGGGTCACGAACCAAGGAGAGGCGTTGCGAGGTGGCCAACCGAACCGTGATGCATGAGCTATGCGCCAGCTGGCTGTCGTTCCGGCGGATCCACCTCGCCGCCTTGGTCGCCGACTGGCGCCGGACGCTGCTCAGCGTCATTGGAGTCGCGCTGGGAGTGACCGTGGTGCTCGCGGTGTGGATTCTCAAGTCCGACCTCGTCCGACCGTTCGACGCATTCGGGCCGTCGCTCACCCAAGCCGCCCAGCGTGGGGTGGTCCAGGTGACCCCGAACGTCAACGCCCGCTTGCCGATCGCGACGGTCGATCGGCTCCGCGCCGAGGTGCCCGGAGCGGAGGCGGTCGTCCCGGTCGTCGCCGGCTTGACGCTCATGGACGTTCCGGACGGCGACAGGCACGGGTTCTTTCTGCTAGGTGGGTCGTGTCAGATCGAGCTGCTGGTCGGTTCGTTCAACTGCGAGCAGCGTGCCCGCGAAACGCCCACCGCCGGCCCCGGCGTGCCGCTGCAGATTCCGACGGTCATCGCCCAGCGGCATGGCCTGGAACTCGGCGATGAGGTTCGCATTCCGGGCCTTCCTCCAGGTTCGGCGCACCTGGGCTGGATATTCCCGGAGTTCGAGCGCGTCGAGGGCATCAACGACGGCTACGTGCTGATGGCTCCCTCCGAGGACGTCGCCGCGAGCATGCTGGGGGCGCCCGGTTACGTCACGGCCGCCTTCGTGTTACCGAGGCCGGGCGTTGAAGTGAGGGCCGACATCGACCGCGTCATCGACGGCATCGCCACGGCCGGCCCACCGCGGCCGCAGCAGCCGGCGATGCTCGCAAACGCCTCCCAAAGCTTCAACATGAACCTGTGCTCCGGAATCCTGGTCGGCCTCCTGATTGCCCTCAACACCATCCTGCTCGCCATCGAGGACCGGCGGGCGGTGATGGGAGCCATCGGTGCGATTGGCGCCAGGCCGGTCGGACTGTTTGGCGGGATGCTTGGCGAGGGTGCAGCAATCGGTGTGCTCGGCGGACTCTTGGGAGTGCCCAGCGGCTTCCTGCTCGGGAGCCTCCTGGTGGATCAGTTCGGCGAAGCCATGTTGGCCGGCTCAGGCGCCACCTTGAGAGCCCACTTCTCGCCAAGCTTGATCGTGATCGGGGCCCTCGCGGGCATCCTGTGCGGAGTCCTCGCCATGGCGGGACCGGCCGTGCGGCTGGTCCGCGAAGGTCCATTGGCCTCGATGGTCAGCGCCGGTGGAGTCCAGCACGCCAGGAGGATCCCGACGTGGCCACTGCTCGTGGGGGTGGCAGCGATGGCGGGTTCCTTCGCGATAGCCAAGACCTTCGCGGGCGGGTCCTTGCCCATGGAGCTGGGCATCAGCGGGATGACGTTAGGGATGTTCGGATTGGGGTTGGTGACCATATGGGGCGCCCCGCGGGGTGCCGGGCGTTCGGCCGAGTTGCTGACCGCCGTCCGTCCCGACGTCGGACGACTGCTGAATGCCGATGTGCGTCGGTACGCGCTATTGTTCGCCCTCTCCTCGGGGGTGCTCGCCGTAGGCGCCATGTTGGCAATCGCCGCGCACACCATGCAGCTGCTCGGGGCAAGGGAGATCGCGGCGGAGAAGGCGGACCGACTGCCGGACGCCTTGCTGATCGCCAGTCAGTCCATACTCGATCAGCGGGACAGCCAATTGGCCGCCGCCACATTCGAACTGGTGAACGGTGCGGCCGACGGGCGCGCGGTGTCTTCCCGCTGGCGATCGACCATCTCATCGGGAGCATCGTCGCGCCTCGTCATTGGGGTGACGCCGGGTGACTGGTACAGCCGGGGCCTCTATCAGCCGACCGGCGCGCCCGAGATCCTTTGGCAGGGACTGCAGAACGGGGAGATCGGACTGAGTGAGGTTGCGGCCGGTCGGCTCGGCGTAGCAGAGGGTGCAACCGTCGAGCTGCCCACCGTCGAAGGGCCGAAGCACTTTCGGGTAGCGGGGACCTTCCGTCCACGGGTGGTTAGTGACACCGCCGTGGGCGACATCGTCCTGGTGAAGGAAGGTTTGGCGCGCTCCGACTGGGCCGCCGTCCGCGACCAGGTCGCCGTCGCCTTTCCATCGGCCGAGGATGCGAGCTCCCACCGCGACGATTTCGTGAACCTCGGCGCGGGACTATCGGTGTTCGACAACGAGCAGTGGCGCTCGGCGGCGACCGAGAGAATCACCGGCTTCTTGAGGCCCTTTACGTACGCCGGGTACGTGGTGATGGCCGCCGCCGGATTGAGTGTGCTCAACGTCTTCGTGCTGGGACTTGTGCAACGCAAGCGAGAGCGGGCCGTGCTGCGGGCCATCGGTGCTAGACCTCGGCAAGAACAGGCAGTCGTCATCGCGCACGCGGTGTCGCTTGCGGCGCTGGCCGCCGTGTTCGGCGGACTCGGTGGCATCGGACTTTCGTACCTGTGGGCGCTGGGCTCACCGGTGCAGTACGGCATCAAGATCGACTGGGGCGTGCTGATGCTGCCACTGAGAGCCGGAGCCGCAGCCGTGTTCGTCCTCGTCGCTGCTGCCGCCGTGTATCCGGTCATCCAGGCCCGGCGGTTGGAATCTGCGGATCTGCTGCGTGGCGCCTGACAGCGCGCCACGACCCTTCAGTAGCCCGACTCGAGCTTGAGGCGGAATTGCAGTAGCGCACTACTGCGTTCGTCGCGCGGCTCGAGAGTGACGATTACCGCGTGCACCTAGCCCGACGTCTTCACAACGTCTACCTGGATCCTGCCGACCACCGGGGCAGCGAGCGGGAACAGAAGCGCTGATGCCTGTTCTGTGTGTGCTCCTCAAGCAGCCCGCGAAGGTCCTGCCCAATGGGGCGTCGCCGTCCGCCGTCGACGAAGCGCGTCTCGCAGAGCTGCTCTGTCCTTACCGCGGGAAGATCCAGCGAGTCGCGATCGCGATGCGCGGGGGAGCGGTCGGCACGCTCCGGTTGTCGTCGCTTGCCGGAGTGCACCAGTCGAAGTGCGTGATCCCCGCGGACACGCGCAAGAATGCCGCGACGGCGTGGCTCGAGATCACCGTGGATCCGACCGGCCTCGCATTCGAAACCGATCCTCTCGGCACCTTCCCCCTCTGGTGTTTCGAAGACGACACACGCGTCGTCATCACGAGCGAAGTGAAGAGCCTGCTCGCGCTGCAGGGCGTCGCGGTCGAACTCGACGACGACACTCTGCGCAAGGTCCGCCACCCGGCAGACTTCAGCCCCTTCCGGGGTGTGCGGCGGGTGTATCCCGGTGCAATCCTTCGTGTTTCGCCGACGCTGGAGCTTACCGAGGAACGACGTACACCGCTCACCTACCGACCGACCTCGTTGTTCGCGAACGACGCGGCCGGCGAGGATGCGCTCGACGCCGCGCTGATCGCGTCTGCGCAAGCGAGCTGCGGTGAGGTTGCCCAATCCGGCTGGGGCACGTTCCTCTCGGGTGGGATCGACTCGTCGCTTGCGACTGCGCTCACCCGCGCGCGCCAGCCAGACGTCCAGACGTTCACGCTCGGAACGGATCTCGGGAACGAATACGCCGACGCCGAAGAACTCGCGGCTCAGCTGTCCCTGAGTCACACGCGGGTAGCCGCCAACGCGGAAGCCGCAGTCGCCCACTTCGAGCGCGCTGTCTTCTGCAACGAAATGGTGGACGGGCTCACCGCTGAGACCCTCGCCCAACTCGGCGTCCTCGTCGCAGCCGCCTCCAAGAACGTCCGGCGCGTCGTGACCGGATACGGGGCCGACCTGCTCTTCGGGTCGATGCTCCGCCACGAGCAGTATATGAAGGTCACCGCGGTCGACAACCTGCAGTCATTGATCGAACGGACTTGTTGGACAGGGGAATTCGCACCCTTCTACGCCTGGTCGCACGGCGTCCAGATCTACCACCTCTTTTGGGATCCAGCGGTGATGAACGCCGCGTTCCGTATTCCACCCGAATCCAGTTTTGCTGGCAGCGAGGAGAAGGTACTGCTCAGAAGGATGGCGTCGGAACGCGGATACCTGGACCGCAGGCACGTACGTCGAAAGAAGCAGGCGATGACCGACGGCACGGAGTTCAACCGGATCCTCTCCTCTGCGCTCGGCCTCAGTGGCAGTTATGCGTACGAACAGAAGAGTGCCCGGTGCATTTCGCAGTTGAAACGCATGTTGGACCCAACCATGACGGAGGGCATTGCCTCGTGAAGCAAGCGTATAAAACCCTCACGGTCGACGTCGAAGATGGCATAGCTCGGGTCACCTTCCGTCGAGACAAGGACACGAACGCGTTCTGCCGCGACATGACGCTGGATCTCACGGATGCGTGCCGGAAGGTGGCCGAGGACGAGCTCTCGTCCGAGCCCCGAATAGCGGCGCTCGTCTTGACCGGCGGCATGGGACGGTCCTTCAGCGTCGGCGGAGACTTCAACGACGTTTCCGTCATGGAGCACGAGCACGAGGTTCGCCCCTGGTTGGGGGAAATCATCGACCTCTACATCGCCATCTTGAGCGTCAACGTTCCCGTCGTCGCCGCGATGGATCGCTTCGCCATCGGCCAAGGGCTCCAGGTCGCCCTGATGTCCGACTGGCGGATCGGAACGACTCAGTGCCGGCTCTCGATGCCCGAACTCAAGAACGGCGTCGCCTGTCCGCTCGGCTCGGTGATCCTGGAGGTCTTGCTGGGGCGCGCCAAGATGCTCGAACTGCTCCTCGACTGCGAATTCATCGATGCAGAGGCGGGCCGTGCGTTGTCGCTCCTCAACGAGATCACATCCCCGCGCGAACTCGACGCAACCGCACTTCGGGTCGCGAAAAGGCTGGCCGCGTTTCCGAGGACACCGTACGTCGCGACGAAGCGCATTCACAACGGTCGCTTCATCGCTGCGTTCGAAGAGGTGCGCGAGCCGGGCTCCCAGGCCCATACCGCCTCTTTCGAGCAACACACGGGGAAGTCGCATTTCGACAAGATTCTGAAGCGCGCCTGACGGCCTCGGTGACGACAGAGATCCGATGACGGACGACGAGCAGAACGTGATCACCGCGCTACAGACGCTTCTCGGGCAGCCGGTCGACATCACGGCATCGACCTCGCTGCGCGATGGCCTCGGCCTGGACTCGAACGCCCTGGTCGAGTTCACCGTGCTCATCCACACGATGTACCACGTCGACCTCGGTCGAAGAGTCGCCGAACGAAAGGTCATCCCCGAGACCGTGGGTGACGTCGCAGCGTTGTTGGGCGCGCCATGAAGGCCTTTATCATCCGCAATGCCGCTGCCCTTCCGCCCTTCAACAAGCCAGCGTCGGGGGTGCGGCTGCACGACTCGACGGTCGGGTCGAGGCTACGGGCGCAGCTCGCCGAGATCGGCTGTGAGGTCGTCGATGTCGATGCTCTCGATCGGGCTTCGATCGCACCGGGGTCGCTCGCCGTGCAGGACGACCTCGTGGTGTCCAGCCGACTGCTGCGCACGTTCGTCTCGGCGATCCCCGATCGTCGGCGCAGCTATCAGTGCGAGATCGACACGACGCGCTTCACCTTCACGTGTTTGAGCGAGGTGGACCCGCCGACGGCGTATAGCACGCTGCCCCTGCACTACGTCGGCGACGACCGCAATGCGCAGGCCGAGCCGCTCCGAATGATCCCGCGCTCGGTTCACGAGTTATCGCAGGAGCTGCCCGCGCGGGTGGATCAGATTACGGACATGCGCGCTTACGTCATCGACTACTACGGGATCCAGCTCGAGCACTGGTTCGATCTGCTGACCGCATCGAGCCTTTACTGCCGGGAGTACGTCGCTGCGCTGCTCCGGCCGTTCCATCGTGTCCTCCCGCAGTGGCTCATGACACGTGTGACGTCGTGGTCGTGGTTCAGGCAGCGATGCAACTCGATCGGCTGGAGGACGCGCATTCACCCGACCGCGATCCTCGAAGGCTGCGTAATCGGGGACGACGTAGTCATCGGACCGTTCGCGTACCTGCGATCCTGCGTCATCGGCAACGGCGCCGTGATCCGCGAACGATCCACCATCACAATGTCGTTCGTCGGAGAAGGCGCATTCGTGATGGGTTGCGATGTCGCCAACAGTTACATCGGCCCCGAAACGGCCATCTTCGCACCAGCGCTCTACAACGTCGTGTTTGGAGAGCGGGGGTTGCTCGGCGGTGCAGGCGGCTTCGCTGACTTCCTCGTCGGATCAGGCGCCATCGATGCGAACATCGCGGGCAAGAAGGTGCCCTCCAACCTGAAGTTCCTTGGCAGTGCGGTCGGCGACGACTGCTTCGTGGGCACCAATATGATCTTCTCCCCGGGTCAAACAATTCCAGACGGCACAAAGGTATTCGATCACGGCCTTGTCAAGTTCACCCCGACCACCTCGGGCGGCAACTATGTTGTCGCCGGATCCGACGTCATCCAAGTGCCCGACAGCTTCCTGGGGAAGCGCCCGTCGATGAGTCACTCACTGGCGGAGACTGGGCGCAGCGTCGACGCCAACGCCGTGGCGGTCGATTGAGATGCTGTGGGACTCGATCTGCAAGTCCGTTGTCGATCAAGGGATTTCAACCCGCTTGGCCATCGTCTCCGACGAGGCCGAGCTGACATACGGACAGCTCCTTGCGCACGTCGATGCGTTGGCACAGGTATTGCGGAAGAACGGAGTGGGCCCAGGCCACGTCGTTCTGACGAACCTGGACAACGTTCCCGCGTTTCTCGTCGCGATCCTCGCGAGCGCGCAGCTTCGGTGCGGCGTTCGCGCCGATCGATATCGGGGCGACAGACGCCGAGGTCGAGGGCATCGTCGCACTGACCGGAAGCAATCTTGTCGTCGCGGGCAGCGGCGACCAGTCCCGGCTCGGCGGATCACTTCGACAACATCGTTCGGGTGGACGCGGCGGGAGCGGTGACGGACGTGCAGAGCGCCAGGCTCGCGCCACCCTCGGTCGACTCGACCATCGGTTGTCTGCAGTTCTCGTCGGGCACTACGGGTCTCTCGAAGGGCGTGCTCATCGGACACGAGGCGCTCTGCTACCGGACGCAGTACTACATGCGGTTGCTCGGGCTGGGCGCGGCCGATCGGACGCTCTGCGCGGTGCCGCTGAGCCACGCCCACGGATCGGAAACCCTCGCGCTGCCCACGCTGCTGGCAGGCGGGACGCTGTTCTTGAAGTCGCCGAAGTACGCGTTCCCGCTCTACATCCTCGAGGAGATCTCGCAGCACCGCATCTCGTTCTTCAGCTCGGTTCCCGCGTTTTACGACGCCGCGGTGAAGCTGTCTCTCACGCAGCCACCGGATTTGGCAACGCTGCGGCTCGCGGCGTGCGGGAGCGCGCCGCTCGCGAGGTCCACGGCGCAGGAATTTCACGCCCGCTTCGGCGTGGGTATCCAACAGATCTACGGGCTCGCGGAGCTGCACGCGATCTGTATGAATCGTCACGACGGCGAGCGGATGTCCTACGACTCGGTCGGAAAGCCCGTCGAGGGAGTCGAGTGGCGAATCGCCGGGCGCCCGGGAGAGGGCACAAAGCAGGGCACCGCAGTGGAATCCGAAGGGGAGCTTGTCGTTCGGTCCAAGGCGATGTTCTCGGGCTATCTGAACAACGAGGAAGCGACGCGCGCGAAGCTCAAAGACGGCTGGCTGCACACCGGGGACATCGTTTCGGTCGACCGGGATGGCCTGTTCCACATCGTCGGCCGCAAAGAGGACTTCATCAAGGTGAACGGCTTCAAGGTATATGCCACCGAGGTGGAGAAAGCAATCATCGGCCTCGACTGGGTCAAGGAGTGCGCCGTGCTCGCGGATAAGGACCCGGTCGGATCGGAGCGAATCGTCGCCCACATTGTTCCTGCCGACTCCGCCGGCGCGCCCGAAGGCATGGAAGCGCTGCTCATCAGGGAGCTGCGCAACGTCCTGTCCGAGTACAAGCTGCCGAAGCGCTGCGTCATATGGCCCGCTCTTCCCAAGAGCCCCTTGGGAAAGATCCTGAAGTCGAAGATTGCCGCGCGGCCGTCAATCACAACACATGCAGAACGGTGAACCCAATCATGTTGTCCAGCAGAACATATGAACCGCATACTCCGTCGGGCGGAGGCGCGACGATCGCCGACCGCTCGTTCCTGGATTTCTCAGTCGAAGAGCTTCGTTCGCTGATCGACACCTATCAGTGGCTGGTGTTCAAACACCATCCGCTCAGCGGGAGCGATGTGGCCGGACACCTCGGCAAGTTCGGGCGCCTGGTCCAGAACGATCGACGACAGAACGGCATCCTGAAGCTCGATGGTTCCAAAAAAGACGAGGTCCTTCTCGGCGAGGGGTTCATGCCGCTTCATCGAGACGGGGCATTCATGGGCAACGACATCGCATTCGTCGGCATTTGTTGCGTCGAATACCAGAACGTCACCGGCGGCGGTCGCACCTTCATCTCCGACATCGCGAGCGCGGTAAAGGAAGTGCCGATGGCGATGCTCGATGTCATCCGCGAGAAAGGCATCGAGGGCAAGCCGGTCGACAGCTACTACACGAAGCCATCAGACACCTGGCTGCCGATCCCCGGCTTCATCGATGTCGGCGGAGCGAGCTACCTCAACGTCATATTCCCCTACGGACCGGGTGAGAAGCCGAGTTGGCTCATCCGCATCCCGGGCGTCGAAGAAGAACTGTTCCAGACGATCATCGAGACGCTAACCGCCGCAATTTTGAGCGAGAAGTACTCCTACTATCACCAGTGGAGCGAGGGCGAACTGTTGCTTCTAGACAATCGTCGGACGCTCCACGGACGCGAGGCCTTTCAGGGACAGCGGTCGCTCGTGAATATCCAGGTCATCGCAGACGCGTAGAGGTCACTGTCTTAGGTTCGTCGTCCGTCTCATTCAGCGCCTGCCGCTTCGTCATTCGACGGGCACCTCCTCGGCTGGCGACTCGTCTGGCGGCAACGTTGGCGGTTCCAATTGATCTAAGGGCGGACGTCGACCATCGCCTCGGCCGACGCGATATGTCCTTCGAAGCCAAGCGATTCCGCCATCGCGCGATAGCGACCCGACCAAGTCCCGGTAGGCAACATCGTCGCCGCGGGCCCGGGATAGCAGCGCGCGCAGCCGCAGCAGCGTGATCTCGAGCATCGCCGAATCCTGATCGGCCGGCAGGTTCGCCAACCGGTCGATCGCCTCTTGGGCTTCGGCCAGGTCGCCCTCGGCGCCGCGCTCCAGCAGCGTCTCCACCAGAACGCCGGTGCCCCAAAGGCCATAGCAAGAGCTGTCCTGCCTGATGCAGCTCGTCGACGGCTTGGCGCATCACCGCAATGGCAGCATCGCGGTCGCCGCGCCTGGCCGGCTCCCGGGCGGCCCACAACGTCGGTGACCGGGACCAGGAAGGGACCACGCTCGCGCAACCACATGTCGCGGACCTGCATCATCAGCTCCAGCCCGCGCTGACGGTCGGCCGCGGCGTCCCGACTCAGCAGCGCAACACCCAACGTGTACTCGGCCAAGCCCAGTGCGACGATCGTTGCTGGTCCTGTTGGGCGGTCTGCACCGCCTCCTCGCTCGCGCGCACCGCGGAGTCATCGGCCCGAAGCACCCCGTACTGGATCGCGAAACCGTAGGTCCAGGCGACGACACCGGCCAGGGTTTCCGGGTCGCTGTCTCGGGCCATCGCGACGGCGTCGTGGAGGTCTTGGCGCCATCCCGGGACGGCCCAGCCACCACCGAGCAGATGCCGCGAAATGCCAACGCGACCGCCAGCGGTGAT
The DNA here is from genome assembly GCA_963766945.1 of uncultured Actinomycetota bacterium. Lineage (GTDB taxonomy): Bacteria > Actinomycetota > Actinomycetes > Mycobacteriales > Mycobacteriaceae > Mycobacterium. The sequence continues at coordinate 58,343 of CAVYCT010000004.1, forward strand.
CCCATACCGAAGCCGGCGCCCTTGGCGGGGTCGCCGGCGGCCAGGTCGATGATGGTCTGCGACCACCGCAAGATCTCGCCGAATTCACCGCCGTCGAACCAGTTGACAGAACGCTATGAACGCCAACCCCATGGTCAAGGTGGGATCGCCGATCGACTCGAGCAGCGCCATCTGCTCGGATGCCAGCCGCGACCCCTCACGCGGGCGCCCAGCGTAGAGCAGCTCGGTGGCCAGCCCGGTCATGCCGATGGCCAGCGAGACCTTGTCCCCGGCCGCGGCGCACAACTCCCGCAGCTCCGCGAAGCGGCCCCGGCTGTCCTGGACCTCGCGGGCTGACAGTCGGTGGCACACAGCATGGTGCGGGGGGCGATGCGCATCGACAATTGGTCGGGGTCGTCGTCGGGTAGCGCGTCGGCGATCCGGCGTGCCCGCTCCCAGCTGAGCCGGGCCGCGACGAGATCGCGGTTGGTCGACCATGCTGCGGCGCGCATGTGCCAGCCGTAGGCGGCGTGCAGCTCGCCGGCGGCCTCGCAGATGTTCGGCGATCAGCGCCGCGTTCTCGTCGGCCGAGCCGGGCGCGCGTTCTTGGATCGCGGCGGCCAGGCGCCGGTGCCATTGGGCGCGATCGGATTTCAGCTGCGATTCGTAGGCCACCGCGCGGATCAGCGGGTGGTGGAAGGCGTACTCGGCGCTGGGGGTGAACCGCACCTGATCGATCAGCTCCGCGCTCAGCAGCTCGTCGAACACCGCATCGATGCCCAGCGCGGCGAGCAGCTCGGCCTCGAAGCGGGCGCCGATCACCGATGCCGCGTTCAACGTCCGCTTGGCCGGGGTGTTCAGCCGGTCGATGCGCGCCTCGATGGCCGCCTGCACCGTGGCCGGCACCGCGACGTCGGCGACATCCGCGTGACAGACATAGTCGCCGCGCTCACCGGCCAGCACGCCGCGCTGCACCAACTCGCGCACCATCTCCTCGGCGAAAAACGGGTTCCCGGCGGCCCGGTCGGCGATGACCGCCGCCAGCTCGCCGACCGAGGGGTCCGACCCCAGCAGCTCACCCAGCAGCGCCGCGGTGTCCGAATCATCCAGTGGGGCAAGCGCTATCGTCTGTGCGCCGTGCACCCGCGTCAACGCTCCGTCATATTCGGGGCGGGAGGTGATCAGCACCATCGATGGGTGCGCGGGATGACGGTGAGGAAGTCGGCCAGCATCGACTCGCTGACCGCGTCGATCCAGTGCGCATCCTCGATGATGAACAGCGCCGGTTCGGTGCGGGCCAGCGACACGGTGTTGATCAGCGCCGTCAGTCGGCGCCGCCGCGCATCGGGGTCGATGGCGGGCAGCGGCACATCGGGGTCGGCGATGCCGAGCAGATCATCGAGCAGCAGCAAATCCTGCGGGTCGGCATCCGGGCACTTGTTCCCGAATCCGAGCGCGGGCGGCGTCGCCGTCGAGGTCAGCCACGCCCAGTGCCCGCGCGCAGCAGCTGGGCCACCACGTGGAAGGGAATGTCTCGGGCGTGGGATTCGCAGAAGGCCCAAAACACCTCGACGCCGCGACCGGCAGCCAGGGCCGCGGTCTCCCGGGCCGTCCGGCTCTTGCCGATGCCCGGCGGTCCCACCACATTCACCACACCACCGCGGCCACCGATCGCGCGCTCCACCATCGCGTCGAGCGCGGCCATCTCCCAACGCCGGCCGACCAGGCTCGCCTCCATGCGGCCGACCGGCCCATCCCGCGGGCCGATCCCTATCAGTCGGCGCGCGCGCACCGGTTCGTCGGCCCCCTTGATGCGTACCCACTCCGGTTCACCCAGCACGACGGTGTGCTCGACAAGCCGTGCGGTCGACTCCGACAGCATCACCCCGCCCGGGGGCGCCGCCGATTCCATCCGCTGTGCCATCCCGACGTGCTCGCCGGTCGCGGCGTACCCCAGCGACCCCGAACCGATCTCACCGGCGATCACCCGACCCGAATTCAGGCCCACCCGCAACTGCAGCGCCACGCCGTCGCGGCGCTGAACCTCCGCCGCCAACCGCTCTGCCTCCTCCTGGATGGCCAGGGCGGCAAGACATGCCCGAAAAGCATGATCCTCCAATGCAACCGGGGCGCCGAACAACGCCATCACGCCGTCGCCGGTGTACTCCACGGTGCCGCCGCCGTAGCGGCGCGCCACCGCCGCTGAGCGCTCCATCAGCTCGGTGATGACCTCGCGCAACCGCTCGATGTCCAGGATGGCCGCGATGTCCATCGACCGCACCACATCGGCGAAGAGCACAGTCACCTGTTTGTACTCAGCCGAACGGGGTGAGTGCGTGAGTCGCGCGCCGCACTCGCTACAGAACTTTCCCGTCGAACTGGAATGCGCGCAGGAACCACAGATCAGCTCCGTCGCGCTCAGTCCACCGCGACCATCCCGGCTGGCGCCCACGTCAATTATCGTTTCATCGCTGGTCAGTGATGTCTGGCATATCGTCGCCATCTTGGACACGAACCTTCGAAACGGGCAAACACATATTGGACAAGCTCCGTTCCTTTGGCTAGGTGATAGGCGAGTTTCACCGCTTGATTAGAGCCACCGCACGCCGCTTTGAGGTTGTCGCGGTGGGCCTCGTCTGGACTTTTTCGAAGTCGGATGGCCGCTTCGGTAAGCCCCTACGATCGCGGTGTGCCGGGCAGAATGTCGTTTCGACATGCGCGGTCGGCGCTTTCGGAAGAGTTCGCCGCGATCCGGAAACACGAACCCGACCTGGATGCTGGACACATCACCGTCTTCAGCATCCCGTTGGTGCTCGGTCTGGTCGGGGTTCTCGCCATCGGCGTGGTGCCGTTGATCGTCGTTCGCAGCAGCGCGGAAACCGACTCGGTGCTGGTACCGCTGGCGGGGTCGTTCGCGCTGACCGCGATCTGTACCGCGGTCGTGGCCTGGCTGACGGCCAACGTGCTGTCGGGGTAATCGTCATGGTGCTCTACCGCACGAGCCCGCGGGCGGCATCTCGGCTTGTGGTCCGGACCATGGTCGAATCCTTCTACCGGATCGAAGACATCACAGGACGCATCGCGCTGCTTGCCGTTGTGGCGGGGTTGTTGTCGCTGGCGATCGGGCTGCCGAATCGGCAAGGTGAGGATCGCGCCAACAGCGTGCTCGACGATCTGCTTACCGCCCAGCTGGCGTGTCTGGTCGTAGCGTTGTCGATTGCGTTCGTCGCCGAATCCATCCGTTGTGCCGCCGACATCGTCGACGACCAGTCACTGTTGCTCGCTTGGCCGTGGGCATTGCTCATCGCCTCGTTGGGGTGGTCGTCTGGCCACAGTGCTCGGCCCGTTCGAGACGACCCGGATGCTCGAGATCCTGCTGAACGACTGGCTACCACCCATGATTTATGGGACGCCGCGGCAGCAGCTGATCGACGAACTGCTGCCCTCGTCGGCGCGGTGGTGGGCCGCCTTGGGCCCGCTGCCCCTTATCTTTGGGCTTTGGGCTTACATGGCGTGGCGTCAGAACGGGCTCGTCCACATGCGCAGGTTTCTTGCCGATGACCAGAGCGCAGACTGAGCCGTAACGCGACCGTGTCGGCCCGAATCACCGACGCTCGGCCCAGCCGACCGCGCTCGGGATCGAACCCTGCTCGACTGCCGGGGCGAACTGCGCGTGGTCTCGTTCATTCTGGTCGGCGTATGCCGACGCGAAAGTCACGAAAGCCTGCTCCACTTTGGCGCTGGCGCCGAGGTAATCGTCGATTGCGGCGGCGTCACCGCTGCGCGCGTGTGCGCGGGCCAGTACTTGCCCGCATGCGGCCGCGAACTTCGCCAATCGGTCGGTGATCGTCTCACCCTTCGGGATGACCTTGCCGTCGCGGAGCTGGCGGACGTAGAAATCGTGCCCACCATTGGTGGTCCACCCCACGAACATATCGGTGGCACTCTGAATCATGCGCTGGCCGTTGATCACTCGCTCGCCGTGGTTACCGTAGGGGCTGTCTCCCAGGAACCGCTCGTACACCGACGGGACCGCCTGTTTGATCTGCAGGAAGAACGGGTCGCCGGTGCGCCTCTCAACCAGCAACACCAGGTACACCCGCATACCTACGCTGCCGACGCCGACAACCTGGCGAACCGTGTCGGCGATGTCGAAGCGGGTCAAGAAGCTCCACACCGGGTCTGATACCGATTCCCGGTAGGCCGCCATGATTGCTTCCGGGTCCGTATCGCCTACCGCCTGCAAGTGGGTGCGAAACGGTGGGTCTTCGATGATCGTCCGACGACCGTCGGCCACTTGGGTCAGTTTCGTCGACGCCCCACGGCTGGTGCGCCTGCGTGCCTTACGTTCGATCCAGCTTCCGAGTTCGTCGGCGTCGTACGGCGCGAGATGACCGATCAGTTTGTCGACATCGACCCGGTCGTACCAGATGTCGATCTCCGGCATCGTCGCGTACTCGCGGAGCTTGCTTGCGTATCCGCGATATGCTGCCGAAACCGATTGTCGCGCATCAGCTTCCGACAGCCCATTGTCTCGGGCCAGGACCACAAGCGAGGCGGCGAGGCGCTTGACGTCCCATTCGAACGGGCCGGGAACATGTCTCGTCGAAGTCCCGCAGGTCGAAAGAGAGGTTCCGTTCCGGTGTGCGCCACAGCCCGAAGTTGAGCACGTGCGCGTCACCGCACAATTGGACGTTGATCCCGGTGTTGGGCGTCGATGCCAGATCGGCAGCCATCACCGCAGCGGCCCCCCGGAAGTAGGTCCACGGAGAAGCAGCCATCCGACCGTGACGGATCGGCACCAGATCTTGTGCGCGAGTTTCGCTTTGAGCAAGGATGGTTGCCAGCGCGTCGTGCCCGCGGCCAGCGGGATCCCAGTCGGCAAGGGCGCGGCGCGGCACGATCTTTCGTGCGGAACGGCCTTCGCCGCCACGCTCGGGTCTGTGGATTGTCTCGCGGTCCTCGATGGATCGGCTTTCGCGCCGCAGCGGCATCGCCGGAAGCTATCACGGGTGAGGGAGGGCGCGATCGTGGTTGGCGGTGTTGACGGCGTCAACACTTCTCTATGGATCCGCAGGTGGGTTCGCGCGTTTCGTGTGCTTTGGCATGGTAGAGCGGATCGGCGTGCGTAGTCACTGCTGATCGTTTAATACGCCTGTGGATACAGCCTTGGTGGCTGCGGCGTACTCACCGGCACGCAGACGGTACTCATGAGCTTGTCGGCGAGAGTCTGGCGTTTGTCGTCCCACAGCGGGAGCAGATAGCCGATGTAACAGATGATTTGGTCGCCGTAGTGGGCGATCTGGCGCACCAGCGACAGCCAGAAACCGATGGGTTGCCAAGTCTTTTCGTTGATCACCATGAACTTGAGCGCCGACTTTCCGATGCTCTGCCCCGTCTTGCCCTGTCGGTAACAGAAGTTCCAGAAGAAGTAGACCGCGAGCAGGGGCCACGCGATCAGCGTGACAATCGCCCAACGGTCTGTCATCCCTTCGCAGTACGTGTCGTACGCGGTGCACTTCGCGTCGTACTCGGCGCTTTCGACGATGTAGGGCACGCCGAAAAGGATCCAGAAAGGGATCCAATCGATGAGGGAGGCCAGCAGACGGCTGACCCACGGTGTGTAGGCGTCCTTCGGTAGTACATGGGGCGGCGGAGGCGGATATCCCCGACCCCGGGCCGTACGGGTAGACGGGCGGCGGTGAGGCGCTGTAGCCGTCGGGTGGTGACGGTGGATAGCTCTCGGGCGTCGGCGGTTGGATCCTGGCGTTGTCCATACGGTTAAGAGCGGGGAGTGGCCCAAATCCCGACACAAATCTCAGACACAAATTTCAGAAGTGGGCCATCCGCATCGTGGCGCTCCTGCTCGATCTGGCCGTGTACACCAGTGCCGAGCCGTGTGTGATGGGCTCGGGCGCCGCGCACTGCATGGGCAGCATGCGATCACGGTCATCGGCCCGTTGCTCGAGGCGCAAGCAGCGCAGCCTCATGAGCGCTATTGGCACTGGGACCGTTTGGCGGGCTTTGCTGTCGGCAAAGGGTACGCATTTGTCCAGGTGAGAGGCCATTTGGAGGGCGGGTCTCGAGGGGGTCGAGACCTTCAGCTACGCGCCCCGATTTCTTTTCTCGCAGGGCTAGGGTGTTTTTGCTCGAACTGTGCGAGAATCTTGTTCGGTCATCTAAGGGGCGGGCCTCTTGCTGGACGGAGGGGATCATCTTCACGCACTGGCGCTTCGCAGCGGGTGTCTTCGTGCTGTCCACTGCCCTCCTCATCGGGAGCGGAGCAGGGGCCATCGCGATGGCCGAGACCGACGGGGCTGCGCCGACCGGAACCACGGGCGTCGACGGCGCCAGCCACAGTGACGGCAACGGCGCTGACACCCAGAGAAACACCGGTGAAGAGTCCGGTGAGCACGAGACGAAGCCGCCGGAATCCGCAGGGACGGAGGCTCAGGACGAAGCCGAATCCGAGGATCAGACCGAGCCGCAAAGCGGCGAAGACGCTGACGAAGACGAGGGCTCCAGCCCGACAGATTCGGATCCGCCTGCAGCCCCGACGCTTTTGAGTGAAGAGGGATCAGAATCGGATGCCGGCGCCACCGACACCGACGCGGCGTCCTCTGAGTCCAGCGCTCCTGCGCCAGAGCCCATGGCGGCACCGGATCCGGATCCAGGCCCCAGTACACCGGAGGCCGACGTCGTCGTCCCGATGGCCGCGCCGGTTTCGCCGGTATGGGAAGCGGTCCAGCCGGTGCATAACGCCATGGTCAGGATCGCGACCGCCGTTCAGTCGGGAACTGTGACACTCGCGTCGCTACCGCAATCCAAGACGCCGGTGACCGATGTCCTCACGTCGTTCCAGGAAATCATCAGCTCGGTTGCGGGTGCCGTCGGCCCGCTGTCGCAACTGCCGTCAGATCTTGCCACCCTGCTCGGCGTCCCTACAGCGCGTCCACAGCTGATCGGCGCGGGCGCCACCCTTCATTCGCCAAGGGTCAGTGCGGCCGCCCCGCTGGTTGGGCCCACGGCGTCGAAACTGCCGCCGTCGCCGTCAACCCCGAGTGCGCCGCTCTTCGGTCGCGTGGTCCACACCTCGACCGTGGGTTCGGAAGCCACGACGGGCCTGCACCAGGAGCTCTCGCTGTCCGGGACGGCCCCGCTGGCGCCTGCGAGCGTCGCCCCTGCCGATACCCGATCGCTTCTCGAGCACGTCGTCAGCGCGGTCCTGGTGCCCGCTTCGTTGACGGCACTGGCCGCGCTGGCCCTGCCGGGCGTCGGCGGCCTCCTGATCGTCTGCGCGGCCGGGGCGCGGGTCGGATACCGCCAGGCCAAAGCCGCCTTCGAAATGCGGGCATCGGGCATCGCACGTTTCGCCGGTACTGGCCCCCTCGGCGTCGTGCGCTCGGGTTCACTGATCGTCCTTCGCCAGCGTCAGCGGGCGAAGGGCCCGCGCGTCGCACGCGCCGTATGCCCGAAGGCATCACGGCGGCGCGATTTCGAAAAAGTCGCCTAGGACCCGGATTCCACCTGCGACCAGTAGTCGCGCTCGCGCTGCGTCAGCTCGTTCGATGTGATGGCACCGAAGGCCGCGGCGTCGCGCGCGAACCGCGTCGCGGCATCGGGCAGCGCATCGGGACCCTCAAGCCGGAAGCAACTGGGCGCCAGCGGACCGAACAGCAGGGCCCGGCGGATGTCCAACCAGTTCTCCAGGCGAGGTTCGACACCAGCGGCCCGCGCGAAGGCGAGCGCGACGAGGTTCATGCGCGTCTTCTGCGGCGTCCCGCGCCGCGAGCGGTACCTGTCGACCGCCGAGCGCTGCTCGGCGTCACTTGTTGCCCTCACGACGCCGCCCCACGTGTAGGCGATCCACCGTGCCTGAAGTTCAAGTGGCACAAAATATCCGCCGGATTGCTCCCACATTCCCACGAAAGCGAGCCCGGGCAGATCGGGATGAAAGGTATACCGGTCGGCATCCAAATGAACGGCGTCGATATCGAGAACGGCGCGGATGGCATCGCTGAGGAACGGCAGGTTCAGGTCGAACCCCGTGCCGCACAAGATCCCGTCGAACTCGTCGGCGTGCCCGTCGGCGAACGTCACCGTGCTGTCGGCGACGGACTCCATCCACGGGCGCACGGTGATCAACCCCTCGGCGACGAGCGGTAGATAGTTCTGACTGAGGGTGACCCCGGCGGTGAAGAGCGAGGGATCGGGCGCCGGTGCGCCGTACTGCTCCGGGCTCCCCGCGGCCTCGATCACGATCTCCTTCAGCTGGCGATCGATCTCGGCGGCCGGCAGCGTCTCACCTGCCAACGTTCCGTAGCGCGTGAAGATCCGGTGGTCGGACGGGACTCCTGCGGCGAACTTCGGCAGCACATACCGCTGGCGCCGCTGCGTTACCACGACCCGCGCGGCGCCGTGCAGGGCGAGTTCCGCGGCGATCTCCAACGCGCTGATGGCGCCGCCGGCAACGAGCATCCGCTGACCGCGATACGCAGAGGGGTCTCGATAGTGGTAAATCGACGACACGCCTGACCGGCCGGCGAACGCGTCGAGGCCGGAAACCTTTGGGATGGTGGGGGATTGGAACCTGCCGCTGGCCACCACGACTCGCTCGAAACTCGCCGTCTCGCCGGAATGGCCGACGAGCCAACCGGTGTCGTCTCGCACGATGTGTTCGATCCGGGTGTCGAATCGGATGTGAGGTCGAAGACCGAGCACATCGGCATACCGGTTCAGGTAGCCGAGGATGTCGCGGTTCGACGGGAATGTCAGGTTGCTTTCGTGTTCGAGGTCACTGAAGGCGGTCAGGATGCGACTGGTGTTGGTGTGCATGGTCGGCCACACGCCGCTGAGCCCGTCGAGACCGCTCCACTGTCCGCCGAGGACGGGGGCCTGCTCGAAGATCGTCGGCTCGAATCCCTGCGACAGCAGCCAGCGCGCCGCGACAAGCCCGCCCGGCCCCGCTCCGATCACCGCGACGCTTCTCGTCATTGCCTTCTCCGATCAGGCGCATCCGGCACGCGAGCGTGCCGAGTTCAGCGCGGCTTCGATCTCGGTCCACGTCTGGCGAATGATCTCCGACACCGGAAGCAGGTCGGCGATGCGCGAGGACACCTGGCCGGTGTTGGCGACGCTGGCTTCGAAGTCGCCGCCGAAGTACAACTCGGTGACTTTGTCCAACAGTTGCGCGTTCGGGTCGTGCTCGGCCAGTCGTGCCGCCAACCCCGTCCGAAGCACACGCATCGTGGGATTGCCGGGGAGGTCCAGAAGAACTGTGCCCGCGTCGTTGGCCGCCACGATCGCGTCCTTGAAGTTCGTGTGGACCAACGACTCTCGGCTGGCAAGCATTCGCGTACCCATCTGAACTCCCTCGGCCCCCAACACAAGCGCCGCTGCGGCGGATTGGGCGTCACACATTCCGCCCGCGGCGATGATCGGTAGGTCGACGTTCGAGGCGACGAGCGGCAGCAACACCATCGTCGACGCGCCGAGCGCCGATTTGAACCCGCCACCCTCGACACCCTCGACGACCAATGCGTCGACGCCGGCGTCGGCGGCCTTGAGTGCGGCCCTCAACGATCCGACCACGTGCACGACCGTCATGCCGTGGTCGTGCAGTTGTGCGGTGAACAACGCGGGGTCGCCGGCGGAGGTGAAGACGTGTTCGACGCCCGTCGCGGCCAGCATGTCGACGATCGACGGGTCGCGCTTCCAGCCCTGGATCATCAGGTTCCCGGCGACAGGCTTGTCGGTGAATTCGCGCACCCGTTGCAGGTCCGCGCGTCCTTCCGCGGTCAGGGTCTCGATCATTCCCATGCCGCCGGCTTCGGAGACGGCGGCGGCCAGTTCGGCGCGGGCGATGTAGGTCATGGGCGCCTGAACGACGGGATACTCGACGCCGAGCAGGGACTGGATTCGATTGGCCACGGCCTATTTAAACCGCTCCGTGTGCGAAAACCGGCCCTGACCGCCCATTCCGGGGCAGAAAGCGCGTGGTCATTTTACATTGAGTACTCTATGATTTCTGCATGGCCACGCCGCCCCTGTCGATGAAGCCGACCGGATGGTTCCAAGTCGCGTGGTCGGCCGACATCAAGCCCGGTGACGTCCGGCGGATGAAGTATTTCGATCGCGAGATGATCGGCTGGCGCACCGCGTCGGGTGAACCCGTGGTGATGGACGCCTATTGCGAACACCTCGGCGCGCACCTTGGCTACGGCGGACACGTCGAGGGCGAGGTCATCCAGTGCCCGTTCCACGGCTGGCAGTGGAACAAGGAGGGCCGCAACGTCTGCATTCCGTATGAGAACCGGCCCAACCGCGGCCGGCGCATCCGGAGCTATCCCGTCGCTGAACGCAACGAGTCGATATACATCTGGCACGACATCGACGGCCGCGCACCGTCTTTCGACGCACCCGATGTCTTCGCCAGCTTCGACGACGGTAGCAGCGCGGCCGATTACTACCCGCAGATGACTCTCTACCGTGAGGGTCTGGAACTGCACCCGCAGTACGTCCTGGAGAACGGTGTCGATTTCGCACACTTCAAGTACGTGCACAACACGCCGATCGTGCCGGTGTTCACCCGCCACGATTTCGATCAGCCAGTGTCGTTTGTCGACTTCACCATCACTTTCGAAGGCGATGAGAATCAGTCGATCGACGACGTCAAGAGCGGAGTCGAAGCGATCAACGGTGGGCTCGGTATTGCCGTGACGAAGAGTTGGGGCATGGTCGACAACCGGACCATCTCCGCGATCACACCCGTCGACGACGCGACGTCCGACGTTCGGTTCATGGTCTACATCGGCCGCCAGACCGGCCGTGCCGCCACAGACCCGGTGCGTGCCGAGATGAAGGCGCGGGAGTTCGGCGACGAGATCATTCGGCAGTTCACCCAGGACGTTCACATCTGGGCGCATCAGCGCTATTCCGATCCGCCTGCGCTGGCCAGTTCCGAGTACGAGGGGTTCACCGCGATCCGCAATTGGGCGACCCAGTTCTATCCCGATGGGTTGGGCGGCAGCGCCGCCGAACTGCAAGCCGCTTCGCGAGAGAGGGCGAGATAGTTGAGCGCAAATCCCAAGCCGATCCGCGTGTTTCAGGTGGCGACAGGCAACGTCGGCAGCGAGATGATCAAACGCATCGCCGACCGGCCCGATCTTGAGTTGATCGGTGTGCACTGTTACTCACCCGAGAAGATCGGCAAGGATGCCGGTGAACTCGCGGGACTGGGGCCCAACGGCGTGGCGGCGACCGGCACGATCGAGGAAATCATCGCCGCCAAACCCGACGTGCTGACCTTTCACGGTGTCTTCCCCGATGAGGACCTGTACGTGAAAGTCCTCGAGGCGGGTATCAATATCGTCACCACCGCGGACTGGATCACCGGCTGGCACCGCGACACAAACCATCCCCATCCGTCGGGCAAGCGGGTCTCTGCGCTTCTTGCTGAGGCATGTGAGAAGGGTGGCTCGACGTTCTACGGCACCGGCATGAACCCCGGCCTGAACCAGATCCTCGGAGTGGTGTGTTCGGCCGATGTCGCCGAGATCGAGAACGTCACGACCATCGAATCCGTCGACGTGTCGTGTCACCACTCGAAGGAGACCTGGATCGAGGTGGGCTACGGCCTGCCCGTTGACCATCCGGATATTCCGGGCAAGCTCGAGAAGTACACGCGCGTCTTCGCCGACAGCGTGTTGATGATGGCCGACTGTTTCGACCTCCAACTCGACGAGGTCAAGTTCTCCTGTGAACTAGGCGCCTGCACAAAGGATGTCGACCTCGGCTGGTACACGTTGCCCAAGGGCTCCCTCGGCGGCAACTACATCAAGTATCAGGGTATGGTCGACGGAGTCCCCAGGGTAGAAACCCACCTGGAGTGGCAGATGACGCCGCACACCGATCCGCACTGGGATATCAAGGGCTGCTACATCACCAAGATCAAGGGCGATCCGTGCGTCTACAACAAGCACATGATCTTCCCCAAACCCGGTGTGGACCTGTCGAATCCGGAGAACTTCGCGTCCATCGGCATGACCGTGACCGGTATGCCCGCCCTCAGCGCGATCGCGTCCGTGGTCGCCGCGCCCCCCGGCCTCGTGACCAGCGCGGAACTGCCGTTGCGCGGGTTCGCGGGCCGCTTCAAGTTGTAACGAGTTCAGTGGATCATCCGGGTGGTGATGTCGATGCTGTACTGGCCCGTCGAGGACGCCGAAAACCGAACGCCGCGTGTTGGCACGCTTCGTGCTGCCTGCCTTCGCCGATGAGCCTGAGCAGTAGAATTCGACGTCAACCATGACCGCCAACGTCACACCGCGTCGTCCCGTGAACGGAAAGCAAGTTCGCGCGGACCGCACGCGCGCGATGGTCATCGACGAGACCGTGCGCTGTGTCCTCGAAGAGGGGTTCGGCGCCGCGAGTGCCAAGCACATCACCGAGCGCGCGGGTGTGACCTGGGGAGTGATCCAATACCACTTCGGTGACCGCGACGGCCTGCTGATGGCGGTCGTCGACCGTGGGTTCAGTGACCTGTTGGCGAGCCTGCGGGATGTGGAGCCGAAACTGAACTCCCGTTCTGGACGGGAAAGAACCGAGCTGGTGGTCAATGCGGTCGCCGACGCCTTCTTGAGTCCGACATCGATTGCGGCGCTTGAGATTCTGATCGCCACGCGCGCTGGTCGCCCGGACGGTGACCAACGCCATCTGCTCGAACTGTTCTCGACACTCACCGACCTGGGTCGCTATGTCGCCGAGGGGATCGAGCAGGAGCGGGCCGATGCCGTCGGCAATCTGATGTGGACCACGTTGATGGGCGCGATGGTGGCCAAGATGGCGGTGCCGGGACCCGTCGACGTCGGCCGAGAGTTGCGCGCGCTGACGGATGTCATCACGGCCTACCTGGAGCAGATACTCGCTTAGCGCGGCGCGACCTGGGTCGGCTCCGTCGCGATGTCCTGGCTGCTCTCGTCGCGGCGCAGGGTCGCCAGCACAAGGCCGACGAGTATGAGAGCGAGCGCGGCGATATTCCACAGTGTCAGCGGCTCGTTCAGCACGATCACGCCCGCGGCCAACGCCACCACTGGATTGACGTAGGTGAACACCAGGGCCCGCGCCACGCCCACCTCACGGATCAGTGCGAAGAACACGAGGAAGCCCACGGCCGTGCAGATCACGGCGAGCCCGCCGAGCGCCAAAAGCACTTGGGTGGAGGGCATTTCGTCCGGCCATGTCGCCGCGGCCGGAGCCGCGTACACCAGCGCAGCGAAGCCCAGGCACACCGCCGTCATGGGTAGCGTCGGGACGTCTGCGAGATAGCGCGCGGCGATCAGCGGCGCGATCGCATAACAGGTCGCCACCAGGAGCACCTCGATGATCGGCCACGTGCTGCCCCCGATGTGCGGGCCGGCGAGCACCGCGACGCCGGACATGCCGACGGCGAGGCCGACGATCCGTTTGACGCCGAGCCGCTCACCACCGGTGAGGCGGTCCAGGACCGCGGCGATGATCGGCGCCGCGGCGATGAGCAGACCCGTCATCGAGCTGGTCAGGTGGCGCTCGGCGTCGGAGAGCAGCCACCACGCGGCGATGATCTCGAAGAACGCGAACCCCAGCAGGCCCGGCCAGTGTCGCCGCACGATGGTCAGAGTCTGCCGGGACAGCGCCAGGGGCAGCAGCACCGCGGCGCCGACCGCGACGCGGGTGAACACCAGGACGGGTACCGACACCCCCTCGACCGCGATCTTGATCAGCAGGTAGGGGATGCCCCAGATGACGCTCATCGCGAGGAAGAGGATCCATCCGCGTGAACTCACGCCGCCACCCTACGAGTCGTCACCCGCGCCCGTCGAAGCATTTATGACGCGTCGAAGATCGACGTTCTGGCGCAGACTTCTCGCACTTTTGCGCCCAGATGTCCGTTTCGGCGCCTACGACCTGGTCAGCTCCGCGTAGCGCGTGACGTGGTAGTCGGTCGAGCCGAACTCGTACTGGATCGCGGTCAGCCGCTTGAAGTAGTGGCCGATCGCCAGCTCCTCGGTCATGCCCATGCCGCCGTGCAGCTGCACCGCCTGCTGCCCGATGAAGCGGGCCGCGCGCCCGATCGTGGCCTTGGCCGCAGAAACCGCCCGCGCACGCACCGCGGGCTCGGCCTCCAGGTTGAGCACCGCAAGGTAGACCGCGGCGACCGCCTGTTCGAGCTTCCATGTACATGTCGACCATGCGGTGCTGCAGCACCTGGAAGCCGCCGATGGGCTGGCCGAACTGATGGCGCTGCTTGGCGTATTCGACGGTGTCGGCCAACACTTTTCGCATGCAGCCGACTGCTTCCGAGCAGATCGCCGCCGCACCTTCGTCGCGTGCCGCCTCGATCGACGGCCACGCCTGGCCCTCTTCGCCGAGCAGTGCCTCGTCCGGCAGATGCAGCCCGTCGAACACGATGTCGGCCGCGCGGCGGTCGTCGACGGTCCGGTAAGGGTGCATCTCGATGCCCGCACCCGTCTGACCCACGTCGACCACGAACAACGAGATTCCGTTCGTCGTGCGCGCCGTCACCAGCAGATGCGTCGCCAGCGGTGCGCCCATCACGACGATCTTCGACCCGCGCAACGCCCAGCTGTCACCGTCGCGTTCGGCGACCGTCGCGACCTCCTGCCAGTGCTCACCCGACGACGGCTCCGCCGCGGCCAATGCGACGACTGCTGATGCCCGTCCACGATCTTCTCCAGCAGTGACGTTGCCCGCGGGCCGCCTGCCCGGCGCAACAGTCCGCCGGCCACCACCACGGTGTCGACGTACGGTTCCACCACGAGCGCATGGCCAAGCGCCTCGGCGATGACCATGATCTCGACGGGTCCGCCGCCGATTCCGCCGACGTCTTCCGGCAACGCGGCGCCCAGGATGCCGAGCTCGTCGGCGAAGCCGCGCCAGATGTCGGGCTGCCAACCGGGCCCGGTCTTGGCCGCGGCCCGGCTCTTCTCGAGGTCGTACCGGGTCGACAGGAACTTGTTCAGCCCGTCGCGCAGCAGTTCCTGTTCCTTGCTCAGGTTGAAGTCCATCCGAAGCCCTTCATCAAAGTCCGAGAGCTGCTTTGGCGAGAATGTTTCGCTGAATCTCGTTGCTGCCCGCGTAGATCGAGCCGGCCCGGTCGTTGAAGTAGCGCAACGGTGCGACGGCCTGCCATGGGTCGCCGCTGACGTATCCGTCGGGGGCGGCTCGTAGTCGGAAATCGGGCCGCCGGGACATGTCGCGTGCGGTTGGTAGACCCGTCCGCGTGGCCCGGCCGCCTCCATCGAGAGTTCGGTAAGCGCCTGGCTGAGCTCGGTCGCGAGGACCTTGAGCATCGAGGACGCGACGCCGGGGTTCTTGCCTTCGGCCACCGCCGCGAGCACCCGGTATTCGAGGATCTCGAGAACCTCGGTGCGGATGCGCGCGTCGGCGAGCTTGCGGGCGAAGGCGGCGTCGTCGAGCAGGCGGCCACCGCCGGGTCCGGGTTGATCGGCCGCGACGGTGGCGATCTCGTCGGCCATCACCTGCAAAGCGGGCGACGACGCGCCGCCGCCGCGCTCGAACTCGAGCAGGTACTTCGCGACGGTCCACCCGTCATCGATCTCGCCGAGCACGTTGGACTTGGGCACCCGTACGTCGTCGAAGAAGACCTGGTTCTGGATCTCCTCGCCCGAGGTCATCACCAGCGGGCGGATCTGAATGCCCGGTGTGGTCATGTCGATGAGCAGGAACGTGATGCCCTGCTGCTTCTTCTGTGTCCTCGACGTACGCACGAGCGCGAACATCCAGTTCGCTTCACGCGCGTGCGTGGTCCAGATCTTGCTGCCGGTGCACACCAGGTCGTCGCCGTCGTCGACCGCCGCCATCGACAGCGCCGCCAGGTCAGAGCCGGCCTCCGGTTCGGAGTAGCCCTGGCAGAAGAAGACCTCGCCGGTGAGGATCCGTGGCAGGAAGAACTCCTTCTGCGCCTCAGTTCCGAATTTGATCAGGGCGTGGGCGACCATCCGGATGCCCATCGGCGACAACGACGGTGCGCCCGCGAGCTGTGATTCGCGGCTGAAGATGTAGTGCTGGGTCAGACTCCAGTCGCAGCCGCCGTGCTCGACCGGCCACGCGGGGGCGGCCCAGCCGCGTTCGTGCAGGATCGCTTGCCATTCCATGCTCGCGTCATGATCGGCGTAGACGCTGGTCATCAGCCGTCCCGCACGACGCAGTTCCGGTGTCAGCTTCTCGTCGAGGAATCCGCGAACTTCGTCGCGGAACGCCAGGTCGGCGTCCGACCACGTGAGGTCCATGGATGTTCCCCTGTCTGCAGAGCGCTACGCAGAGAGTAAACCTAGTTAGTTAAGTGGCGCGCGGCGGGGTCTCCTCCGCCTGAAAAGAATTCGTCACCGACCCTTCTGGCAGCCGTGATAATTAGGACGGTGGAACGTCGACGAGATAGCAGGGGCGGTGCATCGCCGATGGCACTCCTGAAGGAGTTGCCTGCCCTCGTTGTGCTCGAACGTCTACCGGTGCCCGCACTGGCGATCGCGGAGGACGGCGCGATCCTGTTCGCGAACGTGGCCTTCGCTGAAATGCTCGGCTACATCCCCGACGACGTCAAAGCGCTCAAGTTCGGCGAGATCTTCCACACCACAACGGCCGATGAATCAGCGGTTACCGTGGTACGTGCCTACGCGAATCTCATCGTCGAACTGGTGCACAAGGACCACTCGATCGTGCGCGCCAGAATGAGCAAGTCGGCGCTGCGGCGCGGCAACGACCCAGTGGCGCTGGCCACGTTCGAGGACCTGACCGTAAAGCTGTGGGAGGGCGAGCTATAGACCGCCGCGAGCTCTACTCGGTCATCACCGCAGCATGCCGCAGAGATTCGCGAGCCAGGAACTCGCGAAAATACGGCAGGGACTTGTCGGTGACGATGGCAGGCAGCAGCACCTCCCACATCCTGGTGACGCGCTGCACGAAGTCGTCTCCGGATGACGTCGACAGCAGTTCCGCACCGAGCATCGCGGCGACGACCGTTTCGCCGACCGCCCGCGGATCGAGATTCGGGCGAAGGTCGCCCTCATCGAGCGCGGCGGTGGTGCGTGCGGACATCTCGTCGAGCCAGCCGGTGTAGGTTTGGGCGACCGTGGCGTTGAATTCGCCGAGTGCCCGCAGCAGCTGGATGGCGCTGCGGGCGACCATATCGGAGATGAATAAGTCCACGACGACGAACGTTCCGTGGACAATGCCTTCCAGTGCGGGGCCTGGTGATTCGCTTATATTGCGGAAGGCGTTGAAAAGGCTGGCGCTGCCCTCTTCGATGATCGCGGAGGCCAACGATTCCTTCGAATTGAAGTGATAATAGAGGGCGCCCTTGGTCATCTGCGCCCGCTCGACGATCTCGCCCAATCCCGCAGCAGGGTAGCCGATTTCGTTGAACGTCTCCACCGCGGCGATAATTATTCGCTTTCGCGTGGCCTCGGATCGGGCTTGGCGCACCATTGACGGCATATTAATTCATAAACCGCGAAGAGGCGTCGCATTTCGGATAGCGGCTGCGGTGCGTCGTTTGTTGAACTCGGCGAGATAGTTCATCCGGTCCGGATTGACAATGCCCGGCAGAACCAAAGCCCAGGCCTTCTCGAGGTCACTGAGAAACTGCTTCGGCTTGGCCAACGGGCTCGTCTGCCGAATTCCCAAGTACATCGACACCAGCAGGCGGGCGACGTCCTCGGGGTCAAGCCGGGCGCGGATGTCGCCCTCATCGATCGCCTTGCGGGCGGTATCGGCGAATGCCGCGATCCAATCGCCGAGCACCTCGGACTGCATGCCGTCGACACGGCCGATCGATTCGAGCAGGTTGAACCCGGCTCGGGTCGCTTCGTCGCCGATGTCGTCGACCGCGATCAGAAGGCACATGTCGATGAGGGTCTCCAGGCCGGAGAGCTTACGGGCCACGAACTCATCGACCGATTTGCGGGCCTCTGCGGCCCGCTGCTCGACGATCGCCGATGCGAGCGCGTGCTTGGACCGGAAGTGGAAGTACATCGCGCCCTTGGTGACCTCCGCGTCGGCGAGGATGTCGTCGAGGCTGACGCTGCTGTAGGACCGGTGGGCGAACTGGCGGGCCGCTGCGCGCAGGATCTGCAGCCGCGTGTTGTCCGGCCGTCGGTCGAATTGTTCACTCAATGCGGTGCCGTTCCGTGGATAATCGTGTTTGCCGTAAATTAGCCAATTTTTCGATTCTTTCCTCCGCGACACGCACGTGGCAGGCGGAACCCGCCGACGCGGCCGACTTGGCAAAAAACCATACTTTCGCTCTCGTCAAAATTAGGTGTCGGGCCGGGGGCGGCCCATGGGTATCTGGAGACTGTAGGCCATATAGATGCTCCCATATCGTCCAAATGGTATGTAAAGTACGCAATATGATGACTCATGGTTCGCCAGGACGCGCCGGTCGCCGGGGTCCGCGCGCGGTGGCGCACCGCCTTGGTCATCGGAGAGTTCGAGTTCGCTGGGCAGCCGTCGATGGTACTTTCGGACAGTTGCCATGGTCTGTGTTGGCAAACTCCCTCGAATCGGTTCGTAGGCTGTGGCAACGTCACTTAAGGGGGCATTATCTATGATGTGGATGGCCAACCAGGGCCGCAGTTCGTGTCATCGGGACCGGCTTCAGGCTGAATAGCAAAGCTGAGGTAGTTAACGGTGGATTGGGATCTAGAAGTCGACGTCGTGTGCACGGGTGCCGGGGCGGCGGGGCTGGCAACTGCCATTTCTGTCGGTGTCCTCGGGGGTGAGGTCTTCATCGCGGATTGCTCCGCGGGAGCCCTCGTCTCTGCCGGTGGCGACGGCATGCATCCATGGCTTGGCGCCGGTGTCGGTGACACGGAAACCGATGCGTATTTGGCGTCGCTGTCCTCCGATCTCGGCCCGTTCCGTCGCTCTGTTCGCGACATTGCGGTGCCGATCTCGGTCGTGCATCAGCCGCCGCCGGCATCGGGTCGCAACGTTGCTCCGTTCGTCGGTTCTCGGCTTAGGGACTGGGCAGCGCGTTGCTTGGCGTCGTCGTACGGTTATCTGTACACCCGCGTAGCGAACTGGCACACGACCACGCTGCACACCGCCGACGGCGAGTTGATCGAGGTCGCCGAGATCGGCTCGATCACGCCGGATCCATTCGATGTCGGCGGCTCGGTTCTCGATTGGCTCACCGCGGAGGCGCACGATCGGAATGTTCCGATCGAGCCGGACTGCGCGCTGCAGCGCATCGTGTTCGAAGACGGCTATGCCGTGGGTGCGGTATTCACCACATCTGACGGGACCTTGGCCATTCGGGCCAGGAACGGTGTGACGGTTGTCGCCCCCAGCAGCCCGAATGTGAGAGCGACGGTGCCCCGACAGCCGTCCACTGACGACGCCAGTCTGCGGGTCTGTCTGGTCACCCGGTACGCGAGCCGATTCGGCCGCGTCGAGTTGCTCACCTCGAACCCGTTGGCGCGATGCGCGCCGTCCACGTGCGGCCCGGCCAACCGTGCGCTGCACGTCAACATGCACGAAACCCAGGCCCACTCAGTCGCGTCGCGCTGTGGAAAGGTGCACGGGTATCCGCCGATCGGTCAGTAGCGACCGAATCTCGCGGCGGTGAGCGCATCTCACCGGATCCGTATGTCACCCTGTTGCAGGTGGAGAACGAGTACCCAACAGCGGGTCGGGGGGATTTACCGGTCAAGGACGTCGGCAGGCTGTTGCTGCGCTGCGACGACCGGCCCGGACTGGTTGCCGCCGTGAGCGCGTTCTTGGCCGGTGCCGGCGCGAACATCGTGTCGCTGGACCAGCATGCGACCGCGCAGTCCGGCGGCACCTTCATGCAGCGCACGATCTTTCATCTGCCCGGACTGACCGCCGCGCGAGACGCGCTCGAGCGAGACTTCGTCGAGCAGGTGGCCTCGCAGTTCGATATGGACTTCCGGCTCACCGAAGCCTCGAAACCGAAACGCGTCGCGATCATGGCGTCGAAAGAGGATCACTGCCTACTCGACCTGCTGTGGCGAAACCGCCGCGGTGAGCTCGATATGTCGGTGGTGATGGTCATTTCGAACCATCCGGATCTCGCCGACCAGGTGCGCCCGTTCTCGGTGCCGTTTCTGCATGTTCCTTCGACGAAGGAGATTCGCGATGAGGCCGAGCAGCGCCAACTGGATCTGTTGCGCGGCAACGCCGACCTGGTGGTGCTGGCACGCTACATGCAGATCCTCACACCGCGGTTCCTCGCCGACGTCGAATGTCCGCTGATCAACATTCACCACTCGTTTCTGCCCGCCTTCATCGGCGCTGCGCCGTACCGACGCGCCAAGGAGCGCGGCGTCAAACTCGTCGGCGCGACCGCCCATTACGTGACCGAGGACCTCGACGAGGGCCCGATCATCGAGCAGGACGTCGTGCGGGTCGACCATCGCCAGACCGTCGAGGACCTGGCCCGCCTCGGCGCAGACGTGGAACGCGTCGTGCTGTCGCGGGCGGTGCTGTGGCACTGTGAAGACAGGATCATCCGACACGGCAATCAGACAGTGATTTTCTGAAAAGGAGTCGTCGTGAAGAAGTTCAGCAGTCTTGACGAGTTTGTCGCTGCGCAAGGCAGCCAGCTCGGTCCCACGGAGTGGCTGGAGGTCACCCAGGAACGCGTCAACCTGTTCGCCGACGCCACCGACGACCATCAGTGGATCCATGTGGATCCCGAGCGTGCGGCCGACGGGCCGTTCGGCGGACCGATCGCGCACGGGCTGCTGACGCTGTCGCTGATGCCGCATTTCTCCCACCAGCTCTACACCGTCCACGGCATCGCGATGGCAATCAACTACGGCTACAACAAGGTTCGCTTCATCACGCCGGTGAAGGTGGGGGCGAAGATCCGTGCCCGGGCGGAGATCTCCAAGGTCGACGAAGCTCGATGGTGCCGTTCAGGCGACCGTGACGACGACGATCGAGATCGACGGCTCGGACAAGCCCGCCGCGGTTGCGGAGTCGATCGTCCGCTTCATCGGCTGACGATTTTCCGGCGAGTGTGCGGTTTCATTCGCAACACGCCGAGGTTGTGGATAAATCCGCACACTGACGAAATTCTGTCGGTTGTCGTGAGCACCCTGCGGCCATGGGGGAGTTCGATTGGCCGTTCCGGGGCGCAGACGTGTTGGCGGCAGGGGCGTTAACCACCAGGGAATTGCGACGGCTCTACGTACCTGTGTATCCAGGCGTTTATGCGCCGCGCGGGGTTGAGCTTTCGGCGACGGAGCGATCGCGCGCCGCGTGGCTGTGGTCCCGACGGCGCGGTGTCCTCGCCGGTCTGTCGGCGTCGGCACTGTTGGGCTCGAAATGGA
>CAVYCT010000005.1:0-66248 GCA_963766945.1 uncultured Actinomycetota bacterium
TCATCGGCGTCTCGTGAGAGTGACCGCCAGTCTTGACCTGCTGTACCGACAGTTCGCGGCGTATTCATGTCCGGAACCGGTGTGGGTGTGTGAGCAGTGCGGCCCGGAGTTCTCCGCACACGACATTCGCGCAACGCCGTTGCAGTCGCTCTCGCTACCGCAGCTCACCGCGATTCACGTGATGGCACTTGACGACGACGCACTGCGCCATTTCTTTCCCCGCCTCATCGACCTGATGCTGCACACGCGGGCGCCGGTCTTCGACTTCCGTCTTGCCGACCTCAAGGATCGGCTGCCTACTTGGCGACCGAGGAACTCATGGCCGTTCGTGAGGTCGTCGATGCGGTGTGGGCGCACCTTCTCGTCGCGTATCCGCTTGAGCTGGGCTATTTTTCGGATTCCGCCGCGGCACTCGACCTTCTCGACTGGTGTGCGCTGCCGCTGACCCCGCATCTGGATTCCCTGCTGGCCGTCGGGACGCTGCCCGCCACGAGGCACCTCGCCGATCTGCTCGATGCGGTGTTCACGAATCGGAAGCCATTCGAATCCGCCTTCAAGGCAACGGTACTCGACTGGGTAAAGAACTCCGCTGTCGGTGAGGCGCTACAGTCGGCATTCTTCGACGCGGATTCCGGGGATGCCGCACAGCAACTTTCCCGCGCACACGAGCTGTGGACAACCTGTGCACGTTCGTGACCATCGCCGAAAAGCGCCCAAAATCCTCACTTACTACTACGCTGTCCGGATGACTGAACCGCGATACGCGACCCTGATCAAGAAGGCGGCCAACGCCTCATTCGCCGCTGCAGTCGTGGCCGGGGGTGCGCTGGGTTTGGCGGGCCATGCCTCTGCAGACTGTGATCCCTTCCTGCTGTCCATGACGCCGCAGCCCATTCCGTCATGTGTGGCTCCGCCCCCGCCGCCACCCGAACAACCTCCGGTGTTCGGTCCGGTCAACGACGTCGTCGCTCCGTTGCCGGCCGAGGTACCTCCGCCCGCCGAACCCGGCCCGTTCGGCGAGGTCGTCGCGGCTCCGCCCCCAGTGGAAGAATTTCCGCCGGTGGGCGGGACGGAGCCCGCGCTTCCTCTGATACCGGAAGTGCCGGCGGGTTAGACGGCCGTTAGCGGCCGGGCAGGCGCTGGGTGATCTCCTGCAGCACCCAGCCATTGCCGTCGGGATCGCTGAACGACGCGAACGACGCGTAGCTTCCGCGAGCCGGGTCCGGCCCTGGCACCCGGTGGTCGGTGCCCGCGTGCTCGAACACCCCACCCGCGTCGTGATAGACCTCCGACACATCGACACCGCGCGCCGCGAGATACTCGCGGGAAGCCAGGATGTCATCCACGATGAGGTACAGGCCCGGTGCCGAACCAGGCGCGGCGTTGGATACGCCACTGCCGAAGATGATCGATGCTGGCGACCCGGGTGGAGTACCTGGACGACCCGGAAGCCGCCGTCGGCGGAAACGTCGGCGTCGAGCCGAAAGCCGAGCGATTCGTAAAAAGCCTTGGCGCGGTCGACATCGGCCACGGGCAGCACCACTACTTCGAGCCTGAGTTCCATGGGAAGACTGTGGCGGCTTCAGTCCGCGAAGTCCAGTGGCACATTGAGCGTCGTGATGGTGGCCGCCAGCCCGTCGTATTGGGCGGCCAGCATGCAGAATTCAATCAGCTGTTGTTTGGTCAGATGGGTGGCCAACGTCGCCCAGGTCTCGGGTGACACACCACGGGTGACGACGAATTCGTCGGTGGCGGTGATGAGCGCGCGCTGACGGTCGGTCAGGCCCTCGGCATCGGGCCCCTCGAAGATCTTGTCCTGGACGTCGGCCCCGATGCCCCGCGTGCGCGCGAGTCGGCGGTGCTGTTGCAGTTCGTACTCGCAGTTGCGGAGATGTCCGACACGCAGGATGACGACCTCGGCGTCCTTGACCGGAAGCTTGCTCAGCAGTCCGAGCAGCATTCCGCTGAACGGCAGCCACGCCAGGAAGAGAAGCCGGTGTTGGCCAATCACATTGAACAGACTGAATCTGGGCGCCCGGATCGCCCTTGCACCGAGCTTGGCGATCGCCCAGTTGAACGGGCCGAGTTCCTTGAATCCGCCTGGCGCGATGCGTGCCGGCTCGATTGCGCTCACCGAAGCGAGTCTATAGACGTGAACCGCTAGGGCTGCTTCACCAGGTACGGCGAAACGGTGCTGCGATGTTCGTTGATGTCCAGTGCGCGGCCCAGCGCGGGGAATGCCCGCTGCGGGCAGTTGTCGCGCTCGCAGACCCGGCAGCCTGCGCCGATCGGCGTTGCGGCTTCGCCGGAGAGGTCCAGCCCCTCCGAGTAGACGAGCCGGTGCGCATGCCGGAGCTCGCAGCCGAGGCCGATCGCGAACGTCTTGCCCGGCTGACCGTATCGCCGCGCACGGCGCTCCACCGTTCGCGCGACCCACATGTAGTTGCGGCCGTCGGGCATCTGCGCGATCTGCACTCCGATCTTTCCCGGGTTGGCGAACGTCTCGTAGACGTTCCACAGCGGGCAGGTGCCGCCGCTTGAGGAGAAGTGAAAGCCCGTGGCGGACTGCCGCTTTGACATATTTCCTGCGCGGTCGACGCGAATGAACGAGAACGGCACGCCGCGCATGGACGGCCGCTGCAGTGTCGAGAGCCTGTGCGCGACCGTCTCGTAGGACACCGAATAGAACGCCGAGAGACGTTCGACGTCGTAGCGGAAGCTGTCGGCGACATCGTGAAACTGCCGATAGGGCAACACCGTTGCCGCCGCGAAATAGTTGGCCAGCCCGAGCCGGGCCAGGGTCGTCGACTCGTCGCTGGTGAACTTGCCCTCTCCGACGAGCTCATCGATCAGGTCGCCGTACTCCAGATAGCCCAGTTCCGCCGCCATCTTGAACACCGTCTGCCCGGACGACAGATGGTTGCCGATTTCCAGGGTCTTCGTCGCCGGGTCGTAGCGGTGCAGCACCGTATCGCCGAGATCCATGCGGCGCCGAATGGTAACGCCGTGCACCGCTTTCAGCCGGTCGGACAGGTCGCGGGCGAGGTCGCCGCGGTGCATACGCAGGCTGATCGTGAGCTCCTCGGCCGCGGTGTCGAGCTCATGCAGATAGTTCTGCCGCTGATAGAAGTAGTCACGTACTTCCTCGTGGGGCATGGTGATCGCCCCTGACCCGGAGCTGAAGCCACTACCGTCGGAGAACCGGTCCTCGGTCGCCGCAGCCAACTGCGTGGTGGTGAGGCGATAACGCCGGTGCAGGTTGACCATCGCGCGGGCCAGCGTCGGGTGCGAGCCGACCATGTCGGCGACTTCGGCGAGGTCGACATCGATGTCGACGTCGCGGTCCATGGTCACCTCCCGCAACTCGGCGACCAGTCGGGTGTCGTCCTGGGATGCGAAGAACGTCGCGTCGACGCCGAAGACCTCGGTGATGCGCAGCAGCACGGACACCGTCAGCGGGCGCACGTCATGCTCGATCTGGTTCAGATAACTCGGCGAGATGTCCAGCATCTGGGCGAGTGACGCCTGGCTGAAGCCGCGTTCACTGCGAAGCTGTCTGACCCGCGGGCCGACGAAGGTTTTCGCCACGTCAACCAGCGTAACAACGTTGCGAAGCCCACCTTCGCATTGTTGGCATTTCGGCGGCTGTGGCAGGATCGTGGCTCATGGGAGGTAGCACGGGGCTGGTGAAGGCCATGATGCCTGTGCCCGATCCGCACCCCGACGTATTCGACATCGAGTGGCCGCTGCGCGTCGCCGACGTCGACCGCGAGGGCAGGCTCAAGTTCGACGCCGCCACCCGGCACATCCAGGACATCGGCTCGGATCAACTGCGTGAAATGGGCTTCGAGGAAACGCATCCGCTGTGGATCGTGCGCCGCACGATGGTCGACCTGATCAGGCCCATCGTGTTCAAGGACATGCTGCGGTTGCGCCGCTGGTGCTCGGGAACCTCCAACCGGTGGTGTGAGATGCGCGTGCGCATCGATGGACGAAACGGCGGGCCTGATGGAGTCCGAGGCCTTCTGGATCAACATCAACCGCGAGACACAGGGGCCCGCGCGCATCTCGGACGACTTCCTCGAGGGCCTGCAGCGCACCACCGATGTCGACCGGCTGCGATGGAAGGCATATTTGAAGGCGGGCAGCCGCGAGGATGCGGACGAGATCCGCGAGTATCCGGTCCGCGTCAGCGACATCGACATCTTCGACCACATGAACAACTCCGTGTACTGGAGCGTGGTCGAGGACTACCTCTTCAACGCACCCGAGGCACCCGAGCTTCTCCGCGCACCCTTGCGGGTGACCATCGAGCACGATGCCCCGGTGGCACTCGGCGACAAGCTCGAGATCATCACCCATGTCCACGGACCCGGATCCACCGACAAGTTCGGTCCGGAACTGGCGGATCGCACTGTTACAACGCTCACATATGCGGTCGGCGACGAGACGAAAGCCGTCGCCTGCCTCTTCGCGCTCTGACGTTCACGGTTTAACAGTACGGGCGTACTGACCAGCGCAAATCGGCTACTGGCCAGTAGCTACTGAACCGGTACAGACAATTGCTACTTCGCAAAGTTGGCAAGTTAGCGCGACGCCTTGGCGAAAATTGGCAAGCCAAACGGGTGGACCTGCGGATATAGGTTGGTGCATCCTCGAGTTAGCGCGGCAGTGAAACTGTCGAGGTGTTAACAAGCCGGGGCCACCGGCGACACCACAGCGATTGTGTAACGAACGCTCGGAAATTGGAGGAGCACCATGTCTACCGTTGGCCAGCCGAAGTCACCCGAAGAGATCCAGAAGGACTGGGACACCAATCCCCGGTGGAAGGGCCTCACCCGCACCTACACCCCGGCCGACGTGGTTGCCCTGCAGGGTTCGGTCGTCGAGGAGGCCACGCTGGCCCGCCGCGGTGCCGAGGTGCTGTGGTCGCAGCTGCACGACCTGGAGTTCGTCAACTCCCTCGGTGCGCTGACCGGCAACATGGCCGTTCAGCAGGTCCGTGCCGGCCTCAAGGCCATCTACCTGTCCGGTTGGCAGGTCGCCGGTGACGCCAACCTGTCCGGCCACACGTACCCAGACCAGAGCCTCTACCCGGCCAACTCGGTTCCCCAGGTCGTTCGCCGCATCAACAACGCACTGCTGCGCGCCGACCAGATCGCCAAGGTCGAGGGCGACACCTCCATCGAGAACTGGCTCGCCCCGATCGTTGCCGACGGTGAAGCCGGCTTCGGTGGCGCGCTCAACGTCTACGAGCTCCAGAAGGCGATGATCGCCGCGGGCGTCGCAGGTTCACACTGGGAGGACCAGCTGGCCTCGGAGAAGAAGTGCGGCCACCTCGGCGGCAAGGTGCTGATCCCGACCCAGCAGCACATCCGCACCCTGACCTCCGCCCGCCTCGCAGCCGACGTGGCCGACGTGTCGACGTTGGTCATCGCCCGCACCGATGCCGAGGCGGCGACGCTGATCACCTCCGATGTCGACGAGCGCGACCAGCCGTTCATCACCGGTGAGCGGACCAAGGAAGGCTTCTACCGCGTGAAGAACGGCCTGGAGCCGTGCATCGCGCGCGCCAGGGCCTACGCGCCGTACTCCGATCTGATCTGGATGGAGACCGGCACCCCGGATCTCGAGCTGGCGGCGAAGTTCGCCGAGGGCGTCAAGAGCGAGTTCCCCGACCAGATGCTGGCCTACAACTGCTCGCCGTCGTTCAACTGGAAGAAGCACCTCGACGACGCGACCATCGCGAAGTTCCAGAAGGAGCTCGGTGCGATGGGCTTCAAGTTCCAGTTCATCACGCTGGCCGGCTTCCACGCCCTGAACTACTCGATGTTCGATCTGGCCTACGGCTACGCCCGCAACCAGATGAGCGCCTACGTCGAACTGCAGGAGCGCGAGTTCAACGCCGAGGAGCGCGGCTACACCGCGACCAAGCACCAGCGCGAGGTCGGCGCGGGCTACTTCGACCGGATCGCCACCACCGTGGACCCGACCAGCTCGACCACGGCGCTGACCGGTTCGACCGAAGAGGGCCAGTTCCACTGAGCCGTTAGTACTGACATCGGGCCCCGTCCTTATATTGGGCGGGGCCTGATGCTGCGAAGGGAGAGACAAGTGAGCATTCAACGTGTGGGCGTCGTCGGCGCCGGGCAGATGGGCTCGGGCATCGTCGAGGTGTCGGCGAAAGCCGGCGCGGACGTGGTCGTCTACGAGCCGACCGAAGCGCTGATCTCCGCGGGCCGTAACCGCATCACCGCATCGCTCGACCGCGCGGCGAGCAAGGGCAAGCTCAGTGCAGACGACCGGGACGCCGCGCTGGCGAGGCTGACGTTCACAACGAGCCTCGCCGACCTGTGGGACCGTCAGCTCGTGATCGAGGCGGTCGTGGAGGACGAGGCCGTCAAGGCCAAGATCTTCGCCCAACTCGACGAGCTCATCACCGATCCCGATGCGGTTCTGGCGTCCAATACGTCCAGCATCCCGATCATGAAAATCGCTGCGGCAACGAAGAATCCGAGCCGCGTGCTCGGCCTGCACTTCTTCAATCCGGTGCCGGTCCTTCCGCTTGTCGAGCTGATCAGCACGCTGGTGACCGGCGAGGAGGCCGCGGCGCGGGTCGAACGGTTCGCAAGCGATGTGCTTGGCAAGCAGGTGGTGCGGTGTAGCGATCGGTCGGGCTTCGTCGTCAACGCGCTGCTGGTGCCCTATCTGCTGTCGGCCATCCGCATGGTCGAGGCCGGCATGGCCACGGTCGAGGACGTCGACACGGCAATCGTCGCCGGGCTGTCGCATCCGATGGGACCGCTGCGGCTCTCGGACCTCATCGGGCTCGACACGATGAAGCTGATCGCGGACTCGATGTTCGAGGAGTTGAAGGACCCGCACTACGCCCCGCCGCCGCTGCTGCTGCGCATGGTCGAGGCCGGCCAGCTGGGCAAGAAATCGGGTCGCGGCTTCTACACGTACTGAGCGAGCGCACGTCGTACACGCGCCAGAACAACTGCGCGATCGAAACGGAGTTGACGCGCACTGACGCGCACAATGGTCCAGCCCTGTGCGGCAAGATATTCGAGGCGCTCGATGTCATTGGCATGGTCACGTGGGCTGGTCCAGTGATGCTCGCCGTCATACTCCACACCCACCTTCCACTCGGGCCACCCCATGTCGACGCGACGCCTACCCACTCGGATTTGCGTGACGGGCCGGGACAATCCATCGCGGATCAACAGCAGTCGCAACTCGGTCTCTTTCGGCGACTCGGCGCCGCCATCGGCGAGATCAAGAGCCGCGCGGAGTCGCCGGATACCTCGGGCGCCTGGATAACGATCGGCGATGTGCCTAACCTGCGCAGTCGTGCAGCCTGTTGCATTGAGCATTGCGTCGATGCGCATGATCGCGGTGTCGCCGTGCACACGCCGACCGATGTCGTAGGCGGTTCTCGCAGGCGTTGTGCAGTCGATGCTGGTCCGCATGCACACTTCGTCGTTGGCGAGAAACCGTCGTCTCGACGCGAGGGGATCAGGACTTGGCGAGGCGCTTCTTCTCCGCTTCGACATCGAAATCGGCTGGCGGCCAACTCAAGTCGAGACCCTCGAGCGCTTCGATGAGTAGCTCGGTGATCGCCAGCCGGCTGTACCATTTGCGGTTGCAGGGGATTACGTGCCACGGCGCGAACTCGGTGGAGGTGCGCTCGAGCATCGCCTGGTAGGCCTCCTGGTACTTGGGCCACAGCAGCCGCTCGTCGATGTCGGCGGGGTTGTACTTCCAGTACTTGTCCGGCCGATCCAACCGTTCTGACAGCCGCTCCTTCTGCTCGTCGAGCGAGACGAACATCGCGACCTTGATGATGGTCGTGTCATTGGCGGCCACGGCGCTTCTCGAAGTCGTTGATGATGTCGTAGCGGGCGCCCCACACCTCGGGCGGTACCAGGTCGTGCACCCGCACGATCAACACGTCCTCGTAATGCGAGCGGTCGAACACGCCGATATGGCCAGGGGTGGGCAGCTGCTCGCTCGATCCGCCAGAGGAAGTCATGTGCGAGTTCTTCCTCGGTCGGCTTGCCGAAGCTGGCATATCTGATGCCTTGTGGATTACCCGCACCGACAACGTGTTTGACGATGCCGCCCTTGCCCGCGGTGTCCATGCCCTGCAGCACCAGCAGGATCTTGCGGTTGTCGCCCGCACGACTGCTCGCGTAGAGCTTCTCCTGCAGTTCGGCGAACCGTTCGTTGCGCTCGTCCTGCAGATCCGGGGCGTCCTTCTTCGAGCCCTTGAATCCGGGGGTGGCGTCCGGGTCGATCTCGGCGACGGACTGGCCCGGCTTGAACTCCAGGTGGATGTGCGGCTCGTGAGTCCACAGCGAAGGCAGGTCGGCGGTTTCAGACATGCTCGCAGGTTAGTCGTGGTGTGAGCTATTAGGGCTTAGTCCTGCGGTCGGGCTAGTCGAGCAGCTGCGGCGGCAGCATCGGCGACGGGTGCGGCTGCGCCCGGAACTTGTCCAGCGATCCGCCGACCTCGACGATCCCGCACAGCGCGTTCCACGACAGCATTGTCAGGTAGTCGATCAGCTCGTCGGAGCTCATCCGCGGGTTCGACATCCACGAGTGCGTGGCCAGCTGCACGCCGCCGACGGTGTGGTACGCCCACGCCTCCGCGCCGCCGGTGTCCATGCCCGCCTCGACCATGCGATGACGCAACATGACCGCAAGCATCCGCGCGATGATCCGCTCGGAGTCCGCGACCGCCTTGCTCCGGCTCGCGGAGTTGTTCGCCATCACGAACCGGTACGGCTCGGGCTCGTCGGCCACCGTCATGACGTAGACGCGGATGATCTCGCGGGTCAGGTCGTATCCGTCCAGATTCGACGACAGTGCGGCGGCCATGTTCGGTATCAGCGTGATCTGCGCGAACCGCATCATCACCGCGGTCGTCAGGTCGTTCTTGTCGATGAAGTAGCGATACAGCACGGTCTTGGAGACGCCGACCTCGGCCGCGATCTCGTCCATGCTGACATTGCTGCCGCGTCGCCGGATGGCCTCGAGAGTGCCGTCGACCAGCTCATTGCGGCGATCCACCTTGTGCTGGTGCCAGCGCCTTTTGCGCCCATCGGTTTTCACCGCCACCGGCGGGTTCCTTTGTGCCACTGTCGTCATATTCCGTCCGTCGCTCCTCGATGATACGGGCGATCTTGACCTCAGGCGTTGTCGGAGCCGCCGCGCACGGCGCGGGTAGCGGATGATGAAGGGGTGGCACACAGACCCAACGTCGGCGGACGCGCCATGACGGACCTGCGCTGCGCGCCCCAGTTTCGCCGAGTCGCTGGCCGGTGCCGACAGCGCCGCGGACGCCGAGCGCCGCCGCGGGCTGCGCCGGATGAAGGTCGTCGCGCTGTCGTTTCTCCTCGGTGCCACGGTCGTCTTCCTGCTGTGCAGCTGGGCCCAGGCCGACGGTGCCGCGGCCTGGGTCGGATACGTCAGGGCCGCTGCCGAGGCAGGCATGGTCGGCGCGCTGGCCGACTGGTTCGCGGTCACCGCTCTGTTCAAGCACCCGCTGGGCATCCCCATCCCGCACACCGCGATCATCAAGCGCAAAAAGGATCAGCTCGGCGAGGGCCTCGGGCATGTTCGTCCGGGAGAACTTCATGTCGCCGGAGGTCGTCGAGACCAAACTGCGCGACGCGCACGTCGCCGACCGGCTCGGCAAATGGCTCTCGGACTCCGCGCACGCCGAGCGCGTCGCCGCCGAGACATCAACGGCACTAAGGGTTTTGGTCGAGATGCTGCGCGACGATGACGTGCAGCACGTACTGGACCGAATGATCGTCAAGCGCATCGCCGAGCCACAGTGGGGTCCGCCGATCGGCCGGGTGCTGGCCACGCTGCTGGCCGAAGGCCGCCAGGAGGCGCTGCTGCAGTTGCTCGCCGACCGCGCGTTCCAGTGGTCGCTCAACGGTGGCCCGATCATCGAGCGCGTGATCGAGCGCGACTCGCCGACCTGGTCGCCGCGCTGGGTGGACAACCTCATCGGTGACCGCATCCACCGCGAGCTGATGGACTTCACCGACAAGGTCCGCCGCAACCCCGACCATGAGCTGCGACGCTCGGCGACCCGGTTCCTGTTCGAGTTCGCCGACGACCTGCAGCACGACGCGGACACGATCGGCAAGGCCGAGAACGTCAAGGAGCAGATCATGGCCCGCGACGAGATCGCCAAGGCCGCCGAGACCGCGTGGACCGCCGCCAAACGGATCTTCCTCGAGTCGGTCGACGATCCGTCGTCGGCGCTGCGCACCCGCATCGCCGACTCGGTCATGCACATCGGCGAATCGCTGCGCGACGACGCCGACCTGCGCGACAAGGTCGACAACTGGATCATTCGCGCCGCTCAACACCTGGTGACCCAATATGGGGCGGAGATCACAGCAATCATCACCGAAACCATCGAGCGCTGGGACGGCGACGAGGCCAGCCGACGCATCGAATTGCATGTGGGTCGTGACCTGCAATTCATCCGGATCAACGGCACTGTGGTCGGGTCCCTTGCCGGCCTGATTATCTATTCGATAGCCCAGCTAGCCTTCTGACCTGCGCTAACTAGTGCTTGCAAAAGTTAGCACCCCGTCGTACGGTTGGTGTCGTCACTAACCGGATACCCGACGCA
Organism: uncultured Actinomycetota bacterium; assembly: GCA_963766945.1. Lineage (GTDB taxonomy): Bacteria > Actinomycetota > Actinomycetes > Mycobacteriales > Mycobacteriaceae > Mycobacterium. The sequence goes on from CAVYCT010000005.1 coordinate 10,661, forward strand.
CGAGGGGGCCACGCATGCCGCAGGATGAAAATCTTGCCGCCGTCGTGTCCAACGCTGCCCAGGACATCGGCAGCTTCATCCGGACGCAACGCGAGGCTGCGCAGGTATCCGTCCGGCAGTTGGCCGAGAAGGCCGGTGTCAGCAATCCCTACCTCAGCCAGATCGAGCGGGGATTGCGGAAACCCTCCGCCGACGTGCTCAGCCAGATCGCCAAGGCGCTGCGGGTGTCCGCGGAAGTGCTCTACGTGCAGAGCCGGGATCCTGGAGCCCAGCGACCCCAGCGAGGTCCGCGACGCCATCGTCACCGACACGGCGATCACCGAGCGGCAGAAGCAAGTGCTGCTCGACATCTACACGTCGTTTTGCCAACAGAACGAAGCCGAAGGTACCCAAGGAGACGAGGAGCCGACGACTGATTAGAACTTTCGACTGACCGACGAACATCCGAACGAAATCCCTGAACTGAAAGGAATTACGACATGGCTACGAAGAAGCCGGCCAAGACCACACCGCTCAGCCGACCGTCGACGACCTGAAGGCCCCGCTGCTCGCCGCCGTGGGTGCCGCCGATCTGGCCCTCGAGCGGGTCAACGAGATCGTGGCGACGCTGCGTGAGCGCGCTGGCGAAGCCCGCACCGACGCCGAGTCGCGCGTCGAGGAGAGCCGCGCCCGGCTGACCAAGCTGCAGGAGGACCTGCCGACGCAGTTCGGCGATCTGCGTGAGCGGCTGAACTCCGACGAGCTGCGCAAGTTCGCCGAGACCTACGCCGATGCCGCGCAGACCACGCTACAACAAGCTCGTCGAGCGCGGCGAGGCCGCCCTCGAGCGGCTGCGCAGCACCAATGCACTCGAGGAGGGCCGCGAGCCGCGTCGACGGCTCTGTCGGACCAGGCCGTCGAGCTGACTCAGGAGGCGCTGGGCAACGTCGCGTCGCAGACCCGCGCGGTCGGCGAGCGCGCCGCCAAGCTGGTCGGCGTCGAGCTGCCGAAGAAGGCCGCCAAGAAGGCCCCGGCCAAGAAGGCCCCCGCCAAGAAGGCTCCGGCCAAGAAGGCTCCGGCCAAGAAGGCCGCGGCCAAGAAGGTCACTCAGAAGTAGTCGATTCGACACCTGGGCCGTAGAGCCCAGAGTCGACCAAGGGGACGTAACCCGCATAGGCTGGAGAGCGTGGAGCTCCAAGGCCTTGTGAGTTACGTCCTCTTTGCGTTGCAGATCGCGGTGACTGTCGCGGCGGTCTATGCGTTCGTGCATGCGGCGATGCAGCGGCCGGACGCCTACACCGCCGCCGACAAGCTCACCAAGCCGGTGTGGCTGGTGATCCTCGGCGTTGCTGTGCTGCTGGCCCTCGTGCTTCAGGTCACCGGCGCCGCGATCGCCGCGGTCGCCGCCGGCGTCTACCTCGTCGACGTGCGGCCCAAGATCCTCGAAGTTCAGGGGAAGTCGCGCTAGTGCGCCGCTTCACCACGGCCGCGTTCGCGGCCGCGGCTTTGTTCGTGCCGCGTCTTCCTCACCCCCTCCGCCGTCGCCGATCCCGGCACCGCGCCGCCCTATGTCGACCACGTCGAGTGGGCGAAATGGGGCGACCTGTCGAGTCTGCGGGTGTTCCCCACGCAGGCCGGTCGGCGAAGCGTCCCTGGTGGCCACCGTCAGCGACGAGGCGGCTGCCTGGGCCGAGGTACTGGCGCTGTCGCCGGACGCCGACATGCCGGGAATGTATGAGCAGTTCATCTGCCACTGGGAACTGGCGGAACTGGGTGAGCCCGGCAAGACGAGTTGGAACCTCGAGCCTTGGCGCCCGAAGGTGGACGACCAAACGCTTGTGTCGACGCGTTGCAACCCCGGCGGCACCGAAGAACCGTTCTAGTGCGGCACCACACCCGCGAGGGCGTGGCCGCGCTCGTCGACCACACCTTGCTCAAGCCGGAGGCGACCGAGGCCGACGTCGTGGCGCTGCTGCACGAGGCGGACGAACTCGAAGTGTTCGCGGTGTGCGTGTCACCGACGATGGTCGCGACCGCCGAAGTCGTTCCGGACGGGCGGATACGCCATCGCATCGGTCGTGGGATTCCCGTCAGGCAAACATCTTTCGGCGATCAAGGCCGAGGAGGCCCGGCTGGCCGTCGACGCCGGCGCCGACGAGATCGACATGGTGATCGATGTCGGCTCGGCCCTCGAGGGCGACCTTCGACGCGGTGCAGGGCGACATCACCGCGGTCTTCGATGCGATACCGGCTCGACGTCGTCCTGAAGGTGATCGTGGAGTCTGCGGCCATCCTGGCCATCGGCGGCGAGCAGAGGCTGATCGACGTGTGCCGCATTGCCGCAGGACGCCGGCGCTGATTTCGTGAAAACGTCCACCGGGTTTCACCCCAGCGGCGGCGCGTCGGTGCGCGCGGTCGAGTTGATGGCACGCACCGTCGGGGACCGGCTGGGGATCAAGGCCAGCGGTGGCATCCGCACCGCCGCCGATGCGATCGCGATGCTCGACGCCGGTGCCACCCGGCTGGGACTGTCCGGCACGCGCGCGGTCCTCAATGGGTTTGACGCCGACAGCGAATAGCCGGGCCAATCGTAAATATTTGCTGTGATCTCGATCAAAGTATGCGAAGATCTATCCCTGGAAGTCATCTCATTGCAGGTGAACACAAAGGATGAGGATCCACTCCATGACCACTCAGAAGCGTTTGCTTCGTCGTCTCCCGGCCGTTGCCGGTCTCAGCGCCATCCTCGCGATGGGCTTGATGACCGCATCGTGCGCCAAGGAAGAGGAAAAGGCGCCGGAGACCTCCACGACCACGACGACAACGACCACGACCACGACGCCGGCTCCGGCGTCGCCGACCGAGAATGCTCCGCGTCTCGAACCGGGCGCGCCAAATCCGTTCTCGCCGAGCGTCCTCGCGCCGCCGGCTCCGACGGCCGTACCTGGCGATCACTAAGGACACTCGGCGTCGACTCTCGGCGCTCATCGCCGCGGCGGCTCTGATCGTCGCATCCGGCCTCTGCGCCGGCTGCGCCCGCGCGGAGTCCGCGCGGCGATCACTGGGCCGTACGCGTCGCTGCTGGCGAGCTCCACCGACCTGGGCCCGTCGCGCACGGGTAACGCGCAACTCACCGTCACGCTGGCCGACTCGGGTCGTCCCGACGCGCTGATGCAATGGGCGAGCACGAGAGGCCTCGAGGTGCGCTGGCGACCCGGCGACCGCTGGGCGATCGTCGAGGGTGCCGCGGCAGACGTGGCGGGCGCCTTCGCGGTGCCGGTGCACGACTACCGGGGCCGCAAGGGCCAGGTCTTCTACGCCTCGCCGCAGCAGCCCGCCGTTCCCTCGCCGCTGCGCGATGTCGTCAACGCGACCGGCCGCATCATGGGCTACACGCCGCACAGCATCTCCAGCCCCGGCATGCTCCCGCTGGACGTGCCGAAAGGCGGATTGACGCCCGCCGGGTTGTTGGAGGCGTACAACGCGACTCCGCTCGCCGAGGCGGGCTTCACCGGCAAGGGCGCGACGATCGTGTTCTTCGCGTTCGACAAGGCCGACCAAGCGGACCTCGACGCCTTCGCCGACAGCTCCGGGCTGCCCGCGATTCACGCCCGTACTGGTCGGGGGCCAGCCGGACCGAAGAGCACGGCGAGACGGCGATGGATCTTCAAGTGGCACATGCGATTGCGCCCGATGCGCGGTTGGTCGTCGTCAACGCACGGCCGACGGTGGAGGGCGACGGAGCCTACGAGAAGATCGGCCGAATGTTCGAGGAGACCGATCGGCAGTTCCCCGGGGCGGTGTGGAGCCTGTCGATCGGGTGGGGATGCGAAGCGCTCGTCACCGCCGCGGATCTGGCGCCCGTCCAGGCCGCCTTGGTCGCCGCGCAGAAGCGCGGCACGTCGGCGTTCGACGCGACGCGGAGACACCGCAGGCCTGGAATGCAAAGGCGGCGACGAGTTCTCGTCTCCGCCGGGACCGGATGACATCGGATTGAACTCCGTCGCGGCGCTGCCCGAGATGACCGCGGTGGGCGGAACCTCACTGTCGACCGGCCCGCGTGGGCAGTACCTTGCCGAACAACCATGGGTGGATTCGCCGTTGTCGCAAGGCACGAGCGGCGGCGTGTCGACGCTGTTCGACCGGCCCGAGTGGCAGAACCGGCTGACCGTGCATCGAGACGCCGACGAACGCCGCCTGTCGCCGGACGTATCCGCCGTCGCCGACCCGTTCACCGGCGTCCGGTTCATCTTCAAAGGGACCGAGGTGATGGGCGGCGGCACCTCGCAGTCCGCGCCGATCTGGGCGGCGCTGACCGTGTTGATGAACCAGTACCTGCGAGGCGAATGGCGGTCGTCCGCTCGGGAACCTGAACCCATTGCTGTACCGGGTCGCGGCGGGTGCCAACCTCCCCGGCTTCCGCGACGTGCGCACGGGCGGCAATGCGGTCGACCTCGCCCAGCCCGGATACGACTTGGTGACCGGTCTGGGCAGCCCGAACACCTACAACCTCGCCCGCAATCTCCTCGACGTGCAGAAGGGCGTGGCACGTCGGTGAACGCCACAGCTGGTCTGCCCACGATGGCCTGCCGGGTGTGCGAAACCGATGTGGCCGCCGCGGCGTTCTGCGGAACCTGCGGCGCGCAACTCTCGGCCGCGCGCGGGGATGGCCGGGGCCGCCTTCGGCTCGGCGCGTACGCCGCGGCGCCGGGTGAGCACACGCTGCGAATGTCGGTGGTCAGCACGCTCTTTCCGCATCTGCCGCACAGGTCGCGTACGCCGTTTCGAGTGGGAGTGGCAATCCTGCTCCTGGTGATGATCGGGTTCGCCCTGCTGCGATGGCAGGCGCCGCTGGTCGCGGTCGGCGTGCTCGGGCTCCCGCTGATGTTCCTGCTGTACCTCTACGAGTCGGACATCCATCGCGATCTGCCGATCCGTTCCCTGGCTGCTGACCGCCGCGATGGGCATCGCGCTCGGCGTCGGCTATGCCCTCGTGACCGGCGCGATCATCGCCGACGCCTACGACGTCGCGCTCGGTGCAGACGAGTCCGACGCGCAGGCGATGTTGGTCGGACTGGCGGTTCCGGTCGGCGCGGCGGTCCTTGCGCTGGTTCCGGCGGTGGTGATCCGGCTGTGGCGACCGGGCACCCGAGAGTCGTTGGACGGCTTCGTGATCGGGGCGCTGGGCGCGACTCGGCTTCACCGCCGCGGCGACGCTGACCCGGTTGGCTCCCCAGTTCGCCACCGGGGTGACGGCCGATGACCGACCCGCGAGCGTGCTGCTCGTCCAGGCGGGCATCCAGGCGATCACGCTGCCGTTGACCGTTGCGGCGATGGGCGGCCTCGTCGGCGCGGCACTGTGGTTCGGCCGACGGTCGTTCATCGTGTCCAGTGTGGTTGTGGCGCTTGGGCTTTACGCTCGCATTGGGCCTCGATGAGAGGCCACTCCGCTGCTGCAGGGCTTGCACTTCGGGCTTCATGTGTTGGTTGCGGTGTTCGCCCTGCTCGCCGCGAGGGTCGGGCTGCAGGCGGCCCTTCTGTACGAGGAGCATGATCCCGCGAATCCGGACGGGCACGTGCTGTGCCCACACTGCGACCACGTCGTTCCCGATATGCCGTTCTGCCCCAACTGCGGTGTCGCTGCGCGCGCCGCGTCGCGGACCTCGCGCATGGCACGCCGCGCGGACACCGGCGACACCGGGACCCAGGTGTGGCCGGGTTACGCGATGCCCGCCGAGTCGTATGCGGCGGTGCCGGTGCGCGAAACCTCGCACACGTGGCTGCTGACGAGGTTGGGAGCGGGCGCTGTGGTCGTGGCCGCAGCGGGGGTGACCGCGGCGGTGCTGGCCACTCCGGCGCCTGCCAAGTACGTGTGCCCGCCGGACTGCGGGCGTCCTCCCATCGCCGATCCGATCGAATCGAACCCACGCTTCGTTTCCCAGGACGGCGAATTCTCGGTGCAGTACCCGGGTCCGGGTTCGGCCTACGAAGCGACACTGAATCCGGACGGTGTCGACCTCGACTTCGTCGGCGGTGACACCGGCAGACTGCAGTTGTTCGGGATGCCCGCCGGAGACCGCACGGCGAACGAGATCGCCGAGGAGTTGATCGGCGAGAAGTACCCGGACGCCGTCACCGATTACGAGATTCCCAACGCCATGGTCGGATACGAACCGGGTTACGGCGTCATCGCCGACGATTACCCGCAGGACTCGAGCGGCACCTACACGCGGCTACGGCTGGTGGTCATGGTTGCGGTCAAGAACGACTACGCGTTGGTCGCCGCCGCGATCGGGCCCTACCACGAATTCACCCGCGACTTCGGGACAGGTCATCCGTCCGGCGCCAACCTTCAACTCGCCATGGACATGGGCAAGTACGTCAACAGCTTCAAGTGGCGGAACCACACGGACTGATCCGCGTCTAGAGGCCCGCGAAGCAGGGGTCCTGCTGACCCTTGGGAATCGTGGCGTTCTGCGTCGAGAATTGGCTCACCACACCGGAATCGGTGACCTGTACCGAGTCGGCATGGATACCCAACGGATAGTTCTTCGTCAGCTGCGAGGTGAACGCGTCCAGCGCCGGCTGCACGGTCTCGCGCGGCAACGTGAAGCCCAGGCCGGTCAGCTCAGTCACCTGCAGGGCGATCCCGTTGTCGACGACCGCGGGCTTGGCCACGATGCTGCCAAGCGCGCCTTCCAGCTCGATCGTGCCCGCGGACGGATTCGTCGTCACGCCGGTGACGAACGCGCCGACGAGCGGAATCGAATCCTGGATGGTCTGCTTGATGCCCTCGGCCGACCAGGTGATGTTGGCGACGAGCGAGCCGATCGAACCGCTGGAGTCCGCGGTGTCCTCGAGGCGGACGTCGTTGATGTCCAGGTTGACCTTCATACCCTTGGCGTCGCGGACCTGGTTGCCCGCCGTCTCGATGTGCATGTTGGTGTAGTGGCCCGACATGTGCTGGATCAAAAACGGGGGCATGACGCCGAACGAGGCGGTGGCCTGATCCTGGACCACGCATTCGGTGACCCCGGCCACCACGGTGTCCGCGCGATTGCGGGCATACAGCTCGCCAGCCAGCAGACCCGCGAGGACGAGGGCCACCACAATGACGACGACCAGAACGATGGACAGTGGGTCGCGGAACAGGCGCTTGATCCGCGCAGGCAGCGAGGAGTCCTTGGGCGGGCCGGCCGGTTGCTGGGGCGCCTGCTGCGGAGGCGGCGCTGGATAGCCCGGCGGCGGGCCCTGCGGATGCTGCGGCGGTGGGGGTGGTGGCTGATTGGGGCGGGCCCAGGGATCGGTCACCCCCGCGATTCTGCCCTACTGCCGAGCGAACCCCGCGCGGTTGCGCATCACCGCGATGGTCTCTCGCGTCTTCTGCGCCGCGTCGAGGTCGATGTCGGTGACGAGAAGTTGCGGGTCGGCGCCCGCTGACGGCGATAACCTCGCCGACCGGCGAGGCCACGACGCTGCCGCCGACTCCGGTGGGCCCGATCGCCGCAAGCTCGTCACCGGCGTAGGCCTGGTCGACGGCCGCGACGAAGCCGGTGGTGTCGATCGCGCGGGCCTGGGCCAGCAGCGTCCACTGCTCGAGCTTGCCCGGGCCGGTGCCCCACGAGGCGTGCACGGTGATCAGCTCCGCCCCGCGCTGCGCGAGCTCGACGTAGAGCTCGGGAAAGCGGACGTCGTAGCACAGGGTGATGCCGACGCCGACCCCGTCAACGGTGATCACCACCGGATCGCGGCCCGGCGCGACGGTGTCCGACTCGGCGAAGCCGAACGCGTCGTACAGGTGGATCTTGTCGTAGTGCGTGTCGACTCCGGGCCCGGCGGCGATCAGCGTGTTGGTCACCCGCGCCTGCCCATGTGGTGAGTCAGCGGGGACGAACATGCCCGCGACGACGACGACTCCGGTCCGCTCGGCGATCGCACGCACGCCCGATGCCCATGGGCCGTCCAGCGGTTCGGCGACCGGGGCGAGCGGAACGCCGAAACGGCACATCGTCGCCTCGGGGAACAGCACCAACTGCGCGCCCGCATCGGCCGCTTGCCGGGTGTAGTCCTCGACCAGCGCCAGGTTGGCCGTCGGGTCGGTGCCGCTTCGGATCTGGGCCAGGGCAACGCGCATGCAGTTCAGAGTAGCGGCGCGACCGCGATCCACGGAGGCCCGACGGGGCCGACATCAGACCACGGCACCGACAGGACGCCGTCGCGCATCCGCCTTCGCGGCGGCTCTACCGGAAGTCCTTCGGTGCGCAGCAGGTCGAGCATCGCGCGCCAGCGCACCCGCGGGCCGAACACCCCGTGCCCGGCCACACTGGCCCACGCACGGTCGGCGGCCGACAGCAGCGTGTGGACCGGCTGCCCCGAGACGTTGTGATGGATCAGCACCTTCGGCAGCCGTTCCGCCAGATCCGAAGGGCGCTCGATCGTGAACGGGTCGCAGGCCAGCGTCAGGCTGACCGGCCCGTCGGCGTCGACGAGCACCCAGCAGCAGAGCCGGCCCAGCTCGTCGCACGTGCCGTCGACGATGAGCCCGCCGGGCGCCAATTGCCGCTGCATCGTCGACCACGCGCCGGGCACCGCCTCGACCGGGTACTGGCGCAGCACGTTGAACGCGCGCACCAAAACCGGTCGCAGCCCGGCCAATTCGAAACCGCCGAGGCCGAACTCGACTGTGCCCGCTGCCGCGGCGCGTGCGGCCCGTACGCGATCGGGGTCGATTTCCAGGCCGACGACGCGGACATCGGCGCGCACGACGCGCAGCCGCGCCGCCAGCTCCAGCGTTGTCACCGGCAGTGCGCCGTAGCCCAGGTCGACCACCAACGGGTCGGCGGCCGAGATCAGTGCCGCTCGAACCCGAGGCGCGTGCACCAGCCAGCGGTCGCTGCGCCGCAGCCGGTTGTAGCCCGTCGTGCCCCGCGTGAGCTGGCCGACCGGGACACCCATGGCCCGATTTTAGGCTGGTAGAGGGCGTTCGCCCTGATCCACGCCGCGGCGGCAAGCGGGTCCGCCCAGAGTTCGGCATCCTCCTGACGCTGGGCCGCGGCCCGAATATCCTGCCAAGAGTTCCGACCTTGTTTCGACGAGAATGGCGTTCTACTGTGAGCAGTGTGTTTTCTACCATCGACCGGCCGATACCCGCGGAACTCAGGGCGCGGTACGAATCCGAGGGCTGGTGGACGAACGGACACCCTCGGCAGCCTGCTGACCGCGGCGCTCAAGGCGCGGCCCGATGCAGGCCTTCCGCGTGCACTCAACCGTCCGTCCCTTCACCGGCACCTTCGCCGATGTCGAGCACGTCGCGCGGCGACTTGCGGCAGGCCTGCGGTCGCGCGGGGTCGGGCCGGGTGACGTCGTCGCATTCCAGTTGCCGAACTGGATGGAAGCGGTGGCGACGTTCTGGGCGTCGGCGCTGCTGGGTGCCGTCGTCGTGCCGATCGTGCACTTCTACGGCCGAAAGGAACTCGCCCACATCCTGTCCACCGCCCAACCGCGGGTGTTCATCACCGCCGAGGAGTTCGGCAGGATGAAGCACCATCCGGACCTGTGCGCCGACGTGCCGATCGTCGGCGTCGTCGATCGTGATTTCGACGACCTGCTCGCCGACGGAACCCATGGCGGACACCCTCGATGCCGATCCGGCAGGCCCCGCGCTGATCGCCTTCACCTCGGGGACCACGCGCGACCCGAAGGGCGTGGTGCACAGCCATCAGACCCTTGGCTTCGAGATCCGCCAGCTCGCCGAGAACCATCCGGAGAATCCGACCGGCTCGGTGATGGCGCTACCGGTGGGGCACTTCATCGGAATGCTGGGCGGGGTGCTGTGTCCGGTGCTCAAGGGCGTGCCGATACATCTGTGCGACGCGTGGGATCCGAGTCTGGTATTGAAGCTGATGAAGCGTGACAGCGTCGGATTCGGCGGTGGTCCAACGTATTTCATCACCAGCTTGCTTGATCACCCCGAGTTCACCGACGACCATCTGCGCTACATGCCCTATCTCGGCCTTGGCGGATCATCGGTTCCGATTGCGGTGACCCGCCGCCTGACGGACCTCGGACTGGTGGTCACCCGGTCCTACGGCAGCACCGAACACCCGTCGATCACCGGTGCACGTTCCGATGCCGCAGAGGGCAAGCGGCTGCTGACCGACGGCAATGCCCGCACCGGCGTGGAGGTCCGGCTGGCGAGCGACGGCGAAATCCTCAGCAGGGGACCGGATCTGTGCCTCGGCTATCTCGACCCCGAGCTCACCGCGACGGCCTTCGATGACGACGGCTGGTACCACACCGGCGACATCGGGATGCTGGACGGCGACGGCTATCTGACCATCACCGACCGCAAGTCCGACGTCATCATCCGCGGCGGGGAGAACATCAGCGCGCTCGAGGTCGAGGAGGCGCTGCTGGCCATGCCCCAGGTCGCCGAGGCTGTCGTGGTGGCGGCGCCCGACCCGAAATTCGGGGAGCGCGTCGTCGCGGTGCTGCGCCTGCGGCCGGGCCAGGGCATGCCGCACAAGGACCAGGTCCGTGCACACTTCGATAGTGCAGGCATGGCCAGACAGAAGTGGCCCGAAGAGCTGCATCAGGTCGACGATTTTCCCCGTACTGCCAGCGGCAAGGTTCAGAAATATCTTGTCCGGCAACAGGTTCAGCGTTCGCACCAATTGTGAGGAGAGTTCAGTGAGTGGACGGGTGGAAGGCAAGGTCGCCTTCGTCACCGGCGCGGCCCGCGGACAGGGCCGCAGTCACGCGGTCAAGTTGGCGCAGGAGGGTGCCGACATCATCGCGGTCGACATCTGTCGGCACATCGAGAATGCGACGGAGCCGGGCGCGACTCCCGAAGACCTCGCCGAGACCGCGGACCTGATCAAGGCGCTGGACCGCCGTGTCGTCACGGCCGAGGTAGACGTCCGTGACTACGACGCGCTCAAGGCCGCGGTCGACGGCGGTGTCGAGCAACTCGGTCGGCTCGACATCGCGATCGCCAACGCGGGCATCGGCACCCCCGGCGCGATGCTCGAGGACATGGACGAGCCGAAGTGGGATCAGATGCTCGACGTCAACCTCACCGGTGTGTGGAAGTCGGTCAAGGCCGCGGTGCCGCACATCAAGGCGGGCGGCCGCGGCGGATCGGTGATCCTGACCAGCTCGGTCGGCGGGCTGAAGGCCTACCCGCACATCGGGCACTACGTCACCGCCAAGCACGGTGTCGTCGGATTGATGCGGACGTTCGCCGTCGAGTTGGGACAGTTCTCGATTCGGGTCAACTCGGTGCACCCGACGCATGTCGCCACGCCGTTGCTCCACAACGAGTCGACCTTCCGGACGTTTCGCCCGGATCTGGAGAACCCGGGTCCGGACGACATCGCCCCGATCTGCCGGAACTTCCACGTGCTGCCGATCCCGTGGGTCGAGGCCGAGGACATCAGCAACGCCGTACTGTTCCTGGCATCCGACGAATCACGGTATGTCACCGGAGTCCCGCTTCCCATCGACGCGGGCAGCTGCCTCAAGTAACCGGAGAGTCGTGACATGGCGGTCGCCGTCCCAGACGATCTCGACGTGGCGTTGACGCCGGAGTGGCTGACTTCCGCACTGCAGCCGCGCTATCCGGGCGTCGAGGTCCACACCGTCGAGCGCGGGCCCGTCGTGGAGCGACTGTCCACCAACGTGCGGTTCACGATCGACGGTCGCCTTCCCGAGGACCTGCCACGGCAGCTCTGCATCAAGGGGTATTTCTCCGAATTCGGGCACACCATCGCGTTCGTCGGCGAGCCCGAGGCCGGCTTCTACCGCGACCTCGCCGAATCGACCGGAGTCCGCACCCTGCGCAGCGTGTACGCCGACGTCGACCCGAAGAGCCGGCACGGTGTGGTGATCACGCGCGACGAGGCCGCCGCAGGCGGCGACTTTCTCGACGGCAACAGCCCATTCGCCGTCGACCAGGTCGCCGACGCGTTGACCGAATTGGCCCGGCTGCACGCAGGCACCTGGGAGACCACGCAATGGGCGACGCCGCAGTGGCTGGAGCCGCGGCTGGGCCGTGCGGTCCACGCCTGGGGCGAGCCACGCACGCTGGAGATCATGACGGCCAACCTCAACGGGCCCAATGGTATTGATGTCCCGACGAATATGCGGGATGCGCGTGAGCTGTTGGCCGCGCATCGACGGGTGAGCGCCAAGACACCCGAGGTGTCGCCCGGATGGTGTGTCATCCACGGCGATGCCCACGTCGGCAACATCATGGTCGACACCGCGGGCCGGCCGTGGCTCGTCGACTGGCAACTCGTCCAACGCGGCTTCTGGCAGGTCGACGTCGGATACCTGATCGCGGCCACGCTCGCGCCCGATACACGCCGGAGGCACGAACGGGACTTGTTGCGGCACTACCTCGAACGCCTTGCATCGCATGGGATTCCGGCACCGCCGTTTTCGGAGGCATGGCCCGTGCTCGTCGACGGTATGGTGCACGGGTTCTTCCTGTGGTCGATCACCACCAAGGTCGCACCCGACGTCATCGCTGTCCTGCTGGGACGCCTCGGCACCGCAGTCGCCGACCACTGGGAGAAGGGGAACCCGTGAGCACGGAACCGAACGACATCGGTGCGTTCGACGGGGTACGCGTCGTCGAGCTCGCTCAATGGGTCTTCGTGCCGGTGGCAGGCGCCCTGCTCGCCGACTGGGGCGCCGACGTCGTCCGGATCGAGCGGCTTGACGGCGACCCGTACCGGGGCCTGGCCACCCAGGGCATCGGCACCGACCGCGGCGGTGTCAATCTCTCGATGGCCCTTGCCAATCGGGGCAAACGCTCCGTCGCGCTCAACCTGCGCGACCCCCGCGGCCTCGATGTGCTGCACGAGCTCCTGGCATCCGCCGACGTGCTGCTGACCAGCCTGCGCCCGGGCGCGCTCGAACGGTTGGGACTCGGCGCCGACGCCGTCCGGGAGCGTTACCCGCACCTCGTCTATGCCCGTGGCAACGGCTTCGGTGTACGTGGACCCGATGCCGACCAACCGGGCTACGACAGTTCGGCGTTCTGGGCCCGCGGCGGCGTCGGGCACATGCTCACTCCGCCCGAGCGTGACTATCCCATCAGCCAGCGTGGAGCCATGGGCGATCGCAACGGAGCGATGGCGCTGGCCTTCGGCATCTCGGCGGCACTGCTCAAACGCACCCGCACCGGGCGAGGGTTCGGTGGTGGACGTGTCGCTGCTCGCGACCGCGATGTGGATGCTGTCCTCCGATCTGCTGGCGGCCCTCAACGGCGGTGAGGTGATGCGTATTTCGGGTCGCAGCGCGGTGGTGAACCCGCTCACGGGCACCTATCGCACCAAGGACGACCGCCACGTGCAGCTGATGTTCCTGCAGGGCGACCGGTACTGGGCCGAGTTCTGCCGCACGGCGGGTCGGCCCGAACTCGCCGACGATGTCCGGTTCGCCGACCTGGCCGCGCGACGAACCAACGCCGCGGCCTGCGTGGCCGAACTCGATGCGGTGTTCGCCACCCGCACGTTGAACGAGTGGAAGGAAGTCCTCGCCACGATGGACGCGCCGTGGTCACCGATCCAGTCCGTCGAGGAGGTCATCGACGACCCCCAGGTCATCGCGAACTCCTACATCGGTGAAGTGACGAGCGACGACGGTACGAGCTACCGATTACCCACGGTACCAGTGCAATTCGACGGTCAACCACCTCACTTGCGGCGCGCACCCGAGCACGGCGAACACACGGAGGCGATACTGGCTGAACTCGGCTACGACTGGGACCGCATCGGTGAACTCGCCGACGAGCGGCGTCATCCCGTGACCTCGCGAGCGTCCCGTGCCGGTGCCCGACGAGTCGTCGGCGCCGTACTGGGTCGGCGGCGGCCCGCCACGTACTGACCGTCGCCCGCTGCGGACAGCTGCGGAACATTGACGATGCCGCCGGATGTCCTCTGTACCGCTTGCGGCTCGACCGATCCCGGATACGAGTTCACTCCCGTGAGCGGGCGGGGCGTCGTGCGGTCGTGGACGGTGGTGCGCCAATCGTTCCTGCCCGGGTTCGAGGTGCCGTTCATCCTGGTCGACGTCGAACTCGCCGAACAACCGGGCTTACGCCTCGTCGGCCGGCTGCTCGGTGGAGGCAACCCCAGCCTGGGCGCGCCCGCCCACGTCGTCTTCGAAGATCTCGCCGACGGATTCGCCGTTCCCGCATTCGAGTTGGCGGAATGACCGCGCTGCGCAACAAGGTCGCCGTCGTCGGCTACGCACAAAGCACGGTCGAGCGGCGTGCGACGCGGCCGCTGGGCGCGATCGCCGTCGACACCGCCCGTGCGGCGATCGCCGACGCCGGCCTGACGGTCGACGAGGTCGACGGGTTCGTCGGTTCCAGCATGCTGCCCAGTGCGGGCGGACACCAGGCCGTCGACGGTGTCAGCATCGTGTCGCCGACGTGGCTGGCGCGCAGTCTCGGCGGGTCACCGCGGTATGTGGCGGGTTTCGATGGCATCGGCCAGGTCAGCGGTTCGGTCGCGATGGCGGTCAACGCGTTGGTCAGCGGCGCCGCCGACCACGTCGTGATCCACCGCGCGTTGCACAACCCCGCGGGCAGCTATCACGGCAACTCGATGCGTGAGGCGCGCGGCTCCGCGCAATGGACTGCGCCACAAGGGTTCTTCGGGCCGCTGGCGATGATCGCGTTGCCCTACAACGAGTACCTGCAGCGCTTCGGTGCGCGCCGCGAATCCATGGCGACCGTGGTGACGGAGGCCCGCAAGAACGGATCGCGGCTGCCGTGGTCGTACTGGCGCGACCGACCGTTGACGATCGAGGAGTACCTGGCAGAACCGACATTGGCCGATCCGGTCTGCCGGTTGGACTGCGACATCCCGGTCGACGGTGTCGCTGCCTTCGTGCTGACGTCGGCCGACCGCGCAGCGGATCTACCGAACCGGCCGGTGTACGTCGCGGGTTTCGCGAACAGCCCCGGCGCGCCGCGCCGCCTGCCGTTGCACTGGCCGCTGGACGACATCCTCGACGGCGGCGCCGAGACGGCGCGGCGGCTGTGGCAGGAGACGGGCCTGACCATCGGTGACGTCGACCTCCCACAGGTGTACGACGGCTTTTCGCCGTTCGTGTGGTTCTGGCTCGAGGTGCTCGGTGTGTGCCCGGTCGGTGAGGCGCACCGTTTCGTCGACGCGGGCGGTATCGACTCCGACCGGCCCGGCTCCGTTCCCGCGCTCTCCGGTGGCGGCGCACTGGGCAACGGCCGCATGCACGGTGTGCCGCAGATGCTCGAGTGTTACCTGCAACTGTCGGGACGGGCGGGCGACCGGCAGCGCGATGTGTCCGTCGGGCTGGCCTGTCAGGCATCGCCACATTACGGCGGCGTCGTGGCGTACTCGTCGGCGCCGATCTAACCGATCCTGGCCGGATGTCGCCGCCGCGGCTCAGTGCGGGATGTCGCCGCCGCCGCGGCTCAGTGCGGGAGCAGATCCTCAAACGTCGACTGCGCCCCTGACTGCCTCAAGTCGGTCTGCTGATACACCTGTCCGTCGCTGCCGACGTAGCGTCCGGTCCGCGGATCGTAGTTCGCGGTCGCGGCAGAGACATCGCCGGTGGTGTTGCCGGAGAACGCATTCGGGACCGCCGCGGGCGGCGCATCAGGTATGCCGCGGGCGGCGAAGAAGGCACGGCCGCGGGCGGCGCAGCGGGGGGCCTGTCTGTCGCGCCCGGTGTGGGCGGACCCGGCGGTGTGCCGGCGGGCACGGCGCCAGGCGGTAAGGGGTGTGCCCTCCGGCGGGGCGAAGATCCGCTCTTGGAAATTCGTCCTGTCATCGGGCGGCACACCTTGGGAAACCAGGTTAGGGTCGAACGGGTAGGGCCCGAGCACATGCTGTTTCATCGCCAGCGGCTCATACGGCTTGTCGCTGTCGCAGATCTCCACCGTCGGCGCACGCTTGCCGGGATTGCCCATACAGGGGTTGTTGCGAACTCCACGCACGGCGATGGGTGAGTCCTGAGGGAGCTTGCAGTACAGCCCGTCGGGAGTGTCGATCACTGTTTCGTCTGTGGGGGAGCGCCATTGGGAGGGCGGCAGGAAGCCCACCGTGCATGGCGGCGGGTCACCGTTCATCAGCGAGAAGGCGCCGAACGACAGACCCATCGGGTTGTTCGTCGGTGACAGCGAGCCGAATCCCGCGACGTACGGCGGCAGCAACACCAGGAGCTGCCGCAGGGCCGGGTTGTAGGTGACACCCACTTCGCCGATCGTGGTCAGGTTCGCCAGCAGCACCGGCAACGTCGGCTTGATCTGGTCGAGCAGGCGGGACACCTCGTCCGCAGCGCCGGGTCCGGTATCGAGCACGGTGCGAAGCTCGGGGTCATTGTTCACCACCTGCCCGGTGACCACGCTCAGGCTGTGCGCCCAGGCGCGAAGCGCATCAGTACTTTCCGCCTGGGAGTCCAGCAGTGGTGCAGTGTCGTCGACAAGCCCTCGGGCCCGTTCCGCGGTGGCGTTGGAATCCGCCGCGATGCGCGATCCGGAGTCGAGCAGCGAACCGACGTCGTATCCGGCGCCGTTGAACGCCGAGAACGACTCGTCGAGCAGATTCGACAACTTCTCCTTCGGCACGCTCTTGACCAGTGCGCTGAGCTCATCGAGCACCGGTCCCACCTTCAGGGGGACCGTGGTCTGCTGTCGCTGGATCACCGAGCCCTCGGCGAGGAACGGCGGACCCTCGCCCTGGGGGATCAGGTCGACGTATTGCTCACCGATCGCGGACACGCTGCGGACGTTCGCCTGTACGTCGGCGGGGATCTGCGGTGAGGACTTCAAGGACAGCTCAGCGACCGCACCGTTCGCGGTCGGCGTCACCTTGACGACCTTTCCCATCTGTACGCCGCGGTACGTGACGTTGCCGAAGCGGTACAGGCCGCCGGTGCCGGGCAGTTTCATCGTGACGGTGATATGGCCGATGCCGAACCACGTCGGCACCTGAAGATAGCCGAAAACCATTGCTGTCATGCCGATCACGGAGGCGACCGTGAACACGATGAGCTGCGTCCTGACGAATCGGGTCAGCATCATCCGCCTCCGGCGCCGGGCGGATAGGGTCCTGCGAAGATCGGTTGTGCAGGCGGCGGTGCGGGCGCCGCAGAGGGCGCGACAGGTAGCAGCGGTTCGTCCGCCGCGGGTGCCGAAGGCAATGGGGCCTGCAGCTTGCGGGGCGATTGGGGCGCCGGCCTCCGGGGTTGGCGGTGTGACGCCGACGCTCAGCGGCTCGTATGTGTAGTTCAGGTGCGCCGGGTCGCCCGGTGCCGGAGTCAACGGAGCGTTCGGGTCGCCCCACCGCGTGCCGAGGAACAACGATCGCTTCAGCCGGGGGATGGTCAGATCGATCGTCGCGAAGATGTTGACGTAGTCGCCGCGAATCGCCCGGTCGATGAAGTTCTGCGGGAAGGGGAATGACGGCAGCCAGGGCGAGGACGTGGTCCAGATTTGGTCCGACATCGGCGAGGGCCTTCAGAGTGGGGTCGAGGTTGGTCAGGTTCCGGACCAGGTCGTCCTGGGTGCGTATTGACGAGTTCGGTTGCCGTGTCGCTGAACTCACCGAGCTTCTGCATTGCGGTGACCAGCCTGGCCCGCTCCTGCAGCAGGACATCCAGTGCGGGCGGGACTGTGTGCAGTGCGTCGGTGATGTCGTCCTTCTGAGCGGCAAGCGTGCCCGTCAACCGGTCCAGCGCCTGAATCGATGCGGTGAACCGATCCCGTTGCTCGTCAACAGTTCCCACGAACGTGTCCAGCCGTGAGATCAGGTCACGAATCTCGCTCTCGTGGCCGGAGAGCGCGGTGGCGGTGCTGTGAATGAGGTCGCCGATCTGCCCGAGCCCGCCGGCGTTGACGACAGCCGACACCGACGACAGGGTCTGCTCCGTCGATGGGTAGGTCGAGGATCGGTCGAGCCCGATGGTCGAACCTGGCGCCAGTCGTCCGGTGGGCGCGTCTCCGATCGGCGGGTCGAGCGCCACGTGCATCGATCCAAGCAGGCTGGTCTGGCCGATGGTCGCAACTGCGTTGGC
This sequence comes from uncultured Actinomycetota bacterium, assembly GCA_963766945.1. GTDB lineage: Bacteria > Actinomycetota > Actinomycetes > Mycobacteriales > Mycobacteriaceae > Mycobacterium. The sequence continues at coordinate 28,712 of CAVYCT010000005.1, forward strand.
GGGGACGGTGACATCGGGCCGGACCCGCACCTCGACATCGGCCACCCAGTGGTGAACGGACAGCTTCCCGACGCTGCCCACGACGACGTCGTCGATCATGACCGGCGAATTCGACTCGAGTGTGCCGACATTGGCTATCTGGACGTGGTAGACGGCGTTGCCCGACCCGCTGGCCACCGCACCGGGAAGTGGCAGCGTGTTGACGCCCCCGAACCCACATGAGGTCGCGGTCAGCGCGACGCAGAGACACGCCGCGAGGCTGCGTCGGGCAGCGCGCGTGATCATGACGGCGGCGCTTCCGCAGGCAGCAGGACGTCCTGCAGGGAGGGCGTCGCCGTGGCTCCCGGTGGTGGCGGCGGTGGCGCGAAACCCGGCGGTGCCGGGACGTCGCCATCGAGGCCGGTGTACGCCGACACCGCGGGCGGTTGCGGCGGCGACTCCGGCGCGCCGCCGGGTCCGTCCGGGGCGAGCGCGGGATCGGAGTAGATGATCTTGTCGGGTGTGATCCCCGGCATCAGGTACGGGTTGAGCGGGGGCTGCGGCAGGATGTTGAAGTTGAGCAACCGCAGTGCCGGGCCCAGGTATTGAGCGCAGAGCTTCCCGGTTTCGGATGCGGTGACGTTGGCGATACCGCCAATGGCCCCGCAGAGGAACTGAACCGGGTTGGAGAAGTTGGTGAGGATGAATGTGCCCACTGCGCCAGGCAGATTCGGGTTGAGGATGCTGTATGCGTTGGCGAAAGCGGTGGGTGCGACGTGAAGGATGTTCTCGATGTCCGTTCGATGGTCTGCCAACACCTGCGTCGCGTTCGCGAGGCGCTGCACCTGCTCGGCGGTCTTGTCCCGGGTGTTCGCGACGAAACGCTGAACTTCGCCGACGGCGACGGCGAGCTCTTTCATCGCGGCGTCGAGATCGCTTCTGCTGTCGGCCAGTACGGTGCTGAAGGTCGCCAGCCGGTCCTGGAACAGGACGATGTCGTCACTGCTGTCGCGCAGCGCGGTGACGAAGGTCTGGAGGTTCCCGATGGTGGCAACGATGTCGCCGCTGCCGTCGGAGAGTATGCGGGCCAGCTGGGACAGCTGAGCGAAGGTCTGACGCAGCTTTTCACCGTTGCCTGCCATCGCGTCGGCGGTGGTGTCGATGAATCTGCCCATCGAACTCGTCGACAGCGTGGTGTCCGGCCCGAGTGCCGTTGCCAGGTTGGATAATTGCGCCTTGACGTCATCCCACTCGAGGGGAACTGCGGTGCGCTCCTGCGGGATGACTCCGCCGTCGGCCATTCGAGGCTCGCCGCTCTGGTACAGCGGGGCCAATTGCACATAACGCGCTGCCACCAGGTTCTGTGCCACGATCACTGCCTTGGCGTCGGCGGGAATGCGCACGTCGTGGTCGACGTCGAGCGTGACCGACCGCATGGTCGGGCTGCGGTGAGATCGAACGAATCGTGCCGACCTTCACGCCGGCGATGCGCACCTCGTCGCCGGGATACAGGCTGGTGGCCGAGGAGAAGTGCGGCAACGATGGTTTGCGGTTTGAACACCGTCTGGCGTACGACGAGGCCGACGCCGCCGACGAGGGCGACGATCAGAGCGGCGAGCAACAGGGATTTCCACGTGCGCTTCATCGGGAACCACCCGGAATCCCGTTGCGCGGCCACGGGAAGATCGCGCGCGGCATGTTCGGATCGTTGGTCCGGAAGCCGAACGCGTAGTCCAGGAACGGCTGCAGGAATTGGGGCGGGATGAGGTTGGGCACGTAGGCGCTGTAATACGGTCCGCTCGCGACGGATTCGCTGCTGGTGATCTCGAACTTCTTGAGGCCCGGCAACGCCTTGGACAAGTTGTCGCGATTCTTCTCCAGCATCGCGGTCACCGAGTTCAGGTGGTCGAGTGTCGGGGCGAGTTCGGCCTCGTTGTCCTTGACGAGACCCGTCAGGTTGCGGGCCACGGCGGCGGTATTGGCGAGCAGTTCACTGATCGCGTTGCGGCGTTCCACCAGCACCGCGAGCAGGTCGTTGCCGTTGAGGATCAAGGTGTTGACCTGTTGGCTTCGGTCGGCGAGCACCTGGGTGACGGCTGCGGCGTTGTGCAGCACCGTCTGAAGTGTTGCGCTCCTGCTGTTCAGCGACCGCGACAGCCGCGTCAGCCCGTCGAACGTCGGACCCAGTTGGGGCGCCACTTGATCCAGGGTCGCCGACAGGGTGTCCAGCGACTGGTTCAGTGACGCCATGTCCGTCGCGGCGACGTTCGTCGTCAGGTCGTTCACGGCTTCGTTGAGCGAGTACGGCGACCCCGTCCGCGACAGCGGAATGGCGTCACCGAATCGCATCGACTCCGAACCCGCCGGTTCCAGCGTCAGTACCCGCGCTCCCAGCAGCGACCCGGTCCTGATGTGCGCGGTGGTCTGGTCGCCCAACCGCACCGTGTCCTGGACGACGAACGTCACGACGGCACCGCGCTCACCGAGCGCGACATCGGTGACGGTGCCCACCTTGACGCCGGAGACCTTGACGTCGTTGCCCGAAGCTCAGCCCGCCGGCCTCGGCGAACTCCGCGGAGTATCTGATGCCGGTCGCCCACGAGATCAGCCGCTCGGGTTGTAGGCCGACGGCAATGATCAACAGCACGAGGACCACCCCGAGGAACCCCGTCCTGGCGAGGTCGGTGCCGCGGTACTTAAGCATCGGGTTCCGCGCACCTTCCGTCTTTTTGCCTGACCCAGGGGAATACCGATGTCCGTCCCTGCAGGTCGGTCACCCGCACCGTGATGCCGCACAGGTAGTAGTTCACGAAGCTCCCATAGGAACCGACCCGCGCCAGCTTGCGATAGTTTTCCGGCGCCTTTTGCAGCGCCACGTCGATCAACCCTTTGTCCTTGTCGATTAGGGTGCCAGCCGGTTGAGTTGGTCGACGGTGCCTGCCAGCGGCGGGCGGGCGTTGGACAACAGGCTCGGCGATGGACGCGGTGCCGGCGCTCAGGGAATCGATGGCGGTCGCCGATCGTGTCGCGGTCGGTTGCCAACTCCGTGGTCAGCCGCTCGAATCGGTCCAGCGCTCCCGAGAACTCGCTCACCCTCCTTGCCGAGGGTGGCGAGCACCGTATCGAGGTTGTCGACGAGGCTTTCCAACGCTGCGTTGTTGTCGGCCAACGTGTTCGAGAAGGACGATGTGCTGGCTCAGCAGCGACTGCAACGTGTCGCCCTGGCCTTGAAAAATCTCGAGCAGCGCACCGGTGAGCGCATTGACGTCCTGCGGGTCAAGCCCCCGGATCACCGGCTTGAGGCCGCCGAGCAGCAGGTCGAGGTCGAGTGCAGGCTCGGTGCGGTCCGCAGGGATCTGCGAGCCGCGGGGCAACACCCGAGTCGATCCGGGACCGTCGAGCGAGTTCCAGGTAACCGGTCACCGACGAGGTTGAGATAGCGCACCGAGGCCCGCGTGCCGGTGGTCAGCACCACGTCGTCGTCGGCGTCGAAGGCCACCAGCACCGTGTTGTCGTCAGCGCAGCTTGACGTCGTCGACCGTTCCCACCCGTACTCCTGCCACCCGCACCGAGTCGCCGGTCTCGAGGCTCGGACGCATCGGCGAAGATCGCGGAATAGCCACTCGTCGAGCCACCGCGATATTGACTGAACATGAGGAACAGGCTCGCGGTCAGGAGCGCCATGACGACCCCGAAGACACCGAACTTGACGGCCGTGCGTCTCGAGATTCATCCGGGTCGTCCCCACTGCGCGCTGTTGCGCGGCGGCCCGTCGATGGGTCCGAACAGCCACTGCTTGAGTGCGTCGGAGTTCAGAAGGGACCCTGATTACCGTAGTTGGTCGGGGTCGGTGCCGATGTCGGCGATGACCTTCGGCGGGTAGGTGTTGAACACGAGCGGCAGCTGCCCCTTGCATTGGGGGCCTCCGGTTGCGGCGACCTTGGGCAGGTCCTGCGGATAGCGGTAGCGGTCGATGCCGAGAACCAGTGCGCCGGCGTCGAATACACCCGGAACCGGAGCGCGGCGGCTTGAACGCGAAGTTCAAGCATGCCGGTCAACGCGCAGTTGAGCGCCTCGTGGTACTCGTTGGTCAAGTCGGTCGTCGGTGCCAGCACGTGCATCAGATTGGCGAGGGGCTCCTGATTGCCGCCGATCACCTCGTTGCCGATGTCGGCCAGCCCGATGCTGGACACCAGAAACCGGTCGAGGCTGGACTTCTCGTCTACCAGGGTGTCGCTGATCCGGGTGGCGTTGCGAATGACGTCCAGCAGGTCCGGGCGCGGCATCCGCATACGCCGCGGCGACGTCGGGCAGGGTCTGCAGATCGTGGCTCAGCTGCGGCAGGCTCGGTTCGAACTTGGCCAGAAAAGCGTTGAAGTCGGTCAACGTGCGTCCGAACGTTCTCGCCGCGACCGCTGAATGCCGTGGAGACCGCACCCAGGGTCTCGTTGAGCTTGGCCGGATCAATATGCGACAGTACGGAGTTGAGATCCTCGAAGATCGTGTTGACCTCGACGGTCACGTGCTCCGAGTCAAGAACCTGACCGGCGCGCAGCGGAACCGTGGAGGGATCCGCCGGCGGTAGGAACTCGACCGACTTCGCTCCGAATACCGTATTGGCGCCGATGTCCACGCGCACGTTGTCGGGCACGATGCTCAAGCGATCAGAGTCGATGGCCAACTTCAGTTCGGCTCGTCCATCAGACATCTCCGTGACGCCGGAGATCGTGCCGATCTGCGCGCCATTCAGCTTCACCTTGGCGCCGCGGTCCATGAGCAGACCCGCGCGATCCGCGATCACGGTGACCTGGACCGTGTCGTTGAACTTCCCGTTGAACATGGCGACAGCAAGGGCAACGGTCGCAGCGATCGCGAGGACCGTGATCAAACCGACCACGGGCCGGCGGTAGCTCCTGGCGCCGAAGTCCTGTCCGGGCTTCGGCGCAACAGGCGCCGAGTCGGTCGCGGCGCTCCACGGTGAACGGTTCAAACCTGGACGCACGGGTCGCCCGGTCTGGCGGCGATCAACTGACTCCCCCTACTATGTGACCAAAATCTCATACTCGCAGTGACGAGAAGAGTACACAGAGCAAATCAGAACCTCAAGATGGTAAAGATGAGAGTCATGTTCTACTCTTACATCGGTATTTACGGGAGAGATGAGCGGATGTGACGATTCTCGCTGAGGAGCGGACCTACGTCGCAGGCCAATGGGTCACCGGCGACGAAGCGGTCAGAGTCGAGAACCCGGCCGACGAAACGCATGTACATGACGTCACGGCCACCCCGCTCGTCGAAGTCGAGCGGGCAATCGCCGAGGCCCGGCGCAGCTTCGATCAGGGAGTGTGGGCCGACCTGCCTGCCCCGGATCGGGCCCGCGTGCTTCACGAGTTCGTCGACTACATAGAAGGCGCCGCCGACACCCTGGTCCCGACCCTCGTCGCCGAGGCCGGCCAGCCGACGCGGTTCGCCGAGATGACCCAACTGCGCGCGGGGGTCGGGTTGGCCCGGCAGTCCATCGACCTGTACCTGTCGATGACGCACGAGCAGTCCAGCCCGGTTCCCGTCGACGACCTCGTTCGCGGTCGGGTGGCGTTGAGCATCCGCAGGCACGAGCCTGTCGGCGTGGTCACCGCGATCACGCCGTACAACGCCGCGCTGATCATGGGATTCCAGAAACTCATCCCGGCACTGATGGCGGGGAATTCGGTCATCCTGCGTCCGAGCCCGCTGACTCCGATCTCGTCATTGATCTTCGGCATGGCCGCCGAGGCGGCGGGACTTCCGCCTGGCGTGTTGAGTGTCGTCGTCGAATCCGGCACCGCCGGTGCGGAATTGCTCACCTCGGACCCGGGCGTGGACATGGTGTCGTTCACCGGGTCGACGCTGGCGGGGCGCAAGATCCTGGCCCAGGCCGCGTCGACAGTGAAGCGGGTTTCATTGGAACTCGGTGGAAAGTCGGCGCAGATCTATCTGCCCGACGCGATCGACCGGGTCGCTATCGGTGCCGCCATGGTCGTGATGTCCACCGCGGGGCAAGCCTGTGTCGCCGCCACCCGCATGCTTGTTCCGCAGGACCAGAAGGAGCAGGTGCTCGACGCGGTCAGCGCGATGTACCGCTCGATCAAGGTCGGCCCGCCGACGGCGCCCGACGCCACCATGGGGCCGGTCATCAGCGCGGCACAGCGCGAAAGGTGCGAACGTCTGGTCGCCGCCGCCGAGGACAACGGCGGCAAGGTCGTCTGCGGAGGCGGGCGCCCCGAGGGCCTGACCCCGGCTACTACTTCGAGCCAACCGTGCTCGACGTTCCGGACAACGCCAATCCTGCTGCGCAGGAGGAGATCTTCGGTCCGGTCATCGCCGTGCTCGGGTATCGCGACCTCGACGACGCCGTCGCGATCGCCAACGACAGCACCTACGGGCTGTCAGGTCAGGTGTACGGCGCCGACGTGGCCGCCGCCGTTGGAGTCGCACGACGCCTGCGCACCGGCGCGGTCAACGTCAACACGACCGTCTTTTCTGCCTACGCGCCCAGCGGTGGATACAAGCAGAGCGGCCTCGGCCGCGAACGGGGTCCCGACGGGATCCGTGAATTTCAGGAGGTCAAACACATGTCGATAGGAGAGCTGCCGAAATGAGCATTCTGGACGTGAAGAGCGACGCGACGGCAACCGAAACCGATGGCGCCGCAATCGACTTGAACTGGCTGATCTCCGTCGACGACCACATCCTCGAGCCGCCCAATCTGTGGGTGGACCGTGTCGCTTCGAAGGACCGTGACCGCGCCCCGAACATGCAGGTCAACGACAATGGCATGGACGTGTGGGTCTACGACGGCAAGAAGATGCCCAGCTCGGGATTGAGTGCCGTGGTTGGCAAGTCCAAGGAGGAGTTCAGCCCCGAGCCGCTGAACTACTCGGAGATGCGGCCCGGATGTTACGACGCCAAGGCGCGGGTCGAGGACATGAACCTCTCCGGTGTGCTTGCATCCCTGTGCTTTCCGACGCTGCCCCGGTTCTGCGGACAGCTGTTCATGGAGGCGAGCGACCGAGAGTTCGGCTTCCAGTGCCTCCAGATCTACAACGACTGGCTCGTCGAGGAATGGTGCGGTGCCGCCCCGGGGCGTTACATCCCGCTGATGCTGATCCCCATGTGGGATCCGCAGCTGGCCGTCAAGGAAATGGAACGCATGGCCGCAAAGGGCGTGACCTCCTTCGCGTTCTCCGAGAACCCGGAACCCCTGGGGCTACCCACCATTCACGACGCCAACGGCTACTGGGAACCCGTCATGGCTGCGGCCAACGATCTCGGTCTGGTCGCGAGCATGCACGTCGGCTCGTCCTCGACGCTGCCGAAGATCTGCGACGACGCGCCATTCATGGCGAATCTTACGTGGGGTGCCTCGCGCACGTCCGGAACGATGCTGTCCTGGTTGTTCAGCGGGCTCTTCCAGCGATACCCGAACCTGAAGATCGCCCTGTCGGAGGGTGAGCTCGGGTGGGCGCCGTACTTCCTGGAGCGCGCAGAACAGGTACTGGACAAACAGCGGTACTGGGTCAGCCGCGGGACGAAGTTCATGGGTCACGCGGGCAATGGCGCCGACCTGGACACGCTCGACATTCGGGAGTCGTTCCGCAACCACGTCTTCGGCTGCATCATCGAGGACCGCCACGCTCTGAAGAGCCTGGATGAACTCGGTGAAGACAACATCATGTGCGAGACCGACTACCCGCACTCGGACTCGACCTGGCCGAACTGCATCGACGTCGCCCGCAACACGATGGAGGACCTTCCGCCCGAGGTGCAGTACAAGCTGCTGCGCGGCAACGCCGAGCGGCTGTATCGCTTCACCCCGGCGGAGCCTCCCGTCGTGACGAAGGCCTGAGTGCGCGCGGTGGGCGTATTGGAAGGCAAGAGCGCCATCGTCACTGGCGCAGGGTCCGGTGTCGGCCGGGTGTCCGCACTGCGCTTCGCGCAGGAGGGGGCCCGGGTGGTCGCCGCCGACATCAACGCCGACAACGCCAAAGAGGCTGTCCGCGAGATCGAGTCAGCGGGCGGCACCGCCATCGCCGTGGGTGTCGACGTGTCGGACGAGAAGCAGGTCGCAGGCGATGATCGCGGCCGCTGTCGATCAGTTCGGTCGGCTCGACATCCTGTTCAACAATGTCGGAATACCCACGCCACGAATGGGATTGAAGTTCGAGGAGCACACTCTCGAGGACTTCAACCGACTGGTCGCAGTGAACCTCGGCGGGGTGTTCCTCGGGTGCAAGCACGCGGTGCTGCGCTTCAAGGAGCAGGGTGACGGCGGCGTCATCCTCAACACCGCCTCGGTGGCGGGCCTGGTGGGATGGGGCGGAACCGTCTACGGCGCCACCAAGGGCGGGGTCATCCAGCTCACCCGGGCGGTCGCCGTGGAAGCTGCCCCGTTCGACATCCGCGTCAACGCCATCTGCCCGGCCGCGATGCCACTGACCGGCTTCATGGCGGCCGGCGGGATCGAGGTCGACGCGGTCAAACAGGCCGAGATCGCCGAAATGGTTGGGGGACAACATCCATTGGGTCGCGCCATCACGGCCGAGGACTGCGCCGAGGCCGCCGTGTACCTGGTGTCGGACGCATCCCGCAACGTCACCGGAGTGGCGTTGCCCATCGACGGTGGGTTCGTGGCGAGGTGACGACCCCCACTCTCGACCGCGAGCGCCTGCGGGAGTTGTTCGATCTTCGAAGCTCGTACAACGAGTACACCGGCGGGACGCTATCACGACGATCCGTACCCGGTGTGGCACCGGCTCCGCGAGCAGGGTCCGGTGCTACCCGGCATCCTGCATGAACTGACCGGCTCAGCGGCGATACTTCTTCCACGGGCTGCCCTATCCGGACCGGCCGCACTTCACGGTGTTCGACTACGAGACCTGCTTCGCGGCCTACCGCAATCCCGAGGTGTTCGCCTCGTCGCCGGAGCCGGTGGACGTCAACAGCGGACCGCTCGGCGTGACCAACAGCATGCTGTCGATGGGCGGTGCCAGCACAAGCGGTACCGCGCACTGGTGCAACCGTCGTTCCTGCCGGCGAACGGCAAGTGGTGGAGCGCAGAACTGGATATCCGAGACAGTGGACGCTGCTCGTCGAAGGGTTGGCCCGCGACGGCCGCGCCGAACTCAACGTCGACTTCTGTCGCCGCCATCCCGCTGCTGACGATCACCGGCAGCTTCGGCGTGCCAATCGAACAGGCGCTGGAGATTCGGGCGGCGCTCGGGCACGATCCTCAAAAGGTCGTCGACATCATCAGGCCGATCGTTGCCGCACGTCGCGAGCAAGCCGCAGGACGACCTGATCAGCATGCTGGTGCAGGCCGAACTCACCGACGAAGACGGCGTCACGACCCGGCTCACCGATCGCGAGATCGACTCGTTCGTACTGCTGTTGCTCGGTGCGGGCTCGGGCACCACATGGAAGCAGATGGGCACCACGCTCGCCGCGCTGCTGCAGCGGCCGGACTGCTGGAGGCGGTGCGCGGCGACCGGCAGCTGCTGCGCCCAGCCATCGAGGAGGCGGTGCGGTGGATGCCACCGATCCGATGTTCTCCCGCTAGGTGATCGCCGACACCGAACTGGCGGGGGTCGAGATGCCCGCGGGGTCTGTCGTGCACATCGCGATCGGGCCGCCAACCGGGACCCTGCGCGCTGGGATCGCCCCGACGAATTCGACATCACTCGGAAGTTGAAGCCGTCGTTAGGATTCGGGCAGGGCGCCCACATCTGTCTCGGCATGCACGTCGCACGTGCGGAGATGACGGTCGCGATCTCGGCGCTCGCTCGACCGGCTACCGAACCTAAGGCTCGACCCAGACGCGGAACCGCCTCGCTTCGTCGGTATGTACGAGCGTGGCGCAACCGCAATACCCGTCCTTTTCGACCCTGCGTGAGGCGACATGACCGAACAGAATTACACCGCACCGGATCTCGCGCTCGTCGGGGCCGATCACATCGCGGCCTACCGGGACACCGGCGGCGAGGTCGGCTATCTGTGGAACGGAGTGCCGACACTGCTGCTGGACGTCACGGGTAGGCGTACCGGTGAGAAGCGGACCTCGGCGCTGATATTCGCCCGCGACGGAGACGACTATCTCGTCGTCGCGTCGATGGGTGGGGCGCCCATGCATCCGAAGTGGTATCTGAACCTGCAGTCCAACCCGGCCGCCGAGATCCAGGTTCGTGACGAGGTGATCGCGGTGACGGCGCACACCGCCAGCTCCGGACGAGAAGCCGCGGCTGTGGCGCATCGTCACCGAGGTCTGGCCGAATTACGATGTCTACCAGTCGCGTACGGATCGGGAGATTCCCATCGTCGTGCTGACGCCGTCATGACGACTGCGGGCGTGCCGTCCGAATCGATCGTGGAGCGAGCGGTCGAGCGGTCGGCGGCCGTGCAGCGCTCTCGGCTGCGCATCGCCCAGCAGGTACGGCAGATGCTCGACGCCGCAAGGCGGCTGATCGCGGCCAAGGGAGACGAGTTCACCACGCAGGAACTCGTCACGGAGGCCGGTGTCGCGCTGCAGACGTTCTACCGCTACTTCGCCAGCAAGGACGAGCTGCTGATGGCCCTGATCGGTGACGCGATGACCGACGCGTGTGAGTACTGGGCCGCTGCGGGCGCCGAGATCGCCGATCCGCTTGCCCGGCTGCGGTTCTACATCACCTCGACACTGGATCGGCTGGGGAGTGACAGCCACAGCGCCGCGATGTCGCGGTTCGTGGTGTCGACTCGCTGGCGATTGCACCGGCTGTTCCCCGCGGAATTGGCCGAGGCGGAGAAGCCGTTCGTCGACCTGGTGCGAGACGGTGTCAACGAGGCGGTGGACGCCGGGCTGCTCAATCCGACTGATGCCGAACGTGATTCGTGGTTTGTGGGTGAGCTCACTCGGTCGGTGTACCACTATTACGCATTCGCCGATCACACCCAGAGCGAATTGGACCTGATCAAAGAGCAGCTGTGGCGCTTCTGTCTGACAGCTCTCGGCGGCACCATCAAAGCGGAGAAAGGTGTTGTGCAGTGACCGACAGTCAAATCGACAGCGGGGTGGACTACGCCTCGATGGACTTCTTCACCGATCCGGCGTTCGTGCCGGATCCCCAACCCTACTTCGAATACCTGCGCAGCCAGGGGCCTGTCGTCACCGAACCTCACCACGGTGTGGTGGCGGTGACGGCGTACGGCGAGACACTCGAGGTGTTCAAGGACGCCGAGGTGTGGTCGAACTGTGTGGCCGTCGGCGGCCCGTTCCCGCCGCTGCCGTTCACCCCCGAGGGTGATGACATCCGCGAGCAGATCGAGGCACACCGCACGCAGATGCCACTGCACGAGCACATGGTGGCCATGGATCCGCCCAATCACACGCGGGCGCGGTCCATTCTCACCCGGCTCCTCACCCCAAGCAGACTGAAGGCCAACCAGGACTTTTTGTGGGAATTGGCGGACACGCAGCTCGAGGAGTTCGTCGCCAGCGGTGAGTGCGAGTTCCTCACGGCGTATTCGAAGCCGTTCTCGTTGTTGGCGATCGCGGACCTTCTCGGCGTTCCTCGCGAGGACCACAAAGAGTTCCGTGACGCGTTGGCCAGCCCCCACCTGATGGGCAACATCGAAGGTGAGGCGGCGGCGATCAACCCGCTGGAGTTCCTCGACGAGAAGTTCAGCGCGTACATCGAGGAGCGCCGAGCCGAGCCGCGGGACGATGTGCTCAGTGAACTGGCCACGGCCACCTACCCCGACGGTTCGCAGCCGGCCGTCACCGAGGTCGTGCGCACCGCGAGCTTCCTGTTCGGCGCGGGCCAGGAGACCACGGCCAAGTTGCTCGGCGCCGCGCTGCGGATCCTGTGCGAGCGACCGGAACTGCAGCAGAAACTTCGCGATGACCCCAGCCAGGTTCCGATATTCATCGAGGAAACGCTGCGCATGGAGAGCCCCGTCAAGACGGAGTTCCGCCTGGCGGTCAAGTCCACCAGTCTGGCCGGGGTCGACATACCCGCCGGTACCGTAGTGATGATCTCGCCCGGAGCCGCAAACCGCGACCCCGATCGCTTCGAGTGCCCGCATGAGTTCCGGCTGGATCGCAAGAACGTTCGCGAACAGATCGCCTTCGCTCGAGGCGTTCACTCGTGTCCAGGGGCCCCGCTCGCCCGCGTCGAGGGCAGGGTGTCACTCGAGCGAATTCTGGCTCGTATGAACGACATCAAGGCCGACGAGCGTTTCCACGGACCGGCCGACGAGCCGAAGTTCACCTACGAGCCGACGTTCATCCTGCGCGGCCTCACCGACCTGCATTTGCGGTTCACACCGGTGAGCTGATGCGTGCCGACCGGAGCGTCGCTGCGCTGAGCGTGCTGATCGCGCTCGGTGTCGTCGTCGCGCCCTCGGCTCACGCCGACGACTGGGCACTCAATGGCAGGTTCCAGGCCACCTCGAACGGTGATTGGGCGGCCACCAACGACGTCTATCGCGACGAGGCCACCGTGCGCAGCGTCTGGACCATCGCGATGACGTGCATCAACGTCCTGACCTGCAGTGGAACTGTGACTAGTGATCTCGGCTGGAGCGCCGAAATCACCACGACCAACATGGAATACAGGGTCAAACGTGAACTCCCGAACTGGGAACCGTGCGCCGACGGCAGCGGCAGAACGGTCACCGGCCATCAGCTCTACCGCTTCTTCCCTGTCAACGAAGGGGGGTCGGTGCTTCCCGGCTCCCGGGTCTTCGGCGGCTTCGACCAGACGAAGGGGCAAAGCGGCGGCTGCAGCCTCAACGATCCATTGCAGATTGAGCTGCCGTTCCGGCTGGAGAAACTGGACGAGCCAGCGGATTGAGCGAATGCGGAGGAACCCATGCCAGTAAGCAAACCCGAGGATCTACCGGTCGGCGGCGACGGCCGATGGCCTATCTGCGGCAGCGGATTCCGCTCTGCACAGTGGGGCGACATGGAGGTCGGATACACCACGACCGGAGTCGGTGACCACGCCCCGGTCTATGAGGGGCTACCGGGTGGTATGTGCCAATGTCCCCACTACGGATACGTGTTCAGCGGCCGCGTCCGCGCCAGGTATCCCGGTACCGACTGGCCCGACGAAGTGGCTTCCACCGGTGAGGCGTACTTCTTTCCGGCCGGCCACGTGTTGAGCTACGAGGAGGAGACCGAGGCGCTTGAGCTGAATCCGGCCGCCGCGCTGCAGACGCTCATGGACCACGTCGAAGCGTTCGCGCGCAAGCACATCGAGGGCAATAGAGGCGAATGATCAGCCGGGAACCGCCGCGCGCCTGGGATCGACGCTGTTCAAGGACTTCGTGGCGCTGCGATTCACGCCGGCGCATGATGTGCGCACGGTGTCTGCCTGCGAAAAGCGTTAGCATTCCCGGGTGTCCTGGGTGGAGCGTGCCGTCGAGCGTTCGGCGGCCGTTCAGCGGTCTCGTGAGCGCATCGCCCGCAGGTGCGGCAGATGCTCGACGCCGCCAGAAGCCTCATTCAGACCAAGGGCGACGAGTTCACCACGCAGGAACTCGCTGCCGAAGCCGGCGTCGCGCTGCAGACCTTCTACCGCTACTTCTCCAGCAAGGACGAGCTGCTGCTGGCGGTGATCGGCGACGCGATGGGCGACGCGTGTGAGCGGTGGGCGAAGACCGCGGGTGAGCTGCCCGATCCGCTGGCGCGGCTGCGCTTCTATCTGACCGTGACGCTGGAGCGCCTCAGCGGCGACGCCAAGGATGCGAGCGCGACGCGGTTCATCGTGTCCACGCACTGGCGACTTCATCGGCAGTTTCCCAAGGAGCTTGCGGAAGCGGAAAAGCCGTTCGTCGACCTTCTGCGCGGCGAGGTGGCCGCGGCGATCGAGGCGGGTCTGCTGAATCCCCCTGATCCGGAATGGGATTCGTGGTTCCTGGCTGCACTCGTGCGATCGGTCTACCACTACTACGCGTACGCCGCGCACACCGACGAAGAACTGGACGACGTCAAAGAGCAGCTGTGGCGGTTCTGCCTGACCGCGCTTGGGGGCACCAGCCAAACCGCCTAGTGGTGCTTGGCGATCCAGTCGGCGGTGAACGCTTCCTCGGCGTCGAAGAGCGCCTTGATGTGATGCAGGATCAGATCCTCGAGCACCCCGCCGACGAACGGGATGTTCACCTTGCAGATGCTCGCCAGCCGCAGCGTGCTGCCCGTGTCGGTCTCGGCGAGGAAGTAGTGCCCGCCGAAATGGCCCGGCCCATGCGGGATCGATGCGCCGTAGGTGCCCTTCGCCCGGTTGCGGACGTGGTCGTAGGGATCGAAGTGCTGCGTGCGGGTGATGACCATGTCGACCGGCACGAAGTCCCGCGCGATCGGCGGCAGGTACTCCCGCGGCAGTTTCTGGATGAAGACGATGTCGGTGCCGCGCTCGGTTGAGGTGTACTTCGTGATCTCGGACTGCGGCGTCAGGAACCGGTAGGCCTCCATCAGCGTTTGCCAGTATTCGCGGTTCGTGAAGTCCTGGTAGATCTTCTCCGCGGGCGCGTCGAACGCGATGGTGTAGTCCATGCGACGACTCATGGAATCAACGGTAACCGGCAGGTTAGGCGTTCTCCGTGATCCACACCGTGGTGAAGCGTTGTTCCGCGATCAGCAGGTCGACCAGCTGGCTGCCGATGAAGTTCTCGATCTTGCCGCCGACGAGGGGGATGTTGACCTCGACGGTGGCCTTGAACTCCAGTCGCGAGCCTGCGCCGTCGATTTGCCGGCGCGAGCACGGCGCTGCCGGACAGCGTCGCGGGCGCGCCGGTGATCGAGCCCTTGATCGTCGCGGTGGCCTGCCCGTCGCGCACCGGCGTCCACGTCTCCTCGCGCACGAAGCTCAGATCGCCGCGGTGGAACTGGGTCACCACGGCGGGCAGCCGGTCGGCGCGCAGCGTCTGGGTCGTGACGACGTCGATGCCGCCCCCGTCGAGGACCATCGAGTCCAGCGAGTAGTCGTCGGCGCCGGAATCCGTCAACCGCGCGAGCCAGTACTGCTCGTCGCTGAACGCCCGGTGGACCTGTTCGACGCTGCCGCCGTACTCGGCGGCCATGTCGAATGAACGCGGCATAGCTGGCCAGGCTACCGTTACCGCCCGTGGTCAGTTCGCCCATTGGGGGTGCGTCCGTCGCCGAGGCGGTGCCGCTCGCGCCGCTGACCACGCTGCGCATCGGCCCGGTTGCCCGGCGGCTGATCACCTGCGACACCACCGAGAAGGTGATCGACGTGGTGCGGCGCTCTGCGGCCCCGACGACGACGCGCTGGTGCTGGCGGGCGGATCCAACGTCGTGCTGGCCGACGACCTGGCCGACCTGACCGTCATCCTGCTCGCCAACACCGAGATCACCGTCGACGGACAACGTCGTGCGCGCCGAGGCGGGCGCGGTGTGGGACGACGTCGTCGTCACCTCGCTGGCACACGGGCTCGGCGGGCTGGAATGCCTGTCGGGTATCCCGGGGTCGGCGGGCGCGACGCCGGTGCAGAACGTCGGTGCCTACGGCGCCGAGGTCGCCGACACCATCAGGCGGGTGCGGCTGCTGGACCGCCGCACCGGCGAGGATCGCTGGGTGGCGCCGGAGGCGCTGCGGTTCGGCTACCGCACCAGCATTCTCAGGCATTCGCGGGCCGCGATCGTGCTCGAGGTGGAGTTCGCGCTGGACGCCGACGGGCGCAGCGCGCCGCTGCGCTACGGCGAGCTGGCCGACGCACTTGGCGCCGACCCGGATTCAGCGCGTCGACCCGACCCGGGTGCGCGAGGCGGTGTTGTCGCTTGCGCGCGGGCAAGGGCATGGTTCTCGACGACGCCGACCACGACACCTGGAGCGTCGGGTCGTTCTTCACCAACCCGGTCGTGGCCCGGCCGAGTATCGAACGGCTGCAGCGAAGCCGTCGAGGGGCCGGTGCCGCAACTACCCGGCGCCCGACGGGGTGAAGCTGGCGGCGGGCTGGCTGGTCGAACGGGCCGGTTTCGCGCAAGGGCTATCCCGGCGACGGCTGCTCCGGTGCGGCTGTCGACCAAGCATGCGCTGGCGCTGACCAACCGCGGCGCCGCCACCGACGGCGGACGTGATTGCGCTGGCCAGGGCGGTACGCGACGGCGTGCGAACGAGCATTCGGGATCGAACTCACACCCGAGCCGATTCTGATTGGCGTGCTCTTTCTAGGTACCCTGGGTCCACGTGAGCCCCGCCAAGCCATTGCCGTCGATCAGCCGGCGGCGAGCCTTGACCGCGCTCGCGGTCGGTGTCGTCGCGCCGGGCGTGCTCGCGGCGTGCGTCGGCAGGACGAGCAAGCCCAGCCGAGCAGGCAGCCGAGCAGCGCCGCCGGCCGCCGACGATGACGTTCGAGCCCGCCGACGCCGCCACGGACGTCGTCGCCGACCGCGCCGGTCGGCGTCGAGGTGAAGGACGGCTGGTTCCAGCGGGTCACCCTGACCAACGCCGAGACGGCAAGGTCGTCGCCGGCGCGCTCAACCGTGACCGCACCGCCTTCAACGACCACCGAGCCGCTCGGCTACGGCGTCGACCTACACCTGGGGCGGCTCGGTCGTCGGGCCATGACGGCAAGGCCGTCCCGGTCGCGGGCAAGTTCACCACCGTCGACCCGACCAGTCAGGTCAACGGCCAGTTCCAGCTCGCCGACGGCCAGGTCGTCGGCGTCGCGGCGCCGATCATCATCCAGTTCGACGCGGCGATCGAGCGACAAGGCCGTCCGTCGAGAAGGCGCTCAAGGTCACCACCGACCCGCCGGTCGAGGGCGGCTGGGCGTGGCTGCCCGACGAGGTCGGCGGCTCCCGGGTGCACTACCGCACCAAGGAGTACTACCCGGCGGGCACCAAGGTCAACGTCGAGGCGAAGCTCTACGGGGTGCCGTTCGGCGACGGCGCGTACGGCGGCCAGGACATCACGCTGAACATCGAGATCGGCCGCCGCCAGGTGGTCAAGGCCGAGGCGTCGTCGCACCGCATCCAGGTGATCGACCGACGAGGGCGTGATCATGGACTTCCCCTGCAGCTACGGCGAGGGCGACCTGCCGCGCAACATCACCCGCAGCGGCGTCCACGTGGTCACCGAGAAGTACGAGGACTTCTACATGTCCAACCCCGCCGCCGGATACACCAACGCCCACGAGCGGTTCGCGGTGCGGATCTCCAACAACGGCGAGTTCATCCACGCCAACCCGGCCAGCGCGGGCGCGCAGGGCAACACCAACGTCACCAACGGCTGCATCAACCTGTCGACCGACGACGCCCAGCAGTACTTCAGCAGCGCGATCTACGGCGACCCCGTCGAGGTCACCGGCACCTCGATCGAGCTGTCCTACGCCGACGGCGACATCTGGGACTGGGCCGTGTCGTGGGACGAGTGGGTGGCGATGTCGGCGCTGTCGCCGCAGAGCTTCGCCGTCGCAGATTCCCAGCACCGCGCCGGTCACGCCGACCGACGCGCCGCCAGCCGGTGAACGAGCCGCCCGGCGGCTAGCGCTGCGCGCTAGCTTCCGGCGGTTGAACGCGCGTCGCGCTGGTGACCTGATCGCGCGGCCGGACCACGATCGGGTCCAGGTCGACGTGCGACGGGCGCGACGCGACGAAGCCGATCACCTCGGCGATGTCCTCGGCCACCAGCGGCGTGACGCCCTCGTAGACCTTCGTCGGCGCGCTCCTGTCGCCGTCGAACCGGCGCAGTGAGAAGTCCGTCTTCACCATGCCCGGGCGCAATCTCGGTGAGCCGCACCGGTTTTCCGAGCAGCTCACTGCGCAGCGTGCGGTGCAGCGCGCCCTGGGCGTGCTTGGCCGCGGTGTAGCCGGAGCCGCCGTCGTAGATCTCCAGGGCCGCGATCGAGGTGACGGTGACGATCAGCCCGTCGCCGGAGTCGATCAGTTTCGGCAGCAGCGCACGGGTGACCCGCAGCGTGCCCATGCACGTTGGCCTCCCACATCCAGCGCCAGTTCTCGATGTCGGCCTCGGCACGGGCTCCAGGCCGCGGGCGCCGCCGGCGTTGTTGACCAGCACATCGACCCGGTCGCAGGCGGCCGGCCAGCGCCGCCACCGCATCGCGGATCAGTGACGTCCGCCACAATCGCGGTGCCGCCGATCTCGGTCGGCCAGCGCATTGATCGGGTCGGCCCGGCGCGCCACGCAGACCACGTGAAAGCCCTGGTTCGCAAGGGTTTTCGCGGTCGCCTCGCCGATACCGGCGCTGGCGCCGGTGACCACCGCGACCCGGTTCCCGGTCTGTGGTGTCGTCATCGGCCCAACTTTAGTTGGCGTGCTAAGTTCACCGTGTGTCCTCCAGTCCGGCCGCCCGCATCACGCGGACTGTTGTTGTTGCGCACGTCGCCGCGCCTGACTGAGTCCCGGACAATTCCGCTGTCCTGCTGAAGTCGCCAGGTGTGGCACAGACCCCACCGGCCGACTTCACAAAGGACAATCCCGTGCGCAATCACCACCACCCTCCGGCTTCAACGCCGCCCACGCCAAGCGCGCGCTGTTGGCGCGACACCACATCGTCGCCCCCTCGCTGCGGGTGGCCGACGCCGCGGCCGCCTCGGTGTTCGGCGCCGCCCGGCTGCGCGGCCCGATCGCCCGTGACGTCATCGCCCAGGTCACGCAGCTGAGCATCGCGACGGTGAACCGGCAGGTCACCGCGCTGCTGGACGCAGGCGTGCTGCGTGAACGCGCCGACCTGGCCGTCTCCGGCGCGATCGGCAGGCCGCGGGTGCCGGTCGAGGTCAACCACGAGCCGTACCTGACGCTGGGCATCCACATCGGCGCCCGCACCACCAGCATCGTGGCCACCGACCTGTTCGGCCGCACGCTCGACGTCGTCGAGACCCCGACGCCGCGCGGATCCCAGGCCGCCGCGCTGGCCTCGCTGGCCGAGCAGCGCCCGCCGCTACCTGAGCCGCTGGCACCGCCGCCGCCCGCTGTGGGTCGGCGTGGCCGCCGGTGGGGTCGTCGACAGCAGCACCGGTTACCTCGACCATCCCCGGCTCGGCTGGTCGGACGCCCCGGTCGGGCCGGTGCTCGCCGAGGCGCTCGGGCTGCCGGTGTCGGTCGCGTCGCACGTCGACGCGATGGCCGGCGCCGAACTGCTGCTCGGCGTGCGCAGGCCGCCGACACCCGGGTCGACGAGCCTCTACGTCTACGCCCGCGAGACCGTCGGCTACGCGCTGTCGATCGGCGGCCGGGTGCACTCGCCCGCCAGCGGGCCGGGCACCATCGCCGCGCTGCCCGCCCACTCCGAACTGCTGGGCGGCACCGGCCAGCTGGAGTCGACCGTCAGCGACGAGGCCGTGCTGATCGCCGCCCGCAAGGCGCGGGTCATCCCCGCAGAGGGGCCGGCCTCGACCATGGCAGGCCGTGCTGCGGGCGGCCCGGCAGGGCAACGAGCAGGCCCAGGAGCTGCTGGCGGAGCGGGCCCGGGTGCTCGGCGAGGCCGTCGCCCTGCTGCGCGACATGCTCAACCCCGACGACCTGGTGGTCGGCGGCCAGGCGTTCACCGAGTACCCCGAGGGCATGGAGCTCGTCGAGGCCGCGTTCGCCAAGCGGTCGGTGCTGCCGTGCGCGCGAGATCCGGGTGACCGCGTTCGGTAACCGGGTGCAGGAGGCCGGCGCGGGCGTCGTGTCGCTCGGCGGCCTGTACGCCGACCCGATCGGCGCGATGCGGCGGGCGATCGAACCGCGGCCCGTGGCGACTGCTTGATTGGCGGCTCGGCCGACGTCGCCTGATTGGCGGCTCGGCCGCCGTCGCTGATCGGCGCTAAGCGGCCTGACGACGGTGTAGACATGTCTGTGTGCGCTCAGCCTCGGATCTGCTTCGGTCGGATGTCGCCGCCGCACGCGACGAGTAGCCGTGCTGTCGGTGCACACCTCGCCGCTGGCGCAGCCCGGCACCGGCGACGCGGGCGGCATGAACGTCTACGTCCTGCAGAGCGCACTGCAGATGGCTCGCCGCGGCGTCGAGGTGGAGATCTTCACCCGCGCCACGTCGTCGGCCGATGCGCCCGTGGTCGGGTCGCGCCCGGCGTGCTGGTGCGCAACGTCGTGGCCGGACCGTTCGAGGGGCTCGACAAATACGACCTGCCCACCCAGCTGTGCGCGTTCACCGCGGGCGTGCTGCGCGCCGAGGCCACCCACGAGCCCGGCTACTACGACATCGTGCACTCGCACTACTGGCTGTCCGGTCAGGTCGGCTGGCTGGCCCGCGACCGATGGGCGGTGCCGCTGGTGCACACCGCGCACACCCTGGCCGCCGTCAAGAACGCCGCGCTCGCCGACGGCGACGCGCCCGAACCGCCGCTGCGCGCGGTCGGCGAGCAGCAGGTGGTCGACGAGGCCGACCGGCTTGATCGTCAACACCGAACATGAAGCGCAGCAACTGGTTTCGCTGCACCACGCCGACCCGGCGCGCATCGACGTGGTGCATCCCGGCGTCGACCTGGACGATGTTCACGCCCGGCGACCGGCTCGCCGCCCGCGCCGCGCTCGGGCTCGGCGCCGACGAGCAGGTGCTGGCGTTCGTCGGCCGCATCCAGCCGCTCAAGGCGCCCGACGTGCTGCTGCGCGCGGCGGCCAAGCTGACGGGCCGGTTCCCGGCGCTGCGCGTGCTGGTCGCGGGCGGACCGTCGGGCAGCGGGCTGGCCGCGCCCGGACACGCTGATGCGGCTGGCCGACGAACTGGGTATCACCGACCGCGTGACGTTCCTGCCGCCGCAGTCGCGCGATCAACTCGTCAACGTGTACCGCGCCGCCGATCTGGTCGCGGTGCCGAGCTATTCGGAATCGTTCGGCCTGGTCGCGGTCGAGGCGCAGGCCTGCGGCACGCCGGTGGTGGCCGCGGCGGTCGGCGGGCTGCCGGTCGCGGTGCGCGACGGGGTCACCGGAACGCTGGTCGACGGCCACGACGCCGACGACTGGGCGCAGGCGATCGGCGGCGCTGCTGGACCGCGGGCCCGAGACGATGCGCGCGGCCGCCGTCGCGCACGCCGCCACGTTCTCCTGGGCGCACACCGTCGACGCGCTGCTGGCCAGCTACGGGCGGGCGATCGCCGACTACCGCAGCCGCGATCTGCGCGCCGGAGCGTGACCGGCGCGGCGCAACGGGCGGCGCTTCACGATGCGGCGCGGGAGTCCGCGCGTGACGACGTTCGCGACGATCATCGAGCAGACGCTCAAGGAGAACGGCCTCGTCTGCACCGAACACGAGGGCGCCCACGGCGGGCTGCCGGGCATCATCGTCGAGCTGCCCGGCGAGCGCAGGCTGAAGACCAACACCATCCTGACCATCGGCGAGCATTCGGTGCGCGTCGAGGCGTTCGTCTGCCGCCAGCCCGACGAGAACCACGAGGGCGTCTACCGGTTCCTGCTCAAGCGCAACCGCCGGCTCTACGGCGTCGCCTACACGCTCGACAACGTCGGCGACATCTATCTGGTCGGCCGGATGGCGTTGGCGTCGGTCACCGCCGACGAGATCGACCGGGTGCTCGGTCAGGTGCTCGAGGCCGTCGACGCCGACTTCAATACGTTGCTGGAGTTGGGTTTTCGCTCGTCGATCCAGAAGGAATGGGAGTGGCGGGTGTCGCGCGGCGAGTCGCTGAAGAACCTGAAGGCGTTCGCGCACCTCGATCGACGACGAAGACGACTGACAGCGGCGTGCGAGGATAGTCGCTATGCCATGGGAGATCTGCACGCTGATCCTGCTCCGCCACGGCGAGAGCGAATGGAACGCGCTGAACCTGTTCACCGGCTGGGTCGACGTCGACCTCACCGAGAAGGGCCGGGGCGAAGCCGTGCGCGCCGGCGAGCTGATCGCCGAACAGGACCGCCAGCCCGACGTGCTCTACACCTCGCTGCTGCGCCGGGCGATCACCACCGCGAACCTGGCGCTGGACGCGGCCGACCGGCACTGGATTCCGGTGCACCGCGACTGGCGGCTCAACGAGCGGCACTACGGCGCGCTGCAGGGCCTGAACAAGGCCGAGACCAAGGAGAAGTACGGCGACGAGCAGTTCATGGCGTGGCGCCGCAGCTACGACACCCCGCCGCCGCCGATCGAGCCGGGCAGCGAGTACAGCCAGGACGCCGACCCGCGCTACGCCGACATCGCCGGGGGCCGCCGCTCACCGAATGCCTCAAGGACGTGGTCGAGCGGTTCGTGCCGTACTACACCGAGACGATCGAGCCGGACCTGCGGGCCGGCAAGACCGTGCTGATCGCCGCGCACGGCAACTCGCTGCGCGCGCTGGTGAAGTACCTCGACGGGATGTCCGACGACGACGTCGTCGGGCTGAACATCCCGACCGGCATCCCGCTTCGCTACGACCTGGACGCCGACCTGAAGCCGACGGTCATCGGGGGCACCTACCTGGATCCCGAAGCGGCCGCCGCCGGCGCGGCCGCGGTTGCTGCGCAGGGCGCGAAGTAGGCGCTGCCGAATGGTGCCTCAGGGCGAACAGCGGGTTAACAGGGGAAAGCCGGGGCTCGAATTTCCCTGATTCCTTATGTGACTTGTCCCGTTTTGGCCGCACGCTGCTGGGATGACGTTCACCGGGTGCGTACGATTTTCGCGTGAGTGTGGTATCGGCGCTGCTGGTGGCAGCGGTCGTGGCGCTGCTCGCTCTGGCGATCGGTGTGGCTCGGGGCGGTGCTGATACCCCGGCTGCGCGAGCGCAGGCGGCGAGCGGCCGCCGCGCAGGCCGGGATCACCGTCTCGCAGATGCTCGACCACATCGTCTCGCAGTCGCCGGTGGGGATCGTCGTGGTCGACATCTACCGTGACGTCGTCTACACCAACGACCGGGCCCGCGGAGCTCGGCCTGGTCCGCGACCGGCTGCTCGACGACCGCGCCTGGCTGGCCGCCGAGCGCACGCTGGCCACCGGCGAGGACGGCGAGGTCGACCTGTCCCCGCGCAAGCGCGCCAACCCCGGCCGGTCGGGGCTGTCGGTGCGCGGCCACGTGCGGCTGCTGACCGAGGAGGATCGCCGGTTCGCCGTCGTCTACGTCGACGACCAGTCCGAGCACGCCCGGATGGAAGCGACCCGCCGCGACTTCGTGGCCAACGTCAGCCACGAACTCAAGACGCCGGTCGGCGCGATGGGCGTGCTCGCCGAGGCGCTGCTGGCCTCGGCCGACGACCCCGAAACCGTGCGCCGGTTCGCCGAGAAGATGCTCGCCGAGTCCAACCGGCTGGCCAACATGGTCGGCGAGCTGATCGAACTGTCGCGACTGCAGGGCGCCGAACCGCTGCCCGACCTCGACGCCGTCGACGTCGACACCGTTGTCGCCGAGGCGCTTTCGCGCTACAAGGTGGCCGCCGACAACGCCGACATCGCGATCACCACCGACCCGCCGACGGGCTACCGCGTGCTCGGCGACCAGACGCTGCTGGTGACCGCGATCGCCAACCTGGTGTCCAACGCGATCGCCTACTCGCCCGACGGGTCGTCGGTGTCGATCAGCAGGCGCCGGCGCGGCGACAACATCGAGATCGCGGTCACCGACCGCGGCATCGGCATCGCCCGTGCCGATCAGGAGCGGGTGTTCGAACGATTCTTCCGCGTCGACAAGGCGCGTTCGCGGGCCACCGGCGGCACCGGGCTGGGGTTGGCGATCGTCAAGCACGTCGCCGCCAACCACAACGGATCCATCCGGCTGTGGAGTCAGCTGGGAACGGGATCGACGTTCACCCTGTCGATTCCGGCCTATCCCGATGGTGACGATGACACCGAAATGCACGTCGAGCGAGAGGACTAGCCAGACCGATGACCAGCGTGCTGATCGTGGAGGACGAGGAGTCCTTGGCCGATCCCCTGGCCTTTCTGCTTCGCAAGGAGGGCTTCGAGGCCACCGTGGTGGCCGACGGGCCTTCGGCGCTGGCCGAATTCGAGCGGGCCGGTGCCGACATCGTCCTGTTGGACCTGATGCTGCCGGGGATGAGCGGGACCGATGTCTGTAAGCAATTGCGTTCGCGCTCAAGCGTTCCCGTCATCATGGTGACCGCGCGCGACAGCGAGATCGACAAGGTCGTCGGACTCGAGCTCGGCGCCGACGACTATGTCACCAAGCCGTACTCGGCGCGTGAGCTGATCGCCCGCATCCGCGCGGTGCTTCGCCGCGGCAGCGACAACGACGACACCGGCATCGGCGGACGGCGTGCTGGAGGCCGGCCCGGTCCGGATGGACGTCGAGCGTCACGTCGTCTCCGTCAACGGCGACACGATCACGTTGCCGCTCAAGGAGTTCGACCTGCTCGAGTACCTGATGCGCAACAGCGGGCGGGTGCTCACCCGCGGCCAGCTGATCGACCGGGTGTGGGGTGCCGACTACGTCGGCGACACCAAGACCCTTGACGTGCACGTCAAGCGGCTGCGCAGCAAGATCGAGGCCGATCCCGCCAACCCGGTGCACCTGGTCACCGTCCGCGGCCTGGGCTACAAACTGGAGGGTTAGCCCGTCACCGCCGGCGGTCGTTAGCTGACAGCCGTTCACAAGGATTTTCGCTACCGTGGGCGTTTTGCAATGCGCGAGCCGACACGGTGGACGAGGATCAGTGACTAGCCCAACCATAGAGAATTTCCGGCCAACCAGCAGCGTCAGCCCGTGGCTCCGTCGCGGGGGGCCTGCGGTTGCGGCGGTTTCATTGCTGACTTACATCGCCGCATATGTTCATTGGCCGATGTTGCGGATGCAGGTCGACCTGATGGTGTACCGCTTTGCGGCGGACCGCCTGTTGGCGGGGCTCGACCTCTACTCGACCGGCCTGACCGGTAAGCCCGGCGAGCTGTTGTTCATCTATCCGCCGTTCGCGGCGATCTGCGCTGTTCCCCTCGCCCTGCTCGACAGTTCCACTGTGCGACTGCTGTGGCTGCTCGGCACGGTGGCGGCACTGACCTACGTGGTCGTGCGAATGCTGAAGTCGATGGGCATGCGGGCCGACGGCGGCCTGGTCGGCCTGGTCGCGCTGCTGGTCGGGGTGATCGCGTGGCTGGAACCGATGCGGCTGACCGCCGAACTGGGACAGATCAATATCGTTCTGCTCGTTCTCGTGGCGGCTGATCTGTTGGCCACCAGAGGAAGCAGGTGGGCGGGAATCGGGATCGGGCTGGCCGCGGGGATCAAGCTCACCCCCGCGCTGTTCATCGTGTACCTCCTGGTGACCCGGAGGATACGCGCGGCGGTGCTGGCCACGGCAACGTTCGCCGCAACGGTTGGACTCGGATTCGCTTTCGCTCCAGGCGATTCCGTGCGCTACTGGCTGCATGGCCGGTTCGATGACGTCAACCGGATCTCACACGATCCGCTCGCCAACACCAGCGTTGACGGCCTGCTGCTGCGCCTGCACGCGTCATCGACGGTCGCCACCGTGGCTGCGGCGGTCATCGCCGTCGTCGCCGTCGTGATCGCCGCGATGGCCTATCGACGAGGGCAGGCGGTGTTGGCCATTGCGGTCGTCGGGATGGCCTCGGCCGCCGCGTCACCGTTCAGCTGGAGCCACCACTGGGTGTGGTTCGCGCCATTGGTCGTTCATCTGGGATACCGCGGCTACGTCGTCGGCAGCCGGTTGGCGATCGCGGCGATGTGGCTGCTGTGCGCTCTGATCGGCGGGTGGATCGTGACCACGACGGGTGACACGCCGCAGGCGGGCATTCTGTCGCTTCGGCCCGGCGGGATCTGGACCGAAATATTGCCTGGTGCCTATGTTTTGGTGTTCGTCGCGGTTCTGATCGGGACGGTGGTATGGCTGTTGCACATGCGTGACGATGTGCGCTCAGCCCGTCCGCCCGCCGAGGATCTCGAACACCTCGAAGGTGTTCACGCCGGCCAGCACTGACGGATCCCGCTCGCCGATCTCGAGCACCTCGGCGCGGTCGGCGGCGCGCAGGACGCCCAAACCCCACACGCCCTCGGGATCGGCGACGGGGCCGTAGACCACCACCCGACCGTCGTCGAGCAGCCCTCGCCAGTACTCCATGTGCGCGCCCATGGCCTGTTGTTCGTCCGGCGTCATGGTCTGGGCGAAGTCCGCACGCGGCGGGTTGAGCCGGAAGAAGAACAGGCTCACTGCGCCAGACGGGTCGCGGGGTGCACGGCGATCAGCCCTAACCCACTGCGCCGCTTGCACATTGCCGCGAGCTCGGCGTAGGCCTTCTCGCCGAGCAGCTCGGTGAGCTCCGGTCCGTAGGACTCCCAGACCTGCTTGGAGCCGACATGCGCAAGCGGGATCGCCGGTGCAGTACCAGTGCAGGTCCTCGCCGCCCTCGCCCCAGCCGCGGCGGTCGTACTCGGTGATCCACGTCTTGAGCACCTCGGTGCCGTCGGGCCGCTCCACCCACTCCTGGGTGCGGCGGATCGGCAGCTGCCAGCAGACATCCGGCTTCATGGTCAGCGGTTCGACGCCCAGCTTGAGCGCCTTGCTGTGCAGCGCGCAGCCGATGCCGCCGGGAAAGCCGGGCCGGTTCAGAAAGATGCAGGCGCCCTTGTATTTTCGGGTGCGCAGGTTGGGCTTGTCGTCGTATTCGTCCATCTCGAGGTAGCCCTTCTTGCCGAGCCCCTTCGTCGCGGAACTGCCAGTCCTCGTCGGTCAGCTTCTTGACCGCGTCGTCGAGCGCGCGCGAGTCGTCCTTGTCGGACATGAACGCCCCGTGCGAGCAGCAGCCGTCGTCGGGCCTGCCCTCCACCGTGCCCTGGCAGGCGGGCGTGCCGAACACACACGTCCACCGCGACAGCAGCCACGTCATGTCGGCGGCGATCAGGTGTTCGGGGTTGTCGGGGTCGTAGAACTCCACCCATTCACGGGCGAAGTCCAGTTCGACCTCACCGGGGTGCGATGCGCTCACGGTATTCAACGGTAGACCCATTAAGTTGGGTGAGTGCGATTAGGCGTGCTCGATGTGGGCAGCAACACCGTCCATCTGTTGGTGGTGGACGCGCGCCGCGGCGGCCATCCGACGCCGATGAGCTCCACCAAGGCGTCGCTGCGGCTGGCGGAGGCCATCGACGGCTCCGGCAAGCTGACCCGCAAGGGCGCCGACAAGCTGGTCGGCACGCATCGACGAGTTCGCCAAGATCGCCACCAGCTCCGGCTGCGCGGAGCTGATGGCGTTCGCCACCTCCGCGGTGCGCGACGCGACGAACTCCGAGGACGTGCTCGCCCGGGTGCACGCCGAGACCGGGGTGGCGCTGCAGGTGCTCAGCGGGGTCGACGAATCGCGGCTGACGTTCCTGGCGGTGCGCCGCTGGTACGGCTGGAGCGCGGGCCGCATCATCAACATCGACATCGGCGGCGGTTCGCTGGAACTGTCCAACGGCGTCGACGAGGAGCCCGAGGTGGCGCTGTCGCTGCCGCTGGGCGCGGGCCGGCTGACCCGCGAGTGGCTGCCCGACGACCCGCCCGGCCGCCGCCGCGTCGCGATGCTGCGCGACTGGCTGGCCACCGAGCTGGCCGACGCGGGCGCCGAGGTGCTCAAGGCCGGCAGCCCCGACCTGGCCGTGGCGACGTCGAAGACGTTCCGCTCGCTGGCCCGGCTGACCGGCGCCGCGCCGTCCGGGGCCGGTCCGCGGGTGAAGCGGACACTGACAGCTACCGGTCTGCGGCAGCTCATAGCATTCATCTCTAGGATGACCGCGGCTGACCGTGCGGAGTTGGAAGGGGTGAGTGCCGAGCGGGCGCCACAGATCGTGGCCGGAGCTTTGGTAGCTGAGGCGAGCATGAAGGCTCTCGCCGTCGAAAGCGTGGATATCTGCCCCTGGGCGTTGCGAGAAGGGCTGATTCTGCGGAAACTCGACAGCGAAGCCGATGGAACGGCCTTGGTGGAGACGTCCGTGCGCGATGCTGGACGAGAAGTACGAGGCCCAGAGGCAACACACGATGACAGGACCAGAAGACAGCCACGGCAGCACGCGACCGATCTCGGTCGCGGAGTTGCTGGCGAAGAACGGCACGATCGGCGCCCCGCCCGTGGGCGGCCGGCGCAGGCGCCGGCGTGGCGACAGCGACTCGGTGACGGTCGCGGAGCTGACCGGTGAGATCCCGATCGTCGGGGTCACGACGTTCACGAGTCGCGACACCACACGCAACCGCGCGGCGGTCCCGACGAGGTCGAGGAGACCCCGCTGCGTCGACAAACGGCGCCGCCGAACACGACAACGTGCGCGACAACGGCGTCGGCAGCACGACCGTCGACGAGGACCGCCCCGAACCCGGCGCCGAGCTCACGACGCGAAACCGACGCACGCCGACACCGACAACGACGACGACCGACGACGACTACGCCGACGCGGTCGCCGAATACGCGGCCCATGTCGAGGAGCGCGACGCCGACGTCGACCTGGACTTCTTCGCTCCGCCGCGCCGCTCGAGCTTCGCGCGGCGCCGCGTGAAAGCCGCCGGGGGCGCCGAGCGGATGAGCCCGGATCCGGTCGGCGAGGCGACCGCGCTCGACTCCGAGGTGGCCGAGCCCGTCGAGGACATCGACCTCGACGACGACGCCGACGACCTCGAGGACCGGTTCACCGACCGCGACGATCGGCCGTCGTACCTGCGGTCCACCGCGGGCCCGCTGTTCGGCGGCCAGACCGTCGCCGACGACATGGCCCGGCGCGGTTCGCGACTGGGGCCCGAGGACATCGACCTCGACGACGAGGATCTGTCGACCGACGCCGAGCCGGACACGCCGATGTCGTCGTTCATGCGCGCTGCCTGGGTCGTCGGCCAGTGCGTCCTCGCGGTCGCGTTCGGCGCGGGTCTGTTCATCGCCTTCGACCAGCTGTGGAAGTGGAACAACATCGTCGCGCTGGTGCTGTCGGTGCTGGTCATCCTGGGCCTGGTGGTCGGCGTGCGGGTGGTGCGCAAGACCGAGGACATCGGCAGCACGCTGATCGCGGTGGCGGTCGGAGCGTTGGTCACGCTGGGACCGTTGGCGCTGCTGCAGTCGGGCTAGGCGACGATCCGACGCCGATAAACACTGTGCGCCCCGCCATCAAGGTCGGTCTGTCGACGGCCTCGGTATACCCGCTGAGGACCGAGGCGGCATTCGAGTACGCGGCGAAGCTCGGCTACGACGGCGTCGAGCTGATGGTGTGGGCCGAAACCGTCTCGCAGGACATCGATGCCATCGCCGAGCTGTCCGAGCGATACGGCATGCCGGTGCTGTCGGTGCACGCACCGTGTCTGCTGATCTCACAGCGGGTGTGGGGTGCCAACCCGATCCCGAAACTGGAGCGCAGCGTGCGTGCCGCCGAACAGCTCGGCGCCCAAACCGTGGTCGTGCATCCGCCGTTCCGCTGGCAGCGCCGCTACGCCGACGGCTTCGCCCAGCAGGTCGCCGACCTCGAGGCGACCAGCGACGTGATGGTCGCGGTGGAGAACATGTTTCCGTTCCGGGCCGACCGGTTCTTCGGTGCGGGCCAGACCTCGATCGAGCGGATGCGCAAGCGGGGCGGTAGGCCGGGACCGGGCATCTCGGCGTTCGCGCCGTCCTACGACCCGCTGGACGGCAACCACGCCCACTACACGCTGGACTTGTCGCACACCGCGACCGCGGGCACCGACGCCCTCGACATGGCACGCCGGATGGGGGACGGGCTCGTGCATCTGCACCTGTGCGACGGCAGCGGAGCCTCGACCGACGAGCACCTGGTGCCCGGTCATGGCACCCAGCCCACCGTCGAGGTCTGCCAGATGCTGGCCGCGAGCGGATTCTCCGGTCATGTGATCCTCGAGGTGACCACGTCGGGCGCGCGGACAGCCGGCGAGCGCGAGGCGTTGCTGGCCGAGTCGCTGCAGTTCGCCCGCGAGCATCTGCTGCGATGAGCGCTTGCGCGAAGAGCCGAATAAA
This sequence comes from uncultured Actinomycetota bacterium, assembly GCA_963766945.1. Classification (GTDB taxonomy): domain Bacteria; phylum Actinomycetota; class Actinomycetes; order Mycobacteriales; family Mycobacteriaceae; genus Mycobacterium. Next base: position 58,571 of record CAVYCT010000005.1, read on the forward strand.
AAACCGATGAGCGCTTGCGCGAAGAGCCGAATAACCCGATGAGCGTCCCGGAGGGCACCGCCTGATGAGTTCCACGCTGTTCACCGACGCGATGGTGCTGACGCCGGCCGGCGACGGCGTGTATGACGGTGAGCTGAACGAGCATTGGACGATCGGTCCGAAGGGGCAGGGCCCAAGGTGCATGGCGGGGCGATGCTGGCGCTGTGCGCGAACGCGGCCCGCATGGAGCACGCGGAAGGTGCGGAGCCGATCGCCGTCTCGGGAAACTTCCTGTGGGCACCCGATCCCGGGCCGATGCAGGTGGTGACGGCCGTGCGCAAGCGCGGCCGCCGGGTCAGCCTCATCGATGTCGAGTTGCGCCAAGCAGATAAGACAGCGGTGCGGGCCGCGGTGACTCTCGGCGAGCCCGAGCATCACGTCCCGCCGCTGTTGTCGGTCAATCCCGTCATACCCCTGATGCCGCCGGAGCCGCCGCCCGGGCTGGAGCCGATCGGTCCCGGGCACCCGATGTCGGCAGTGGTCAACCTCGCGCACGGCTGCGACATCCGGCCGTCGCTGACCACCTTCACGCCCCGCACCGACGGCGGGCCCCCGATCATCGAGTACTGGGTGCGGCCGAAGGGCGTCGCGCCCGACGTGCTCTTCGCGCTGTTGTGCGGCGACGTGTCGGCGCCGGTCACGTTCGGGGTCAACAGGTTCGGTTGGGCGCCCACGGTGCAACTCACCGCCTACCTGCGCGCCCTGCCCGCCGACGGATGGCTTCGCGTGCTGTGCACGACCGTGCAGATCGGCCAGGACTGGTTCGACGAGGACCACATCGTCGTCGACTGCGAAGGCCACATCGTCGTGCAGAGCCGCCAACTCGCGATGGTGCCGCCCGCTACCTGACGCCGGAGGCGTCGAATCAAAAGCCGCGAGCGTCTGCAATGCTTTCCCGCATGGCCAGAATCGCGATCATCGGCGGCGGAAGTATTGGCGAGGCACTGCTAGCCGGGATGCTGCGCGCCGGTCGGCAGGTCAAGGACCTGGTGGTCGCCGAGAAGGACCCCGACCGCGCGAAGTATCTGTCCGGCAAGTACTCGGTGCTGGTGACGACGGTCGCCGAGGCGGTGCCCACCGCTGCGTATGTGATCGTCGCGGTGAAGCCGTTCGACGTCGAGGGTTTGGTCAGCGAGATCGCCGAAGCCGCCGCCCACGCCGAAAGTGATACGGCCGACCAGGTTTTCGTGACCGTTGCCGCCGGAGTGACGACGGCGTTCTACGAGAACAAGCTGCCCGCGGGTGCGCCGGTGATCCGGGTGATGCCCAACGCTCCGGTCGTCGTCGGCGGAGGGGTCAGCGCGCTCGCGCGCGGCCGGTTCGCGACGCCGGAGCACCTCAAGGAGGTGTCGGCGATCTTCGATGCGGTGGGCGGCGTGCTCAGCGTGCCCGAGTCGCAGCTCGACGCCGTCACCGCGGTCTCGGGCTCCGGTCCGGCGTACTTCTTCCTGATGGTCGAGGCGCTCGTGGACGCGGGCGTCGCGGCGGGGCTGTCGCGCTCGGTCGCGACCGATCTTGTCGTGCAAACCATGGCCGGCTCGGCCGCGATGTTGCTCGAGCGCCTCGATGAGGCCGAGCCCGCCGGGGATGTGGCGATGGGCACCGCGATCGACACCACGGCCGCGCAGCTGCGCGCCACAGTTACCTCGCCCGGTGGCACCACCGCCGCTGGTCTGCGGGAACTCGAAAGGGGCGGTTTGCGGGCGGCCGTCGCCGACGCGGTGGCCGCGGCAAAAAGCCGCTCTGAGCAGCTCGGAATTACATCCGGGTAGTTCAATTAATTCAAATTGATTAGCCCACACCCGTCGCAGTAACCCCATCCGCCACGCTATTCTCCTCGTGTAAGCACGGGTTGGTGCCAGCGGTGGGGAAGCCGCTGGAAGCCCGTGCCTGAATGATTGGGTTGCGATGACGTCTATCAACGGGCCATCGGGGCGCGAGTCGGCGAGCGGTAAGAACGTGCGAGACAGGCCTTCCGGCGGTTCCGACCGCAACCGCCACGTGCTCAATTTCTCACTGTCGCTGAAGTTGCCAGCCTGATGCGGGTCAGCAAGATGACGGTATATCGGTTGGTGCACAACGGAGAGCTGCCCGCCGTCCGGGTCGGCCGCTCGTTCCGGGTGCACGCCAAGGCCGTGCACGACATGCTCGAGAGCTCGTACTTCGACGCCGGCTGACAGTCACGCGTTTTTCCTCTATCCAGGGCGCCCGGGTAAGGTGACCGGGTCGAGTCAACCTGCATGGAAAGACATTAGGTAGCGGAGTACATGGGTTCAGTCATCAAGAAGCGGCGTAAGCGCATGTCGAAGAAGAAGCACCGCAAGCTGCTTCGTCGCACCCGGGTGCAGCGCAGAAAGCTCGGCAAGTAACTCGCGCACTCGGCCGCTAGGCTGACCGGATGGATGCTGACGGTCGCTCCGGGGGAGCGCGGGCCCTTCTGATCACCGGACACCGTTCATTACCCGAAGGTTGTCCTGGTCACCGGTGCGTGCCGGTTTCTCGGCGGGTATCTGACCGCCCGGTTGGCGCAGAACCCGTTGATCAATCACGTCATCGCGGTCGACGCGATCGCGCCGAGCAAGGACCTGCTGCGCCGGATGGGCCGCGCCGAGTTCGTGCGCGCCGACATCCGTAACCCGTTCATCGCCAAGGTCATCCGCAACGGGGAGGTCGACACCGTCGTGCACGCGGCCGCGGCGTCCTACGCTCCGCGCTCGGGCGGGCGGGCGACGCTGAAGGAACTGAACGTGATGGGCGCGATCCAACTGTTCGCCGCCTGCCAGAAGGCGCCGACGGTGCGCCGCGTGATCCTGAAGTCGACGTCGGAGGTGTACGGCTCCAACGCCCACGATCCCGGTGCTGTTCACCGAGGCCGGCAGTGCGCGGCGGCCGCAGGGCGAGGGGTTCGCCCGCGACAGCATCGACATCGAGGGCTACGCGCGCGGGGTGGGCAGGCGCAGGCCGGACGTCGCGGTGACCATCCTGCGACTGGCCAACATGATCGGACCCGCGATGGACACCGCGCTCTCGCGATACCTCGCCGGTCCGGTGGTGCCGACGATCGTCGGCCACGACGCGCGCCTGCAGCTGCTGCACGAGCAGGACGCGCTGGGCGCGTTGGAACGCGCCACGATGGCGGGCAGGGCCGGCACATTCAACGTCGGAGCGCCCGGGATCATCATGATGAGTCAGGCGATCCGGCGATCCGGACGCGTACCACTGCCGGTGCCGCGGTCGGCGCTATGGGCTGTGGATTCGCTGAGGCGCGCGACTCGCTACACTGAGGTGGATCGAGAGCAGCTTGACTACTTGAGTTACGGCCGGGTCATGGACACAACGCGAATGCGAAACGACCTTGGTTATAGCCCAAAGTGGACAACCGTGGAAGCCTTTGACGATTACGTCCGGGGTCGCGGGTTGACCCCGATCATCGACCCAAAATGGGTACGCTCAATGGAGAGCCGCGCCGTGTCGGCGGCGCAGCGATGGGGACGATAGAAACACAATATTTACACCGGGTGGGGAGAAGGTATCAAAGTGGCGGGCGAGCCCAAAGCCAAAGTCATTCCGCTGCACACGAATTCGGGCCGAACGTCGGCCGCACGACGCGCCGCCGCGCGCGCGCGCGGATAGTTCCCGCAGACATCCCTCGCTTCTCTCCGACGGCGGCAGCCGTGCTTCTGCCGAGCAGATCGCCGCCGTCGTCCGCGAGATCGACCAGCGCCGGGGCGCCGCCGCGGGCACCTCGACAGTCGAGGAGACTCCGAACGAACTCGCGCTGAAAATCGCCTCGGTGGCGGAGTTCGTCCGCAAGAGAATGATGGGCGACTACACCGTTGACGAGTTCGGGTTTGATCCGCATCTCAACAACGCAATCTTTTTGCCTTTGCTGAGAGTGTTCTTCAAGTCGTGGTTCCGCGTTGAGGTCAGCGGCATCGAGAATCTTCCGGAGTCCGGCGCCGCCCTTGTGGTCGCAAACCACGCCGGGGTGCTGCCGTTCGACGGGCTGATGACGTCGGTGGCGGTGCGCGACAACCATCCGGCACACCGCGACCTGCGGCTGCTGGCCGCGGACATGGTCTTCGACATGCCGATGCTCGGCCAGGCCGCGCGCAAGGCCGGCCACACCATGGCGTGCACGAACGACGCCCACCGGCTGCTCGCCGCGGGTGAGCTGACCGCCGTCTTCCCCGAGGGTTACAAGGGCCTCGGCAAGCACTTCAAGGACCGCTACAAGCTGCAGCGGTTCGGTCGCGGGGGCTTCGTCGCAGCCGCGCTGCGGACCGGGGCGCCGATCGTGCCGTGCTCGATCGTCGGCTCCGAGGAGATCTACCCGATGATCGCCGACGTCAAGCTGCTCGCCCGGCTGCTCCGCCCCCAGCCTCATCGAGATCCAGTCGGCCGTCGACGAGACCCGCGACCGGGTCGCCGACGCGACCCGTCGCGGCGAGCAGGCCCGGTTCGCGCTCACTGCCGCCCACGAGCGGCACCGCGCGGCCACCGACGACGTCGAGGCCGCCCTCGAGCGGCTGCACGACTCCGACGCCAAGATGGCGGCCGTGGCCGAGCGGCTCGGCCACCTCGGGGCCACCGTGCGGTCGCGCCAAGGCCGAGGCCGAGCGCACCGAGCGCACCATCGCCGACGCCGACGGCAGCGCTCGAGAGCGACCGGGCGAGCTCGCCGGTCTCACCGAGCGGCTCGAGGAGGCCAGCGCGGAGCCGACCGAGTCGCAGGACCCCAGCACCGACGAGCGCGACCGGCTCGAGCTCGAGGCCAGCCGCGGTCGCACCGCGGAGACCGAGCTGCGCCTGACCCTGCGCACCAAGGAGGAGCGCGGCCGCGCCCTCAAGGGTCGCGCCGACTCCCTCGAGGGCGCGGCCCGCAACGAGCTCGCCGCCCGCCAGCGGCTCGCTGCCCGCCAGGAGCGGCGCAAGCGCGAGGCGACGGTGGCCGAGGCCGTGCGCCGCGGAGCCGCCTACGCCTCCACCCTCATCGCGGACGCCTCGACACCGCGTCGCCGCCAGCGCGCGACCGCCGAGCAGGAGCGCACCGAGCGCGACCAGGCGCTGAGCCAGGTGCGGCGCGAGGTCTCCGTCCTGCAGGACGACCTGCGCGAGCTCACCGACACCGTCCACCGCGACGAGGTGGCGCGCACCCAGCAGCGGCTGCGGATCGAGGCCATGCAGGCCAAGGCCGTCGAGGAGCTGGGCATCGACCCCGAGGCGCTGATGGAGGAGTTCGGTCCCCACCAGCTCGTGCCCTTCGTGGCCGGACCCGACGACGACCCCGACGCGCATCCCCGAGCCGGCGCCGTTCGTCCGCGAGGTCCAGGAGAAGCGGCTGCGCAAGGCCGAGCGCTCGCTCAACGCCCTCGGCCGGGTCAACCCGCTCGCGCTGGAGGAGTTCGCCGCGCTGGAGGAGCGCCACAAGTTCCTCACCGAGCAGCTCGAGGACCTCAAGAAGTCCAAGCGCGACCTGCTCGACATCGTCCGCGAGGTCGACGAGCGGGTCGAGCGGGTCTTCACCGAGGCCTTCCACGACACCGCCGCCCAGTTCGAGGGCGTCTTCAGCCGGCTGTTCCCCGGCGGCGAGGGCAAGCTGACCCTCACCGACCCGGCCAACATGCTCACGACCGGCATCGAGGTCGAGGCCCGCCCGCCCGGCAAGAAGATCAAGCGGCTCTCGCTGCTCTCCGGTGGCGAGCGGTCGCTGGTGGCGGTGGCGCTGCTGGTCGCGATCTTCAAGGCGCGGCCCAGCCCCTTCTACATCATGGACGAGGTCGAGGCGGCGCTCGACGACGCCAACCTCGGCCGCCTGATCACCCTCTTCGAGGAGCTGCGCGACTCCAGCCAGCTCATCGTCATCACCCACCAGAAGCGCACCATGGAGGTCGCCGACGCGCTCTACGGCGTGTCGATGCGTGGTGACGGTGTGACCACTGTGGTCTCGCAGCGGATCCGGGACGTGGCGGCCCAGAGCGCGTAGCACCGGCCGGCCGCGCGTCGATTTGAGCAAATGCGCTCCGGGCAAGGCACCCTTGGAGGCATGGTCCCCCTCATCATCGGCATGCTCATCTGCGTCGGACTGGCGGTTGCCGTGGTCGCCCTGGTCGCCATCCCGGCGCGCCGCGAGGGTCGAGGCCTGCTCACGCCGCAGGGCGAGGAGATCATCGCGGTCGTCAAGGACAAGACCGTGACGACCCTCGAGACCACCGGTGACGCGATCGTCACGGCCAAGGACAAGGTCGCCGACACCATCACGCCCGGTGCGTCGCCGAAGAGGTCGGCAAGCACCGCGCCAGCTGAGCGCGCGGCCGCCAGCCGCCACGCGGCATACCGAGGGTTTCCGGCAACGCCCGATTCCTGAGGCTGGACCCACCACGCGGGACTGCTCGGCCGATGCCATCCTCAGGCGCTCGCGTCGCGGTCGGGGCGGCTCGTCGGAGGAGAGGATGGCGCGCGTGATCGATCAGCTGTGGGAATGGATTGCCGTCGTCGTCGGGCTCCTCGTCATCCTCGGTGGGGTGCTGCTCGGCCTGGTGCGTGGTCGCGGGGGCCGCACGAAGGCCGCGACCGGCGCGACGCCGACCCGCGACCGGGACGTGCTGCCCGGGGTGGGCGACGACGCCGAACCGCCGCGCGACGCACCCAAGCGGTCCATCGAGGACGCCGGCTCGGTCGACACCCTCCCCGCCCCGGTGACGACCTGCCCTCGCCCGCACCGACCGCCCACCCTCGACCGCCCCGACGCGCCGGCCGGCCGGCTCCAGCGCCTGCGCGCGCGGCTGGCCCGCTCCAACACCGCCCTCGGCCAGGGCCTGCTCGCCCTGCTGTCGCGCGGCAAGCTCGACGAGGAGGCGTGGGAGGAGGTCGAGGACACCCTCATCGCCGTCCGACCTCGGGCGTCGAGGCCAGCACCGAGCTGGTCGACGTCGCTCCGCTCGCGGGTCAAGATCGAGGGCACGACCGACGAGGCCACGGTGCGCGGCTGGCTCCGCGAGGACCTGCTGCGGCTCGTCGACCCCACGCTCGACCGCACCGTCGTCAGCTCCGGGTCGACGGCCGCCCGGCCGTGGTGATGGTCGTCGGCGTCAACGGCACCGGCAAGACGACGACCGTCGGCAAGCTGGCGCGGGTGCTCGTCGCCGAGGACAAGGACGTCGTGCTCGGCGCCGCCGACACCTTCCGCGCCGCCGCCGCCGACCAGCTCGAGACCTGGGGCGCCCGCGTGGGCGTCCCGACCGTGCGCTCCGACCGTGACGGCGCCGACCCGGCCGCCGTGGCGTTCGACGCCGTGAAGGCCGGCGCCGAGCTCGAGGCCGACGTCGTGCTCATCGACACGGCGGGGCGGCTGCACAACAAGGTCGGCCTGATGGACGAGCTGCGCAAGGTCAAGCGCGTCATCGAGAAGCAGAGCCCGATCGACGAGGTGCTGCTGGTGCTCGACGCCACGACCGGGCAGAACGGCCTGCGGCAGGCCGAGGTGTTCGCCGAGGTCGTGGACGTCACCGGCATCGTGCTCACCAAGCTCGACGGCACGGCCAAGGGCGGCATCGTGGTCTCCGTGCAGCGCAAGCTCGGGGTGCCGGTCAAGCTCGTCGGCCTGGGCGAGGGCCCGGACGACCTGGCGCCGTTCGAC
>CAVYCT010000006.1:0-90087 GCA_963766945.1 uncultured Actinomycetota bacterium
CGGGCAGTCCGCGACGGTGACGAATTTGTCGTCAACGGCCAGAAAGTATGGACGTCGGCGCCCACAACGCCGACTTCCTGTTGACATTCGTCGGATCGGCCCAGATGCCCCGAAACACAAAGGTATTTCAGCCCTAATCATTCCGACTAGTACCAACGGCTTGGTGTGCCGACCGTTCCCAGATGTCGCCAATCAAGACAACCTCGACTTCAATGAAGTGTTCTTCACCGACGTCCGAGTCCCAGCCGAAAATCTCGTAGGCGGGCTGCATCAAGGATGGCTGGTGGCCAACGGGTCGCTCGGGCACGAGCGCACGATGATGTGGCTCATGCTGGCCGACCAAATCGATAATCTCATGGCCGACTGCCGGCCCCGCACCGATGTCGAACGCGATCGGTTCGCGTCGACAATCATTGACTACCACGCCCTTCGGGCGATGGGATCAGCAGCATTGGATCGTGCCGCGCGCGGAGAAATGGACAACGCATCTATTTCCGTGCTTAAGCTTTTCGGCTCTGAAGCCGAGATGCGTGCAGCAGACCTCGCGCTGAGCTCGGTGGGCATTGACGGCCTACGGCATCCGGTGACCGAGCGCTATGAGCATATGAATCCCGACGAGTACTTCGCTAGCAGGTTTGAACGATATACGCGTGGTCTCGCGGCAACCATCGCTGGCGGTACATCCGAGATTCAGCGCAACATCATCGCGCAACAAGTACTCGGCCTTCCGCGCGGTCCGAAGCGCGACTGACGACGAATTGCGTCGGTGACGGTGCAAAGACGGATTAGGAGAACTCGTGGTTGACGCGAAGTGGGATGCGATGACCTGCGTCCAGGTCAACCGGCACGCGAGCATCGTCGAAGTACGCCTGAATCGGCCCGAGAAGATGAACGCGATCAACAGCACGATGGAAAAAGAGTTCTACTCAGTCCTCGCCGACTGCGATCGTATGGACGATGTCAGGTGCGTGGTGCTCACTGCTGAGGGTGCCAATTTCTCATCAGGTCACGATGTCCAACAGGTGGCTGCCGAGACCATCGGTGGGCAGGCACCGGCGACGATTCAGGACAAGTATTGGGTGCATACCGGCGACCTCCTCCCTCCGTGGCGTTTCTCTAAGGGGCTTGTCGTCGCCGCCAAAGGCTATGTCGGACCTCATGCAAACACGTTTCTGCTCGCCGCCGACATCGTCATAGCCGCGGACAACTCGCGCTTCAGTTGGGAAGAATCTCGGGTCGGCGTTGGTGCACCGTACGGCCCCTATGCACTCATGCCCTTCCACTTCCCCATCCGTGTCATGAAGCACTTGTGGATGACGGGTGGGTGGCTAGATGCGGAGACGGCACATCGGCTGTTCCTACGTGAACAGAGTCGTCGCGCTCGGTGAGGAAGAGGACGTGGCGATGCGCTTCGCGAAGCAGATAGCACGGATGGAGACCGGCGATCTCATAGCCAATAAGCGCGGTACGCACCGTCTCTACGAAGCGGCGGGGCTTTCCGCGATGGTTGATGTGGGTCGAGATCCATATGTTCCCAGCGCGGAAGCGGCAATCGCCAAAGAACATCATCTTCGTCTGATTCACGAGAAAGGTGTGAGAGCCGCTGTACGCGAACGTGATACCGGCTGGGATGACGAAGTAAGCAAAGTATGAATGCGTGATTCCGCGCCGACCGATACTGCGAGAAAGGAACCGAAATGTCAGACGCCAATGCAATTATCGCGGCGATCAACGCGCACTGCGAAACCCTAAGTGATCATGACAAGGATGGCTGGCTGGCCCTGTGGGCTGATGACTCAGTTCTGGAAGACCCCGTGGGAGTGGATACCTACACCGGCATTGAGAGCCTGCGCACGTCGTTCTGGAAGTTGGTCACCGACCTCTCCCCGATGAAGCTGTGGCTTGAGCGCGACGTGATCGTCTGCGGGAACGAAGCCATCGCCATCCTGCAAGGCGTGGTAACCCGTGAGGGCTCGCTGCAGCACGTCGGCCCGCTGGTGGATCACTTCACCTTTAACGACGCCGGAAAGATTGCGATGATGCGCGCCTTCTGGAAGTACGCGTGACGTCAACGTGAACGGACCGAACGCGTGACCAACCCTAACTAGGAGCGTGCAGTGCCTTGGACTCCTGACTTGCGTTCACAAGAGACGCTGCCCGCCATCGTGAATCGCATGGCCGAAGCAGATCCACGCAAGGAGTTCCTGCGGACCGTAGACGGCGCATCGGCAACCTGGGAACAGCTCCAAGAGACCATGATCCTCTGGGCCGCCCGCTTCCTTGCTCTCGAAGTGAAAAAGGGTGACGTCGTAGTCACCCTCCTCGACGCCGGGCTCGACTCATTGGCAGCTTGGCTGGGCCTTTCGAGCATCGGCGCCACCGATGCCGCAACGAACCCCGAATTTCGGGGCCGCATGCTCGCGTACGCGATCAACAACTGCCGTCCCGCGCTCATCATCGTGGCGGCACAATACTTGCCGTTCGTGGAGGCCGTCGCGGCCGAACTGCAAACCGTCAAGCGCGTCCTCGTTCTGGATGCTGACCCTCGTAACGTTGCGCAAGAGTCGCAGTTGCCTGGTCTGACGCAGCTGCACTCAATTCAGCCGGACATTGCAGAAGCACACAGGCAGATGTATGCGCCTGGGATGCACGAAATCGCCTGCATTACATATACATCAGGCACCACAGGACCTTCTAAAGCGGTCAAGTTGCCATGGGGACAGCTTCACTCGATCAACCTTGGGACCTTCCCATTCGAGGATCTTGCGCCCTCCGACGTGTTCTATTGCACCACCTCACATGCTCATTTCGGGTCCAAGTCGATCCCCTACCACGCAGCCATGGCTGGCGGTCAAGTCGTCATTAGGTCCCGATTTGCCCTCAACAGCTTCTGGCAGGACGTCTCCGAGTTCGGCATAACAACTGGCATGCTCGTCGGATCGATGGCAGATGTGTTACTGAGGGCTCCCGAAAGCCCCTCGGGCAGTACGTCGCTCAAGAATCTATTCATGGCTCCGCTCGGCGCTTGCTATGAGCAGTTCAGCGAGAGGTTCAGCACCCGCATCTGCACCGTATACAACAGCACTGAGGGTGGTGTCGCGATACGGTCAGGATGGAACCCGACGAACCCACTCACCGTGGGTTGCGTCCGGGAGGGCTATCCCGGTTTCGAGGTCCGGCTTGTGGATGAACATGACTATGACGTTCCCGACGGAACTGCCGGAGAATGCATCGTCCGTGCCAGCGTGCCATGGGTGATGAACGCCGGCTACCTGAACAACGACACAGCGACGGTGGCCGCGTGGCGCAACGGATGGTTCCATACGGGTGATGCGCTCATCCGCACTCCCGACGGCGACTATATCTTCGTCGACCGGCTGAAGGACGTCATCCGGCGCAGGGGTGAGAATATCTCGTCCTTCGAGGTCGAAGCCGACGTGCTGCGAAATCCGGAAATCCTCGAGTGCGCCGCTGTGGCAGTTCCGGCCGACAGTACCGAAGACGAGATCCTGCTGTACGCGGTGAAGAGCTCCGGATCCTCGATCGGCCCGCAGGAGCTGTGCGCGGACCTCGAGACGCGCATGGCACGTTTCATGGTGCCGCGCTACATCGAATTCGTGGACGAGCTACCGAAGACCCAAGCGACTCAACGCATTATCAAGGCCGACTTGCGCCAGCGAGGTCTAGGGCCGCACACGTGGGACAGACAGAGTCAGGGGTTCCGCACGCAAGAGAGTGCGGTGTCCAACTAAGGATGTCAAAGGAAAGATTATGACGACTGACAGGAATACTTCGGCAACCGGATGTCCGGCTGGTGAGGATCGGCTGGAATCCCTTGCAGGCGTGTCGTTCATCGACCCTGCCATTCAAGAGAAGCCATTCGCCTACTACCGCGCTCTTCGCGAGGGCGATCCGGTGCACTACGAGGATGAGCTCGGAATGTACCTCGTATCACGGCACGAAGACTTGATGGCTGTGCTTCGCGATCCCGTCGTGTTTTCCCAAGAACTCGGCTACTACCGTCAGATGGCTCACGGCCATCTCGATGAGATGAAGGATATCCTGATACGTGAGGGAGGTGGGTTCTTTCCGGACGTGGCGAACATCGATCCACCGCGTCACACCCGTGTGCGCCGCCTCCTGTCGCAGGCATTCAGCCGGCGACGAATGAAATCTCTTGAACCGCAGTTCGAGCGGCTGGTTGATGAGCTCATCGACGGATTTATCGACCTCGGTGAGGCGGATGGTCTGCACGATCTCGCCTTGCCGATGGCAATCGCCTTCAGCATCGAGCAATTGCAAGTCAACGATCTCGAGATGAGCACGATCAAGCGCTGGGGAAGCGCCTATTTGTCGCAGTTCAGTCTCACGAACACACGTGAGGACATGATCCGGGCCGCTCATGAGCTCTGCGACATGCAGAACTACCTGATCGCACTCGTCCGCAGACGAATGCACACCCCAGAAGACGACATGCTCTCCGACATCATCAGAGCCGACGCCGGGGACGAGCAACCCCTCAGCTTCGAAGAGTTGGTTGCAACCGCCCGGGCGCTTCTCATCAATACCCATGACTCGATGTCGACGGCGTTCACGAACATCCTGTTCAAGGTCGCAACCGACGCGGTGATCTCCCAGCAGTTCTATGAAGCTGCCGACGACGATTCGCAGATGGGACGCTTTGTCGAAGAACTGATGCGTCTTGAACCGCCGGTACGGGCATTGTCTCGCGTGACAACCGAGTCGGTGACCTTAGGCGACACTCCGCTTCCGGAGGGCGCGCATCTCCTCATCCTCTTCGCATCGGCAAACGACGATGAAGAGGTCTTCGACTGTCCGCGTCAGTTCAATGCGGGGCGGACCAACATACGCAAGAGCCTGACATTTGGAGCTGGCGTTCATCTGTGCCTGGGCATCGCACTGGCCCGCATGCAACTTCTGGTCGCGGCAAGGCAAACAGCAAGGCGGCTAAGGGATCTGAGCTTGGCGATACCGGAAGAAGACATTCGTTACCTACCGAACGCTGCTCTGCTGGCGATGGAAAGTCTTCCCCTTCATTTCGCAGAGCAGAACACAGAGGGATCACAGGACACAGAGGGGCTGCACAGATGACCTGCGATCCCACTACGGTGCCTGCCCCCGATGAGGTGGACATTCCGACGCTGAGAAACAAGTACCGAGAAGAGCGGGATCGGCGACTCCGGCCCGATGGCCAGGAGCAATACGCTGCCGCATTCCAGGAGACGGAGGCAGTCGACTTCAGCGACCCGCACATGACACGGTCATCGCGCCGTGCTGTCAGCGACGTCGTCGATGTCGCTGTACTCGGTGGCGGGTGGGCCGGCGTTCTCGCCGGGTACCACCTGCGTAAGGCCGGTGTGACAAATTTCCGAATCATCGAGCAAGCGGGCGATTTTGGTGGCGTGTGGTACTGGAACAGATACCCTGGCCTGTCCTGTGACAACGACTCCTACTGTTACCTTCCCTTGCTGGAAGAGATGCAGTTCTTTCCCTCGAAGAAATTTGCCGACGGGCTCGAGATCCGCGAGTACTGCCAAAGCGTCGCAAAAAAGTTCGAGCTATACAAGGGTGCGCTGTTCCACACATGCGTCAACGCATTGTGGTGGGACGAGTCGATCAAACGGTGGCGCGTCACAACGGATCGCGGCGATGATCTGCGAGCGCAGTTCGTCATCATGGCTATGGGACCGATCAATACACCGAAGGTGCCCCGTGTTGCGGGACTGGAAGATTTCCAGGGCAGGATGTTCCATACCGCTCGATGGGATTACGAGTACACCGGCGGGAACCAGCGCGAGCCGGTCCTCGACAAGCTGAGCGACAAGCGAGTGGCGATCGTTGGCACGGGAGCTTCCGCCATTCAAGCGGTTCCGTTCCTCGCGCGATACGCCAAGCAGCTTTACGTACTTCAGCGCACTGCCTCGACCGTGGACGAGCGCATCAACACTCGCACGGACGAATCTTGGCTTGCGACACTACAGCCTGGTTGGCAGCGCGAGCGTCAGATGAATTTCCACCATGCCGCAATCGACGGTTTGTCGCCGGGTGAACAAGATCGCATCTGCGACATTTGGACAGAGATCAATAGGAACCTCGCTGCGGAGTTCGACAAGTCAGGCTGGCCGCAATCACCTGAGGAGTTTCTTTCCACGCGCGAGGTGATGGACTATCGCGTCATGGAGAGGCTGCGGGCGCGCGTTGATGCTGTCGTCAAGGACAAAGAGGCAGCGGCGATTCTCAAGCCCTGGTATAGGCATATGTGCAAGCGGCCCGCCTCGAGCGACGAGTTTTATCCAGCATTCAACCGGCCGAACGTGCGACTCCTTGACGTCTCTCCCACACGCGGCGTCGAGCGCATGACCAGCCGAGGCTTCATTCACGAGTCTGCCGAATATGAGATCGACTGTTTGATATTCGCTAGTGGCTTCGAGGTGACCAGTGACCTCCAACGAAGGTGGGGAATCGATAAGGTCTCCGGCCGTGGCGGTCAATCCCTATACGACCATTGGGCACACGAGTTTCGGACCCTGCACGGTGTCATGACCAACGGATTCCCAAATCAGTTCTATGTCGGCTTCTTCCAGGGTGGCTTCAATGCATCCACGACGGAGACGTTCAACAACCAGGGTCGCCACATCGCATGGATCGTTAGCCAAGCACTTCGCCGCGGTGCTCGCACCGTAGAGCCGAGCACGGAAGCGCAAGACGCGTACGTCAATCACATCCGCGAAGTCGCCGTCGACACCTCCGCGTTCATCCGAGAATGCACGCCCGGATATTTCAACAACGACGGACAAGAGGTCGCAGACGAAGAAGGCAAGCTCCGGCCACGGACCTACACCGGTGAGATATACGGCTTGGGATATTACGCGTTCGAAAAGCTGTTGGAGGACTGGCGTTCTAACGACGATCTGTCGGGGCTGGTTGTCGAAACGTGACTAGCAGGTGGGTCACGACATCACACTTCTCGCCCGTAGGTTCACTCTCCCCCGGCTACGAAGTAGCAGAACACGTCTGATATGACCCGTATCGAACCTCTACCGGGCCAGGCATATCCCACAGAGATGCGCGCCGCGATGTCAGCCCTGCACCCCACCGATTCTCGTCACCAACCACTCCGGACTAGTGGTCGCCCAAAGCCGCGCAACCTGCTCGGGGTCATGGCACGTCATCCCGCCTTAGCGCGCGCCTATTTCACCTTCAACGGTCACCTTCTACATTCGACGACCCTCAGCACGCGGCAGCGTGAACTCATCGTCATGAGGGTCGCCGCAGTTCGACACTGCAAATCAGAATGGGCGCAGCATTTGTTCATCGCCCGAGACGCCGGGCTCACCGACGAGGAGATCGGCCGCATCGCATACGGACCGAGTACCCCATTCTGGAGCGAGGTAGAAGCCGCGATGCTCTGTGCCGCTGATGAACTGCTCTTGACGGAACGATCAGCGACCCGACCTGGAATGCTTGAGCAGCGAGGTCAGCGACCAACAGCTTCTTGACTTCGATCTTCACCGTTGGCGGGTACGACACGTTGGCAAAGGTATTCGAATCTCTCCGCCCGGTCACCGATACCACGGCATCACCGAGCGAGGACTCCCACGGATAGGTGTCGATCAGTGAGGCGGGAAAGCGCAAGGCATCCGCCAATGGTGCATCGAGTTGCGGGCCGTACGTGATTGACCGGGGGCACCCCACCTCGCGGATGAGTTCCTCGCGCAACTCTTCCCGCTCTGCCTCCAGGGCATCTTGCAATCGATGTAGGCAGCGCTGACGGTGAAGGTGGTTCGTCGACCAGAAGGTGCTGTCAAAGGCGTCGCGCGCCGCATCGATCGCCGCGGCCATGTCCTCGCATGAGGCATCCGACACCTCACCAAGCACTTCCTCGGTGGCCGGATTGATGTTCGCGAACGCACCTGCTCGACCTTCTACCAGTTTCCCGTTTATGAGCATCCTGTGCTCGAAGCGTGTTTCACTGGGCATTCGTAGCTTCCCCTTGATCCGTACTCGCACGTCTTCCGGTAGTGGTGTCCGGCATCGCGCCAAACCTCGGAATCCCCAACAACACTCGGAACGTGTGATGGAGAACCTTTGATGGCAGCAATCGCGTCATGACCATCACCATTCGCGCGTCGGGGCCGACACCTCGTCGCACGAACGGTGCGCCGCCGTCGAGCTCCCTGCTCAGGCGGTCGGCAAAGCGCTGCGGAGATTTGGCCGACAGCTTGATCGCCATCCGTCCACGCTTGTCCATCGTGTTGTGGTGTGCGGCGTAAGGACCGGCCAGATCGCGCACATCCGTCGCGCCCGCATCGGTGATGATCTCAGTGTCGTAGGTTCCCGTCACCAGGATAGTAACCCCAATTCCGAATGCAGCGATCTCGCCTGCCATGGACTCACCCCACCGTTCCATAGCACCTTTAACCGCGGAATACGCTGCAGTAGCAGGCATCCCACGTGCGCCCGCCTGGCTGGAGATCAACACGATACGACCCCGCCGTGCGGCACGCATCGATGGCAGGAGGGCCCTTGTCAACGCGACCGGGCCAAAGATATTGGTCGCAAACATTCGCTCCCACACTTCGAGCGGGGTCTCCTCGACCATTCCGGCGGCCGAGATCCCCGCGTTGTGCACTAATCCGTAAGGCGCTCCCACCGTTGCGAGAATCGACTCAGCAGCAGCTTCAACAGATGCGGGGTCGGTCAGATCCAGTTGCACACCGATCAGTCGAGCATCGTCCACCTGGGCACCGGTCGCCGCCCGCAGATTTTCGAGACCAGTTCTAACTGAGCGCATCGCGGCGACCACCGTCCAGCCCTCGTCGTAGAGCCGTTTGGCAGACGCGAGACCCAGCCCTCGCGAAGCGCCGGTGATGACGACGCTGCGCGTCGGGACCATCGTCAGATCTCGCCGAAGCGATCCACGAGGTGGGAGTTGACACCATCGGGATCCAGTTCGCGAGCAACAAGGTAGCCGCAACCCATCCACGCGCGGCGAGTCCAGTTCCCGAACGAGATCCGAGTACCGGGAGCTCCCGAGGCCGCTGGAACCGACTTGACCCGCTCGAGGGCTTCCTTCACGCCGCGCGGACTGAGCGGCTGTGCATCCTGGATCGCCCGAAGAACGGTCACGGCGACATCGCGGTTCACCACCGGGACGCAGTACTCCGGCCGGCGCCCGTGGAGTTTCTCGAACTCATCAAGGAACTGCTGTCCTACTGGATTGCCCTCGTCGTATTGGTCCACGCCCGTCCAGCCCATGAATGCCTGCCACATGACCGGGTTGATCCAAGCGTTCTCGAATGCGGTGCCGGCGAATCGCGGAGGATCCCAATTGAGCTCCTCGAGTGCCGGATTCACGAAGACCAGACCGAAGCCGAAGCCTGCGTGAACAAGAGCTTGGGCGTTTGCTTCGCGGAGGTTCCGCACAGCCCTACTGACGTCTTGCGCAGTCTGCGCAATCGTCTCGACACCGACGATCCGAATCCCGCGCCGTGCGCAGGCTTTTTGGAAATTGGCGACGTAGGACTCTCCGACCAATGAGGCTTCCATCAGGATTCCCACATCGTTGAGATTGCGTTTCACTAGGAGGTCAGTCCAGAAGATGGGTTCGTCGTAATGCGAGCCCATGGGAAATGCGAATATCCACTCGCCGAGCGCCAGGTCGGAGCCGGTGACACTGATCGCCGGAACCCGGAAGCGCTCCTCGATCGCCTCCTTGGCCGCAACGATGTTGTCCCCGATATTCGGCCCGAATACCAGCAGACAGCCCTCCTCCACTAGTTCCTCGTACGCATCGATGACGTTTTTCACCGTGCCCTTGGGCAGTCCCTCCACCTCGCGGTACACGATCTCGACCCGACGGTCGATGAGCCCCTTATCGAACGCGTCTTGGAACACCATGTCGAACGGGATTGTGAGGTCGTCGTACATCTCCTTCGGATAGTCGCCGAGAAGGAAGTCCATCAGGTAGCCGATCTTGATCGGTTCGGCCGTGCTCTCGTAGGACATCGAAGCCTCCAGATTGTGGTTGATTGATAGTCAGGCTGTTTCGCGCGGAGTTGTTACCCGACTGCAGAGCGGATGCGCCGAGGCTCGAAGCTAACCGATCGGATCGAACTCGATGTGCAGCTTGGTCAGTCCCCTCATGATGAACGTTGGTTCGTAGTCGTACGTGCGGGATTCGGCACGCCCATGATGTTCTTCAGAGATCCGGATGTTTGCCATCCTGTCGAGGATCCGATCGATCGATATCCGCGCTTCCGTTCGGGCCAAGGGTGCTCCGGGGCAGGAGTGGGGACCGCGCGCGAAGGCCACGTGTTCGCGAACGTTCTTCCGATCGAGTTGAAATTCGTCGGGCCGATCGAATTTTCGAGGATCTCGATTCGCTGCTCCGGGCAGCAACATGATGGTCGTACCCGCCTTGATGGGGCAGTCCCCGATCGACGTGGTGGTCTTGGCGATCCGGAAGTGACTCTTCACCGGGCTTTCCAGCCGCAGAGTTTCTTCCAGGAACACCGGGATGAGCGAACGGTCAGCGCGCAGTCGTTCCTGAACCTCAGGGAACTCTCCCAGATTGCGTACCGCCTGAGACAGCAGCTTCGTCGTGGTTTCCTGTCCCGCAGCGAAGAGGAACGTCGCTAACTTCACGACCTCGTCGATCTCGGGAACCTCGCCGTCCTCGTATCGAGCCTGGGCCAGCTCCGTCAGGACATCTTCGCGCGGCCGCTGACGCCGAGCGGTGATGTACTCGTTGAACTTGTCGTCAAGGAATTGCAGAGGGTTTAGTGCGGCCACGGCGTCTCCCCCGACGACCGAGGTAGCGAGCACCGCATTGAACTCGTCGTGATCCTCCTCCGGAACGCCGAGCAGGTCGGCGATCACGAGCATCGACAGCGGTTTGCCGTAGCTCTCCAGGAATTCGCATCGGCCGTCGGTGACGAATGAATCGAGTTTTTCGTCGACCAACCGCGAGATGTACTCCTCGTTCTCCCTGAGTCGCTTCGGGGTGAGCAGTCGACTCAAGAGGCCGCGCGTGCGTGTGTGCTGGGGAGGATCCATCGACGAAACGTGTTCTGCCATCGGAATCTGTCCGCGGTGCTCATCGAGCAGGGCGGTAATGTCATCCCCCTCGGCCTCGAATGGCAGCGGAGCGAAGGGACCGACCAGCGATGTGGCGGCCGACAGCGCCGGATTCTTGTAAGCCGACACCGCCTCCTCATGGCCGGTGACGGTGACGACACCCGCGGGCCCCCCCGGAAGCACCGGACACTGACCCCTCAGGTGGTTGAAATATAGGTATGGGTCGGTGATCAATTCAGCATCGCTGAAGTAATCCACCGTCTCGAATGTCTCCACGATTTCCTTTCGAATCGACAGGTAGGTCAATGGGCCGCGACGTTTGCGATCGCTGAAGAGCTACAGTTTGACGCGAACACCCGGAAGGGGCTGTGCTGCAAGATCATGCGGTGAACACCGGCAGTCGTGACCAGCCCCGGACACTCGATGTATGCGCTCTCTCGGCGTTGGCGTAATCAACTTCCCAATCGGGCCAACGTTTCAGCACCTCCTCGAACGCGACTCTTGCTTCCAACCGGGCCAGCGCCGATCCCAAGCAGAAATGCAATCCCTGACCGAAGCTCAAATGACTCCCCCCGCGGTGGATGTCGTACACGTCGGGATCCGGAAAGCGGCGGTCGTCACGATTCGCAGACCCGTTTAGCAGCAGCATGAACGACCCCTCGGGCACCACCTGCCCGTAATGCGATGCCTCGCGTGCGACGAAGCGCGCCTGCACCGGTGACGGCGGCTCAAACCGCAATGTCTCCTCAATTGCACCGGGAATCAGGTTCGGATCGGAACCGAGCTCACGACGCTGATCCGGGTGATCGGACAGCAGTTGAGCCATGAAGCCGATGAGACGCGCGGTCGTCTCGTTCCCCGCGCCGGCGATCATCGCGGTGTACGAGAGGACCTCCGTCCGCGACAACCGGCGCCTGGTGCCGTCGGACTCTTCGACCTCTGCTTCAAGCAGTTCGGTCATCAAGTCGTCCGAAGGGTGGGCGGCGCGCCACTCGATGTACTCCGCGAAGAGAATGATTGACTTCTCGAAAAGTTCGGGACTGGCCTCCCCCGGCGTCGAACCCGAGGTCAGCTCCAGCGAGACACCGTTCATATCGCGAATGTTGGCCTGATCGCCCTCGGGAATACCGAGTAGATAGCCGATCGTCTGCATCGGCATCATCGCACCCAGATGGGCGATGAAATCGAAGCCGCCCGCACCGACGAAGGGATCGAGCGCTCGCTCACAGAAACCGCGGACGAGGGTTTCGACGGCCAACATGCGGCGCGGAGTGAACACGCGCGACAGCAGGCGACGATGCAAGTCATGAAGAGGTGGGTCTTCGAAGAGCAGGATTCCTGGCGGGACTTCGATGTTGTTGAACAGGATGTCCGCGGTGGTGCCGCGGCCCGAACGATAGGTATCCCAGTTCGGAAGTTCACGGACGACGTCGTTATACCGGCTCAACGCGTAGAAGTTGTACTTCTCGTTGTAATACAGCGGCGCTTCTTCACGCATCCGCTTCCAAACGGGGTACGGGTCGTCATCGATGTCGAAGTCGAACGGGTCGTAGTAGAGCGCGACTGCATTCATACCCGTCACGGCTGGTCCCTTTCGCTGGTTCGCCAACTTAGGTCTCGTTTGTGTAATGCCATGAGCGCTGCCGTCGACGATCGAGTTCCGCTTGCTCCGGAGCGATCGCGCGGCGGCAGACCGGTTTACGGCGGCTGGTTGGGCACGCCGGGGAACAATTCAGCCGTTGTGCCG
Organism: uncultured Actinomycetota bacterium; assembly: GCA_963766945.1. GTDB lineage: Bacteria > Actinomycetota > Actinomycetes > Mycobacteriales > Mycobacteriaceae > Mycobacterium. The sequence continues at coordinate 12,848 of CAVYCT010000006.1, forward strand.
GCGGTGACCCATCCGCCGAGCTTCGTGGCGAGGTGAGGTGCGAACACCGCACCGTAGAGTGCCGTGCCGATCACGATTACAGCGAGTACCGACAGCAGCGACGATCCGAGCCGGCCGTTGGACTTCGCATCAGCCCAAATGTCGATGATCGTCCGGCCCTCGGAATCCGTGCGTCCGAGAAGGTAGGCGAAAACCATCATCTGCAACGCCATGGCAATCGCGTCGTAGATGGGGTACTGCTCCTTCGTCCCTTCGAAGATCGCCAACCCCGGAATTACACGGCCGTAGTAGAAGACGCCGACCTGCGCGCCGAGTCCTCCGTTGAAGAGGAGCGCCCACGCGAAACCAACCATGAAGCCGACATTTAGATAGGTCAACGGCCTGTTCCAGCCAAACCTCGCGATCAAGCGTCGCCCGAGGGTCGCGGCGAGCAGTGCGGGCAACACGAAATAGGCGACGTACCCGGGCGGAACCATGGCGGGCAGGCCGCCCCATGTCATGTTCATCGGCCACCACGACGGCATTCGCGGAAGCGCCGGCGGGAACTGCGCGTACATCGCCCAGTCGTAAGGCGCCTCGATCCAGGAGATGGATATTGCCGAGATGCAGACCAGCAGTAGTGGGTGCAGTCGGCGTCGACGAACCGACAGAACAATGCCCGCGATGACGAAGGCGACTCCGCCCACGTAAGCAAAAGTGATTCCGGCGAAATGCACGGGGGTCAACTCGTCATTCATCGCCGACCGCCTCCGCTGGAACAGTCCTTGCTTCGGGATCGAAACGTAGAACCAGCCCGTAAACGAGGCCAGTCAGTCCCAGCAGGGAGCCCAACATGACGACTTGCCCCACGCCCGACACCTCCCTCGCCGATCATGGCAACGGTCTGACCCTAACGTTTGTTGATAGCAAAAGGTAGTCGATGAAAATGTCATAAGTCAATGAGCCGCGTTGGACGACCATTTGCCTGGTCTCATCGCAGACCGATCCGAGCGGCGTTGCCCTGCTTATTTATTGAGTGTTGACCTAACGGTTGGTGCCCCCTAAGGTGGGCGGCAGTCGTGGCCGCCGGATCGGACGCTTTTAGCCGAGTTCGTCGGCGTGTGACAACACCGCGAAACGGAAGCTACGCGGACTCAGGGATCAAGGGAGAACTCTGATGGAGTTGAACGACTTCGTGCTTGTGTCGGTGGATGACCATCTCGTCGAACCACCGGACCTGTTCGATGCCCACATACCCACCAAATACCGGAACGATGCACCGAAGCTGATACAACGCGACGACGGCACGGACGCGTGGGTTTTCGAGGGTCAGGAAGCGACCAACATTGGCCTAAACGCGGTGGCAGGACGGCCGCCAGACGAGTACGGAACGGAACCGACGAAACTCGCGGAAATCCGCGAGGGTTGTTACGACATTCATGAGCGCATTCGCGACATGAACGTCAACGGTGTGGCGGCCTCCTTGAACTTCCCATCGTTCCCTCAGTTCTGCGGCCAGTACTTCGCGCGGGCGAAGGACAAGGAGCTGGGACTGGCAGTCCTACGTGCTTACAACGACTGGCACATCGATGAGTGGTGCGGCACCTATCCCGGGCGGATGATTCCGCAAGCGTTGCCCCCCATCTGGAATCCGCGCTTGATGGCCGACGAGGTACGCAGAGTCGCCAAGAAGGGCTGCCATGCGGTCACATTCTCGGAGAACCCGACGAAGCTCGACTACCCCTCGCTGCACGATCCTCATTGGGACCCGTTCTGGCAGGCTTGTAGCGACGAGAACACTATCGTCAACCTGCATATCGGTTCGTCTTCATCAGTGGTCATCACGTCGGTAGACGCACCCGTGGACACGATGATGACACTGCAGCCGATGAGCATCGTGCAAGCTGCTGCCGACTTGATCTGGTCGCCAATGTTGCGCAAGTTTCCCAACGTCACGTTCGCCCTCTCCGAGGGCGGAATCGGTTGGGTCCCTTACTTTCTCGAAAGGATAGACCGCGTATACACTATGCACAGGGCGTGGACCCATCAAGACTTCGGCGACAAATTGCCTAGTGAAGTCTTCCTCGAGCGGATCGCCCTATGCTTCATCGATGACGATTTCGGCATCGAAAGCCGGCGCAAGCTCAACCTCGACATGGTGACCTGGGAGTGCGACTATCCGCACTCCGACTCGACCTGGCCTGTCGCCCCCGAAACACTTGCGGGCTATCTCGACGGTGTGGAGGACCATGAGGTGGACAAGATCACCCATGAGAACGCGTTGCGGCTGTACTCGTTCGACATGTTCTCCCACATTCCCAAAGCGGAACTTACGGTGCGTGCGCTGCGCGCTCAGGCGGACGACGTGGACCTGGGATTCCGTTCGTCCGAACGGCTGAGGAAAGCCGGCACAAGCACCGTCACCGTGCTCGACCTCGCCAAGGGTCTCCCCGGGTGAGCTCCACACTTTTCGCGAGCAACCGATGGGCGGTCGAGCCTTGGCCTAATATTGCCTGGCCGGCTCCCGCCACGTATGGGCCATGTTCGCTCCGCAAACGACGACTTGAACGAACTGACAGAGTCTCGGCTTTAACAAGTGGACAGGAGGCCGAGCGTGGCCGGACTGGGCGCGGCGGAATGAATGGTTCGCGTTCAAACGCCACACGTGTTGCGAACAACATCAAGGGCGTCGGTGATGAAGGCAGTCGCCGCGCCGAAGTACTCGAGATCGCGGCCGAACTCATCGCGACGTCCGGTCTGCGGACATCGATGCACGACATAGCCCGCGCATCCGATCTAAAAGCAGGCAGCCTGTACCACCACTTCGAGTCAAAAGAGGCACTTCTCGTTGAGCTGCTGCGGCGGTATCACGCCGAACTTGATGGCATAGCGGCAAAGGCGATTGCTGAGCTCGAGGTCACCTCGACCAGAACGGGTTTGGACCGGATAACCGCGCTATGCGTGGCGGTCGCTGAATGCGCCGTAGCTCATCGCGCGGCCATTCAGATCTTGATGTACGAAACTCCTAGTTCGAGTGGCGAACTCACGAAGTGGACCCAGCGCCAGCCAGCCAACCTGCTGGAAGCGATGCACCAGACACTGGTTTCAGCACAGTCGCACGGCTACCTCCGGGCTGACATCGACCTGCGAAACCTCGCCGACCGATTCTGTCAGACCATGCTGCGGGTGGGGCTGGACATGATGCACAACAACGCGGCACCGGCACGCGTCGCGACACTATCGTGTCGCGTCATGCTCGAGGGGCTTGCGACTCGGATCCCATCGGACAGTGAGCTCAACGGATCAAATGCCTTCCGTGCCGCAGACCGGGTTGTGCGGGGTTGGGAGGATGATCCCGAGCCCACAGATCGGATCTCCCAGATACGCCAAGTCGCTCGGCGCGAGTTCGGCCGGCACGGATATGAGGCGACCACCTTGCGGGACATCGCGGCGGTTGTTGGCGTCGGCCATACTCGCGTGTTTCGTCTAATCGGTTCCAAAGAGAACCTGCTCGCATCGATCATGGGTGCTTTTGGCCAGAAGACCGACGACGGGTCGGTAGCGGTGATGCGCTCTGAGTCAACGCCTTTGGAGAAGATCGACGCACTAAGCTGGGTCTATCTAAATGCGCTTCATCGCTTTGGCGATGAGTTTCGGATTCAACTGGCGTGGATGCGACAGGTACCTCCTGACGCGTCGAATCCTAGTGCGGAGTTTTCGGCACGACTCAAACAGACCAAGAGGTTGGTATCGCAAGGAATTCGTGACGGCGCCATCCAAATCGATTATTCCCCAAGGGAAATGCTCGCTCGGTGCGTTATGGGTTTGCAGTGGGTGCCCGAGAGTATCCTGTCGCGCATCGGCCCTGCTGACTCGCAAAAGCATGTGCGAGACACGATGTTACGAGGTGCGGCCGCGATCAACATCCGAGACTGATCAGGTCATTCGCGACCGAAAGTTATTCACAGTCACCCAATTCAACGGCAGGAGCGAACATGCACGTAACGATCGAGAAGGCGGCCGCATGGTCCACACTTGGCATGCTAGTCGTCTTCGGCGTGGCCTTCTGGGGCATTGCGCGCCTCCTCCCGCCGATTTCGCCGGGCCTGACTGTAGATCAGACCGCCCAGTATTACGACGAGAACGGACTGCGCATACGCATCGGGCTGGGTGTGCTCGTGGCGGGCATGTGGTTCATGACGCCGGTGTTCGCACTGCTGGCACGACAGGTGCGACGCATTGAAGGGTACTGGGGCGTGATGTCGTTGACCGTACTGATCTTGGCCGTTACGTTTCCGTTCGTATTCACTCTCGCCATGGTGTTCGGTATCGCTGCCGCCTACCGACCCGAGCGTGACCCTCAGGTGGTGCAGGGGCTGAGCGACATGTTTTGGCTCCTGCTCGTCGGCATCGTAGGACCGTTGGTTCTGCAAGGACTGATGGTCGCGCTTGCCGTGTTCGTCGACAAACGTGCAGTGCCGACGTTTCCGCGCTGGTACGGATACCTGAATCTGTGGATGTCGGTGCTCGTCGTGCCAGGTGGTGCGGTGTACTTCTTCAAGATCGGTCCGCTGGCCTGGAATGGGATCATCGCGTGGTGGATTCCGGTCAGCGCATTCTTCGTCTGGATCGTGCCTACCGTCGTACTTCTCGTTAAGGCTGTCGACATCGAGGCCGCTGAGCGTGAGCAGCGCGCCGCTCTTCGCGAATGGGAACCCTCCGCGTGAACCTGGTCGGCGAGAGCCGAATGCCGGAAACTAGGTCGGCGACCGTCCCGAAGAATCGCCACGTCCCCGGTGAACCCGGAGTGTGGATCTTCCTCTTCGGAGACATGTTGGTGTTCGGCGTGTTCTTTGCAACGTTCATGTACCAGCGCGCACAGGCTCCGGAACTGTTCGACGCATCGCGCCACACGCTGAACGTGGGCATCGGCCTGGCCAATACCTTAGTGCTGTTGACCAGCTCGCTGTTCGTTGTGACAGCAATCCGCGCCGTTCGGGGCGGAGCCCGCAAGGCTGCCCAGTCACTGCTCTTAGGGGCGCTCGTATGCGGTCTGACGTTCGTCGCTCTCAAAGCCGTCGAATACACGACCAAGGTCGGTCAGGGACATGTTCCCAACGAGAACGCCTTCTACCTGTATTACTACATCCTGACCGGCCTGCATCTCTTCCACGTGCTGATCGGGATCGTGGTGCTCGTCGTGCTAGTCGTGGTTGCGCGTCGTGTCGATCTCAGTGCGACCAAGATCGCCGTCATGGAGGGTGGTGGGTGCTTTTGGCACCTCGTCGACCTGCTATGGATCGTCCTGTTTCCGTTGCTCTATCTGGTGAGTTGATCGTGAATTTTTCAATCATCCGTGCCCGCGCCACCTTCGTCTGGTTGGGTTTGGTGATCGTCACGGTGGTGTCATGGGCGGTTGGTGCCGAACATGGGGTCGGCTCCGGGGTTGCGGTCTGGGTGCTTGCGCTGGCGGCAGTCAAGGTGCGGTATGTGGGTCTGGATTTCATGGAACTACGTCGGGCACCATTAATCCTGCGCGGAGCCTTCGAAACTTATTGCCTCGCCTTATGGTTGGTGTTGGCCGGCATGTACTTGTGGCTGTGACCAGCATTTCGACCAGATGCCCTTCCTGAATCCGAACGGTACGGCAGAGTTTGTAGGGCACCTGGTTGTCGCCGGTGATATCCGAGACATGTTGTCGCTACGGCCGACTGGTGCGAGAAGCTTCCAGCTGCGGTGCGAAGGCCGCACGTTTCGATCGCGCGGGCACAACGCGTCAAACCGATAGTCAGAGTGGATAGACAACCCCCGTCAGTTCCTCCGATAGCGTCCACAATCGCTGCTGCGCATGGGTGTCATACGACACCTCGCTGGACGTGATCACCCGTGGGCTGCCACGATGTCCGCCCACCCCGTCTGGACCGTAGTACTGGCCGCCGAGCACACCGGGGTCGGTCGCAGCACGCAGGGTCGGGAGTGCGCCCGCGGCGGCGTCCTGGGCGAGGAGCGGCCCGAGCGCACTGAACAGTTGTCGCACCGGCGTGGGCGAGCTGCGGCTAAACTCGGTGTTCGACCCTCCGGGATGGGCGGCCACTGCAATCGTCGTGGTGCCTTGTAAACGCCGTTGAAGGTCATACGTGAACATTAGATTTGCGAGCTTGGATTGACCGTAGGCGCCGAGACGGCTGTACTTGCGTTGCCACTGTGGGTCATCGAAACGAATTCCGCCTGCCAGACGGTGGCCGAGGCTGCTGACGGTGATGACCCGCGACCCGCTCGTCGCTAATAGCCTGTCGAGCAGCAGGCCCGTAAAGGCGAAGTGCCCCAAGTGATTGGTGCCGAATTGCATGTCGAAGCCATCCGTAGTGGTCGACCTTTCCGTGAGGACCACACCGGCGTTATTGATTAGTAAGTCGATGGAGTCGTGCCTAGCTGCGAGCGCGTGAGCTGCTTCACGAACAGAGTCCAGTGAACTTAGGTCGAGCACTTGTAGCTCGACGTGCGCGCCGAGGGTCGCTTGCTCAATCCGGCGCAGTGCCTCTGTGCCTTTGACGACGTTGCGTACTGCCAACACGATGCGCGCCCTTTTGGCGGCGAGCACAGCGGCGGTCTCGTAACCGAGTCCCGTGTTGGCTCCGGTGATGACCGCAGTGCGGCCAGCCTGGTCGGGGATATCGGCGACAGTCCACTTATGCATGTGTCACAAACTCCTTGAGTCGTGCGAGACGGCTGACCAGCATCACTGATCTTGAACTGCTTGTCATTGGATGGAAGCTCTTGCGTCCGCTTGGAAACGAAGTGCGTTGCCAACCGGCTCTGATTGGGCGTGGCGCACCATCGGCAGGCGGTCAAGCACTGGGATCGCCACAGCGAGCGACATTGCGCGCCCGGCGTCGTGGCTCGCGCCCAGCTGTCTTTCATCTGGATTGCCTCCTCCGTTTGACGTTGCAGTTTGCCAGCATCTAGAGCCAAACGATTGTTTCACTACCTCGACTATCGACACCTTGCGCGGCATCCCAGCCGCTGATGTCAATCGCTCAAATGTACCTTGCATCCATACGTTTGGAGGTTCATGGAGACTTGGAGATGCGTCGAATCCCCGGTTACGCACGCGAACAAGCACTATCGTAGCTTCGAGACAGCAAAACAATCGTTTGTTTCACGTTGGTCAACGACACTTGAGAGGCAGGCATCTATGTCCGACACAATCGACTTTGAGGGACGAGTAGCCATCGTCACGGGGGGCGCTCGTGGGTTAGGCGCAGCATACGTCCGAGAACTGGCACAGCGGGGAGCCGCTGTGGTCGTACATGATCTTGGTGGCGCCCCCGACGGCAAAGGCGCGGATCCACGACCGGCACAAGAGATCGTCGAGTCGATCACCGCCGCAGGCGGTCGAGCTGTCGCCTGTACAACCGACGCCAGCACATCCGAGGGCGGTCGGGCATCGGTGCAAGCGGCGATCGACAACTTTGGCAGACTCGACGTGGTGATCGCCAATTCCGGAATCATTCATTCCGATGAGCTGGCCGAGTGGCCGACCGAGCGCTTCGAGGCACACATTCAGCACCATTTGTTAGCGGCTTTCCATGTCGTCAAGCCAGCGTTCGCCGTGATGAAATCTGCGGGCTACGGCAGGTTGGTGTTCGTGTCCTCGGCGGCAGGCGTTTTCGGTCAGCCAGGACTGGCAGGTTATGCAACCGCCAAGACCGCCATGTTGGGCTTAATGAACGTTGCCGCTATTGAAGGCGCCGAGTTCGGCATTAAGGCCAATGCCATCATGCCGATGGGCGACACACGGATGGCTAGGGCGCTGATGGGTGAGGTGGGTGAGTCTCCCGAGGGACGGCAATTCCTCGAGACGATGCGCCTGGATCAGGTGGCACCGGTTGCGGCATATCTCGCAAGTGAACAATGCACACTGACGCACACGGCGCTTAGCGCGTTCTGCGGACGGGTCGCTGCACTGCGAATCGGCGTTACCCCGGGTTGGGTCAGCCCGGATGGATCCTTGACCGTAGAAGACGTGGCGGCGCATCTGGACGAGATCATCGACGCCGAGGGGACGTTCGTGCCCAACAGCATCTTCGACGAGATCGGATACACAGCGACACAGACAGCCGACATGGCGACAGCGCGGCACAGTTAGGCGTAGGCCTACCGTGGCCTTCCGACGCCCAGAAATCAATCGGGACGGTCGAATCGCGATGGCTGCCGGTTGACCTTCGCGGAAGCGGTCGCGGTGGCCAAGACATGGGCTCGGGGATCGTCGTTTGACCGAGCGTCTGGCCGCCGGCGTCGGACTGTTGGTGAGATGCAAGCTACGACAACCATTCTCAAAGTGTCGGCCGAAGGCGGTGGCTCGGCGAGACCGATACCCAGCAGGTTGAAACAACCCACCGTTCAGAAACACATCAGAGTCGGTGTCGCCACATAAGTTATGAAGCCTGCCGTGAGCGGTGACCGCGCCGAGAAGATCGGCTATGCCTTCGGCTAGTGCAGGCTGAGCAGCTATTGATGATTGACAAGCCGTTGACGGTCTTGGACTTCGCGCCGTGCAGTCCCGTCGGTGAGCCGAGCCTGGCCGCGGTTTGATGATTCAGCTTCTATACGAAGGAGCGCTGACCGCCGCGAGCTGCGCCTGCGATGCTGCCATCGACCATCCGTTGGCCAGGCCCGGATCACGCCATTTGTGCGCGTTATTCCAGGTCAAAGCGGATAGGCTGATATTCTCGCTTGAGCATTTTGCAGTCGAGCCGGTCGTCCGGAGGTGTGTGAAAACAAGGGCTCACTGCGTGGCGCAACAGACCGGGAGACGAGACATCGACAACAGCGGAGGCCGCAAAATGGCCAAGCCAGCGCAAACGACAGCCCGGCCCACCGAAGCGGATGTCATCGGGCTTCGACGTTCAGAGATCCTCGAAACGGCCGCGTTGGTGCTTGCAACATCGGGCTTGCGGACGTCCATGCGCGAAATCGCCGACGCTGCTGGCCTTTTGAAGGGGAGTCTGTACCACCACTTCGAGTCGAAGGACGCCATCCTCGTCGAACTCGTTCGTCGCTACTACGACGATCTCGATCGAGTAGCGGAGCGTGCCCTGGACCGGTTGGCAAGACTCGGATCGGCTAGCGTGATCGCGAGCATCGAGCAGTTGGGAAGCGACATCGCCCATTGCGCTGTTGCGCATCGCGCCGCATTGCAGATGACCTTCTATGATTCGCCCAGTTCGTTGCCAGAACTTGCCGAGCTCTTGCGCCACCCCCCGACGTTGATCAACGAGGCGACACTTCGCACTCTGCGCACGGCTCAGCGGCATGGAGCCATCAGACCGGAGGTCGAGCTGCCCCCTCTGGCCGATCGCATGTTCCAAACGATGTTGACGGTGGGACTGGACGTCATTCGCCATCGCGCCGCACCTGAACGGGTTGCCGGGGTGCTGTGCCAAATCATGCTCAATGGCCTGGCGCGCCGGCCGCCGCGATACTCCACGTTGGACAAGTCGAGGGCATTCGCGGCGGCGACGCGCGCAATTCAGTCGTGGGAAGATGGCGCCTCGGATGAATTCGACAGCGAGGCGGATCGCATCCGCGCGGTGGCACGTGCGGAATTCGGACGGCGCGGCTACGAGATCACGACCGTACGGGAGATTGCCGCTGTCGCAGGCGTCAGCCCGGCGACGTTGACCCGGGTGGGCGGCACCAAACCTGAGATACTGGCCATCATCATGAGGTCCTTCGGAGCCAGGCTGACTGCCGGCTACTCCGGCGTGTTTAAAGCAGACTCGTCGCCGATCGAGAAGATGGACGCGATGAGTTGGGTGCATATCAACGCCGTCAAGTACTTCCCCGACGAATACCAAATCCAACAGGCGTGGATGCGGCAATCCCCTCCAGATACGCCCAATCCGGGATTCGCCTTTGCACCACGCATGCGCCGCCTGAAAGCGCTGCTCACCGAAGGTGTTGACAGCGGGGCTATTCGAAACGAAGCAAAGCCAATTGAGGTCCTGGCGCGTTGCGTCATAAATCTACTTTGGATGCCTCAGAGCATCGTCGAGACATCGGGAGCGCCGGCCGCGTTGACCGTTTCACGCGACACCTGGTTGCGCGGCATTCGTACGCGTTAATGGAATCAATCGTCGGTGTGACCGACGAGGGGACCGCCGCATCCCACGAACACCCTCGCAAGGGACCTCGATGCTACGTGTTGCGTCCGCCGTTGACGCCGATGATCTGCCCAGGGATGTAACCCGCCTCCTTCGAAATCAGAAATGAGCATAAGGCTCTGAACTGGCCATTCTGTGTGCCCCCACTGGGACTCGAACCCAGACTGTGCGGATTTTAAGTCCGCTGCCTCTGCCAATTGGGCTATGGGGGCCTCGACTGATCGTAGAGATCGAATTGAGCTTCGCTGAACCTGAACTTGTGCACGAAATCCGCTCCGAAACTCGCACACAAGCTCAGATTCGACGGTGGATTCCGCGCAGACCGCTACGGCTAGGTGGGGGTGCCGCGCTCGTCGCAGGGAGCCGGAACCCCCTGATCGATGAGAGTAAGCGTCCGCTGCATCTCGGTCGGCTTGATCGTGCCGCCGGTGTCCGCGTACGGATGGTCGAGAAAAAAGATGACGAGCAGGCCCGCGGTCACGAGTGCGGCGACGAAGCCGATAGGTAACGCCTGGATGAAAAGCCCTTCGCGCCGATCCGCCTGGGCGACCATGTAGGCGAGCGTGAGCGAGGCCCCGAGGCTCAGCACAAGCCACAGCGGTATGGGCACGAATGGGGTGGCCTCGGCGAGCCTCTCGCGCCGGCCGTCGCGGCGCTGCGCCTGCTCGTCGAACCACTGTGCATAGGCCGTCTCCTCCCGCGCACCTTGCGGGTCGGTGTTGGCGAAGTCTCTGTGCACCTTGTCTACCCATGACTGCACCAGATCGCTGGAGCGTCCCTCTCTCATCGCGGGCCACTCGTCGGCGATGACGGCACGCCCGTAGCAGACCAGTCCGCCCTAGCAGGCGGTCACTGACAGGCGGCTTGAAAACTCCTGCGACAGAGTGAAGTTCGGTGACGGCCACGGCTTCGATACTCCCGCCCTCCCGCGCTCGCTGATAGCTCTGCAGCGCAAGGAGAATTACGAAGGCGAGCACTACCGCGAACATGGTGCCGATCACCGACAGCGTGCCTGCGCTACGGGGCAAGTCGGTGAACCAGCCGCCCATCGGGGGCTCGGCGTCGTACAAGAAGCTTGGCGGTGACCGCAGCCGTAACGGCCATTGCGAGAATGATCGGGGCGAGCCAAGTCAGCACGGGCCGTTACTTTAGTCGGCTGCACCCGATCTCGACCGGTAATCAGCTGGCTTCCCCACCATCCGGCACCTACACCGGCAGAAGTGCCAATCGGCTCGGCGCCACGGTGAGCGCAGGCCGCGGATACCGATGCCTCGCACAGGCGTCGCCGACCACCTCGTGGATCGCCTCGGCGATCCGCCCGATGATCCACGGCTCGCAGCGGTCGCCCACATCGAGGTCGGCCACGCTAATCCTGGGGAGCAAAACGCCATACCTGCGCCGGACCCACGCCATCTCTGCGATCGCCCGCCGCAGCGACAACGAGCCGATCGTGTCATCGGCGCTCAGTCGGCAATGCATACCGATCAATTCGAGTTGCCTGCGCGCCAACACTTCTGACGCCAATCCGCCGACGGCGTCATCGGTCGAATCGATGACGACTTGCGTGCGCCCATCCGTGGCGTCAGCCAGAGCCTCGATCTGCTCGCTCGAACCCACGACGAACCGCGCCGCTCTGGCGCTCGCCGCGCGACACGTCGCCCTCGCGGATGCATCCTGCGCGTGGACAACGATCTGCGCGGGCAGAATTCCGGCGGCCGCCGCCCAGTCCAGCTCGGCGTTGGTCGAGACGTCGACCGTCACCCGGTGGCGGCATATCCAGGCAGCCACCGCGTCGAACCCCAAGAACGCAGCCGGGCAGCTGACCGCAGTGCCCCTGAATGCATCGCGGTACTGCGCACAGCGGCGAAGTACCTGCGTTTCATCAATCAGCGCAGCCGACTTCGCTTTCAGCCCCGCTGCGTGGTCAGAACGTGTGTAAGGGTTCGATCGCAGCGACCAGCCCCGGTCAACGGAGTGCGCGGTCATGCCGCGACCCTCCCGACGATCGCGAGTCCGGGAGAGAGTTGGACGATCGGACGCGGATAGCGCAGCGTGACACACGCGTCGTCGAGCGCTTCGTCGATCTGGCTCGCCAGTTCCGGCAGCTTCGCCGCCCAGTCACCGGACGGCACCGCGCGCCCGCCGCCGAGCCCCAGCCGAGTCAGCACGACGCCATGACGCTGACGGATCTGCGCCATCTCCGTGATCATGTGACCAATCGCGGCGGGATAACTCAGGAAATCGTGTGACTGCTCACCGACATCGCAGTGCAGGCCCACCAGCGCGAATCGCCTCGCGGCCATGATCGCGTCGATCGCGGCGTCGAGTTGAGCTGAATCACACGGGAATCCATTCTGCACCGGCGCATTGACATCCGTCATGCGCACGACAAGGCCCTGCGACCTGGGCACCTGCGTCGCGAGCATCTGGATCTGCGCAAGCGAATTGACGGCGATCCGACCGAGCGCGAGCCTGGCCGTCGCACACAAGTCCGAATCCCGCACGTGATCGGCGTGCACTGTGATCCGCACCGGATGAATGCCGGCCCCGACAGCCACCTCGAGTTCCTCGCCTGTGCGAACGTCGACCGCGAGATCCCGGTCGCGCACCCACCTTGCGATGACCCGATTCCGCAGGGCGAGCGCGGGGACCGCGATCTCGGCCGTCGCGAACGCTCTGCGATATGCCTCGCACCGCCGCTGCTCTGCCTGCTCGGGTGTGAGCGGCTGTGCCGGATCGGGTCGACGGGAGAGCACGGAATTGAAGACGCCGGAAAACGCCATGCAACAAGGGTGAGCCACCGCCTGCTACACCTGCCACATCCTTGTGATCTCTTGACGCCCTCTGATGAAACCTTTACAGGTCGTCGCCGCCTCGACCAGCGCGACCAGGCGCTGCATGTGGGCCTGTTTGTCCCATCAACTATGTTGGCTGACGTGGTACCAACCCACAGGTACATCCGGGAGACCTCGGCTTCTGTGCTGCACCACGTGGACTACCTCAACCGCCGCGACGACCATGCTCTCTGCGGAATGGCACTCGAGAATCCGATCGCGCAGGCCGAGGCAAGCACACCCGCCGTTTGCCCCGACTGTGAGGCAAAGCTGACGGTCTATCACCTCGAATGGTGGCGCGAAAGAGCCGAGGCGGCCACTGCGGAGCTCGAGCTGCTGCGCGTCAAATACCGCGAGCTGGAGGAGTACGTCGACACGCAGCGTGGTCAATCCGATCCGACGCCGATCGCGGAGGAACCCAGTGACCAGGTCGCTGACAGCAGCCTGCATGGTGGACAAGAGCCGACCGCTGATCCAGCTGAAGCACAGCCGACAACGTTCCTTGACCAGGCGCGACGTGAACTCACCGAACTTGTTGAGCAATTCGAGGCAGCTGTCCCCTACTGGCGCCTGAAGAACACCATGCAGGCGTTCAGTGACAAACTGGATACCCACGAGAGGGTGCTCCTCGCGCAGGAGATCGGCGCCGACGGCTCCCTAATACGTTGGTCGACAACAGAAGTCGAAGCCCTCGGCCGGAGCGTCTCCAACAGTCCCGTGCAGGAGGAAACCGAGGCGACGTGGGAGACCTGGCACCAGGACTCCTATCAGCCGCCGAAGAGGACCAAAGGGCGATTCGGGCGGTCCCGCCGGACGTGAGTTGACGGATTCCGTAAAGGAACGCCGTCGCACCGTCAAGAAACCGTTAAGGCCGGCATTAACCGCCTGAGCTGGGCAGATTCTCTTACAGGTCGTCGAAATCCGGCGACCCGTAAACGCTCTGGAGCGACATGTCTGTACTGGTCTTCACCGTGCTGACGGTGGCGGTCTTCGCCGTGCTCGGCCTGGTTCAGAAGTTGGTCGAGCGCCTGTGATCGACAACGTCGATCGGCCTCGTGCTGGCGGTCCTCATCGCCGTGTTCCTCTTCGCCGCACTGCTCTTCCCTGAGAGGTTCTAGTGAGTACCACAACCGCGGGGATCCTGTTCCTCGCCTCGCTGATCATCGGCCTGGCGGCCGTCCACGTGCCGCTGGGCGACTACATGTACCGGGTGTACTCGTCCGAACAAGCACCTGCGCGGTGAGCGCGTCATCTACCGCATGATCGGCGCCGACCCGAAGGCCGAACAGACCTGGGGCGCCTACGCCCGCAGCGTGCTGGCCTTCTCGGCGGTCAGCCTCCTGTTCCTGTTCATCCTCCAGCTGGTGCAGGGCAAGCTGCCGCTGCACCTCAACGATCCCGGCACGCCGATGACACCGGCGCTGGCCTGGAACACCGCCGTCAGCTTCGTGACCAACACCAACTGGCAGGCCTACTCCGGCGAGTCGACCCAGGGCCACCTGGTGCAGATGGCCGGCCTGGCCGTGCAGAACTTCGTCTCCGCCGCGGTCGGCATGGCCGTCGCGATGGCGTTCGTGCGCGGCCTGGCCCGCCGCAACACCGGCGACCTCGGCAACTTCTGGGTCGACCTGGTTCGCGGCATCCATCCGAATCCTGTTGCCGCTCTCCGTGATCGCCGCGATCATCCTGATCATCGGCGGCACCATCCAGAACTTCGCACCTGCACGACCAGGTCGTCAACACGCTGGCCGGCGGGCAGCAGACCATCCCCGGCGGCCCGGTCGCCAGCCAGGAAGCCATCAAGGAGCTCGGCACCAACGGCGGCGGCTTCTTCAACGCCAACTCCGCGCATCCCTTCGAGAACCCGACCGCGTGGACCAACTGGGTCGAGATCTTCCTGTTGTCCTGCATCGCGTTCTCGCTGCCGCGCACCTTCGGCCGCATGGTCGACAGCCGCAAGCAGGGCTACGCGATCGTCGCGGTGATGTCGCGTCATCGCGCTGATCAGCATGACGCCTGATGATGTCCTTCCAGATGCAGCACCACGGAACGGTTCCCACCGCGATCGGCGCCGTCGATGGAAGGCGTCGAACAGCGCTTCGGCGTGCCGAATTCGGCGGTGTTCGCCGACCTGACGACGCTGACCTCGACCGGCGCCGTCGACTCGTTCCACGACTCCTACACCAGCCTCGGCGGCATGATGACGATGTTCAACATGCAGCTCGGCGAGGTCGCACCCGGCGGTGTGGGCTCGGGCCTCTACGGCATGCTGGTCCTGGCGATCATCACCGTGTTCGTCGCCGGCCTGATGGTCGGGCGCACACCGGAATACCTCGGCAAGAAGATCACCCCGCGTGAGATCAAGCTCGCCGCAACGTATTTCCTGATCACCCCGCTGATCGTGCTGACCGGTACCGCCGTCGCGATGGCGATGCCCGGCCAACGGGCCAGCATGCTCAACACCGGACCGCACGGGCTGTCCGAGGTGCTGTACGCGTTCACCTCGGCGGCCAACAACAACGGCTCGGCGTTCGCCGGCATCTCGCGTCAACACCGACTGGTACAACACCGCGCTCGGTCTGGCGATGGTGTTCGGCCGATTCCTGCCGATCATCTTCGTGCTCGCCCTGGCCGGCTCGCTGGCCAAGCAGGGCAAGACGCCGGAGTCCATCGGCACGCTGCCGACCCACCGACCGCAGTTCGTCGGCATGGTCGCCGGCGTCACGTTGATCCTGGTCGCCCTGACCTTCCTGCCCATGCTCGCGCTCGGGCCCCTCGCTGAAGGAATCCACTGATGTCTGCTCCCACCATCGAATCCGCACGCCACCGGTCCAGCCGAAACCCAGCGCGCCCAAGCGGCGTTCAGGGCGGGCTGCTCGACCCGAAGATGCTGTGGAAGTCGCTGCCCGACGCGCTGCGCAAGCTCGACCCGCGCACGCTGTGGCGCAACCCGGTCATGTTCATCGTCGAGATCGGCGCCGCGTGGAGCACCGTCCTCGCGATCACCGAACCGTCCTGGTTCGCCTGGCTGATCGTGGTCTGGCTGTGGCTGACGGTGATCTTCGCCAACCTCGCCGAGGCCGTCGCCGAGGGCCGCGGCAAGGCGCAGGCCGAGTCGCTGCGCAAGACCAAGACCGCCACGATGGCCCGCCGCCTCATCGGCTGGACGCCCGGCGCGCCCGGGCCGCGAGGAAGAAGTCGCCGCACCGCTGCTTCAGCAGGGCGACATCGTCGTGGTCGAGGCCGGCCAGACCATCCCCGGTGACGGCGATGTCGTGGAAGGCATTGCGTCGGTGGATGAGTCGGCGATCACCGGCGAGTCCGCACCCGTCATCCGCGAGTCCGGCGGCGACCGCTCCGCGGTCACCGGCGGCACCACCGTGCTGTCCGACCGCATCGTCGTCAAGATCACCCAGAAGCCGGGCGAGAGCTTCATCGACCGGATGATCGCCCTCGTCGAGGGCGCCAACCGGCAGAAGACGCCCAACGAGATCGCGCTGAACATCCTGCTGGCGTCGCTGACGATCATCTTCGTGTTCGCCGTCGCGACCCTGCAGCCGCTGGCGATCTACTCCAAGGTGAACAACCCCGGTGTCCCGGACTCCCTGGCGCTCAACGGCAACGGTGTCACCGGCATCGTGATGGTCGCGCTGCTGGTCTGCCTCATCCCGACCACGATCGGCGCGCTGCTGTCGGCCATCGGCATCGCCGGCATGGACCGCCTGGTGCAGCGCAACGTGCTCGCCATGTCGGGCCGCGCGGTGGAGGCCGCCGGCGACGTCAACACCCTGCTGCTCGACAAGACCGGCACCATCACGCTGGGCAACCGGCAGGCCGCGGCCTTCGTGCCGCTGACCGGCGTCACACCCGAAGCGCTGGCCGACGCCGCACAGCTGTCCAGCCTCGCCGACGAAACGCCCGAAGGCCGCTCGATCGTCGTGTTCGCCAAGCAGGAGTACGGGCTGCGCGGCACGCACACCGGGCGAACTCGACAAGGCGCCACTGGGTCGAGTTCAGCGCGACCACACGGATGTCCGGCGTCGACCTCGAGAACGGCCACCGGCTGCGCAAGGGCGCGGCCGAGCGCGGTCGCCGAGTGGGTGCGCACCGAAGGCGGCACCGGTGCCAACCGAACTCGGCGACATCGTCGACGGCATCTCCGCCGCGGGTGGCACTCCGCTGGTCGTCGGCCAGGTCCTCGACGGCACCGCCTCGGTGCTCGGCGTCATCCACCTCAAGGACGTCGTCAAGCAGGGCATGCGCGAGCGCTTCGACGAGATGCGCCGGATGGGCATCCGCACGGTGATGATCACCGGCGACAACCCGTTGACCGCCAAGGCCATTGCCGACGAGGCCGGCGTCGACGACTTCCTCGCCGAGGCCACGCCCGAGGACAAGATGGCGCTGATCAAGAAGGAGCAGGCCGGCGGCAAGCTGGTCGCGATGACCGGTGACGGCACCAACGACGCGCCCGCGCTCGCGCAGGCCGACGTCGGCGTCGCGATGAACACCGGCACCTCGGCGGCCAAAGAGGCCGGCAACATGGTCGACCTCGACTCCGACCCGACCAAGCTCATCGAGATCGTCGAGATCGGCAAGCAGCTGCTCATCACGCGCGGTGCGTTGACGACGTTCTCGATCGCCAACGACATCGCCAAGTACTTCGCGATCATCCCGGCGATGTTCGTGGCGCTGTTCCCCGGCCTGGATCTGCTGAACATCATGCGGCTGCACAGCCCGCAGTCGGCGATCCTGTCCGCGGTGATCTTCAACGCGCTCGTCATCGTCGCGCTGATCCCGTTGTCGCTGCGGGGTGTTCGCTACACGCCGAGCAGCGCGTCAAAGCTGTTGAGCCGCAACCTCTACATCTACGGCCTCGGCGGAATCATCGCCCCGTTCATCGGCATCAAGCTGATCGACCTGGTCATCCAACTCTTCCCAGGAATGTGACATGAAATTCTCCAGTCTCGTCCGTCAACATTGGGCCGCGCTGCGGGCGCTGCTCGTGCTCACCGTCATCCTCGGCATCGCCTACCCGGTGTTCATCTGGCTGATCGCCCAGATGCCCGGCCTGCAGGACAAGGCCAACGGGTCGATCATCGAGGTCGACGGAAAACCCGTGGGCAGCAGCCTGATCGGGCAGTCGTTCACCGACAGCGACGGCAACGCGCTGCCGCAGTACTTCCAGAGCCGGCCGTCGGCGGCCGGCGACGGCTACGACCCGCTGGCCACCAGTGCGAGCAACCTCGGGCCGGAGAGCATCGTCGACACCCCCGGGGACCCGTCGCTGCCCGCAGGACGACAACGGCTACAAGGCCAGCCTGCTCACGCTGGTCTGCGAGCGCAGCGCCGCCGTCGGCGAGCTCGACGGTGTCGACGGCGCGCGGCCGTTCTGCACGGGCGACGGTGTCGGCGCGGTGCTGTCGGTCATCGGCCCGCGCGACGCGCGCGGCAACGTCGTCCACCCGACGCAGGGTGGTCAGCGTCAACGAGCCGTGCGAGACGACGCAGACGCCGTTCCTCAACACCTACGAGGGCGTGCGCGTCGAGTGCGCCAAGTTCGGCGAGGACTACAGCATCGGCCAGATCGTGCCGATCCGCGGCAGCGCCCCCGCCGACCCGCAGGTGCCCGCCGACGCCGTCACCGCCAGCGGCAGCGGCCTGGACCCGCACATCTCGATCGCCTACGCCGACCTGCAGGTGAACCGGGTCGCCAAGGCGCGCGGCGTCAGCCGCCGACCAGATCCGGCAGGCCGTCGCCGCCCACACCGACGGCCGGTTCCTCGGCTTCTTCGGTGAGCCCGACGCGTCAACGTGCTGCGAGCTCAACCTGGAACTCGACCAGAAGTATCCAGCAAAAAGCTGACGTGACCGGTGGATGATGGGCATGTGACCGACCGGCACCGGCGCCACCAGGAAGAAGCGCGGTGAGCTGCGCATCTACCTGGGCGCCGCGCCCGGCGTCGGCAAGACGTACGCGATGCTCGGTGAGGCGCATCGCCGGCTGGAGCGCGGCACGGATCGTGGTCGCCGCGGTCGTCGAGACGCACGGCCGCAAGAAGACCGCCGACCTGATCGAGGGCATCGAGACGATGCCGCCCGAAGTTCATCGACTACCGCGGCAAGCGGTTCGCCGAACTCGACGTCGAGGCGGTGCTGCAGCGCGCAGCCGCAGGTCGTCCTCGTCGACGAGCTCGCCCACACCAACACCCCGGGCAGCAAGAACCCCAAGCGATGGCAGGACGTCGAGGAGCTTCTCGACGCCGGGATCACCGTCATCTCGACGGTCAACGTCCAGCACCTGGAAAGCCTCAACGACGTCGTCACCCAGATCACCGGCATCGAGCAGCAGGAGAAGGTGCCCGACGAGATCGTGCGCGCCGCCGACCAGATCGAGCTGGTCGACATCACGCCGGAAGCGTTGCGGCGCAGGCTCGCCCACGGCAACGTCTACGCGCCCGAGCGCATCGACGCCGCGCTGTCGAACTACTTCCGCAAGGGCAACCTGACCGCGCTGCGCGAGCTCGCGCTGCTGTGGCTGGCCGACCAGGTCGACGCGGCGCTGGAGAAGTACCGCGAAGAGAACCAGATCACCGCCACCTGGGAGGCCCGCGAGCGGGTCGTCGTCGCGGTCACCGGCGGGCCCGAGTCGGAAACCCTGGTGCGCAGGGCATCTCGCATCGCGTCGAAATCCAGCGCCGAGTTGATGGTCGTGCACGTCGTGCGCGGCGACGGCCTGTCGGGTGTCTCGGCGCCGCAGATGGGCAAGGTGCGCGAGCTCGCCGCCAGCCTGGGCGCCACGCTGCACACCGTCGTCGGCGACGACGTGCCAAGCGCCCTGCTGGATTTCGCCCGCGACGAGAACGCCACCCAGCTGGTGATCGGCACGTCACGGCGGTCGCGGTGGGCGAGGATCTTCGACGAGGGCATCGGCGCGACCGTCGTGCAGCAGTCCGGCTCGATCGACGTGCACATGGTCACCCACCCCGAGGCCCGCAAGGGCTCGCTGTGGTCGCAGGCCTCGCCGCGCCAGCAGCACCTGGCGTCGTGGCTGGCCGCCGTGGTGGTTCCGTCGGCGATCTGCGCGCTTGTCGTCTGCGTGCTCGACCCGTTCCTCGATGTCGGCGGCGAGAGCGCGTTGTTCTTCGTCGGCGTGCTCGTCGTGGCGCTGCTCGGCGGGGTCGCGCCCGCCGCGTTGTCGGCGGTGCTGTCCGGCCTGCTGCTCAACTACTTCCTGATCGAACCCCGCCACACGTTCACCATCGCCGAGCCCGACAACGCGGTCACCACCGTGGTGCTGCTCGCCGTCGCCGTCGCGGTGGCCGTCCTGGTCGACAGCGCCGCGAAGCGCACGCGCGAGGCCCGGCAGGCGTCGCAGGAGGCCGAACTGCTCGCGCTGTTCGCCGGTTCGGTGCTGCGCGGCGCCGACCTCGACACCCTGCTGGAGCGGGTCCGCGAGACGTATTCGCAACGCGCCGTGAGCATGCTGCGGATCACGGATGGCAATCCGACGGCGAGATCGTCGCTTGCGTCGGCGAAAGCCCGTGCCTGGACGTCGATTCCGCCGACACCGCAATCGAAGTCGGCCCGAGACCACGACGAGTTCTGGATGCTGATGGCCGGGCGCAAACTGCCCGCCCGCGACCGCACGGGTGCTCACCGCCGTCGCCAAACAGGCGGCCGGGTTGGTGCAAACAGCGCGAGCTTGCCGAGGAGGCCGGCAAGGCCGAAGCCATCTCGCAGGCCGACGAACTGCGGCGCTCGCTGCTGTCGGCCGTCAGCCACGACCTGCGCACTCCCCTGGCGGCCGCCAAGGCCGCGGTGTCGAGCCTGCGCAGCGACGACGTCGACTTCTCCGCCGAGGACACCTCCGAACTGCTGGCCACCATCGAGGAGTCGATCGACCAGCTCACCGCGCTTGGTCGGCAACCTGCTCGACTCGTCGCGGCTCGCCGCGGGAGTCCTGAGGCCCGAACTGCGCCGCGTCTACCTGGAGGAGACGGTGCAGCGCGCGCTGCTCGGAATCAGCAAGGGCATCACCGGATTTCGCCGTCGAGGGCTGGACCGGGTGAAGGTCGAGGTCGGCGATGCCGTCGTGATCGCCGACGGCGGGCTGCTCGAGCGGGTGCTGGCCAATCTCGTCGACAACGCACTGCGCTACGCCCCGGACAGCCCGGTGCGGGTGACCGCGGGCCAGGTCGGCGACCGGGTGCTGATCGCCGTCGTCGACGAGGGGCCGGGCATTCCCCGCGGCACCGAGGACCAGCTGTTCGCACCGTTCCAGCGGCTCGGCGACCAGGACACCAGCACCGGTGTCGGCCTTGGCCTTTCGGTCGCCCACGGATTCGTCGAGGCGATGGGCGGAACGATTTCGGCCACCGACACCCCGGGCGGCGGCCTCACCGTCGAGATCGACCTGGCGGCTGCTCCGAAGGAGGAGTCGGCATGACGACACGCCACCGGGCCCAAGACCAAGGTCCTCGTCATCGACGACGAACCGCAGATCCTGCGGGCGCTGCGCATCAACCTGTCCGTTCGCGGCTACGAAGTCGACACCGCCGCCAGCGGCAGTGAGGCCCTGAGGAAGGCCGCCGACCACCGGCCCGACGTCATCGTGCTGGACCTCGGGCTGCCCGACATGTCCGGCATCGAGGTGCTCGGCGGTCTGCGCGGATGGCTGACCGCGCCGGTGATCGTGCTGTCCGCCCGCACCGACTCCTCGGACAAGGTCGAGGCCCTCGATGCGGGGGCCGACGACTACGTCACCGAAGCCTTTCGGCATGGACGAGTTCCTGGCCCGGCTGAGGGCCGCGGTGCGCCGCGGCGCCGCGGCGTCCGACACCGACGAGCCCGTCATCGAGACGTCGTCGTTCACCGTCGATCTGGCCGCCAAGAAGGTGACCAAGAACGGCGCCGAGGTCCATCTGACGCCGACCGAGTGGGGCATGCTCGAGATGCTGGTGCGCAACCGCGGCAAGCTCGTCGGCCGCGAGGAACTTCTCAAGGAGGTGTGGGGTCCCGCCTACGCCAAGGAGACCCACTATCTGCGGGTCTATCTGGCGCAGCTGCGGCGCAAGCTCGAGGACGACCCGTCGCACCCGGTTCATCTGCTCACCGAGGCGGGCATGGGCTACCGCTTCCAGCAGTAGATTTCCCCGCGAGCGGCGGCATTCTCAGGTGAAATGGGTTTGGGGCCTGGCAAGTTCGACGCCCTCGACGAAGATATCGAGTTTCTCGTTGTAGAACGCGATGAGCCGGGCGACGGGCGCCACCTGCTCGAGAGGAAACTCATATGTCCAGGCGAGGTCCGGATGAAGAGTGTCGCCGGCCCGCACTGACCAGTATCCGGATGTGATTCCCTTGTACGGGCACACCGATTGGGTCTGGCTGGCCTCCAGGTGTTCGAAAGCGACATCGGTGCGGTCGATGTAATACCTAGTCGGCAAACCGGTTTCAAACAACACCACCGGGCTGTGGGTGTCGGCGAGCACGACACCGTCGAGTTCCACCCGTACGTGCCGGTGTGAGCGCAACGCGTCGACGCGCACGTATGGGTTACGCGGATGCCCCATGATCGGTTCGTCCTCCTCGAACCAATCGAGGGCGTTCCATTCGAATTTCACGTAGCCGCCGACTGGGCCGTCGCCGCCGGCGTCGTACACGCGCGCCGCGGACTTCTGTGTCCGCCCGTCCGCGCTCAGCGAGTGCAGCCTCGACGGACCCAACTGCAGCGTCTGCGGATGGTCCTCGTCCTCGAGATACTCCATACGGACGTCCGAAACAGGAATGTAGTACTGCGGGTAGTACGCGACCTCCCAGACATAGAGAGCGCGGGTCGTGTCGAACACCAGCGTGCCGCCGGCGAAGCCCCGGACACGGCGCGGGGCCGGCTCGACGCGACCACGTTCGGCCGCCATCTGTGGGTAGTCGCGATCGGGGTTCTGCGATTCGGGGATCACTCGCATCGCTCCTTCCCGTACTAGGCGGATACGCGATCAGCCTATGGCGCAACAGGTCGTGGCGTCCGAGCGGCTCAACTAGAGCTCTCAACCATGAGCGTGTTCTTCATAACGGGCGCATCGCGCGGGTTCGGCGCCGAGATCGTCGAGAAAGCCCTCGCCGACGGCCATCAGGTCGTGGCGACCGCCCGCAACCCGCAATCGATCACCGAGCGGTTCCCCGACGCAGGCGACGCACTCGTCGCGGCTGCCGTCGACGTCACGGACGAAGCGCAGATAGCCGCCGCCGTCGAGGCGGGCCCAGTGCCTTCGGCCGCATCGATGTGGTGATCAACAACGCGGGCCGGGGCCTGCTCGGCGCCGTTGAGGAGGCATCCGACGAGGCCGCTCGCGCCGTCTACGACGCGAACGTGTTCGGCAGCCTCAACGTGATCCGGGTGGTGTTGCCGACGCTGCGCAGCCAGCGGTCGGGACACATCATCAACCTGTCCTCGATCGGCGGTTTCGCCAGCGCGGCCGGGCTGGGGCATCTACTGCTCCACGAAGTTCGCCGTCGAGGGCTTCTCCGAAGCGCTGCACCAGGAGGTCGCGCCGCTGGGCATCCACGTGACGATCGTCGAACCTGGATACTTCCGCACCGATTTCCTCGACGCGTCGAGCCTGGAGACGGAGGCGAACATCATCGATGACTACGCCGACACCGCGGGCGCCACGCGCGCGCACGCCACCGATGTCAACCACAATCAGCCGGGCGACCCGGTGAAGGCCGCCGCGGCGATCGTCGATCTCGCGTCATCGCCCGAGCCGCCGCTGCGCATCCAACTCGGACGCGACGCATTCGAGGGCGTCTCGAACAAGCTTGTCATTCGTGGCCGAGGAGCAGAGTGCCTGGCGGGACGTGGCGATCTCGACAGACCACGACGACGTCGCGGCTTCGTGAGACGGCTCTGCCGCCGGGTCCAATAGACCTGATCCCGAAAGCACATTGAACAATTCGGTGGGCCTACCCGTCGTTAGACGCATACACGCGTTTCGACGAAGGAGGAACACCGATGACAGCTGCGATTCGTAGCCTTCCGTCCCACGCCCCGCGCACCGCCGAAGGTGTGCTCGCAGAGGTCAATGCGCTGGTGGAACAACTCCGTGCGCGGGCGCCCGAGACCGAGCGGCTGCGGCGAATGCATCCGGAGAATCTGCGCAACCTGACCGATGCCGGCGTCTTCCGGCTCGCGATGCCCACCGATGTCGGCGGCTACCAAGCAAACGATGGGCTCGTCGCCGAAGTCCTCGCGCAGATCTCGCGGGGCTGCCCGTCCACCGGCTGGATGTCCACCATCATGTTGACCTCCAATGTCATACCGGCGTTCCTGGCCGATGAGGCGGCGGACGAGTTGTACGCGACGCCCGACTTGAGGATCACGACGGCCATCGCCCCGACTGGCCAGGCGGTGCCCGTCGACGGCGGCTATTGCGTCACCGGCCAGTGGACCTGGAATACCGCCGGGGTCCACAGCAATTGGCTCGCCGCCGCATGCGTCGTGCCCGGTGAAGAAGATGCGGGACTGCGATTGACATTGGTGCCCACCAACGAGGTAGAGCGCCAAGACAACTGGCGCTCAGCCGGCATGGCGGGAACGGCCACGAACGTCGCCTCGATCCGCGACGCCTTCGTCCCCGCGGCCCGCACCATCCTCCTCGAGGACCTCGCCGAGGGCCGGTATCCGACGCGGCGTTACTCAGGCCTGCCCTACTTCAACCGGCCGTTCGTGATGTACATCAACGCCAGCAGTGCACCGGCGTTGCTCGGGATGGCTCGCGGAGCGATGGACGTCTTCATGTGGACGCTGCCGACGCGGGGCCCCATCACATACACGGCGTGGCCCAAAGCGGCCGAGGCCCCGTTGCTGCATCACCAACTGGCCAAGGCACGGTATGACCTGGAGGCCGCTGAGATGTTCACGGACCGACTCAGCTCCATGTATTGCGAAGTCCTGCACAGACGCCCGACGATCCTGGAGCGCACTCAGGCCCGTGCCTACATCGGCCACGTTGCGACCCTGTCCCGGGCCTGCGTCAACCAGCTTTTCGAGGCCAGCAGTGCGTCGCACACCCTGCTCGCCGCCGACATTCAACGGTACTTCCGCGACATCAACGTGCTGCATCAGCATGCGGCCATACAGCCAAACAGCGGCGACGAAGCTTACGGGCGTGTGCTGGCGGGACTCGATCCCCAGTCCGAGATCGTGTGATCCCGCCAGGCGTCTAACTGCGAGTTTCCTCGGCCAGCGCGATCAGCTTCTTGCGCACCAGATCCGGGCGCTCGTCGACGACGAAGTGGGTGGCGTCGACCGTCTCCAGCGTGTAGTCGTCGGCATTGGCGGTCTCGGGCGACACCATCGCCAGACGAGACCGCGGCGTCGAGTTCACCGAAGAGCGCACGGATCGGCACCGTCGCTCGTCGCGTCTCGGGATTCCTTGCCGCCGAAGGTATTTCGCGTGTCAGGAACGTGCGATAGGTGTCGCGGCCCGCGCGGGCGCACACCGGATCGCGGAACCGGTCGGCGAAGATTCGCGCGTCCGCGGGATCCATCGCCGATCCGACCTTGAAGATTACCTTCTCGACGATCTTCGTGCGCCGCTGCAGCGAACACCCCGAACGTCGCCAGCGGCACCTGGTAGTACGAACCTCCACAGTGCGGCAGCACCGCGCCCGGCGCTCTGCCACGGATGCGCCATGTTCATCGCGAGGTAGCCGTCGAACCGCTCGGGCTCGCGCAGGATCATCCGGTAGCCGACGTAGGCGCCCCAGTCGTGCGCGACGAGCAGGACACGATCGAGCCCCATCGCATCGAGCAGAGCCAGCACGTCGGTGGCGACGTCCTCCTTGGCCCACTTGTGCAGATGCGGACCGGACCAGCCGTAGCCGGGCAGGTCGGGCGCGATGATCCGCATGCCCGGCGGCGGGTCGGCCAGCAGGTCCCGATACTCCCAGTGGTGCTGCGGCCAGCCGTGCAGCGCGAGGACGGGGCGGCCGTCGGGCGGGCCGGCCTCGGTCACATGGAACCGCACCCCGTTGGCTTCGACGAACGACCGGCGCACGCCCGTGATCGGCGGCGGTTCAGTGGTCATGAATCGGACTATTCCAGACCGGCCGCCGCGCTACGGTGCGGGTATGGGCGGGTATCGCGAACTGTTCGACGCCAGCATCTCCGACCCCACGGCATTCTGGGCGGACGCCGCCAAGGCGGTCACCTGGACCCGCGAGCCGGAGCAGATCCTCGACGACTCCAATCCGCCGTTCTACCGGTGGTTTCCCGACGGGGAGCTGAACACCTGCGCCAACGCGCTGGACCGCCACGTCGAGGGCGGCCGCGCCGAGCAGCCCGCGCTGATCTACGACTCCCCGGTGACCGGGCTCGCAGCGCACCTACACCTACCGCGAACTGCTCGACGAGACCGCGCGGTTCGCCGGCGTGCTGCGTGGGCTGGGCGTCGGCAAGGGCGATCGGGTCGTGATCTACATGCCGATGGTGCCCGAGGCCGTGATCGCGATGCTGGCGTGCGCGCGGTTGGGCGCCGTGCATTCCGTGGTGTTCGGCGGGTTCGCCGCCAGCGAGCTCGCCGCGCGCATCGACGACGCCCGGCCGGCCGTCGTCGTGTCGGCCTCCTGCGGCGTCGAACCGACCCGGACCGTCGACTACAAGCCGATGCTCGACGCGGCGCTGGAGATCGCCGAGCACGACACCCCGACGTGCGTGATCCTGCAGCGCGACCAGCAGCCCTGCGAACTGGTCGCCGGCCGCGACCTGGACTGGCACGAGCTGATGGCCGAAGCCGCGGTGCCCGTCGATCCCGGTGCCCGTCGCGGCCACCGACCCGCTCTACGTGCTCTACACCTCCGGCACGACCGGCAAGCCCAAGGGCATCGTCCGCGACAACGGCGGCCATGCGGTGGCGCTGCTGTGGAGCATGCGCCACATCTACGACACTCACCCCGGCGACATCTACTGGGCCGCATCCGATGTCGGGTGGGTGGTCGGCCACTCCTACATCGTCTACGGCCCGTTGCTGCTGGGGGCGACGACGGTGCTCTACGAGGGCAAGCCCGTCGGCACTCCCGACGCGGGCGCGTTCTGGCGCGTCGCCTCCGAGCACGGCGTGAAGGCGATGTTCACCGCGCCGACGGCGATCCGGGCGATCAAGAAGGAAGATCCCGAGGGCTTCATACTGGCCAAGTACGACCTGTCGGCGCTGCAATATCTGTTCCAGGCAGGCGAGCGGCTCGACCCCGGCACCTACCACTGGGCATCGGAGAGGCTCGGCATTCCGGTGGTCGACCACTGGTGGCAGACCGAGACCGGCTGGTCGATCGCCGCCAACCCGATGGGCGTCGAGGCGCACGCCATCAAGCCCGGCTCGGCGACGACGGTGATGCCCGGCTACGACCTGCGCGTCCTGCGGCCGGACGGATCGGAGTGCGACGCGAACGAAGAGGGCGCGATCTGCGTGCGGCTGCCGCTGCCGCCAGGGACGCTGCCGACGCTGTGGGGCGACGACGACCGCTACGTCGCCTCCTACCTGTCGGCGTTTCCGGGCTATTACCTGACCGGCGACGGCGGGTACATCGACGAGGACGGCTACCTGTTCGTGATGGGTCGCACCGACGACGTGATCAACGTTGCCGGGCACCGAATGTCGACGGGGTCGATCGAGGCGGTGCTGGCCGCGCACCCGGCGGTCGCGGAGTGTGCGGTGATCGGCGTCGCCGACGAGATGAAGGGTCAGGTGCCGCGCGGCTTCGTCGTGCTCAAGGCGGGAGCGTCGGCCGATGGGCTGAACGAGGAACTCGTCAGCGCGGTACGCGAAAACATCGGCGCCGTTGCGGCTTTCAAGACCGTCGACGTCGTCGCGGCGCTGCCCAAGACCCGGTCGGGCAAGATCCTGCGCAAGACCATGCGCGGCATCGCCGACGGCCGTGACGAGCCGGTGCCGTCGACCATCGAAGATCCTGCGGTGCTCGACGCGCTGAAACCCGTTCTGCTGGCCTAGGTTTCCTGGAGTGGGTCAATCAGCGGAACGCGTTGTTCAGTCGCTGCTTGAACACCTCGTCGAAGCGACGGTAGGTGCCGCGCAGATCGTGCCCGGGCCAGCCGTCCGGAACGAGCTCGGCGGGCAGCACCGGGTCGAGTTGAAGATGCCGGACGACGGTGATGGAGAGTGCGAACTGGTAGGTGAAGTCGTCGGCGTCGACCGCTTCGACCTTCAGCTCGTCGCGCATCGCGAGGGTGAGCCGCCGTGCGTCGACCGCCCAATCATCAAGGTTGAAAAGGGATCTCACGAACTCGGGCGGGATGTCGGTGGCGGCGCCGTGAAAATGGACGCACTGCCGGTCCAGCACGGCGCGCAGTGTCGGCAGGCGGTCCGGGTCGAGATTGTCCGGGCGAATCCAGATCCCTTCCCGCAATTCGGCGAGGTGCAACGCCGTCGCGGCCTTGCGGAGCGCGAGCCGATCGGCGGCAGATCGGCGCTGGGGCGAGACGACCGCGAGCTCCCAGGTGCGATCCCACGGCGGCGCCACCGTGTCCTCGCCATGGGCCGCCTCGTCGACGCGTTGCCGCCGTTCGAGCAGCGCCCCCGCAAGCGCGTAGGTGCCGTCGTCGCTGTCGAGCTCCCCGTTGGAGACCATCCGCCACAGGCAGGTGCGGGCGGCGCCGTCGCTGATGCCGAAAAGTGCTGCGATCGCCGACCAGTTCGCCAACGGTCAGATGGGGTTCGTCGGCGCCGAGCAACGCCGTCGCGAGCACGGACCGCGCGCTCAGCTGCCGGTCCCCGATCAGATCGGCCACGCCGACGCGGCGCTCCTTGACTGCCGGCATCTAGGTTTCCAGCCAGGGCTCGCGCCAGCCGGGGTAACCGGCAAGGAGTTTCGCCGCTGCGGGCGGGCCCCACGATCCGGGCTCATACGGCTGCACCTCGGGAGCCGCGTCGAGCAGTGGCTGCACGATGCGCCAGGTCTCCTCGACACCGTCCTCCCTGGCGAACTGGGTGGAGTCGCCGCACATCGCGTCGCCGAGCAGACGCTCGTAGGGTTCGGGCGCCTCGCCGAGTTCCTTGGCGAAGATCAGCGACAGGTCCACGGAGCGCGTGCGGTTGGCGCCCGGCTCCTTGGCTTGAATGATCAAGTCGGTGCCCGGGTTGGGGTCGATGCGCAGCACGAGTTCGTTGGGATCGTGGGTCTGCTCGGTGATCGCCAGCTTGGGCGGACGCTTGAAGATGATCCGGATCTCGGTGGCGCGCACCGGCAGTGACTTGCCTGCCCGCAGGAAGAACGGAACCCCCGCCCAACGCCAGTTGTCGATCTCCAGCCGCAGCGCGGCGAACGTCTCGGTCTGCGAGTCCGGTTGCACCCCTTTGATGGATCGGTAGCCGTCGTACTGCCCCCGCACATAATGCGCGGGGTCTGCCGGCGGCATCGCACGAAACACCTCTGCGCGCTTGTCGCGCAGCCCGTCAGCGTCGGCGACGCTGGGCGGCTCGGCGGCGAACAGCCCGATCAGCTGCAGCAGATGGTTCTGCACCACATCGCGCAGCGCTCCGACCGGGTCATAGAAGCTGCCCCGGTCCTCGACCCCGAAGTTCTCCGCCATGGTGATCTGCACGCACTGGATCCGGTCACGATTCCACAGCGGCTCGAATACCGAGTTGGCGAACCGCATGAACATGATGTCCATCGCCGGTTCCTTGCCGAGGAAGTGGTCGATGCGGTAGATCTGCCACTCCTCGAGCACATTGCGCAGCTGCTGGTTCAGCTCTCGCGCCGAGGCGAGGTCGTGGCCGAAGGGTTTCTCCACCACGACCCTGGCGCGGGTCGTGAGGTTGGCGTGCGCCAGACCCTCGACCACCCGGCCGAACAAGTGACGGCGGTATCTCGAGGTAGAACACGGGCGTGTGCTTGCCCTGGATCGCCTTCGCAACGCGGTCATAGGTTTTCGCGTCGCCGAAATCGCCCGACACCATCGACAGACGTTTGGCGAATCGTGCGAACACGTCTTCGTCGAGCGACTCGCCGGTTGCCTCGATCGCGGCCCGGGCATGGTCGCGCAGCGTCGCCACCGACCAGTCGTCGAGCGCGACGCCGACGATCGGGCAGTCCAGCAGCTTGCGCCGTTCCAGCCGGTACAGCGAGCGGAAGGTCATCTTCCTGGCCAGGTCGCCGGTGATACCGAAGATCACCAGCACGTCCGCGTGCGTGGTCGCCGGCGTGGTCACGATGCTTACTTCTTCTTCTCGGCGTGGCCGCCGAACTCGCTGCGCATGGCCGACATCACCCGGTCGGTGAAACCGCCGAGTTGTCGCGACTCGAACCGCTCGAACAGCGATGTGGTGATCACCGATGCGGGAACGCCCTCATCTACGGCGGCCAGCACCGTCCAGCGGCCTTCCCCGGAGTCCGACACGCGGTCCGGAGAAATCGTCGAGTTCGGGCGAGCGCGCCAACGCATCGGCGGTGAGGTCGACCAGCCACGAGCCGACCACTGATCCTCGGCGCCAGACCTCGGCCACCTCGGAGACGTCGATGTCGTACTGATAGGCCCACGGGTCGCGCAGCGGAGTGGTTTCGGCGTCGACCGTTCGGTTGACCTTGCCGGCGTCGGCGTGCTTGATGATGCTCAGCCCCTCGGCGATGGCGGCCATCATCCCGTACTCCACCCCGTTGTGCACCATCTTCACGAAATGCCCTGCGCCGCTTGGCCCGCAGTGCAAATAGCCGTGGGGCGCAGTGCCGTCCGTGCGCGTGCGGCTGGGGGTCGGTTCGGCGGAACCCTCTCCCGGGGCGATCGTCTTGAAGATCGGATCGAGGCGCGACACGACCTCGGCCTCGCCGCCGATCATCAGGCAGTAGCCGCGCTCGAGCCCCCACACGCCTCCGCTGGTGCCGCAGTCGACGTAGTGGATGTTCTTCGTCAACAGGTTCTTGGCCCGGGTGATGTCGTCGCGGTAGTAGGAGTTTCCGCCGTCGATCACCGTGTCACCGGGCTCCAACACGTCGACCAGTTGATCCAACGTCGAGTCCACCACGGCCGCGGGCAGCATCAGCCACACCGCACGTGGCGCCTCGAGCTTCTCGACGAAGTCACTCAGCGACGTGGCGCCCGTCGCGCCCTCGCCCGCCAGACCGGACACCGCATCGGCGTTCATGTCGTAGACCACGCAGCGATGTCCGTCGCGCATCAGCCGCCGCACCAGGTTCGCGCCCATCCGGCCGAGTCCGATCATTCCCAATTGCATCGGCGTATCCGTCGCCATGTCACTCCTAGTCCGTTGGACGCGTCTGATCGATTCGCGATCCGCAACACCATGATCCTATCTCACGGATTCATTGACGCGCGGCGATTGGAGTGTGACACTTTTCGGTATGAGCACTCCGACGAAGGCGTCGGTCGCCGACGATGTGGAGATCGTTCGCCGCATCTTCGCGCACATCGATGCCGGCACGACCGACGAAGGTGAATCCTGGCGGGAGCCGGTCCAGAACTACCTGGACCCAGCCCGATTCGTCGCTGAGATCGAGACGCTGCGCTCATTTCCGAGTGTGTACCTCCCGTCGGCTGCGATCCCCAATCCCGGCGACCACGCCGAACGGACCACCTTCGGGGTGCCGCTCTTCGCGGTGCGCGGCCGCGACGGCCGGGCCCGGGTGTTCCGCAACTCGTGCAGGCACCGCGGGATGGCCCTCGTCGAAGGACCGGGTTGTGCCCACGCGTTGGTATGCCGCTATCACGGCTGGACATACCGCCTCGACGGCTCAGCTGTCGCACGTCCCCCACGCCGAGGCCTTTCCCGACCTCGACATGTCCGCCCGCGGGCTCGTCGAGGTCGACAGCCGTGAAGTGGACGGACTGATCGTCATCGGCCCATTGCGGCCGCCCGGGACGGATGCGGAGCGAGCAGCGCGCCGATGCCGCCATGACGGCGCTATCCGACGGCAGTCCATGGCGGGACAAGCTGCTGCCCGCAGATCGGCTCTTCACCGTGCGACCCGCTCTGCGCGCGATGAATTGGAAAGTTCTCGTCGAACAGTTCCTGGAGGGCTACCACATCCGCACGACGCACAAGGACACCTTCTATCCGATCCAGTACGACGACCTCAACGTCGTTGAGGCGTTCGGTCCGAACACCCGAATCACGTTCCCGTACAAGAACATCGAACGCCTCCGTGACCGGCCCGAGTCCACATGGACGGTCGGTCACCGGGTGACGTACGTGTACCACCTGTTCCCGAACGTCATGTTCGCGACGTTCCCCAACCAAACGCTGGTGATCACGATCGATCCGATCGACATCGACCACACCAACGTCACCATCTACGCCATGGTCACGCCCGACGTGGCCAAGCACGTGTCGGCCGACCCCGAAGCCGCCGCAGGCGCGCGCAACCTGCTCAACGAGGGCGGAGTGGAGGACAACGAGATGTCGGAAGGCGTTCAGCGCGGGCTGCACGCAGGCGCCAACGACTTCGTGGAGTTCGGTACGCACGAAAGCGCGCATCGGGCGCTTCCACGCCACCCTCGACGAGCGGCTGGCGTGCACTCGTGTGAGCGACTACGAGCATCTGATCTACGAACAGCGCGGGCCGGTCACGGTCATCACGATCAACCGACCCGAACGCATGAATGCCATTGGCCCGCAGACACATCGAGAGCTCGTCGACGCCTGGGATCGCTTCCGCGACCGACGACGACGCGCTGGTCGGCATCCTGACCGGCGCCGGCGACAAGGCCTTCTGCGCAGGCGGTGACCTGAAGGCCGGCGCATGGCCGGGTGAGCTGCGCCATCGACGCCAGCCCCGCCGACGGCGTGCTCGGTCCGTCGCGGTGGACCGACATCTACAAGCCCACCATCGCGGCGGTCAACGGTGTCGCCTACGCGGGCGGGCTGGAATGGGCATGCTGGACCGACCTGGCCATCGCCGACGAGCACGCCACGTTCGGGGTCACGTGCCGCCGCTGGAACATCGGGCTGGCCGACGGCGGCACCCAGCGGCTCACCCGGATCCTGGGGTACCGCCGCGCCGTCGACCTGATCATCACCGGGCGGGTGATCGACGCGCACGAGGCCGAACGCATCGGCCTGATCAACCAGGTGGTGCCGAGCGGGACCTGCCTGCAGCGCGCGCTCGAGCTGGCCGAATCCGTCGCGGCGCTCCCCCAGCCCGCGCTGCGCACCGATCTGGAGGCCGCCCGCACAGGGCAGGGCAGACCACTCGACGACGGGTTGCGCATCGAGGCGGACTGCTTCGGCAGATCCATTGCCGCCGCCGAAACCTTCGAAGGCCTAAGGCAATTCAATGAACGCGACCATCCGGACCGCCGCGCGGAAACCCCGCCCGTGACACCGGGGCTGGCCCGCTCGCTCTAAAGCAAGCACCATGCCCACGCTTCGCCTTCGGTTGATAATCAGGTTCACCGTCAACCGAGAGGCACGAACATGGGCGGATTTCGCGTCGGCATGGCCGATATCTTGATGTACACCAGGCTGGGCCCGTTGGCCGTCACCCGGGCCAACTACCTCGCCGCCGCCGCTGCCGGCGTTGACTCGTTCTGGGTACTCGATCATCTGAACTCACTGAACCCGCGGTCCATCATGACGGCCAAGTACATGGGCTTGACGGCCGCGAGAATGATGCCCAGACCGGACGCCATCAGCGAGCCGTGGACCGCCTTGGGCTATCTGGCCGCCAAGAACCGGTTCGCGCGGCTGAGGCTGGGGACCGCCGTGACGGATGCCGGCCGTCGCAATCCCGCGGTCACCGCACAGGCCGCCGCCACCTTGCATCTGATGACCCGGGGGCGGGCAATCCTCGGCATCGGGACCGGCGAACGCGAGGGTAACGAGCCCTACGGGGTGGACTGGTCCAGGCCGGTCGGGCGGCTCATCGAAGCACTCGCCACCATTCGCG
This sequence comes from uncultured Actinomycetota bacterium, assembly GCA_963766945.1. Lineage (GTDB taxonomy): Bacteria > Actinomycetota > Actinomycetes > Mycobacteriales > Mycobacteriaceae > Mycobacterium. The sequence goes on from CAVYCT010000006.1 coordinate 46,746, forward strand.
CACTGTGGGATTCGCCCGGTGAACTGGTCACCAGGGACTCGCCGTTCTTCCCGTTGCACAACGCGATCTTCGACCTGCCGCCCTACCGCGGGAAATACCCCGAGATCTGGGTGGCTTCCCACGGGCCACGAATGTTGCGTGCCACCGGTCGCTACGCCGACGGCTGGTTTCCGGTTGCCCACTTCCAGCCGCAGGAATACGCAGCCGCCCTCGAGGTTGTCCGCGCCGCAGCATCGGACGCCGGGCGCGATCCGCTGTCGATCGTCCCTGCCAGCTATGTGTTCGTGGTAACGGGCCGCAGTCGCGCCGAGGTCGATGAAGCCCTCGGCTCCCAATTCCTGCGCGCCTTCGCGCTTATTCTCCCCGCCACCGAGTGGGCGCGCCACGGCGGGCGACACCCGTTCGGAGACGACTTCACCGGCGGCCAGGACCTCATTCCGCAGACCCTCGATGAAGAGACCGTCGTCAACGCGACCAAGGACATCCCCGATTCGCTGCTTCGAGCGACCATGCTGACGGGCACACCCGACGAGGTAGTGGACCAGGCGGCGATGTTGCGCGACAACGGGTTGCGCTATGCCGTGCTGTGCAACATGAGTTTCGCCCAGCCCAACCTGAGGCGGGGAGTGGCAGCGGGGGCGCCCTTCGTGCGGATATTGCGCCGGCTCCGGAAGCTTTAGCTGCGCATCGGACGTCTCCGCAGGCACGCCTGCGTGGGCTAGATTCATCAGCGATGGCGACTCCGAGCGTGCCCGCCCACGACACCCCGACGCGGGAGTCTGATTCACTGCAGGCCGCGTACTTCCGCGGCGCGCTCGCGGATCGCCGGGCATTCATCGCCGCCGAGATCGCACGGCACACTCACACACTGAACTCGCTGACCACTCGATCCGATGCGATGACGATCAGCCGGTTGCGGCGGGAGATCCGCGCGGTCGAGGCCGAATGCCATGAACTGGATCGCATGATCGAGGCGATCGACCGCCGATTCGCATCGCGTTGGGCCGGTCAGACGTAGCGCGCCGGCCCGCGTCACGGTCTGATTGCTTTCTTTATTTCCACCCTGCGCCGAAGTATTGTGAAGTCAGCATATGTAGATATGCGTTCATGCTCACCGACAGAGGAGTGATCTGCGATGCGAGCATCAGAAGCCAAGGCCGGATCCGGCTGTTCTTGCCACTGCAACGCCTGCGACGGCGGACACCACTGCGGCAACCCGCCCAACTGCAACATCAGAAGGTAGTTCCGGCGGGCTGCCCCGCCACCAGCGTCTCAATCCCTCGGATCCGTCGATGACGGTCGGGGTCCGAGCGCAGGCTGCCCCGGCGAGCTAGGCGATCGACAGCGCGATGCCGTCGAGGATGTCGTGTTCGCTGACCACGAGCTCGCTGATTCCTGCCCGGTCGCCCAGCGCGCGTGCGAGCTCCTCGACGATGATCGCTCCCGCGCCGATGACGTCGACGCGACCCTCGTGCATCGGCCCAAGTGCCGCGCGCTGCGCACGCGTCATCGCAATCAACTCATCGCACACCGGCAGCAGATCATCGAAGCCGACCCGCGACAGGTGGATTGCGTCCGGATCGTAGATGGTCATCTTCTGCGCCAGGGCCGACAGCGTGGTCATCGTGCCTGCCACGCCGACCCAGGTGCGTGCGCCGTCGACAGGCACGGCCCGAAACGCCTCTCCCAGACCCTCCCGGACCACTTCTCGCGCGGCGGCGATCTCCGTTGCGGTCGGCGGGTCGGAGTGCAGGCAGCGTTCGGTGAGCCGAACGCAACCGATGTCGGCGGAGAAACTCGCCTCCACTTCCCCGGTGCCGAGCACGACCTCGGTCGAGCCGCCGCCGAGGTCGACGACGACGAAAGGCGCTGCAGCCGAGTCCAGTTCGCCGACTGCGCCGTTGAACGACAGTGCGGCTTCCTCTGTGCCGGTGATGACCTCGGCGATGGCCCCAGGCACCACATTGCCCAGAACATCGGCGGTCATTGCGAAGAACACGTCGCGGTTGACGGCGTCGCGGGTCGCCGACGTCGCGACCATCCGCACCCTGGGCACCTCGAATTGGCGGAACAGCTCGGCGTAGTCGGTCAGCGCTGCTCGAGTACGTGCGAGCGCCTCGGGCGCGAATTGCCCAGTGGCGTCCACTCCCTGGCCCAGCCGGACGATCCGCATTTCGCGGTGCACGTCGCGCAGCCGTGGGCCGCCTGAGCCCTCTTCGACATCGGCGATCAACAATCGGATCGAGTTGGTGCCGCAGTCGATAGCGCCCACCCTCATCACCATCGCCCCCGCTCGAGGATGCCCACCATGGCCGGCTCGCCTGCGAGCATCGCGACCGCCTCGTCACCCAGGGGATTCACTCCGGGGCCCTTGGCCAGCGAATGCGCGATCAACACATGCAGGCACTTGACCCGATCGGGCATTCCGCCACCGGAAAACGTTGTGCCCAAAGGCTCTATCGCATCGCGTTCGGCGAGATACGACTCGTGCGCCCGGCTGGTACGCCTCGGCCAGCGCCGCGTCCTGCCCGAGCCGCTCGGTCATCTCCCGCATGAGACCGGAGGACTCCAGCCGGCTCGCCGCCGCGGTCAGCGCCGGATGCGTCAGGTAGTACAGCGTCGGAAACGGCGTGCCGTCAGGCAGTCTCGGCGTTGTCTTGACCACTGCCGGCTCCCCGTTGGGACACCGGTACGCGATTTCGATGACGCCGCGGGGTTCACGCCCCAGTTGCCGCTCGACGGCGTCGAGATCCGAGCGGTCAGCCACCGGGAGCGGGTGCACCGGGCGGAGCGGGAGTCGGCGGGACAGCGGGTGGCAGCGGAGGCGCGCCGGGCGCGGGGGCGGGTAGCAGCGCCATGCGGCGCATCGGCGATGGTGTGCCACAGCGCGGTGTACCACGGCTGGTCTGGATTCGGCGGCCGCCGGCTCTGCGCCGGGTGTGCCCGGCACGGCGGCGTCGGCGGGCAGCTGCACTTGATACGGAATCTCGCCGGGCATCACGAAACCGAGTCGCTCGCGCGCCTGCGCGGCGACGAACACGGGGTCGGCAAGCTTGACCTTCTGCTGTTCGAGCTCGGAGATCTGTGCGCGCAGTTGCTCCTCGGTGGCCTTCAGCTGCTTCATCTCGGTGCGCTGCCCGAAATAGGTGCGCACGGGGCCCGCAATGGTCAGCGTCAGCACACACACCACCGCGGCGAGGATCGCGGCCCGCCGCGCCGCCGACCCGAACCGCTGCTCGGACTGCTGCTCCGCCGACACCGCGATGGATTGCCGGATCGATTCGGCCGAGTCCTTCGGCTCGGCCTCCGGCCGCGAATCCTTCTCCTTCGCGCGCGGCTCGCGGCGCGCGGGGGATGCGCTGCGCGGACGGCCCCGTCCCGACTCGCCGGCCTTACCCGGCTTCTGTGGTCGGGAGGTCGGGGACCGTCGCTTGGGATCGGGCCGTTTCGCTTCGGGCACGGCTTATTTGGCCTCCACCGAGAAACGCGGGAAAGCGAGATCGCCTGCGTACCGGGCGGCGTCGCCCAGGGTCTCTTCGATACGCAGCAGCTGGTTGTACTTGGCGACGCGCTCGCTGCGGGCCGGCGCGCCGGTCTTGATCTGACCGCTGCCCACCGCGACCGCGAGGTCGGCGATGGTGGTGTCCTCCGTTTCGCCGCTGCGGTGGCTCATCATCGTGCGGTAGCCGCTGTTGTGGGCCAGCGCGACGGCGTCGAGCGTCTCGGTCAGCGTGCCGATCTGGTTCACCTTCACCAGAAGTGCGTTGGCGGCACCCCGTTCGATGCCCTCTTCGAGACGCTCGGGGTTGGTGACGAACAGGTCGTCGCCGACGATCTGGACGCGGTCGCCGATCGCGGTCGTCAGCGCCACCCAACCGTCCCAGTCGTCCTCGGACAGTGGGTCTTCGATGGACACCAGCGGGTAGGAGTCGATCAGGCCGGCGTAGAACTCCGACATCTGCTCGGCGGTGCGGGTCTCCTTCTCGAAGCTGTAACCCTTTCCGTCGGTGATAGAACTCGGTGGCCGCGACGTCGAGCGCAAGGGCCACGTCGGCGCCCGCCTTGAAGCCGGTCGCCTCGATCGCGGACAGGATCAGGTCCAGCGCCGCCTTGGTGCCCGCGACATCGGGGGCGAAACCGCCCTCGTCGCCGAGACCGGTGGCCAGCCCCTGCTTCTTGAGCACCGACTTCAGCGAGTGGTACACCTCGGCGCCCCAGCGCAGGGCCTCCTTGAAGGACGGCGCACCGATCGGCGCGACCATGAACTCCTGGACGTCGACGCCGGTGTCGGCGTGTGCGCCGCCGTTGAGGATGTTCATCATCGGCACCGGCAGGATGTGCGCGTTCGGACCGCCGATGTAGCGGAACAGCGGCAGCGCCGCCGAGTCCGCCGCGGCCTTGGCCACGGCGAGCGAAACGCCGAGGATGGCGTTGGCGCCGAGCCGGGACTTGTCCGGGGTGCCGTCAAGGTCCAGCAGCGCCTGGTCGACCAGCCGCTGGTCGTCGGCGCTCAACCCGATGACCGCGGGAGCGATCTCGTCGAGCACGGCCTGCACCGCCTTGTCGACGCCCTTGCCGCCGTAACGCGAGCCGCCGTCGCGCAGCTCCACCGCCTCGTGTTCACCGGTGGACGCGCCCGACGGCACCGCGGCGCGGGCGAACGTGCCGTCCGTCAGGGCCACCTCGACCTCGACCGTCGGGTTGCCGCGGGAATCGAGGATCTCGCGGGCTCCGACCTGCTCGATGATGGGCACTGGCGTTCTCCTTGGTCTAGATGAGGGCCGGACGTCGCCTTTAAAGATGGAGCCTAAAGGTTGGATCGGCCCGAGCGGCGTGTTTAGAGGGGGTGTCCGTTGGCGTATGCCGTCGCCCAGTCGCGCACGGTGCGGGCGTACTGGTCGGAATGGTTGTACGCGCGCAACGCGTTCATCCAGCCCCGCGGCGTGGCGAGGTCCTTGCCGGTCCAGCACAGGTAGCCCGCCGCCGTCAGGGCGGCGTCGTCGATGTTGTCCGGGTTGATGATGTCGTCGTTGTTGGCGTCGACGCCGTAGAGCCGCCAGGTTTCGGGGATGAACTGCATCGGACCCATCGCCCGGGCATAGGTGGGGTCGCCGTCGTCGGCGTCGTTGTCGATGATCTCGAGGTTGCCGTTGGTGCCGTCCAGGCGGACTCCGCGAATGGGGGGCTTGACGTCACCGTTCGGCCCGATCGATCGCACCCCGGTAGGTGCCGTGGTGGCTCTCGACCTGGCCGATGCCCGCCAGCGTCGTCCATGCGAGATGGCAGTCGGGGTTCTCCACCTCGGCGACCCGCGCCGCGTAGGCGTAGGCCTCCAGCGCGGCGACCGGCATGCCCATGGCCGGCGCGCGTTCGGCGGCCCATTCGTGCAGTTGGTCGGCGGCCCGGCCGCTTGGCATGCGTGTCGATCTGGGGCACCGGGTCGCCGGCCGGGGGTGGCACGCCCTCGGGGATGGGGGTGCCCAGCTGCCACGAACAGCTCGAAGCCATGAGCAGCCCTGTCGCACCCACCACCGCGAGCGCCCGCAGCCAACGTACTGGCGACACCAAACTCCCTCGAACCAACTCCGGTCGTTGCCATGGTCCCACGCGTTCGGACGCGATACGGCAACGCCGACGGACGTGTACTGCGCGAACCCTAGGTGAGTCGCCTAGTTGGATTCGACGGTGGTGGCCTGATCTTCGGCTGACCTGCCGGTTCGACCGTTCTCGATGACGACGACGTCTTCGGGCGACGGCTCGGGCACTTCGACCGGGTCCGGGCTCCGGGCACGTCGACCGGCCGTCGGCTCCGGGTCTCGGCGGGTGCCGGCTCGGGAATTCGGTCCGGCGCCGGTTCGGTTTCCGCCGTTTCGGTCGACAAGTTCGGCCATATTCCCCTCCGGCGGCCAGTACGCGCGCCACTCCTCCTCGGTGATCTCCCCGAGCGACGGCGCTGTCGAGTGCCTCGGGCACGTCCTCGCCGCGGCGGCCCGCGGCGATCGCCTGCTCGGTTTTGCGCACGGTGTCCATGAATTCCAGGACCGCCGACCGCAACGAGTTCTCGGAATCGGCGTCGGCCGCACACGGTGACCGTTGTGATGGCGTCGGGGATCATGTCCGCGGGCAGGCCCGCCGCCGTCACCCGCTCGATCACCTTCTGCGCCAACGCCAACGCGGGCTGTCCGGTCGGCACATCGTCCATCACCGAAGCGGACGCCTCGCTCGCTTCTCCAGGGCCTTGCGCTCTTCCCACTGGGCGAGCTGATCTTCCAGCGAAATCTCCTCGCCGGCAAGCACGGCGGGCACGCGGTTGACGAGCTTGCGCACAAGCGAATCCGCGACATCGTCGATGGTGAACGGGACGCTCAGGGGCGTCCTCGGCGATGCGGGCGTGAAAAAGCACCTGCAGCAACACGTCTCCGAGTTCCTCACGCAATTCGTCGGCGTTGCCGCCACGCACCGCGTCGAACACCTCGTAGGTCTCTTCGAGCAGGTAGCGGCGCAACGAATCGTGCGTCTGCTCGCTTTCCCACGGCCCGGACGTGCGCAGCTTGTCCATCATCGCCACCGCGTCGACCAGCCGCTCGCCCGCCGCGGCCTCCGGCGCCGCGATCAGCTTGTCGCCTGCCGCCAGCCGCGCCTTGACCGCGGGATGATCGGGGTCCGACGACAGCAGGACCGGCGCGGCCTCATCTTCCGGCGCGCCGGAGAACCTGGCCGGGCCGCGGGCAGCGACCACGGCACCTTGACCGGCATCTCCTCGGTGTACTGCACGTCGCCGGCCAGCAGATCGATCGCCTCGACGGGGACCAGCGAAGGGCGGCGCGGATCGACCAGCACGACGGTCATATCGCCGGCCGCTTGTTCGTCATCACTGCTGTTCCGCTCTTCGCCGGACTCATCGCTCGATCACCCGGCTCATCGCCCGCATCTCCGAACTTCGTTATATCAATATTTTCCTGGGGTTTTCCATCGAGGGCCAGCAGCAAACCCGCGACCATCGCAACGAGTTCAAGATCACGAATGCGCGGCGCGCCGACGCCTTCGCCGACACGCGGAATCGGCACCTGCACCGTCGACGTCGTCGCGCGGTAGTTCGCGCTCGGGTACAGCCGCTTGAGCCGAAGTTGCTGAGAGTCCACCAACTGCAACGGCGACACCCGCACCGTCGACTCGGACACCGAACTGACTTCGGTGACCCCGTAGTGGCGGCACAACAAGCCGCAGCCGCGCCACCGCGACCAATCGCCGCGCGGGTTCGGGCAGCGGTCCGTACCGGTCGACGAGCTCGTCGATGACCGCGTCGACCGCGCCGTCGTCGGAGGCGGCCGCAAGCCTGCGATACGCCTCCAGCCGCAGCCGGTCGCTGGCGATGTAGTCCGGCGGCAGATTCGCGTCGACCGGCAGGTCGATCCGCACATCCTTCGGTTCTTCCGGCGCCAGAACGGTTTTCCCGTCCGCCGCGGCGCGGTAGGCCTCGACGGCTTCGCCGACCAGCCGCACGTACAGGTCGAAGCCGACTCCTGCGACGTGTCCGGACTGCTCGGCGCCCAGCACGTTCCCGGCGCCGCGGATCTCGAGATCCTTCATCGCCACCGCCATGCCCGCGCCGAGCTCGTTGTTCTGCGCGATGGTGGCCAGCCGGTCGTATGCGGTCTCGGTGAGCGGAACCTCCGGCGGATACAGGAAATACGCGTAACCACGTTCGCGGCTGCGGCCCACCCGGCCCCGCAACTGGTGTAGCTGCGATAGCCCGAAGGTGTCGGCGCGCTCGACGATCAACGTGTTGGCGTTGGAGATGTCCAGACCCGTCTCGACGATCGTCGTGCACACCAGGATGTCGAATTCGCGGTTCCAGAACCCCTCGACGGTGCGCTTCCAGCTGCTCCTCGGGCATCTGCCCGTGCGCGACGGCAACGCGGGCCTCGGGCACCAGCGCGCGCACCCGCGCCGCGGCCTGGTCGATGGAGCGGACCCGGTTGTGGATGTAGAAGACCTGCCCGTCGCGCAGCATCTCGCGCCGCAGCGCCGCGGCGACCTGCTTGTCGTCGTGTGGGCCGACGTACGTCAGCACCGGGATAGCGCTCCTCGGGCGGGGTCAGAATCGTCGACATCTCCCGGATGCCCGCCAGGCTCATCTCCAGCGTGCGCGGAATCGGGGTGGCGCTCATGGTCAGCACGTCGACGTGGGTGCGCATCGACTTGATGTGCTCCTTGTGCTCGACGCCGAACCGCTGCTCCTCGTCGACGACGACCAGGCCGAGGTCCTTCCAGGTGACGCCGGTCTGCAGCAGCCGGTGGGTGCCGATCACGATGTCGACCGACCCGTCGCGCATGCCGTCGAGCACCGCCCGGGACTCGGCGGGATCGGTGAACCGGGACAGCCCCTTGACGGTGACCGGGAACCCGGCCATCCGCTCGGTGAACGTCTGCAGGTGCTGGTCGGCCAGCAGCGTCGTCGGCACCAGCACCGCGACCTGCTTGCCGTCCTGGACCGCCTTGAACGCCGCCCGCACCGCGATCTCGGTCTTGCCGTAGCCGACGTCGCCGCAGATCACCCGGTCCATCGGGACGGGCTTCTCCATATCGGCCTTGACCTCGGTGATCGCGGTGAGCTGGTCGACGGTCTCGGTGAACCCGAACGCGTCCTCCATCTCGGCCTGCCACGGGGTGTCCGGGGCCGAACGCGTGGCCCGCCGACGCCTGGCGCTTGGCGTACAGCGACACCAGCTCGGCGGCGATCTCACGGACGGCCCGGCGGGCCTTGGTCTTCGTGTTGGCCCAGTCGCTGCCGCCGAGCCGCGACAGCGTCGGCGACTCGCCGCCGACGTAGCGCGACAGCTGATCCAGCGAATCCATCGGCACGTACAGCCGGTCCGACCCGCCGCCGCGCTTGCTCGACGCGTACTCCAACACCAGGTACTCGCGGCGCGCGCCGCCGACCACGCGCTCGGTCATCTCGACGAACCGGCCGATGCCGTGCTGGTCGTGCACCACCAGGTCGCCTGCCGTCAGCGCAAGCGGGTCGACCACGTTGCGGCGCTTGGCGGCCAGCCGCTTGCCCTCGGTCGCGGTGGCCCGGTTGCCGGTCAGATCGGTCTCGGTGATCACCACGAGGTTGGCCCCGGACACCACCACACCGTCGTGCAGCGGGCCCTTGAGCACCCCGACGACGCCCTCCTTCGGGGCGCCGCCGGGCTCCAACATCGTTGCGGGCGTGTCGGATTCGGCGAGCTGCTCGACGACGCGGTGCGCGGTGCCGGTGCCGGGGGTGACGACCGCCGCGTAGCCGCCCGTCGCGACGTGCGCGCGCAGCATCGCGAAGATCTCTTCGACGTTGCTCTGCTTGCCGCGCGCCGACGGCGCAGGGCGGATGTTGACCTCCAGCGCGGACTCGTCGCTCAGCTGGCTCAGCGTCCACCAGGGGTGACCGCCGTCGCGGGCCGCGGCCCGCGCGTCGTCGAGTTCGATGAATCCCGATGCGCCCATCGCCTCGATGTCGATCGGCACGTCGCCGCCCACCGCCGCCGTCGACCAGGACGCCTCCAGGAACTCCCGGCCGGTCTTGATCAGGTCGGCCGCGCGGGTGCGGACCTTCTCGGGGTCGCAGATCAGCAGCGGAGTGCCCGACGGCAGGTGCGCCGACAGCGTGGCCAACTCGGTGGGGCGCAGCAGCGGCAGCAGCGCCTCCATGCCGTCGACGGGGATGCCCTCGGCCAGCTTGGCCAGCATGTCGGGCACGCTGCCGGGCACGCTGTTCTCCTGCACCGGATGCTCGCGTGGCCAGCTTGGCGGCGCGGTCGCGCACGTCGTCGGTCAGCAGCACCTCGCGGCACGGCACGGCGATCAGCGTGTCGATGTCGATCTCGGGGATCGACCGCTGGTCGGCCACCGAGAACATCCGCATCTCGGACACCTCGTCGCCCCAGAACTCGATGCGCACGGGGTGCTCGGCGGTCGGCGGGAAGACATCGAGGATGCCGCCGCGCACCGCGAACTCGCCGCGCTTGCCGACCATGTCCACGCGGGTGTAGGCCAGTTCGACCAGGCAGGTGATGACGTCGTCGAACTCGGCCTCGGCGCCGACCGTCAGCGTCACCGGCTCGATGTCGGCCACGTCGGGTGCCATCGGCTGCAGCAGCGACCTGGTCGTGGTGACCACCACCCGCAGCGGCGGGCCGAGGCGTTCGTCGTCGGGATGGGCCAGCCGTCGCAGCAGCATCATGCGAGCACCGACGGTGTCGACGCCGGGCGACAGCCGCTCGTGGGGCAGCGTCTCCCAGGACGGGAACATCGCGACGGCGTCGCCGAGGACACCGCGCAGTTCGGCGGTCAGGTCGTCGGCTTCCCGCCCGGTCGCGGTGACCACGAGCAGCGGGCCGGCCTGGGCGAGCGCGCACGCCACGTACACCCGGGCGCTGGCCGGTCCGACGACGGCGAGGTCGACGGGCTTGTCGGCGGCACGACGGCCGAGCTCCTGCAGGGAGGGGTCGCGCAGTGCCAGGTCAACGAGCCCCGCGATCGGGGTTTCGACATGGGTGATCCCCGATGCGGTCATGATGCGTCCATCGTAGGCAAGCTCCGCGACACCGACTTCGGCGTCATGGTCGTGCTCGGGCCGAAATCGCAGCCCTGGTGCAGAATTCGCCGGATCCGGCGGTCTACTCGTCGAGCAGCTGCGGGTCGTCCTCGAGGTGCATCAGCCCGTTCCAGCACAGGTTGACCAGATGGGCGGCCACCACTTCCTTCTTCGGCTCACGCACATCGAGCCACCACTGCGCGGTCATCGACACCGATCCGACCAGCGCCTGGGCGTACAGCGGTGCCATCTCGGGGTCCAGGCCGCGGCGGGAGAAGTCGCCGGCCAGGATCGAGGACACCTGGTTGACGGCTTCGTTGAGCAGCGTGGAGTAGGTGCTGCCGAGGTGATCGCCGCCGGGGAATCGCGGATCAGGATGCGGAATCCGTCGGTGCGCTCGTCGACGTAGGTCAGCAGCGCCAGCGCGACCCGCTCGATGCGCAGCCGGGACCGGTTGTTGGTCATCCTTGTCAGCGACGACGTGATGCCGTCCAGCAGCGCCGACATCTCGCGGTCGACCACCACGGCGTACAGCCCCTCCTTGCCGCCGAAATGCTCGTAGACGACGGGCTTGGAGACATTGGCGCGTTGGGCGATCTCCTCGATCGAGGTGCCCTCGTAGCCGCGTTCGGCGAACAGCGATCTGGCGACGTCGATGAGCTGGTGGCGCCGCTCCGCACCGGTCATCCGTGCGCGGGGAGTACGCACTTCCTTATCGGGCACTGCCACGCCTTTCAGGGTAGGCCCTTCGACTAGCATCACGGGTTGATCAGTCCGTCGTGGTGTAATCGGCAGCACCTCTGATTTTGGTTCAGATAGTTCAGGTTCGAGTCCTGGCGACGGAGCGAGGCTCGCCGAGAGACCATCGTCACGGAGCGAGCCTGGCAGCGAGTCTCGGACACGGAGCAGGAAATCTATGACCAACCAGCATCGCGAAGCCGCGGTCGTGGTCTTGGCGGCCGGAGCAGGCACCCGGATGCGTTCGGACACCCCGAAGGTTCTGCACACCCTGGCGGGCCGCAGCATGCTGGCCCACGCGCTGCACGCGGTGGCCAAGGCGGCGCCGCAGCATCTCGTCGTGGTGGTCGGCAAGGACCGCGACCGCGTCGCACCCGCGGTCGAGCAGCTGGCCGACGACCTCGGGCCGCACCATCGACATCGCGGTGCAGGAGCAGCAGCTCGGCACCGGCCACGCCGTCGGCTGCGGCCTGTCCGCGCTGCCCGCCGACTTCGCCGGCATCGTCGTCGTCACCTCGGCCGACGTGCCGCTGATGGACGCCGACACGCTGGCCGACCTGATCGCCACCCACAGCGCCGGACCGGCCTCGGCGACCGTGCTCACCACGACGCTGCCGAACCCGACCGGCTACGGCCGCATGCTGCGCACCCAGGACGGCGAGGTGATCGGCATCGTCGAGCAGGCCGACGCCAGCCCGTCGCAGAAACAGATCACCGAGGTCAACGCCGGCTTCTACGCGTTCGACATCGCCGCGCTGCGCTCCGCGCTGAGCCGGCTGCGCTCGGACAACGCCCAGCACGAGCAGTACCTCACCGACGTGATCTCCATCATCCGGTCCGACGGCCACGTCGTTCGCGCCAAGCACGTCGACGACTCGAACCTGGTCGCCGGGGTCAACGACCGGGTGCAGCTGGCCGAGCTGGGCGCCGAGCTGAACCGGCGCATCGTGGCCGCCCATCAGCGCGCAGGCGTGACGATCATCGACCCGGCCACCACCTGGGTCGACGTCGACGTGACCATCGGCCGCGACACCGTCATCCACCCGGGCACGCAACTGCTCGGCGCCACCCGCATCGGCGAGCCGCTGCCAGATCGGCCCGGACACCACGCTGACCGACGTCACCGTCGGCGACGCGGCCGCGGTGGTCCGCACCCACGGCGGCCAGTCGGTGATCGGCGACGGCGCGGCCGTCGGCCCGTTCGCCTACCTGCGGCCCGGCACGGTGCTCGGCGCCGACGGCAAGCTCGGCGCGTTCGTGGAGACGAAGAACTCGACAATCGGCGACGGCACCAAGGTGCCGCACCTGACCTATGTCGGGGACGCCGACATCGGCGAGCACAGCAACATCGGCGCCTCGAGCGTGTTCGTCAACTACGACGGAGAGAACAAGAGCCGCACCACGATCGGCTCCCACGTGCGCACCGGGTCCGACACCATGTTCGTCGCGCCGGTGACCGTCGGCGACGGCGCGTACACCGGCGCGGGCACCGTCGTGCGCGATGACGTGCCGCCGGGAGCGCTGGCCGTCTCGGCGGGCCCGCAGCGCAACATCGAGGGCTGGGTGGAGCGCAAGCGGCCCGGGTCGGCCGCAGCCGCCGCAGCGGCGGCGGCATGGGGCCGAGCCCGCAAAGCCCGAGAAAACGCCACCGAGGCGCCGGCCGAAGACGAGTGACGCGACGCTTTCTGTTGGCAATCTGGTAACCGGGCGACACACAGGCGGCAAGGCTACGTACGATTGGCCGCGTATCGATCCCCAAGCAATGAGGGCACCGTGGGCACCGAGTGGACCGACAACCGCAAGAATCTGATGCTCTTCTCGGGCCGCGCGCACCCCGAACTGGCCGAGCAGGTGGCCAAGGAGCTCGACGTCCCGGTCACCGCGCAGACCGCACGCGACTTCGCCAACGGCGAGATCTTCGTCCGCTTCGATGAATCGGTCCGCGGCTGCGACGCGTTCGTCCTGCAGAGCCACCCATGCGCCGCTGAACAAGTGGCTGATGGAACAGCTGATCATGATCGATGCGCTCAAGCGCGGCAGCGCCAAGCGGATCACGGCGATCCTGCCGTTCTATCCCTACGCCCGGCAGGACAAGAAGCACCGCGGCCGCGAACCGATCTCGGCGCGACTGGTCGCCGACCTGCTCGAGACCGCGGGCGCCAACCGGATCCTCACCGTCGACCTGCACACCGACCAGATCCAGGGCTTCTTCGACGGTCCGGTGGATCACATGCGCGCGCAGTCGCTGCTGTGCGGCTACATCGCCGAGAACTACGCCGACCACGACATGGTCGTCGTCTCCCCCGACTCGGGCCGCGTGCGCGTCGCCGAGAAGTGGGCCGACGCTCTCGGTGGCGTGCCGCTGGCCTTCATCCACAAGACCCGCGACCCGCTGGTGCCCAACCAGGTGAAGTCCAACCGCGTCGTCGGCGACGTCAGGGGCAAGACCTGCATCCTCACCGACGACATGATCGACACCGGCGGAACGATCGCAGGCGCGGTCAAGCTGCTGCACGAGGACGGCGCGGGCGACGTGATCATCGCCGCGACGCACGGCGTGCTGTCCGACCCGGCGCCGGAGCGGCTGGCCGAGTGCGGCGCCCGCGAGGTCATCGTCACCAACACCCTGCCCATCGGCGAGGACAAGCAGTTCCCGCAGCTGACCGTCTTGTCCATCGCGCCCCTGCTGGCCAGCACCATCCGCGCGGTGTTCGAAAACGGTTCGGTGACAGGGCTTTTCGACGGGTCGGCGTAGTTGGTGTCGAAGAGCGGGAAAGGCGCGAAGCCGTCATCTATCACAACCCTCGTTGCTCGACCTCACGCAAGACGCTGGACCTGTTGCGCGACAACGGCATCGAGCCGACAGTCGTCCAGTACCTCAAGACGCCACCGTCGCGCGCTGAGCTCGTGAAGATGATCAAGGATGCGGGCATCGACGTGCGCACCGCGGTGCGCAAGCGTGAATCGCTGTACGGGGAGCTGAACCTCGCCGACGCCAGTGACGACGAATTGCTCGACGCGATGGCCGAGCATCCGATTCTCATCGAGCGGCCGTTCGTGGTGACCGCGAAGGGCACCCGGCTGGCCCGGCCGATCGACAACGGTGCGCGAGATTCTGTGAGGGCTCGCGTTATCGCGGCTGCGGCCGCGCTGGCCGCGGCAATCTCGGGCTGTGGCACGGAAACGCCTGACTACCAGTCGATCTGGTCGACATCGGCGACAACGACCACCCCGACTTCGACCGATGCGCCGGTGCCGATCGCGGAGTATCTGGAGAGCGTCGGGGTCACGGGCGGGCCCGTCGCCCCGGACAAGCTGACCGACCTGACCGTGACGTTTCCCGACGCCGCGGGGCTGGCATCCGTACGCAGAACACGAATCTGTCGCCGGGCACGCGGATGATCGCCAAGGGCGACACCTATCCGACCGCGATGTTGCTGGTGTTCAAGCTCACCGGCGATTTCGACGTCAACGAGGCCGATCAAACACGGCTACGCCGACGCCAGCTGTCGCAGAACTTCAAGCGCTCAACGCCTCCACCGACAACTTCAAGGGCTTTCCGTCGTCGATGATCGAGGGCAGCTACGACCTCAACGGCGCCCGCATGCACACCTACAACCGCATCGTCATCGCGACCGGTGCGCCGCCGGCCAACCAGCGCTATCTCGTCCAGTTCACGGTGACCGGCTACGCCGAGAAGGCCGCCGAGGAAGCGCCGGACATCGAGGAGATCATCAAGGGCTTCAACGTCGTGGTTCCCAAGCCCGCACCGAAACCGCCGAAGTAACGCGACGCCTAGCCCGCGAAACTGTATTCCACCAGCGAAAGTTCGAGTAACGCCGTGCTGGAATACAGTTTCGGCGAATCAGGTCGGCCGCCAGCCGCGCGCGACCATCGCATCCCAGGCTCGCTGGATCGTCTCGTACGGGCGGTCTTCCTTGATGACACGCAAGACGGTCCACCCGAGGCGCTCCAACTTCGGGACTGACCCGCAGATCCTTGACGTACTGCAAGCGATTGGTCCGATGTTGATCACCGTCGTACTCCGATGCGACCATGAAGTCCTCCCAACCCATATCCACGGTGCGAAGCAATCGGCCATCGGTATCGAAGATCGGTATCTGTGTAGTCGGTCGGGGCAGTCCCGCATCCATGTAGAGCAATCGCAGCGCGGTCTCACGTGGCGATGCCGCCCCGCCGTCGACTAGCGGCAACGCATTCTTGAGCATCTGCACACCGCGCGCTCCGCGATACCGCTTTGGCCAGCACTAGCACCTCCTCGGTCGAGAAAGGCGCGGCCCGCATCAGTGCATCCAGCCGCGCGATAGCCTTGGCGCGGGCCAGATACCGACCCAAGTCGAAGGCGGTACGCGCGCGGGTGTGGCCACCGGCAGTCGCCCGGCCCAGGTGATCTCGTCCTCTTCGAGGCGTTCGTTGCGCGCCACGATGCCGCCGGGTGGCCGGGTGCAGTTGTAGACCAGTTCGATCGACGTGTCCGCCTCAACCCACTCGGCACCGTGCATCGCCGACGCCGCCGCGCCCGAGACGATGCCCCGACGCTTGCTCCACAGCCATGCGCCGACGGTCTGTGTCATCTAGCGTCAATTCGCGCCCTTTTGGCGCATGCACGTTTGGGTAGACGGGCCGATACCATCGCGCGAGCTCATGCCGTGTCACCACGCCAGTTGCTACGGCCTCACTGCCGATGAATATCTCCCCCACGGACAAATCCTGACGTCCGTCACCGACAACCCGCGAAACTGTATTCCAGCAGAGAACGTTCGAATACACGTCCTGCTGGAATACAGTTTCGCGGCAACACTAGGGTGTTCGCCATGAGTGGATGGACCGCCGCCGATCTGCCGTCCTTCGCCGGGCGCACCGTCATCGTCACCGGGGCCAACAGCGGCCTCGGCCTGGTCACCGCGCGTGAGCTGGCCCGCGTCGGCGCCAAGACGATTCTCGCCGTGCGCAACACCGCCAAGGGCGACGAGGCCGCGGCGACGATGACCGGCGACGTCGAGGTCCGCAAGCTCGACCTGCAGGACCTGGCGTCGGTGCGCGCGTTCGCCGACGGGGTCGACGCCGTCGATGTGCTGGTGAACAACGCCGGCATCATGGCCGTGCCGTACGCCCAGACCGTCGACGGGTTCGAAAGCCAGATCGGCACCAACCACCTCGGCCACTTCGCGCTGACGAACCTGCTGCTGCCGAAGATCACCGAGCGCGTCGTGACGGTGTCGTCGAAGGTGCACCTGGTCGGGCTACATCAGCCTCAAGGACCTGAACTGGAAGGCGCGGCCGTATTCGGCCTGGCCGGCCTACGGGCAGTCGAAGCTGGCCAACCTGCTGTTCACCAAGGAACTGCAGCGCCGCCTCGACGCGGCGGGTTCGCCACGTGAAGGCGCACGCCGCCCATCCCGGGTACTCGGCGACCAACCTGCAGGGCACGCGGCCGGCAATCTGATCGGCGCAGTCTGATGTCGGCTCGGCAACCGCGATGGCCACCGACGCCGACTTCGGCGCCCGCCAGACCCTGTACGCCGTCTCACAGGACCTGCCGGGCGACACGCTTCATCGGTCCGCGGTTCGCGATGCGCGGACGCCACCGGGCCCACGCATTGCGCAGCCCGCTGGCCCGCGAACGCCAAGACGGCCGCCGCGCTCTGGGAGCTGTCCGAGCAGCTCACGGACACCAAGTTCGGCCTCTGATTTGGGCGATGACGCAGGTGCTCGGCTACTCTGGCCGGTAATCACGGCGAGGGTGGCCCGACCACCGTTATCGACGCGAACCGTATTCAGTGGTTACGCCCTGGCCGTGCTCAGTACACGAACAGGAGCGATACCCGATGGCCAAGAACGCCACCGAACAATCTGGCCGCTGCAGGTCCGCACGGAGACCGGCAAGGGCGCATCGCGCCGCGCCCGCCGCAACGGCAAGGTGCCCGCCGTCCTTTACGGCCACGGCAGCGACCCGCAGCACCTCGAACTCGACGCCCACGACTTCGCGGCCGTGCTGCGCCACTCCGGTACCAACGCGGTGCTCACCCTCGACATCGAGGGCAAGGAGCAGCTCGCGCTGACCAAGGCGCTGGAACTCCACCCGATCCGCCGCAGCATCCAGCACGCCGACCTGCTGGTCGTGCGCCGCGGCGAGAAGGTGACCGTCGAGGTCAACGTCATCGTCGAGGGCGAAGCCGCGTACGGCACGCTGGTCACCCAGGACGCCAACACCATCACGATCGAAGCCGACGTGCAGTCGATCCCCGATCACCTCACGGTGTCCGTCGAGGGCGCCGACATCGGCACGCAGTTCGCGGCGGGCTCGATCACGCTGCCGGACGGCGTCTCGCTGATCTCGGATCCCGGAGACGCTCGTCGTCAACGTCGTCGCGGCCCCGACCGCCGAGGACCTCGAGGCCGAGGGCGCAGGCGAGGCGACCGAGGAGGCCGCCGAGGGCGACGAGGCCGAAGAGGGTGCGCCGAGGGCGAGGGCGAAGGCGAGGCCTCCGGCGAGGCGGCCCGCCGCGGAATCCGAGTAGGACCGCATGGCCGAGCCCTCCCCTGCCAGCGGGCCGGGCCGCTACTGGTGGTCGGCCTGGGCAACCCCGGACCGCAGTACGCCACGACCCGGCACAACGCTCGGCTTCCTGGTCGCCGACATCCTCGCCGACCGCATCGGCGGTCGGGTTCAAGGTGCACAAGAAGTCCGGGGCCGAGGTCGTCACGGGGCGCCTCGCGCGGGCGCTCGGTGGTGCTGGCCAAGCCGCGCTGCTACATGAACGAGTCAGGGCGACAGGTTGGCCCGCTGGCCAAGTTCTACTCGGTGCCGCCCGCCGACATCGTGGTGATCCACGACGAACTCGACATCGAGTTCGGGCGGATCACGGCTCAAGTTCGGCGGCGGCGTGGCCGGCCACAACGGACTGCGTTCGGTGGGATCCGCGTTGGGTACCAACGACTTTGCGCGGGTCCGCATCGGTATCGGCCGCCCGCCCGGCCGCATGGAAGGTGCGGCGTTCGTGCTCGGCAACGTTCACCTCCGCCGAGTGGCGCGAGGTTCCGACCATCTGCGAGCAGGCCGCCGACGCGACCGAACTGCTGATCGACGACGGCTTGGAGCCGGCGCAGAACACCGTGCACGCCTGGGGCTAGCGCTACCCTTGGCTCTGGCCGGCCAGCGTGCTGATCGGCGCCTGGCTGACGACTCGGTCGGCGACGAATTGCGCTGCCTGCGTTGTCAATCCGGCTTCGACATATTGGCTGTGAGCGGGAATGTCGTTGCCGTCGGAGCACACCGGGTCCGCCCCGTTGCACAGGTCGATCGTCTTGTAGCCGTACAGCGGGCTCAATCCGGTCAGCGGTCCGCCGAGCAGGCGAATCGACGGGTTGCCGAACACCGCCACCGCGGCGACATGATCGGCGACGCTTGCCGGCATCGGATCGGCGAACCCGAGCGTCGGCGCAGCGGCGACGGTGATGATGTCGATCACGGCCGCGCCCTGCGAGTACCCGCCGAGAACGATCTTGGTATCCGGGCAGGTGTTCGCGATGTTCTGCACGAAAAGACTGGCGTCGTTGGCGCCGTCGGCCGCGCGCAGGAAGTCACGTGTCGCGGGGTAGTTCACGGCGTACACGTCGACGGACTTGCCGTGCACCCGCGAGCGCAGGTCGTTGACAAACGCGTCGCCCACCCGGCCGATGCCGTCCGGCTCACCGGTGCCGCGGGCGAACACCACCTCGACGTCGGCACACGCGTCGGCCTTCGCGGCAGGCACGAACGCGGGTGCGACGAGCGTCACACATGAGAAAACCGCTGCAGCAACGCCGATCAACACCCGATGGGTCTTCATGTCTTGAGCAAACGCCGCGGTTTCACAGAATTCATCCCGGCGCGGCGAACGTCCCGCTCAGCGTCCGCTGATCCCGCTGTCGACGACCTTGACCTGCTTGTGCGGGAAACGGCGTTCGGCATGTTCCTTGGCCACCGAGTTGGGCAGCACGTAGAGCGTTTCCTTCTTCTCCTGCAGCGGTTTGAGCACCAGGTCCATGAAGCCCTTGCGGTCATCGAGGTAGGGCTCGATGACGTCCTCTCCGGCCGGGCACACCGCCAGGCAGTAGGCCGCCTTGTAGTTCGCCTTGAAGGACAGGCTCTGCCACATCGAGGCATTCTCGGAATCGCTGACCCGCGAGCGGAAGTCGGCGGCGTCGTCGCTGTCGGCGATGGTCTGGCCCAGTCGGTGAAGCCGCCCATGAACTCGCGGTAGTTGTGCACCGAGCAGGCGACGAAGTCGAAATCGCCGTCCTTCTTGATGGCGCCGACGGGACAGGCGGCCACGCACAGCTTGCATTCCAGGCATGGCGAATAGTCCAGCGGCTCACCGTAACTGCTGATCGGCGCGGCAACAAGGATGGTGCCGAGCAGGATGAAATTGCCGAACTTCTGATGGATCACGTTGCGGTGAATGCCCATCACTCCCAGCCCGGCGGCGACCGCGACCGGCTTGTGCGCCACCACCCAGATCCTGCCGGGAAACCGGTCCATCTCCATCGGGAACGACATCGACGGGTTGATCGCGCGGTAGCCGGCGTCCTCGAGGGCACGCGTGATCCGGTGCGCCGCCTCGTTCATGATTTCGCCGCTGCGATGAAACTCCTGGTTGGCCACGCTGCGCGCGGTGGACCGAACGTTGTCGCGGTTCATCTTCACCACGAGCGAGATGTAGCTCTGCGTGCCCGGCAGCGCCGCGTCGACGTGCTCCGTTTCGGAGGCCAGCGCCGGGTTGTCCACGCTGGCGAACGCAACGTCGTCGACGCCCGCCTCCAGGCACACCCGACGCAGCCACTCGGCGTCGATGACGCCGGGCCTGTGCGCCTTCCTGGACCGCACCTTGAGGACGGTGGGGTGCTCGGCCAGCCGGGCCGGGATCTTCTCCTGCATGCTGAGTATAGTACACAATACTCAGACTGTTGGAAGACCGTAAAGAAGCCTGCGGCTTCGCGTAAAGAAAGCGTTCGGCGACGGCCGCAGTCCGATCGGCAGGCGTACACCGGAGTCATGAGCGACACGGAAACGCGCCCTGGCCTGCTGCGCCGGGCCTCGCGACGCATCCTCGACGGCGACCGGCCGTGGGGGTCCATCGACATCCGCCGCGACCGCTTCGGGGTGACGCGCTATCGCCTCGTCGTGTTCCCGCCGGGCGTCAGCGAGTCCGAGCGGCGCCTGGTCCGCGTGGCAAGGGGATGGCCGCTGTGGGGTTTCGCGGTGTGGGTCGTCTGCGAGATCTTCGCCGGCCAGCTGACGGGACCGTGGACGGCTCTCGCATTCTCGACGGCACTCGTCGTCGGCGCCGGCCTGCTCGCCAGGGTGATGGCCGGTGACGCGCGCGCCGGAGTCCGCACGATGTATGCGTCAGTGATGGTCGGCTACCCCGACTCGCTGTCCACCGCAGCCGCCGAGAAGCTGAAGGGCCTCGCGGGCTGCCTCATCGAGGCCGACGACTGCCTCAGCGATGGTCGGCTGTCACCGACCGAGCACGAGATGATCTGGTGGCACGTCTACGACAAAATCGGCCCGGCTCGGATAGCGCCTGCCGATCGATAGCCGATCTCACTTGGGCCGCCGTGCCATCAACCGCTGCATCTGCCCGTAGGCATCGATTGGACTGTGCAACGCGAGGCCACCGTCCGCGAAGATGGTTTGGCCGGTGACCCAAGACATTTCGAGCACACCGACGATCACCTCGGCGACCTCACCGGCCTCACCGAGCCGCCCGAGCGCAGTACGTTCAGCAAGGCCGTCCACCCACCCGGGAAGCTTTGCGGCGTCTGCGAGCATCGGCGTGCGGGTGACGCCTGGCCCGACGGCATTGACACGGATGCCGTGCGCACCCCACTCGGCGGCGGCGATCCGCACCAGCATGTCGATGCCGGCCTTCGACACGCAGTAGGCGCCCATGTCGCGGTCGGCCAGCGTTCCGCTGATGCTGGACACCGCCACGACCGACCCACCCGAACCGGCATCGACCATCGCCCGCGCGACGGCACGCATCGTGAGCCACGTCCCCGTCAGGTTCGTGTCGATCACCCGCTGCCAGTCTGCGGGTGTCTGCTCCAGCAGCAGCCCTGACGCACCGATGCCTGCGCAGGCGACGAGCCGGTCGGGCGACCCGTTGACGGCCACGGTCTGCTCGAGTGCCGTCGACACCGATTCGGGATCGCTGATGTCGCAATCGATGTCACCGCCGCTGATGTCCCACACCACGACGGTCTGCCCGGCCTCGCGCAGCCTGTCGACGACCGCCCGGCCGATACCGGATCCGCCGCCGGTGACGATCGCGGTCATGCCTCGGGTGGTCATGCGGGTGGTCCGATCAACTCGACGCGGACACCATCCGGCGCGGTGATCACCGCCATCGCCACCGTCTTCCCGCCGGGTGCGGGCATCTCGATGCGCCGGACTCCCTCCTCGAAGCCGAGCTCGGCCAGCTTGGCCAGGGCGACGTCGACGTCGCGCTGCAGCGACAGCAGGAAGAAGCCGAACGAAGGGGTTGCCGGCGACGGCGCCGCTGCCTGGACCTCCTCGAGCACAACGAGTTCGACGATGCCGGTGTCGGGTGTGCTCGGGTCGCCGAGGAAGATCGACCGGAGCCGATCGCTGTGTGCATCGAAGAGGGTCGGCCAGTCGCCGGTGAAGGTGTAGTCGAACAGCTCCGTGAATCCGAGGCCGTCGCGCCAGAACCGCATCGAGCGCTCGATGTCAGCGGTGACGATCGCCGTGTGGTGAACCCCGATCACGCGGTGGCTTCCTTTTCCTGCCTGGCCGGTAGAGAGCAGTCGAACTCGTCCAGTTGTACCCTCGCGAGCATCTCGACGAAGGTGGTTCCGCTGTACGGGAACTGGGTCACCACCTTTCCGTTCGGATGGGTGTAGTAGTTGTTGCAGTTGGCCAGCCAGACGGTGTCGGTCATCGCCTGCTGGATTTCGCTGTTGTACGCGTCGTGGATCTCGCGCTTGACGTCGACCGCCGCAACACCTTGGTCCCTCATGAGGCCAAGAAGGCGGCGGACGAACTCGGCCTGGGCTTCGAGGATGTAGATGATCGAGGTGACGCCGTTGGTGTTGGGCCCGTAGAGCGTGAACAGGTTCGGGTAGCCGGGCACGACGGTCCCCAGGTACGCCTCCGCGCCGTCGCGCCACTCGTCGTGCAGCCGGCGACCGCCGATTCCGTACACGTCGAGGCTGCGTAGGTAGTCGGCCGCGTGAAAACCGGTCCCGTAGATGACCGTGTCGAACTCGTGCTCGACACCGTCGGCTGTGCGCAGGCCGCGTTCGGTGAATTCGACGATGGGAGACGTCTCGAGCGCGACGTTGGGTAGCGCGAACGTCGGGAACCATTTGCGCGACTGCAGCGGACGCTTGCAGCCGACGGGATAGTCGGGGGTCAGCCTGGCGCGAAGGTCGGGATCGGACACCTTGCGCGCCAGGTACTCCCGCGCCATGTCGGTCAGGCCCTTGGTCATCTCTGAATCGGCGGCGAAGTTGGCCGCCTCGTAGGCCGCAAACGCCGCGTCGCGAACCTTGAGCGCCTCGGCGGGATCGTGGTCGAAGAGTTCCTGCTGCTCCGGCGTGAACGGTTCGTCGTATCGCGGGTTCACCCAGATCGGCGTCCGCTGAAACACGGTCAGGTGCGCCGTGTCCTTGGCGATCTCGGGCACGTACTGGATGGCGCTGGCGCCCGTGCCTATCGACGCGACGCGTTCTCCCGCAGTCGATTTCGAATGGTCCCATTCCGAGGAGTGGAAGGTCCGGCCACCGAATCGCTCGGCGCCGGGGATGTCGGGAATGCTGGGCACGTCGAGCATTCCGACGGCGGTGACCACCGCGTCGAACTCGTGAACGGTGTCGTGGTCGGTGGTCAGCGTCCAGCGCCGGTCGGCATCGGACCACCGCAGGCCGGTCACGCGGGTGCGCGGGACAAGGTGGGCGGCGAGGTGGTGGTCGGCGGCGACCTTCTCCAGGTAGGCCAGGATTTCGGGTTGGTTGGCGAATGTCTTGCTCCACCGTGGATTCAGCGCGAACGAGTAGGAGTAGAAGTGGGAGGGCACATCGCAGGCGGCGCCGGGGTAGGTGTTGTTTCGCCAGGTGCCCCCGAAGCCGTCCGCGCGGTCGAAAATGGTGAAGTCATGGCCGGCTGCCGCCAGCTGTATGCCCATGGCGATGCCGCCGGGCCCGGCGCCGATGACCGCGACACTCACAGGAAGGAGTTCTCCGCGGTCAGCCCCCGCTCGGGAAACTCACCGAGCGCGAACGTCTCAGCGTTGCCCAGCCCCACTCCCCCTCCGACGGGATCCTCAACGCGCACAAGTAGATCCCGCAGTTGGTGCAGCTCGCGCGCGTTCTCGGGCTTGTCGCAGTCGGTGACGTGGTTGCCCTCCACCTTCAGGTCGCCGACCCATTGGCCGTACACCCAGTCGTTCCAGCCGTAGTAGCCGGCGGTGCCAAGGTGAAAGCCCGTCGGCCCGGCCGCGGTGATCGTCAAGGGGCGCCTCGAGCCGTCGGCGTCGATCAGGGTGACGGTCCCATGGGTGAAGCGACGGTTGTCGTCCTGGAAGTGCATGTCCTGTTCGACGGAGACGAAGCGGTGCGATGTGCCGTCGTGGTTCTGCTGTTCTGCCTGGCAACGAATCTCGAGGTACCCGTCGCCGCGCTCCTCCTGGTACATGACGAACAGCGAGTAGGTCGATCCATCGGGACGAGTCATCGTCATCGGCAACCAGGTCATGAACATCTGCTTGATCCTGCGCCCGCCGCGGGGCAGTCCCGGAATCGGCTTGCCGACACCGGGCCGCAGTCCCCACGAATGATCCCGTATCGAAATCCATTCGTCGGCCTTGATCTCCGTGCGCTCACCCTCGACCTGCACCCATCCGGATGCCACCCCGATCTGGTGGTAGCGCAACACGTTATGGGTGACTCGGTAGCCGTCCGGGCTGCGGTCGGGCCACGGATCCTCCAATGCCGCGTCGAAGTCCCCGCGCAGCTCCACATCGAAAGCGATCGGCGCATGCTCCGTCGCGTCCAGGCTCACCTGGATGGCGCGCAGCGGCTCGACGACGCGGTAGTGGATCGGCCCCACGTGAGTGCCCGCCGAGTCCGACGACAACCGACGACCCCCACGCACCGTCCACTGTTCGGTGCCTCGGCACACCCCTGCGGCGCCGTCGAACACGCCACGGTTGGTGTACTTCCCGACGCCCAGCACGACCTGAAGCGAGTTGTCGCGCGCGTGCGCGATCGTCCAGATCTTCTCCGTCCAGGACGGATCGGACTGGCCGACCGTCGCGAACGTGTCGACGATCTGGTGGGTGAGCAGCTCATCCTCGGGCACCAGGGCGCCGTAGTTCGTCGTCAGCAAGGCGACTACCTTTCTGCCACCAGGTCCGTCATGGTCGCCACCTCCACCGTGCGGGACTTGACATCGGCATCAGCGGTGTCTCACGTGCATATCCGGACACCGGAGCCTAGGATAGCGCTAGTGTGACATTTGGACCATTAGATGTAAAGGACGATAGTGGCTCCTCGGACACCCGCCGATCCGGACCAGTCGACACGGCGCCGGATCCTCGCGGCCACGTTCGTCGTCCTCGCTCGTGATGGTCGGCGCAAGCTGCAGTTGTCCGACGTGGCCGCGGAGGCCCAGGTTTCGCGCCCGACGCTGTACCGGCATTTCGGATCCAAGGAAGGTCTGCTGGAGGCGTTCGGACTCTACGAGCAGGACAACTTCGACGCGGGCATCGCCACCGCGATGGCGGGATTGAGCGGACCCGACCGCCTCGACGCCGCCTTGCAATTCATCGTCGACTTCCAGAGCACCTACTCGCTGGGCTCGCTGGCCGAGATCGAGCCCGAGCACGTGCTGTTCCAGATGAAGCGCGTGCTGCCGATCATGCACGAGCGCATCGCCCGCATCATCCCGGGCGACGACCGCAGTATCGCGGCCGCCGCTGTGGTGCGGATCGCCGTGTGCCACTACGTGATCGGCGGCGGCAGCCCCGAACAGTTCCTCGCCGAGCTGCGCCACGCCGCGGGCCTGGACCCGTCTCGGCGGCGCCTGTCGCGGGTGGCCGCCGGCTAGCCTGCGAGCCAGTCTGCGATCTTCGCCGCGATCAGCTCGGGTCGCTCGAGATGCAGGAAATGCCCTGCGCCGTCGATGATTTCGAAGCTCGACCCGGCGGCGGGAAGGTACGCGGACACATCGAAGTCATCGATCAGCACCCATACCCCCGTCGGTGGCACCGTGCAGATACAGCGTCGGCACCGGCGGCGGCTGCAATGTCGCGGCCGCCTCGGCCTCGCTGTCGGGATCGGCGAAGTGCGGGATTGAACGACGCCCGATACGGGCAGATGACATTGGCGATATTGTCGGCGGACACGTATCGGCGCAGCTCAGCAACGTCATCGGCGGGGTCGTAGCCCGGCGACCAGTCCGCCCACAGCTGCTCCCAGAAGCCCGGCTCGACGAGCACCGTCTCGGCGAGTCCGACCTGCTGGATGAACCAGATGTAGAAGGACCGCTTGAGCTGGGCGTAGCGGAACATCCCCCCGAGCGCGGCCGACGGCGGCACCGCCAACGCGATGTATCTGCCGAACGCCGCCGGGTCGGTGGCGACAACGCCGTATCCGGCGTGCGCACCCCAATCGTGGCCGATCAGGATCGCGCGGTCGTCCGCCGCGGTACTCCCGCCGGATGTCGAGGACGTGGCGGACGTATGTCCCGACGCTGATCGGTCTTGCCCACGGGTGCGTCGTACCCCGGCAACCAGGGCGCGACGACGCGATATCCGCGCGCGGCGAGGTCCGGGCCGAGGTGCCGCCAGGTGAACGGGGTGTCGGGGAAGCCGTGGACGAGCACGGCCAGTGGCAGCGACACATCGTCGATGTCGCCGTACGTCATCGGCCGGGGTCGAGTCATCTCTGGAGGGTATTACATGTGCAGCACCCTTGACGTAAACAGCTCTTTATTTACATCTCAGCTGCCATATGTAACTCTGTTCGGATGGCTGGCATCACGCTCGTCCAACGCGACCTGGCCGCTACCCGCGTGCAGCTCCAGGCGTGGTTCGAGAACAGGTTCGCCGCCGAGGCGGTCGTGTCGGAGCTGCGCGCGGCCAACCGCGCCGCGGGCTGGTCGAGCGAGAGCCTGGTGTTCTCCGCCGAGGTCGGCGGCGCCACAAGCGAATACGTGATCCGGATTCCGCCCGCGGGCGGCGGCATATTCCGTGACTACGATCTCGGCGCGCAGACCCTGACCCAGGACCTGCTCCACGAGTACGGCATCGCGACGCCGTCGCCGATCCTCTATGAGCCCGACCGTAACTGGATCGGCTCGAAATTCCTTGTGATGCCGCGGATTGTCGGCCACACCCCGTCGGACACCTCCTACGCAACGCGGGGATGGCTGCACGACGCGGGCCCCGAGGTTCAGCGTCGCGCACACGACGCGTTCCTCGAAACGCTCGCGAAGCTACAACGCGTCCCGGTCAACGAGGCGTCGTGGCTCGAACGGCCGGCCGGTGTCGGCATCTCCGCGGAGCTGACGTGGTGGCAGGACTACGTGCGGTGGGGATCGGACAACCAGGTGCCCGACACCATGACGGAGGCCTTCGAATGGCTGCGCCGCAGGCAACCGGAGGAGACGGCGCCGTTGGCTGTCTGCTGGGGTGATGCGCGGATATCCAACGCCATTTTCGATGACTCCGGCCAGATCATCGGTGCGCTGGACTGGGAGCAGGCCTGCGTCTGCCCGGCCGAGGCCGACTTCGGCTGGTGGCTGGCCACTCGCAAGCAGATGCTGGAGGTCAATGGCCTTGACCTCGACCCCGAGCTGCCGGGCTTCGACAGTCGCGACACGGTTGTCCACCGGTTCGAGACGATGATCGGTCGCGAACTCGAACACCTGGATTGGTACGAGATCTTCGCGATGGCGCGGATGGGCTGCTGCATTCTGCGCATGCAGGCACTGCTGCGCGCCAATGGTCAGCCCGAGCACTTCCTCACGCGGGCACCGATCCTGCCCGACTGGACGATCGCGGCGATCCGGGCCTAGCCGCCGGTGCGGCGCGCATAGGCCCGCAGCGCGAACGGCGCGAAGACCGCCGTCAGCGCCAGTGACCACAGGATCGTCGCAAGCACCGGGTGGTGCAGCGGCAACTGCGCCTCCGGCGGCGCGGGTGGACCGTTGCCCCACAACTCCCGCATGGCCTGCGCCAGCGAGGACACCGGATTCCACTCGGCGATCACCCGCAGCCAGTGCTGCATCGGCTCGGTCGGCGCAAAGGTGTTGGCCAGGAAGGTGATCGGGAACAGCACGGTGAACATCACGCCGTTGACCGCCTCGACGGACCGCATCAGCGACCCGATGAGGATGCCGAACCAGATCATCCCGAACCCGAACACCAGGATCAGCGCGAACGCCAGTATGGCCTCGCCCACGCTGCCGCGGATCCGCCAGCCGATGGCCAGCCCCGTCAGCGCCATCACCAGCACGCCGATCGACGAATGAATGAGGCTGGCGACGCTACGACCGATGAGTACGGCCGACCGCCGAATCGGCAGTGAGCGAAACCTGTCGATGATGCCCTTCTCCACGTCGGCGGTGATGCCGGTGGACACCACGAATGCGGTGAAAACGATCGTCTGCGCCTGGATCCCGGGCAGCAGGAATTCACGGTAGGACGCGCTGCCCCTGGTGGCGATCGACGCGCCGAACACGAACGCGAACAGCAGCACGAACATGATCGGCTGTACCGTCACGTCGCTGAGCATCTCCGGCATGCGTCTTGTGTGGATCATGTTGCGCTTGACCATGATCCACGACTGCTGCGCGATGTTCGTCGGCCGGGTCCGCGGCCGATCGGAGGTCGCGTGCGGCTTTTGCGCCGTGACGGTCATGCGCCCACCTCCTCGGTTTCATCGCCGTCGGCGCGATGGCCGGTGAGCGACAGGAATACGTCGTCCAGGCTCGGCCGCGACAGGCCGATGTCGTCGACCTCGATCGCGCTCTGCTGCAGCCAGTCCGCGACCCGGGTCAGGTCTGCGATGCCGTCCGCCGCCGCGGTGAGCTGCCTGGCACCAACGTCGACATGCACCTCGACGCCGGTGCGAGCCAACAACTCGCGGGCCGCGGGCAGGTCGGCGGCGTGCGAGACGGTGACCACCAGGCTGGCGTTGCCCGCCTGCTGCTTGAGCTGCAGCGGGGTGCCCTGCGCGATGATCCGTCCCTGGTCGATGACGACGATGTTGTCTGCCAGCTGGTCGGCCTCTTCGAGGTACTGCGTGGTCAACAGCAGTGTGGTGCCGTCGGCGACGAGGCCACGAAGCATCTCCCAGAGATCGCTGCGGCTGCGCGGATCCAGGCCGGTGGTCGGCTCGTCGAGAAACAGCACCGGCGGTGACGCGAGCAGGCTGACCGCGAGATCGAGGCGACGGCGCATACCGCCCGAGTACGACCTGACCACGCGGTCGGCGGCGTCGGCGATCGAAAACTGTTCCAGCAGTTGGTCTCCCAGCCGTGCCAGGTCCCTGCGGCCGATCCCGTACAAGCCGCCGATCATGCGGATGTTCTCCCGGCCCGTCAGCAGCTCGTCGACGGTGGCGACCTGGCCGGTGAGGCCCATGTTGCGGCGCACTTGGTCGGGTTCCCGGCACACGTCGTACCCGGCGACGCGCGCGGTGCCGCTGGTGGGCTGGGTCAGGGTCGTCATCATCCGGACCGTGGTGGTCTTGCCTGCGCCGTTGGGGCCCAGCATGCCGAGCACGGTGCCGGCGGCGACGCTGAAGCTGACGCCGTCGACAGCGGTGTTATCACCAAACCGCTTCACGAGATCGATGGCCTCGATGGCGGGGGTCATGGCAAAGACCGTAACGGCGCGGACCGACAGCGGCCATCCCATTTCGTTCGCGCGAGCCGAGCGCAGAAGGACCTCTGACGCGGACTCCCGCTGCGGAGTACGCTGTCGCGGGCGAGTGACTAGGTGACCAGGCTGACCGAGTTGGAGCGGCGCAGCTTGCCCGACGGGGTCTTCGGGATGGTGCCCGGTCCGAGTACCACGACATTGCGTGGCCGCACATCGACCTCGGTCACCACCTCGTGGGCGACCTGATGCTCGATGCGGCGCACCGCGGCGGGATCCTGCCACGCGTTGGACTCGACGGCGACGGCGAACGTCTCGCGCGAGTGGCCGGCATCCAGACGCACGGCGACCGCGCAGCCGGGACGCACCCCCTCGACGCGGCCCGCGGCCCGCTCGATGTCGGTCGGATAGATGTTGCGGCCGGCCATGATGATGACGTCCTTGACGCGGCCGCACACCACGATGTGGCCGTTGTCCATCATGTAGCCCAGGTCGCCGGTGTCGTACCAGCCGTGCTCGTCCTGGGCCGGGATGAAGCCGCCCATGGTCAGGTAGCCGGGAGTGAGCGACTCACCGCGCAGCTCGATGACGCCAACGCCGCGCGGCGGCATGATGTTGCCGTGCTCGTCGATGACGCGCGCCTCCAGGTCCTTGAGCAGCGGCCCCAGTGAGGCCAGCCGCCTGGTGTTGCCCTTCGTGACGGGCACGGCGCGGCGCAGCGCGGCGAGCAGGTCGGCGTCGACCTCGTCGACCACCAGGCCCGCGCCGCACGGCGAGAACGACACCGCCAGCGTCGTCTCGGCCATGCCGTAGGCCGGCAGGATCGCGTCGGGCTTCAGCCCGAACGGCTTGCCCGCGTCCAGCAGATCCTCGACGTCGGCGGGCTCGACGGGCTCGGCGCCCGACAGGGCGAACCGCAGCGTCGACAGGTCGAACTGACCCGGCTCGGCCTGGTTGCGCAGCCGCTTGGCGAACAGCGCGTAGGCGAAGTTCGGCGCCGCGGTCATGGTGCCCTTGTACTTGTCGATGAGCTTGGCCCACAGCAGGGTGTCGCGCAGGAAGTCCATCGGGGTGACCTTGACCAGCTCGGCACCGAAGTACATCGGGATGGTCAGGAAGCCGACCATGCCCATGTCGTGGAAGCAGGGCAGCCAGCTGACCATGACGTCTTTGTCGACGTCGTACTCGGCGCCGATGAACATCGCCTCGGCGTTGGAGTGGATGTTGCGGTGGGTGATCTGGACGGCCTTGGGCGAGCCGGTCGAGCCCGACGTCAGCTGCATCAGCGCGAGGTCGTCCTCGCCGACCTCGATCGGATCGATCGGTTCCGACGTCAGCAGGTCGGCGACGGTCAGGACCTTGATGCCCTTCTCCTCCAGCACCGGGATGGCGACGAGGAAGGGCTCGGACACGATGACGGCCTTGGCCTCGATCATGCCGATCACGTTCATGGTGTCCTCGGCCCAGACCACCAGGTCGGTGCGGGGCGTGGGCTGGTGCAGCATGGTCAGGCTGGCGCCGCGCATCCACAGGCCCTGTGCGGTCGGCGCGATCTCCACCGGGAAGCCGGCCAGCACGCCGACGGCATCCCCGGGGCCGATCCCGGCCTTCTCGAGTCCGCCCGCGATGCACCGGGCGCGCTCGTGAACCTCACCCCAGGTGTGCCTGATGGGCTCGTGCGGTTCACCGGTGACCATGCCCGTCGTGACCGTGCGGGCGTTGCGGTACATCTTCTCGGTGAATCGGCTCACGACGACCTCCTCGGTTCCTGAGCACATGCCAGGATGTAATGCTCCGCCTGATCAGGGGCGCTTTCGCGGAGACGCGCACACAGATTGGGAGCGGTTATGTCTCGAATCGGTGATGCACCGGATCGGTAGCCATATCCGACAGAACGCCCACCGTGGTTGCCGGCGGGCGAAAGGATCGCGTCCGAAGCTTGACCGCTTTTTTTCACCGCCGCTCATCTTAAGCAACTCTTAAGTAACCGACCAAACTCTCACGGGAATTGAGGTCTGGGTCACACCGGCTTGTTATCAAACCGATGTCGACGGCGCGGGCACGACCCGGGCGCCCTGCACCGGCCCGCTGGCGACCCGCACCGTCCGGCAGACGCCGGCGCCGGACAGCTGTGCACCGACGTCGAGCGCCCTGGACGCCGACGTACACAGGAACGCACACGTCGGTCCCGAGCCCGAAACAATTCCTGCGAGCGCGCCCGCCTCGGTGCCCGCCCGCAGCGTGCGTCGCAGTCCCGGGTCGAGACTCAGCGCCGCCGCCTGCAGGTCATTGCCGAGCAGCGGCGCAAGCTGGGCGGGATCGCCGGAGGCGAGGGCAGCCAGCAGCGGCTCGGGGTCCTCGAGTCGCGGGGGCTCGTCGCGGCCCGACCCCGCTGTCTCGCGCAGCCGGTCGATCTCGGCGAACACCGCGGGTGTCGACAGGCCTTGGTCGGCGAAGGCCAGCACCCAGTGGAACGTGTTGCGGGCGAGCACAGTGGCCAGTTCCTCGCCGCGGCCGGTGCCCAGCGCGGTGCCGCCGTGCAGGGCGAACGGCACGTCGCTGCCGAGTTGAGCGGCCAGCACATGTAGGTCGCGCCGCGGCACCCCGAGTTCCCACAGCGTGTTGATCGCCACCAACACCGCTGCAGCGTCGGCGCTGCCGCCGGCCATCCCGCCGGCCACCGGAATCGATTTCTCGATCATGATCGCCACATCGGGCGACCGTCCGACATGCTCGGCCATCAACTCGGCCGCCCGCCACGCCAGATTGCGTTCGCCGGTGGGAAGCGAGTCCGCGCCCTCGCCCGCCATCTCCAGCGACAGCATGTCGGCGTTGCGGACGGTGATCTCGTCGAGCAGCGAGACCGCATGGAACACGGTGGTCAGCTCGTGATAGCCGTCATCGCGGCTTTCGCCCACCTCGAGGTAGAGGTTGACCTTGCCCGGCACCCGCACGGTCACCGACCCGGTGGGAACCCACTCGGAGGCGGTGCTTCCGTTCCAGCCTGGCACGGGACGACACTATCGGAGTGCTCTCGCCCGGCGAGGAGTTTGAAGGCTACGTCGTCGACGAAGCGCTGGTCGGCGGTGGCTACGCGACGGTGTACCGGGCGCACGACGCCGCGGGCCCTGATCGCGTGGTGGCGTTGAAAATTCTCGACGACCAACACCGATACCAGGCTCAAGTCGCCCGCCTGCGACGAGAATTCGAACTCGCCCATCTGCTGGACCATCCCCATATCGTGACGGTGTACGAACGCGGAGCAGGCTGGCTGTCGATGGAGCTCATCACCGGCGGCGGGATTGCCGGCCTTGGCTCGATCGCGAATCGACTTGTCGCGCTGGGCCAGATCGCCGACGCCCTTGATTACACGCACAATCACGCGATCGTGCACTGTGATGTCAAGCCTGCGAACATCCTGATCCGCCAAGGGTTTTCGGACGCTGTGCTGATCGACTTCGGCATCGCGGAGAGGATCGCCGACGACATCGGTCATCGTCCGGGCCATGTCGAGGCGTCGCTGCCGTATTCGGCCCCAGAGCTGATCACCGGTCACGCCCCTTCGGATGCGACGGACGAGTACGCCCTGGCATGCACCGCGGTCGAATTGCTCACCGGGTCGCCGCCGTTCACGGCACAGGGCAGCATCGGTCTGATCAACGCCCACCTGCACGAGGCTCCGCCGCGGCGATCACGTGAAATCCCTTGGCTGCCAAGTGCCTTCGACTCGATTGTGGCCAAGGCCCTGGCGAAGGCGCCACAGGATCGGTATCGGTCCTGTCGCGAGTTCGTCTCGCTGATCACACGCGCGCTGAAGTAGCCGCGAGGTACTAGATCACGCGGATGGAGTCCTCGTGCGGCTGGTCGCCCTCATCGATGACCTTCGGCTCGTCGCGCTCACCGGACCGCTGCAGCAATCGCACGAAGTCCGCGACTGACAGGGTCTCCCCCCGGCGGGACGGGTCGATGCTGGCGGCGAGCAGACGGCGGGCCGACTCGTTGCCCGAGCCCGCCCACACCGCGAACGCATTGCGCGATGTCTTGCGGCGCTGCCCGAACGCGATGTCGATCAACTCGAACACCTGCTTGCGGAAGGCTTCATCGGTCGCCCAGGGCGTGGACTCGTGACGGTCGATGCGCACCAGCCCGGAGTAGACCCGCGGGATGGGCCAGAACACCGTCGGCGACACCATGCCGTAGCGCCGAACATTGCCGAAGAAGCGGACCTTGACGCTGGGAACGCCGTACTCCTTGCCGCCCGGTTCGGCGGCCAGCCGCTCGGCGACCTCGGCCTGCACCATCACCATCACGGTGCGAATGGAGGGCAGCTCGGCGAGCAGGTGCAGCAGGGCCGGCACGGCCACGTTGTAGGGCAGGTTGGCGACCAGGGCCGTGGGCTCGTCGGCGAGCTCGTCGCGGGTCAGCGTGAGGATGTCGCGGTTGAGCACCGTCAGCCGGTTGATCTCGCTATGGGAATGCTGGGCGACAGTGATCGGAAGCTGCCGCGCCAGTACCGGATCGATCTCGACGGCGGTCACCTTCGCGCCCTTGTCCAGTAGGGCCAGCGTCAGGGAGCCTAGGCCCGGACCGACTTCGAGGACGTGGTCGTTGCGGTTGATTCCGGAGGCCGAAACGATACGGCGGACGGTGTTTGCATCGTGGACGAAGTTCTGTCCAAACGATTTGCGTGGCCGAAAGTCAATCTCTCGCGCCAGGTGTCGTATCTCGGTTCGCCCGAGTAGTCGAATGGTCAGCGCGCCCCAATCCTCCCGCTGCAAGTCGGCCAGGCACCCCATCCTTGTCGCGCCCGAGTGACCTCAGCAATCGCGATTTGCTCTTCTCTTGTCGCCAGATCAGCCCTCGGAGCATACCTCAGACCCCCTTGCCGTTCCCAGGTGTTTTGGTCAAATTGGACGCCACCGTAAAATCCGTTGCCAGTGTTGATGGCCCAATTACCTCCCGCTTCACACCGAGACAGGGAGTCCCAGACGCCTCCGTTGGCAACCGGCGGCACCTCGGTTCCAGGCTTGGAGCCAATTCGCAGGACCCCGTCGCGAGCTGGCGTGATAACGACATTGGCTACTGGCAATCTGCCGGTCTCGACGCCATTTACCTTTGCGATGGCAAACGTTACGTCCTGGGTTCCCGGGGTGCCCGGATCCTCGACGATCTGACGGCTCATGTTCATCGCCGGATCTTCGATGCGGTGGTTGGCGGGCGCCAGCGGCACGCGCTGGGTGACCTTCTCGATTCGTATGCGGGTGATCTGAATCTGCATCCCGTCGACGACAGGCGACGAGGCGGGGGGCACCACGGTGTCGCGCTGCTCGAGCGGCACTCCGGCCGCCTCGAGCAGACCGGCGACGGTGGGCGCGGCCAGGCGGACCGTGCGGATCACGCCGGCGTCGTTGAGTTGCACGGTCTTGGGACTGACCACCGGAAGCGACATGCCCGCGAGTGGGACGCGGCTGCCGCGCGATGCCGCGGCGGGTGCCTTGTCGGTCATCTGCAATTGGGCCAGCGCCTCGGACACCGTGGACGCCGTCGTCCACACCTGCCTGCTGTCCTCGCCATCGAGCGAGATCTGCAGCGGCCGGCTGCGGCGCAGCACGATGGTGTCGGACTGGTGCACAGGTTCCTGGGCCGCCGGGTAAAGGTCGTCACGTTCGCCGACGTCGAAGCCGTTCTCCTTGACGACATCGATCACGCGTGACTTCATGGTCGGCACGGTCATCGATGCGCCGTCCACGGTCAGCGTGACGGTCTTGTGAGCAGCAACCGCGAACCCACCCGCGAAGGTCAGTGCGAGCAACGTCGCGGCCACCAGAAGCCGAAGCATCGGCGAGCGCTCTTTATGAATCTTGTTCAAAATATTCAAAACGTGGTCTATCCCGACTATCGGACGAAGCGCCTGCCTGATAGCGCCCCGAGTTCGATCACAGCACGGTAACGAAAAGCACTAGGGGCAGCAACTCGGCAGTCCATAGGCTCGCACGGCCGTCGAAGTAGTTTCCCGTGCAAGGTCTTCTGCAGGCCTTTCCAGCAGGTTTGCCAACGCACGCACGGTGTATGGCAGGCAGTACGGCTCGTTCGGGGCGCCTCGATACGGATGCGGCGTCAGAAATGGCGCATCGGTCTCGACGAGCATTTGCTCAGCCGGGATCAGCGACGCCGCTTCCCGTAGTTCGCGGGCGTTGCGGAAGCTGACCGTTCCGGACAGGCTCAGCAGCCAGCCGTTGTCCACGCACGTGCGCGCCATCTCCGGGCCCGAGGAGAAACAGTGGAAGATCACCGTCTCCGGCGCACCCTCGGCGGTCAGGACGTCCAGAACGTCGGCGTCGGCATCGCGGTTGTGGATCATCAGCGGCTTGCCGATGCGCTTGGCGAGATCGATGTGCCAGGCGAACGCGTCGCGCTGGGTGGCAGGTTCGGCGCAGCCGTCGAGCTTGCCCGGCCAGTACATGTCCATGCCGGTCTCGCCGACGGCCACCACTCGCGGGTGCTCGGCGAGGCGCTCGATGACGGCCTTCGCCTCCTCGGTGAGCGCGTCGGCCCGGGTGGGGTGCAACGCGACCGCCGCGTACACGCGCGGGTCCGCGTCGGCGGCTTCGGTAACCCAGCGCGCGGACGCCAGGTCGTCGGCGATGGTCACGACCGCTCCTACGCCGACGGCCTCCGCGCGGTCCACGATCGTCTTGATGCTGTCGGCGTCGGTGGCGCCGCACGCGTCGAGGTGGGTGTGCGCGTCGATCAACGGGATCAGCGGATCGGGGGCGGGCGGCGCCGGACGGTTCGAGCGGCTCACGCCCACACAATAAGCTGACCTCAAATGGCTAAAGACATCCCCGGGGCGCAAGCGCCCACCCCAGGAGCGCCGTATTACATAACGACAGCCATCGCCTACCCCAACGGCGATCCGCACGTCGGACACGCCTACGAATACATGGCCACGGATGCGATAGCGCGATTCAAGCGCCTGGACGGCTTCGATGTCCGCTTCCTCACCGGCACCGACGTGCATGGCCAGAAGATGGCGGAGACCGCCGCGGCTGCAGGGAATCGCGACGGAGGAATTGGCGCGGCGCAACTCCGACGTCTTCGAGCGGATGCAGAAGAAGCTCAACATCTCCTTCGACCGCTTCATCCGGACCACCGATGACGACCACATCGAGGCGTCGATCGACATCTGGAACCGGATGAATGCCTCCGGCGACATCTACCTCGACAACTACTCCGGCTGGTATTCGGTGCGCGATGAGCGCTTCTTCACCGAAGGCGAAACGAGCGTCGGCACCGACGGCGTCCGGCTGGCCACCGAGACCGGCGCGCCCTTGACATGGATGGAGGAGGAGACCTACTTCTTCCGGCTGTCGGCCTACACCGACAAGCTGCTCGCCCATTACGAGGCGCACCCGGAGTTCATCGAGCCCAACGTCCGGCGCAACGAGGTGGTCAGCTTCGTCTCGGGTGGTCTCCGCGATTTCTCGATCTCGCGCACCACGTTCGACTGGGGCGTGCCGGTGCCCGATCATCCCGACCATGTCATGTACGTGTGGGTCGACGCGCTGACCAACTACCTCACCGGCGTCGGATTCCCCGACACGTCGTCGGAATTGTTCAAACGGTTCTGGCCCGCCGATCTGCACATGATCGGCAAGGACATCATCCGATTCCACACGGTGTACTGGCCCGCGTTCCTGATGTCGGCGGGAATCGAGTTGCCGCGCAAGGTCTTTGTGCACGGGTTCCTGCTGAACCGCGGCGAGAAGATGAGCAAGTCGGTGGGCAACGTCGTCGACCCGATCGACCTCATCGACACGTTCGGGGTGGACCAAGTGCGCTACTTCTTCCTGCGCGAGGTGCCGTTCGGCCAGGACGGCAGCTACAGCGAAGACGCCATCATCGGGCGCATCAACGCCGACCTGGCCAACGAGTTCGGCAATCTCGCGCAGCGCTCGCTGTCGATGGTCGCCAAGAACCTCGACGCGAAGGTGCCCGAGCCCGCCGAATTCACCGCCGATGACCTCGGCTTGCTGGAGGCGGCCGACGGCCTGCTGGAGAAGGTGCGCGGCCACTTCGACGCCACCGCGATGAATCTGGCGCTCGAGGCGATCTGGTCGGTGCTCGGCGCGGCCAACAAGTACTTCTCCGCGCAGGAGCCGTGGGTGCTGCGAAAGACTGACGAGGCCAGGTTCCGCACCGTGCTCTACACGACGCTGGAGACGGTGCGGATCGCGGCGCTGCTGAGCCAGCCGGTGATGCCCGACTCGATGGGCAACCTGCTCGACCTGCTCGGCCAGCCCGAGGACCAGCGCACGTTCGAGGCCGTCGGCACCCGACTGGCACCCGGGACGTCGCTGCCGGCCCCGGTCGGTGTCTTCCCCCGCTATCAGGCGGAGTGATGTCGAGCACATCCGAAGATCGAGAGTCACACTCCGGATGTGCGCGGTGTCTGAGGGGACAGACCGGCTCACGCTGAGCCGGATGACCCAAGGAGACTGACATGACTGGACCGAAAACCCGGGTCGTCGTGATCGGCGGCGGATACGCCGGCGTGATGGCCGCCAATCGACTGACGCAGCGCGACGACATCGACGTGACGCTGATCAACCCCCGCGCGGCGTTCGTCGAGCGGATCCGGCTGCACCAACTCGTCGCAGGCAACGACGACGCGGTCGCGGACTATTCGACGCTGCTGGGCAACGACGTCCGCCTGGTGGTCGACAGTGCCGACCGGATCGACCCGCTCGCGCAACACGTCGACGGCCGGGCGGACGGTCAGGCCTCCTTGGCCCCCGTGAGACCGCGCCGGCGCAGCACCCGGCGCTCGATCGGCGCGAAGACCAGCAGCTCGATGGCGATGCCGACCACGAGGATCAGGAGGATCGAGGTGATGACCAGGTCCATCTGCGACAGCTCGCGACCGACGTTGAGCAGCTGGCCCAGGCCGATGCCGAGAGCCGGCGAGTAGGTGATGAGCTCGGCGGCCATGAGCGAGCGCCAGGCGAACGCCCAGCCCTGCTGGAGCCCGCCGAGGTAGCCCGGCAGCGCCGCCGGCAGCAGCACGTGCCGGACCCGCGCCCCAGGTCGACAGCCCGAGCACCCGGCCCGACGCGGCGAGTACAGCGGCGGGACCTGGTCGATGCCGGAGAGCAGGCCGTTGGCGATCGAGGGGACCGCGCCCAGCAGCACGACGGTGTAGATCGCGGCGTCGGTGAGCCCGAACCAGATGATCGCCGCAGGCACCCACGCGACCGACGGCAGGCTCTGCAGCCCGCTGACGGTCGGCCCGATCGCGCGGCGCACAGCGAGCAGCTGCCACATCGCCAGGCCGAGCGGCGTGCCGATCACCAGCGACATGCCGAAGCCGAGGACGCCGCGGCTGACGCTGGTGGTGACGCCTCCAGGCGCGGCCGTCGGTGAGCAGCCCGGTGAAGGTCGTGCAACACGTCGGCGGGCTCGGGAGCGCGTACGACGGCTTGAGGTCCTCGAGGTAGGCGAGCTGCCAGACGCCGACCAGCACGGCGACCGCGACGAGCGGCGGCAGGACGCGTCCGGCGACGGCCTTGGCCGACCAGCGCCGCTCCGGCCGCAGGACCGGCGCCTCGAGGGCGTCGAGCCCGGCGGCGACGTCGGACGTCGCCGCGGCCGCTTGCGTGGTGCTGGTGTCAACGGCCATGGCGGCTGATCTCCTCTCGCAGCTCGGTGGTGATCTGGGCGGCGAGCGCGGCGACCCCGGGCGACTCGATCTGGCCGCGGCTGCTGCGACGTCGACCTCCCACTCGCGCACGATCCGGCCGGGGCGGGAGCCCATCAGCACCACCCGCTGGCCGAGCCGGACGGCCTCGCGGACGTTGTGGGTGACGAAGACGACCGCGAGGTCCTGCTCCTGCCAGACGCGGGCGAGCTCCTCGTGCAGCACGTCGCGGGTGATCGCGTCGAGCGCCGCGAACGGCTCGTCCATGAGCAGGACCGAGCTGTCCTGGGCGAGCGCGCGGGCCAGCGCCACGCGCTGGCGCATGCCGCCGGACAGCTCGTGCACCCGCTTGCCGCGCGCCGTCGAGGTTGACCAGCTCGAGCAGCCGGTCGGCCTCGTCCCGCCACTGCTGCGCGGGCGACGCCGCGGGCCCGCAGCGCGAGCTCGACGTTCGCCCCCGCCGTGAGCCAGGGCAGCAGCGCCGGCTCCTGGAACATCAGCGCGGGCCGGCGCGGCCGTGACCTCGACCGTCCCGGTGGTCGGGGTCGCCAGCCCGGCGATCAGGTTCGAGCAGCGTCGACTTGCCGCAGCCGGACGCGCCGAGCAGGCAGACGAACTCGCCCGGCGCCGACGGTGAGGTCGATGCCGTCGAGCACCGCGGCCGGGCCGCCCGTAGGTGTGCGTGACGCCCCGCGACCGCGGACCGCCGGGGCCGGCCCGGCGCGCGGCGGCGCGGTGCCGCCGCGGCCGGGGCGGTGCTCGCCCGTCGGGCGGCCGAGCTCAGCCGTCACCGAGCCCACCGTCCTCGACCGCGTCGAGCTTCTCCTCGCCGAGGACCTCGTTCAGCAGCCCGAGGTCGTAGATGCCCTTGAGGTCGACGTCGTCCTCGGCCGTGCCGGCGGCGAAGGCGTCCTCGGCCGACTTCTGCGAGCGAGGAGGCGATCGGGTCGTCGGTGAACTCCAGCTCGGTCCAGGCGCGGTCGAGCACCTCGGCGGCAGCGGCGAGGCCGCCGAGCTTCTCGATGCCGGCGTTGA
The DNA here is from genome assembly GCA_963766945.1 of uncultured Actinomycetota bacterium. GTDB lineage: Bacteria > Actinomycetota > Actinomycetes > Mycobacteriales > Mycobacteriaceae > Mycobacterium. The sequence goes on from CAVYCT010000006.1 coordinate 86,710, forward strand.
CGGTGGTCTTGGCGCTCGTCCTCGTTGGCCTTGATCCACTCGACCGACTCGACGTGCCCGCGCAGCAGCGCCTCGACCGTGCCGGGGTACTGCTCGAGGAACTCGGTGCGCACGATCAGGTGGGTGGTCACGAACTCGCCCTCGGGCCACAGGTCCTTCTCGTCGACCAGGACCTCCGCGCCGGCCTCGAGCACCAGCCGGGACGCCCACGGCTCGGGCACCCAGGCGCCGTCGAGCTCGCCGGCCTGGAACAGCTGCAGGGTGTCGGCGTTGGCGGTCGGGGTGATGGTGACGTCGCCGCCGCCGGCGACGTCGTTCTCGAGGCCCTTGTCGGTCAGCCAGGCGCGCAGCGCGACGTCCTGGGTGTTGCCGAGCTGCGGGGTGGCGATGTTCTTGCCCTCGAGGTCCTCGGGGCCGTCGATGCCCTCGCGGACGACGAGCTGGGCGCCGCCGGAGGTGGCGCCGGCGATGATGCGGACGGCCTCGCCGTCGCTCTGGACGAAGGCGTTGATCGCCGGGTTGGGGCCGATGTAGGTGGCGTCGAGCGCGCCGGCGAACAGCGCCTCGACGGCGGCCGGGCCGGCGTTGAAGATCTGGGTCGTGAGCTTGGTGTCGCCGAGCTCGTCGGCGAAGAAGCCCTCGTCGACGCCGACGATGGCCGGCGCGTGGGTGACGTTGGCGAAGTAGCCGAGGCGGAGCTCGGGAGCGGTGGCGGCCTCGCCGCCGCGCGTCGGGCCGCGGCGGTGGATGCCGACGGTCGTCGGCGCCGCAGGCCGCGAGGGCGAGGGCGGCGGGGCGACCGCGGCCATCAGCAGCGCGCGACGACGCAGCCGAGGGGCTGCGAGGGGAAGGGGTGGACGGTGCATGGTTCTCTCCCGATGTTGTCGATCGATCCAGTCGGATTAGTGGAGAGCATGGCACCGCCGCGAGGGGGTCGTGAGGGGTTTCCAGCAGACGAGACGTCGCGCGTGGCGAACTCACCCGTTGGGACGAGGCACCCCCGGACCGGCGGGGCGCGGGCGGGAGACGTCCGGGCGTGCGCGGTACGGTCGGCGGAGCGGGACTCGGGCCCGGTCGGGCCTCGCCCGGTGGAGGGCCGGACGCCGTCCGGGAGCTCGGCGGCGATCAGGTGCGCGAGCGTGGTGCCCTCGAGGATCCGTCGCTCCGCCGCCCGCAGCGCGAGCCACACGTCCTGCAGGTCGGCGCTGGCGCCCTGGTAGTCCAGGTTCTCGGGCCGGGTGTCGCGCACGGTCGCGAGCGGGCCGTCGACCGCACGGATCAGGTCGGCCAGGCTCACCTGCGCCGGGTCGACGGCGAGCCGGTGGCCACCGTCCTGCCCGCGGCGCGAGTCGACCAGACCGGCGCGGCGCAGGTCGCGCAGGATCGCCTCGAGGAAGCGCTGCGGGACGCCCTCACCCTCGGCGACCTCGTCGCTGGTGCTCCAGGTCCCGGGATCGGCGCGCTCGGCCGCGGCCAGGGCGCACGCCGCACGCAGGGCGTAGTCGACCCGCGCCGTCAGTCGCATGGTCGCCTCCTCATGGCACTGCGCCTCGTCCACCCGCGCTGTCAGGCGCACGGCGGGATCCTCACGGGCTCAGGCGTTCCCGTCGAACAGGCTGGTGACCGAGCCGTCGTCGAAGACCTCGCGGATGGCCCGCGCGAGGAGCGGGGCGATCGACAGCACCGTGAGGGAGGGGAACCGCTTCTCCTCCTCGATCGGCAGCGTGTTGGTGACCACGACCTCGGAGATCGGGCCGTTCTTCAGCCGGTCGACGGCCGGGCCGGAGAGCACGGCGTGGGTGGCGTCACGATGACGTCGGCGGCGCCGTTCTCCTTCAGCGCCTCCGCCGCCTGCACGATCGTCCCGGCGGTGTCGATCATGTCGTCGACGAGCACGCAGGTGCGTCCCGCGACGTCACCGACGACCTCGTGCACCTTCACCTGGTTGGGCACGTTCGGGTCGCGACGCTTGTGGATGATCGCCAGCGGGGCGCCGAGCCGGTCGGACCACAGGTCGGCGACCCGGACGCGGCCGGCGTCCGGCGAGACGACCGTGAGGCGGGAGCGGTCGACCCGGGTGCGCACGTAGTCGGCCAGCAGGGGCAGCGCCCAGAGGTGGTCGACCGGACCGCTGAAGTAGCCCTGGATCTGGGCGGCGTGCAGGTCGACGCTCATCAGCCGGTCGGCGCCGGCGGTCTTGTACAGGTCGGCCACCAGGCGGGCGGAGATCGGCTCGCGGCCGCGGTGCTTCTTGTCCTGGCGCGCGTACGGGAAGAAGGGGGAGATGACCGTCGTCCGCTTCACCGAGGCGCGCTTGAGCGCGTCGCACATGAGCAGCTGCTCCATGAGCCACTGGTTGATCGGCGCGCAGTGGCTCTGCAGCACGAAGGCGTCGCAGCCCCGCACGTCTCGCCGAACCGCACGTAGATCTCGCCGTTGGCGAAGTCGTAGCCGACGCCGGGCACGAGCTCGACGCCGAGCTCGGCCGCGACCTCCTCGGCCAAGTCCGGGTGCGCCCGGCCGGTGATCAGGATGAGGCGCTTCTTCCCCGTCGTGGTGATGCCGGTCATGCCTGCGCCCCTTTCTCGGACTGCACTGGCTCGGGGTGCTGGGGTTCCTCGGTGCGAGGTCGCCGCCCGGTCCGCTCGAGTGCCTCACGGGCCGCCTCGGCGGTCTTCGTGCCGGCGCGGCGGCGCGCGACCCAGCCCTCGACGTTGCGCTGCTGCCCGCGCGCGACCGCGATCGCGCCCGACGGCACGTCGCCGGTGACGGTGGAGCCGGCACCCACGTAGGCGCCGTCCGCGATCGTCACGGGCGCGACCAGGACGGAGTCGGAGCCGACGAAGCTGTGCCGCCCGACGACCGTGCGGTGTTTCGAGACGCCGTCGTAGTTGGCGAAGATCGTCCCGGCGCCGATGTTGGCGCCCTCACCGATCGTCGCGTCCCCGGCGTAGGTGAGGTGCGGCGCCTCGGCGCCGTCGCCGATAACGGTGTTGTCGGTCTCGGCGAAGCCGCCGATCTTGCCCTTCGCGCCGAGCACCGTGCCGGGCCGCAGGAAGCTGAACGGGCCGACCGTGGCCGCGGTGCCGATCCGGGCGCCCTCGCCGTGCGAGCGGACGACCGACGCCCGGCGCCGACCTCGCAGTCGCGCAGCGTGGTGTCCGGCCCGACCGTGGCGCCCTCGGCGACGGTGGTGGAGCCAGGAGCTGCACCCCGCAGCAGGGTGACGTCGCGGGCCAGGGTGGCGCCGGCGTCGACCCAGGTGGTGGCGGGGTCGACCACGGTGACGCCCTCGCGCATCCAGCCCTCGACCAGCCGGCGGTTCAGCTCGGCGCCCATCCGCGCCAGCTCACCCGGTCGTTGACGCCCTCGGTCTGC
>CAVYCT010000007.1:0-49927 GCA_963766945.1 uncultured Actinomycetota bacterium
GCGGATAAAGCGTCGGGCTCGTCGAGGTGGACCGCTGCGACCCGCGAACCGCGGACGAGATCCTGCGCGACGCGGACCGGGCGATGTATGCGGCCAAGTGGGCCGGCCGCCGCGACTGCCGTCGCGTCCATTCCTAGGAGCGGACCTCAGCGCAGATGCGCGACGAGCGCCTCGGTCACCTCTGCCGTCGACGCGCCACCGCCCAGATCGCCGGTGCGCGTCTCGGGCTTCGCCAGCGTCGCCTCCATCGCGGCCACCACGTCCGCCGCCGCGTCGGCATGCCCCAGATGGTCGAGCATCATCGCCGCCGACCACACCGCGCCCGACCGGGTTGGCGATGCCCTGGCCCGCGATGTCGGGCGCCGAGCCGTGCACCGGCTCGAACATCGACGGGAACTCCTTCGTCGGGTCGAGGTTGGCCGACGGCGCGATGCCGATCGACCCGGCGACCGCCGCGGCCAGATCAGACAGGATGTCGCCGAACAGGTTCGAGCCCACGACCACGTCGAACCGCTGCGGCTGCAGCACGAATTTCGCGGCCAGCGCGTCGATGTGCTCCTGTCCATCCGCACGTCCGGGATACTGACGCCGCGCGCTCGGCGACCACCTCGTCCCAGAACGGCAGCGTGTGCACGATCCCGTTGGACTTCGTCGCCGACGTGACATATTCGCGCCGCGTCCGCGCCAGCTCAAACGCGAAGTCCGCGATCCTGCTCACCCCGACCCGCGTGAAAACCGACTCCTGAACCGCCATCTCGTCGGGGAAGCCGCGGTTCATCCGGCCGCCGATCTCGCTGTACTCGCCCTCGACGTTCTCCCGCACCACGACGAAATCGACATCGCCCGGCGCCCGCAGCGGGCTCTGGACGCCGTCGAACACCTGATCGGGCGCAGGTTGACATACTGGCGAAACGCCCGCCGGATCGGGATCAGCAGCCCCCACAGCGACACGTGGTCGGGCACCCCCGGCCAGCCGACCGCGCCGAGGAAGATCGCGTCGAATCCGCGCAGCGTCTCGATGCCGTCGCGGGCATCATCGCGCCCTCCGCTCGTACCGCTGGCACGACCAGTCGAATTCGGTGTAGGACAACTCGATTCCATGCTTCGGTCGCCACCGCGTCGAGCACGGCGCGCGCCGAATCGATGACCTCGGGGCCGATGCCGTCGCCCGGAATGACGGCGATGCGTTGTGCGGCTCACCCGCCCAAGCCTAGGAGGCTGACCATGATCGGCAGCAGGATGATGATCAGGATCGCGCCCGCGATGTCGAACGCGATCCCCGACCGGATCATCGTGGTGATCCGCACGACGCCCGAGCCGTACACGATCGCGTTCTGCGGCGTCGACACCGGCAGCATGAAGCCGAACGACGCCGCGAACGTCGCCGCCAAGGCGGGCACGAACGGGTTGATGCCTGCGGCGATCGCCACCGGGATGATGATGGGCACCACCACCGCCGCCGACGCCGTGTTACTGGTCGTCTCCGAAACGATGATCGCCAGGATCACCGCGAAGATCGTGATCGCAACACTGCTGCCCAGGCCGAGGGCATCGTTGACAGACGTGCCGATGGTCTCGGCCAGGCCGGTCTCGGAGATCAGCGACCCGAAGATGATGCCGCAGCCGAAGAGAACGATTGTGCCCCAATCGATCTTGGCGGCGTCGCTCCAGCGCAGGGTGAACTCGCGCTCTTTCCAATCCGTCGGCAGCAGGAAGAGCAGCGCCGCGCCGAACACGGCCACGACGCCTTCGTCGAATCGGTCACTGACGAACTCGTAGGCGCCTGACTCCGTGCCTGCGATCAACGCGACGACGCCCGGCATGATCCACAGCGCCACTGTGACGAGAAGGCGATCAGCGTGTTCTTCTCCGCCCGCGACATCGAGCCCAGCTTTGCGCGCTCTTCGTCGACGTACTCGGCGACGCCGTCGATCCGCTTGATCTCCGGCTTGTTCAGCCGCAGCAGGATGAAGGCCAGCAGCACGAACATCAGCAGGCAGATCGGCGCGCAAGCGACATCCACTGGAAGAAGCTGATCCGCTCGCCGGTCGCCTCCTCGATGAGGCCGCGGCCGATCAGGTTGGGCGGGCTGCCCACCGGGGTCAACAGGCCGCCGACGCTGGCGCCGTAGGCAAGCATCAACATGATCGCCGCGCCCACCCGCAGGCGCTGGGGATCGAAGTCGGGTTCGACGTCGCCGCGGCTCTGCATCATCTTCGCGATGACGCTGATGATGCCGATCGCCGTCGGCAGGAGCATCGCCACGGTCGCGGTGTTGGAGACGAACGCCGACAGCAGGCAGGTGATCGCGCCGAACGCGAGGATCACGCCGGTGGTGGACCGGCCCACCCCCGGCAGGTTGAGGATCCAGAACGCGAAGCGGCGGGCGACGCCGTGTTTGAGCATCGCCGCGGCGAGGATGAACGCACCGATGAACGTGAAGATCGTCGACGACCCGAACGGCCCGAGCACGTCGTCGACCGGTGCGACGCCGAGGAAGACCGCGACGGCGACGCCGAGCAGGCCGCCGATCGGAATCGGCACCGCCTCGCTGATCCACAGGGCGATGACGCCGAGCAACACCGCGGCAAGCACCTGCTGCTCGCGCGGGATGTCGATCGGCAGCACGAGAAAGACGATGGTCAGCAGCGGCGCGAGGAAGAGGCCGACGGTGCGCCGGCCTTTTTCGAAGCGTTCCTCCTGCGGTGAGAGCTTCTGCTCACCGAGACTTCGGTACGTGGCGGTTCCGCCAAGGGCCTTGTCGACGTCGGTTGGCTTGACCTGGTCAGCCGTGGTCATGGCATCTCCGTCCACCGGTGGCTGTGTTCTACGCCACACCTCAGATGATCCGGAGTGCCCTGCACTCAGGCTGCCCTAAACATCGCAGCGCACGTGGCTCGTCAGAGCCGCACGCGCTTGAGCGCCCGCTCCGCGAAGCTCGACCGTGAGGGGCTCGGTGGCCGTCGCGACGCATACGGCCACGGCTGATGGCGTTCGGGCACGCCACCGGCTCGGGCCTGCTTCAGCTGCATCCGCAGGTGCTGGCGCAGCTCGTGCAGGTCGGGGTCGGGCCACCGGTTGTCGGCCTCGATCGGGTCCGCGGTCAGGTCGTAGAGCTCCCACTGGTCGTCGAGCGGCTCGCTGCGATACGTGTCGCCGCCGCGCCCATTCGCCGCGAGATGGCGCACACCCGGCTCCGTCCAGGTCGCCGGATCGTCGAAGGTGCGCACCAGCTTCCACAGGTGGCCCTCGCCGCCCGTCACGCCGTCGACCCGCACCACCAAACCTTCGAAGTTCGACCCGACATGCGCGGGTATCCGGATCCGCAGCGGCGCAGGCGGATTCGCGATGAGCCTGAGCCGACGTGCCAGCCCCGATGCTCCCGTGTCGCCCTCCAGCATGTTGTCGCGCGTCATCAGATAGACGGCCCGCTCCTCGTCTGCCTGCGCACCGTCCACCACCGGCATCAGGTCGCGGCCCGGAAGTTCGTGCACTTCGGTGAACGTCTCGGCCAGCGTCGCCGCCACCGCGCCCACGTCGACGCCCGCCGCCCCGAGCAGCGTCGGGACGATGTCGACATGCGACGTCGGCGCCGTCACGGTGCGCGCCGACGTGGCGCCCGACCCGATCCGCGCCACCACGAACGGCACCCGGGTGGCCTCGTCGTAGAGGTTGAACCACTTCTGATGCAGACCACCGTGCGCGCCCAGCAGGTCGCCATGGTCGGACGTCCGCACCAGCACCGCGTTCTCCGACCCGCCCTCTGTCACGGCCCGCCGCACGCGGTCGAGCGGTGCGTCGACCTCGGCGTGCAACCGGTAGTACAGGTCGCGGTAGCGCTGCGCATTGCGGGTGTAGGTGCGGTCGATCGCGGGTGCCAGGCCCGTAGCCCGAGTAGTAGGCCTCGCGGTACGCGATCTGCGCCGCCGGCTTGGTCGACAGGTCCTCGTCCGCCGTGGGCGCGGGCGGCACCGCGGGCGGATCCAGCGGCGACGGCTTGACGGGGCTGCGCTGCTGCCATGCCGGGAACAGCACGATGTCATGGGGATTGACGAAGCTGGCCACCAACAGGAACGGGCGCAGCGCTTCGGCATCGCCTGCGCGGCGCCGTGCATAGCGGTCTTTCAGCCAGGCGACGACGCGGTCGGCGATCAGCGGGTCACGCCGGACACCGGCGTTGGCCAGCAGCGCGCCGTGCGGCTCCGGGCCGACCCACCCCGAAAACCCGAACGGCGCAAGCGGATCCGCGTCCAGGTAGCGCTTCACGGCGGCGTGGTCGATGACGCCGTCGTCGTCGTTGGTCGCCAGCGGTCGGCCGGTGGCCGGGTCGGTGAGGTCCGCGTGCGAGATGTGCCATTTCCCGTCGTAGTGGGTGTCGTATCCCGCCGCGCGGAACCAGTTGCCCAGCGTGGGCACCTCGCCCCTGCGGAGCCACCGCATGCGGGAGTCGTCATAGGTCTTGCCGATGCCGTCGGTCTGGGTGACGCCGTGCAGGTCGGGGTAGTGCCCGGTGAAGATCGTCGGGCGGCTGGGCACGCAGGCCAACGAGCCGGTGTAATGCCGGCCGAAACTGACGCCGTGCTCGTCGAACCACTTGCGGCCTGCCAGCGTCCTGTCGCGCCATGCGAGCACCTCGGGCGACTCGTACGGCGGAACCGCGCGCTCCTCGTCGGTCATCAGGATGACGATGTCGGGGAGGTCAGACACGTGTGCTCTCCATTCGTTTCGCGAGGCCGGCCAGCATCACGTCGGACTGCCTGGCCAGCACCCGGCACAACGCGCGCTCCACCAGTTGCTGGCTTGAGCGAGAACCGATTTCGACCATGCTCGTCAGCGTCACCACGGTCGAATCGCCTGCCGGCGTCAACGTCCAGCGGTTCGTGACGGCACGCAGGCGTTTGGGCAGGCCCTGGATGTCGTAGGCGAGTGCGTGCGGCGGGTCGAACTCGACGATGCGCTCGACAAGCACGTCGCGTCCGACCTGGATGCGACGGGTGGTGCCGACGGGCTCGCTCGCCCGAACCAGAATGCACGAATGGTCGATGTTGTCGGCCCACGAACTGATCGCGCCGAAGTCCGCAAGGACATCCCAGATCTCGTTCGGGGCAGCCGCGATGGCGCGGGTGCGGGCGACGTCGGCCACCGCCTCACGCTACCGGCGGCGGGCGAAGTCCGGTGCCTGTTGGGGGAGTAGGCCGACGCCGACGAGGTAGGCGGGAATCCCCGTCAACTGGGGCGCGCGCTTCAACAGCTTGAGCAGCGCCGCGGGCGGCTGTACCTGGCGGCCCTGCAACACCGAACCCAATAAGCCGCGGTGCAATACGCGCTGCACGGTCTGGGTGACGACGGTAGGCAGCAGTCGCCGCCTACGGACCGCGGCAAGGTGCTTCGTCGTGAGCTGCCGGGTCCGAAGCGGGTGCGCGAGATGATCGGCGGCGGCGACCGCGTCGGCGATGGCGAGGTTGATTCCCACACCGCCGACCGGAGACATCGCATGCGCGGCATCGCCGATGCACAGCAGACCGTCGCGGTGCCACCGCTTCAGGCGATCGAGGCGGACATCGAGGAGTTTGACGTCATCCCATGACGTGACCGCCTCGGCCGACGACTCGGGGACCAACTCGGCGAGTTCTCGGTGGAACGCGTCCAGGCCCGCTGCCCGCAGTCGCGCGTCGCTGCCCTTGGGGATCAGGTATGCGATCTGGAAGTAACCCTCGCGCGGGATCATGATCAGCGCTCGTCCCGGCGCGGTGCGCGGAATCAGCGAGTATTGCGCAGTTTCCTTGCGCGGCAATCGAAACCACCACACATCGAACGGAACCGGATATTCGCGGATCGGCAGATCCGCCTCGCGGCGGACAACAGAGGAACGCCCGTCGCAGCCCACGACCAGATCGGCCCGTAGCTCGCCGGAGCCGTCGGGGCCGGTGTAGCGCACGCCGGTGATCCTGCCGCGCTCGCGCAGCAGGCCGGTCACCTCGCATTGCAACCGCAGCGTGAAGGTCGGTTCCTCCTTGGCGGCGTCGGCGATCAGGTCGAGCAGATCCCACTGCGGGACCATGGCCACATACGGGTGGGGCTGACGACGCAGGCGACCGAAGTCGACCATGGTGACCAGCTCGCCGCCGACCTCGAACTGGCCCCTCTCGACACGACTGTGCGGCAGCGCGTCGAATCGCTCGAAGAGGCCGAGTTGGTCGAGCAGGCGCATGGTGACCGGGTGCACCGTGTCGCCGCGGAAGTCACGCAGAAAGTCGCCGTGCTTCTCCAAGACGGTGACCTCGACGCCGCCGCGCGCCAACAACAAGCCCAGGAACAGTCCCGCCGGTCCGCCCCCGACGACCGCGCACGTAGTCGTATCGCTCACGCTGCCACCCCTCATCAAATGTGGTCGGCACGCCCAACCTACCCAACGGGCCTGGGATGGACGGTGGGGAATGTGAGCTGATGCGGTTTGGTTGCGGCAAGTGTGACGGCGATGACAAACGACGAGCGTGAGAAGTTTCTGGCCGACCTTCATGTCGGGGTGGTAGCGGTCGAACGGGCGGGACGGGCCCCGTTGGCCGTGCCCATCTGGTACGCGTATGAACCGGGCGGCGAGGTGGTGCTGTGGACCGAGTCCGGCTCGGTCAAGCACAGACTGATCCGCGACGCCGGCCGATTCTCGCTCACCGCGCAGGACGAACAGCCGCCGTACAAATACGTCACTGTCGAAGGCGACGTCACCGTCCTCGGCCGGGCATCCGACGCCGAGGTGCGCCAGCTCGCGATTCGCTATCTCGGGCAGGACGCGGGAAACCGGTTCACCGATGAGAACCTCACTGCGACGTCCGTGCTTATCCGGATGCGACCGCGGCGGTGGCTCAGCATGGACTACGAGAAGGAGTAACCCGGGCTGACCTGCGCGGCGGCGTGTCGCCGGGTGAGCTGTCAGTGAACGTTCGAATTCGCTCGCGCTACAGGACTATTACGAATCGGCACGGGTACCCCCGTGTTGCATGCGACGCAGCGTGCCCTGTCTAAGGTGGAGCCGTTCCCGGCCCTCGCCGACCCATATGGAGACCTGTTGACGCGTGATCGCCATGCCCGCCGTGCCTACATCGCGGCGGCGCTCGCCGTGCTTGCGGTGCTCGGGGGCGTTGTCGTCACCATCCTTCCCGACTGTGCGCAGCACTGCCAGACGGTGACCGCCGCACCGGTACCGCAGGCGGTGCCGCGACCCTCGCCGGTCGAGCCCGCCGCGCTGTCCGTGGTCCCCGCGCCCGCGGCCGACGACGTCAACCCCGACGGTCGCGTCCTCGTCACCGCCAACAGCGGAACACTCGACTCCGTCGAACTCGTCAACGACGCGGGCAAGTCGATCTCCGGCGTGATGACCCCCGACGCCAAGACATGGAAGCCGACCACTCAGCTGGGCTATGGGCGTACCTACACGCTGAAGATCGCCGCACGCGGCCCGGGCGGAATGCCCACCCGCCAGACATCCACCTTCACCACAGTGAGCCCCGACTACCAGACCGACGTCTACCTCGACCTCACGTCCGGCGCGCTGATTCAGCAGGACGCCACCTACGGAGTCGGCACCGTCATCGTGGCCCGTTTCGATGAGCCGATCACCGACAAGGCGGCTGCCGAGAAGCACCTGCAGGTGTCCAGCACGCCGCAGAGTGGTGGGGTCGTGGTACTGGCTGGATGACCAGACCGCGCATTGGCGTCCTGCAAAGTACTGGGCGCCCGGCACTTCCGTCACCGTGAAGGCCGACCTCTACGGCGTCGTGCTCGGTGACGGGCTCTACGGCCAGGACGACCAACAGGTGTCCTTCCATATCGGCGATTCGCACGTGTCCATCGCCGACGACAACACGAAACAAGTGACCGTCTACGACAACGGCAAGCTGGTCCGCACCATGCCGACCTCGATGGGCATGGGCGGCACCGAAACGATCGGTGACACCACGCTGAGCTTCTGGACCCCGCCGGGCGTCTACACCGTCATGGACAAGGCCAACCCGGTGATCATGGACTCCTCGACGTTCGGGCTGCCGATCAACTCCCGCCTCGGTTACCGCGAGACCATCCCGTACGCCACCCGCATCAGCATGGATGGGATCTATCTGCACCAGCTCAACGCCACGGTGTGGGCACAGGGCAACACCGACACCAGCCACGGCTGCCTGAACCTCAACAGCGACAACGCTGAGTGGTTCTACAACTTCTCGGTTCCCGGCGACGTCGTCGAGGTGCGCAACACCGGCGGCCAGCCGCTGCAGTTGTCGCAGAACGGTGACTGGAGCATGCCGTGGGACCAATGGCGAAAGGGCAGCGCCCTGTACGGCTGACGCCGCGTACCCCAATGCCGCGGGACTGCATTTGTGCAGGGCTTCGCAGCCGCGACGGTCATTCCCGCGTCGGCGGCCGACAACATTGAGAAGTTCGGTACGCGTGAGACGCTGAACGACTGGGGGACCGGCGGTCCGATGATCGGCTATGTGGTGAACGGCATCAAGCCGAGCTCCGACGCTGTGCCGCACAACGGCGAACTCTATGAAGCCACACTGACTGCCGACGCCCCTCCCGGTGGCATCCCGCTGATTGGACTGTTCAACGCCCGCGCCGAGGACAGCTCGCTCTACCGCGTGATCGCCGACGCGCCCGGCGGCGTCAGCGGAGCGTGGCTCCCGCCCGGCGGCACGACGACCGGCAAGCTCTACTTCGACGTCGTCGGCTCCGCGCCGAACAGTGTCGTCTACAACGACGGCGTCCGCGACATCCTCGCTTGGGTCCCGTAGACATACGTTTAGCCGTAGCGCTGCAACCACTCTCGCAGGATGTCTGCGATGCGGCGGCCGTCGGTCTTGAAGTCGGTGAGGCCGAACGGCAGGGCGGCAGGCGCCGACGCGATCGGGCGATCCTGCCGGTACACCGCCCGAAGCTGCATCGTCTTATTGCCTTCGTTATCGCGGATGAGCGTGGTCTTGAAATCCTCGATGTCGGCCCACGCCCAGGTATGGCTGTCGAAGGTGAATCCGTTGTCGGTCAACAGCAGTCCCCGCGACCACAGGGCCTTGACGGCGGCATAGGCTGCGTAACCGGTCGCCGCGGTGATCACGAGCCAGATGAGGCCAAGGACGATCACCAACCAGACCTCGGGATTGTCGGCATCCGCGATGGTCCACGGTATGCCCACGACGACCACCGCGAAGAACCCCACCGCGGCGATAGCGATGAAGATTCGGGGCCCGCGTTTGAGCGGGATCTCCAGCGACTCCCTCGGCGGTGGGGCCTCCGGCCTTGGAGCCGCGAGACGTCCGGAGGTCCTCAGGTTGTGCAGGCCCTGCAGAAGGGGAAGGGCGAAAACAGCCGCGCACAGCCCGCCGATGACGACGACGACCAGTCCACCGGCACCTGCGAGACCCCCGATCGCCATCAACACGCCCACGGCGAAGAATACGGCGCATGCGGCCACGCGTGGAATCTCGTTGCGACGCAACGGGGGAAGGATCAGGTCGTCCATGTTCTCTGCAGTCTAGGGCTCAGCCGCTCGCAGAGGCGAGTGCACTGAACTCCCACCGTCCTTCGCCGAGTAGCTCGAGATGTTTGTCGTGATGCCGGTTGACGGTGTTGCGGTGGGTCACGCTGACGAACACGGCGTCGGGCAGTTCGCGGCGCACCAAGCTGTAGATCATGAACTCCAGCGGCTCGTCGAGGGCCGACGTCGCCTCATCCAGGAACACGGCCTTGGGTTTGGTCAGCAGTATTCGGGCGAACGCGATGCGCTGCTGCTCACCGGGGGACAGCACCTTGGCCCAGTCGGCCACTTCGGAGAGGCGGTCGACGAGGCGGGGCAGGGCGACGGCGAGCAGCGCGTCGCGCAACTCGTCGTCGGGGATCGCGCCGGGTTCGCGCGGATAGGACACCACCGTGCGCAGATCGCCGAGCGGAACGTAGGGCAGCTGGGACAGGAACATCGTCTCGTGTTCGCCCGCCGGGACAGCGCATCGTGCCGGTCGTGTAGGGCCACAGCTGGCCAAGGCTGCGCAGCAGCGTGGTCTTTCCGGCGCCTGATTTGCCGGTGATGATCATCCCGTCGCCGGGCGTCAGGCGCAGGTTCAGATCGGAGATCAACTGCTCGCCGGCCGGGCTGCGTACCTCGACGCCGTCGAGTTCGACCGCACCGTCGTGGGTCTCCGCGACCGCCAGCTCGGGCAGCTCGCGGCTCTGCTCGTCGGCCGTCACAAGTCCGTGGAGGCGGATGATCGACGCGCGCCAGCCCGCGAACGTGTCATAGGAGTTGCGGAAGAACGACAGTGCATCCTGGATCGCGCCGAACGCCGCCACCGACTGGGTGACGTCACCGAACTGGATCTGACCGTCGAAGAGCCGCTGCGCCTGCAGCACCCACGGCAACGGGATGATGATGTGGTTCATCGACAGGTTCCAGCCGGTGAACACGATGGTCCGGTTGACGAAGCGCTTGTAGTTGGCGACCACCGGCTCGAATCGCTCACGCAGCTGGAAACGTTCGGCCACCTCGCCGCGGTAGAACGCGACGGCTTCGGCGGCGTCGCGCAGCCGCACCAACGCATAGCGGAAGGCGGCGTTGAACTTCTCGTTGTTGAAGCTCAACCGGATCAGCGGTCGGCCGAGCCAGAACGCGATCACCGTCGCGAAGGCGACGTAGACGAATCCCAGCCAGAACATCGCCCGGGGCAGTTCGACGCCGAAGATCGACAGTTCACCGGAGAGGTTCCACAGGATCGACGTGAACGAGATCACCGAGGCGATCGCCGAGACCGCGCCGAAAAGCAGTGTGCCGTTGCTGGTTTGATGCGGCGTGTTGGGTGTCGGGCCGGAGACGGCGGTGAAGACGTCGATGTCGTACTGGATGCGCTGGTCGGGGTTGTCGATCGTGTCGTCGATGAATCGGGTGCGGTAGTAGGCGCGTCCGTCGAGCCAGTCGCCGGTGAGCCGGTCGGTCAGCCACGCCCGCCAGGCCAGCATGAAGCGCTGGGTCATGAACAGGTCGACCAGAACTCGGGTGACGAGGATCGCCGCCAGTATCGAGAAGATCACCAACGAGATCCAAAAGCCCGCTGACACCAGAGTCTTTCACCGCCTGGTTGTCGGCGGTCACACCCTGGACCGCGATCTGAATGGAGGTGTTGAGGTCGTTGACCTGATAGCTGAACAGCACACTGAGTCGCACGTTGGTGATCACCGACAACAGAATCGCGCCAAGCCACAGCCAGACTCTGACGCTCTGCGGTCCGGTGAAGTAGGCGCCGGTGACGGTCCAGAACTGCCTGCCCCACGTCGTGTAGCGGGCGATGAGCGTCAGCACGATCATCAAACACACCGCCGCGATCGCCCATGCGCATGCGATCCACCACATGGAGCGAAGTACCTCGCTGCTCCAGTCGAGCGAGGGCGAGAACGGTCTCAGAGTGTCCACGATGGAGATGCTCCGCGAGCGTGCGCGTTTGCGGGTGGAAATGGGCGTGTCTCACCGCTGGGCCCACCGCTTGCGAGGGGAACACGCACGTTCGCGCTAGAGGGGCGGGTCAGGGGTGGCGGAGGCGCCGCGCCAGACCCGATGCCCGGACTGCGCGGCGGTCGACGGCCGCCCGCACCGACGCCTCCGGGCCGATGACCCGGATCTTTTCCTTGGCGCGGGTCACCGCGGTGTAGAACAGCTCGCGCGTCAGCAGCCGCGAGTCCTCGGGCGGCATCAGCACGGTCACCTCGGCGGCCTGACTGCCCTGCGACTTGTGGATCGTCATCGCGTGCATCGTCTCGACATCGGCGAGTCGGCCCGTCGCGAACTCGATCGGCTCGGCACCCGCCGCGACCACGGCCCTCAATCCGTCGCCGCGCACCACCGTCACGCCGGTATCGCCGTTGTACAGGCCTAGTCCGTAGTCGTTCGCCGTCACCAGCACCGGCCTGCCCGGCGTACCACTCCGTCCACAACGGTTCACCGGTCGCGTCGGTCAGCCATCGCTCGACCTGGCGGTTCCAGAACCGCACGCCGTAGGGGCCGCGGCGGTGTGCGCACAGCAGTCGGTGCTCGTCCAATGTCGACAGCGCCGCCGTCACGTCGGAAAGGATCGCGGCTTCACGAAGCCGCAACGCGTGGGGGAGAAGCACTCTGCGTAGAGCTTCGGCCGGGTCATCGGTTTCGGTCCACACGATGTGCTCACCGCCCGACCGAAGCGACGCGATGACCTGATCCGCGTCGCCGTCGCGGATCGCCGACGCCAGGGTGCCGATCGACTCGCCGAACCGGTGCGGGGTCTGCAGCGCCGCGATGCGGACGTCGGCACGCTCGCCAAGCCCGTCGACCAGATCCGCCAGCACCGCGCCCGCTTCCACGGAGGCCAACTGGTCGGGGTCACCGACGAGGATCAGCCGCGCATCCGGGCGCACCGCCTCCAACAGCCGGGCCATCATCGTCAGCGACACCATCGACGTCTCGTCCACCACGATCACGTCGTGCGGCAGCCGGTTCTCCCGGTGGTGCCGGAACCGCGACGAGTTGTCCGGCCTCGACCGCAACAGCCGGTGCATCGTCGACGCCTTCAGTTCGGGCAGGCGATCGCGGTCGACGGCGTCGAGCTTGCCGACCTCCAACTGCACGGCCTCGAGCAGTCTGGCCGCCGCCTTCCCGGTCGGCGCGGCCAACGCTATCCGCAGCGGCGGCTCGCCTGACAGCGACGCCCGCTCGGCCAGCAGCGCCAGAAGCCGCGCGACCGTCGTCGTCTTGCCCGTGCCCGGGCCGCCGGTCAACACCGTAAGCGACTGTGTGCAGAGCGATTTCCGCCGCCGCGCGCTGTTCCTCCCAGCCCGCGGGAAACAGCCGCTCGAGGCTCGGCACCTCGCCGGGCAGCGGCGACGACAGCAGCGTCAGCACGTCGTCGCACACCTGCTGTTCCTCGAGCCAGTACCGGTCCAGATACAGCAGGTCGCCGTGACAGCCGCAGCACCGGCTTCTCGGTGACGAGTGGGCTCGCCTGCACGGCCGCGAGCCAGCCGTCCGGTGCGGGCCACGGCAGCTCGGGCATCTCGAGTTGCGCGGCGACCGACCGCAGATCCACACACACCGAACCGCCGCGCAGTGCCCGCACCACGATCGCCACCGCCAACGCGACCGACTCGTCGTCCTCCTTGGCCATCGCCGTGAGCCGCTGCGCGACATGGATATCCGACGCCTCGAACACACCGGCCGCGTTGAACGTGCCGAGCAGACCGTCGGCGGTCACCGCTTCGAGCGTCACGCTGCCACTGCTCCCGCGTCGAGCAGATCCGAGATCGCCACGATCAGAGCGGCGGGCGGTCGCCAGCTGAACACGCCGGCAGGATGTCCGTCGACGATCGGGCGTCTCCGCGCCGCACATCCCGCGCACGAACAGATACAGCACGCCACCCAGGTGCTCGTCGGGTGCGTACCCCGGCAGTCGCCAGCGCAGGAACCGATGCAGCACAACGCAGTACAGCAGCGCCTGCAGCGGATAGTCCGAATGCAACATCGCCTCGGCCATTCGCGGCCTGGCCGTAGTCGGCGGCCGTCAGCGGCCGGTCCGGCTCGCCCAGCCAGTTCGTCTTGTAGTCGACGACCAGGTATCGGTCCCCGGCTTCTCCTGGGACCCGCAGCACCACATCCAGCGACCCCGTCAGATACCCCTTCAGCGACTGCATGCCCAATGCGCCGCTGGACAGCCGCTGCGCGTAGGACGCCAGCGGGTCGTCGGCACGGAGGTGTTCCGAAAGCAGCCGGCCGACATCGGCCAATCGAGATCGACGGAGCCGCGCCCCGCGCATCGCCGCCGGCCAGCGGGAATTCGAAGTCCATCTCGCGCAGCCGGTCTCGCAGGCCGATCTGACGTAGCGTCGCGCCGGGTGCCAGCGGTCCCAGCAGGGTGTCGTGCATCGGCACCATCGCCGCGGCCAGCTCGTCGGGCGCGACGTCGACGGGCCACCAAACCGAGTGTTCGCGGATGTGCGTCTCGAGCTCGGCACGCCAGGTCGGCGGCGAACGGATCGGCGGTCTCCAGCACCGCGTGCACCAGCGTGCCGAACTTCGCTCCCATCGGCAGGTCGGCCATCGGCGACGCGACGTCGCTTCCGGCGTCGGCTGGACTGTGCATCGGCACGTCGTCGCCGACTTCATCGTCGAGCTCGACGACCTCCGGCTCGCTGCGACACCCCCGCCGACTCGGCCGACGCGGATCAGCCCCGAATACGACGTCCGCCGCCACGACGTGTCGATCTGCCGGTGGAAGTGCCGCACATCGAGACCGGCAGGCGCTGCGGACCGATTCGACCTCGGTGGCAGGCGCGATGACCGACTCCTCGAGGACCGGCCCGCCTGCGTCCTCCCACGCCGCGCAGCGCCGCCATCGCGTCGGCGTCGTCGACCTTCGGTGGATCGCAGCGGTCGGGCACCACCGGATCACCGGGTGCGCGGCCGCGCAGCAGCCGTGACAACCCGCCGTTGGGCTCGTCGTTGGACGGCGCCCACCACGCCACCACCTGCGACTGTGCCCGGGTCATCGCGACATAGGTGAGCCGGACGTCGTCGCCTGCCGCCTCGCGTCGGCCCTGCTGCTGGACCTTGGCATGATCGGGGCTGAGCTCGCCGCCGATGTGCAGGCAACGCGTGTCGCCGTCGTGGAACAGCACCACGTCGCGGGTCTGGATGTTGCGGTTGAACGCGAACGGCAGGTACACCACCGGGAACTGCAGACCCTTGCTGACCCACACCGTCATGATCTGCACTGCGGCCGCGTCGCTGTCCAGGCGCCGGTTGCGTTCGGTTGCGCCGCTTCGCTCTTCGCGTTGCGTCCGCAGCCAGTCGCGCAGCGCGGGCAGACTGAAATGCTCACGATGCGCGGTGTCGTGCAGCACCTGCGTCAGATGCGCCAGGTCGGTCATGTGCCGTTCGCCGTCGATCCACGACAGCACCCGCCTGCCCATGCCCGCCAGCTGCGCGGCCTCGAACACCGCCGCGACGCCACGCTCCCGCGCGTGGTCGGCCCACTCCCGCAGCGTGTCCGCGACGCGATCGGTCAGTGCATCGCCCTGAGCGGCAAGGGTTTCCGCGGTCTCGCCGAAGAACATCGTGGTGGCCGCGGCGCGCACCAGCCCGGAGCGGTGCGGCTGGTCGAAGGCCTCCAGCAGGCACAGCCAGTCGTCGGCCGCCGCGTGAGCCGAAGACATCCGAGTCGCCGGTGTACACCGCGGGGATGCCCGCGGCGGCCAGCGCGTCGAAGCAGGCATGCCCGTCGCTTGTGGCTCTCCACGATCACCGCGATGTCGCCGGGCTGCAGCGGTTCACCGTCAGAACGTGGCCCCGCTGGCCAGCAGCGCGCTGATGTCGGCGGCCAGGTCGGCGGGGATGTGCCTGCGCAGCTTGTCGATCGCGATGATGCGATCGGGCCGCGTGCCGAACGTGTCCCGCGTGACCACCCGCAAGCCGGAACGGGTCGTTGTGCGGTGCGCCCGCGAGCCGATGGCCCTGGTGATTGGCTGCCGACTTCGTGCACGACGATCCTTGCGTCGCCGAGCTGCGCGTCGCGCATCACCGCCTGCAGGCTGTCGACGAGCGGGGCGTCGCTGCGCCAGTTGGTGTCCAACGTCTTTTGCTCGCCTGCGGTCTCGGCCGCGTGCAGATAGGTGACGATGTCGCCGCCGCGGAACGCGTAGATGGCCTGCTTCGGGTCACCGATCAGGATCACCGTCGACTGACCGCTGAACGCCCGGTCGATCACCTGCCACTGCACCGGGTCGGTGTCCTGGAACTCGTCGACCATGACGATCGACCAGCGCCGCTGCATGCGGGCCCGGGCAGGCGAGTCCGGCGCCTCCAGCGCGGCCGCGAGCCGCGATGAGCAGGTCGTCGTAGTCCAGGATGCCGAGCCTGCGCTTGCGCTTCTCCAGCTCGGCGCACACGGCCCGCGCGAAGTCGACGCGGACCGCGGGCTCGAAACCTGGCGGCGGGTTCAGCGGCCGCAGCTCGGTGCGCGCGTTGTTGACGACGTCGCGCGCCAGGTCGAGCGCCTGTTCGCGGGTGATCGCCGGATCGTCGCGTCTGCTGCCCGAAGTGGGCGAGGTACAGATCGTCGACGATCTCGGCTGACGAGATCGTCGAGGCTCTCGACCAGCGTGCACGCCGGCGTCGGTGTCGCCGGCCACGCCAAGCGATTTCAGCACGAGCTGGCAGAACTGATGCGTGGTCGCGATGGTCGCGGCGTCGAAACCGGCCAGCGCGTCGCGCAGCCGCTGCCTGCGTTCGGTCAGCTCCTCCGGTGTGCCCTCGAGCAGATACCTGACCAGCTCGTTGTCGCCGACCGTCGACGGATCGTCGAACGCCAACAGCGCGTCCAGGATCTGGCTGCGGACCCGCTCGCGCAGCTCCTGGCTGGCCGCCCGGCCGAACGTGATGAGCAGCATCTGATCCAGCGTCGCCTCGCCCTCGGCGACGTAGCGCGTGACCAGCCCGGCCAGCGCGAACGTCTTGCCCGTGCCCGCGCTGGCCTCCAGCACGGTGGTGGACGTCGGTGCGGCAACGGGCCGAGCAGATCGAAGGTGCCTTCTCCATCAGTCGGGATCCTCTCGGCGCGCAGCATCGGCAGCCACAGCCGGCGCAGGCGCCTAGCCGGGCGGTCTCGCCGTCGGCGTCCTCGCCCGGTCGAGCGGCTGCATAGCTCCGAGCACGCCCCACACCCGCTCGTGCGCGGGCTCCTGGTCCTCGCCGGGATACTTGCCGGTGTTCCACTTGAAGCCGGCCTCGCGCATCGGGGTCGCCGCGCGTGGTGAGCGGCCTCGGCCCACGCGTAGGACGTCTTGAGCGGCAACGGGATCGGCTCGCGGCGGCCGGCGTCGTAGATCGCGACCAGATCGCTGCAGCACGTCGACCGCGCCATCCGGCGGGCCCAGGAGCCGCTCCCGTCGGGGTGGTGCCGCTGCTTGGCGTCGCCCGATGCACACCGCCGACCAGTCCCGGCGCGGAAGACGGGCGGTCAACGCCACCAACGGAATCCACGACGCCAGCAGATGCTGGCCGTCGAGCTTCGAATACGTCACCGACACCAGCCGCTCGCCGAACACCGCGGGACACGGTGCCCGCGTCGAGCGCCGCCGCGCCCAGCCGATCCCAGGTCGATGTCGACGTCATACGGCCTGAGGATCCTGCGTGCGGTGGCGCTGTGGCGGCGTCGGCCAGAGCGTCGGCCTGATCGCGCGATCTCCTGTGCCTTGCGCCAACCCAGCTGTCCGGGCGGCAGCGAGCCGCGCCGCCATTCCGCGTGCTGCGCGTCGTTCGGGGTTCATGCCGCGCAGCATGTCGTCGAGCATCCGGTCGCCGACCGTCCACTCCTGCAGGGCGTCGATCTCGACGGGCATCGCGTCCTCGACGCCGTCGACATCCCACGGCAGCGTGTAGTCCAGCGCGCGGAAGAAGCCCTTCACCGGATCCTTGAAGAACCCGATCAGATCGTCGAGCGCGACGTCGTCGGGCGGCGGCGGCGGCAGCGGTTCGCAGATGAACGCGGTCGCTCCTCGCGATGCCGCCGCGGCGACCTTGGCGGCGGTCAGCGCGGTCGGGTCGAAGGTGAACGGCTGACCGGCAGGCATCGAGCTGGCCGGGCGTTGACGTTGCGAATGTCGAACGGCTGCAACGGATGTCTGACGAGGACGCGGTCGCGGACCTTGCTCCGGTGTCGTGAGGTCGAGGGTGTCGAGCAGCTCGACCAGCGGCACCGCGGGCGGCCTGCGCTGGCCGGAGTACTCGTTGGCGCCGGTGTAGGTGATGACGAGCTGTCTCGGTGGCCGCGCCGATCGCGTCGAGCAGCAATTGCCGGTCCTCGGAACGGATGTCGCGTTCGCCGGTCATCGGCTCGCGGGCCAGCGCGTCGTCGCCGTCGACCACGCCCAGCCGCGGGAACACGCCGTCGTCGAGACCGACCAGGCAGACCACCCGGTGCGGCACCGAGCGCATCGGCACCATCGTGCACACCGTCAGGGTGCCGGTGCGGAAGTTCGCCCGGGTCGGCCGTCCCGCGAGGTGCCGGTCCAGCAGCGCGCTGATGTCGGGCAGCCGCAGCAGCGTGTCCGCGCGGGCGCCCGCCTCGGCGCAGCACGTCGGCGAATTCGCGCTCGACCTGGCTGGTCTGCCAGGCGTCGGCGTCGGGGACCGCGGTCAAGCAAGGTGATGCCGTCGGTCAGTGCGGCGAGCCATCGTTCGAGCGGCTTGTGTGCCGGTGAGTGAGTCGACGGCGTTGTGCAGGCGGTCGACGTACTCGGCGAGCCGTCCGGCCAGCTCGACGCGGTTGCTGCTGACGTCGTCGAGCGGCAGCGTGGTGTCGAGCCAGGCATGCGAGTCGTCGGACATCGCCACCCCGGCCAGCACCCGGTCGATGCCGAAACGCCAGGTGTTCTGGACGAAGTCGACGCCGTAGGGCTGGCGGTGTTCCCGGTCGAAACCCCACCGGATGTTGGCTTCGCGCACCCAGTCCGCGATCGCGTCGAGGTCGTCGTCGCTGAAGCCGAAGCGAGCCCGCACCGGCGCGGCCTCGGCGAGGTTGAGCACCTCGCTGGCGGTGGCGCGGCCGCCGGCGAGCGCCAGCAGTTGCGACGCGACGCCGAGCAGCGGGTTGGTCTGCGTCAGTGCGCGGTCGGCGAGCTTGACCCGCAGTCGGTGTGCCGGATGGGCGCCGTGCGACGACGTCGCCGAGCCCGAAGCCGGCGACGATCAGCGGCGCGTAGGTCTCGATGTCGGGGCACATGACGAGGATGTCGCGCGGTTCGAGCGTCGTGTCGTCGGCGAGCAGGCCGAGCAGCACCTCGCGCAGCACGTCGATCTGGCGGGCCGGGCCGTGGCAGCTGTGCACCTGCACCGAGCGGTCGGTTGCGCTGTGCGCGCGGCCTTGTCGGCCGGACCGCGTTGGCGGCGATGTCGGACTGCAGCCAGCCCAGCAGGGTGTCGGGGTGGCGTGTCCGCCTGCCGATCCGGTCAGATATTCGTCGGTGGCCGGGTCGGCGGGCAGGCTGCGCTGCAGTTCGCGAAGGTCGCGGCCGAGGGTGGCCAGCAGCGGGTGGCCGACCTCGCGGTGGCTGGTGTCGTCGCGGCGGGGGATGGGGCCGTGGACGCCGGTGAGCGGCTGCCACAGGTCGTCGCTGGGGTGTGGCAGCCACAGGTGCAGGTCGTGATGGGTGGCCAGGGCCTCGAGCAGTTCGATCTCGGTGCTCGGCAGCCGGGTGTGGCCGAACAGCGACAGCCGCTGCGGCAGGTCGGTCGGGGATTCCTGAAGCGTGGCAAGGGTTTTGGCGTGCCGGATGTGAGGCGGGTCGGCGTCGACCTGTGTCGAGCAGTGCACGCCACAGCGGCGGCTGCCAATGCAGGTCGGAGTCGATATCGCCTGCGACGTCGTTCTCCCAGTCGATGAGCAGCTGCGGGCGCTGCCGGGCGTAGGAGGCGAAGAGGCCGGCGAGGCGGCGCGCGACGGAGTAGCGGCGGCCCTGGCGCAACTCCTTTTCCTCGCCGGCTTCGAAATGGCCGAGGTGCGTGGCAAGCGTCTTGCACCAGTCGTCGCCGCAACTGGCGTCGATGACGTCGAGCAGCGGCCACACCATGGCGTCGGGGGACCACGGATCGTCACGGTCGATGCCGCTGATCTCGGCGATCAGCGAGCGCGGGTTGCGGAAGGAGATGCCTGCGCAGACGCCGTCCGCGCCGGAGCCGCGGCCCAGGAGGTGGCTCAGCCGCTGACTCAGCCAGCGCTCGACGCCCTTGGCGGGGACGATGACGACCTCTTCGGCGAACGGATCGTCCAGCGGGTCGGCGAGCAGGGCACCCAGGCCGTCGGCGAGAAGGTCGGTGCGTTCAGCGCGGTGAAGGTGCAGGCCCATCGGGGTCCACCTTAGGCGAATCCGCGAACCCTCGTTGTAGCTGCGAGTCGCTTTCCATTCGTGCCAGACTCCGACCATGTGGCGGAGACTCACTCTGATTGTCGGCGGGTCAGCTGTAGCGCTGGCGAGTGCGTGCGGTTCACCCGACACGACGCCCTCCACGGTCACGGTGACGGCGCCGCCATCGCAGGCCGCGCCGTCCTCGGCCGGGCCGCCCGCTTCATCACCTGCCGCGCCGTCCTCGTCCGAGCCGGGCGCTGCACCGATGACATGCGGACCGGATGAGACGAGTGCGTTGAAGGCTGCTCTTGGGCAACTCCCGGCTGAACCACAAACCGGGATGGGCTGGAACAGCACGCCGATCGAGAGCAACTACAACCCGTGCTCGGATCTCTCGACGATCCTGGTGATGATCGAAAGCGGAACCGGCAGTTCACCGGTGCAGGCGTTGATGTTTCACCGCGGCGAATACCTGGGCACCGGCACCTCGAAGGCGTACGGATTCACGTCGCTGAACAAGGCGGCCAGCACCGGCGACACTGTCGTTCTCGATTACAAGACGCCCGGTGAGTGCAATGCGTGCCCGCCCGCGGCCGTCAACAGCGTCCGCTACCAGTGGCAGCGCGACCACGTCGAGATGCTCGACCCGCCGCCGCCGTCTTAGGCCGTTGCCTCAACCTGTCGCCTCAACTCCGTGACCACACGGTCGAGCTCGTTGACCATCCAGCTCGTCAGTCCGCGCTTCCGGTATGCCTCGAGCAGCCCGCCGTAGTACCACAGGTGGTCCTGCGGGTTCTTGCGGTTGAAGCGCTCCCACAGCTTCGGGCCATGCTCGTGATAGTCGCGCAGCATCGATCGCGCGTTGTCGAGCTTGTCGGCCACTGAGACCAACAACGTGTCCATGCCGACCCCGGCGAGATGGTCGATGTAGGACTGCTTGCGCTCCAGCCACGGCGGCTTCGGCTCTTCGTCGGTGTCGCTGCACTCGCGGACGATGCGCGCGACGTCCTCGCCGAACTTGACCCGGATCTCTTCGAGCGTCGGCGGACCGCCCTGATCCTCGACGGCGTCGTGCAACAGCGCCGCGATGGCCTGATCCTCGGTACCGCCGTCGTTGATCACCAGCCCCGCCACCGAGATCAGGTGCCCGACGTACGGGATGTTCCCGCCCTTGCGCACCTGCGTGTGGTGCAGCCGTTCGGCGTAGACCATCGCGTCGGCGAACCGAGTCGTCAGTGTCGGTGCTTTCGTTTGCTCACTCACTGTCGATTACCACCCCTTTCACCCTGACCATAGTGGCCAGGTGCGACATCCAAACCAGACCGGTCCCGCAATGGCGCCTCCAAGAATTTGCGGAAGTGCTAATTTGCGGGGACCAACCGCGAGTCCCTTGGGGGCAGCCCGATGACCGAGACGCCGACACCCGCGGCTCCCACCGGCCACAAACCGGAGAACCTGGTCGTCGGCGCGGTCTTCACGACCCTGTCTTTCCTCTGCGTCGCCCTCGTCAGCGCATTCGGCAAAGCGGCCGGCCAATACACGTCGACCGCGGTGGTCGTGTTGTTCCAGAACTTGATCTGCGTGGTGTTCGTCGCGCCGCTGGCATTGCGCGGCGGCTGGGCATCGATGAAGACCGGCAAGATCGGACTTCACATCCTGCGTGCCGGCGCCGGAACCGCTTGCTGGTACGCCCTTTTCATGGCGATCACGGTGATGCCGCTGACCAACGCGATGCTGCTCGGCTTCAGCGCCCCCTTGTGGATGCCCGCCATCGCCTGGCTGGTATCCCGGCAGAAGTCGTCGGCCGCAACCTGGATCGGGGCGGCCCTCGGGTTCATCGGTGTGCTGCTGGTCCTGCAGCCCCACCACGCGACGTTCAATGAAGGCGCACTGTTCGCGATCGCCGCTGCGCTGCTACTCGCCATCGCGCTGATGTCCGTGCGCTGGCTCGGCGCAACCGAGCCGATGCTGCGAGTTCTCTTCTACTACTTCCTGATATCCACCCTGTTGGTGCTTCCGTTCGCCGTCGTGCAATGGCAACCGATCGACAAGCGCGTGTGGGTCTACCTGATCGGCGTCGGTTTGGCGCAGCTGTTCTCCCAGGTCTTCATCGTGCTCGGATACCGGTACGCCAGCGCGGTGAAGATGGGCCCGTTCGTCTACACCACGATCGTCTTCACGGCGCTGATCGACTGGGCCGTCTGGGACCATCCACCGACGCTCTACGTCATCCTGGGGATGGCACTGGTCATCGGCGGAGGCCTCGTCGCGATCCGCGGCAAGAACGCCGCGCCCGTCATCATCGACTGAGCGGCTCAGCCTCTCTGAACGGTGTTCGAATCCGTCGTATCGATCTGCGGATCACCCGTCGTGTAGGTGATCTGGTTGTCGAAGCCCGACGCGCTGATCGTTTCGGTGCCCTCGACGGTGACGCGATTGTTCACGCCGGACACCGTGACGCTCGCGCAGTGGCCGGTGAGATTGACCGTGTTGTTCACGCCGCTGACGTTGATGTCGCCGTCGTTGCAGGCGACGGTCACGTTCTTCTCGATGCCCGCGATGCTCAACTGCCCACCCGGCTCCACGGTGGGGGCCTCCGAGTCGCCGGGAAGCCCGGTGATGCTCGGGATGCTCGGCATGGTCGGGATGGCGATGCTGGGCTCGGCACTGGGCGCGTCGAACGTTCCGCCCCCGCCGGGCCCGGCCGTGCCGCCGCCCGGCCGTGAGTTGATGACCTCCGTGGCCGACGACATGCTCCACACCACGGCCCCGATGCCGGCGAAGACGATGACGACGAAGACGGCGATCAACCCGAAGATCAGCCCGACGGGTGGCCCCTTCTTCGGGCCCTGCGGGAACGACACACCGAACGGCGGCGCGCCGTACGGGTCGCCCTGATAAGGGTTGCTGTAGGGCGGCGGCGGCATCTGCTGGTTGCCGTACACCGGCGGAGGCAGCGGTGCTGTCGGGTTGACGCCGCCGCTGTACTGGTCCGCTCCGAGCTCCACCGCCCCGTGATTGGCGGACTGTTGCTCGAGTTGCCTGATGCGCGCCTCGGGATCGTCCTGCGAACTCATGCGCAGATGCTCCCATACCCCCGTTTGGGTCGCCGCGATAGCGGAAACTCAGCGCGACATGATCGGATCGCTGCGCTCCGTCGTCCTCGACTGCAAAGACCCCCGAGCGTTGGCGACGTTCTACGCCGGGGTGCTCGGCGGCACCGTCGAGGGCGAGGACGACTGGGTCGTGCTGACCGATCCCACCGGCAGGCGGCTGGCGTTCCAGCCCTCCCCGGAGTACGAGCCGCCGCGCTTCCCCGATCCGCGTGGTTCGCAGCAATTCCATCTCGACGTGCTCATCGACGACATCGACAACGCCGAGCGCGACGTCCTCGCACTGGGTGCCACGCGGGTGACCGACGCCGTCGAGGACCACACCTTCCGCGTCTATCGCGACCCCGCGGGCCACACCTTCTGCCTCGTCTGGGGGACCGGCGGCCAGGCGTAGAGCAAATGTGACGAAACCCTGACAAGCGGGGTAAACGGGTCTCTGAGGTGGTACCCAGGAAATGTGGTGGCACCAGGTTTCATCGCCATCGGCGGCGGTCCCGCAGGGGTGAGCGCGGCGGAGACGTTCCGCAGCAGGCACCCCCATATCCCGGTGCGCATTCTCACCGTCGACCCGGCGCTGCCGTATGCCAAGCCCCCGCTGAGCAAGGACTATCTCTGCGGCCGCCAGGCAAAGCTCGACCTGCACAGCGCCGGCTGGTTCGTGCGCAACGACGTCGACCTGATCCGCGGCATCACCGTCGAGTCCATCGACCTCGACCGCCAGGAAGTCGTCACCGCGGGCGGCAGGCGCTACCCCTACTGGCACCTACTCGTCGCGTCGGGTGCGATGCCCGTCCCGCTCGATGTGCCCGGCGGTGAGACCGCCCTGCGCCTGCGGTCGTTCGCCGATGCCGTCGCGCTGAAGATGGCCGCCTGCTACGCCGAATCGGCCGTCGTCATCGGCGGAGGTTTGATCGGCTGCGAGGCCGCCGCTGGCCTTGCCGTCCGCGGGGTCTCGACCACGCTCGTCGCCGCGGAACCCGTTCCGCTCTACCGGCGGTTCGGATTCGAGGCCGGTGAGCGGGTGGCAAAGATACTGTCCGACAACGATGTTCGTTTCGTCGGCGGGACGGCCGTGCAGTCGATCGACGACAGCCCGGGTGCTTTTCGACGACGACACCACGATCGACTGCGACATCGTCGTCGCCGCCACCGGTGTGCGGCCCGACATCAGGCTCGCGGAGGCCGCCGGCCTGGAAACGCGCGACGGGCGCATCGTCGTCGACGAACACATGCACACCTCCGCGCACAACGTCTACGCCGCAGGCGATGTCGCGCTCGCCCACAACGTCACCGCAGGCCGCTCCATCCCGGCCGAGCACTGGCGCGACGCCGCCCATCAAGGATTCGTCGCCGGGCTCACGGCGGCCGGCGTCGCGGCTTCGTGGGACCAGGTGCCCGGATTCTCTTGCACGATAGGCGAATCCGTTCTGAGGTACCGCGGCTGGGGCGGCGGATACGACCACAGCAGGCTCGTCGATCACCACAACGGCTTCAGCGTCTGGTACGAGACGCGCGGCGACGTCGTCGGTGTCCTCACCCTCAACGCCGACGACGACTATCGGCGCGCCGGAGAAATGCTGCTCCGCCACTCGGCCCAGTGCTTCGGCTAGCTGAAGAAGCTCCGTAATCGAGCGGTCAGACCGGCCTTGCCGCCCTGCATCTGTGCGACGGCGTCAGTAGCCCGAAGTCGCCGCAGCTTCTTCGCTTTCCGGAGGTGGTCCGTGCAGAAGAGCCCGACTCCCGGTGGCGCCGTCACGCCGAGCTCGTTCGACCATCCGATGATCGGCTGGCCCGTCGCCGACGTCGGCTCCCGCCAGCCCTCGGTGTAGTCGGCGAACTCCACCGAGCCGGCCACACGAGAACCGGCGCCGAATCCGCACACCACGCAGTGCGGCATGATTGCCATGCGCTACAACCAGTCTCGCCGTTTGAACATCCAGTACAGGCCGAGCACCAGCAGCACGATGATCGCCGTGCTGGTCACGAAACCACCGACGGTCTCGATGCCGGGATACTGTCACGTTCTGTCCGTAGAAGCCGGTGATCGCGGTCGGCACCGCGATGATCGCCGCCCAGCCGGTGAGCTTCTTCATCACCGTGTTGAGCCGCGCGTCCTGCAGCGACAGGTTCGTCTCGAACACGGTGGTGATCATGTCTCGCACCGACTCCGTCCACTCTGAGGCCCGAAGTACGTGGTCGTAGAGGTCGGCGTACAGCGGGTCGAGTTCGGGCGCGGTCTTGGCGTCGAGCCTGCGGTGCTGAATCGAGTTGACCACCTCGCGCATCGGCAGCACCACCCGCCGCAGCTCCACCAGATCTTTGCGCAGCCGGAAGGTCTTGCGCTGCAGACCCTTTCGCGGCATTGTTCTCGAACAGTGCGTCCTCGATCGACTCGATGCCGTCGTCGAGGCACTGTACGGCTTCGAAGTGCCCGTCGACCACGACATCGAGCAGCCCATGCACCAGCGAGCCGACGCCGTACTCCTGCCCGCCGAGTTCGTCGAAGCGCTGCGACACGGCGTCGATGTCGAAGTACGGCAACACCGCACCGTGATCAGCCCGCGTGGGAGCACGAATCCCGAGATGCGGTGGATGTCCAGAGTCGACTCGGACTCGTCCTCCGGCAGGGGGTCCTTGACCTTGACCCCGTACACCGTGAAGAAGGTGTGCGTGCGATAGACGGCGGCCTTGGTGCGTTCCGCGTCGGCGAGGGCGTCCTCGACGGCCCAGCTGTCCAGCTCGAGCTCCTGCGCCAGGTCTTCGAGGACCGCGTGGTCGGGGGTGTAGATGTCGCACCACACCAGGGCGTCGTCCTCGACGAGGTAGTCCGAGATCGCCGAGAACTCGAAGTCGTCTTGAGGCTTGCCGTTGCGCCACACGCGGCCCCGGATATCGGTCACTCCACCATCGCCCACGCAAAGCCTGCTTGTGGTGAAAGTACCGCCTCGCCCGCGCACCGCGGCGTGCGCGATGGCGACCCGTTGCCGTGTCTTGTTCCTGTTCGGCTGATCCTTTCTGCCGGCGCGACTTCTCCCGCTCCAACCGCGCCAGCTTCCGCTGCTTGCGGCCCAGGTGTTTCGGATTCGCCACGTCGGTGCGTACCCCGCCGGTGCTGGCGATCGTCGCCAACCGGGCAATCCCCAGGTCCACCCCCGCCTCCTGCTCCACGGGCGGTAGCGGGGCCGCGGGTACGTCGACGACGAAGCTGGCGTAGAAGTGGCCGTCGGGTTGGCGAATGATCGTGACGCTTGACGGCACGCTGGGCAGCTCCCGCGACCAGCGCACCGCCACCTCGCCGACCTTAGCCACAAACAGTCGGCCATTGGGTTTCAGGCTGAAGCCGTTGCGGGTGAGTCGAAACGACTGCCGATGATCCTTCCGCGACTTGAACCGCGGCCGCCCGACCTTGGGGCCCCGCCGCTTACCCGTGGCCGAGTCGAAGAAGTTGCGCCACGCCCGCCGAGAGTCGTTGACCGACTGCACCAGCGCCACACTGGGCACCTGCACAACCAGCCACGCTCGACGGTCGTCTTGGCGTGGGTGATGACGCGGCGCTGAACCTCGCTGTCGGGCAGCTTCACCCCGGCCCGATACGCCTCGTCGCGGACCCGCAAGGCATCGTTGAACACCACCCGGCAGCAACCGAACACCCGCCCCAGCATGTCGCCCTGGGAGCCTGTCGGTTCGATGCGGTACCGATAACGCATCTGCATAACCACCGACCTAGGGCCACCCACCGACAACCCCGACCTATCACCCCAATCGCCACAGCGTGGCTTGCGGCACGCACATCTGGTGTTCGTGACCAAATACCGGCGCAAGGTATTTACCGACGCCATGCTCGCCCTCTGCGAGCACACCATGCGCACCGTCTGCGATGAACTCCTTGTCGAGTTGGTCGAGTTCAAGCCGACCACGTGCACCGGTCGCCTACCCATCCGCGCTGGCGATCTCAACGCTGATACAGCGGCTCAAGGGTCGCACCGCCTACGCGGTGCGCCGCGAACACACCGGCGCCTGCGTCCGCGACCGAATGCGCGGCCACCTCTGGTCCCCGTTCCATTTTGCCGTCTCCTGCACCGGCGCCCCACTATCGATCATCACGCAATACATCCACGTCTAAGCCCGCCCAGTCTGAGCGCCGGGCTGCGTCCGGCGAAAACGGGATGGGTTAACCCCGCACTGAAGCCCGAGGCTCGCGCCCAAGACTCATGTCAGCGTTCCGCTTGTGAACGCCCGGGATCAGCATGGGCACCCGCCGCCTGTACTCGCCGTACTGCGTCCCCAGCAGTGCCATCAGGTCGCGTTCCTCCAGTTGCAGGGCGATCAGGATGTAGCCCGTCGTGGCCGCCGCGAACAACAGGTGCCCGGCCGTCATCGTCGGCGCCGCCCAGAACGCGATGATGAATCCCAGCATCAGCGGATGGCGCACCACCCGGTAGAGCAGCGTCGCCTGGAAGCCCGTTTCGGCAGTCGGCTGCGCCCGCCAAAGGGCGAACACCTGACGCAGCCCGAACAGCTCGAAATGGCTGATCATGAACGTCGACGCCAGCACGATGCCCCAGCCCAGCCAGAACAGCGCCCACACCACCAGTCGCGCAGGCGTCCACGAAACATCCCAGACCACCGCCGGAATCGACCGCCACTGCCAAAGCAGCAGGGCCAGAACCAGACTCGCGAACAGCACGTACGTGCTGCGCTCGACCGGCTGCAGGAACATAGCGGGTCCACCACCGCTTGAACGCCGGACGCGCCATCACGCTGTGCTGCACCGCGAACAGGGTCAACAGCATCAAGTCAATGGCCACCGCCAGACCGACCGGGGCGGCGATGGCGTTGTCGACAGTGCGCGGCACCGCGATGTCGCCGACGAACAAGATCGCGTATACGAACACGACGAGGAACAGCACATAGCTGATCGCGCCGTAACTGATTGCCAGTAAACGATTCATGGCCTCATCCTCATTCGTGGCGCGCCGGATCACATGAGGCGAATGCCTCAAGAATCGCGGCTCTGCGCCAGTCCGTGCTCGAGCGCGTACATGCTCGCGCCGATCCGGTTGGAGACGCCGATCTTGGTGTACGTGCGCTCAACGTGATTGCGGACTGTCTTCTCGCTAAGTACCAACGTCGCGGCGATTTCTTTATTCGTCGCTCCCTGTGCGACCAGGCGAAGCACCTCGACCTCCCGCGCGGTGAGCCCATGCGGCCGCGGCTTCGGCCTGCCCGACGCGTGCCCCGCCGCGTGCAACACCGCGTCGGCGGCCACCGAATCGAGCTCACCGTCGCGCACGCGTTCGCGCAGCCGTCGCGCCGCTCCGGCGGGACCGAGGGCCTCGCGGTACGGCCGCGGCTCCAGCGCGCTCTGGTAGCTGACCGCACACGCCAGCAGCCGGTCCGGCATCGCCAGCTGCCGCGCCGACAGGCCGCGCGGATACCCCGCGCCGTTGAGACATTCGTGATGGTTGGCGGCCACCGACGCCACCTGCCGTAAACCGGGGACCTGAGACAGGATCCGCTCGGTCAGATACGGGTGCAGCCGCATGCGTTCGAACTCCGCCATGCTCAAACCGCCTGACTTGGACCAGATCTGGTTCGACACCCCGATACGGCCGATGTCGTGCACACTGGCCGCCCGCCGCGTCAACGCGACCGCGTCGCCGTCCAGCCCGGCCGCGGCCGCGGCGTCGGCCGCCAGCGCTGCCACGGCGCGCGAATGCCCCAACGTGAACGGGCATTTGAGGTCGACGAAGTCGCCGAGCGCGACCAGGAGTTCATCGAGCGCTTGACCGTCGAGCCGTGTTTTGCGGTCCGGCGCCTGTCGTAGCGCGGTAGGCCATACGTCCCCGGTCGACGGCACCGCGAGCACTCCCGATGGGTCGGCGACGAACGCGTCGACGACGGCGGGGTCGAACTGCCCGCCGCGCCGACTGCGGGCCATCGCGACGGCGCCCTCGAGTCCGTACTCCCGCTGGTGCACCTCGACCATGTCGGCGAGCTGCGCGACGCGCATCTCGATGGGTATCGCCTCGCCGGCCGCGCCCGCAGGCAGTCCGCCGCCGTCAAAACGTTCGAACGTGTACCGCAGTGCGGTCTGCACATCGGACTCCAGGCCGATGTGCTCGGCGAGCAGCGCCGCCGATGTGCAGTGGGAGTGGATGAGCTGCGAAATATGGCCCCGCGCATTGACGAACAGCGCCGACATGGTGCGCAGACGTGACAGCAGCGACTCCCCGTGGCCGATGTTGGTCAGAAGGAACCGCATGTACGGCAACCCGGACCAGTCGACGAGATAGGAGTCACGGCGCACGGCGATGTCGTCGCCGAACCACCGCGCGTATTCATGTGAATCGGCGTGGCAGCCGATCCACATGATCAGCGTTGTGTAGTAGATGCAATCGCGCTGCTGGGTTGTCAGCCCCAGCCGGTCCGCGATCCGGGTGGCGATCAGCGCCGACCGCAGCATGTGCTCGGCGGGTTGACCCAGCCCGAGGTCGACGGCCACCGACAGCGCCGCCAGAACCTCCGCACGTGTCGGAAGCTCTGGCGCTGTCGATCCGCCGGTCATCAGTAGATTCTGCGCCGTTGTCATCGCCGGATCAGTCGGAAAGCTCAAGCCGGTCACCGTCGCGGTGCCGGGCGACGTCAAACACCTCGAAGCGGCCCTGCGCAACCACGCAGATGCCGCGCTGAGGCAGCTGGAAGTCGGCGAGGTTCCCCTGCACGGGGTGAGGTCCGACCGGCCCGAGATCCTCACCGTTCACGACTGCGGTGGAATCGGCGACCGCCCACACGCGCCTGGGGGCGATGCGGAACTCCTGGCCGTTCGGCAGGTTACCGGTCAGCCTGATCCTGCCGATGCCCAGGACCGGTCCGACGACGGGGCCCATCATCGCCAGCACTCTGCGGCTCTTCGACATCGATGCGGGCATGCTGTCCGCGATGACGCTGATGAGGCGCGTCGCCCACGTTCGCTTGATGTCGACGCGCCAATCCAGCACGCCGTCAATGGAAATCGCAAGCGACCACGGGGTGATCCAGGTGGCGTCGATATCGCAGACGACGGGGTCGATCGGCGTCGCCGAGCTGAAATACCGTGAGCAGCTCTGCGGTCCGGGAGTGGTGGCGTAGAACGTCCACACGCCGTCGGGAGTGCGATGCCACACCGACAGGTACGCGGGGGAGAAGGACGTCTCCGGGAAATCGCGGAACGCGAGATAGTGCCCGTTGGCGAAGGGCAGGCCCATCACGCCGAAGCCGACGACCCGCTCCTCGTCTCCGTCGGGCAAGGGCTGGGTCTTGGTGGCGGCCGCGGCCGCTTGGGGTGACGTTGTCATGCCGCCATCATTTGTCGGCGGCCCGCGGTGGCACATGAGGCATCTGCCCCAATTCATCGGGCCCGGCGTCCGAGAGATAGATCGCCGGGTTGCCCACCTCGAAGCGAAAGAATCGCTGAACCTTGGACCGACGGTAGTAGGTCAGCGAAAAATTCGCTCAGAGGTGGGCACCGTTGGACGTCGTACCCCGGTCGACTCGGCGACTCGGCCGCCCAACGGTCCGTCGTACCGGGCGGCCCTGCTCGACCTAGTTCGGGCGGAATCCGGCCATCAGCGAGGTCATGCCCAGCTTCCACCGCCGCTCGACCGACGGCCCCGACGGGCCCAGCCACCGGCCCAGCTCCTGCACCGCCAAACCCTGTGCCAGAGCGAGCAATACGTGCGCGATATCGGTCACATCCCCCGACATCGCCCCCGCGTCGACGCACCGCTGAATCCGGCCGATGAACACCTCGCGCACCGACGCCCCCGCCGCCAGCTCGTCGGGCCCCGGCTCGAAGTCCGCGAACGGCCGCGAGAACATCACCTGCGCCAGCGTCGGATAGGCGCGGCAGAACAACCGGAACACCGGAACCAGCCGCTCCAGATCCGCCACCGGGTCGTCGGTCACCGGGACCTTGGCCAGTTCGGTGCCCAGCAGCCGGAAGCCCTCGAAGAACATCGCCCGCACCAGGCCGGCCTTGTCGTCGAACAGCTCGTATACCGCAGGCACCGACGTGCCCGCGCGTTCGGCTACCCGCCGTGTCGTGAAACCGGCGATGCCCTCTTCGGACAGCGTCGCGATGGCCACCTCCAGCAGGTGGTCCCGAAGCTCGGGCGTGCGCTGCTTCGCCCTGGGCATCTCAGTGCCTCTGCCGCCCTAGGACAGCGTGAATTCTGCTGCCAGCCCGTCGATTCCGGCCTGGATCGCCTTCAGTGCGCCATCGCGCGCCTTCAGCTTCGTCGCCAGGTGCGCGCCCAGATGCAGTGTCGCGGCCGCCTCGGCCGCCACCTCCTGCGCACGCGCGACGACGCGGTCGGCCTCCACGATCTCGTCGAGCCAGCCGCCTGCGATGGCCTCGTCGCCGACGAACGTCGCCGCCATCGACGCGCCGCGGTCGAACACGGCAGGCGTCAACCGGAATCGCATGATCTCGATCGCCGAGATCGGGATCGTCATGCCGATCGCCACCTCGATCGCCTGACACCGCGTCTTGGGCTGCCCGACCCGATGGTCGCCGGAGAGCAGCAGGAACGAACCCATCGCGATCGCCGGGCCGGTGGCCGCCATGATGACCGGTTTCGGGAACGTCAGGCACCGCAGGGACAGCCTGAAGCCGCCCGCCAGCATGTCGTGTGCCGCCTTCGCGTCGCCGGACTGGAAGACCGCGAGGTCGAAGCCGCCGCTGAACACCCGCCCGTTGCCCGCGAGCACGACCGCCTTGGAGGCGTCCTTCTCGGCGCGATCGAGGGCCTCGTTCACCGCGGTCTGCATCGCCGGGCCGAGCACATTGACCTTGCCGTCGTCCAGCGTGATCGTCGCTACGGATTCATTGAGTTCGTACCCAACTGTGCTGGTCATCGCCTCTCCTTTGAGCGCAACGTGGAATCAGATCGATGTTACGTAACGTCGCTACGAAAGCCAAGCACCCCGCAGCCGGACTGGGGTAGCGCGCTACGCACGACGGCGAGGCCGCGCGGTCATAGCTTTGACTCAGCCCGGCAGCGAGGGGTTGTCGGGCCGCAAGTCACCCAAGCGCGGGTCTGGAAGTGGGCCTATGGGCCAGACCCCGCCGGTGCCGCCCGTTGATGATCTGCGTGTGGGCATCGTCGTAGTCGGCGTCGTTGGGGGCATCGGTGACGACGTCATTTACGGGATTGACGGGCTACGGGATTGACGGGGTTGGCGATCGGATTGGTGAACAGGTCTTCGACGCGATTGTCGACTCGATCTGTCGACGGCGCGATCGTTGACTCGGTCGTCGACGCGATCGTTGACGCGGTTGTTGACGGCGTAGTTGTTGTGCGGAATGTCACGGGGCACGTCTCGCGGCGCATTGAACTCGGCCTGGAAGCGATCCCGCAGGGCGTCGGCGGCGTTGCGCACCCGGGTGATCTCGCCGCGCAGCACCTCCTCGCGACTTTCGCTCGTTGCGTAGTGGTAGTAGGTCAGCAGGTTGCGCAGCAGTTCCAGCTTCTGCTTCTCCTGGCGCGCCAAGTCGTGGGTGGTCAGCAATTCCAGCCGCTCGACGGGGTGCAGCGTCGCCCAATCCAGCACCGCAGACGACCGGTATTGGTGCCTGGCGCGCTTTGCTCCGCGTGATCCCTTGCCACTCTGGGGCCGGTCGTAATAGGTGAGCGCGCCGTCGAAGCGCGACGCGATGGCTTCGCCGAGTTCGCGGCGGTCCAGCGCCGAGTCCCACACGATCCGCCATTCCTGTGACGGCGCCAGGTACGGGATCTCCGCAGGCAGATTGAGCGGAACGATGTCGACGTAGCGGTCTTCGTAGGCCGACTCGTATTTGCCAACCGTAGGCGGATGGGCGAAGTCGAAGCGAATGCCGAAAGCCGGTGTGCGACCGTAGTTTCTGACCACGAGCTCGACGAGATGCCAGTCGTTGGCCGCGGGCTCCATGTACATCGCGACGTTGGGCTGCATCAGTTCTTCGTTCTGCTGCCGCGACCGCTGGTATGCACGCCAGGCGTACACCAGCGCCGCGATGAGAACCACGACAGCCACCCAGGCCGCTACTGCCATCCAGCCGGTGGCCGACACGTCGGTGACGCTGAACGCCATCAGTTCGACCCTGTCCACGCAACCGGTTTTACCACGGTCCGGCGGCTACTACATCATTTGCTAATTGGCGCTGGCGTCGATTTGCTGAGGCTGCACTGCCTGGTGAGAAACCAGAGACGGAAGTTGCGACGCTCAGGAAGCGACGGCGGCCAGCTCCCGCGCCTCGACTCGCACCGGCGGAGTCGTGGCGGGCATCAGCCGCTCGCGCCGTGCCGCCCAATTCGCGTCGGCCCAGATCACATGAGCCGGCAGGCGCCGCCAATACTCCGGGTGTTCGCGCAGGTAGATGTCGACGCTGGCATGCACGAGGGCATCCGAAGGCACCTTGCGGACGGAGATCGTGTGCGCGCTTCCGGCGAGGGCGTCGTATTCGTCCGGCGCAGGCGCGGTGCACCGCCGCCGCGGCGCCACGTCCACACCGGCCTTGAGAGCGCCGTCGAGCATCCAGTCGAGCGTGATGTCGGCCAGCGGCCCGCATGCGCCGTGGCCGCCCGCAACGTCGCAGTGCGCCCCGCGAAACCACACCTCCTCGATGCGTTCGGAGGCCGCCGCGACAAGGCGCTCGCCGGGCGGGCCGTCGATGGCGACCGCGTGCCTGCCGAACTTCACATTGGGCATCGGGCCGGGCATCGACCGCCGCAGTCCGGGAATCCTCACCGCGTCCCACAGGCCCAAAAACCATACGGGAACGCTGATTTCGCGCTGTCCCGACAGTTCCGCGGCGACCCGCGTGACTCGTTGCCAATCCTCCGGCGTGCGGTGCGTACGCGGCAGCGCGTACGCAGCGAGAACAAAGTCCTTGAGGTCCGGCAATACACCGACAGTGCCGAGCAGCCGGGTGAGGGCCTGCGCGCAGTACCCGCCGCGGCCCACGCCGAACATGTAGATGCGGTCGTCGGGTTCCCAGCGGTCGATCAGGAAGTCGTACGCCTCGGCGATTGCCGAGTACGTGTCGTCGACGGCGGTCTCGCGCCACCGCAGGGTCCGGCGCAGGCCCGTGCGATCGGCCGCCCGCATCCCGTGGTCGTACCAGGTGATCTGCTCTGCGGTGTCGTCGACCAGCCGGAAAAGGCGCTCAACGTTGGTGGCATCCCGAAGGCCCGGAATGCGACCGGCGCGGTCGAAGCAGAGCACAAGGTTCTTCACCGGGACCCCCGACGGGCTATTCAACGCTTGGTTTACAGTTTGCCCGGCGAACGCCGTCGTGTACAGACGTAATGCCCTACAATCGCCGAGTTTCGCGACGGATTCTTGAGTCTGCAACCTTTATGACGGCGGAATCCGTCGCCGCAACCCCACATGCTCCGGCGAATTGCTCCGCCGTCAACCCGTCGGCGGAGTTCATGTCGCAACGCCCGAAGGGTGGCGCCCCCTCGGGCAGGCCGCCGCCGTGGCCGGATCCGTCGGTGTACTGATGGGCGACCTTGCCCGGATACGACGGGTTGTGTCCGTAGGCCGCCACCACAAGGCGGATGCCCGCCGGCTTGTTCGGCCACACGTTGTTGAGGTCGCCGACATTGCCGTAACCGATCACCTTCTTCGCCGACCCCACGAACGCGCCGACGGACTCATAGGTGGCGTTGATCGCCGCCGACCGGTCGCCGCGGATCTGACCGTCCCACGACTCGACGTCGAGCATCACCGCCATCTTCGGATGCGGCGTGCGCACCAGGTCCTTGAACGTGTCGACGGTTTGCTGCCAATTGGGCCGCCACACGAAGTACACGATGAAGAACGTCAGGCGTCCGCTGTCGGCGTTGCGGCGACACCAATCATAGTTGTTGCGCCACTGGTGATCTCGATACGTGCCGTCGTTGGAGCGAATACACAGCACGGGATGCGGATAGCTGTCGTTGACGCCAACCTGCCACTCGGAAACATCGGCGTAGAGGGTGTCGGCCACACCCCCCAGTCTGCTCAAAACCTACGACACGGTGAATTCGACGCCGGGTGTCGACGGGTCGGCGTGCAGCTGGATGGTTTCGGGCTGCACGTCGACGGGCACATCGAACGCGATCGACACGTCGGCGGTCGCGCCGGGCTCCAGATCGGCGGACGTACCGCCGAGGTATGCCGTCGCCTCGTCGTCGATGTTGTACGTCGTTCCCCCGGCGGTGAGCGTCTGGAACATGCCGACGAACGTCGCCGGGTCGGCGCTGACGTTGGCGACCGTCATATGGACGACCACGTACTGGCCGACGGCGGTCTTCTCGATCGGCGCATCCGACGAGACGACCGACGATCCCATCTCGACCCCGTGGACCGTGAACGAGATCGGGCCATCGGTGGCCTCCTCGGTACCGGGGGCCGCGGTCGGCGACTCGGTGGGGGTTTCGGTCGACGCGGTGGTCTCGGTCGATTCGGTCGACGTTTCAGAGGTCGACGTGCCCAGGTCGGGCGTTGCCACCTGCACGCCCTTGTCTTCGCGGATGAAGAACCCGTAGACGATGGCGGCGATGAGGACCAACAGCAGCGCCGAGCACGCGGCGACGAACCAGGTGAGGACACTCTTGCGGTTGTCGCCGGCCGCAGGCGGAGGTGCCGACGAGTCGAACAGCGGGGCGGCCGACGTCGGTGCGCCAAACGGTGGTGTGTCGAACTGCGGGCGATGGGTGTCCGTACTGCGGCTGTTCGTACTGGCGGCACTTCGTATTGCGGCACTCCCGGCCGCAGGTGTGTCGTACCGCGGCTCTTCGTAGACGCGGCGCTTCGGCCGCGGCGCTTCGGGCGGCGATGCGCCGAAGAGCGGGGCGTCTGGCGCAGGCCCCTCGGGCGGCGGTGTGCCGAAGAGCGGTTCGTCGGGCGCGGGTGTGTCGAACTGGGGCGCGGTCGGCGGTGCTGGAGGGGCTGACGGCTCGTCTGGGGTGATCGGCGGGGGTTCGGGCGTGATCGGTTGGGAGACGGGTTCGGTCACCTGCGGCGTCGGCTCGAACTGCTCGTCGTCGTCCGGCTTGCGATGCGAGCCGCCGCGCTGCTCGGTCCGCGGCGTCCAGGTCGGCACGACGGCGGTCGGCTGCTCGCTACCGGGCGTCTGCGCGGGCGCCGCCGGCTCCGCTGCGGCGGGCGTCGTGTCCACGGCGGGGGACCGGTGTTCGGTCCACGTGGACCCGTCCCAATACCGTTGGCCACCAGCGCCATCGGGATCGGGATACCAGCCGGCGGGCGTGGGCGGTGTCGTCATCGCAGAGGGTCCTCCCCGTCACGCGCCGCGCGGGCGCTGAGCAAACGGGAGAATAGCGCAGGTTCGCCGTACCCGGCGACTTTTCCGCAGTCAGCCGCCGTTGCCGAACCCCGGCTGAATGCCCATTTGCAGAGGTGAGGGTCAGCCGCCCATCACCATGCGCCACTGTTCGAGATTGCTCGCCCGGTACACGTAATTGCTTTGCCGGACCTCCGACAGCGAAGCGCTGGGCTCCATCGAATACCAGTGGCCGGGGAACACCGTCGGATCGCCGGAGAGCTGCGCAAGAGCCTGCAGGCTGCGGAACATGTCGTCGACGTTGCCGCCGGGAAAGTCGGTGCGGCCGCAGCCCTCCAGGAACAGCGTGTCGCCGGCGACGAGCCGGCCGTCGAGCAGGAAGCACTGGCTGCCCGGCGTGTGGCCGGGGGTGTGCAACAGCTCGATGTCGATGTCGCCGACCTTGACGATGTCGCCGTGCTCATGCGAGGTCAGTTCGGACAGTGCGATACCCGTGACGCGTGAAACCCAGTCCGCCTCAAGGGCATTGACGTGGACGGGCACGCTCTCGCGTTCGAGCAGCTCGGCGAGGCCCTGCAGCGAGAAGCCGGCCATCGAGCCGCCGACGTGGTCGGGGTGGTGGTGGGTGACCAGTACGCCCGACAGGTGCATGCCGTCGGCCTCCAGCGCGTCGACCAGATCCCCGGCCGCATATGCCGGGTCGACCACGACGCAGTCGCCGGTCTCGCGGTCGCCGATGAGATAGGCGAAATTGCGCATCTGCTGGGCGATCATGTCGCCGGCCGCGAAGTCGCGACCGGACAGCAGCTGCCGGAAATACAGGCGGTCCGTCATAGCCCCAGAGTATTCAGCCCT
This sequence comes from uncultured Actinomycetota bacterium, assembly GCA_963766945.1. Classification (GTDB taxonomy): domain Bacteria; phylum Actinomycetota; class Actinomycetes; order Mycobacteriales; family Mycobacteriaceae; genus Mycobacterium. The sequence continues at coordinate 37,186 of CAVYCT010000007.1, forward strand.
CGTTGCGCAGCCGCACCAAGCGGGTGGTGCTGCTCTCGTCGAGCTCCACGACGTCGCTCGCGTGCCCGCAGGAAGTCGCTGAACGAACGGAATCCCAGCGACTTCTCGGAGAACGACGGGTCCATCCGCTTCATCTGCGCCTTGACCACGGAGTTGTGCAGCCAGTCGGCGTCGTCCTTCTCGTGGCCGATGCGCAGAGCGCGCTCGAGCAGGCTGGTCGCCGTGGCCTGCGGGTCGGGCGACTCGGGCTCCTGGTCGTCGGCTGCTGCCTTGGCCTTGCGGGGCTTGCTCTTCTGCGGCTGGGGCTGCGGCGTGGGCACGCCCGGCAGCGCGTCGTAGGTGACGAACTCGTCGCACGCGGCGGTGAGCGAGCGGCTGATCGAACCGGTGATGCCGATCCCGACGACGTAGCGGCCGAGTCGCTTGCAGCGCTGCGCCAGGGCGATGTAGTCGGAGTCACCGGCGACGATGACGACGTGGGTCAGGTCGGGCAGCCGGAACATGTCCTCGACCGCGTCGACCGCCAGCCTGATGTCGGCGCCGTTCTTGCCGTACGCCGCGGCGGGAAACAGCTGGACGAGGTCCACGGCGCGGCCGACCAGCTGGCCGCGGTAGTCGGCGTTGACGTCGGCCGACCAGTCGGCATAGGCCTTGGTCAGCACCAGCGTGCCGAACGACGACGCGAAGTCGATGATCGCGCCGACGTCGACGGTCGCCTGGGTCAGCCGCCCGGGCACCTTGTGAAAGCCCGCCGTCCTGTCCTTCTGAAACGAGCTACGGCCGTGCACCTGGTCGTAGCGCGAGATGACGATGTTGTCGAAGTCGAGGTAAACGGCCACGCGGGGGGAGCCCGGTTCAGTCACTATTACGTCCTACTCCTCACCAGCGGTTTGGCGAGCCTATCGGCGAGAATGTACCCTCTTTAAGGCCCTCGGCATCGCTCGGCGGGCTAGGCCCCCTTAGCTCAGTCGGTAGAGCGTTTCCATGGTAAGGAAAAGGTCAACGGTTCGATTCCGTTAGGGGGCTCGGCGGTTTGGCGGACGCGAGGAGCAACCGCACCGGACCGACAAGGCGGTGTAGCTCAGTTGGTTAGAGCGAACGACTCATAATCGTTAGGTCGCCGGTTCAAGTCCGGCCATCGCTACCAGACAACGAACGTATCTGAGGAAGAGGCAACAACGTGGCGTCCAGTACCGACGTACGGCCGAAGATCACTTTGGCGTGCGAGGTGTGCAAGCACCGCAACTACATCACGAAGAAGAACCGCCGCAACGATCCCGACCGGCTCGAGATCAAGAAGTTCTGCCCGAACTGCGGCAAGCACCAAGCGCACAAGGAATCGCGCTAACGCGCGCCAACCCGTGGGCGTCAGCCCAGGGTTGACCGAGAGGTTCATGAATCGTGTCGCTGTCAGCGCAGATCGTCGGGCTGCACTACCGCCATCCCGACCACTACATCGTCGGGCGGGAGAAGGTGCGCGAATACGCCGTCGCCGTCAAGAATGACGACGCCGCGTACCACGAAGACGCGGCCGCCGCCGAGCTCGGCCACGGCTCGCTGCCTGCGCCGCTGACGTTCATCTCGGTCTTCGGCTACCAGGCGCAGACGGCGTTCTTCGCCAACGCCAACATCGGCATCCAGGACGAGCAGATCGTCCAGGTGGATCAGGTGGTGAAGTTCATGCAGCCGATCCACGCCGGCGACAAGCTGTACTGCGACGTGTACGTGGACTCAGTTCGGCAGGCACACGGCACCGACATCATCGTGACCAAGAACATCATCACCAACGACAAGGGTGACGTCGTGCAGGAGACGTACACGACCTTGGCGGGCCGATCAGGTGAAGACGGAGAAGAGGGCTTTTCACATGCCACTGCGTGAGTTCGAATCGGTAAAGGTGGGCGACCAGCTTCCCGAGAAGGTGATCCCGCTGACACGGCAGGACCTGGTCAACTACGCCGGGGTCTCCGGCGACCTGAACCCGATCCACTGGGACGACGACATCGCCAAGCAGGTCGGCCTGGACACCGCCATCGCACACGGCATGCTCACCATGGGGCTCGGCGGCGGATACGTCACCTCCTGGGTCGGCGATCCGGCCGCGGTCACCGAGTACAACGTGCGGTTCACCGCCGTCGTGCCGGTTCCCAACGACGGTGTCGGTGCGGAAATCGTGTTCAATGGTCGTGTGAAATCCGTTGAGCCAGAGACGAAGTCGGTGACCATCGCCCTGTCGGCCACGACGGGGGGAAAGAAGATCTTCGGCCGCGCGGTCGCGATTGCGAAGTTGGCGTAGGACATGGCACTGAAGGCCGATATCCGGGGCATGGTCTGGAAGTACCCCGACACCTTCGTCGTGGCCCGCGAGCAGATCCGCCAGTACGCAAAGGCCGTGAAGGCCGATGACCCGGCCTACTCACGACGAGGCCGCCGCCGCCGCGATGGGCCACGACGCCCTCATCGCCCCGCCGACTTTCATGTCGATCTTCGCGGTGATGATCCAGCGGCACTTCTTCCAGCACGTCGACGTCGGCCTGGAAACCATGCAGATCGTCCAGGTCGACCAGAAGTTCAAGTTCCACCGGCCGATCGTCGACGGTGACGCGCTGACCGGCACCATGCACGTCCTGACGGTCGACGAGCGGTTCGGCGCCGACATCGTCACGACGCGCAACGTGCTGCGCCGACGTGGACGGCAACGTGGTCATGGAGTCCTTCACCACGCTGATGGGCCACGAGGGCGACAACTCGATCTCGGCCAAATGGGACCCCGAGACGGGCCAGGTCATCCGCACCGCCGTCGGCGATGTCGGCCGCCGAGAACGGGCACGAGGCGGATTAGTAACTCAGACGGCGTCCGCGCTACACTCGGACCTCGGGGTTTTCCCAGTCCAGCGCGCTGTCCGTCGGCTTTGATCGACCGAACGGGGAGCGCGCGAATTGTGTGAGCCCCGGACCGGGTGGCCCTGCCAGCCGGGACACCCTGAAGGGGCGTAGCTCAACTGGCAGAGCAGCGGTCTCCAAAACCGCAGGTTGCAGGTTCAAGTCCTGTCGCCCCTGCTCAACTGAATACTCGACAAGCGTGGACACTGGAAAGTGACCACAACAACCAGACGAAAGGCATGCGGTGAGCGACGAGCGCGATGGTGCTGGCTCCGCAGGCACCGGCACCGACACCACTGACGAGCCGTCGGCGGTCGTGACCCGCCCGACCCGGCCCTCGGGCAAGCGGTCGCGTCGTGGTGCCGTCGGCGAGGACGCCGGCGAGGCCGTCGACCTGGCGACCGGTACCAAGGCTTCGCCGACCAAGAACGGCTCGGCCAAGAAGACCGCCAAGAAGGCCGCCGACCGCCCACGAAAGGGCGGCGCAATCCGATCGCCTACGTCTGGAACTACCTGAAGCAGGTCGTCGCCGAGCTGCGCAAGGTGATCTGGCCGAACCGCAAGCAGATGGTCAGCTACACCTCCGTGGTGCTGGTCTTCCTGGCGTTCATGGTCGGCGCTGATCAGCGTGGTCGACCTGGGCTTGACCAAGGTCGTGACGCTGGTCTTCGGCGGCGGCTGACGAGCGAAGTATCGAGAGGACTGACAAGTGACTAGCTTCGAGGGCGAATCGCCTTCGGCCGTGGCCGACGCGATCGCCGACGCAGCGGACCCGGCGACCGTGATCGCAGACGAGGCCGCTGAGCATCTGGAGGACAGCACAGCTGCCGAGGCCGTGGAAGACGCCGCGACGCCGGCCGAGGCCGCTGACGCGTCCGACGGCGAGGCGCCTGCGGATGAGGCCGTCGACGTGCCCGCGGTCGACGAGGACGAGGACCCGGCGGTCACGCTGAAGAAGGAGCTGCGCGCTGCGGCCCGGCGACTGGTACGTGATCCACTCCTACGCCGGCTACGAGAACAAGGTGAAGGCCAACCTCGAGACCCGCGTGCAGAACCTCGACGTCGGCGACTACATCTTCCAGGTCGAGGTGCCCACCGAAGAGGTCACCGAGATCAAGAACGGCCAGCGCAAGCAGGTCAACCGCAAGGTGCTGCCCGGCTACATCCTGGTCCGCATGGAGCTCAACGACGAGTCGTGGGGCGCGGTGCGCAACACGCCCGGCGTCACCGGTTTCGTCGGTGCGACATCGCGTCCGTCGCCGCTGAGCCTCGACGACGTGGTGAAGTTCCTGCTGCCGCCCGCGGCGGCCAAGAAGCCCGCCAAGAGCACGTCCGGTGCGGCCGCCTCGTCGGAGGCCACCCTGGAACGTCCGGAGATCCTGGTCGACTTCGAGGTCGGCGAGTCGGTCACCGTCATGGACGGGCCGTTCGCCACGCTGCCCGCGTCGATCAGCGAGGTCAACGCCGAACAACAGAAGCTCAAGGTGCTCGTGTCCATCTTCGGTCGCGAAACACCTGTCGAACTGACCTTCAACCAGGTCGCCAAGATCTAGTTCTAGAGAAAAGGAACACCGAACACCATGGCCCCGAAGAAGAAGAGTCGTCGGGCAGATCAAGCTGCAGATCCAGGCCGGGCAGGCCAACCCCGCCCCGCCGGTGGGTCCGGCGCTCGGCCAGCACGGCGTCAACATCATGGAGTTCTGCAAGGCGTACAACGCCGCGACGGAGAGCCAGCGCGGCAACGTCATCCCCGTGGAGATCACCGTCTACGAGGACCGCAGCTTCACGTTCGACGCTGAAGACCCCGCCCGCGGCCAAGCTGCTGCTGAAGGCCGCAGGCGTGCAGAAGGGTTCCGGCACCCCGCACACCACCAAGGTCGCCAAGGTGACCTGGGATCAGGTGCGCGAGATCGCCGAGACCAAGAAGGAAGACTTGAACGCCAACGACATTGATCAGGCGGCCAAGATCATCGCCGGCACCGCCCGGTCGATGGGGATCACGGTCGAATAGTTCGGCCGTATCCCGTGGGAGGGCCAGCTCGCCGCGATGAGCGCTCGCGCGAGCGCTCACCGACCACAACTCATCAAGTAGGAGAAACGAATGAGCAAGAACAGCAAGGCATATCGCGAAGCCGCCGAGAAGATCGACCGGGACCACCTGTACCCGCCGATCGAGGCCGTCCGGCTGGCCAAGGAGACGTCGTCGAAGAAGCAGGACGCCACCGTCGAGGTCGCGATCCGGCTCGGCGTCGACCCGCGTAAGGCCGACCAGATGGTGCGCGGCACCGTCAACCTGCCCAACGGCACCGGCAAGACCGCCCGCGTCGCGGTGTTCGCCGTCGGCGACAAGGCCGAGCAGGCCACCGCCGCCGGCGCCGACATCGTCGGCAGCGACGACCTGATCGAGAAGATCCAGGGCGGCTTCCTGGATTTCGACGCCGCGATCGCCACCCCTGACCAGATGGCCAAGGTCGGCAAGATCGCCCGCGTGCTCGGCCCGCGTGGCCTGATGCCGAACCCCAAGACCGGCACCGTGACGCCCGACGTCGCCAAGGCCGTGTCCGACATCAAGGGCGGCAAGATCAACTTCCGCGTCGACAAGCAGGCCAACCTGCACTTCGTGATCGGCAAGGCGTCCTTCGACGAGAAGGCGCTGGCCGAGAACTACGGCGCCGCGCTCGACGAGATCCTGCGCGCCAAGCCGTCGTCGTCGAAGGGCCGCTACCTGAAGAAGGTTGTCATGTCGACGACCACCGGCCCGGGCATCTCGGTCGACCCGGCGGTCACCCGCAACATCTCCGAGGCCGAGGCTAGACTCAGCGACGCCGTCGGATCGAGCGGCACCTGGATTGTGGCCAGCAGTGCTCGGTGATCCGAACCGGAGATGGTTACCGTCCGGATTGCCGAGGCGGCGGCCTGGCGGGTCAGCACGTGATCGATAGTGATGATCGGCGGGAACCACTCGTTGGAAGGAAAGGTCGGCGCGAAACCCGCGCCGGTCTGTCCTGACGGCATCCCGGTAGCCGTCGGTCAGTAGGTCGCGGAATTGCCGCATGTCGGGTGTGCTGTTGAAGTCACCGCCGACGATGACGGCTGCCGGCCCGGCGTCTTCGGCGAACTCGGTCAGAACCGCCTTCAAGGTCGCAATGCCGCTTCTCCAGTCGCCAAACGCGTTCGCGTCGGAGGCAACGGGCGAGATGACATGCATGCTGGCGACCAAGGGGTCGAGCCTCACCCCGGGTATCTGCAGCCTGGTCGCGACAATGGTGACGTCAAGGTGCTTTTGCGGCGGCGTAGCGCCGAGCGGTAATCGGCTCCATAGTCCGATTCCCTTGGATCCCGGTCGAGGGATCAGCCGAGAGTAGGGAAACGCCTCATCTATTCCGGCTTGCGAAAACCGTTGCACCTCCTCGGGTGTCAGCTCCGAAACGGTGATGACGTCCGCGCTTCGTTTTGCAAGTTCGACGAATGACGTCGGATCAGCTTGCCCTTTGCGAAGATTCGCTGAGAGTATCCGGACATCGACGTGTTCACCGACATCGGTAGGGCGCGCGAAGTAGTACCAGGACCCTGTACCGAGAGTGTCGCTGTCAAAACGGCGACGGCCACGAGAAACAAGAAGGCTCGCCTGCATAGAGCAGACAGTGCAGTCCGCACATGGCGAGCAAAGGAATATAGGGCGATCCCACAGCAATTACTAGTGAGACCAGGTCGGTCAACGGCCGGGTTCGCAGAACAAGTGTGGCGAACGCGAACGCGACAGCCGCCACCGCAACCGCTGTCGTCAACACACGTGGTCTGAAGAACGTCGAACGCGCGCCAACCTATGCGCTTGCGAGTGACGGCGGGCTGTCAATCTCGGTCGACCCGTCAACCTCGGTCCATGCTCCTGGAGCTACCACTCGCGTGCGCGCACCGTACGCCACTGGTCAAGGGGCGGCGCCGTCGGATGAACGACGAGTCCTCGTGGTTGATTGGCCTGATCCGCTGCCCCAGCTCGGCACGCGAGTGGATGCCGAGTTTGCGATACGTGCTCGAGAGGCTGTGTTCGACCGTTTTCGGACTGATGAACAGTGCGGCGGCAACGTCGCGATTTATCATGCCCGAGGCGGCGAGTTCGGCCACCTGTTGCTCAGACGCGGTCAACCCCAAGTCGTCGTGCGGCCTGACGCGGATCCGGTTGAGCTCCCTACGAGTGCGCTTGGCCCACAACGGAGCGCCTATCTCATCGAAGGTGTCCAGAGCCCGATGCAAGGCTGCTGCCGCGAGCTCCCTGTCGCGTTTCCGGCGCATCAGGTGGCCGAGTAGAAGCTCAGTGCGGGCGCGTTCAAACGGCATCGGCAACCGCTCGTGCGCGAGCAGCGCCTGCTGGGCCAACTGTGCGGCGCCCTCGACATCACCGCGTGCGGCCAGCCACATGCTCCGACAGCGGGCACCGACTGCCTGCATCCACGCGCGATCAAGCCTGCGCCCGTTGTGTTCTAGCGCCGCGATGAACGGCTCGGCATCGTCGAGCCTACCGATGCCTACCATCGCTTCTACCGCGTCGGGTAGGAACGAGGCGGTGATGATTTCGGTGCCAGGGACTGCGTCGAATGTGGCGATCAGCGGTTGTAACGCCACGAGCGCCTCGGCGTAATTGCCCAGAGAAACCTCGAGGAACCCCAAGATCGCGATTGGCCGCTGCATCAGGCCGGTAGCGCCGCATTGCTGGGCTGCCGCCATCGCGGCCTGTATGCCGGTGCGGGACTCACTGTCGCATCCGGTGTATGCCGCGACCACCGCGCGCAGGGTATGGGCGATAGCGAGAGCGTAATCACCACCAAAGTGCTCGGCCCGCTCCATCGCGTCCTCGGCGAGCTGCCCGGCAATCGTGAAGTTCCCACACCAGATTTCGATCAACGTACTGTGCAGCGATACGAACGGCATGAGGCTTTCGGCGCCGTGTTCACGGCAGCGGCGACGGACGTCACGCATTTGCTCGCGCGCCTCGTCGAGACGACCTGTCCAGCCCAGCACCAGTGCAGAGGCGCTGCTCGCGATTGGGGGATATGGCGCGTCGATGTCGTGGATCTCCAGCTCGAGTGCTCGCTGCAGAGCGCTTTTGTCGATTCCCTGGCCACAGACGCAGTTCACCGTCACCCACATCGCGAGGGCCTGACATGAGAGCCTCGGAAGATCGAGTTCGTCGGCGAGCACCACTGCCCGCCGGGTGTGACGCAAGCACGCGGCGTACTGTCCGGTGTTGACCAGAGCATCCGCTAACAAGAGCAAGATCTGCACCAACAATGCATGGTCGTCCGCGGCGTCGGCGAGGGTGGATTGCAGCAGATCGGCGGCCTTCTCGAAACGTCCGTCGCTGATTAGTATTTTGGCCAACAGCTTGAGGGCGGTCGCCCGATGCGAGCCGGGCGTCAGTTGCCCGATCGTAGGCTCGAGTAGGGCAAGCGCCTTCTTGTTGTCGCCCGCGTGGTAATAGTGTTCGGCGGCCTGTAGCCGACGCGACTGCGTGTCACCCCCGAGTCGGATCGCTGACTCGATGAGCTCAGCTGCCGCAATCGGGGCTCCGCGAGCCCCTGCAGCCGCTGCGGCTTCGTCAAGTGCCCGAAGTGTCGCCGGATCCGCACACGCGGTGGCCAGCGCAAGGTGCCGTGCTTTCAGCTCTGGCAGCATCTCGACGTCGGCCAACACCCGATGCATTGCCCTGCGACGCGAGGGATTGGCGTCTACATAGATCCCTTTGGACAAGAGGGCGTGAGAGAACCGCACACGATTGCCGTCGATACGGACGATGTCGTGACTCTCCGACTCTTCCAATAGCTCGACGGTGCGCTTGACGGGATTGCCCGTGGCTCGCGCCAGAAGGTCCACCGTCGGCTGGGCAGCACACGCGGCGGCTAGCAGCATCTCCCGCGCGTCGTTGTCCAGACGCCCGATTCGGTTGCGTACCACCTCGGCAAGGGTGGCCGGTAACGCGACGTCGCTGTCCGGCGGCTCGTCAGCGATCGTGCGCGCCAGTTCCAACGCGAAGTAAGGATTGCCACCGGAGAGCTCGGCGATTTGTGTCATCGTCGGGCGAGAAAACGTGCGGCTCAGCTTCTCGTCGAGCAACTCGCGTAGTTCGCCGAGAATCAATGGGCGCAGGCGAATTCGGTCGATGCCGTCGGGCGCGCGCATCCGCAGCCAGGATGTGCTGGCCGCCAGGCCGCTGTTTGACTGCTCGGTGAACACCACGCCGATCCGACCCGTGAGGCGCCGCGCGACGAACGCCACGACGGCCCTGCTCGACGGATCCAGCCACTGGACGTCATCGATCGCCAGCAGCACCGATCTGGTCCGCGCGAGACCCTCCACGATGGACAACAACGCCGTTCCAACCACCCTGTGGTTGGTGGGGAGACTGCCTGGGTCCGTACGCAGGAGAACCCTGTCCAGTGCAACGCGCTGCACCTCGGGCAATTGCTCCATGGCGGCCGCATCGACATCGGCCATCAGGTCGGCCGCCGCGGCATAGGCGAGCATTGACTCGGCCTGACCCGTTTGGGCGGACAGCACCTGAAATCCACGCTCGCGGGCACGGTCGATCGCGGCCAACCACAGCGTGGTCTTGCCGATGCCCAGCTCGCCCTCGATCACCAGACACGAGGGCTGCGTGCCGGCGGCTGTCAAGAACGATGTCACTGACCGCATTTCGGCGGCCCCCGCCGCCCCGCCCCCGTGCATAAGTTGAATTATGGACCTAGCAAATCAGTTTTTGGTCGGATTGGCCCGATCCCCTGCAACGGATGTGCAACGAGATTTGTACGTATTGAGTTGTACAACGACGAAAGGGCGACTGCGAAACATGCGGGGCTCCCAGCATTGTGTTTGTAAGGCTTTCCGCTACTCCAGTAGCCAGCGGTAGGTCTCAACTCACCAGGATGCAAAAGACGGCGTTTCAACGACTCGATGGCCCGCTCCGACGTCTCCCGCCGCCATCGCAAAGAAAGAGCTGGCCGTAGCGACGCGCTGGCTCAGATAGGCCGCTCAGGCCGACAGGCTGATCAAACCGGCAGCTATTGGGCTTGCCAGTACCGATTCAGTTTTGCGATGCCCCAGCCGAGAGTGTCGTAACCAACCCTGCCTGCTTGCTGTCCGCGGCCGAGCGCAGCGTGGTTTCAGGTCCAGCCCCACCTGGATCAGGGGAGCCTTTTAGCCGTCGACGTGAGAATTCAGCAAACCCACAACTCAGCCCGAACGGCCAATGGGCACAACCAGGGCCGGCCTCATTAATGGGCCGATTCCGTTCAGCGCTCGATCGGCAAGGGTATGTATTTGGGCAATTAGGGAAACACCCGTTTCCTGGCGTACCGCTAGAAGGCTAGATTCACTCCGCAAACGAAAAGATGCGGCGTTCCGAGGGGGCTGCCGGACTTCGGCGAGCGCGGACAAAGGTTGATGGCGGACTTCGCAAGCTTCGTTGGCGTCGCAGCGTAAGAACGTCTTGCCTCGTTGGGGGCACCGCGAACCTACGACGCTTGCCACGCCGCGTGGTATGTGGCCAAACGGGCGCCAGATTCGTCTGGATACGCCGCGATGGAGGGATTTCTGATCATGAGGTTAGTGGTACGTATCTTGGCCGCCGTTGGTGCTGTGGCACTTTCCGTGACCACATTGGGGTCCGGCGTTGCGTCGGCCGCGGACCCGCTGATCGGCAAGTCTTATTCCGATGCCTCAGGTTGGATTTCCAAACGGGGCGGCACAGCCGTGATTGCCACGGTGTATGGCGACCAGCTCGCGACGGATGACTGCGTGGTCACCAGCTGGCGCAAGGGCGGGTTCCTCAACTCCCAGGGCAACAACGATCGAAAAAGCGAGTTCTATCTCAACCTGAACTGCATCAATCACGTCGCCTCGGCGGGTAAGCCCGGCAACTCGGCGATGACTCCGGAGGGTGTTCAGGGCAAGAAGGATGCACAGCGCGCGGCAGACATCAACAAGAATCCCGCATGGTGCAAAGGGAGTGACGACAAGATGCAATTTTGCGTGAAGTTCTGCACGAGTACGGGTCTTTGTGAAGTCTGAGGACCTCCGTCCTGCCATCAAACCCTTTGGCGCAGAGGTGTTGTCGAAACATGAGCGAAGTGCCGCCAGATGCTCGCATAGGGGCAGAGGTGCCAACGATAGGGAAACACCCGATGCCGTACCTGCCGATACGCGGCTAGATTCCTCCGCAGGGAAGCGATTGAACCGCTTTGGGACTTGGAGAATCGTGCTCGACATCCGAGCATCGCAAGTAAGCCGGGCCGCCGATTGCGATTTATGGGGGAGGTGGCTGACTTGTTGAATGAACCGATAGCTGGCCGGCATCTGCTTGTTGCGACTACGGGCGGCCATTTGGCGCAGCTCGTAAAGTGGGCCCGCATCATCGGATCTGACGCCGACTCCCTTTGGGTCACTTTTGAGACGCCCCAGAGTGAATCTCTACTTCGTGGCCGGCGGGTGTTGTACATCCCGTATGTCGGATCTCGGGACATTGGGCCTGCCGGCAGAGCTTTTGTCCGAATAATGAAAGATATAGATTGGCGCAAGGAAGCCTTCACTTCTGCTGTGTCAACCGGCGCAGCGGTTGGCGTCGTCGGTCTCGCCGCCGCACAGCTCCATCGCATCCCGGCCTTCTACTTCGAAACCGTGGCGCGAGTGGACGGGCCAACCCTCAGCGGGAAACTGGCAAGTCTGTCGCCATGGATCCAGACATACTGCCAATACGAGGGCTGGGCGAGTCGCCGCTGGAAATATCGCCGATCCCTCATCGAGACCTATTCAAAGGTCTCTCGAAGTCCGAGTCCGCGGCCACGCCTGTTCGTGACACTGGGAACAAACAAGAGCTACCGATACGACGCATTGGTCGACGCAGTGCTTGCCACCGGCCTCGCCAACGATGAAACAGTCTGGCAGCTCGGCATCACTACTCGGCAAGGGCTCCCTGGGAGAACGACGGTGCACCTCGGGGCATCAGAGTTCGAACAGTGTGCCCGCGATGCCGATGTCGTAATAACCCATGCCGGTGTCGGCACACTGATGAGCCTCTTCGATATCGGCATATACCCAGTGGTGGTTCCGCGAAGAGCCAAGCGAAGAGAGGTGGTCGACGATCACCAACTCCAGATCGCGGGTTTACTGCGAGATCGTGGCATTTCACTCGTGGCCGAGGCGGAGCAATTAACCGGTGAGATGCTAATCGAAGCGTCAGCGAGTGCATTGATAACTGCAGTGCCGCAGTCTGTCGGTGAGCGTACGAAGGCCGAGGGCCCAGGCGATATCACATCTGCGCAGCGACTGCTTCACGGAAACGGCGATGGTGATGTTGTGAAATTCCGCTCTGTAACCTCGAGGGGATGACATGCCAATTACCCGCCAACGAAGTGTATTGCAACCAGCTGTTTCCTTAGAGGGCCTGAAAAAGGCGCAGATTTGCCGACCCGGTCATCGCACGGATAAAGGTCCGCCAACAGTCAACCAAGTGGCTGAGGTAATCGATGGAATTCGGACCATTGGTGAAGCTTGTAATTCCCTCACGGGAGCGGGATGGCGAGCCACCATCGCCGGCAACCGCATCACCATCAACGATGAGGTGTTCGCCGAATACGTCAGCGTCGGCGTAGGTTCTGCGGACAATCGCGATGCCACCTGGATGGTTTACGCGCTTGGACGTGCCCTGCTTGTCTGGCGCACCGCTGCTGAGCGTCAGATATGACGGCGCGCTTGGAGACGGTGCGAGCTGGTTTGGAACAGACCGAATCGACGCATACCGGCAATGCCTTGAAAGGGCGGCGGATCGCGGTTGTGGGATTGGGTTGCGTAGGACTGCCTACAGCCC